>NZ_BDBT01000014.1 GCF_001613125.1 Nocardia shimofusensis NBRC 100134
TGGCGGCCAGGCCGATGCCCGCGGCCAGCGCGCCGCGCAGCACGTCGCGGCGGGTGGGTCCGCTAGCGGTTCGCTTGTCATCCATGTCGCTCTCCTGAACAGACGGCGGTCGGAGTCGTGGTCACAGCGGTGGCCGGGGAATGCGGCAGCTGCCGACCGGCCATGACGCCGCGGGCCTGCCACCAATCGGAGACCAGATCGCGCGCCTCACCGGCGACATCGGCGAGCACCGGGGTGACGGCGGGAAAAGAACGGCGCAGCGCGCGGACGGTGAGCTCGACGCTGCGGGCCGGTCCGAGGATGTCGGAGGGTCGCTTGGTGCGGGAGAAGATTGCGGTGACCTGCGAGGCGAGCCCGCGGTCGGTGGCGGCCTTGCGGTACAGCTCGATCTCGAGGGAATTCATCGCCGTGCCACGCGCGAGCCGATTGGTCCACTGGAAGATCTCCAGGCACTCGGCCACCCGCTTGTGCTCCCAATCTCGCAGTAGCGCATCGAGTTCGGCGCGATCGTCGAGGACCGGGGCCGCCATCTCGCCCAGCAGCCGCCCGTAGCGCAGTGCGTCGCGAATGCCCTGTGCGGTGACCGGGTCCTTGAAGTGGCCCGCGTCTCCGGCCAGCGCCCAACCGGGCCCCGCCGCGTGCCGGAAATACGACTCGATCCCCGTCGCCGAGCGCACCCGGCCGACCCGCTCACAGCCGGACAGCCGCTCGGTCAGTCCGGGAAGTCGTTGCAGCGCCTCGGTATAACGGCGTTCGGCGACACCGGGGCGCGACTTCTCGGCGGAAGCGGGCGGCTGCACCAGGCTGAGCACCAAGCCCTCCTCACACGGAAAGGCAGTGCCGAGATCCGCGCCCTCGCGCCATTGCGCGGCGACGTGCCGCCACGAGTCCGCGGCATCGCGCCAGTACGCGAAGAAGCAATCCCGCCCGCTCGGAACCGTCAGCCACGGTGTCTCGGCGCCGGTCAGCCGGGCGACCGTGCTGCGCCTGCCGTCCGCGCCGACCACCAGCGCGGCGCGCAGATCGTGCGTGCCCGCGGCATCGGTGTAACGGACACCGACGCAACGCCGCCCCTCCCAGAGCAGTTCCGCTACCCGCGACCCCTCGCGCACCTGCGCGCCGGCCGCCCGCGCGGTGTCGACGAGCGCGGCGTCGAGACCGGTGCGCCGCACGCACAGTGCGTAGTCGATGCCGTCGGCCGGAGTGAAATCCGAGTGGACGCCCACTCCGGATCCCGCCGCGAAGGCGGACCGCAGTTCCGGTGCGCCGATCTCTCGCACTCGCGCCAACGCGCCCACCCGGCCCAACTCGGCGACCGTCGCCGGCCACAGCAGGTGGGTGGACAACGTGTCCGAGGGAAATTTCGCGGCGTCGAGGACCACCACGGAGCGCCCGGCGCGCGCGAAGGCGACCGCGGCCGCGGACCCGGCGCAGCGCGCGCCCACCACGATGACCTCGGTTTCTTCGCTCTGCGCGGCGGGCGAGCCGTCCATCGGAACCCCTCGGTCACCTAGTCTCGGACACACTGTCCGATTATGGTGAGGTCGGTCCGGCCGATTGTCAACAACCGCACATGTGCGGGCAGAATGGGCGACATGCAGTCATTCGGCCGATCGGGGCGGCGCCGGGGCGCCGGCAATGCGACGGGCGCCCGATGGCGTCACTGACCCGGGTCCGGAAGACCGCGCGTAAATCGGACGACGATCGGCGCGCGGAATTCGAGCAGCGCGTCCTGGCCGCTGTGGAGGAACTGCTCGCCGACGGGACGCCGTTCACCGAGATCGCGGTGCAGCGGATCGCCGCGGCGTCCGGGTCGGCGCGCTCGACGTTCTACCGCTACTTCCCGGACAAGAGCAGGCTGCTCGTCCGCATGGCCGAGCTGGCGACCGCGGATCTGTTCCGCGCCGCCGAATACTGGTGGCAGGACGAACACGCCGACGAACAGGCCGGAGTCGTCGCCGCGATCGGCACCATGATCGCCGGCTTCCGTGAGCACCGTTTCCTGTTGCTGGCCTTGGCCGAGGTCGCCTCCTACGACCGCGACGTCGGCCACTACTGGCGCAGCCGGGTGGCGGCCTTCGTCGAGATCGTGCGCGCCCGGCTGGAATCCGAACGCGAGGCGGGCCGTGTCGATCCGGGCATCGATCCGGCCGCGACCGCGGTGGTGCTGACATCGATGGTGGAACGTTCTATCGCCACGGCCTTCGCGAGGGATTCCGGTCCCGACGACGAAGCCATGGCCAGGGCGCTCGGTCGCGCGATCTGGCTGATCGTCTACGGTGACGCGCCGGACCGCTGAGGAGATCGCGCGAAAACGGTTGTCTCGCAGCGTAGCTCGCTCATCAGCCGCGCGGCTCCACCAAGCGCCGCGCCGCCAGCACGATGGCCTCGCGCTGAGCCGCCCGGCTCGCCTCGTCGGTGGCCTGCACGGCATGGGTGGCCGACGTGCGGGCCATGTCGGTGAGAATGCGCAGCAGTGTGATCGGATGGAATTCCGTGGTCACCGTGCCCGCGGCCTGGCCGCGTCTGACCTCGGCGAGCTTCGGCGCGACCTCGGCACGCAGTATCTCGACGACGGCTTCGTGCGCGGCCGGCTCGAGATCGGCCCAGGCCTGTAGCCGGGCGTTGTCCGGGTTGGCCATGAAGTGGTCGAACAGCCGCCCGACATAGCCGGGCAGATCATCGGCCGACAGCGCTGTCTCCGCGGTGGTCTGCGCCGCCCACCGCTGGGTCACCGCCGCGTACAACTCGTCCTTGCCGGGGAAGTAGGCGTACAGGCGGTCCTTGCTGGCCCGCGCTGCCATCGCGATGCGGTTGATACGCGCGCCCGCCACGCCGAACTCGGCGAACTCCGCCTTCGCCGCGGCGAGAATCCGGTCCCGGGTGGCCTCTCCTGCTGCACGCATGGCGCTGATCCTAGCTTGCCGAACCATTTGGTTCGGATATATCGTCGGGTTCGGATGCGCCGGGCAGCCGCCGCGATAGTCGACGGCGGCGGCAGCGGAGCCGATACTGTGCGGAGGTAGGGACTGTGACGACCGATCGGATCGACTGGCGGGTGCTGCGCGAGGTGGGCGAGGGCGTCTCGCCCCGCGATCTGGACCAGCTCTGGTCCCAGCTGCCCACCGCGCGCGCCGAGGACATCCTCGGGCAATGGCGCGGCGCCGCCTTCCGGACCGGCCATCCGCTGTGCAATGCGCTGGCCGCCAGTCGCTGGCACGGCAAGCATTTCCTGGCGCTCGACGACGCCAAGCCGCTGATCTGCCGTGACGACGAAGGCGCGCTGTTCTCGAATATCGAGCTCGGCCAGGGCGAGGCGACGCTGTGGAACATCGAGTTCCGCGGCGAGGTCACCGCGACCATGGTCTACGACGGGCGCGCGGTATTCGACCACTTCAAGTGGCTCGACGAGAACACCCTCATGGGCATCATGAACGGCAGGCCCGAGCTGGTGCTCAGCCGCGGCGAGCACTTCTACTTCCTGCTCGAGCGCGACCTCGACCGGGGCACGGCCTGATGACCACCGTCACGACCGCCGCGCTCTCCCGTGATCCGGGGGAGCCGTTCAGCCTGGAGCAGGTGACCCTGGACGGGCCGCGGGCGAACGAAATCCTGGTGCGCATCGTGGCGTCCGGCATCTGCCACACCGATCTGGTCAGCCGCCCCGCCGGTTCGGCCCAGCGGCCGGTGCTGCTCGGTCACGAGGGGGCGGGCATCGTCGAGGAGGTCGGTGCGGAGGTCGTCTCGGTGCGTCCGGGTGACCACGTAGTGCTCACCTTCCGGCACTGCCGCGACTGCCGCAACTGTGCCGCGGGGCGTCCGGCCTACTGCCTGAAGGCGAACGCGCTGAACACCTTCGGCAGCCGTTCCGACCGAACGCCGCGGGTCACCGTGGACGGCGCGCGCGTGCTCGACGGCTTCTTCGGCCAGTCCAGTCTCGCGGGCTACGCGCTGTCCACCGAGGACAACACCGTCGTGGTCGACCCTTCGGTGGATCTCGCGCTCGCCGCGCCGTTGGGCTGCGGCTTCCAGACCGGTGCCGGTGCGGTGCTCAATGTCCTGAACCCGCAGGGGGATTCCTGGCTGGCGCTGTTCGGCGCGGGCGCGGTCGGGATGGCCGCGCTGCTGGCGGCCGACACCGTCGACGGGCTGCGCACGGTCGTGGTGGAGACCTCGCCGCGGCGTCGCGATCTCGCTGTCGAACTCGGTGCGGCCGAAGTGATCGATCCCGCCGAGGGCGACACGGTGGAGCGGATTCGCGCACTCACCGGAACCGGGGCGGCGCACGCCGTGGACACCACCGGCATTCCCGCGGTGCTCGGCGACGCGGTGCGCGCGCTCGCGGTCGGCGGAACGGTCGTCGCGCTGGGGCTCGGCTCGGGCACTCCGCCGGTGGATGTGCGCGATCTGGTGATGAACGGCAAGAGCATTCGCGGCTGCCTCGAGGGCGATTCCGTGCCGTCGGTGTTCATCCCGCGGCTGCTGGAGCTCTATCGCGCCGGCCGGCTTCCGTTGGAGCGACTGGTATCGGTCTATCCCAGCGCCGAGATCGATAGCGCGCTGAACGACCAGCGCGCGGGAAAGATCGTGAAGCCCGTGTTGCGCTGGTGACATCGCGGTCGGGCTCGGGCGGGGCGTCGGTGCGATACCGGCGCCCCGCTCTCATTCGTCGTCCAGGCCCGCCGATAGGTAGGCCGCCGCTGCCAGCCATTGCCTGCAGCGTGGTCCGTGCACCTCGTGCACCTGGAGGATGTCGCGGGCGCGACGATAGGTCAGCCCGTTCGGCTCGGTCGTGCAGTCGGCAGCGGCGATCTCGGTGAACATCCTGGCGCGCAGGGTGTCCGCGCGGGCCGGCAGCATGTCGGTTCCCGTACCGGTCGCGGCACCGATGCCGGCCGGGTACGGGGTTCGCAATGGTTGGCTCATCGGACCGCCCTCGCCTGTCGCGATGGGGAGGCGATTCTCACGCATCGGTGTCGTGACGGACGGACACCGAAATCGAAGTCGCGCCTACGGGTTCGGCGCACCTCCCCGGTTGATGTTTGCCGGAAGTTTATGCATCTGTCGCTTACAGATGCAAGTACATCCGAAAGGATTCCGGGCGGTCTGGAAATGACGAGGCCGCCGTCCGTTCGGACGGCGGCCTGCGTTGTGCCGCAAGAAATTCCGGTGACGCGTCAGGGCTTGCGCGCGACGCCGCCGTACGCCGAGATCGGCCTGACCTCGCCCACCTGGGTGGCGTCGGGACGCCACTCGGTGATGGAGCTGAATCCGGGCTCGACGAACTCCAGGTCGTCGAAGACGGCGCGGATCTCGTCCTGGGTGCGCGCGGTGTACGGGACGCCGCCGGTCTCGGCGTAGTTCTTGCACAGCGCGACGTAGTTGGGGTTGTCGATCGTGCCGTCCCACATGACGAGGTAGCTGCCGGAGGGCACCGCGGCGAGCACGGTGTCCACGATGCGGCGCAGTTCGTCGTAGGTCTTGGCATGGCCGAGCACGCCCATGAACATCACGGCGACCGGCTCGTTGAAGTTGAGCACGTTGCGGGCGTCGGCCACGATCTGATCGGCGTCGTGGAAGTCGCAGTCCACGTAGGTGGTCACGCCTTCGGGGGTGGTGCTGGTCAGCAGCGCGCGTGCGTGGGTCAGCACCAGCGGATCGTTGTCGACGTAGACGACCTTGGTCTCGGGGGCGATGCCCTGGGCGACCTCGTGGGTGTTCTGCATGGTCGGCAGGCCGGTGCCGATGTCGAGGAACTGACGGATGCCGACCTCGCCGGCCAGATAACTCACGGCGCGGATGAGGAACTGTCGCGACTGGACCGCCATGGTGGTGATGTCGGGGTCGACCTCGATGCCCGCGTCGCCTGCGACCCGGTCGATTTCGTAGTAGTCCTTCCCGCCCATCCAGTAATTCCAGATGCGCGCGGAATGCGGGATATCGGTCCGGATCAAGGGTGCGTTGGTTTCGGGCATTGTGTACGACTCCTCGGACGAGCTCGGACGAGCGATGTACTTCGTGGTGGACGCACCATCCCGCTGCGGCGCGCCGGATAATCGGCGCGGGCGTGTCGCGAATATCGGTACATCCGATGTTGCTCTGTGACAGTACAAGATTCGTGCGCCCCGAGCGGTGCGGATGCGATAGCTGAGCACGCCCGTACCGGACAGTCTTCAACCGGTGTAACAAAGCCGACCGGTAGGTCCGAAAAAGATTGTCGCACAACGCCACACGCGGCGAACTCCGTGCTATCGTTCGCGCGGCGGTGCAGATGCAAGAACGTTTGAGTTTGCATCTGCACAACCGACTCGTACGAATCTCTCGCACTGCGCACAGAGGAGTGGATATGTCGGAGAACAAGGCGCACCGTGTCACCGGTGCTTGGCGCAAGAGCTCGTTCAGTGGCCCCAGCGGCGGCAACTGCGTCGAACTGGCCGAGGCGACCGATGGTCGTGTGGCCCTGCGTAACTCGCGTGACCCCGAAGGTCCGGTCGTCTTCTACACCCGCCCGGAGATCGACGCGTTCGTTCGCGGCGCGAAGGCGGGAGAATTCGACGATTTGACTAACTGAAAGGTAACATTGGGATCAATGCGGTGAGTCCTGCGACGCCGAGCGGATGCCAGGGGGTTCGCCATGGCTGTAACGCTCAGCTGTTCTTGGCGCGACGACGTATGTGACACACTGGTGGGCAAACTCGAGTATCGGAGACGAGCTCAATGATCGCAGATCCCAATGCGCAACCTCACGACGGCGGCCGTGCGCCTCGACCGGCTGCGGAACGTGGTCCGACCGTGTTGCGGATCGCGCTCGGCGGTCAGCTGCGAAAGCTACGGGAGAGCTGCAATATCACCCGCGAGGCAGCGGGTGACGCGATCCGCGGCTCGCATGCCAAGATCAGTCGTCTCGAGTTGGGGCGAACGGGTTTCAAGGAACGTGACATCCGGGATCTCCTCACTCTCTACGGTGTCACGGATCCCGCCGAGCGCGAGGCCTTCCTCGATCTCGCGCGGCGGGCGAACGAGCCGGGGTGGTGGCATCGCTACAGCGATCTGCTTCCACAGTGGTTCGGCACGTACCTGGGGCTGGAACAGGCGGCCAGCAAGATTCGCACCTACGAGGCGCACTTGGTGCCCGGCCTGTTGCAGACACCGGATTACGCAAGGGCGGTGCTCGCACTGGGAAGCGACAACGCGGACACCGACCGACGGGTAGCCGTCCGTCGGCGCAGGCAGGACATTCTGCGCCGTACCGATCCACCGATCGTGTGGGCCGTCATCGACGAGGCCGCGCTGCATCGGCCGGTCGGCGGCTCGCGGGTGCATCTCGAGCAGATCGAGCATCTGATCGAGTACTCCGATCTGCCCAATGTGACCGTGCAGGTCCTGCCGTATTCGGCGGGTGAGCACGCCGCCGCGGGGAGTTCGTTCAGCATCCTGCGTTTCGCGGAGGCGGAACTGCCCGACGTGGTGTACCTGGAGCACTTGACCAGTGCGCTGTACCTGGAACGCAGCCAGGATCTGGCGCTGTACCGCTCGGTGATGGATCGCCTGAGTGTGCAGGCGATGGCTCCGGATAAATCGCGCGAGTGGCTGAAGGATTTCGCCACCCGCTTGTGATCCGCTGACAACAGACAACTGTGGCCTGTCCGGAACGATCCCGGGCAGGCCACAGTTGTTTTCGTCGCTGATCCGGGCCGAACCAGGGCCCGAGCCGAGAGATCACCACTCGGCAGGCACCGGACAGCAATCCTTCGGCTGCGCCGTCGTACGGCGGCTCGATCCACCGGCCCGAACGCGCCGACGCTCGCGTGGCGTGGTGCGGGCCGGTGATGTCAAGGCTTGATGCAGGTGGATGCGATCCGCCAGAAGGTTTCCGGCTGCAGAGAGTTCAGATCCCAGTCCTCGGCCAGCTCGTGCGCGGTGCTGACGATCCGATCGATGTCGAAGTCGTTGCGCGTCGCCGCGCCGGTGGACTCCACAGCGTCGATGACGAAGGCGACCGCTGTCTCTCGCGTGTACCTGGATGGCGCGTGCCCGGTGCGGGCCGGCGGTGTGCTCATTGTCCTACCGTTCGGTGGCTGAACGGCCGGTGTGGGTTCGACGAGACCGACGTGGCCGTCAATGAGTGAATGATTCATCTGAGCGCCCCTGACTTTCGGCGGCGGCTAATCTCTGGCGACATAGCCATCGATTCGCCGTAACAGCCGCCCCTGGTTGTCCCCTGATCAGCTATGCGATTCCGAGTCTAGGACCGTGCCTCTTGCAAATGCAAGTACATCTGCAAGGTCCATTTGTATTCACACGGTGGGATTTTCGCGTATTCGCAGTAGGTTCCGATCGTGTCGACCGGGAGGTCTCGCTATGGATGACTGCCGCCGATTATCCCCGAGTGAATACCGAACGCTGCCCGTCGTGCGGCGATGTTGTCGCCGCTCGTGGCCTGCCGGATCGGGTGTAGACGGGCCCGGCCGGGCATGGGTGGAGCTATCGGTGAGAGCCGGCATGGTCCTGGCCGGTGCTCACCGTGTGTTCGGAGAACGAGTCGTGCGGTGTGACCGGATGGTTCCGTGCTGTCTCGTCCGCCTTGCCCTCTTGGTCTACCGCTTCTGTCAATGGAAGGGGAGCAGGCACGCGCAATCGTGATGAAAACGAATCCGCTCGCGCGGTGGCGCATTAAATCCGACCGGTTGTTAGGTTCTGATCCCGTTGTCACGCAGATCAGTTGGGCAATTTTTCAGCTAACGATTCCGGCGACGGCATCCGCGATGGGGGTCGCGCCTTCGACCAGCTCCAGAGTGGTGTGCACGGTATTCGCGGCGGGCAGTAGCGCGGCGATCACCGCGGCCACGTCCGCGCGGGCGATACTGTCGCGACCCACCCGTTCGGTGCTGAGGGTGACCGACCCGGCCGGTGCGGAATCGACCAGCCGCCCCGGTCGCAGAATCGTCCAGTCCAGGTCCCTTGACCGCAGATCGTCCTCGGCCTGGGTCTTGGCCTCCAGATAGGCCTTCCAGACCTCGTCGCGGCCCGGTGCGGGCGGTTCGCCGGTGCCCATGGCCGAGATCTGCACGAAGCGCCGCACGCCCGCCCGTTGCGCTGCGTCGGCGAGCAGGATCGAGCCGTCCCTGTCGACGGTGTACTTGCGCGCCGTGCCGCTGCCCGGGCCCGCGCCCGCCGCGAACACCGCCGCGTCCGAGCCCGCGATGGCCTCGGCCAGCTCGTCGACGCTCGCCTGCTCGAGGTCGAGGATCACCGGGATCGCCCCGGTGGTCGCGACGTCGTCGGCGTGCTCGGGATTGCGGATCAGCGCGCGTACGCGATGACCCTGCCGGCTCAACTGCTCGGCCAGGCGCAGGGCGATCTTGCCGTGTCCCCCCGCGATCGCCACATCCATGGTCGATTCCTTCCTGTCGCGCTCGTGGTAAGGCGGGATCTCGCGGCGCGAGCCGTCCGGGTGTGTCAACGCTCGGGACCGCCGGGATTGCAGGACGCCGCTACGGTTCCTTCATACCCGACGGCGGGGCGCCAGGGCTCGAGGTTCCAGCTGGGCTTGTCCGGCTGGACCAGTCGGGCCCAGTGCCAATGGCAGACGAACTGGTCGTACATGCCCGGCGACTCGGCGGCCGGGGAGTGGGCGCGGATCTCCGCCCAGGCGCGTTCCTCGGCCCGGGGGAAGGTGGTGTCACGGCCTGCGCGGGTGGGGAAGACCAGCAGCCTGGCCCCGTCCTGGCTCTCGGTCCACTCCACGCGCTCGATCAACGGTTGTCCGGCGTAGGGGTCGACCGTCGGTGGCGCGAGGGTCGATGTGGAGCGGGCCGGCGCCGTAGCGGTGGCAGGCGGGGGGACGGTCGTGGGGGCGGAAGTGTGGGATGCCGGAGCCGGGGAAGTCGTCGGGGAGGAGGCATCCGAACCGCATGCGGCGAGTCCGGGTGCGGCGCACAGGACGAGGGTGGCGATCCATGTCCGTAGCCGCTCGATACGGACCCGCTGCCGTGGTGTCATCGCGTGTCCCTCCTCGCGCCGAACCGGACGGCGGCCGTGTCCGCCGCACCCGGACCAGGGTAGCCAACGCGGAAATCGGCTGAGGGAAACGGTGTTCCCGTGTGGGGAATATGACGGAAGACACTCCGGTTTAGTTGTGGAGTCATACCTCTCGCGCATGGCAGACTCTATGGATGCGTTCCACGGAAGGTCGGCTGTTCGACGTGTCTCGTCATGAATCTTCTTCCTCGGCAAGGCAATCCGCGCACGAAGGTGGTCCCACCGTGCTTCGAATGATCCTCGGCGGCAAGCTGCGGCGACTGCGTGAGGGGCGTGGCATCACGCGGGAGGAAGCCGGTGAGGCGATCCGCGGCTCGCATTCGAAGATCAGCCGACTCGAATTGGGACGCACCGGATTCCGGGAACGTGATCTGGTCGATCTGCTGGCGCTGTACGGGGTGTCCGACGAGGCCGAGCGCGACGAGTTTCTGGAGCTGGCCCGCCGTGCGAACGCCTCGGGCTGGTGGCACCGCGATTCGGACTGGCTACCCAAGTGGTTCGACACCTATCTGGGATTGGAACAGGGCGCGCGGCTGATCCGCTGCTACGAGCCCAGGGCCGTGCCCGAACTGCTCCAGACCGCCGACTACGCCCGCGCCCTGCTGACGCTGGCCCACCCGGACAAGCCCGCGGACGCCGTCGAACGCCGGGTCGCGCTGCGCATGCGCAGGCAGCACATCCTGGAACGCGCCGACCCGCCGCAGGTCTGGCTGATCGTCGAGGAGGCGGCGCTGCGCAGGCCGATCGGCGGATCCACGGTCTGGCGGCAGCAGTTGGACCGATTGATCGAGGCGGTCTCACAACCCAACATCACTCTGCAGGTGCTCGCCGATCACGTGGGCGGACCGGCGTTGACCGACGGCGGCTTCACCATGCTGCGCTTCACCGAATCCGACCTGCCCGACATCGTGTACCTGCAGCAGCTGACCGGCGCGCTGTACCTGGACAAGGAATCCGATCTGGCGGCATATCGCGCGGTGGCCAATATGCTCTCGGTGCATGCCTCGCCGCCGCAGTACACCAGGGGTCTGCTCGATGCGCTGCGGCACCGCAGGCCCGAGACCGTGGACGAGCCCCGCGCGCGGTGATCACCGTATGCGGCCCGAGCAGGCCCGGTCAGGAATTGGGCGCGATGGTGCCGATGATGGGGTGCTGTGCGGGCTCGCCGCCGGGTCCGGCGAGCAGCCGCTTGAGGATCTTGCCGGTGTCCCCGCGCGGCAGTGCGCTGAGGAAGGTGACATCGCGCGGCACCGAGAAGCGGCTCAGCCGATTGCGGATGTAGGTGCGCACCATGTCCGAATCCAGCCCGGCGCCTTCCCTTTTCACCACGAACGCGGCCAGCCGCTGACCGTACTCGCGGTCGGGGACGCCGACCACCGCGACCTCGCGGACCTGCGGCAGGAACGACAGCGCTTCCTCGACCGGACGTGGGAAGACGTTCTCGCCGCCGGAGATGATCATCTCGTCGTCGCGGCCGGCGATGTACAGCCGGCCGGAGGCGTCGAGATAGCCGAGATCGCCGGTGTCGAGCATGCCGTCGGTCTCGTCGGGCGGCGCGGCGTTGACGTAACCGTCGAAGAGCATGTGATTGCCGACGAACACGTGCCCGGTGGCGCCCACCGGGACCGGCTTGTGGTCGGGACCGAGCACCGCGATCCTGGTCCCCAGCGGTGGGCGGCCCGCGGTGGCGGGCGAGGCGAGCAGATCGGCCGGGCAGGCGACGGTGGCCCAGGAGACCTCGGTCGAACCGTAGACGTTGTAGAGGATCTCGCCGTAGGCGTCCATGAAGTCCAGCACGGTGCCCGCCGCGAGCGGCGCGCCACAACTGGCGACCACACGCAGGCTGGAGGTGTCGTATCGGGACCGCACGTGCTTGGGCAGTTCCAGGATGCGGTGCACCATGATCGGCACCACGATCAGGGTGTGCACCCGGTGCTCGGCGACCAGGCGCAGGCATTCCTCGGCGTCGAACTGAGCGGTCAGCACCACCCGCGCGCGCAGCGCGGTGCTCAACTGCAGCGCCGCCAGCCCCCAGGTGTGGAACAGGGGCGCGGGGATGAGCATGGTCTCGCCCATCTCGAGCGGAATGCGCGACAGCAGTGCCGCGACGGTGCCGAAACCCTTGGGCTGAGGTCTGCGCGCACCCTTGGGCGTGCCGGAGGTGCCAGAGGTCAGCACGATGAACTTGCCGGGATTGGCGGGCCTGCGGAAGCGGGTGTGCCCCATGCCCGCCAGGTCGTCGAGGGTGAGTCTGCCGGGGAACGCGGTGGTCGCGCCGGTGCTGTAGCGGGGCAGGTCGGAGTGCAGATACCGGACCAGTGGATCGAATTCGTCATCGACGAACAGTGCCGAGAGCTTGTCGCGCTGCACGACGTCCTCGATCTGGCGGGCGGGCAGGCCGGTGTTGATCAGCGCGACGTCGATGCCGAGTTTGCCCGCCGCGACCATGGTCTCGACCATGCCGCGATGGTTGCGCGACAGCAGGCCGACCGAGTCGCCCGCGCGCATGCCCAGTTCCGCCAGCGCGGCCGCGATCGCGGTGGTGCGGCGATGCATCTCGCCGAACGTCAGCTCGCCGTGCGCGTCGATCAGCGCGGTGCGCTCGGGTTCGGCGATCGCGCCCGCCGCGTACCCGCCCGCGAGATTGAAACCCCACGCCGTGAGGGTGCGTAACTGCTTGAGGCCGACGTCGGGACGCGTGGTGGGCACCATCCCGGCACCGATCACGTGACGCAGTACCTCCGCGCGTCTGCGCAGCGGTGAGTTCTCTCCGTTGACGAGCACCGAGGTGGGCGCGCCGCGCACCAGGTCCGACAGCCGGCGCAGCCCGCGCTCGGTCCACGCGACGATCACCGCGTTGGTGGCCTGCTCGACGGCCGGATGCATCCGACCGGGCGCGAAGAGGGTGACCACCACCCGGGTGTGCCGCTCGTCGCCCAGCAGACGCACCGAGGCGAAGCTGCCCTGCGCCGGGCAGACCAGTTCCAGGCTCTCGTACCACCGCCGGATGCGCAGCTGCACGATGTGCACCCGAATCCCGCTGTGCGCGGTGCCCACCCGGATCCGGAGCATGGCGTGTCCGCCCACCGGCTCCATCGGATCGCAGGCACCGATATTGGAGAAGACGCGCTGATAGGTCTGTGGTTCGCGGAGCAGATCCCAGACCGACTGGCGGGGGATGGGAAGTTCCGCGGTCACATCGAAGACATCGGTAACCACTGGCGTGCAATTCTCGTCGGCCGGTTCGAACGGCTCGGGTCGGCGGGAAATCTATTTGTAACCGGCCGTCCGATCCCGGTCAAGCATTTTCGGTTATTCCCGCGCACACCTTGTCCGCCGACCCATTCGCATCCCGGAATGGGCTGTGCGAGAGCACAACGCGGCTGGTCAGCGGGATGAGCGCCGGTCGGTCGGGTATGGCGCCGACCGGCCAGTCGGCCGCCGCGGGCGACTTTCCGGGAAATTTGTGACGAGTCATAGTCTCCCGGGAAATCACCCGCGCCGCGGCATTTCTCCTACACAGGGAACAGGCTGTGCTTGCGCGGGTTGGCGCGCGGGCGCGGGTTCTTGTCGCGCAACATCCGCAGCGCCTTGCGGATCTCGAGCCGGGTCTGCGACGGCTCGATCACCCCGTCGATGTAGCCGCGCTCGGCGGCGATCCACGGGGTGGCCATCGTCGCGTTGTAGAAGTCGATCATCTGCTGACGCACCACCGGGCGCTGCTCTTCGGGCGTCTCGGCCAGACGCTTGCGGCCGATGATCCCGACCATGCTCTCCGCGCCCATGACCGCGATGCGCGCGGTCGGCCAGGCGAAGCTGATGTCGGCGCCGAGCGGCTTGCAGCCCATGACCGCGTATCCGCCGCCGTAGGCCTTGCGGGTCACGATGGTCACGATCGGTACCGTCGCTTCGATCACCGCGCGGAAGAAGCGGCCGCCACGCTTGATGACGCCGTTGCGCTCCTCCTCGATGCCGGGCAGCACACCCGGAGTGTCCACCACGAACACCAGCGGCAGGCCGAAGGCGTCGCAGAGCCGGATGAAGTGGGTGGCCTTGTCCGAGCACTGGGCGTCCAGCGCGCCGCCGAGTACCTGCGGCTGATTGGCGATCACGCCGATGCTGCGGCCGTCCACCCGCGCGAAGGCGGTGATGAGGTTGGGGGCGGTGCCCGCGGCGACCTCGTGCAGCTGACCGTCGTCGAAGATGCGCAGCAGGACCTCGTGCATGTCGTAGCCGACCTTGTCCGAGTCCGGGATGATCGAATCGAGCTCGCGATCGTGATCGGTCAGCTCCGGCTCGAGGCCGGGATTGACCACCGGCGGCTGCTCGAGGCAGCTCGACGGCAGGTAGCCGAGGTAATCGCGGACCCAGTCGAAGGCCGCCTGCTCGCTGGGGGCCACATGGTGCACGGTGCCGTTCTGGGCCTGCACCGCCGCGCCGCCCAGTTCCTCGGCGCTGACCGTCTCACCGGTGACGGCCTTGATCACCTCGGGGCCGGTCACGAACATGTAGGACTTCTCGGTCGCGACCAGCACGTCCATGTTCACCGGCCCGTAGACCGACCCGGCCGCGCACTTGCCGAGCATGATCGCGACCTGCGGCACGAAGCCCGACAGATCCTCCTGCCTGCGGCACATCATGGCGTACCAGGCCAGTGAGGTCACCGCGTCCTGGATGCGGGCGCCGCCGGAGTCGTTGATCGCGATGACCGGGCAGGCGTTCTGGTAGGCGAAGTCCATGGCCGCGGCTACCTTCCGGCCGAACATCTCGCCGACCGAGCCGCCGTGCACGGTCTGATCGTGGGCGATCACCACCACGGGCCTGCCGTTGATCTCGCCGCGCCCGGTGACCACGCCGTCGCCGTACATGGCGTTGCCGCCGCCGGGCTGGCGCACCAGCTTGCCGATCTCGACGAAGGTGCCCTTGTCCAAGAGCAGGCGCACACGTTCGCGAGCGCTGGGTATCTCCTTGGCCTTGCGCTTCGCGATGCCGGCCTCGCCGGCAGGTTCCTCGGCGAGCTCCAGGATCCCCAGCAGCTGATCCAGCTTGTCTCGCGTACCGCTCATATGTTGTCTTGTCCTTCGAATCGGCCGTGGCGCCCGATCCGTCGAGGAAGTCGAACGGAGGCGCGGCGCTCGACTCTATCGGTGATGAGACGCTTCGCACACCCCGGGATGGATTGTCATGGGCGGCGTCACAACGAGCGCGGGCGTGACGTGAGGACTTCGGGGCTCCGGTCCGCCCATCGGGACCGGTATCATCAGCGGCACCCGCCACGGCAGGTGCTGCAGTGTTCACGACGGATGGGGGCAGGCGATGCGACCGGCTCTGAGGTGCCTGGTCTGGGAACTGGACAACACGCTGTGGGACGGCGTGGTCAGCGACGGGACGAATACCGCGCCCCGGCCCGCGGCCCTGCGCACCCTGCGGACGCTGAGCGAACGCGGGATCTGGCACGCGGCGGCCAGCCGCAGTGACCGCGACATGACACGCGAACAGCTCTACCGGCACGGCATCTACGAGATGTTCTCCGCGCTGGAGATCGGCTGGGGCCGCAAATCGGCGTCCATCGTGCGCATCGCCCGCACACTGGGCCTGAGCCTGGACACCGTCGGCTTCATCGACGACGAACCGGTGGAGCGCGCCGAGGTGCTGCGCGCGCTGCCCCAGGTGCGCTGCTACGCCGCCCGCAATGTCGACGTGCTCGCCGCGCTGCCCGACTTCCGTCCGGTGGGTCGCTCGGGCCCGCACCCGACGCCGCCGCTGGGCTTCGACCGCATCCCGGCCATCTAGCCGCACGGCGAGGCCGGGACAGGGTTCGTGCTCCGGCCCGCGGTGTACTCCGGTTGCTACGTCCTAGCTCGCGGATCGCAGGAGGCGAGCCGCCTGCTCCCCGATGAAGACGCTCGGCGCGTGGGTGTGCCCGCGCACCAGCAGCGGCATCACCGAGGCGTCGGCCACGCGCAGGTTCTGCACGCCACGCACCCGCAGGTCCGGATCGACCACGCTGACCGCGTCGGTGCCCATCCGGCAGGTTCCGATCGGGTGGTAGAGGGTGTGGGCGTAGTCGGTGAGCGTGTGCTCGAGGATCGCCTCGAGGTCGGCCGGTGCGTTCGGCGGGTAGATCAGGTCGCCGAGGATCGCTTTCATCGCGGGCGTGTCGGCGATCCTCGCGCAGGTGCGCAGACCGGACAGGATGGCCGCGCGGTCGACACCGCCGCTGTCGGACAGGTATCGCGGGTCGATGATCGGCTTGGCCAGCGGGTCGGACGACGCCAGGCCGATCCGGCCCCGGCTGTGCGGACGCAGCAGCACAGTGGCCAGGATGTTGCCGTGTTCGGCGGGCTCGATCAGGCCCTCGTTGTAGAACGGGGCGGGGGCGTAGACCAGCTCCAGATCGGGCTGTTCGAGCTCGGGCCTGCTCTTCACGAACCCGTAGGCCTCGCCGACATTGGAAGTGAGCATGCCGCGATGGCGCAACAGGTAGTTCACCAGCTCCAGCGGCTTCTCGGCGGCGAAGAGTGAATCCTCGCAGGAGTAGCCGATGCCGGCCACCAGGTGGTCCTGCAAATTCGCGCCCACCTCGGGGGCATGGTGGACGACCGGGATGCCCTGGCGCGCCAGTTCGTCCGAATCGCCGATACCGGACAGCATCAGCAGTTGCGGACTGTTGATCGCACCACCGCACAACACGACTTCGCGTCGGGCACGCAGCACGAAAGTCTCCGGACCACGGCGGTATTCGACGCCGATGGCCCTGGTGCCCTCGAACAGGACCTTGGTGACCTGCGATTCGCTGAGCACGGTCAGATTGCGGCGGCGCATCGCCGGCTTGAGATACCCGTCCGCGGTGCTCCAGCGTCTGCCGTTGTGCTGGGTGACCATGGTCTGGCTGAAACCGTTGGGCTGAGGGCGATTCGGCGGCTCGACGGAGAACCCCGCCTCCTGGACGGCGGTCAGGAAGGCCGCGGTCGACGAGCGTGGGCTGCGCTGGCGCTGGATGTGCAGCGGCCCGCCGGTGCCCTCGTCGGGAAACCGGGCATCCTGCACGTTCTCGATGCGTCGGAACTGCTCGACGGCGGCGGCGAAACCCCACTGCTCGCCGGCCAGCAGCGCCCACTCGTCGTAGTCGGCGCGGAACCCGCGCACCCACATCATCGCGTTCATCGATGAGGAGCCGCCGAACATCCGTCCGCGTGGCCAGTAGATCTGTCGATTGCCGAGGTGGGGCTGGGGCTCGGTCAGATAATCCCAGTCCAGATCGGTGCGGAACAGTTTCGCGAACCCGGCCGGGATGTGGACGAACTTGTTCTTGTCCGCGGGCCCGGCCTCGAGGGCGACCACCTCCACGCCGGGGTCCTCGCTGAGCCGATCGGCGAGGACCGCGCCCGCGGATCCGGTTCCGACGACGATGTAGTCGGCGGTCATCTTGTCTGTGGCCACTCTCCCACTCCGATCTTCTGCATCGAGGCAAAGATACGAGGATGCGGGTTACCCCGGTGGGGTTTCGCCGCAGCCTGTCTTCCGGTCGAGCCGCGGTGCGTCCTCAGGCGGGCCTGGAGGCATCCTGTTCGGCGTGGTTCACCGGGAAGATCGGCAGAACCAATGCGGCGGGCGCGCTTTCGGGCACCACAGGCCGAGCCGGCGGGACCGGTGCGATGCGACGGTACGGCTCGTCCTGCGGCGGGCGCTGGTCCAGCTCGCCCTTGTTCGGCCAGTAGGCGGCGGCGCGTTCGGCCTGGGCGGTGATGGTCAGCGAGGGATTCACGCCCAGGTTGGCCGAGACCGCCGAACCGTCGACGATGCTCATCGTCGGGTAGCCGTAGACGCGGTGGTAGGCGTCGATGACACCGTGCTCGGCGTCGGCGCCGATGGCCGCGCCGCCCAGGAAGTGCGCTGTGAGCGGGATGTTGAAGATCTCGCCCCAGCTGCCGCCCGCGATGCCGCCGATCTCCTCGGCGACTTTGCGGGTCACCTGGTTGCCGACCGGGATCCAGGTCGGATTCGGCTCTCCGTGCCCCTGCTTGGAGGTCAGCCGGCGTCCGAACAGACCACGCTTGGTGTAGGTGGTGATGGAGTTGTCGAGGTTCTGCATCACCAGCGAGATGATGGTGCGCTCGCTCCAGTTCTTGGTGCTCAGGAAGCTGAGGGTGTCCATCGGCTTGCGCAGCACCAGCAGCACGAACTTCAGCCAGCGCGGCAGCTTGCCGCCGCCGTCGACCATCAGGGTCTGCAGCAGGGCCATGAAGTTGGAGCCCTTGCCGTAGCGCACCGGTTCGATGTGGGTGTCGGGGGTGGGGTGGATCGAGGAGGTGATCGCGACGCCCTGGGTGAAGTCCTGACCGGGCTTCAGCTTCTTGGTCGCCGCGCCCACGATCGCCTCGGAATTGGTGCGGGTGAGCACACCGAGACGGTTCGAGAGCTTGGGTAGCACCCCCTTGTCGCGCATCTTGAACAGCAGTTGCTGGGTGCCGCGGGTGCCCGCGGCCATGACCACGTGGCGCGCGGTGTAGCTCTTCGGCTGCGTGCCGATGATCTTGCCGGTGCGCTTGGTCTCGACGGTCCAGGTGCCGTCCGGCTGTGGGAGCACCGCGGTGGCCGTCGTCATCGGCAGGACCTGCGCGCCCGCCTGCTCGGCGAGGTAGAGGTAGTTCTTGACCAGGGTGTTCTTGGCGCCGTACTTGCAGCCGACCATGCAGTCGCCGCATTCGATGCAGCCGGTGCGCTCGGGGCCGGCGCCGCCGAAGTAGGGGTCGGGCGCGTTCTTGCCCGGCTCGCCGAAGAACACGCCGACCGGGGTCTGCACGAAGGTGTCGCCGCAGCCCATGTCGTCGGCGACCTTCTTGAAGATCACGTCGGCCTGGGTCATGTGCGGGTTCTGGACCACGCCGAGCATCTTCTTCGCCTGCTCGTAGTACGGGGTGAGCTCCTCGCGCCAATCGGTGATGTCGCGCCACTGCGCGTCGCGGAAGAACGGCTCCGGCGGCACGTAGAGGGTGTTGGCGTAGTTGAGCGAGCCGCCGCCGACGCCCGCGCCGCCGAGGATCAGGACGTCGCGCAGCAGGTGGATGCGCTGGATGCCGAAGCAGCCGAGTGCGGGCGCCCAGAGGAACTTGCGGATGTCCCAGCTGGTCTCGGGCAGTTCGTCGTCGGCGTAACGCGCGCCCGCCTCGAGGACGCCGACCGTGTAGCCCTTCTCCACCAAGCGCAGCGCGGTGACGCTGCCACCGAATCCGGACCCGATGATGAGCACGTCGAAGTCGGTCTCTCGCTGGGACATGGGCTCTCCTCGGTCGGTCGACAGTGACGCGCGTTACGCTAACGCCGACAGCTGTGACTGTCAACGAAAGCTCGTCGCAGCCTCTATGCTGACCACGTGTCCCGCTACAACCGCTCGCAGCTCGCCGACCTCAGCGGTGTTCCGGCGCGGACGATCCGCTACTACCACTCCCTCGGCGTGCTCCCCAGACCCGCTCGCGCGGGCAAGGAAGTCGTCTACGGCGACGAGCATCTGACCCGGTTGCGCGAGATCGCCGAGATGCAGACGCGTGGTCTGCGGCTGGGGGCGATCCGCGAGGTGTTCGACGCCCAGAGTCAGCAGGGCGCCCCGGCCGACTGGCGCGCGGTGCTCGATCCCCGCTATCCGGGCGCGAGCGAGCAGTCGGTGGTGCTCGACGACGAGCAGCTCACCGGGCTGCTCGGTGATCGCCGCGCCGAGATTCTCGACGAACTCGTCGCCGCCCAGTACATCGTCCCTTGTGAGGCGGGCTGGCGCATTCCCGATCAGCCCATGCTCAAGGGCGCTCTCGTTCTCTACGACCTCGGCACCGACATCTCCCTGAGCGGCGCGCTGCGCAAACTCATCCGGGCTCGGCTCGCCGACCTCGCCGACGAGATCGTCGCGACCTTTCGTGACGCCCTGCCCACCGGTTACGGGGGAGAGGGGATCGGCGTCGACCACCACCGGTTCCGTGAACGCTTCCGCGCCGCGGCCCGGGAAGTCGCGGGCGCGACCCTGGCCGACGAGATCGACCGCGCAGTCCGCGAATCCGAAGCCTGATCCGAACCTCCGTCCGCCGCGACCGGTCGAGCCCCGATTTGTGGCCGCCGCCCGGTCGCGCATCAGGTCGTGACCGGGCGTTTTCGAGAGATTGCGGGACAGAGTCAGGCCTCCTGAGTGTCGATACGGCCGCGGCTCTGCGCTCGCAGAGGCGCGGCCCGATCGGTCGAGGCTATTGTGTGGGACCGTCGGTCCCATATATCCTGAAGCGCACCACGCGCCCAGCGTGCGCACAGCCGGTGTCGCATCGCCGGCGGGAACGAGGAGGCATCGATGACGCTGTCCGAATCGGCGAGCACAGGATTGTTCGACCAGGCATACCGGGAAGCGCTGGCGACGCTCTCGGACGGGTCGGTGCATCGCAAATTCGACCCTTATCTCGATATCGATTGGGATGCACCGGAATTCGTGATCGACCCGGACGATCCGAGGTGGGTTCTCTCGCCGGAGCACGATCCGCTCGGCGCGACCAGGTGGTATCGCGAACTCCCGATCCACCGGCAGATCGAGATAGGGCGGTGGCGCACCGCCAACGCGATCAAGGTCGGCGCGGCCTTCGAGAGCGTGCTGATCCGCGGCGTGATGCAGTACATCATGAAGCTGCCGAACGGCTCGCCGGAGTTCCGCTACTGCTTGCACGAGATGACCGAAGAGTGCAACCACATCCAGATGTTCCAGGAGCTGGTCAACCGCATCGGCGTGGATGTGCCGGGCATGCGGCCGATCTTCCGCGCGCTCTCGCCTTTCATCGGCGTCGCGGGTGGATTCGCCCCGGCCATCCTGTTCATCGGGATCCTCGGCGGTGAGGAACCGATCGACCACTACCAGAAGGCTCTGCTGCGCGACGGCGCGAACATTCCGCCCGCGGTCCGGCGCACGATGCAGATCCACATCGCCGAGGAAGCGCGCCACATCAGCTTCGCCAACAAGTTCCTCGAGGCGCACCTGGCGCACATGTCCCCGGCGGGCCGGGCGGCGGCCGCGGTCGCTTTCCCGGTGGTGATGCGCTGGCTGGCCGGCGAGATCATGGTGCCGCCGCGGTCGTTCGCGAAGGAGTTCGGCATCCCGCGCGAAGTGTTCGCCGAGGCGTTCTGGCGGGCGCCGCACTCCCGGCGGATCCTGTCCGGCTACTTCGGGGATGTGCGCAGACTGGCCGCCGACCTCGGACTGATGACGCCGGTCAGCGCGAAGCTGTGGGCACTGCTGCACGTCGACGGTGAGCCGTCGCGGCACCGAGGGGAGCCCGTCCGGCGGATCGCGTGACCGGCTCGGCGAGGCTCAGTGGGGCGCGCGGACGGTGGAGAGGCGGGTGAGCACGGCGAGCAGCGGCTCGTTCGGATCGAGGTCGAGGCCCTGTGCGCGACCGACCCCGTCGAGCACGCTCCACGCGTAACCCGCGAGCTCGCCGATCAGTCGCTCCCTGCTCAGCGTGCGTTCCCGGCTGCGCACCCAGCGAGTCACGGTCGCCTCGGTCATCGACACGATCGCGAAGGTCATCGTGTCGACCACCGGCTCGTCCACGACGCCGACCACCCCGGCCAGCTCCGATACCAGCGCGCGGGTGTCGGCCGCGATCCGGTCCTTCAGGCTGCTGATGCCGTCCACGTCCTCGGGAGCGCCGTCGACCGGCCCGCGACGAAGGAACTCGTAGAGTCCGGCGTGCTGGTCGATCCAGTCCACCACCACGGCGATGGTGCGATGCAGGATCTCGTTGATGGAGCCGGTCGAGACGTCCAGCGCCGCGGCCAGGGCGTCGGCGAACTGGTCGGCGATGGCGGTCCTGGTCCGCCGGTCCAGCTCGTCGCGTCCGGAGAACTGCCGGTAGACCACCGATTTCGCGAGCCCGGCCCGTTCGGTGATCCGCTGCATCGGCACCTCGGCGCCGGGTGGGGTCTCTTCGATCAATTCGACGAGCGCGGCGACGATCCGCTCACGCCTGCCCTCGTTGTGCGGCTGCCAGCGCGCCCGTCTGCCCCCGGGAGGTGGGTCCGGTGGCAGGAGGGTCGGCACGCACCGAGTCTAGAACAGAGCTGACACGACCTGGACTCGATCACAAGGGGGAGTGGGGGAGTTCGTCGGGTATCACAAACACTGTCGGTACCCGGCCGATGCGCGCGCGAGGGCCGTTAGGTTGAATCGCTGCGATACTCGGGCGGAAGGAATCTCCATGACCCCACCACCCACTGCCGATCCGGATCTGATCGTCTCCGGCAGGCCCGCGTCCACACATCTGAGGGATGTTCGCACGATTTCGCGCCGGATGGTCGGTCACTTCGTCGAGAATGTCGCGCCTTGCGGGACTCTGCCCGGCGAAGCGCTCAGCGGTGACGTGACAGCGGTGACCAGGGTTTGCCTGCAACTGGCGATGCGGATGCTCGACGGCGACGAAATCGGCGAGGACATCGAGAGCGTGGCCGGCGCCGCGGCGGGCTGGGCGCGCGAGGGCATCCCGATCGACACCATCCAGCACGCGATCCACGAGGGCTTCAAGCTCAGCTTCGAGGTGATCCAATCGCAGGCCAGCGCACAGGATTACCAGAGCCTGGTGAACGTGGCGCGCCGGTTCATGGAAATCCTGGACACCATCACCGCGGCCGTCTCCGCGGCCTATGTGCGCGAACTGCGCGCGGTGGTCAGCGAGCACCACACGGCCGCGCACACCCTCACTTCGGCGTTGCTCGCGGGCAACAGCACCTCGACGATGGTGCGCGAGTGCGGCATTCCGCTGTCGGAGGAATATCACGTGCTGGCGTTGGCGATTCCGCCGCACCGTGACGAACACAATCCGGCGCTGGACGCGGGGGTCGTGGCCAGGCGCAAGTTGCGCAGGTTGCAGGCCGAACTCGCGACCAGGTGCGGCGAGACCGCGCTGTCGTTGCTGAGCGTGGACGGCGGCACCGTTCTGATTCCGGTCCCCACCTGCGCGGACGAGGACCTCGACGAACTCGTCGCCGGATTGTCGGCGGCGGCGCAGGTGCCGGTGCGCGCGACTGTCGTCTCGGCTGCGCCCGCCGGGATTCCGCAAGCCGCCGATCAGGCGCACGAACTACTGGACATGGTGCATCGGATGCACTGCGAATCCGGTCTGTACCGGTTCACCGACCTGGCGCTGGAGTACCAGCTCACCCGCCCCGGCCCGGCGCTGGAATTCCTCGGCTCACTGCTCGATCCGCTCGAGGACTACCCGGAGTTGCTGGAGACACTGCGCGTGCACATCGCGACCAATCTCAACCGGCAACGCACCGCGCGGCTGCTGCATGTGCACACCAACACCGTCGACTACCGGCTCAGACGGATCGGTCAGCTCATCGCCTTCGACCCGACCAAGCCGGCCGGCCTCTGGTACCTGCGGTCGGCGCTGGTCGCCCGCACACATCACGTCGACGAACGCCCCGCGGCGCACGACTTCCCCGAATCCACCGTGCGCCTCGGCAAGCGCGCCTGACCCGCGCCGGTCACCTCATCGAGGGACGCCGACCGGTTCCAGACAGCTGGCGACACCGTCGACCAGCGAGCACAGACGCGGGTCGCGGGTGGGCCGGTAGTCCGCGGGCACGCCGCCGGCCCGGGTGATCTCGCGGTAGGCCGCCACGGCATCGGTCGGCTTGCGGGTGAGCGTCGGGTCGGTGTGCACATCGACCGTGTAGAGGCCGAATCGCGCGCGGTAGGAACCCCATTCGAAGTTGTCGGTGAGGGTCCAGTAGTTGTAACCCATCACATTCATGCCGTCGGCTTCGGCGCGTTGCAGCCAGTAGACGGTGTCGCGCAGATGATCGGCGCGGCTGTAGCCGTCGGCGCGCGGCTGCCCGTTGTCGGTCGGCATCCCGTTCTCCACGATGTAGAGCGGCTTGCCGGGGAAGGCGCGGGCGTAGTGACGCAGGGCGTAGTAGATGCCCTCCGCGTGCAGCGGGTTCTTCCAGAGTTCGGCGATGCTCCACTCGCCGGCCAGCGCGTCGGGTGAGACGCCGTAGTAGTAGTCGATCCCGATGTAGTCGAGCTTGGCGCCGATCTTGTCCAGCAGCGGCTTGTTGAGCAGATCTTCGACGGCGGGGATGTAGGGGACATTGCTCGTGACCATCGCGCCGGGCTGCACGGCGTGGATGTGGTCGTAGATCGCGTTGTGCGCCTGCGCGATCCGGTCGTGCATGGTGGGCGCGTCGCCTGCCGCGAGACCGCCGTAGGTCACCTCTCTGACCTGGTAGACCATCGGCTCGTTGAACGTCACCCACAGCGGGTCGGCCTGCGCGTAGCGGTCGACCACCCGGCGCGCGTTGGCCACCCAGGCCTCGACCATCCCCGGATCGCCCCAGCCGCCGCGATCGGCCTGCCAGCCCGGATACACCCAGTGGTCCAGCGTGATCATCGGCCGCATGCCCGCGGCCCGGATCGCCGCGATCACATCGTCGTAGAACCGGAACCCCTGCTCGTCCCACGCGCCCGGCGCGGGCTGTACCCGAGCCCATTCGACGCCGATGCGATACACCTTCACCCCGAGCCCGGCCGCGAGCGCGATGTCGGAGCGATACCTGCCGTGGAAATCGACGGAGTTCAGATAGGGATCCTCGGTCCTGCCCTGGGCGACGTAACGCGACCAGTTGCTGTCGGGCGCGTCGCCCTCGGATTGGAACCCGGAAGACGCGACGCCCCAGAGGAAGTCCGCACTCATGGGTGCGACCGCGTCCGGGGCGGGGAGGCTGTTCGCGGCCCCCGGATTCCCGGCGACGAGAAGGGCCAACGCGGTGGTGAGGCCGACGAGAGTCAGCCGGCGTCGAGAATGCATCGTGCTCCTGTTCCGGCGTGGGGGAGTGCGGCGAATGGCCTCGGGCTCCGGTGCCGGTGGGGTAGTGGGTTCACTGTAGGGGAGTATTCCGCTCGGGAGAGTGCGGCGAGAACCGGTTCCGGAATTCCATTGACGGCCAATCGATTTCGGCTCAACCGGAACGCCTGATGCTCGAAGAAAGGATCTACCGAATCTACATCTCGATACGTAGATATGCGCATCTAAACATGTTTTTTCCCCATCACCAATAACGCCCGACCACCGACAACACTCACCAAAAAAGCAGCAAGGACGGCAGGCGGTGCGGATATCGACGACGGCACCGAGATTGTCTACAGGGTCGCGTCGACAGTCACCGTGGCGTGGACATAGTTGTGGTCGGAGCGATCGCCGCTGTCGTCGACATCGGCGTCGACGACGGTGAGTCCGCGAACGACGATATGGTCGATATCGCGGGAGCGGCTGGGCATCGGCCGCGGGCGCGTCGGCAGTGCGGAGTCGGAGAATTCGGCGATGGTGAACTCGGGAAGGTGGCCGGCGACCGCTTCTCGGGACGTGTTGAAGTCGCCGAGGATCACCATGGGCGATCCGCTGTGGGTGCGGGCGAAGCGGGCCAGGCGGTCGAGCTGGCCGCGATTGCGTCTTGCGCCGCTGAGATGTGTTGCCACGACGATCAGTTCGCCGAGTTTCACAGCGAGAATGCCCTTGCCCGGATCGTCGCGGAACGCTCGGGCGGCGACCTCCCTGCCAGGCTGGTCCAGGATGAGTACCAAGTACTCGGCGGGCTCGGTGAGTTCGGCCGCAACCCGCCGCGGCGTGGGCGTGCGCGGATAGCGGAAGAACAGAACGGCGCGGTCGGGTAGCGCGATCCGCAGGCTGTTGAGCAGGTCGCCGCTGACCTCCTGCAACGCGATGATCTGTTCGGTTCTGCCTGCGATCCACTCGGTGATCGCGGTGATGCGCGCGGCTTCGTCGGGCCACTGCCGTGGCGCCTCCTCGCCCCAGTTGTCGGCGTGGATGCGGTGCAGGACATTCCAGGTGGCCACCGTGATCATCGTGAGTCGATGCTACCCATTCCTGGGAGGATTCCCCGGTTGGCGGCGTGCGGCGCCCGGCGGCGGGGGTGATCGTGCCAAGATGGCGAGATGTCCGCGAACCCGTTGCCCAGGATCGCCCGGCGTCTTGCGCAGTGGCGGTGGGTGATGCGCACCGCGCCGGTGGTGATGTGGTTGGAACGCCTGCTGCGGCGGGTGAGCGGCGGCCGGATGGGCGTGCTCGACCTGGCCGGTCTGCCCGCGCTGGAGCTCACCGTGGCCGGCCGCAAGACCGGCATGCCGCGCACGACGGCGCTGCTGTACGTGCCGCTGGGCGCGGACTGTCTCGTCATCGGATCGAATTGGGGAAAGCCGACCCATCCGATGTGGTCGGCGAACCTGCGCGCTGCCGAGACCGCTGTCGTGCACCGGGGTGGTGAGCGGTTCCGTGTGCGGGTCGTGGAGGTGACTGGTCCGCGCCGGAAGGAACTGTGGGAGCACGCTGTGCGTGTCTGGCCCGGGTACGCGATGGAGTGCGAGCTGTCGGGTGGGCGGGAGTTCCGGATGTTCGAGTTGCGGCGCTCGGACGAGACCTGAGCCCGAGCGCCCTTGTGCCTGTCGTCAGCCGATCGCGTGGAGAACCTCGGGTAGTGCAGTGACGCCGTCGGAGGCGAGGAAGTGACCGGCGCCGGGGACGACGGATGCGGTGGTTCCGAGGAGTCCGGCCAGCCGGTCGGTGTGAGCGACGGGGACGAAGACGTCTGCGTCCGAACGCAGGAGCCTCAGCCGGTCGACGCGGTCGCGAAGACCGGTGATGTCACAGCCGTCCCCGATGTAGGGATCGAGTTCGGGGAGGGCGGGCACGGTGGCCGGGATGCCTTTCGCGTCGAGTCTTCCGGCGAGCCAGCCGAACCAGTGGTCGTCAGGGGTCGCGCTGTAGCCGTGGATGATCGAGGCGCGCTGCCGGGTTGTCGCTGTTGTCATGTCGGCAGAGGGTAGGGGTTCACGTCGGCGTGAAGGTCAAACCGGAGAGGAGTCGACATGCTGATCGGTGAGCTCGCGGAGCGGACCGGGGTAAGTGCGCGCGCGTTGCGCCACTATGAAGATCGCGGGCTGCTGCATCCGACCCGCGATGGTAACGGGTATCGGGTCTATGCCGAAGCCGACGTCGTCCGGGTGGCGCAGATCCAGGCGATGATCGCCGCCGGGTTGGGGTCCTCGATCATCGTGCGGTACCTCGAGTGCGCGCGCACCGGCGATCACGGGACTTCGCTGGAGATGTGCCCCGATCTGCGCGCGTCGCTGGACTCCGTCGCCAGGCGTTTGGACGCGCAGCAACGGGAGATCGGTGAGATGCGGCGTCGGCTGGACGGCTTGATCGACAGCAGTGGCGTCCACTCGGCTGCGCGGTGAACGGGTCGGTGGTCTCGGTCGACGACGCTGCGCGGGCACGGGTGCGCCGGGCCCCTTCAGTCGCGCACCGTGCAAGCCTGTCGGTGACGGCAGAAGGCCGTGTCCGCTGATCAGAGGCCGAGTTTGGTGACGGCGTTGTCCTGGAGCGGATCGGCGGTGCGGATGTAGCCGTGGACGGTGCGGGGGTTGGACCATCGGCCTTGGCGCATGATCTCGCGGTCGCTGGCGCCGCCGAGCGCGGCCTGGGTGGCGAAGCCGGCGCGTAGCGAGTGGCCGGAGAAGAGGGCGGGGTCGAGTCCGGCGCGGGCGGCGTAGCGTTTGACGAGTTCGGCGACGGCGCGGCCGGACATGGGGCGCTCGCCGATGCCGCCGTGGCGGGTGATGGTGGGGAGCAGGGGATCGTCGTCTCGTTCTGTGGGCAGGCCGGTGAAGCCGTGGCAGCGGTGGATGGCCTCGCCGTCGCGTGGGCGGGTGCAGAATTCTCGGACGGCGAGTGTTCCTCCGCGGTAGTGGTTTTCGAGCAGTCGTAGCCAGTCGGTGTAGGCGCAGACCGGGCAGGTGCGTGGGTGACGGCCGCGGGGGAGGGCGACGCGGTGTTCGGCGGCGCCGGTGGGGTCGGTTTTGGTGGCGGGGAGGTGGATGAGCAGCATCGGCTCGCCGGTGGTGTGGTCGGTGCGTACCACGATGTCGCCGATGCGTAGCCCGGCGAGTTCGCTGCGGCGGAGGGCGCCCGCGAAGCCGACGAGCAGGGCGAGGGCGTCGCGGCGTCGGGCGGGTTCGGTGGGCCAGCCGGGCTCGGGCAGGCCGTCGAGGAGTTGTTCGAGGGTGTGCAGCAGGACGGGGCGTTTCCTGGTGGGGGCGGTGCGCCTGGTGCGGCGGATGCCGCGCAGGGTCAGGCGCACGACGTCGGAGCGGGTGGGGGAGGCGAGGCCGTTGGCGGCGTGTACGGCGGCGATGGCGGCGGACTTGCGTTCGAGGGTGGCGGGGCTGAAGGCCCAGCCGCCGTCCTCGCGTTCGGCGTCGGCGGCGGCCGCGAGATAGACGGCGACGTCGAGCGGTTCGGCCGGTAGCGCCTGGCGGCCTTCGCCCGCGCACCACGCGGCCCACGCGATCCAGTCGCTGCGATAGGCCCGCAAGGTGTTCGGTGATTGCGATGCCTCGAGGTAGCGTCCCAGCGCGCCGGCCTGCCCGTCGTCGAACCGTTCCCGCACCTGGCGCAGTGCGGCGGCGTCGACGAGGACGCTGCCTACGCCGCGCCGTAGTTCGCCGCGTACGGATTCCGGCATCGCGACGACGACGGCCGCCTCTGTCGTCACCTGCTCTCCTTCACCGATCACCATCGCACGCAATGGGTTCGAGTGTATGGGGCGTGCGGCCCGCATCCCGGGTGCGTCCTCGACCGGCGTGGCGGACGCCGGTCGAGGACGTGGCAGCGCGAGCGGCGGCGGAACGCTGCGGCTCGGGCCGATGTCAGGACTTCAAGCTGGTGAGCAGCTTGCGGGTACGTCCCGCGGCTTCGCCGCCGTCGAAGACGATGCCGACGAATTCGGTGGCGCCCGCGTCGATTACCCCGCGAATACGTTCGGCGACCTGGTCTTCGGTGCCGACGATCGCCATGTCGGCGGGTCCGGCGACGCCCTCGCGGTCCATCATGGCGCGGTAGGACGGCAGTGTGCCGTACATCTTGAAGACCTTGCCCGCGCGTGCGCGTGCGGCGTCGGGTTCGTCGGTGACCAGGACCGGGAGGGCGCAGACGATGCGTGGGGCGGGCCGGCCGGCGGCGGTGGCGGCTTCGGTGATGGTGGGGGCGATGTGGTCGCGGATGGTGGTGGGGCCGGTCATCCAGAGGATGGTGCCCTCGGTGGCGCGTCCGGCCAGTTTCAGCATCTGTTCGCCGAGCGCGGCGACGAGGACGGGGACGTGGTCTTCGTTCGGCACGGTGAGCGCCAGGTTGGCGGTGACGGTTTCCCCGGTGAACGACACGGGGTTGCCCTCGAGCAGCGGGGTCAGCACCTCGAGGTATTCGCGCATGTGCCGGACGGGGCGGCCGAAGTCGTGGCCGTACATGTTCTCGATGACGATCTTGTGGGACAGGCCGATGCCCAGCGTCAGCCGGTCGGGTCCGACGGCGAGAGCGGTGCTGCGTGCCTGCTGCGCGAGCGCGCCGGGGTGGCGCGGGTAGGTGGGGACGACGGCGGTGCCGATGGGGATCTCGGGGACCCGGCTGCCCGCGATGGCGAGTGCGGTGAGTGCGTCGAGGCCGAACACGTGCGGCAGCCATGCCGAATCGAAGCCTTCGTCGGCGGCCTGGCGCAGTTCGTCGGTGAACAGGCGCAGGCTGTCGGGTCCGGCGTGTTCGTTCAGCAGGATTCCGATCCGCACGGCGTCTCCTTGTCGTCGTCCCGGTGGGGAGCTGATCTCGGTCTCTCCCGAAGCCTACGCGTAGACGGGTCGCCGCCGCGGCGGCGTCGGCTACCAGTGCTGGGTTGTGCGGTTGTTGGAATGGGTGTAGTGGAAGGGGTGCCTGCCGCTGGTTTTGGCCGCGGTGTCAGGACTGTGGGAGCCTGGTATGTCATCTCTGGGAAAGAGCTGGTCCTGATGTGCTCCGCGCCGTCGCGCGCGTCGTTGTTCCTGCTCCTCGTCGAAGTGATCATCACGTTTCCGCACGTTCGATCACGAGGAGTGCCCGGTGTCGAGGATTCACTGGACCGAGACGAACACGGCCCGTTGCGTCCGCTGGCATTCCGAGAGCGCCACGCAGCCGCCCAGGGTGGTGGTCGGCGCGGACGACCGTATGAAAGCCGACACCGCCTACCGTCTGGCCTGCGAAGGCACCGACATGTTGTGGCGGGGCGACTTCCACAACGCCCGTCAACTCCTGCAGGCACTCGGCCGCCGCGTCGACCGGAAATCCGTGGTCGGTGGCCGGAGCCCGGCCGAGTCCTTCCACCTGCATCGCCGGTCCCGCAATCACCGGGCGCGCGTGCTGGGCAGGATTCTCGTGCTGCTGGACGAAGAATATCGCTTGGACCTGCGCCGAGCTCCTGATGTCCGGCTGGCGTGCACCGAGGCGTACGGGCCGTCGTCGGAGCCGATGGCCGTCTCGCTCACCGAACTGCTCGGCGTGATCGGCGCGCACCAGTGGCGTGTCAAGGGTGTGCGGGTTCGAGATCTCGATGCGCGTATCCACCCGCACTACGGTGTGTTCTCCCCGGTCAGGGGCGAATACGTGGATCTCGTCGCCCAGGCGCCGCTGCCGGTTCAGTGGAGCCGGGATGTGCCACGCACCGCCTTCGACCTCGGCACGGGGACCGGAGTGCTTGCCGCCGTCCTGGCCCGTCGGGGCATCGACCATGTGGTCTCCACCGACATCAGCCCGCGCGCTCTGGCCTGTGCGCGCGAGAACATCCGCAGGCTCGGCCTCACCGAGCGCGTCGATGTCGTCGGCCCTGCCCTCTATCCCGGCGGCCGCGCGGACCTGGTCGTCTGCAACCCGCCCTGGATTCCCGCCCGGCCCACCTCCGCCGTGGAACAAGGTGTCTACGACCCGGACGGCGATATGCTGCGCGGCTTCCTGGACGGGCTCGGCGCTCACCTCGCGCCGGAAGGTGAAGGCTGGCTTGTTCTTTCGGACCTGGCCGAGCACTTGGGGCTCAGGACGCGTGGCGAGCTGCTGACCGCCATCGAGGCGGCGAACCTGCGCGTGGTGGGCAGGATCGACACCGTGCCGCGGCATCCGCGAGCGCGGGATTCCGCGGACCCGCTGCACACCGCCCGGGCGGCGGAAGTCACCTCGCTGTGGCGTCTGGCCGTCGATCGAGGCGGCGACGCCGGTCCCGTGCCCGGTTCGGGGCAGGCGTTTTCGGTGGGTTCAGCGCAGGCTGCCCCGCGACTTCATGGCCCGGCAGTAGACGGCGAATCCTGTGGTGAGGGCGAGGACTCCGAGGTCGAACAGTGCCAGTTGCGGGCCGAGGGTCTGCCAGCGGTCGCGGAATCCGAAGGTGAGCACATCGAGGATCAGCAGGCCCAGTAGTCCGGCGATCGAGGCCGAGACGGCCCATCGGTTGCGCAGGAGCAGCAGGATCGCGGCCAGGAGCGCGCTCCAGACGCCGACGGTCCAGAAGACGGCAGGGAGCAGCGGGTAGTCGGTGAAGTATTGGATCTGTTCGCTGTCGTAGTTCTGTGCGCGGAAGTAGGCGCTGTTCTCGCTCAGGGCCATGGTGTGGTCGTAGGCGCCGACACCGTAGAAGAAGACGGACGCGATGCCGACGCCCCAGAGATGCCAGGGGGTCGTGGAGCGGGTGTCGGGCGCTGTCTCGGTCATTCTCGCGCTTCCCTCCGGTCGCCTCGCCGCGCGAAAGGCGAGGTGGTGGTCCTCGGTGGCCATTCGGCCCGGCCGTCACCCAGTTGATTCTGCCTGGAGTGAGGACGTCTGCGTGGGACGCCGATTCCGGGGTGGCTGTGGTCTTTACAGGCGGGATCGGCGTGTTCGCGGAAGTAGCGCGGGCGGATTCGACAACGGGCGTCGCCTTTTCGGCTCTGACGGCTCGTTTGGCACTGCCGTACCACCGAACACAGTTTTTCGACCGGGATACGTCGCTTTCTGTTTCGTGTCACCAACGCAACGTAATGCCAACGGTATCGATCGTCGGCGGCCCGTCGGTCCGGCGAGTGCTACGCCGTCTTCCCGTCTGACCCCCGATAACGTTCACTTATCGGAGGTCAGGCATCGGGAGTCTCTTGATCGGCAACGGCGGGATGATTCCGTCGTAATACGTTGCAACCAACGAAAACAACGCTACGATTCACCGGTGTCCAGCGTGTGCAACTACCCCGGCTGTCATCGACCGATCACTCGCGGCGGCGGACCCGGTCGGCCATCGGAATACTGCGATCACCCCGACCACACCCGATGGCGTGCCTGGCGCGAGCGTCAACGACTCCAGCAGGAAGCTCAGGCGCCGGAGGCAACCGTCACTGTGACGCAACAGGGTCCGGTGACGATTGCGCGGCTGCGCGCCGACGAACTACTCACCCAGTTCCGGAATCTGGCCGACCAACTGAACGCCACGCTCGGTGCGGCGGTGGCGGAGTTGTCCACGCTCGCTGATCCATCCGTGGCCGAAGCGCAGGTGCAGGCCGTGCAGGCCGACGCCGCCCGACGGATCGCCGAAGCGGAGATGGCCGCCGCCGCGGCCGAGCAGGCGCGCAGGGCGGCCGACGAGGAACGGCGCGGCGCGATGGCCGCCGCCGATGACGCCGCGGCCGCTGCCGAGCGAGCCGAAGAGCTCGTCGCCGAGGCGAACTCGGCACGGGAAGAGGCCCTGCGGGAAGTCGAACAGGTGGTGGCGCGCACCTCCGAAGAGATCTTCGCCCTCCGCGGCGAGACCGAAGAGCAGATCAGGGCCGCGCGTCGGGACGCCGAGCGGGAGATCGAGCGGGTCAGGCAACAGGCCCAGCAGGACATCGAGGCCACGCGGGCGAAGGCTGCGGCCGAGACCGAACAGGTGCGCCGCGAAGCCGCCCAGCAGATCACCGCTGCGGCCGCCGAACGCGACCTGGCGGTGCAGCGCGCCGCCGACGCCGACCGCGCCGTCACCCGCGCCGAACAGATCGCCATCGAACGGCAGCAGTTGCTCGAGGAGAACCGCGCCGAAATGGCCCGTCTGCGAGGCGAACTCGATCGCGTGCGGGGTGACCTCGATCGAGTCCGCGCCGAAGCCGAACAGGCGCGCCGCGATGCCGAGGCCACGCTGACAGCCCAGCGCGCGGAGGCTGTGGAAGCCCTCGAACGCGCACGTGCCGAAGCGGCGCAACGGATCACCGCTCTCGACGACGCGCGTGCCCAGACTCTCGCCCGCGCCGAACGCGCCGAACGTCAGCTCGACGAGCTACTGGCGCAACGGCGCTCGGTCGGCACGGCTGATCCGGCCTGATCGGGGAGGGCGCGGCGGGGGCACCTGCCTAATTGTTGGCGCGTTGGATGGAGCGTCGGACCAGGCCGCGGATGCCGGGGAGTTGGATAGCGCGGAGCATGAGTTCGCCCGCCCAGACGTGCGCGCGTGACGGTGGGGCGAATCGGCTCATTCCTTTGCGGGCCAATGCCTGTCGTTTGCGGACTTCGGGACGCAACGACGTCTCCCAGGAGTCCAGTGCTGTGGAGATGTCGTCGCTGTGGGCTGCTATGGCGGCGCCGAGCCGGTCGGCGCCGTCGAGGGCGAGGGCCGCCCCGTAGCCGGCGAATACGGTGACGCACCAGGCTGCGTCGCCGAGCAGAACGACTCGGCCGCGACTCCAGCGGTCCATGACGACTTGGCCGACCGAGTCGAAGTAGGCGGCAGCAGGGTCGGCCTCGAGTTGGCGGAGGGCATCGGCGACGCCTCGGCCGAGATCTCCGAATGCTCGAGTGAGCGCGGTTGCGGGGCCGAGGGCCAGTTCCGCGTTCGGATCGGCGCTGCGGTAGGTGAAGAACGCCGAGGACCGACCCGGCCCCAGGTTCATCACCGCGGCTGTGCGCCGGGGTCCGAGGAAGGTCGTGCCGGCACCTTCCGGTACGTGCTCGGGAACCTGTTCGAGCGGGAATGCTCCTACCATGTGGCCCAGGTCCACCTGGTAGTCGGCCTCGGGGCCGAATACCAGTTCACGGATTCGGGAGTGCACGCCGTCGGCGCCGATGAGCAGGTCGGTTCGCAGGCAGGTGCCGTCGCTGAGGGTGGCGACGACTTCGTCGGCATCCTGGGTGACTGCCTGCACGGTGGTGCCGAAACGGATGTCGGCGAGATCGGCCACCGCGTGGTAGAGCGCCGACTCCAGATCGCCGCGGAACAGGCTCAGTGCCCGATTCCCGACAGCGGCTTGTGCGACGGCGGCCGGAATCGTGAACTTTTCCCGGCCGTCCGCGTGAACCAGGATCGAGGTGAAGAACCCGATGTCACGCGAAGCCAGCGTCGGTACCAGTCCGAGCCGCTCCGCGGCGTCGTATCCGGGTCCGTGCAGATTCACCAGATAGCCGCTGCTGCGCCGGGCTTGAGCACGCTCGACCACGACGACATCCCAACCGTGCTGGTGCATCCGCAGCGCAGCAGCCAGGCCGGCGATACCGGCGCCCACGACCACTACTCGCTTCATCTCTGTCCCGGCGGCACCCGGCGCCGCGTTCTCTCCAGCCATCACTGCCACTCCTGGATCGGTCCGTTGTCGGCGAGAGCAGGGCACTGCACTCTCACCTTATCGTCAACTAATAGTTGACGATGAGGGTGATCGTCAACCTACAGTTGACGAATGGCTCGTCAGGTACCACGTCCACGACGCCACACTGCGGCCTCGCCGGGTGGTGTGGGTCAGTCGGTGCGCAGGCGTGCGTGCATGTGCATGTCGTGGCGGCCGTCGTGGTGGCGGCCTGCCCCGCGCAGGGTTCCTTCCAGTAGGAACCCGCACTTGCCCGCGACTCGGCAGGAGGGTTCGTTGAGCACCGAGTGGGTGAGTTCGATGCGGTCGAAACCGATGTCGTCGAAGGCCCAGCGGGTCAGGATGTGGGCGGCGCGCGGCGCGACGGCCCGGCCGCGCCAGGCGGGCATCGTCCAGTAGGCCAGCTCGGTGACGCCTTCGGCGAGATCGGTGCGGCGCAGACCGATCCGGCCGGCCGGCTCGCCTTCGACGGTGACGGCCCACTGCCCTCGGCCGAGGGTCCAGGCCGAGCGCCAGTGGGGGATCCACTGGCGCACTTGCTCTATCGATTCGGCGGTGCGCACATGCCAGCGGCGGATCGCGGAGTCCTGGAACGCCTCGAAGACCGCGGGTGCGTCGGTGTCGGCCCAGGGGCGGAGCGCAAGGCCGTCCGCGCCGGTCAGTGTCGGTTGCGCGGTGGTGAACCTGGCGGGATCGATTGTCCCCGGCAAGAACTCGGGCATTTCGTCATTGTCCGCCCTCGGGATCGACGGCGCAGCCGAGTGCAGCGGTATGTCCCGTTGTGCGGGAATTGTTGCACCAGCGCGGATCAGGCGACGTGCCGGTGTCGCGAAGGTGCCGCCGGGTCGGCTCGCGCGCTTCTATCATGGTGTTATGCCTGATAACTATGGTGGAAGGCAGGTCGCGTCGCAGGTCCGCGGTGGGCGGGAGGCGATGCTGGTGCTCGGCGCCGCGTCCTTGGTGCTGGGGGTCGTGGTCGCGCTGTGGCCCGGTAAATCGATTCCTATGCTCGAGCTGCTGGTGGGTGGGTATCTGGCGCTGAGCGCGGGAGTTCAGGTGGTCCTCGCGGCGGGGGCGCGGTTCGCGTGGCCGTTGCGTGGGTTGCTGGTGATCAGCGCGGCGCTGACGGTGATGCTCGCGGTGGTGTGTGCGCAGGGCGGCAATTCGGTGCCGATGCTGTCGATGTGGCTGGGGATGGGGCTGACGTTCCGAGGGGTGAGTCAGGCGATGGTGTCGGTGTGGGACGACCAGCTGTCCGATCCGGGACGCCACGAATTGTCCGGGGTGGCGACGGCGGTGGTGGGCGTGGTGTTGCTGATCGTTCCGCTGGAATCGACGGCGGCGCTCGGCTGGGCGGGCGGGGCCGCGTTGATCGTGCTGGGGGCGGCGGAGTTCGCGCTCGCCGGTGTCGGGCGCGGCGAGACCAGGACGGCGTGGTCACGCCGCGGGTCGATGCAGTCCGCCGGGTGGCCGCGGCCGGTTCAGTAGGCTCCTTCGCCCTTGGCGACGGTGTGCAGGGTGCGGGTGATGATCGACAGATCCAGTGCCATCGACCAGTTCTCGACATAGGAGATGTCCAGCTCCACCGACTCCTCGGGGGAGAGGTTCGAGCGGCCGCTGACCTGCCACAGGCCGGTGATGCCGGGGCGCACCAGCAGCCGGCGGCGCATGATGCCGTCGTAGGAGTGCACTTCGCGGCGCACCTGTGGCCGGGGGCCGACCACGCTCATGTCGCGGCGCAGGACATTGAAGAACTGGGGCAGCTCGTCGAGGCTGTATTTGCGCAGGAACCGGCCGATGGGGGTCACGCGGGGGTCGTTCTTCAGTTTGAAGAACAGCGGGTTGCCGCCGTTGGCGCTGATCAGCGAGTCGGCCTTGCGGTCGGCGTGGGCGTACATGCTGCGGAACTTGATCATCTGGAACGGCTTGCCGTCCATGCCGATCCGTTCGGACAGGTAGAACACCGGGCCGTGGCTGGTGCATTTCACCGCGACGGCGATGGCCAGCAGCAGCGGGCAGATGAGTGTCACCACCAGTGTGGCGAAGCAGATGTCGAACACCGCTTTGCTCAGCGACAGCGCGCGGTCGTATTGGGGGCGTTCGATGTGCAGCATGGGCATGCCGCCGAGCAGTTGCGCGGACATGCGGGTGCCGGAGATGTCCATGACGCCGGGCGCGACGATCAGCTCCACGCCGAAGGAATCCAGATCCCAGGCCAGGCGGCGGATGTCGCGCGGACCGAGTCGGTCGGTGGCCATGACCACGACAGTGTCGGCTTCGGTGCGCCGCGCGGCGCGCAGCACCGACCGGTCGTCGCCGGCGACGGGGATCTCGCGTCCGGCGACGGTGAGGGTGGCCGGTTCGGCCGGGTCGGCGCCGGTGGAGGTGCACACCCCGACCACGTCGTAGCCGTAGTGGGGGTGGCGGGCCAGCGTGGTGGCGATGGCGGTGGCGGCGTCGGCGCCGCCGACGACGAGCACCGAGCGACGGTAGCGGCCGAGGGCGCGGTGGCGGGTGGTGTGGCCGCGCCACAACGCGCGGGTCAGTGCCAGGCCGAGCAGGCCGAGTGGCATGGCCACGAGGATGTAGTCGCGGACGGCGCCGAGATCGGTGACGACGGCGATGATGGCGGTGACGCCGAATGCTCGCAGGGTCGCGCCGGCCAGTCTGCGGTTTTCCTCGACGACGCCGGTGCGGTGGGAGCGAGAGTCGTTCCAGCCCAGGCCGATCGACCACGCCAGGGCGATCGCGACCGAGAGCGCGGTGTCGGCGACGGTGCGGTCGGGTGTCCAGGTCAGCAGGTTCGTGGGGCCGGTGCCGACGGTGACGAGTTGGGCGAGCAGCACCGCGGCGGTGACGACGAGGGTGTCGGTGGCGATGAGGCGGCGTAGATAGTTCGCGCGCCAGCGGTCACGCTCACCCGGACGGGAGAAATGCAGATCTACGGCACCGTTGGTGCCGGTGAGATCGAGGACCATCGAGAGAAATACCTAGCTTGAACCTTGAACCGTCGTATTCCAGCCCCCGAAAATAGGGGCGGAATGCCTGCCTGTGACAGCACGTCCGGCGACGCCATGCGGAGACGATTCGAAGCCGGGCCGATCTGTTGCGAAAGTATTGCCACATAACGGCGTTGGGCACAAGTGGTGCGATCGAGATCACAGTGTAACGGGGTCTGGTCGGGGTATACGCGTATGCGCTCGAAAGGGGTGGGCCGGGCTCCGGTGGCGAATTCTCGGCGTGACCGGGCGGCCGGATCGATAACTGCTGGTGTGCTGCGCCGGGGCGGTAAAGAGCATCGATCGAACGGACGACTCGCGGATTCGGCGTGCGAGTGCTAGCTTTCCGGGGTCGGCAGAGAAGTCGCTTCTCGGGCTGCGGGGCGCCGCCGACGGTTAGGTTTGTTTTCGAGTGGAGCCCGGTGTTGCGTTGTCGTCTGTGTGACTCTTCTCGGTTGAGCAGTGTGCTCGACCTGGGAGCCACACCTCCGTGTGAGAAATTCCTGTCCGCCGATGAGCTGGACCGGCCCGAACCCACTTATCCGCTGCATCTGCGGGTGTGTGAGGACTGCCTGCTGGCGCAGATCCCGGCGTTGATCACCCCGGAAGAGACGTTCACCGAATACGCCTACTTCTCCTCCTACTCCGATTCCTGGGTGCGGCACGCGCGCGAGTTCGTCGCCGGCGCCGTCGCGCGGCTGGGGCTCGGTGGCGAATCGTTCGTGGTGGAGGTGGCCAGCAACGACGGCTACCTGCTGCGTCACGTCGTCGAGGCGGGCGTGCCGTGCCTGGGTATCGAGCCTTCGGTGAATGTGGGCGCGGCCGCGCGCGAGGCTGGTGTGCCGACGCTGACCCGGTTTCTGGACCCGGAGCTGGCCGGACAGGTGCGTGCCGAGCACGGGCCCGCGGACCTGGTGGTCGCCAACAACGTCTACGCGCACATCCCGGACCTGCTCGGATTCACCCGTGCGCTGGCCACGCTGGTGGCCGAGGACGGGTGGATCTCCATCGAGGTGCATCACGCGCTGAATCTGGTGCGGCACGGACAGTTCGACACCATCTATCACGAGCATTTCCAGTACTACACGCTGGATTCGGCGCAGCGAGCGCTGGCCACGGCCGGTCTGGCCGTCGCCGACGTCGAGGAGTTGGGCACCCACGGCGGATCGTTGCGGATCTGGGCGCGCCCGCGGGCGGTCGCCGAGCCGACGGCGCGGGTGGGCCGGGTGCTCGCGGCCGAGGCCGCTGCGGGTCTGCACACCGTCGCCGGATGGGACGTGCTGCGCACCCGCGCCCAAGCGGTGCGGCAGGATCTGCTGCGGTTTCTGCTCGATCAGCGAGCGGCCGGCAAACGGGTTGTCGGCTACGGCGCGCCGGGCAAGGGCAACACGTTGCTCAACTACTGCGGTATCCGCCCGGATCTGCTCGAGTACACCGTGGATCGCAACCCCTACAAGCACGGCCGGTTCACCCCGGGTACCCGCATTCCGATCCACGCTCCCGAACGCATCGACGCGGACCGTCCGGATGTGGTGGTGGTGTTGCCGTGGAATCTGGAGGCGGAGCTGACCGCGCAACTGGCCCATATCGGTGCGTGGGGTGGGCGGCTGGTGTTCCCGATGCCCACGGTGCGGGTGGTCGAGCCGATGGAGGTCGGTGCGCGGTGAAGGTCGTGCTCTTCTGCGGCGGGTACGGCATGCGGATGCGTTCCGGTGACGGCGACGGCGTGCCCAAGCCGATGCAATTGGTCGGTCCGCGCCCGCTGATCTGGCATGTGATGCGCTATTACGCGCACTTCGGGCACACCGAGTTCATCCTGTGCCTGGGCTACGGCGCTCACCACATCAAGGACTTCTTCCTCACCTATCGGGAGACGATGTCCAACGACTTCGTCATCCGTGGCGGCGAGGTGCAGCTGCTGGGTTCCGACATCGCGGACTGGACGATCACCTTCGTCGACACCGGGGTGGAATCGGCGATCGGGGAGCGGCTGCGGCGGGTGCGCCCGTACCTCGACGGCGACGAGATGTTCCTGGCGAACTACTCCGACGTGCTGACCGACGCGCCCCTGGACCTGATGGTCGAGAAGTTCCGGGACTCGGAGGCCGCGGCGTCGATGATGATCGTGCCGCCGCAGTCGTCGTTCCACTGCGTGGATGTGCTGCCGGGCGGGGAGATCAAGAACATCACCCCGGTCGCGAAGCTGCCGATATGGGAGAACGGCGGGTTCTTCGTCCTCACCCAGGAGATCTTCGATCACCTGCCCGAGAACGGGGACCTGGTCGAAGACGCCTGCGGGGCGCTGGCCGCCCAGGGCAGGCTGTTCGGCTACCAGCACTTCGGGTTCTGGAAACCGGCCGACACGTTCAAGGAACGCGCCGAGCTCGACGCCGGATACGTCCGGGGCGAGCGGCCGTGGATGGTGTGGGAGCGTCCGGCGCGGTGATCACACTGACCCCGTCGCGGCTCACCGAGATCGCGATGCTCGGTGCGCACTGTGACGACATCGCCATCGGCATGGGCGCGACCCTGCTGACCGTCGCCGCCGCCAACCCGGGCCTGCGGGTGCGTGCGCTGGTGCTCTCCGGCGGCGGCACCGACCGTGCTGCCGAGGAACGGCACGCGCTCGAATCCTTCTGCCCTGGAGCCGATCTCGAACTGACCGTGCTCGACGTGCCGGACGGGCGCGCGCCCGCGCACTGGGACCGGATCAAGGACGCACTCGCGGCGTTCCGGGCAGGCGTCGAACCGCAGCTGGTGTTCGCGCCGCAGCGCGCCGACGCCCACCAGGACCACCGTCTGCTGGCCGAGCTGGTGCCCACCGAGTTCCGCGACCACGCGGTGTTCGGCTACGAGATCCTCAAGTGGGAGACCGACACCCCGCGCCCGAACGTGCTGCATCCGGTGACCCCGGAGATCGCCCGGCGCAAAGCCGAACTGCTGGCGCGGTGCTATCGCTCCCAAGCCCACCGGGACTGGTTCGACGACGAGTCGTTCCTCGGTCTCGCGCGCCTGCGGGGCGTGCAATGCCACGCCGGGTACGCGGAGGGTTTCGTGGTGGACAAACTGATCGTCGATTTCGGAGGTGCGTAGCAGATGCGTGTTCTGGTCACCGGCTACCAGGGGTACCTGGGAACGGTCATGACCCCGGTGCTGGCCGCGCGCGGGCACGAGGTCGTCGGCTTGGACACCGGATATTTCGCCGACTGCGTGCTCGGCGGTGAACCCGCCGATCCGCCCGGGGTGGCGCTGGATCTGCGCGACGTGCGGGCCGAGCATCTGACCGGTGTCGACGCGGTGGTGCATCTGGCGGCGCTGTCGAATGATCCGTTGGGGGCGCTGGTCCCGCAGATCACCCACGACATCAACCATCACGCGTCGGTGCGCCTGGCGCGGCTGGCCAAGGACGCCGGGGTGCGCCGGTTCCTGTACGCCTCGACGTGCTCGGTGTACGGCGCCGCCGGTGACGGGCTGGTCGACGAGTCCGCGCCGTTGCGTCCACTGACCCCTTACGCGCAGAGCAAAGTGCGTGTCGAGGACGATCTGCTGGCGATGGCCGACGCCGATTTCGCGCCGGTGTTCCTGCGCAACGCGACGGCGTTCGGGTTCTCGCCGCGGCTGCGCGCCGACATCGTGCTCAACAATCTGGTCGGGCACGCGGTGCTCGACGGGGTGGTGAAGGTGCTTTCCGACGGCACGCCGTGGCGTCCGCTGGTGCATGCCGCCGATATCGCCGAGGCGTTCGCGGTGTGCTTGGAGGCGCCGGTGGACACGATTTCCGGGCGCGCCTACAACATCGGCACCGAGGTCAACAACCGGACTGTCGCCGAGATCGCCGAGGCGGTGGCCGCGGTGGTGCCCGGCTCGAAGGTCGTCATCACCGGGGAGTCCGGCGCCGATCCGCGTTCCTATCGGGTGGATTTCGGTGCGGCTCGGCGGGAGCTGGGGTTCCAGGCGCGCTGGAGCATCGCCGACGGCGCGCAGGAGCTGTATCGGGAGTACATCGCGCGCGGATTGACCGCGCAGGATTTCGCGGGCCGGTTCGTGCGGTTGGCGCGGCTGCGGGCGCTGGGTGAATCCGGTGCGGTCGACGCCGAGCTGCGCCGGGTCAGGGCCGGTGCGTGAGGTGTGCGGAGTCGATCAGCTCCTGCCAGCTGCCCGCGGCGCGGTCGCGGGCGGAGATCACGGTGACCGGCAGCGGCCATGCGACGGCGAGGTCGGGGTCGTCGTAGGCCACCGCCAGGTCCTCGGCCGGGTCGTGCGGGCGGTCGATGCGGTAGCAGACGTCGGCGGTGCCGGTCAGCGCCTGGAAGCCGTGCAGGAAGCCCGGCGGGACGTAGAGGTGATGGAAGTCGGTGTCGTCGAGGCGGAACGCCTGATGGCGGCCGAAGGTCGGCGAGCCGGGGCGGATGTCGACGAGCACGTCGTGCACGGCGCCGTGGGAGCAGCGGACCAGTTTGGCTTCGCCTGCTCCGCGGCGTCCGTGCAGTCCGCGCACCACACCGCGCCGCGACCGGGACTGGGAGTCCTGCACGAAGCGTGCCGCCGCGCCGGCGCCGTGAGCGGTGTCGAAGACCTCGGCGTCGAAGGTGCGGGTGAACAGTCCGCGTTCGTCGTGGAACGGTTCGGGGATCAGCAGCTCGACATCGGCGAGTTCGGTGGTCTGGATGCGCACCCGGTGATGGTGCCATGAGCGGAATCTGCCTGGCGTGCGGCGGCGCGGCGTTGGAGACGGTGCTGGATCTGGGGGCGATGCCTGCCGCGGACTGGTTCCCGCCGGTCGAACAGCCCTACGACCCGGCCGAGGCGGGGTATCCGCTGGCGATGCTGTTGTGCCGGGGCTGCGGCCTGGCGCAGTTGGAGCGCGATGACACCGTCACCGAGGAACCGCGCGGGGTGGAGCCGCGGGCGTTGCGTGAGCAGGCCGCCGACGCGGTCGCCCGGGTCGCGGCGGCGGGGTTGCTGCGGGGGCGCACGGTGCGCGAGTTCGGCAGCCCGCACGGCGGCAGCTGGCTGGATCTGCTCGCCGCGCGCGGGTTCACCGCGGTCGACGGCATCACCGGCGGGGTCGCCGATGTGGTGCTGGACTGTTTCGGGTTGATGCACGAACGCGATCAGCGGGCGGCGTTCGCGCAGCGGGCGGCGGCCACCGCGCCCGGTGGGGTGCTGCTGGTGCAGTACCATCCGTTGCACACGATTGTCGGTGGGGATCAATGGAATGCGTTGCGGCACGGGCATTTCGCCTATTACGGCCTGCGGGTCCTGCGGGACATGCTGTCCGCGGCCGGGTTGTCGGTGGTGCGTGCGTGGGACTTCGATCTCTACGGCGGCACGGTGCTGATCGCGGCCGTGCCGGGGCAGGCGCGGGCCGGTGAATCGGTGACGCGGGTGCTCGAGCGTGAGGCGACGGTGAGCGACCCGCAGGTGGTGCGCGGACTGCAGCGCGCGGCCGACCGGCAGGGCGCGGCGCTGCGCGCGGCGCTGGAAGCCGAAGCCGCCCGCGGTGCGCGGGTGTATGCCTACGGGGCGGCCTCGCGGGCGGTGGCGTTGCTGTGCCGGGCCGGGATCGATCGTGCGCTGCTGGCCGGTGTCGCCGACGCCTCGCCCGCCAAACAGCGGCGGCGGATGCCCGGGACCGATATCCCGATCATCTCGCCGGAACACCTGGTCGCCGCACGCCCGGACCGGGTGCTGCTGACCGTGCCCGACCTGCTCGCCGAAGTCGCCGAGCGCTACCCGCAACTCGACGGCCGCTGGTTCGGAGTCGACGACGCGCAACCGGTGGCGGGGAGGGCGTTGTGAACACGCTCGTCTCGGTCTGTGTCCCCGCCTACAACGCGGAACGGACCCTGGAACAGACTCTGCGCTCGATCCTGGATCAGGATCTGGATTTCGAGTTGGTGGTGCTGGACAACGCCAGCGACGACGCCACCGGCGAGATCGCGGCTTCCTTCGGCGACCCGCGGCTGCGGGTCGAACGCAACGAGACCACCCTGCCGATCGGTGACAACTGGAATCGCGCGATCGGCCACTCCACCGGCGCACTGGTGAAAGTGGTGTGCGCCGACGACATCCTGCTGCCGGGCTCGCTGGCCGCGCAGGTGGAGGTGATGCGCGATGCGTCTTTCGCGATCAGTTCCACGCGGTTCCAGGTGATCGACGAACAGGGTGAGCTGGTCGAAACCGATCTCGGCCTGCCCGGTCTGGCCGGGGTGCACAGTCCGCGGGCGCTGGCGCGGACCATCGTGCGGCGCGGACCCGCCGATTTCGGGCCCACCGCCGCGGCGATGTTCCGGCGTGAGCATTTCGACCGGGTCGGCGGGCTGCGGGGGGACCTGGTGTTCCCGATGGATGTCGACCTGTTCGCCCGCGTCGGCCAGTTCGGCTTGTTCTTCGGGTTGCCGCAGGTCGCCGCCGCCTGGCGGGACTCGACGTTCAATTTGTGCAGCCGCACCTCCACGGTCAGCAAACTCACCGAACTGCTGCGTTTCCATCATCGTCTGGCCCGTGACTGTCCGCGGCTGCTCTCGCCTGCGGATGTCGCCGTCGGTGACGTGCGGATCGCGGGCATGGCGTTGGAACGGCTGCGCGTGCGCGCCGGTGCGGCACTACGCGCAGGGCGTGGGTCGAGCCGATGACCGCCTCCGCCACGACCCGCGTGCACCTGTGCGGGTCGGAGTGGTTCGGCGCCGCCGCGGGCGGGCTGAACCGCTATTTCACCGACCTGTACGCCGCGCTGGCTCTGCGCGCCGACCTGTCGGTCACCGCCGCCGCTTTCGGCGACCCACCCGAGGGTGGGTCGTCGTGGGGTCCGGTCGGTGGCTCCACCCGGCAACGGGTCCGGACCGCGCGCCGCGACCCGGTCGCACGCACCGGTGAATCACTGATCCTGGACCGTCATTTCGCGCTCTACGGTCCGCCGCGCGGCAGGCATCGGCTGGTCGTGCACTTCCACGGGCCGTGGGCGGCGGAAAGCGCTGCGGCGGGACAGGGTTCGACGGCCGTGCGGACGAAGTATCTCGTCGAGCGGGTGCGGATGCTGCGTGCGGACCGGTTCGTGGTGCTCTCCGAGCACATGCGGGCCGTGCTGGCCGACGACTACGGGGTGGACCCGCGAGCGGTGGAGGTGATCGCGCCCGGGGTGGACCTGGACCGGTTCCGTCTCGCCGCTCCCGCCACCGAGGACCGGCCGATCGTGTTGTGTGTGCGACGGCTGGAGAACCGCATGGGTATCGACGTGCTGCTGCGCGCCTGGCCGGCGGTGCGCGCCGCGCACCCGTGGGCCAGGCTCGTCGTCGTCGGCACCGGCACCGCCGAACCCGCCCTGCGCGCCCGGGCCGAAACGCTCGGTGACGCGGTGTGGTTCACCGGCCGCGTCGGCGACGACGAACTGGCCGAACTCTATTCCCGCGCCGCGCTGACCGTGGTGCCCTCGGTCGCGCTCGAGGGGTTCGGGCTGATCGCGCTGGAATCGCTGGCCGCCGGGCGCGCCCCGGTGGTCACCGACTGCGGCGGGCTGCCCGACTCGGTGCGCGGACTCGATCCGAGCCTGATCGTGGCAGGCGGTGACGCCGACGCACTGGCCGCACGCCTGGTGGAGGCCCTGGACGGGAAACTGCCCGATGCCGCCGCCTGCCGCGCGCACGCGGAAACCTTCTCCTGGGCCGCGGCCGCCGAACGTCACGCCGTGCTGTATCGGGAGCTGGCCCGGTGACGCGCGCGGTCTTCCTCTCCCACACCGCCGCCCCCTCCGGCGCCGAGCTGGCGACGCTGCGGCTGCTCAGCGCCCTGGAGAGGAATACGAAGCGCACCGGTGAACGCCATGTCGCGGCGTCGGCCGGAGCCGCGGTCGGCGGCGGGGCGGTCGAGGAAGCAGCGCCGGTGCGCGCGTCGATGCTGCTGACCGAACACGGTCCGCTGGTGGAGTTGCTGCGCGCCCGCGGCATCCCGGTCACGGTGTGCGGCAACGACTTCGACAGCCGCAGCCTCACCATCGCCGGATCGGGACCGCTGCGGCTGATCGGCGGCGCGTTCGAGTTGATCCGGCTGGGCAGGCGGCTGGGAGAGTATGTGCGCGCCGAGAACGCCGATGTGCTGGTCGCCCAGAGCACCAAAGCGCTGCTGATGGGTGCGGTGGCGGCGCGGCGCGCGCGGGTGCCGCTGGTGTGGCAGGTGCACGACCGGATCGCGAGCGAGTACTTCGGGACCGTGCTGGCGGTGCTGCTGCGGACGCTGGGCTGGATCGTCGCGCGCGGCGTCGTCGCCAACAGCCACGCCACCCTGGCCACGCTCTGGACCCGCGGGCGCGTCGCCGCTGTCGCCTATCCCGGCGTGGAGGACACCGCCACGGGCGAACGCGCACCGCAACGCGCGCCCGCGGACACCCGGATCGTGCTCGTGGCCCGGCTCACCCCGTGGAAGGGCCACCACATCCTGCTGCGCGCCCTGCCGCTGCTGCGTCGCCCGCCTGCCGCGGTGACCCTGGTGGGCGGGACGTTCTTCGGGGAAGAGGACTACCGCCGTGAACTCGAACGCGCCGCGGCCGAGCTGACGGTTCCGGTCGCGTTCACCGGCCACGTCGACGATCCCGGCCCCTACCTGCGTGCGGCCGACATCGCGGTGCACTGCTCGGTGACGGCGGAACCGTTCGGGCAGGTCGTGGTGGAGGCCATGCGCGCCGGGTGCGCGGTCGTCGCCACCGACGCAGGCGGACCCACCGAGATCGTGCGCCACGACATCGACGGGCTGCTCGTGGCGCCCGGCGACCCGGCCGCCCTCGCCGCCGCTGTGGACCGGCTCGTCGCCGATCCCGCGCTGCGCACCCGTCTCGCCGACGCGGGCGCCCGGCGCTGCCGGGACTTCTCGATCGAGGAAACCGCGCGTGTGGTCACCGCGTTGCTGCACGCCGTCACCGGGAACGAGGTGGGTGCGCGATGAGCCTGGCCGATCAGACCACCGTCCCGATCCGTATCGTCGCCCGGCACTACCCGGTATCGCTGGACGGTCTGCGCACCCCCGACTACGACCTGCCCACCGAGGTCATCCCCGCCTTCGCCGACTGGCCGACCGAGAAGCTGCCGGTCCTGTCGACCCGCGCCCTGCACGCCGCCGCCGAGGAAGCCGCGGGCGCACCGCGGTCGCGGGCACGGGAACTGGCCGGGCTGCTGCGCGACATCGCCTACGTCAGTTTCGGCAAGTACGGCCAGTATCTGGTGACGGTGGCGACGTTGCCGCTGATCGCGCGCGTGCTCGGCACCGCCGGGCTCGGGCTGCTCGCCATCGGCATGTCCGCCTACTTCCTGGGCTCGCTGCTCATCGACCTGGGCATCACCTCCTACATGGCCGCGCGCGTGCAGGAATCGGGCATGCAGGAATCGGGTGTGGACTCCGGGGTGGTCAACCGCGTCCGCGGCACCTACCTGGTGATCCGCGCGAGCATCCTCGCCGTGGTCGGAGCGGCGTTGGCGATCGCGGTCGTCGCCGGCGCGCCCGAGCAGGCGACCATGATCGTGCTCGGCTTGTTCGTCGGCGGCTTCTGGTCGATGTCGGAGGACTGGGTGCTCATCGGCCAGGGCCGCTTCGGCGCCTCCACGCTGTATCAGTCCATCGCCCGCGTCGGCTATCTCGGGCTGCTGCTGGTGTTGCTGCCGAGATTCCCGAGCGCGGTCATGGCTCTGCTGTGCCTGCTGGGGTCGGCGGTGATCAGCGTCGCGTTGACCTGGTGGGATACCTGGCGCACCTTCGGCGCGCCGACCGCGCCGCGCGGAGTGTGGAAGCTGGTGCGTTCGGCGGTGCCGGTGGTCAGCGGACGCCTGCTCACCACCAGCTACGGGCAAGGCGCGGCGACCGTGTACGGCACCGTGCTCGACGCTGTCTCCCTCGGCTTGTTCTCCGCCTCGGACCGGTTGGTGCGCGCGGTGCAGTCCATGCTCGATCCCATCGGGTTCGCGCTGCTGCCGCGGCTGGCCGAACGGGGCAGCGGAGAACGGTTCTGGCCTGATGCGTTGCGCTCGCTGGCGGTGTGCGTGGCGGTGGCGTGTGTGGCCTCGGCGGCGTTGTGGGTCGGCGCGCCGCTGCTGATCCCGGTGGTGTTCGGCGCGGAATTCGCCGAAGCGGTCGCGGTGCTGCGCCTGGAAGCGTTGATCCTGCCCGCGACGACGGTGACCTCGTTCGTCACCACCGCGGTGCTGCCGGTGCGTCAGGACACCAACGGTGTGCTGATCGGGGCGCTCGTGGGCACCTGTGTGGCGGGTGCGGCGCTGCTCATGGCGGTGCGCACCCATTCGATGTGGACCCTGGCGGGCGGCATCGTCGCCGCCGAATGCGCCGTGGCCCTGTGGTATCTCGCGCGCATGCGCGGAATGTTCGTGCGTGAACGCGCCGCGAGTGCGCCCGGGGGTGCCGTCCTCGGCGAGGGTGCCCTCGGTGGCGGGGTCCGCACGGACGCGGAAAGAAGAAGGACGCGATGAAGATCCTGTTCCTCGGCGACGACTGGCTCGGCAGCAATGCGCGCTCGCTCGCCGAAGGTTTCCGAGCCCTCGGCCACGAAGTGATCGTGATCGACTCCACCCCGGCGACGCTGCCGCCACGGCTGTCGCCGTCGTGGATGTATGCCAAAACCCATGAGCAGCGCGCCCCGTGGACGATCGAGCGCATCCACACCCGTCTCGAGCGCGCCGCCGCCGAACTGCGCCCGGACCTGGTGTTCGGGTTCAAATCCGTGCACCTGGACCAGCGCCGCCTGCTCGACATCCCGGCCGCGCTGCACGTGCACTACAGTCCCGACGACGTCGCCAACCCGGCGAACACGACCGCGGACTATCTGGCGCACGAATCGGAATGGGATCTGGTGGTCACCACCAAACGTCACAACGTGCCCGAACTGCTGGCACGCGGAGCCGAGGAGGCGTTGTTCGTGCGCAGCGCCTACGACCCGGCCTGGCATCACCTGGCCGCCCGGCGCAGCACCCGCCAGTTCCTCGTCGGCTTCATCGGCGCCTGCCGCCCCGACCGCCGCGACGGCATGGTCTCCCTGGCCCGCACCTACGGTGCGCAACTGCTGGTGTGCGGGCCGGGCTGGCGGCGGGTGCGGCGGCTGCGCACCACCCGCGCCGCCGTCACCGCCGGGGTGTACGGGGAGGACTTCTCGATCACCGTGGCCTCGGTGACCGCGAACCTGGTGCTGCTCAACTCCGCCAACCGCGACACCCACACCTGCCGCACCTTCGAAGTGCCCGCCGCGGGTGGACTGTTCGTCGGCGAACGCACCGACGAACACGCCGAACTGCTCGAGGACGGCGCCGAAGCGTTCCTGTTCTCCAGTCGCGACGAACTCGACGACATCCTCGAACGCTGCTCGCAGTACCCCGACCAGGTGACCAAGATCGCCGAAGCCGGTCACCGGCGCATCGTCGAAGGCGAGCACACCTACACCGACCGGGCGAGGGAGATCCTGCGTGCCCTTCAGTAGTGTGCCGGGCACTGGTGTGCAGGGAATCGGTGATGTGCTCGGCAACGGCCCGCTGCTGGTGATCATCGCCGCGCTGGCGACGATGGTCCTCGCCGGAGTGCTGGTCTCCGGTGTGCTGCGGGTGCTGCTGATCGCCCAGGCCGTGTACTGGTCGATGTCGTATGTGGCGCGCCCGGTGCTGCTGCTGGTGGTGCGGCCCGACCCGCACTTCGGCGACAACATCGCCGACCCGAGGCTGGCGGAGATCGGCTACGACGTCGGCATCGAAGGCGCGCTCGGACCCGTCGCGTTCGGGCTGTCGGTATACGCCGCGCTCGTGCTCGCCTACGCGATATGGGCGCGTCCCCGCGAACGCGCCCGCCGCGCCGCCCTGGCGGGCGACCCCGACTTCATCACCACCCTGTGGGCGCTCTACGCGCTGGGCACCCTCGCCCGCTTGGCCAGTGTCGCGGGCGGCACGGCGGGGCAGGCCGGTGAAGTGGAAAGCGCCTCACCGCTGCTGAGCCTGCTCACCATGCCTGCCACCCTCGGCGCGGTCGGGTTGCTGGTGTTCGCGCGTCCGGCCACCCACCACGCCAACCTGGCGGTCCTCGGGTTCCTGGTCCTGGGTGAACTGTGGTGGACCACCGCCATCTCCTCCAAGACCCCGATTCTGGGTGCGGCGTTGGCGATCGCGGTGCGCTTCGCCCTCACCGGCTGGACGCGCGCCAAAATCGGTGGCATCGCGGCGGTGTCGGTGCTGGGCATCGTCGGGTTCGACTGGCTGCAGTCGCTCAAGACCACCCCGTATCTGAAAGCCGAAGCCGCCAACATCGATTCCGCCTACCCGGAGTCGGTGCGTCCGTTCCTGAGCCTGCTGCGCCGCTTCGACCTGCTCGAAGCCGCCACCGACGCCTACTATCTCGGGCCGAACTCGTGGTTGAGCGCCGGTGAGGTGATCGGACACCTGGCCAAAGCCATGGTGCCCAGCCAGCTGCTCACCACGGAGAAGCTGCACGCGGGCACGGCATGGGCCGCGCAGGTGCGCGGCGCGTCGGTGGACATGAGTCAGGTGTCGGTGTCGCTGGCCGAGGGCAATGTCGCCGAAGGTTATGTCCTCGGCGGGTACACCGGCGTCGTCGTCGGCATGGTGTTCACCGCCGTCGTGCTGATCGGGTGGGGGCGGTCGCTGTATGCCGGGCACCTGGTGCCGGTGCTGTTCGGTGTGGCGCTCATCGAGGTGCCGGTGGTGTTCGAGCGCGGGATGCTCGGCAGCGCCGAAACCCTCGGCAAATATCTGCAAGTCGTCGTGCTGGCCTGGCTGACCCGTCTCGCGGTGGGTTACTGGCGCCGGCACCGGGAACGGATCACCGAGCCGTCACCGCGGCCGGAACCGGCGATCGTTGGGAGTGAAGGAAACCGATGATGGAACTGCCCGACTATCTGCGTATCGCGCGCCGCCGCTGGCCGATACTGCTCGCCGGACCGGCGCTGGGCATCGGCCTGGCCGCCTACCAGGTGCAGGCGACCCCGCAGACCTATACCGCCTCCAGCAGCATGTATGTCTCGATGGCCACCGGCACCTCGGTCGCGGACTCCTATCAGGGCGGGCTGGCCGCCCAGCAGCGGGTGCGGTCCTACCTCGAGCTGGTCACCAGTGACACCGTCGTGGACCGTGTCATCGGCCAGCTGTCTCTGGACACCAGCCGTGGGGAGTTGGCCGCGCAGATCGGTGCGGACTCCCCGCCGGCGACGACCCTGTTGCAGGTCTATGTCACCGACGAGAATCCCGAACGCGCGCGCGTCATCGCCGATGAAGTCGTCTCCCAGATGCGTGCGCTGATCCACGATCTGGAAACCATCGAACGCAGCGCGGCTCCCGCCGCGCGCGTCGCCGTCGTCGACCGCGCCGAACTGCCCACCGAACCCGACGGTGGCGGCGGCACCAGCCTGCTCGCCGCGGGCGCGGTCGGTGGACTGCTGCTCGGCGCTGTCGCGGCCTACCTGCTGGAACGGTTCTCCCGCAGGCCCCGCGACCTCGACGACCTCGAACCGTTCGGCGTGCCGCTGCTGGGGACCGTCGACCTCGGCGGTGACGCCGAAACCGCCGGCCTGCGGGCCGTGCGCGCCCGCCTGCCCGAAACCGCCACACCCCTGCTGGTCACCGGGGCGGGCGCGGGCAGCGCACCGGGATTCGCCGCCGCGCTGGCCGGGGCGATGGCCGCCACCGGCCGCCGGGTGCTGCTCATCGACGCCGACACCACCGGCGCGGGCACCAGCACACTGCTGCCCGTCACCGCGGGGAACTGGCCGATCCGGGAATCGGCGACCCTGCACAGAACCACCGTCGCCGCCGGACACGACTACCTCGAGAACGCCACCCTGCGCACCACCAAGATCGACCTGCGCACCATCCCCGCCGCCGTGCCCGCCGACGAACCCGTCCTCGGCCCCCACATCCCCGGCGGACTCGACCTGGTGCTGCGCGGAGAAGCGCGCCTCGACGACACCACGACCAACTGGACCGCGCGCGGCATCACCGTGCTCACCCTCGGCACCGCCGACGCCCGCACTCCCGACCTGATCGCCTCGGCGCGCTTCACCGCGCTGCTCGCCGAGGCCGCGCAACGCTACGACCATGTGATCGTCGAAACCGCCGCTCCCGGCGACGCCGCCGACGCCGCCGCGGTGGCCGCACGCAGCGCGGGCGTCCTCGCGGTCACCGTGCTCGGCGACGCGACCACCACGCGGATCGAACAGGACCTGGCCGCGCTGGGGGCTGCGGGCGGCCAGCTCACCGGCCTGGTCGCCGTGCCGTCGCGGCGCACTCTGTGGCAGCGGCTGTCGGGCCGCGACACCACCGCACCTGTGCCGTCCGCCGCCACACCGCCCGCCGTCCCCGCCCCGAACCCGACCGCCGCCACGGCAGGCGCGGCGGCCACGGTCGACGCCGCAGGTCCCGGGCAGGTCCGATGACCGGACTCCGTCGCCGCCACCTGCTCGCCGCCGGACTCGGCATCGCCGCGGTGCCGATCGCCTCCTGCAACGCCCAGGAACCCACCGGCCCCATGCCACCGGGAGGAACCGCCGTGCGCAACATCCGTGACTTCGGCGCCGTCGGCGACGGCAAGGCCGACGACACCGCCGCTCTGGCCGAAGCCGCCCGCACCGACGGACCGCCGCCGGTGATCTACCTGCCCGCGGGCGACTACAAGGTGACCGCGTTCCCCGAGCTGCCCGATTACGCCGTCGTCTACGGTGACGGCGCCGACGTGACCACCGTGTTCTGCGAAACCGACACCACCCTGGTGACCCTGCGCAACAAGCAGCGGGTCCGGTTCGCGCGCATGGGTTTCTACCTCACCGGTCCCGAAGCGACCGCCATCCAGCTCAGCGAGTGTTTCCGCTGCAGCTTCGACACCGTGCTCGTGCGCGGTAATCACCTCGGCGACAACTTCCCCCGCTACGCCCGCCAACGCGGCGTCGTGCTGGAGGCCAACACCGGCGGCACCTCTTTCGTCGACTGCGACATCAACAACTTCGGGATCGGGCTGAGCACTTCCTGCATCCAGAACTACGTCACCTCCTCGAAGTTCACCAGCAACCGCATCGGCGTCCTCGGCGTCGGCACCGACGACCACGCGGCCGGACTGTCGATCACCAATTCCGAGTTCGTCTCCGACACAGATCCGGGCACCACCGACCGGCACCTGCTCATCGACGGGCCCGCCGCCAACTGGTGGCTGACCAACGTGTGGTTCGAAGGCTCCGAGGTCGCCGTGCAGGTCGGGGTGGCCGGACGCGGTGGGCCCGCCCAATTCGGCATGATCAACTGCAAAGTCGCCGGGCGCACCGCCTGCGTCGAACTCAACCACTGCCGCCAGCCGTATCTGGCCAACGTCGCCTTCGACCCCGACCCCGGCCACAGCCCCGCCGAACTGCGCATCGACCCCGCGGGCTGCCCCGAGGGCACCGCCGTCAACCTCATCTCCAGCGCGGGGGAGGACCTCGACTCGCGGGTGTTCCCCGACCACTGGCAGGTCATCGGACGCGGCCGCGTGCACCGGCCCACCTTCACCGGCACCGTCACCGCCCAAGGTACGGGCGAGGCCGAGATCCTGCGCGCCCGCTCCCAGGACGGCACCGCCGTCGCCTCCGTACTCGCCTCCGGCGCCTACGTTTCCGACCGCGCCGACGCCGGCGTGGTGCTGCGCGACGGCGAAGGCGGCTACTGGCGGCTCGTCGTGGCCCCCAACGGCGCACTGACCACCGCCCCTTTGGGCAAGGACCGGCCGGCCCGCTGACCCATGAGCACCACGCCCGGCGCCACCACGCCCCACCGCTGCAGGCCCAGCCTCCGGGGCCTGCTGTGCCTGCTGCGCCTTCCGCTGGCGATCGCGGCGACGATCACGGCCCTCGCCCTGGCCGGGATCCCGGTGTTCGTGCACCCCCAGCTCGACCCGCTACGGCCCGCCGACGCCATCGTGGTGCTCGGCGGCACCCCGTACGAACGCTTCGACATCGGTGTGGACCTCGCGCGCGCGGGACTGGCTCCGGAACTGGTGATCGCCGCCTCCACCGGCTTGGACGACCCTCTCATGGACCGCTACTGCCGCGGCGAATACCCGTTCCGGGTGCAGTGTTTCGAACCGCGCCCGTGGACCACCCAGGGCGAGGCGCAGGAGATCCGCCGCCGCGCCGAATCGGGCGGTTGGCGTCACATCATCGTCGTCACCTTCACCCCGCACATCTCCCGCGCCCGCTACATCATCGGCAAATGCTTCGACGGCGAACTCACCATGGTCGCCAGCCCCGCCCCGACCGGCCTGGCCTACCAGGGGTGGATGTATCTGCGCCAGAGCGCCGGCTATCTGCGAGCCTTCACCGAGACCGGCTGCTGAGCCGAAAGCTGCTGAGCCGAAAGAGGAACCCCCGCCGTGATCACCGACTTCACCCGCGACAACGCCGCCCAGGCCCGCCTGCACGACCTCGTGCCCGGCGGCGCCCACACCTACGCCCGCGGCGCCGACCAATACCCCGAAAACATGGCGCCGGTCCTCGTGCGCGGCCACGGCTGCCGCGTCACCGACTGCGACGGCAACGAATTCGTCGAATACGGCATGGGACTGCGCTCGGTCACCCTCGGCCACGGCTACCGGCCCGTCGTCGACGCCGTCACCGCCGCCATCGCCGACGGCGTCAACTTCTCCCGCCCCACCCTGCTCGAACTCACCGCCGCCGAAACGTTCCTGAACCTCGTCCCCGGCGCCGACATGGTGAAATTCGCCAAGAACGGCTCCGACACCACCACCGCCGCCGTCCGCCTGGCCCGCGCCGTCACCGGCCGAACCGCCATCGCCGTCTGCGACCAGCCGTTCTTCTCCGTCGACGACTGGTTCATCGGCACCACCGCCATGTCCGCGGGCATCCCGTCCCCACCCACCGTGCGCTTCGCCTACGGCGACCTCACCGCTCTCGACGCCGTGCTCACCGGCCACGACATCGCCTGCGTCGTCATGGAAGCCGCCACCGCGCTGCACGAACCACCCCCCGGTTACCTGGCCGGAGTGCGCGCACTGTGCGACCGGCACGGCGCACTGCTGATCTTCGACGAAATGATCACCGGCTACCGCTGGTCGGCGGGCGGCGCCCAGCAGATCTACGACATCACCCCCGACCTGTCGTGCTGGGGCAAAGCCATGGGCAACGGATTCCCCGTCTCCGCTCTCGCCGGCCGCCGCGACTACATGGAACTGGGCGGCCTGCGCACCGACGCCGAGCGCGTCTTCCTGCTCTCGACCACCCACGGCCCCGAAACCGGCTCCCTGGCCGCCTTCCTCGCCGTCGCCCACGCCTACACCACCACCGACCCCATCGGCCGGATGGAAGCCGCGGGTCGCTGCCTGCGCACCGGGTTCGAACAGATCACCGGCGAACTCGGCATCGGCGACCATCTGCGCATCGCGGGCCGCCCCTCCTGCCTGATCTTCCAGACCCTCGACCCGCACGGACACCCGTCCCAGCCGTACCGCACCCTGTTCCTGCAGGAAATGTTGCGCCGCGGCGTCCTCGGGCAGTCGTTCGTCACCTCCGCCGCCCACACCGACACCGACATCGACCACACCCTCGAGGCCTGTCGCGCCGCCGCCGCGATCTACGCCCGCGCCCTCGACCAGGGCAGCGTCGACGGGCTGCTGAACGGTCGCCCCGTCGCGCCCGCCCTGCGCGCCCTCGCCGCACCCCGTCGCCTGGAAAACCGCGCGCCCGCGACGAGACCCGCATGACCGCGCGCTCCACCGTCACCGCCGGACCGTCTCCACAGTCGATGCCCGCAGCATCGCCCGCATCGCACCGAACCGAACGACCCAGCACGCGGCGAGCCCGCAGCGCACAGGAGATCAAGCAATGACCGAGCCGCGCCTCGCGATCGTGCACGAACGCTTCACCGAATACGGCGGATCCGAAGCCGTGGTCGGCGAATTCGCGCGCACCTGGCCCCAGGCGCCGGTATTCGCGCCGCTGGTCGACGCCGCCCGCGCACCCGCCGTCGCCCACCCTCCGTGGGACACCATCACCGCCACCTGGCTCGACCGCGTACACGCCGCCACCGGCCGCCGCTCCCACGCGCCGCTGCTGCCGCTGGTGCCCCGAGCGCTGCGCGGACTGCCGCTGCGCGACGGCTACGACGCCGTCGTCGTCAGCCATCACTCCTTCGGCATCCAAGCGGCGCTGGCCACCGACGCGCCCGTGATCGCCTACGTGCACAGCCCCGCCCGCTGGGCCTGGGACCCCGCCTTCCGCGCCCGCGAAGCCGGCGGACTCGCCGGACGCGGCGCACTGGCGGCGCTGGGCGTTCTGGCCCGCCGCGCCGAACTCGCCGCCGCACCGCACCTGAGCGCCGTCGTGGCCAACTCCCATGCTGTCGCCGACCGCGTCCGCGACTGGTGGGGGCTGCCCGCCGAGGTGATCAATCCGCCCGTGCGCCTGGACCGTTTCGCTCCCGACCCGGCCCTCGCCCGCGAGGACTTCCTGCTCTTCGCCGGTCGCCTCGTCCCCTACAAACGCCCCGACCTGGCCATCCGCGCCGCCCAGCGCAGCGGCCGTCGTCTCGTCGTCGTCGGCGACGGACGCTACCGCCGCCACCTCGAAACCCTCGCGGGCCCGGAAACAACCTTCCTCGGCGCCGCACCCGATCACGTCCTCGTCGACATGTACCGCCGCTGCCATGCCCTGCTCATGCCCGGCGTCGAAGATTTCGGCATCGTCCCCGTCGAAGCCATGGCCTGCGGCACGCCGGTGATCGCGGTGGGGGAGGGCGGCGCCCTGGACACCGTGCTGCCCGGCCTCAGCGGCGCACACGTCGCCCACGGCGCCGACGACGAGGTCGTGGAAGGATTCGCCGCGGTGCTCGCCGACCCCACGGCGACCGACCTCGACCCCGCCGAGATCCGCGCCCACGCGCAAACCTTCGGCCCCGAGATGTTCCGGTCGCGGATGGCGCAGGTGGTCGACGGCGTCCTCGCCGCGCGCTGACCGGATCGCGGCGTCTCGCGATCTCCGGCCCCGCCGGAGCCCGACCCGCCGCACCGGCACACGCTCACCCCGGCCACGGAGATCGCGACGGGTAGTTCCACTCATGCCCGCCCGGACGCACCCCGGATACTCTCGCCCCATGGTGCCGCAGCTGATCTTCGGGCTCCCCACGCACGGGTTCTTCGTGGCGCTCGGGGTGGCGGTCGCCGCCGTCGTCTTCGTCGCCGAATGCCGACGCCGCGGTGCGCTCGGTGAGGAATCGCTGGTCGCGGTCACCGGCGCGCTGGTCGGCGGAGCGATCGGGATGCGCCTGTCGAGCCTGGCCGAAACCCTCGACCCCTACGAAAGCTGGCTGTTCGGCGCGCGCAGCGTGCTCGGCGGACTGCTCGGCGCCTACCTCGGTGTGCTCGTGGCCAAACGGCTGATCGGCTACCGCGAACGCACCGGCGACCTGTTCGCCCCCGCCGTCGCCCTCGGCATGGCCGTCGGCCGCATCGGCTGCCACCTCACCGAAGCGCCGGGACGCCCGACCGGACTGCCCTGGGGCGTGCACGCACCGGGCACGGTGCCCGAATGCCCCGGCTGCGCGAGCGGATCGGCTGTGCACCCCAGCTTCCTCTACGAAGTCGCCTTCCACCTGGCGGCGTTCTGCTGGCTGCGGTGGGCGCGCGAGAAGATCACCGCCCCAGGGGAACTGTTCACCCTCTACGTCGGCGCCTACGCCGTCTTCCGGTTCCTCGTCGAGTTCACCCGCGCCAACGACACCGTGTGGCTGGATCTGACCCGCCCGCAATGGTTCCTGATCCCCGGGCTGATGCTCGTCGCGGTGCGCTGGAGCATCGGCTACCGGCGCGGCGCCTACGACTCGATTCTCGGACGAAAGGTCGCGACATGACCACACCACCGCCCCCATCCGACCCGCCGTACCAGGGACCGCCACCGCCGCAGGGCCCCCCGCCCGATCACGAGACGCGGCACCGAGAACCGCAGCATCCCGGGCAGCGGTATCCCTGGCAGCGGTATCAGCCCTACGCGGGACCGATACCGTATCCGGGAGCGCCGGATCCCGCGCCGAGACAAGGCGGTGTCGTCGCCGCTTTCGCAGTCGCCGGAGCCGCCCTGTTCATCGTCGTCAACACTCTGTTCGGGCTCTTCGTCTTCGTCACCGTGGCAAACGCCGCCGACACCGCCGACTCCTACCCGGTGATCCTCGGCGTCGCCGCCGCGTTCAGCGCGCTGGCCGCGTTCGGTGGCGGTGCGGTCCTCATCCTGCTGCGCAAACCCGTCACCAAAGGCCTCGGCCTGGGATTGATGATCGGCTGGGCGCTGGTCAGCATCTGCACCGCAGGCTTCTGCACCGGCATCAACCCCAACCTCTACAGCGCGCCCCCACCGCACGGCGCGGCCACCGAGAACCACACGATGGTCACCGAGAACATGGTCACCGAGAACGGAGCACACCCATGAGCACCGGGATGCCGCTACGCGGGGACCGTATCCTGCGCTACGTCACCGCGTTCTGCCCCGAATGCCACCACGAGAACCCGGACCGGCCGCTGCCCGAGGTCGCTCGTCTGTCGGGCTGGCTCGCCGAACGCGACGGCCGCGTGCACCTCGAACGCGGCTGTCCCCGCCACGGCATGATCCGCACCCTCTACGACGAGAATCCCGAAATCCTCACCTACCTCGAACGCTGGACCGCCCCCACCAAGGCCCACCTGCCCGACACACCCGGCAACTTCGACCCGGTGCCCTCGGCCTACCTGCGCGGGCTGCCGGAAATGCAGACCCAGCACACCTGCATCCTGCTCGAAGACATCGTCGACACCTGCAACCTGCGCTGCCCCACCTGCTTCGCCGACTCCGCCCCCGACCTCGGCGGCGTCGTCGCCGTCGCCGACGTCCTCGCCAACGTCGATCAGCGCCTGGCCCGCGAGCACGGCACACTCGACGTTCTCATGCTCTCCGGCGGCGAACCCACCCTGCACCCGCAACTGCCCGAACTGCTCGCCGAGCTCACCGCCCGCCCCATCACCCGAATCCTGATCAACACCAACGGCATTCGCATCGCCCGCGACGACGATCTGCTCGCCCTGATCGCCGAACACCGCGAACGCGTCGAGATCTACCTGCAGTTCGACGGCCTCAGCGCCGCGGCGTCGCGCCACCACCGTGGCGGCGACCTGCGCGCACTCAAAGCGTTAACCCTGCAACGCCTCTCCGAGCACGCCGTGTTCACCACCCTGGTGATGACCGCCGCCCTCGGCGTCAACGACGACGAGATCGGCGCCGTCGTCCAGACCGCGCTGGACACCCCGTTCGTCGGCGGGGTGTCCATCCAACCCCAATTCGGCTCCGGCCGATCCGGCGAGATCGACCCCACCGACCGGCTCACCCACACCGGCGTGCTGGCCCGCCTCGAGCCCCAAACCGGCGGCCGGGTCACCTGGCGTGACCTCACCGCCCTGCCCTGCTCCCACCCGCACTGCTGCTCGGTCGGCTACCTGCTGCGCGACGACGCCGGAACCTGGCGTTCCCTGGTCGGGCTCATCGGCCACGACACCCTCGCGCAACGACTCGGACTGGTCGCCAACCGCATCGCCGACAGCGACATCCCCGCCGAACTGCGCCTGGCCGTACGCGAATCACTGCACGGACTGCTCTCCGAACAATCCTCCCTGTCCCACCCCGACATCGGGAAACTGTGGCAGAACATCTGCCAGACCTGCGATCTGGGCATGTCCACCCTGCTCACCCTGGCCTCCTCGGCGCTGCCCGGCCGCAGAGCCCGGCTGCGCCGACTGCTCGGCGAACGCGTCGTGCGCATCACCGTCAAACCGTTCATGGACATCTCCACCATGATCGAAGAACGCCTCACCCAATGCTGCGTCCACGTCGGCACCCGCGCGGGCACAGCCGACCAATGCGCCCCGTTCTGCGCCGTACAGGCCTGGCCCGCCCTGTCCCGCCAACGTCTCTCCGCCGCCGCGCCCGCCGGACGCGCGCTGCTGCCGGTGCAGCCGCGATGAGCGAAACCGGTGTCTACTACCAGGAAGCGGTCGCACGCCGATCGCCACCCGACCCGCTGAACCTGTGCGTCTACGCCACTGTCGCCCTGCTCACCTGGCTGCTCGGCCCCATCGCGCTGACCGGTTTCGCCGCGCTCGGATTCCTCGCCTACTGGCGGGCCAGGCGGGCGGGGTTGCTGCGCAGCAAGTGCTGGTTGCGCGACACCCGGCTGGTACTGGCCTATCTGGCCGTCCTGAGTGTCGTCGGCGTGCTGGCCTCGACGCCACTGCTGTAGGTCCGCGCTGTCGCTACCGGTCCACCGGCCGTCGACGATAGGGAGCGACGGACCCGGCGCCCCGGCTACCGCGACCATCAGGACCCCGGCTACCGGAACCGGTCGAGCCGACCGGGCCGGGGCGCGGTGCCTCCGAGCGCCGACTCGGGGAGTACCGGCGGCGAACGGCCGGTGTCGGGCGGCGAATACTCCGATGAACTCTGCCCCGGCCGGTCACGCCGGACATCTCAGGTCTCACCGAGCCGAATCCGATCACAGAATGCGCCGCCAGCAGGGCATATGCTGTCGGCGCATCCGTCTCGGTGACCCGTGAAAGTTGTTCTCCGGCAACGATCGACGCTTCGAAGACCGCACACCGATGTCTCTTTCCGGGGGTAACGTGGCCCGGCGCGAAGAGGAAGACAGCCCGGCGCGAAGAGGGAAGTAGCCCGGCGCGAAGAGGGTGGCGGCGTCGTGAACGCCGGTCGAGTACGAAGTCCGAGGAGTTGCTGGTGCCTGTCGAAACAACCCGCGAAGAACAGGCTTTGCGCCGCTTGACCGACAGTCTCGTCGAGAGCTACGCCGGACAGCACCCGCCGGAACGAGTGCGCTCGGCTATCGGCGACGCGCGTGAGAAGTTCGACGGCACACCGGTGCGCGAGTTCGTGCCCGTCCTCATCGAACGCATCGCCCGTCGAGAACTCGACGGCCACGCCGAGCCCGAGGCGGCACGCGAACACCTCGCGACGCCGGTGCCGAACCCGCACCACAACGCGGTGGAAAGTGCCGCGGTGGAAAGTGCCGCGGTGGAGCATGTTTTCCCCGATGCAGGCAGCCGCGCCGGAACGCCGGGCCTGCGGCGCTTGCTGCCGATCGCCGCGACGTCGAGCCCGCGTCGCCTGTTGCCGATCGCCGCAGCGCTGGCCCTGGTCGCCATCGTGGTCGTCGCCGTGGTCGCCGTCGCCGGCCGCGAGCCCTCCGATGCCGCGGCGGCAGGCGGCACCACCGACCTGACCACCGTGCGCGGCGCGGTGGGCTCGGAGAAGGCGTCCTTCTTCGAAGACCCCCGCGTCGCCGAAGAACTGGCCCGCGACGGCCTGCGCGTCGAGATCGAACCGGCCGGCTCGCGCCAGATCGCCGACATGGATCTCACCGGCTACAGCTTCGCCTTCCCCTCCAGCGTCCCCGCCGCCGAACGCATCCTGCGCGCCCACGACATCAGCACCCGCTACACCCCGTTCGCCTCCCCGATGGCCATCGCCACCTTCACCCCCATCGCCGAGGTGCTCACCACCGCGGGCGTCATCCGCCCCGGCCCCGCCCCCACCTTCGACATGGCGCGCTATCTGGAACTGGCGCAACGCAATACCGAATGGACCCACCTGGCGGGCAACACCGCCTACCCGGTCCGCAAGAACATCCTCGTCTCCACCACCGACCCCCGCACCTCCAACTCCGCGGCCATGTTCCTCGCCATCGCCGCGTTCGTCGCCAACGACAACGCCGTCGTCCAGGGCGCCGAAGCCCAGCAGCGGGTACTGCCGCTGCTGTCGCGGCTGTTCACCGGCCAGGGCTACGCCGAGAACTCCAGCGCGGGCACCTTCGGCGAATACCTGACCGCGGGCATGGGACCGGCCCCGCTGGTCCTGATCTACGAAGCCCAATTCGTCGAAGCGAAAGCGCAAGGCCGCATCACCCCCGACATGGTGCTGACCTACCCCACGCCCACGGTCCTGTCCACCCACACCGTCGTCCCCCTCGACGACGCGGGCGACCGGCTCGGCCGCCTGCTCACCGAGGACCCCGAACTCCAGCGTCTGGCCGCCGAACACGGCTTCCGCACTCGCGACACCGCCGCTTTCGCCGCGGTCGCCGCCGAGCACCGGGTTCCCGTGCCCGCCGAGGTCATCGATGTCGTCGACACCCCCACCTACGAAACTCTCGAAGCGCTGCTCCAGGGAGTCATCACGGCGTACAACTGAGCTGGGGCGAGTGCCGCGTCGGGCCTACGATCCGAGGTGGATCCGCGCCACCACGGCGCGGTGGTCCGCTCCCGGCAGCTCCACCGTCTCCACCGAGACCGCTCGGCCACCGGCGACGAGAACGTGGTCGATGCCGACCAGCGGCGGCCACCGCTTGTCCGTCGGATACGTGACCAGATGCCCCGCACCCGCCTGCTCGGCCGCGTCGCCGAAACGTCCCGACGCCATCGCGCGGTACTGCGCGTGATCGTGGGTCGCGTTGAAGTCGCCACCGGCGATGACCGGCCGATCCGACGGCGACCGGCCGAGAATCTCACGCAGACGGGACAATTCGTCGGCCCAGACCTCAGTGCTGTATACCGGCGGCACCGGATGCAGCGCGTACACCGTGACCGGGCCGACCTCGGGAATCGCCGCCGTCGCCGACAACTGGTTCAACACGAACCCGTCGTACTCGACCGTCTCCGACAGCGGGTAGACGCTCCAGATCCCCGTCCCGGCTGCGGTGCGGCCGGGGGAGAGGTACCGGTACGGCAACAACTCGTCGAGCCCCGCCGCGCCGAGCGTCTCGACCGCCGTGGGCGTCAGCTCGTTGACGGTCAGCACATCGACGCGCCGCTCGCGCACCTGATCGACCAGCGCGCGGGGATCGGCCCCGTCGAACAGCAGATTGGCCTGCATCACCGTCACCACCGGACCGTTCTCGTCCCCGGAACCAGAGATGTACAGCGGAGCCTGCGTCCACGCCGCGGCGGCAACGACGACGACCGCGACCCCCGCACCCACCCGGCGCCGCGAGGCGACGAACACCGCCAGCCCGACGAGTGCGGAACCCATCAGATACGGCGCACCCGACGCGGCCAACACCAGCGGTTGCCAGGACAGTCGACCGACATGCAGCGCGACCCCGGCCACCCCCGCGAGCGTCGCGGCCCACGCGAGCACACCGACACCGACCCGGACCAGTTTCGAATTCATATCCGGCTCGTGACAACAGCCCACATCCCATGTCCCCTTCCCCGGACGGTCACAACACTGTATCGACTGGTCCGGGTCCGGAATCACACCGGCGCGGCGAGGACGGTCATCGCCTCCCGCAGCCGCGCACGCTCCGGCGCGGCCGCCTCGAGCAGCGGAAGACGCACCGTCGCGTGCTCGATGACACCGAGTTCGGCCAGCGCGGCCTTGGCCATGACCGCGCCCTGCGAGGTGCGCATCACCGCGTCGATCAGCGGGATCAGCGCGGTGTGAATCGCTCGCGCCGCGACCAGATCACCGTCGCCGACCGCCCGCTGCAACTGCGCGATACGGTCCGCGGCCACATTGCCGACCACGCTGACCACTCCGGTCGCCCCGCACGCGAGATACGCCGGATTGAGTTCGTCGATGCCGCAGTAGTAGGCCAGCGACGTGCGGGCCATGACCGACATCGCCTCGAACAGATCGCCTTTGGCGTCCTTGACCGCCCGTATCCGGGGATGCGCGGCCAGCTCGATCAACGTCGCGGCCTGCATGGCGATACCGGTGCGAGCGGGCACGTCGTAGAGCATGACCGGCAGCGCGGTGGCGTCGGCGACCGCGAGGCAGTGCGCCACGACCCCGGCCTGCGACGGCTTGGAGTAGTACGGGCACACGACGAGCAGCGCGTCCGCGCCGGCCGCCTCGGCCTCCCGCGCCCGCCGCACACTGGCCGCGGTGTCGTAGGAGCCGACCCCGGCGATCACCTTCGCCCGGCCCGCCGCCGCGGACACCACCGAGCGCACGAGACCCACGGCCTCGGCATCGCTCACCGTGGGTGATTCGCCGGTGGTGCCCGCCACGACGAGGCCGTCGCACCCCGTGGCGAGCAGGTGCTCGACCACGTTCTCGAGGTCGGGCTCGCTGATCGTCGTGTCCGGCCGCATCGGGGTCACCATCGCCACCAGGTTCGTGCCGAAGAGGTCGGCCGCGCGGTGCTGTGTCTCGGTCATGACCCCGATCCTGTCCCGCATGACATCTGCGGTCCAGCGATGCTTTCTGGACGATATTCATTAGCATGGCTTCATGATCGATGTCGGCGCGCTGCGCGCACTCCAGTCGGTGGCCGCGCTCGGCACACTGGCCCGCGCGGCCGACGAACTCGGTTTCACCGCCTCGGCGGTCTCTCAGCAGATCAAACGACTCGAACAACAGATCGGGGTGCCGGTACTGGCCCCGGCCGGTCGCGGCGTCGTACTCACCGCCGCGGGTACGGCTCTCGTCGACTCCGCACCGGAGGTGTTCCAAGCGCTCGAACGCTGCACCGAGGCCGCCCGCTCGGTCGCCGACGGCGCACCACGCGGCACCCTGCGCGTCGCCGCGTTCTCCACCGCCGCCCGCGGCCTGCTCGCCCCCACCCTCACCCGCCTGGCGACCGGTTGCCCCGACCTGCGCGTCCACATCACCGAACAGGACCCGGCCCAAGCGCTGCACAGCGTCGCCGCGGGCACCGCCGACCTCGCCCTCGTCCACGACGCCGACGGCCTGCCCGCACCCCTGCCGCCCACGCTGACCAGCCGCCACGTCCACACCGACATCGGCGACGTCGTCATGGCCCGCACCCACCCGCTCGCCGCCCACGACCAGCCCCTCACCGGTGGCGACCTCGCCGGACACGCCTGGGTCACCAGCCCACCGGGCACGGTCTGCCACCAATGGTTCCGGCGACTGTTCGCCGACCTCCCCGCCGACCCCGACGTCCGTCACCTCATCGACGATTTCGCCACCCAACTCGCCCTCGTCGCCGCGGACGGCGTCCTCGCGCTCGTCCCCCGCCTGGCCCGTCCGCCGCTCGGCGACGACCTCGTCTCCCGGCCGCTGGCGCGCACCCCCACCCGTGAAGTGCACGCGGCCTGGCGCCGCAGCGCCGACGCCAGCCCCGCGATCCGCGCGACCCTCGCCGCGCTGCACCGACTGCGAGACGACACGCCTTCGTCACCGAGTCCCGCCCGAAGCGGCGGTATCGGCCCAGCCGCCGGCGAGGCGTCGAGAACACGGTCATGACCGTGCTCACCCGCCGCTCACCGGGGTTCAACTCACGAAGGTCGCCGCCTGCTCGGCCAGATCCAGCAACGGCTGCGGGAACACGCCGAACACCAGCGTGCCGATCCCGGTCAACAAGATCAGCGCCCAGGTCAGCGCGGGGGAGCGGACCTCAGGAGCATCGGCGGGCGGGTCCGTGAAGAACATCATCACGATCACCCGGACATAGAAGAACGCCGCCACCGCGCTGGTCAGCACGCCCACCACGACCACCGACGCGCCGTAGCCCGACGCGGCCGCGTTGAACACCGCGAACTTCGCGATGAAGCCGCTGGTGAGCGGCAGACCGGCGAAGGAGAGCAGCAGCAGCGCGAAAACCGTTGCCGTCCACGGGGACCGGCGGCCCAGACCGGCCCAGCGGGCCAGTCCGGTGGCTTCCTCGTCGGTGTCGTCGCGCACCAAGGTGACCACGGCGAACGCGCCCACCGTGCTCAAACCGTAGACGGCCAGATAGAACAGCGTCGCCGCGATCCCCGCCGCGTCGGCCGACAGCAGACCGGTCAGCAGGAATCCGGCGTGCGTGACCGACGAATAGGCCAGCATCCGCTTCACATCGGTCTGCGTCACCGCCAGCACCGCGCCGACCACCATCGTCGCGATCGCGATCGCCGCCACCACCGGTCGCCAATCGTCCACCATGCCCGGCGCCCCGACATAGAGCACGCGCGCCAGCGCACCCACCGCCGCGACCTTGGTCGCCGCCGCCATGAACGCTGTCACCGGCGTCGGCGCACCCTGGTAGACGTCCGGCACCCACGCCTGGAACGGCACCGCCCCGATCTTGAACAGCAACCCGACCGACAGCATGGCCAACCCGAGCAGCCCCAGCAGCGGATCACCCGACTGGGCGGCGATCGCCTCGGCGATGCCGCTCAACCGCACCGTGCCCGCCTGCCCGTACAGCAACGCCACACCGTAGAGGAAGAACGCCGACGAGAACGCCCCCAGCAGGAAGTACTTGAGCGCCGCCTCCTGGGACAACAGCCGCTTGCGCCTGGCCAGCCCGCACAGCACGTACAACGGCAGCGACAGCACCTCGAGCGCCACGAACATCGTCAGCAGATCATTGGCGGCCGGGAACAACAGCATCCCGCCGACCGCCAGCATGGACAGCGGGAACACTTCCGTGGCCAGCGCACCCGCCCGCGCGGCGGCCTTCTCGTCCGCACTGCCCGGCACCGCCGCCGCCTGCGGAGCGAACGCGTCCAGACCACGCTCCATCGTCGCCGCCGCGCGACTCCACGTGCCCGGCCCCGACCGCGCCTGCACGCCCTCGGTGCGCCGCTCGGCCATCAGCAGCACCGCGATCAACGAGACCACCAACAGCGTGCCCTGCAGGAACAAGCTCACCCCGTCGACGGCGACGGCACCGGCCACCGCCGTCTGTTCGGCGCCCGCCAACGCGACCACCGCACCGAAAGCCGCCAGCAGCCCGGCGACAGCGAGGGCGAGCTGGGTGCGGTAGCGCCACGGCCGGGGCGCGAAAGCCTCGACCAGCACGCCGGCCACGCCGACGCCGAAGACGATCAGCATCGGCGACAGCGCACCGTATTCGATGCTCGGGGCGGGCAGCGCCGCGGCCAGCGAGTGTGTCGCGGAAACGGTCACCGGTGTCCACCTTCTTCCTCGAGCTCCGGCGCACCCGCGACCGGCGCGGGCACCGTCGGCGCGGGATCATCCCGTCCGATGGTCGTCAACGTCTGATCGACCGCGGGGTCCACATAATCGAGCACCGCCCTCGGGTACAGGCCCAGCAACAGCAGCGCCGCGATCAACGGGGCGACGACCAGCAGCTCGCGCGGCACCAGATCGGGCAGCTTCTCGTTGCCCTCCTTCACCGGACCGGTCATCATCCGCTGATACATCCACAGCACATAGATCGCCGCCAGCACCAGCGCGCCGGTCGCGAACACCGCCGCCACCTGGTAGCGGCTGAAAGTGCCCACCAGAACCAAGAACTCGCTGACGAACGGCGCCAGGCCGGGCAGCGACAAGGTCGCCAGGCCCGCGATGAAGAACGTGCCCGCCAGCACCGGCGCCACCTTCTGCACCCCGCCGTAATCGGCGATCATCCGGCTGCCGCGCCGCGACACCAGGAAACCCGCGACCAGGAACAGCGCCGCGGTGGAGATGCCGTGATTGACCATGTACAGCGTCGCCCCCGACTGGGACTGACTGGTCATGGCGAAGATGCCGAGGATGATGAACCCGAAATGCGAGATCGAGGTGTAGGCGATCAAGCGCATCACGTCGGTCTGGCCGATCGCCAGCAGCGCGCCGTAGAGGATGCCGATCACCGCGAGTGTGATCACCAGCGGCGCATAGGTTCCCGAAGCCTCCGGGAACAGCGTCAGGCAGAACCGCAGCATGCCGAACGTGCCGACCTTGTCGACCACCGCCATCATCAGCACCGCGCTCGACGGTGTCGCCGCCACCGCCGCATCCGGCAGCCAGGTGTGCAACGGCCACAGCGGGGCCTTCACCGCGAAGGCGAACATGAAACCGAGGAACAGCGCGTTGAGCACCGCCGGATCCGCCCCGAGGCCGCCGGTATTCGCGGCCTCGACCACCACGCGCAGATCGAAGGTACCGCCGCCGCCGGCGCCGAGCCCGTCGCGGACGGTGAGCACGTACAGACCGATCACCGCGGCCAGCATGACCAGCCCGCCCAGCAGGTTGTAGAGCAGGAACTTCACCGCCGCGCGGGAGCGGGCCGCGCGGACGGCGGCATCGGCGGTGCGCGGGCCGAAACCGCCGATGAGGAAGTACATCGGGATGAGCATGGCCTCGAAGAACACGTAGAACAGCAGGATGTCCAAGGCCAGGAACGACATCAGCACCATCGCCTCGACCAGCAGTGTCAAGGCCACGTAGACATGCGCGGCGCGAGGCCCCCCGCCTGCCTCCCGGTCGTCGTTCCAACCGGCCAGGATCAGCAACGGCACCAGCGCGGTGGTCAGCAGAACCAGCACCAGCGCGATGCCGTCCAGACCGAGGGTGTAGCCGGCGCCGAAAGCCGGAATCCACTCCTGGGATTCGACGAACTGGTACTGCGCTCCACCGGGTTCGAAGGCCACCGCCAGCCCGAGCGCGATCGCCAGCACACCGACCGACACCGCGAGCGCCAACGCGCGGGCCAGGGTCCGCCGCGCCGCCGGAAGCGCCAATACCACCAGCGCACCGGCCACCGGCAGCAGCCACAGGACGGTCAACCAGGGGACACCACTCACGCCTGCTTCGTTCATGACCGCCTCGTTCATGACCGCCTCGCTCATGACTGCCTCGCTCACAGGATGCGCACCGCCACCAGGGCGGCGGCCACCAGGGCCGCGCCGGTGAACATGGACAGGGCATAGGACCGCACGAAACCGGTCTGGACGCGCCGCGCCCGCGCCGACAAGCCACCGATGAACGCGGCGATGCCGTTGACCAGTCCATCGATGCCGCGATTGTCGACGAACACCAGCGAGCGGGTCAGATGCAGACCGGGCCGCATCAGCAGCGCCTCGTTGGCGGCGTCACCGTAGAGATCCTTGCGCGCGGCCACGGTCGCGAAACTCGCTTCCGGTGCGGTACGCGGGATCTCGGCGCGACCGTAACGCTGATAGGCCACGCCGGCTCCGATCACCACGACGGCCAGCGCCAGACCGGTCACCACGATCGGCGGCACCGCGTGCTCGGCGTGCGAGACCCCGACCACCGGTTCGAGCCAGTTCTGCAGCGAATTGCCCAGCACCAGCAGCCCGCCCGAGGCCACCGAGCCCAGCGCGAGCAGGATCATCGGTCCGGTCATCGACACCGGCGACTCGTGCGGGTGGGTGTCCGGCGCCCAGCGTCGCTCACCGAAGAAGGTCATCAGCATGACGCGGGTCATGTAGAAGGCGGTCAGGCCCGCGCCGAGCAGCGCCACCGCGCCCAGGGCGTACCCACCCGCGCCGCCGGAACCGAAAGCCACCTCGATGATCTTGTCCTTGGAGAAGAACCCGGCGAACGGCGGCACACCGATGATGGCGAGATAGCCGAGACCGAAGGTGACGTAGGTGATCGGCAGCAGCTTGCGCAGCCCGCCGTAGCGGCGCATGTCGGTCTCGTCGTCCATCGCGTGCATGACCGAGCCCGCGCCCAGGAACAGCCCCGCCTTGAAGAAGCCGTGGGTGAGCAGGTGCATGATCGCGAAGGCGTAACCGGCCGGACCGAGGCCCGCGGCGAGCACCATGTAGCCGATCTGGCTCATCGTCGAGGCGGCCAGCGCCTTCTTGATGTCGTCCTTGGCGCAACCGATGATCGCGCCGAACATCAAGGTCACCGCGCCGACGAGGACCACAGCCAGCTGCGCGCCCGGCGCCAGATCGAAGATGGCGTTCGAACGGGCGATCAGGTAGACGCCCGCGGTGACCATGGTGGCGGCGTGGATGAGCGCCGACACCGGGGTCGGACCCTCCATCGCGTCACCGAGCCAGGACTGCAACGGCACCTGCGCGGACTTGCCGCACGCGGCCAGCAGCAACAGCAACCCGATCGCGGTCAGCGTCGCCTCGCTCGCCTCCGGCGCGGCGGCGAACACCCCGTCGAAGTCGATCGAGCCGAAGGTGGCGAACATGACCATCATCGCCAGCGCCAAGCCCGTGTCGCCGACGCGGTTGACCACGAACGCCTTCTTCGCCGCCGTGGCGGCCGAGGGCTTGTGGAACCAGAACCCGATCAGCAGATAGGAGGCCAGGCCGACACCCTCCCAGCCGAGATACAGGACCAGGTAGTTGTTCGCCAGCACCAGGATCAGCATCGCGGCCAGGAACAGGTTCAGGTAGGCGAAGAAGCGCCTGCGGCCGGGATCGGCGCTCATGTAGCCGATCGAGTACACGTGGATGAGCGTGCCGACACCGGTGATGAGCAGGGCGAAGCACATCGACAGCTGGTCCAGGCGCAGCGCGAGGTCCACCTGCAGGCTCGCGACCGGAACCCAGGTGAACAGTTCGGCCTGGATCGCACGAGCGCCTTCCGCACGGCCGAGCATCTCGACGAAAGCGAACCCGGCGACGGCGAACGAGGCCAGCGCGGCCACGGTGCCGAGCAGATGGCCCCAGCGGTCGGCGCGGCGGCCGAGCAACAGCAGAACGATCGCGCCGGCCAGCGGCAGCGCGGGCAGGAGATACAGAGACGCGGTAGCCATGTCGGAACCGTCCATGTCAGAACCGCAGCAGACTGGCGTCGTCGACCGAGGTCGAGCGGCGGGCACGGAAGATGGTCATGATGATGGCCAGGCCGATGACCACCTCGGCGGCGGCGACCACCATGGTGAAGAACGCGATCACCTGACCGTCGAGGTTCGTGTGCAACCGTGCGAAGGTGACGAACGCCAGGTTCACCGCGTTGAGCATCAGCTCCACACACATGAACACCACGATCGCGTTGCGCCGCAACAGGACTCCCGCAGCGCCGATGGTGAACAACAGCGCGGACAGGAACAGGTAGTTCTCTGGATTCACCGGGTGCCTTCCTCATCGGCGGAATCGGGATGCCGCGTCCCCTCACTCGCGGATCCACTGCGCGAGGAGCCCTCGCCCGAGGTCTCGCCGCCGGAGCCGACCGACAGGACGGCGGCTTCGGTGAGGGCCCTGGTGCGGCGATGGCGCAGGATCGTGCTGACCGAGAGTTCCTCGAAGGAGCCGTCGGGCAGGCGCGCCGGGACATCGACGGCGTTGTGCCGGGCGTAGACACCCGGCGTCGGCAGCGGGGTCGCGCGGGAGACACCGTCGCGGAACCGGTTGCGCGACATCTCCCGCTGGGTGCGGCGGGCACCGAAGTTCTCGCGGTGGGCGAGCAGCATCGCGCCGATGGTCGCGGTGATCAGCAGCGCGCCGGTCAACTCGAACGCCCACACGTAGCGCAGGAAGATCAGCTCGGCCAGTTCGGCGATCACATCCCGGCCGGGGAACCCGCCGCCGGGGAAGACCACCCCCGAATCGCGGATGCCGATCCCGATCCCGGCGATCAGCAGCAACCCGAACCCGACCCCGACCACAGCTGCCGCCAGGCGTTGCCCCCGGATCGTCTCGCGCAGCGACTCCGCGGAATCCACGCCGACGAGCATCATGACGAACAGGAACAGCATCATCACCGCGCCGGTGTAGACGACGATCTGCACCACGCCCAGGAACAGCGCGTCCTGGGCGATGTACATGATCGCCAGCGCGATCATGGTGGCGGCCAGGCAGATCGCCGAATGCACGGCCTTGGCGGCGAACACCATGCCCAGCGCGCCGAGCACGGTCAGCGGGGCCAGTATCCAGAACTGGACGGCCTCCCCGGTGGAGGTCCTGGTGAGGGTTTCGGCGGCCATGAGTGTGGTCATCGCGCGCCTCCTTCCGCGGCGGCGACGGCGGGTTTCTCGGAGGTACCGTTCGCCTCACCGTTCGCCGCCTCACCGTTCGCCGCCTGACCGTTCGCCGCGTGACCGTTGTCCGAGCCGCCGGGTACCAGGCCGAGGTAGTAGTCCGCCTCGGTGGTCCCCGGCGCCATGGCGTGCGGCGGGGCCTGCATCCGCGGGGCGAGCGGAGCCAGCAGGCGGTCCTTCTCGTAGATCAGCCCGGCGCGGTTGTCGTCGGTCATCTCGTAGTCGTTGGTCATCGTCAGGGCGCGGGTCGGGCACGCCTCGATGCACAGACCGCAGCCGATGCAGCGCAGATAGTTGATCTGATACACCCGTCCGTAGCGTTCACCGGGTGAGAAGCGCTCGTCCTCGGTGTTGTCCGCGCCCTCGACGTAGATCGCGTCCGCCGGGCACGCCCATGCGCACAGCTCGCAGCCGATGCACTTCTCCAAACCGTCCGGATGCCGGTTCAATTGGTGCCTGCCGTGATAGCGCGGCGCGGTCGGCACCTTCTCCTCGGGATAGAACTCGGTGTTGGGCTTCTTGAACATGGTCGCCGCGGTGACAGCGAACCCGGCCAGCGGCTCGAGCAGCCCACCCTTCGGGTCGATCCGGTGCGCGTCGGCGGGCATCGGCGGGGTCGGGAAGCCGAGGAACACCGCCCCCGACTCCGGTTCGTCCTCGGGCAAGGGCGCGGCGCCGGAACGCTTTCCGGCCCGCAGGAACCGGCCGATCATCGCCAGCGTGATCACCACACCCAGCACGACCTGCGCGGTGATCGCCCACTCGTAGCCCTCCGAACGCAGCAGCCGCGCGCCCGCCACGACCATCACCCACAGCAACGAGACCGGGATGAGCAATTGCCAGCCCAGACGCATGAACTGGTCGTAGCGCAGCCGGGGCAGCGTGCCGCGCAACCAGACGAACACGAACATGAAGGACCACAGCTTGACGGTGAACCACAGCAGGCCCCACCAGCCCGCGTCCGCGCCGTCGATCATGTTGAACGGCCACGGCGCGCCCCAACCGCCCAGGAACAGGGTGGTCGCCAGCGCCGACACCGTGCCCATGTTCACGTACTCCGCGAGCATGAACATCGCGAACTTCAGTGAGGAGTACTCGGTGTGGAAGCCGCCGACGAGCTCGCCCTCGGCTTCGGGCAGGTCGAACGGCGCCCGGTTGGTCTCACCGACCATCGACACGCAGTAGATGAGGAACGAGGGCAGCAGCAGGAACACGAACCAGGTCGGATGCTGGGCGCCGACGATCCCGGAGGTTGCCATGGTGCCCGCGTGCAGGAACACCGCCGCGAAGCACAGCGCCATGGCGATCTCGTAGGAGATCACCTGCGCGGTGGAACGCAGGCCGCCCAGCAGCGGGTAGGTCGAGCCCGATGCCCAGCCGGCCAGCACGATGCCGTAGACGCCGACGGAGGTGATGGCCAGCACGTAGAGGACGCCGACGGGCATGTCGGTCAGCTGCAGCGCGGTGGTGTTGCCGGCGATCGACACCTCACCGCCGAGCGGGATCACCGCGAACGCCATGAAGGCGGTGATCACCGAGATGATCGGCGCCAGAATGTAGATCGGTTTGTCCACGATGGCCGGCACGAGATCTTCCTTGAACGCCATCTTCACGCCGTCGGCGACCGACTGCAGCGCACCGAAGGGACCCACCCGGTTCGGGCCGATCCGCATCTGCATGCGCGCCACGACCTTGCGTTCGGCGAGCACCGCGACCAGCGGGATCGCGATGACGAACACGAACACGAACACCGATTTGGCCAGTACCAGCCAGAACGGGTCGTGGCCGAACAGTGAGAGCTCAGGCATGGTCGTCCTCCCGCACGGTCGTCTCACCCGGTGCGCTCTCCACCCGCCGCAGCCGCACCACGCTGCCCACCGCGACGGCGAGTTGTTCGGTCAGCGCCGAACCGGGAGAGTTCATCGGCACCCACACCACCCGATCGGGCATGTCGGTGATCCGCAGCGGCAGGATGATCACCCCGCGCTCGCTCGCCGCCGCCACGAGATCACCGGTGGCCGCGCCGATCTCGTCGGCCGTCGCGGCGGACAGCCGCAGCACCGGCACGCGGGCCAGACCCGCGAGGTTCTCCTCGCCGTCCTGCATCCGACCGTTGTCCAGCAGCATCCGCCAGCTCGCCAACAACGCCGTGCCCGGTCCCGGACGCGTCGGCGGATGCGCGCGGTGCGCCGGTGGCGCGAGCGGTTGCCCGTCCCATACGCCGAGAGCGGTGAGTTCGGCCCGCGCCGCCGCCGGATCGGGCAGGCCGAGCGACGAACCCATGGCGGCGGACAGAGCGTGCAGTACCCGCAGATCCGACAGCGGTGCGGCGGTGCGCAGGACCGTCGAATCACCGAGTACGGTGTCGAACGATCGCGCCCGGCCCTCCCAGGTGCGGAACGTGCCCGCTTTCCCGGTCACCGAGGCCACCGGGAACACGACATCGGCGCGATCGGTGACCTCGCTGTGGCGCAGTTCCAGACTCACCACGAACGGCGCCCGCTCGAGCGCGGCCAGCGCCGCCGCTGGATCCGGCAGGTCGGCCGGTTCGACACCGCCGACGACGAGCGCGCCGAGCCGCGGTGCGGCGTCGAGAATGCCCGTGGTGTCGCGACCGGCCGCGGTGGGCAGTTCGCCGCACCGCCACACCGCGTCGACCTGCTCGCGTGCCCGCGCATCACAGACCGGGCGACCGCCCGGCAGCAGCCCCGGCAAAGCGCCGGCTTCGATCGCGCCGCGCTCACCCGCCCGCCGCGGCACCCACACCAGGGTGGCCCCGGTCTCCTCGGCCAGCCGCACCGCCGCCGACAGCGCTCCGGGCACGGTCGCCAGGCGCTCGCCGGCCATGATCACCGCACCGGGCTCGCGCAGCAGCCGTCCGGCGCCGCGCAGGGTCTCGACGTCGATCCCCGAGACCGACAGGCCGGACGCGGCGTCGACGGTCGGCGGGGCGGTGATGTTCGGCGGGGCGCCGGCGTCGAGTAGTGCGTCGAGCAGGTGCGGTTCCCCACCGGGCGCGGTCGCCAGCAACGTGCCCGACATCCGTTCCAGACCGCGCGAGGCGTACGGCGCCAGCGAGAACACCGGAAGCCCGTGGCGGCGTGCGGCTTTGCGCAACCGCAGGTAGACGATGGGGGATTCCTCTTCGGGCTCGAAGCCGGCCAGCAGCACAATCGGCGCGCGTTCGAGCCTGTCGTAATCGACCGTGATGCCTTGCCCGGCGACACGAGCGGCCAAGAAGTCGGCCTCTTCGAGCGAATGCGGCCTGGCGCGGAAGTCGATGTCGTTGGTGGTCAGGACGGTACGGGCGAACTTGGCGTAGGCGTAGGCGTCCTCCTCGGTGACCCGCCCGCCGACCAGCACACCCGCATTGCCGCGTGCGCCGCTGAGGCCACGCGCGGCGGCCGCGAGCGCTTCCGACCACGACACCGGGTGCAGTTCACCGTCGTCGCCGCGCAGCAGCGGGGCGGTGATCCGGTCGCGCAGACCGGCGTAGGTGAACGCCCAGCGGCCCTTGTCGCAGTTCCATTCCTCGTTGACGGCGGGATCGTCACCGGCCAACCGGCGCAGTACTTTTCCGCGCCGGTGGTCGGTGCGTTGCGCGCACCCGGAGGCGCAGTGCTCGCACACGCTCGGCGAGGACACCAGGTCGAACGGGCGGGCCCGGAACCGGTAGCTGGTCCCGGTGAGCGCGCCGACCGGGCAGATCTGCACGGTGTTGCCGGAGAAATACGACTCGAACGGCTGCGCCTGAGCGGTGCCGACCTGCTCGAGCGCGCCGCGGTCCATCAACTCGATGAACGGATCACCGGCCACCTGCTGGGAGAACCTGGTGCAGCGGGCGCACAGCACACAGCGTTCCCGGTCCAGCAGTACCGCACTCGACAGCGGAATCGGTTTGGGATAGGTGCGTTTGACGCCCTCGAAACGCGATTCCGGGCGGCCGGTGGACATCGCCTGGTTCTGCAGCGGGCACTCGCCGCCCTTGTCGCACACCGGACAGTCGAGCGGGTGATTGATCAGCAGCAACTCCATCACGCCCTGCTGCGCGCGTTCGGCGGCCGGGGAACTCAGCTGGGTGTGCACGATCATGCCCTCGGCGACGGTCTGCGTGCAGGAGGCGACCGGCTTGCGCTGGCCCTCCACCTCGACCAGGCACTGGCGGCAGGCGCCCACCGGTTCGAGCAAGGGGTGATCACAGAATCGGGGGATCTGGATGCCGATCAGCTCGGCCGCGCGGATCACCAGGGTTCCCGCGGGCACCCCGACCTCGACCCCGTCGATGACGACGGTCACCAGATCGGCCGGTACCAGGCCACTGGCGTTGCTGCTGACGGTGGCGGTCATCGCACCTCTCCTGCCTCGGCCCACGCCGTGGCGCGCGCGGGATCGAACGGACATCCCGCACCGTCCAGATGCGCGGCGTACTCCTCGCGGAAGTACTTCAGCGAGGACATGATCGGGCTGGCCGCGCCGTCGCCGAGCGCGCAGAACGATTTGCCCAGCACGCTGTCGCTGACGTCGAGCAACTTCTCCAGGTCGGCCGCGACGCCCTCGCCGTTCTCGACGCGCCGCATCAGCTGGACCAGCCAGTAGGTGCCCTCCCGGCAGGGCGTGCACTTGCCACACGACTCGTGGGCGTAGAACTCCGTCCAGCGCAGCACCGCCCGCACCACGCAGGTGGTCTCGTCGAAGATCTGCAGCGCCTTGGTGCCCAGCATGGAACCGGCCGCCGCCACGCCCTCGTAGTCCAGCGGCACGTCCAGGTGTTCGTCGGTGAACAGTGGGGTCGACGATCCGCCCGGCGTCCAGAACTTGATCCGGTGCCCGGCGCGCACTCCGCCCGCGTAGTCGAGCAACTCCCGCAAGGTGATCCCCAGCGGCGCCTCGTACTGGCCGGGGCGGGCGACATGCCCGGACAGCGAATAGAGGGTGAAACCGGGGGACTTCTCGCTGCCCATCGACCGGAACCAGTCGGTGCCGTTGGCGATGATGGCCGGCACGCTGGCGATGGACTCGACATTGTTGACCACGGTCGGGCAGGCGTAGAGACCGGCCACAGCGGGGAACGGCGGGCGCAGCCGAGGCTGGCCGCGCCTGCCTTCGAGCGAATCCAGCAGCGCGGTCTCCTCGCCGCAGATGTAGGCGCCCGCGCCCACGTGCACGATGAGTTCCAGATCGAAACCGGAGCCGAGGATGTCACGTCCGAGCAGGCCCGTGGCATAGGCCTGGTCGACCGCGGCGCGCAGGCGGCGCAACACCGGGACGACCTCACCGCGCAGATAGATGAAGGCGGTGTTCGCGCGGATGGCGTAGGCCGCGATGATGACGCCCTCCACCAGGGTGTGCGGGGTGGCGAGCATGAGCGGAATGTCTTTGCAGGTGCCCGGTTCGGACTCGTCGGCGTTGACCACCAGGTAGTGCGGTGCGGTGACGCCGTCCGGGCCGGGGCCCTGCGGGATGAATCCCCATTTCAGGCCGGTGGGGAAGCCCGCGCCGCCGCGACCGCGCAGCCCCGCGTCCTTGACGGTCTGGATGACCTCGTCGGGATCCATCCGCAAGGCCTTGCGGAGCGCACCGTAGCCGTCGCGGCTCAGATAGCTCTCCAGGGTCCATGCGTTCGGATCGTCCCAGTGCGCGCTCAGCACGGGGGCCAGCGGCGTGCTCATCGCGATTCCTCCGAGTCCGGTCGCGGGGCATCCGGTCGTGGGGCGTTCATCCCACGCTCACGCGCCACCTCGAACCCGGCCAGGGTCGCCGCACCCGCCTCGCCGTCGAGGACGCCGGGACGCTCGTCGCGGAAACCGGCCAGGATGCGGGCGGTTTCCCGGAAGGTGCACAGCGGCGCGCCGCGACTGGGCCGGACCTGATCGCCCGAGCGCAGCGCGTCGACCAGCGCGCGCGCCGACTCCGGGGTCTGGTTGTCGAAGAACTCCCAGTTGACCATCACCACCGGCGCGTAATCGCAGGCTGCGTTGCATTCGATGTGCTCGAGGGTGACCGCGCCGTCGGCGGTGGTCTCACCGGGCGCGACTCCGAGATGTTCGGTCAGGTCCGCCAGGATGGCGTCGCCGCCCAGCACCGCGCACAGCGTGTTCGTGCACACGCCGACGTGGTAGTCGCCGGTCGGGGTGCGCCGGTACATCGAGTAGAAGGTGGCCACCGCGGTCACCTCCGCACCGGTCAGACCCAGTTGCGCGGCGCAGAATTCGATGCCGGTGCCGGTGACATACCCGTCCTGCGACTGCACCAGGTGCAGCAGCGGCAGCAGCGCCGAGCGCGGATGCGGGTACCGGGCGATGATCTCCTTGGCGTCGAGCTCGAGGCGTTGGCGCACGGCCGGCGGGTAGGGTTCGGGCCGCGTACTCAGTGGCAGGAGAATCGGTTCGGACTGTCGGTCGCTCATCGGTCGACACCACCCATCACCGGGTCGATGCTCGCGACCGCGGCGATCACGTCGGCGACCATGCCGCCCTCGCACATCGCCGCCACCGCTTGCAGATTCGTGAACGAAGGGTCGCGATAGTGCACCCGATAGGGCCGGGTGCCGCCGTCGCTGACCATGTGCACCCCGAGCTCGCCGCGCGGGGACTCCACCGCCACGTACACCTGGCCGGGTGGCACCCGGATGCCTTCGGTGACCAGTTTGAAGTGGTGGATCAGGCCCTCCATCGACGTGCCCATGATGCGGCCGATGTGGGCGGGGGAGTTGCCGAGACCGTCGGCGCCGAGGGTGAGGTCGGCCGGCCAGGCGATCTTCTTGTCGTCGACCATCACCGGGCCGGGACGCAGCCGGTCCAGGCACTGCTCGACGATCTTCAGCGACTCCTTCATCTCCTCGACGCGGATCAGATAGCGGCCGTAGCAGTCGCATCCGGTGGTGACGGGGATGTCGAACTCGTAGTTCTCGTAACCGCAATACGGCTGGGACTTGCGCAGGTCGTGCGGCAATCCGGTGGAGCGCAGCACCGGTCCGGTGATGCCCAGCGCCATGCAGCCGGTGAGGTCGAGGTAGCCGATGTCCTGGGTGCGGGCCTTGAAGATCGGGTTCTCGGTGAGCAGATGCTCCATGTCGCGCAACCGCTCGGGCATGAGATCGAGCAGTTCGCGCACCTTGGTGACGCCGTCGTCGGGCAGATCCTGGGCCAGGCCGCCGGGACGGATGTAGGCGTGGTTCATCCGCAGGCCGGTGATGATCTCGAAGACGTCGAGGATCAGTTCGCGCTCACGGAAACCGAACAGCATCGGGGTCAGTGCGCCCAGCTCCATGCCGCCGGTGGCCAGGGCGACCATGTGCGAGGAGATCCGGTTGAGCTCCATCAGCAGTACCCGGATGACGCTGGCGCGTTCGGGGATCTGCTCGGTGATGCCGAGCAGGCGTTCCACCCCGAGGCAATAGGCGGTCTCGTTGTAGAACGGCGAGAGGTAGTCCATGCGGGTCACGAAGGTGACGCCCTGGGTCCAGTTGCGGAACTCGAGGTTCTTCTCGATGCCGGTGTGCAGGTAGCCGATGCCGCAGCGGGCCTCCACCACCGTCTCGCCCTCGATCTCGAGGATCAGCCGCAGCACTCCGTGCGTGGAGGGATGCTGCGGGCCCATGTTGACGACGATGCGTTCTTCGCGGGCGTCGCCGAGGGTTTCGGCGACGGTGTCCCAGTCCCGGCCGGAGACGGTGACGACGGTTTCGCCGCGTTCGGTGTCGGGATCGGTCGGTTGTGTCGGCCCCGGTGCGCGGTGGCGGCCGGGCCGGGTGTCGGTGTCCTTCACTAGCTGTACGCCCTCCGCTCGTCGGGCGGCGGGATGCGCGCGCCCTTGTATTCGACCGGGATCCCGCCGAGCGGGTAGTCCTTGCGCTGGGGGTGACCACGCCAGTCGTCGGGCATGGTGATGCGGGTCAGCGACGGATGACCGTCGAAGACGATGCCGAAGAAGTCGTAGGTCTCGCGCTCGTGCCAGTCGGTCGTCGGATACACCGGGAACAGCGAGGGGATGTGCGGGTCGGCGTCCGGTGCGCAGGCTTCCACGCGCAGGGTGCGATTGTGGGTGATCGAGCGCAGCTGATAGACCGCGTGCAGTTCGCGGCCGGTGTCCTCGGGATAGTGCACGCCGTTCACGCCGAGACACAGCTCGAACCGCAACGCGGGATCGTCGCGCAGGGCACGGGCGACGGGCTCGAGGTGCTCGCGGCGCACGTGCAGGGTCAGTTCGCCGCGGAACACCACGATCTTCTCCACCGCCTCGGCGAAGCCGGTCCCGTTCCCGCCGAGCGCGGTGGTCAGCGCGTCGACGACCTCGTCGAAGTAGCCGCCGTAGGGCGGCGGGGTGCTGCCGGGCAGCAGGACCGGCCGGACCAGGCGTCCGTAGCCGGAGGTGTCGCCGGTGTCGCGGCTGCCGAACATGCCGCGTCGGACGCCGATCACGTCCGCGCCTCGCGCCTCCGATTCCGTTGGCGGAACGGTCGATTCGGGACCTACCCCGGGATCGGGGATGTTCGTGTCGGCCCCGGGGTTTTCGGAGCTGGTGTTGTCGGGGACGTCGAAGGTCATCGCAGCAGCCCCTCCATGCGGATGGTCGGCGGGGCGGCGAGGGCGGCCTGCTCGGCGGCGCGCACCGCCTCCTCCCGGTTCACGCCGAACGGGGTGTGCGCGATCTTCTCGTGCAGTGCCAGGATCGCGTTGAGCAGCATCTCCGGGCGCGGCGGGCAGCCCGGCAGATAGATGTCGACCGGGACCACATGATCGACGCCCTGCACCACCGCGTAGTTGTTGAACATGCCGCCGGAGGAGGCGCATACGCCCATGGCGAGCACCCATTTCGGCTCGGCCATCTGGTCGTAGACCTGGCGCAGTACCGGCGCCATCTTCTGGCTCACCCGCCCGGCCACGATCATCAGATCGGCCTGGCGGGGCGAGGCGCGGAACGCCTCCATGCCGAACCGTGCGAGGTCGTAACGGCCGGCGCCGGTGGCCATCATCTCGATGGCGCAGCAGGCCAGGCCGAAGGTGGCGGGCCAGAGCGAGCCCTTGCGTAGGTATCCGGCGAAATCCTCTACCGTGCTCAGCAGGAATCCGCTGGGCAGTTTGTCCTCGAGACCCATATCCGACTGACACTCACTTCCACTGTGCGGGCGAAACTCCGGCGGCGATCAGTCCCAGCTGAGCCCGCCGCGACGCCATTCGTAGGCGTAGGCGATCGAGACGTTGACGATGAACAACGACATGGCGGCGAGACCGAACAGACCCAGCGCGTCGAAATGCACGGCCCACGGGTAGAGGAACACGATCTCGATGTCGAAGATGATGAACAGCATCGCGGTCAGGTAGTACTTCACCGGAAATCGTTGTCCGGCAGCATTGCCCGGCCCACCCGCCACCGCGTGCGGAGTCGGTTCGATGCCGCATTCGTAGGCTTCCAGCTTGGCCCGGTTGTAACGCTTGGGGCCGAGCAGCGCCGAGAGCAGGATCGAGAAGATAGCGAATGCCGCGGCCAGCGCGCCGAGGACGAGGGTGGGCGTTTCCAGGTTCACGAGCGCTTCCCCTCCTTGCGAGCCGAGGCTCCTCGTTATCGGTCGGACGAATCCGCCCGCAGACAGCTGACCGGGCGGATGGGGGCAGCGTTCGTCGCGACGGGGCGATTATTCGGCTACCCGATAGTTGTGAGCTAGAGCACAGGTTACCGCCGTCGCGAGGGCGGTACGACCGAATGCGGCGTGCGGTTTGATCGAATTCGCGACTGCGATTCATGACCGAAACGGTGGTAATCAAACCTGGTGATGCGTGCGGTGCCGGAGTGCGGCGAGCGGCGCGAGGCGCGACAGAACCGCCCGGCGCCGGGGCGGCCCAGTCATTTGTGATGGATATGAATCAGGCGGCGAGGCGGTTGCGCAGCAGGTCCACCACCGACTCGGTCAGCCGCAGCGGATCGATCGGGTGGGCGACCGCGGCCTCGGCGCGCGACCACTTGGCCAACCAGGCGTCGTCCGGGCGACCGGTGAGCACGAGGATCGGCGGGCAGTCGCTCAGCTCGTCCTTGAGCTGCTTGGCGATGCCGAGCCCGCCCGCCGGCGCCGCCTCGCCGTCGAGAACGGCCAGATCGATGCCGCCGGCATCGAGCCGTTCGATCACCGCGGGCGCTGTGGCGACCTCGAGGAATTCGAGTTCGGGTAGGTCGGGATGCGGGCGCGTGCCCACGGCGAGCACCACCTGACGCCGGGTGTCGGCGTCGTTGCTGTAGACCAGAACCCGCAGTGCGGTACCTCGCGTCTCGTCGGCCACGGGGGAATCGTACGTCCGGAAACGGTTCACCCGCCGGAACTTCCACGGGATCTGTTGTGCCGCTGCGAATTGCGACTCCAGCGCCCGGTGATCGGGTAGCCGATGGCAAGGGAGTCGCGCCGGCCACCGAGCCGTCGCCGGACCACTCCCGGAAGAACGGTGCCGGTGAGTTCAGTCCGGGAGCAGCGGGACCGAGATCCCCTCACCTCGGTCGATGAGTGCGGCGCGGGTGACGGCCGACGAGCCGAAGCGGCGGCGCAGGTCGTCGAGGGTCCGGTCGAGGGTGTTGTCGGCGCGGGCCTCCAGCGGCAGGACCAGCTGACAGGGGTTCGTGTCGGTGAGGTTGGTCAACGCCAGGCCGACGAGGGTGAGACCGCGCTCTCGGATCAGCGGCAAGGCGTCGGCGAGCAACCGCCGCGCCGCACTCAGCAGGACGGCGGTGTCGTCGGTGGGAGCGGGCATGGTGTGCGAGCGGGTCGCGCGGGAGAAATCATCGAAGCGCAACCGCAACACCACGGTCCTCGACACCCGGTCGGCGGTACGTAATCGCCTGCCCAGCCGGTCGACCAGGCCGTGCAGGTAGGAGTCGATCTCGTCGGGTTCGCGGTGACGGCCGCCGAGCGCGCGCTGCGCGCCGATCGAGCGCCTGCGCTTTCCCGTCTCGACGCGGCGTGGATCGCGGGCCATCGCCAGCGCGGACAGGTGGCGCGCGGCGGCCGGGCCGAGCATGCCGCGTAATCCGTCCTCACCGAGCTCGGCGAGCTGACCGATTCTCGTGACGCCGTGTTCGCGCAAGGTGCGCGCGGTCACCTCGCCCACGCCCCAGAGTCGTTCCACCGGCAACGGATGCAGGAACTCGAGCTCGCGTCCGGGTTCGACCAGGCGCAACCCGTCCGGTTTGGCGACCGCGCTGGCTACCTTGGCGAGGAATTTGGTGCGCGCGATGCCGACCGAGATGGGCAGACCGACGTCGTGGCGGATGCGGGCGCGCAAGCGGCGCGCGATGTCGATGGGTTCACCCGCGATGCGGCGCAACCCGGCCACATCCAGGAACGCCTCGTCGATCGAGATGCCCTCGACCATCGGGGTGGTGTCGCGGAACACCTCGAACACCGCTTTGCTCGCCGCCGAGTAGGCGCTCATCCGCGGCGGCACGACGACGGCGTGCGGACACAACCGCAGTGCCCGCGCACCGTTCATCGGGGTGCGCACACCGAATGCCTTCGCCTCGTAGGAGGCGGCGAGCACGACCCCGCCGCCGACGATCACCGGCCGCCCGCGCAGGCTCGGATCGTCGCGCTGTTCGACGGAGGCGTAGAAGGAATCCAGGTCGGCGTGCAGGATCGAGGCGTCGCGGCGAACCTCGCGCTCCGGACTCGCCGACTTCCTCGGCGGCTGGAGGCGATCTTCACGTTCGGACACGAACATATGTTCGCATGTGGGTCCGACAGGGTTTTCTGACCAACGCTGCCGGGCCGGCCAAGGTTCATTCCTCGCGTGGCGAGGTCCGCTCCGCCGGGCCGAGAAGTCGATCGATGGCGTGGTCGAGCAACTCGGCGGCTCGTTCGGGGGTGTGAAAATTGCTCAGCACCGATTGCGAGAGTCCCGGGATCACCACGCTGAGCAGATCGGCGTCGAGTGCGATCGCGGCCTGCTTCTCGGGGGCGTCGTCCCCGGCGGAGTACCCGCGTGCGCGGCCGATGTGTTCGGCCAAGGTCTCCACCAGCAACCGGGCCGGTGCGAGTGTCTCACTGGGTAGCGGCTGGGAGCCGGTCAGCCGGGCGGCCTGGTAGGCGGCGAGGACCTGGGCCTCGTCGCGACGGACCTCGTCGAGGGGTAAGAGCGCCCGGCCGATCGTCCGCAGCGCGAACCGGGGGTCGGGCTCGGCGCCGAGGCTCTCGAACTGCTCGACGAACCGGAACGCCATCGCGTCGATGACCGACTTCAGGGTCCCGAGCAGGAACTCCTTCTTCGTCCCGAAGTAGTACTGCACCAGGCGCACCGAGATCCCGGCCTCGGCGGCGACGGCCTGGAAGGTCGCCGCCTCCAGGCCACCGCGCACGATGACCCGGCGCGCGGCATCGGTGATCTGACGGCGCCGTGCGTCGTGGTCGGCCAAGCGTGGCACTGCTGCTCCTCTCGTCCCTGCGTGAATGCAGATCATGGTACGCCGATACCATTTAAATGGTACAGTCATATCAACAAACGGAGGGAAGTTCAGATGGCGAAACAGGTCGGGAAGTTCAAGAACGAACAGGCGCGCGCAGAGTTCCTCGCGTGCTATGACGAGTTCGAACGGCTGTGGCCGCAGCGTCCGGAAATCGTGGATGTGGCGACCAGTTCCGGATCGACGCGCGTCTACCTCCACGGCCGAGGCGACGCAACGCCACTGGTCTTGCTGCCACCGATGGGTGGCAACGGATTGTGCTGGTATCCGTTGATCGGGCACCTGCCGACCGATCGCACGGTGATCGCGCCGGACACGATCGGCACGCCGGGGCGCAGCGAGCAGACCGCCCCGGTGACGAACGCCCCCGAGTTCGCCTGCTGGCTGGACGAGGTGCTGGCCGGACTCGGGGTCGGCAAGGCGCATCTGATGGGTTACTCCGAAGGGGCCTGGTACACCGCGATGGCGATGACCGGTGGCGCGCGGCGGCTGGCGAGTGCGACGCTGATCGACGGCTCGACACCGTTCACCAAGCTGCCGTGGCGCATGATGCTGGTATTCCTGCGTGCGGGTATCCGGCCGACCGACAAGAACCTGCGCCGATTCGACGAACTGGCAATGCCGCATCGGCGGCCGACCGAATTGGAGATCCGCCTCTCGCGTGCGGCCCTGGGCTACCGCCGGACCCTGCCGTGGCCGCGCATCCTCACCGACGAGGAACTCGAGGCCGTCGAGCTTCCCGTACTCGCCGTCCTCGGCGCGCAGAGCCCGATCGGCAAGCCCCTCGAAGCTCGCGACCGGATCCTCGCGCACATCAGGGACTCGCGGGTGGAGATCATCGAGGGCAGCGCCCACGACCTGCTGTTCCACAAGCCCGGTGTGATCATGCCGCTCATTCTCGACTTCATCCACAAAAACGAGCCCGCCACCGTGTGACCCTGTGAGCGCACGAATCTGTCGGTCGGCGCGGGTAGCGTGTGGGCGCGGAACGCCGGGGACAGGAGGAGCGGTGCGCGTCACGTGGGATCAGGTTTTCGCTTGGCGGCTGCGCAGGCAGTTCATCGCCGAACCTGTCGAGGACGGGTCAGCCGCTGTGGCGGTGGCCGATCGGTTGGCGGGAGTGCAGGCGCAGATGGCGTCGGCGGCGGAGACGGCGGTGGCGGTCCGCAGCGCGACCTCGGTGGCAGGCGCGGTCGAATCCGCGCTCGCCACCGGCGCTCTGGTCAAGACCTGGGCGATGCGCGGCACCCTGCACGCGATGACGCCCGCCGTCGCCGCGGCGGTCCTGCCGTTGATCGCCTCGGCCCGGACGTGGGAGAAACCGTCCTGGCAGAAGGCGTTCGGCGCCACACCGGCGACGGTAGCCGCGCTGGGTGAAGCGGTCGGGCAGATCCTCGCCGACACCGCGCTCACCCGAGCCGAACTCGTCGACGCGCTGCTGGCCGACTCGGCCTTCCACGAACTCGGAACGGAGCTACGGTCCGGCTGGGGCGCGCTGCTCAAACCGCTGGCGTGGCAGGGCGTGCTCTGCCACGGACCCGCCGACGGCAACCGGGTGACGTTCACCAGCCCACACGCGCTGATCCCCGGCTGGTCCGACCCGGTCGATCCCGAGAGCGCCGCACCCGTCGCGATCCGCGGCTACCTCGGCGCGTACGGTCCCGCCGGGCCGGAGACCTTCGACGCCTGGCTCACCCGTAACAGCCTGCGCAAGACCGTGGTCCGCTCATGGTTCGCCGCGCTCGGCGACGCGCTCACCCCGGTCGAGGTCGAGGGACGCGCGGCCTATGTGCTCACCGAACATGCCGACGATCTCGCCGCCACCGAGCCGTCGAGCGATGTCCATCTCCTCGGACCGTTCGACCAGTACGTTCTCGGGCCGGGCACCGCCGACACCGAACTGCTGCCGAAAGCCCATCGCGGCAAGGTCAGTCGCACCGCGGGCTGGATCGCCCCGCTCGTGGTCGACGCGGGCCGCATCACCGGCACGTGGGAGCTCGACGGCGACCACGTGGTGGTGTCGATGTTCGACGACGCGCCGCTGCCCAAGGGGTTCGACGCCGCGCTCGAACGGCTGGCGAGCGCCACAGGTCGCGCCGAGCTGCGTGCCGGGGCGCGATAGGCTGCGGCGATGGCGGACAGTCCGGTGGCGGCGACCCTGATCGACACGGTCGCGTGGGTGCATATCGAGCACGGCAGGATTCTGTGCGGTCGCCCGCGCGGCAAGGACGTGTTCTTCATTCCCGGCGGCAAACGCGAAGGGGCCGAATCGGATCTGCAGACGCTGCTGCGCGAGATCCGTGAAGAATTGACGATCGAATTGCTCCCCGAAACGGTCGCACCGGCCGGCTGCTACGAAGCGTACGCGCACGGCTCGCAGGGTGGACCGCTGGTACGAATGGCGTGCTACACCGCTGAGTATCGCGGCATCCTCGCCCCCAGCAGCGAAATCGAAGAACTGACCTGGTTCGGTTACACCGACCGGGAACTCGTGCCGCCGGTAGATCAACTACTCTTCGACGACCTGCACGAGGCTGGACACTTGCGCTGAGTTCCGGAACCGGCGGTGAGTGCGGCGTTCGAGGATCCGGGAACAAACCAGCTGTCGCCTACCGCCGAGCGCTTCGGTAGGGCCGTCGGTGAATGAGGAGAATGCGGCGGAGCTGATCGGGTGACGGGCTGCAGATGATCCGGCTGTCCACGGCCGGAACGATAGTCGCCGACCGGCATCCGCTCCGGACGAGCAGGCGGATGCCGGGTCGGCGATCAGGTGGTGACCGGGGCGCGTCCCGCCAATTCGATGAGGTGCTGGACGAGGGTGAGCAGCACGCTCTTGGCCGAATCACGGCTGCGGGCATCGCACAGCAGCACCGGGGTGTGCGGGTCGAGGTCGAGCGCGTCGCGCACCTCGTCCACGGTGTAGCGGGGCGCTCCGTCGAAGCAGTTCACGCCGATGATGAACGGCAGTCCGCGGCGCTCGAAGAAATCGACCGCGGCGAAGGAATTGCTGAGCCGGCGGGTATCGGCGAGGACCACCGCGCCGAGCGCGCCACGGGACAATTCGTCCCACAGGAACCAGAACCGGTCCTGGCCGGGCGTGCCGAAAAGGTAGAGCACGAGGTCACGGTCGATGGTGATACGACCGAAATCCAGCGCCACCGTGGTGGTTTCCTTGGACTCGACACCGGAGAGGTCGTCGACACCGGTACTTACCTCGGTGATGAGTTCCTCGGTGCGTAGCGGGGTGATCTCGCTGATCGCCGAAACCATTGTGGTCTTGCCGACTCCGAATCCGCCAGCGATGAGAATCTTGACCGAGGCGGCCAAGCGCTGTGATCCGGAGTCGACCCGTGGGTCAAAGTTTTCTGATGCCATCCAAAACCGCTCGCAATACGTTGAGATCGTCGGGGCCGTTTTCCGATTGCATCGGAGCCCGGAAGATCAGTTGTCCCTCGCCGATCAGGTCGCCGACGAGAATCTTTGTCACCGCAAGAGGCAATTGCAAGTGTGCAGCTACCTCGGCCACAGATTGGGGCTGCGCGCAGAGCCGGACGATGATGCCGTATTCCGGCTCCGGCCTGCGAAGAGTCGGCGCCTTGGTGGTGGTGACGACCACCGTCAGCATGTCCAGATCATGAGCGGCGCCCATGGTGCGGCCACGGATCAACGCGTAGGGCCGGACCACCGGTCCGGCCGCGGCGTCGAAGAACGCCCCGCCCTCGCGTGTCATGACAATCTGGCGGGGGTGGACAGATAGTTGCCGACTCGCTGGACGGTCACGTTCATTTCGTAGGCCACCATGCCGAGGTTGGCGTTCTCCGCGGCCTGTAGCGCCAGGCAGGCGTTGTCGCCCGCCGCGGTGACGAACAGGACCGCACGGTCGAGTTCGATCACGGCCTGGCGTACGCCGCCGCCACCGAAACGGCTGCCCGCGCTGCGGGAGAGTCCGTACAGCGTCGAGGACATCGCCGCGAAATGCTCGGCGTCCTCGCGGCTCATCTTGGTCGACCTGCCCAGCAGCAGTCCGTCGGTGGACAACACCACCGCGTAACGCACGCCGGCCAGTCGGTCGACCAAGTCATCGAGCAGCCAGTCGAGGTCGCCGGATTTGGCAGTGCTCACTGTTGGCCTTCCTGTCCTTCGTTGAGCCGCTCACGGCGGCCCTGCCGGGTTCCATTCTCTATGGCCGACATCAGATCACGGGCTTGTTCGGGAGAACGTTCGCGTTCGGCGGACGGCTCCGGGGTAGGGGTGTGGGTGAGTTCGGGCGCCAGATTCTCCTGCCGCCTGCGTCGGGGCAGCTCCGGCCGGCCGAGGGGAGTGTAAGCCGACGGTACCGGTCGCTCGGGTGCGATTCGCGGCGGGATGGCATCCGGCGGAGCCAGAGTGGCCACCGACGCCTCCGGGCGCTCGATCTCGGGGTGCTCTGCGGGACGGTCGAGGGCGGGCTCGTAGCGCGGCTGGGATACCGGCAGTGCCCGTTCCTCGATGATCTCGGCGGAGGGCTCAGGCGCCAGCAGCGCGGAGGGAATCAGCACGACCGCGCGGACACCGCCGTAGTTGGATTCCGACAGCCGCACCGACACGCCGTGGCGCACCGCCAGCTGCGCCACCACGAACAGCCCGAGGCGCGAGTCCGCCGACAGCCGTGCGACACCGAAGTCCGGTGGATTGCGCAGCATCTCGTTGACCCGGGACAGCTCGCCCTCGGGCATACCCATGCCCTGGTCGGAGATCTCGACGACGACGCCGCGCCCGACGAGGTTGCCCGACAGCTCCACCTTCGACTGTGGCGGGGAGTAGGCGATCGCGTTGTCGACCAGCTCGGCGATCAGGTGCCCGAGGTCGGCCACGGCGGAGCCGAGCACGTTCACATCCGGAATCCGCTGTACCTGGACGCGGGCGTAGTCGAGGGTCTCGCCGACCGCGGCCCGCACCAGGTCGACCAGCGGAATCGGATTGCGCCACTGCCTGCCCGGCATACCGCCGCCCAGCACGATCAAGTTCTCGGCGTTGCGCCGCTCGCGAGTGGCGAGGTGATCGAGCCGGAACAGCGTCTCCAGCATCGACGGGTCTTCCTGCTTGGCTTCGGCCTCGTCGAGGATCTCGAGCTGGCGGTGCACGACGATCTGGCTGCGGTGGGCGATGTTGAGGAACACCGCCTTCACGCCTTCTCGGGTGCGGGCCTCGTCGACGGCGGCGGCGACGGCCGCGGCGTGCGCGTGCTCGAATGCCTGCGCCACCTGACCGATCTCGTCGTCGCCGTAATCCAGGTGCGGGGTCTCGCCGGAGGCGTCGACGATCTCGCCTTCGCGCAGCTTGCGCATGGTCTCGGGCAGGCTGACGTCGGCCAGCGCGAGGGTTTCCCCGCGCAGCTTCTTGAGCCTGCGGATGATGCGGTTGGCCAAGGCGAGGGCAACCAGGAAGGCCGAGATACTGATCGCGAGCACACCGCCGGCGGTGAGCAGCGAATTGCGCGCAGCCGCACCGTAGGTGTCCTCGGCCATGTCCTCGGTCTGCGTGCTGTGGCTGATCCACAGATCCAGCAGCGACCGGTTGAGCTCGTTGGCGGCTTCCTGCCAGTCGACCAGGTCGCCGGGCAGATCGTCACCGCGCAGCAGCGCGCGCTCCACCGCGGTGACCTGCTGCCAGGCCGGGGAGGCGAGCATGGCGGCCGCGGCGGCCTGTTGGTCGCTGGAGGTGTCGGCGGCGAGCAGGCCGATCTCGGTGTGGTAGTAGCCGATCTGATAGACCAGCTCCTCCATCGAGATCTCGGCCAGGTCGGTGTCGGTGGCCGCCAGGGCCAGCGCCAGCGCGTTCGAGCGGGACATGCCTTCGGCGGCGTAGAGCAGGCGCACGCCCCGGCTGAGCTCGACACCGATCTCGGTGTCGGGCGCCTGCTCCTGCGCCGTCCGTGTGCCCGCGGCGACCCTGTCGAGGATCTGGCTGAAGAAGCCGTAGGCGTCGAGGACGGGAACCTGCCGCACATCGACGCCCTGGCGCAGTTGGGTGAGGTGATCGATGATCGCGTGGAACGCCTTGGTCTCTTCCTCGTTGCTGTTGCCGATTTTCAGCTCGGAGGTCGTTTCCAGAACGTTGCGCACCGCGCCGTCCAGGCGAACCCTGGCGGCGGTGAGCGCGGGCGTGGCCGCCGCGTCACCGGTCAGGCTCGCGACTGTGTAGTGACGTTCCTGCTGCAACGCCTCGACGAACTCGCGGGTGGCCGGGGTGGCCGTCTGAATCTCCTCGGCCCAATCGCGGGCCGCGCTGCCTTGATCGACCAGATATCCCGCGGTTCCGACGCCGATCACCAGCAGTGTCAGACTCGGGACCAACGCGATTGCAAGGATCCGGCCTCGCACACCGAGTCTCGCCTTGAACATCCGCACAACCTAATGGAGCGCACTACACGGCTGTCATTCCGGTCCCGGTGAGCGAGACTACTATTGACATGTCATGGTCGCTGTGCTGCGTCATCGCTGTGCCGCGTCGTCACTGTGCCGCGTCATCACCATGCGGTGTCACCACCGCGCTGTGTCACCACCGCGCTGTGTCACCACCGCGCTGTGTCACCACCGCGCTGTGTCACCACCGCGCTGTGTCACTACGAGGAGGCACCATGTCCGCCCCTACCGCCGCGGAGTTCGCCCGACTGGGCGCGCTCACCGCCGTACACCACTCCGATCAGCACGAGCGCGCCACGATCACGGAGACCTTCACCGGTATGGCACTGGGCGAGGTTCCGGTCGGGACCGTGGCCGATGTGGAGGCGGCCTTTCGGAGGGCCCGCGTCGCCGCGTCCCGGTGGGCCGCCCGTCCGGTCCGTGAGCGCGCCGCCGTCGTCGAACGGTTCCGCGCGCTGCTCGTCGAGCACCGCTCCCGACTGATGGATGTCATCCAGGCCGAATCCGGCAAAGCCCGATGGGCAGCGCAGGAGGAGATCATGGGCCTGATCTTCGCGGCGCGCTATTTCTCCGGCGTCGCGCCGAAACTGCTGGCGCGTCACTCGGTGCCGGGCGCGTTCCCGATCCTCAACCGTGCGGCGGTGTACCACCAGCCCAAAGGCGTGGTCGGAGTGATCGCGCCGTGGAACTATCCGATGCTGCTGTCCGTCGGCGATGCGCTGCCCGCGCTGCTGGCGGGCAACGCCGTCGTCGTCAAACCCGACAGCATCACCCCGTACTCGGCGCTCGCCGCCGCCGATCTGCTCTACCGTGCCGGCCTGCCGCGCGATCTGCTGGCGGTCGTGCCGGGCCGGGGCACCGTGGTGGGCACCGCCATCGTCGAGTCCTGCGACTACCTGATGTTCACCGGCTCCACCGCCACCGGTCGCACGCTGGCCCAGCAGTGCGGACGCAGGCTCATCGGCTTCTCCGCCGAACTCGGGGGCAAGAACCCGATGATCGTCACGGCGGGCGCGAAACTCGATCGGGTGGCCAAGGCGGCGGTGCGGGCCTGTTTCTCCAACGCGGGCCAACTGTGCATCTCGGTCGAGCGGATCTACGTCGAGCAGTCGGTGGCGGCGGAGTTCACCGAGAAGTTCGTCGCCGCGGTGGAGTCCGCGCGGCTGGGCGCGGCCTACGACTTCTCCGCCGACATCGGCAGTCTCATCTCCCCGGCGCAGCTCGAGACGGTCACCGCGCACCTGGCCGACGCCACCGCGAAGGGCGCACGGGTTCTCACGGGCGGACGGGCCCGTCCCGATCTGGGACCGTTGTTCTTCGAGCCGACCGTGCTCGACGGTGTCGCCGACGACATGACCTGCGCGCGGGAGGAGACCTTCGGGCCGCTGGTCGCGATCTACCCGGTCGCCGATGTCGAGGAGGCGATCCGGCGCGCGAACGACACCGAGTACGGACTCAACGCGAGCGTGTGGGCCGCGAGCCCGGCCGAGGGCGAGGCGATCGCGCGCAGGCTGCGCACGGGCACGGTCTGCGTCGACGAAGGCTATGCGCCCGCGTGGGCGAGTACCGCCGCGCCGATGGGCGGCATGGGGCAGTCCGGCGTCGGGCGCAGGCACGGGCCGGACGGGCTGCTGAAGTACACCGAGCCGCAGAACGTCGTGGTCACCCGGTGGATGAATCTCGACGCCCCGCCGCTGGTGTCGCAGGACCTGTGGCAGCGGACGCTCATGACGATCGCCCGCTCACTGCGGTTTCTGCCCGGCCGCTGACTCATTTGTTCACGATCATGCCCGCCACATCGGCGTTCTTGATCGGGGTATCGGCATTGCGCTGACCCGAGCACAGCACGTCCACGGCCATGATCGTCAGGTCGACCGCCGTGCCGGACGGTTCGGTGGAGAGGTTGTCGCGTTCCTTGACGAACTTGGTGACGGTGATGCGCTTGGTGTCCGCGTCCTGGGTGACGTACTCACCGCAAGGGGTGTCGCCGCCGCGGTTGAGCGCCCGCTCGACGTCGGAGCATCCGCTCATCAAGGCGACGGCCGCGACCGCCGCCAGACCGGTCCTGCCAACGGTGCCGATCATCGGCTCCTCCTGTTCTCCGGTCGAGCGGGACGGCCGCGCGATCCTGTGGGCCCCCGCGGTGAGCCTAGAGGCCGGCGCGCCGGAACTCACCTCCGAGGCGGGGAATGGTCGTCAGCCGGTGGCGATCCGCAGCGGGATCTCCGATTCCGCCGTGGTGAGCGACCCGTGGTGGCCGACCATCGCGGCTTCCAGCGGTTCGGCCACGCTGCGGATCACCCCGCCCTCGCCGCGGGCCGCGACGACCAGATCACCGATGCGGGCCGCGGCGGCCGGGGTCACCAGTGGTCCGAACCAGCCGCGTGCGATCACCTCCTCGCGCCCGAGCACCGCGAAGTCGTCGCCGAGCACGGTCCGCCAGGCGGCCGCGACATCAGCGGTCGCGCCTTCCTCGGTGTAGACGTGCCGGGCGCGCGCGTCACCGCCCAGGCTGCGCACCCCCGCGCGTAGTTCGGGATGGGTGTCGAAATCGACGGGGGAGGTGATGTCGACCATGCCGTGATCGGCGGTGACCAGCAAGGCCGCGCCCGCTGGCAGGCGCTCGGCGATGGCCGCCGCGAGCCGGTCGACGTGGGCGAGCTCGAGCAGCCACGCGTCCGAGGCGGTGCCGCGCACGTGCCCGGTGGTGTCGAGTTCGCCGTGATAGGCATAGACCAGGGAACGCTCGCCCGCGCGCAGCGCGGTGATCACGCCGTCGACCAGGTCGCCGAAGGAAAAGCTGGGGCGGAACTCGTTGCCGCGCAACGCGGCCCGGGTGAGGCCGGAGGTGGCCTGGTACATCGGCGCCACCTGCCCGACTCGTATCCCCGCGGCGGACGCGCGCTCGAACGCGGTCGGGCGGGGCTGGAACTGCTCGGGGACCAGGTCGGTCAGCAGGTCCCGGACCGGGTCGTGGCCCCGGTCCTGCCATTGCCAGCGCAAGGCGTTCATCAGGCGGTCGTGGCCGGGCACGTTCATCAGATAGCCGACGATGCCGTGCTCGCCGGGTGGCGCGCCGATACCGAAGGAACTCAGCGAGGTCGCGGTGGTGCTCGGAAAACCGGTGGTCAGCGGTCTTCCGGCCAGGCTCGACAGGAACGGCGCCATGTCGGCGTGCCTGGCCAGCAGTTCGGCGCCGAGCCCGTCGACGAGCAGCACGCATACCCTGGTCGCCGTCAGGTCGAGATCGAGACGGTCCTGTTCGCCGGGCACATCCAGGCAGGCCAGCACCGAGGGCAGCACATCGGACAGAGAACCCGTTCCGTAACGGGGCGCGTCGAACATGCCGCCAGGATGCCCCGGTGATCCTCGGGGAGCAAGGGTGGCGGCCGTGACGGCGTGCCGGTAGACAGGACCGGTGAGCACGCCACGCGCATTCCGGTTCGGTGTCAACATGATCGTCGCGCAATCGCGCACCGAGTGGATCGGCAAGTGCCGCAGAGCCGAAGAACTCGGATTCGACGTCCTCGGCGTCGCCGACCACCTCGGCATGCCCGCGCCGTTCCCCGCCATGACCATCGCCGCCGAGGCCACCGAACGGCCCCGGCTGACCACCTTCGTTCTCAATGCCGCTTTCTACAATCCGGTCCTGCTCGCCCGCGAAGCCGCCGCGGTCGACCGGTTCACCGACGGACGAGTGGGGCTCGGCCTGGGCGCGGGCTATGTGAAGGAGGAATTCGAGGAAGCGGGCATCGCGTTCGAGTCCGGCGGCAAGCGGGTCGAGCATGTCGAACATACGGTCCGCACCCTGCGACGGCTGTTCGCCGACCCCGAGTACCGGCCGCAGCCCGCCCAGCCTTCGGGTCCGCCGCTGCTGATCGCGGGCTGGGGGGATCGCCTGCTGTCCGTGGCCGCCCGGCATGCCGACATCGTCGCCTTCACCGGCGCCGGTGCGGCCGCCGACGGCGGACCCATGCTGCTCGCCGGAGCGAAGAAGTTGTCCGAACGCGTCGGCTATGTCCGTGACGCACTGGGTGATCGGGCCGACCAGGTCGAGTACAACCTCCTGCTGCAGAAGGTGGTCGGCCGGGAGGAATCCGCCACGCTGCTGGAGAGCTACCGTCCCGCTTTCACCGAGGAGGCCGCCGCCGATCCCCACGACGTCCCCACCCTGCTGATCGGCTCACCCGAGACCGCCGCCGACCGCCTGCGCGAACTGCGAGAACGCTTCGGTATCAGCTACTTCACCGTCCTCGAGGACAGCATGGAGGCGTTCGCCCCGACCCTCGCCCTGCTGCGCTGACCGGTCCCCCCACCGACGATTCGCAATATCGTTGCGTGCCAGGGGATCTGGGCATCACCTGAACTCGGGCGCGGAAAACCTTGTCTCGGCGGGAAGCGCGGCTAGGATCGCTCGAATGGATTCGGAGAAGGGGAGTTCACGGCGTCCGGACACGGTGTACCGGTCGACCGGCGCGACCCCCGAGGCGCTGGTGTGTTGTGGTGTCGTCGCGGTGGTGAGCCTCATCGCGGCGGTGAGTGGAGTCGCGGTGCTCGCGGGTGCGGTGGGCACGGTGTTGTTCGCGCCGATCGCGTGCGAGATGGCGTGGGCGGTGTGGCGGCGCAGACCGGAACTGGTGATCGGCGACGAGGCGATCGAGCATCTGTCGTTCGGCCGGATCGCGTGGAACAGCGTCGATCATGTCCGGGTGAGCAGGGACGGTCGCGAACGAGTGCTCGAGATCGTTCTGCGCGGCGGGTCCGTCCGTGCCTGTCCGCGGGTGCCGGTGCGCGCGTTGCCGGTGCGGGTGCAGGCGGTGTTCGGTGCCATCGGCCACCATCGGCCGGAGGTGCTGGTCGGCGCCGAACGTGTGGAGCGACAGGCGAATGCGCTGGGGCGCACGCTGTCGCGTGGTCCCGTCGCCGCGGCAGAGACTTCGCAGTCGATGGGCTCGGGCGTCACCTCGGCGCGAGCGATCACCGCGACCGTGCGGGAAGGGCACCGACGCCGCACCGGTCTGCGCGCGGCGATCAGGCGACGGCCTGCGCGTCCAGCCAGGCCGGGAAATCGGTGAGATCGGCGAGTATCACGTCGGCGCCGGCGGCACGCAGTTCGTCGGCGCTGCACGGGCCGGTGGTGACGCCCACCGCCAGCGCGTCGGCGCCTTTGGCGCCACGCATGTCCCCGGCGTGATCGCCGACGAACATGTGCGCCGCGTGCTCACGTAACGCCGCGGACTTCGCCCCGGCCCACAGATCGCCGACGACCGCGTCGACCCGCCAGCCCAGATGATCCAGATGCAACTGCGCGAACGGCGTGTGCTTGCCCGTCACCACCAGCACCCGCCCGCCGCGCTCGGCGACGGCGGTAAGCGCGGCCTCCGCGCCGGGCAGTGCGGGCATCTCGGCCACCACCGACGGATAGAACTCGCGGTAGCGGGTGATGAAGGCGGGCACGAGTTCGGCGGCCAGGCCCGCCTCGGCGAGCAGCATCGGCATGGGTGGGCCGAGCTTGTCCACCACGTCGGCTCCGCGCACGGGCAGAGCGAATTCTCCGGCAACCACATCGACCGCCCTGGCCACTCCGGGCCGGGAATCGATGAGTGTCATATCTAGGTCGAAACCGACGGTCCAGCTCACGCCACGACCCTATCCGGCGGGCGCGGCCTTCGCCGACCCCACCGGGTCGGGCTCGGAGGTATCCGCGACACTGACCGCATGCGTGTGGTCGTGGTGAACAGAGGCGAGATCGCGGTTCGGATCGTGCGGACCGCACGGGCACGGGGGTATCGCACCCACGTCGTGCACACCGGAGCCGAACGCGACGCGCCGCAGGTCCGCCTCGCCGACGAGGCCGTGGAGTTGCCGGGCGAAGGCGTGCCCGCCTACCTCGACATCCCCGCCGTGGTGGCAGCCGCCGCGAGCGCCGGGCAGGGGGCGCTGGTGCACCCCGGTTACGGATTCCTCAGCGAGAACGCCGACTTCGCGCGCGCCTGTGCCGAGGCCGGGCTCGTCTTCACCGGACCGGCCCCCGACGTGCTGGCCACCTTCGGCGACAAAGTGGCTGCCCGCGCCGCCGCCGAACGCGCGGGCCTGCCGGTGCTGCCGGGCACGCCGGTCGGCGCGGACCTCGATGCCGTCGCCGCACTGCTGGCGGCCAACCCTCACGGTGTGATGGTCAAGGCCGCGGCGGGCGGCGGCGGGCGGGGAATGCGCGAGGTGCGCGAAGCAGGCGAACTCGCCGACGCCTTCGCCCATTGCCGCGACGAAGCGCACGCCGCCTTCGGTGACGATCGTGTCTTCGCCGAGGCGCTGGTCACCGGAGCCCGCCACATCGAGATCCAGGTGATCGGCGACGGGCGGCACGCGCGCGCCGTGGGCGATCGCGACTGCAGCGTGCAACGGCGCAGGCAGAAACTGGTGGAGATCGCCCCGGCCCCCGGACTCGGCGACGAGCTGCGCGCCCGGCTGCACCGCGCGGCCGTGGACATCGTGGAATCGGTGCGCTGCCGGGGCGTGGTCACCGTGGAATTCCTGGTGCGCGGTGAGCAGGCGTGGTTCCTCGAGGTGAACCCGCGCCTGCAGGTCGAGCACACCGTCACCGAGGAGACCACCGGCCTGGACCTGGTGGGTGTCCAGTTCGACGTGGCCGCCGGCCGCAGCCTGGCTCGGCTCGAACTGCCCGACACCAGCCCGCGTGGGTACGCGGTGCAGGCGCGGGTGAACGCCGAGGTCATCGATGCGGGGGGACAGGTGCTGCCGAGTTCGGGGGTGCTCACCCGCTTCGACACCCCGACCGGTGCGGGCGTGCGAGTCGACACCGCCGCCTTCCCCGGGATGCGCCACACCGTGCATTTCGACTCGCTGCTCGCCAAGATCGTCGTGCGCGCGGATTCCCTGGACGGCGCGTTGCGACGCTGCGCCGACGCGCTCGCCGAGACCGTCGTCGCCGGTGTCGGCACCAACGCGCCGGTCCTGCGGGCCACGGTCGGCGCGCTCGCCGGTGCCGAACCGGTCGACACCGGCTGGTTCGAACGCCACGTCGGCGAATTCGTGCGCGGCGCCGAGGAATTCGCCGCGGGGCCGATACCGGTGGCCGCGTCGTCCGGGGCGGCCGGTGCATCCGCCGATCTCCGGCTCGGCCCGGACGAGCTGGCCTTCACCACGCCGATGGGCGCCACGGTGGTGGAACTGGCCGAACCGGGCGAACTCGTGGCCGCGGGCGCACAGGTGGCGGTGCTCGAGGCCATGAAGATGCAACACGTCCTGCGCGCCGAGCAGCCGTTGCGGGTGTCGCGTACGCTCGCCGCGCCGGGAGACGTCGTGGATCCGCAGGCCGCGCTGCTGGTGTGGACGCCCGCCGACCACGACGGCGGCGGGGCCGACATCGTCGCGGTGGATCTCGACTCCATCCGTGCCGATCTGCGCGAAGTCCTCGACCGACAGCGCGGCGTACTCGACGAGGCCCGACCCCAGGCCGTCGCGAAACGTCACCGGCTGGGCAGGCGCACCGCCCGCGAGAACATCGACGATCTCGTCGACGCGGACAGCTTCGTCGAATACGGCGGTCTCGCCGTGGCCGCGCAGCGCCTGCGCCGCAGCCCCGAGGATCTCATCGCCAACACCCCCGCCGACGGTTTGATCAGCGGCATCGCCACCATCAACGCCGACCGGTTCGGCGAGCGCGCCGCCCGCGCGGTGGTGCTGTCCTACGACTACACCGTGCTGGCGGGCACGCAGGGCATGCGTAATCACGCCAAGTCCGACCGCATGCTCGACATCGCCCACGAGCAGCGGTTGCCGGTGGTGTTCTTCACCGAAGGCGGCGGTGGTCGTCCGGGCGACACCGACTACTCGGGCATCTCGGGCCTGGATCTGACCACCTTCCGGGCGATGGGCGCGCTGTCGGGGCAGGTGCCCTTGATCGGCATCGTCTCCGGCCGCTGCTTCGCGGGCAATGCCGCCCTGCTGGGCATGTGCGATGTGGTGATCGCGACGCCGGAGGCCAATATCGGCATGGGTGGCCCGGCCATGATCGAAGGCGGCGGGCTCGGGGTGTTCCGGCCCGAGGACATCGGCCCGGTCGAGGTGCAACGGCGCAACGGGGTGGTCCACGTGGTCGCCGAGGACGAAGCCGACGCGGTCGCCATCGCCCGCCGCTACCTGGCCTACTTCCAGGGCGATGTCGATCGGTGGGAGGCCCCCGACCCGCGGACGGCCCGGCATGTGGTGCCGGAGAACCGGTTGCACGCCTTCGATATTCGCGCCGCCATCGAATCCGTCGTCGACGTCGGCTCGGTGCTGGAACTACGCCGCGACTGGGGTGTCGGCGTCGTCACCGCGCTCGTGCGGGTGGAGGGCAGGCCGTTCGGGCTGATCGCCAACGATTGCCATCACCTCGGCGGCGCCGTGGACGCCCCCGCCGCCGACAAACTCAGCGCCTTCCTCGCCCTGTGCGACGCACACCGCCTTCCGATCATATCTCTCTGTGACACACCAGGATTCATGGTCGGTCCGGAAGCCGAGAAGCACGCTACGGTGACCAAGTTCAGCAAGTTGTTCATCGATGCCGCCAATATGCGAGTGCCGTGGGGGACGGTCGTACTGCGCAAGGGCTACGGGCTCGGGGCGCAGGCGATGGCCGCGGGCTCGTTCCGCTCGCCGCGGTTCATCGTGTCCTGGCCGACCGGCGAGATCGGCGGCATGGGCTTGGAAGGAGCGGTGCGACTGGGATTCGCCAAGGAACTGGCGGCGATCGCCGACCCGGCCGAGCGGGCGAAGGCCTTCGACAATCTGGTCGCCGCCGCGTACGCAGGCGGCAAAGCGCTCACCGCCGCCACGGTGTTCGAACTCGACGACGTGATCGACCCCGCCGACACCCGTCGCTGGATCCGCCTGCTGCGCTGATCGAGCGACGCCCGTTTATAGACAAGAATGTTCGTAAATACTATGGTCGTGCCATGACCAAGTTCGACGGCAAGATCTGCCTGATCACCGGGGCCGCCGGCGGGCTCGGCCGCAGTACCGCCGAGGCGGCCGCGGCCAAGGGCGCGTCACTGGTTCTCACCGATATCGACGGCGCCGGTCTCGAGCGTACCGCCGAGGAATTGCGCGCGAGCGGAGCCACGGTGCATTCGGCGGAGGCGCTCGATCTCACCGATCACGACGCTGTCGTCGCGTTCGCCGAGCGGGTGCACGCGCGACTCGGCAGCGGTGGCGGCAGCGGCAGTGTGGACATCGTGATGAACGTGGCGGGCATCGCCACCTGGGGCACGGTCGAGCGTCTCTCCCACGAGCAGTGGCGGCGCACCATCGACATCGATCTCATGGGCCCCATCCACATCATCGAGGCGTTCCTGCCGCCCATGATCGCGGCCGGGCGCGGTGGTCATCTGGTCAATGTCGCCTCCGCGGCCGGGCTGTTCGGCCTGCCGTGGCACGCGCCGTACAGCGCGGGCAAATTCGGACTGCGTGGCGTGTCGGAGGTCCTGCGCTTCGATCTGCGCAGGCATCGCATCGGGGTCAGCCTGGTGTGTCCCGGCGCGATGAGCACGCCGATGGTCGACCGGCTCGAGATCGCCGGTGTCGACCGGGAATCCGTGGCGGTGCGACGCGGCATGAAACTGTTCCTGCGTCATGCCGTCAGCCCGGAAGCGGCCGCGAAATCGGTGGTGCGCGGGGTGGAGCGCAACAGGTATCTCGTCTACACCTCCCACGACATCCGCATCGGGCACTGGGCGCAGCGGTACTTCCCGCCCGCCTACAACCTCGCCATGCGCGGACTGAACCAGGCCATGCAGCGCTACGTCGACAAGCCGGGCGTGCTGCGCGACTGACGGATGCGGGTGCACTCCTTCGGTTGTCGTACGATCGCGGGAACGACTGCGCCGGTTGGTGACGAAGGGGGACAGGGTGCGGGAGACGCCGGGAGACACGAACTTCGGTATGGCGGGCAAGCGGGACGCGCGCCGCCCCGATCTGGAACGCTGTAGGCCCGACCTGCCGGTCGGCCGTGCCGCTGCTACCCGCCCGAGGACCACGCTGTGAATCGCGATCTGCCCCGAGATCCCGCCGAAGCCCCCACCATGCCCATCGAGAGCCCGGCAGCGCGGGACGGGTCGGCGACCTCCGAATCGCCGACCGTGGAGATCACCCGCGCGGCTGCCGCGCCCACCGTCGAGATCCGTACCCCGCGCACCGTACGCGGCACCGGCCCCCGCTGTCCGGACTGCGGCGCGGACAACCACACCGGCGCCGCGGCCTGCCCGTCCTGCGGCGCGGATCTGACCGACAAGCGCGTCGCGCTGCCGCTGACCGACGGCCCCGCCGACCGGTTCGAGGCAGACCTCGGCGCGGTCTGCCTGGTCACCGACCGTGGCATCTCGCACGCGCGTAACGAAGACGCCGTCGCCGCGGCTGTCGTGGAAGGCGAACACGGCCCGCACACCACGGTCATCGTGGTCTGCGACGGCGTGTCCACCTCCTCGGATCCGCAGGCCGCCTCCGGGTCCGCGGTGCGGGCGGGCGTTCAGGCCTGCCTGCGGGCGCTCGAGCAGGGCCGGCCCGCCACCGACGCCGCGCTCGCCGGTCTGGTCGCGGCCTCCGACGCGGTTCGCGCGATTCCCAACGAGGAGCGCAACGCACCCTCGTGCACCTACGTCTCGGCGATCGTGCGCGGCGCGGGCGGCGGGGCGGTCGACATCACCGTGGCCAATGTCGGCGACAGTCGCGCCTACTGGCTGGCCGCCGAGCCGATCGGCGACGACACCGCCTACATCCCGTCACAGCGGCTGACCGTCGACGATTCCTGGGCGCAGGCACTCGTCGACGCGGGCGCGATGGACGAGCAGGCCGCCATGAACGATCCTCGCGCGCACACCCTGTTGCGCTGGCTGGGCGCGGACACCGACGAGCGGCCCTGGTCGGACCGTGCGGTGCGCACCTTCCGCGCCCGCACTTCGGGCCGTCTGCTGCTGTGCAGCGACGGCCTGTGGAACTACCGGCCCGAGGCGGACCAGCTCGCGGCACTGGCCGCGGTCGAGGATCCGATGGCCGCGGCACGCGATCTCGCCGATTTCGCCGTGCGCAGCGGCGGCAACGACAACATCACCGTCGCCATCGCGCCGATTTCCTGACGCGGGCCGGGGCGGCCGGACGCCGGCCGCCTGCCGGGTCGATCAGTGACCTCGGTCGTCGTATCCGGTCTGCTCGGCGGAGATCCTGCGCATCCGGCGGTGCTCGAGGACGATCAATCCGATGCCGACGAGCAGGAACAGACCGGCGGCGATCCCGCCGATCAGCGCCCAGCCCTCGAAACCGTAGCCGGCCGCGGTCATGGTGAGTCCGACAGTCACGATCCCGAGGCCGACGAGGAACATGCCCGGCCAGTTCCGGGTGTCCTCGAAGATTTCACCGGCATGAGACCGGCTGGTGCGCGTGTGGTCGGGGAAATTTCCGTGTTGGGGATAAGGCACGTGCGCTGTCATGACGAGCTCCTCTCGGCGCGCCCGCGAACTCGTGCAGGGTGGGTTACCCCGGTCTACGCCGGTCGACCGCCAGGGTCAACCCCTCTCGGTGACAGGGCCGCCACGGCGTGCCAGACTGTAGACAGCTCGCGCGACCGTAGTCAGACCCAGCCGCACCGATCTGGAGCAGATCCAGGGAGGTTCTTCCATGGCAGTCGATGTCACGCTCACCATCCACCCCCGCGACACCGAGGCGAACCCGCCCGGTGTTCGGTATTCCTGCGCCCAGTTCCTCGACCGTGACCACCGTTGCGTGGTGGTCCGAATAGAAGGCGAGCTGGACGCGCTCGCCCAGCATCGGTTCTGTCAGGCGCTCGACAACGCGGTCCACTCCGACTGCGGTGCCGTCGTGGTGGATCTGCGTGCCACGTTGTTCCTGAGTTTGCGTGCCGCAGCCGCGCTGGGCGAGGTCCAAGCCCCGGCTGCCCTCCGGGGTATCGACGTCCGCGTCGTCACCGGGCGCCCGGAGATCGAGCGTTCGTTGGAGCTCACGGGCGTGCGCTGCCGATTCCACCGCTACCCGTCCATGCACGACGCACTCGCTCTCTGACCCTGTTGTCCCCTCAGGTCGCCGCCGTGTAACTGTTTGACCCTCGGAGGCGCCGGGTACGCGCCCTCCGAGCGTGGACCGGTCACCGGTGGTCGAGTCATCATCCGACCCCGGCAGGCCGTAGACGGACGGATGGCAGCGACGCGAACGAGGTGGCGATGGTTATGGGGGATCGGACGTGGCAACAGCCGACGACGGCGGCGACGACCATAGGAGTCCGAGTGCCCGCGCGACCCGAACAGCTCACCATGTTGCGGGCGCTGGCGGAGACGGTGGGACATATCGCGGACTTCGCGATCGACGAGGTCGCCGACATCAGATTGGCCCTCGACGAGGTGGCCACCGCGCTGGTTTCGGACGCTGTGCCGGGATCCGAGCTGGACTGCGAACTCGATTACGGCCAGGATCGGATGAAGGTCCGGGTTACCGGGGTGACGACGTCGAAGGAGGCCGTGGCCCAGACCGGGTTCGGCTGGCACATCGTCCGCACTCTCACCGAATCGGTCGAGGCCGTCCAGGAGCCGTATGATTTCCTGGCCCGTGGCTACCGCACGACCATCGATTTCGACTGGTCGCGGTGGAACTCGCGGCCCCGCCTGGTGTGATCGACGACCCGGCAACAGCGACGCGCACCACATCCCAGCAAACAAAGTTTACCGATCGGTCGGTTGGGGAAACCGATAGATCGGCATGTTTGCCGGAAGCGGACGTTTCCGACTTCTGCTTCCGACTGATTGCGAGGGATGAGGGTTTTGAGCGCGAACTTGATGATCGTGGACGACGACGACCGCATCCGCCGGGAATTGCGGGTAGCTCTGGAGGATGAAGGCTACGACGTCTCGGAGGCCCACGAAGCCGAAGACGCTCTGACCCGCCTGCGCAGTAACGGCGCCCCGGATGTGATGATCGTCGAATTGATGCTCGGCGACATGGACGGCTTCGAATGCATCCGGGAGATCCGCCGCGACCACGACGTGCCGATCATCGTCATCAGTTCCCGCGACGACACCCACGACGTCGTGGCCGCGCTCGAAGCGGGCGCCGACGACTTCGTCACCAAACCCTTCGAGATCAAAGAGATCTCCGCCCGGATGCGGGCCCTGCGCCGGCGGGCTCGGCTCGCGGCCGAACGCGACGCGCCCCGCGAGATCGCCCTGGACGCCGACGCGGAAGCGCCTCTGCTGCTCGACCGCGAGGGTGGGCTGGTCCGCCGTGGTGACGAGGAGATCAAGCTGACGCTGACCGAGTTCCGCCTGCTGTGTGAGCTCGCCGACGTGCCGGGGCGCGTGCTCAGCCGCGCGCAGTTGCTGGAAAAGGTCTGGGAAGAGAACTTCTTCGGCGACGAACGCATCGTCGATGTCCACATGCGCCGGCTGCGCACCAAGATCGAAACCGATCCCTCGGACCCGCGCATCGTCGTGACCGTGCGCGGCCTCGGCTATCGACTCGATCTGCCCAGATAAACCTCACGTTCGTACCCGAGCGTTGTGCGTGATGTCACGTTTGGCTGCGTCGAGCCCGGGCTACGAAACGTATTCGTAATGCAACCGCAAAGAGATCGACCAATTCACCGCAAAATTGGTTGGTGAAGCTGGATGCGTAGACAGACCACTTTGGGAGTTGTATGTCACCGCAAACCTTGTCCACATACACCGCGATTTCGAACACTGCCCTTCCGGACAACACCGAGCACACGCATGCCGCCCCCTCCCGGGGTGTCGCCACCACCGCGCGGCCGCGACCGGTGACGCCACCGTGGCAGGTGTCCGACCGTGTCGGCACCGCGCTGCTGCGGACCCCTCGAGTCGGTGACGCGGCGGATATCTGGCGGATCGCCAAGGAATCCCGGGTGCTCGACACCAACTCGAGTTACGCCTACCTGCTGTGGTGCCGCGATTTTCCCGGCACCACCGTGGTCGCCGAAGTCGACGGCAAGATCGTCGGTTTCGTCACCGGCTACCTGCGCCCGGAGCGTCCCGGCACGGTATTCGTCTGGCAGGTCGCGGTTTCGGCCGGCCAGCGCGGCCGCGGCACCGGCACGGCGATGATCGAGAATTTGCTCGATCGCGTCGCTCCGCACGGCGTCACGGCGCTGGAAACGACGATTTCCCCCGATAATCCCGCCTCGATCGCGATGTTCGCCGCCGTGGCCAGGCGTCGAGACGCGGAATTCACCAAGCGGCCCTTGTTCGAAGCGGACGTCTTCCCCGACGAGCACGCCGCGGAAGAGCTCTACGAAATTTCGCCTATCACCAAGGAGATTCGATGATCAGCGCGGATACGACCATTTTCGAGTCGCTGGAGTCCAATGTGCGCGGCTACTGCCGCTCCTGGCCGACGGTGTTCACCACCGCCCAGGGCGCATGGCTGCGCGACGAGGAGGGCAAGGACTTCCTGGACTTCTTCGCCGGTGCGGGCGCGCTGAACTACGGGCACAACAACCCCGTGCTCAAGCAGCCGTTGCTGGACTACATCGCAGGCGACGGCATCACCCACGGCCTGGATATGTCCACCGCGGCCAAACGCAAGCTCCTCGAAACTCTGCGCGACACGCTGTTCGCGCCGCGCGGACTGGACTACAAGGTGCAGTTCCCCGGCCCGACCGGCGCGAACGCCGTCGAGGCCGCGCTCAAGCTGGCTCGCAAGGTGACCGGCCGGGAAACCATCCTCAGCTTCACCAATGCCTTCCACGGCATGACCCTGGGCGCGCTGTCGGTCACCGGCAACGCCGCCAAGCGCGCGGGCGCGGGCGTTCCGCTGGTGCACGCCGCGCACATGCCCTACGACGGCTACTTCGACAACACCACCGCCGACTTCCAGTGGATGGAGCGGGTCCTCGACGACACCTCGTCGGGCTTCGACCGCCCGGCCGCGGTGATCGTGGAGACCGTGCAGGGCGAGGGCGGCGTCAACGTCGCGCGCGCCGAGTGGCTGCGTCACCTGGCCGAGCTGTGCCAGGAGCGCGAGATCCTGCTGATCGTCGACGACGTGCAGATGGGGTGCGGGCGCACGGGCCCGTTCTTCTCCTTCGAGCTCGCCGGCATCACCCCCGACATCGTGACGCTGTCGAAGTCGATCGGCGGCTACGGCCTGCCGATGGCGCTGGTGCTGTTCAAGCCCGAGCTCGACCAGTGGTCGCCGGGCGAGCACAACGGCACCTTCCGCGGCAACAATCCGTCGTTCGTCACCGCTCAGGTCGCGCTCGAGCACTTCTGGTCCGACGGCGCGCTGGAGGCCTCGACCAAGGCGAAGGGCGAACGCATCGCCGGCGAACTCGCCGCTGTCGCCGGGCAATTCCCCGGCCTGTCCAGTCGCGGTCGCGGACTTGTGCACGGCGTCGCCTTCGACGACCCCTCGCAGGCGGGCAAGGTGTGCCAGGTCGCGTTCGAGCGCGGTCTGCTGGTGGAGACCTCCGGGTCCAGCGACGAGGTGGTGAAACTGCTTCCGCCGCTGACCATCACCGACGAGGAGCTGGACGCGGGTCTGAAGATCCTCACCGGCGCCATCGATTCGGTGTGCACCGGCTGGGACCGCCCGGCTACGACCACGACGGGAGTGCGGGGATGATCGTTCGCACCACCGCCGAGATCACCGGCACCGACCGCGATGTCGCCGGCGAGGGCTGGCGAAGCAAGCGCATCGTCCTCGGCGGCGACGGCGTCGGGTTCTCCTTCCACGAGACCACCATCGCCGAAGGCACCACCCATGTGTTCCATTACCGGAACCACATCGAGGCGGTGTGGCTGATCGAGGGTGAGGGCACGCTGACCGACCTGGACAACGACCAGGTCTACGCGCTCGGCCCCGGCAGCATGTACCTGCTGAACGGTCACGAGAAGCATCAGCTGGTGGCGCGCACCCGGATGCGAATGATGTGCGTGTTCAATCCGCCGGTGACCGGGCAGGAAGTCCACGACGAGAACGGTGTCTATCCGCTGGTCGCGGTGCAGGCCGGCTGAGAGGAGCGACTGGAGTGTTGCAGCAGACCATCGATCGTGATTCTGATTCGATGGAACGCATGGATCGGTATCCCACCCGCAGGGCCGAGCCCGCGCCGCACATCCCGCGACGCGAACCGACCGTGTGGGGCGAGGGCAGCGGCGAACAGCTGTCGACCTACGATCGCGACGGTTTCGCTGTCGTGGATGCCCTGCTGAACCCGGACGAGGTGGCCGAGTTCCGTGCCGAGATCGAGCGGCTCATGGTCGATCCGGCGCTGGCCGACGACGACCGGGTGATCCGGGAGAAGGCGTCGAATCAGGTGCGCTCGGTCTTCGAGGTGCACAAGCTCAGCGCCGCGGTGGCCGATCTCGTCCGCGAGACCCGCATCGCCGGATTGGCGCGGCAGGTTCTCGGTTCCGATGTCTACCTGCACCAGACCCGGGTCAACTACATGCCGGGCTTCCGCGGCAGCGGGTTCTACTGGCACTCGGACTTCGAGACCTGGCACGCCGAGGACGGCATGCCCGCCCCCCGCGCGGTGAGCCTGTCGATCGCCATGACCGACAACTACCCGTTCAACGGCAGTCTCATGGTGATGCCCGGCTCGCACCGCACCTTCGTGCCGTGTGTCGGAGCCACTCCCGAGGGGCATTACCGGCAGTCGTTGCGCGAGCAGGAGATCGGTGTGCCGACCACTCAGGACGTCACCGTGCTGGCCGACCGCTGCGGTATCCGGCAGTTCACCGGCGCGGCGGGCTCGGCGCTGCTGTTCGATTCGAACATCATGCACGGCTCCTCGTCGAACATCACTCCCTTCCCACGCTCGAACATCTTCCTGGTGTTCAACAGCGTCGAGAACACCCTGGTGCAGCCGTACGCGGCGGCATCGCCGCGTCCGACCTACATCGCAAGCCGCGACTTCACCCCCGTGTGAGGCGCGACCGGCACCCCGGCGGGCCGGGCAGCTCGAAAAGCGCTGCCCGGCCCGCTGTTTCGTTGTCCCGACCGCGCTCTTCCGGCAGCAGGCGCGGGATTCGGGTCACGACAGTGCTCGGTACAGCGCGATCCAGTTGTCCGGCGCCACCGAGCCGACCGGCGCATTCGTCGCGATCGCGGCCCGCGCGAACGCCGCGCGCACCCGCCGCGAGGGCAACTGTGTGGCCAGTGACGCCGCCAGCGATCCGCCGACGCCGAGGAAACCGATGTCGACCAACTGCCGATACCGAGCCAGATCCCGGTCCGGCAGCAGCGGACGCTCGCGCCTGCGCAGATGCAGGACGGCGGCATCGACGCGCGGGACCGGCCGGAACCGGTCCCGACCGATACGCGGGCCGAGACTCATCCGCACCGTCGGCCAGTGTGTGACGGTCAGTTTCGGCCACCGTTGGTAGTCGCCGGAGTACTTGCGGGCGAACTCCTGTTGGGTGAGCAGCGTGGCCGAGGTCAGCTCGCGAGCGGTCAGACACCAGCGCAGGATGTCGGTGCTCGCCGCGAACGGGATGTTGGCGACCACCGCGAACGGCTCGGCGGGAGCGCGGACATCGCGGAAATCCACGTGGTGACAACGGATTCGGTCGTCACCGGCATAGCGTGCCCGCAACGCGGCGGCGTAGCGGGGATCGATCTCGTAGGCGAGCACGCGGCGCGCCACACCGAGCAATTGGCCGGTGAGCATGCCGCCGCCCGGCCCGATCTCGAGCACCAGATCGCCGGCGGTGATGCCGGAAGCGCGCACGATCGTGCGCGCGGCGGCCGCGTCGGCGAGGAAGTTCTGGGAGAAGTGTTTGCGGGCGTCGGCCCGGGAGTGGGCAGGACGCGACGAACGACGATGGCGGGACATGGGTGTCCTTGTCAGGAGTGGCCGAATCAGGAAGGTGATTCGCCCGGACCCATGCCGGGGCACGACGAGACGCCGCGCGAAGCGGTCGGCTCGATGCGGTCAGCGCCGTGGGGCGCCCGGTCGGTGACCGGTCAGCAGCTGATTCCCGTGGCGGTGCGGTGCGCCGGCGCAGGCCGGGCAGTCGCGCGCAACCGGATGAAGAAGGCGCGCACTGCACACGCCGCGGGTGACAAAGTGCCCATGCGCCACACCGTATCGCCGGGCGCACCGCTCGATCCACCGAATTTCCGGTCGGCCGATCGAGAACGCGGCTACCCGGCCGGACCGGTGGGTGCGTCGATTCTTTGCCGGCGCCTCAGGGTGCCGACGCTTCAGGAATGCAGCGCCTGGTCCGCCTCGGCCGCCCGGACCCGCCACCGCGCGGCTTCGGCGGAATCGCCGCGGCGGTCGAGAAGCTCGGCCAGCAGCGCCATCGAACGGGACTCACCGTGCTGCGCCGCGACCCGCCACCAGCCCTCGGCGGCGGTGTGCTCACCGCGCCGGAACAACAGCACCGCCAGGTCGTGAGCGGCTCCGGCGTGTCCCGCCTCGGCCGCCTGCGCCCACAGACCGCACGCCTGCTCGTCCTCACCACGGTCGTACATGCCCGTGCCCAGGTCGTAGAGCGCGTTACGGTAGGCGGCGCCGGGCTCGTCGGTCTGCGCCGTCGGTCGTGCCGGCGCGACGTCCGTCGTCGCGGACCACGCCTGCTCCGATTCCGGTGCGGTCTCGGCACTGCTCGGCCACGCCACATCGTGCGCCTGGCGAGGATCGGCTGCGGGGGCCGACGTGCTCGCCCACGCCGATTCCGTCGCGGGTTCGGTCGCGGGTTCGGTCGCGGAGGAACCCGCGGACTCCCACAGCTCGTCGAACGAGGGGATCGGCAACGATGGGATCGGCACCGGGGGGATCGACTCGGCCGACCGGCCGGGCTCCGGGACCGCGACCACGTCGTCGGCTCCCCGGGCAGCCTCGGGCAGGGCCTCCCAAACCGATCCGGGCTGCGAGTCCGGCAAGGCGGTGAGCCTGACCGGGGCCGGCTCGGACGCGGGACGAGACTCGGGCCGGGCGGACACCGCACCCCACGGCGGTGGGGTGTACTTCATCGTCATGGTGGCGTTCTCGTCGACGAACGGTGAGGTGGGCTCGGTCGGCGGCGCGGTTTCCCCGCGCCGGACCTGCCGCTCCTTGGGCACCCGGGTATCGGTGAGCCGGTCGTCGGCGTAGGCGCTGTCGGTGTACGGGGTTTCCGCGTACGGCGTCTCCGCGGGCGCGGGCGCGGGCGCGGGGTCGGCGTAGGCCTCGGGCGAGATCCATTCCGAGACGGCCGGGCTCTCCCCGGTCGTGTGGTCGGCCCGCTCCCCGGACTCGGCCGGGGATTCGAGGGGCTCGGCGGTCTCGGGGCTCTCGGGGGGCTCGGCCGTGTCGGCGGCGGCCTGTCCGGACGGCTCCCGTGTGCCCGGCCGCACCGGAGCGATGCCGACGCCGACGACGAGGTTGGCGAAATTCGGCGGGCCCTCGCCCAGACTGCACCACAGCGCGACGATGTCGTTGGGAATGTCCTCCACGAGCATCCCGTAGTTGCCCGTCCAACTGCGGTGCGCGCCGGTCTGGTCCACCCAGACCGGGGTCAGCGAGAACACCGCGTCCGCTCCGGTCGGGACGAGTTCGACGGTCACGCCGCGGGCGAGCGCGTCGCTCCAGATGTCGACCCCGGTGAGCTTGTGACCATCCAGCTCGATGTAGCCCTGCAGCACCGAGAGTCCGAGACCGTGCCCGCGCAGTCCCGCAGGCGGAGCCTGCGACAGCAGTGTCATGTACAGCAGGATCGGCTCGGTACCGATGCGATCGGTGTACATCGGATAGACCATGCTGCCGTTCCAGAGGATCGGCTCGGAACCGGTGTAGCGGGCCGCCAAGGGCTGTTCGCCTGCCGGATTCCGCTGGTGCCACGGGGAATACGGCTCGTTCATATGCTGGCCTTCCGCTTCGCGCCCGAATCTGCGCACCGCCTCCCGCAAGGGCGCGGCGGCATGAGCGTACTCGGCGCGTGCCGGGGTGGCGCGACGATCCCACGGCGTGCGAATCGGACAGGCGCGGTGCGTGCCGGGCGCACGACGACGGTCCTGCTCATTTCGGGGTGTGCCGCCAATCCACGCGTTGCAGGGTCGACCAGTCGTCGCCCGCCCACTCCCAGATCAGCCGCGCGACGATCGCCGGATCCGACACCGTGGTCGCGAAATAGTGGTCGCGTCGTCGGCTGTCGTGGATCTCGAGGGTGTAGTCGACCGCGGAGTTGCGGTAGGTCTGGATGAAGGTCTGCTCGTCGTGCGGCTTGCCGACGATGAGGAACGGTGTCGCGGCCAGGGTGTCCAGGTTGGGCACCCAGGTGTGGATCTCCCGCTCGGTCATCGACGAGTAGGTGTGCTCGCCACCGATGTCGACCTCCACCTCGCGGTGTTCCACGGTCTGCTCGGGCGCCGGGCCGTCGCTGTAGGGGCGCGCATCGTAGAGCTCGTAGTCGAACCCGGTGATCAGATCCTGCAGCAGCTGCCGCACCGGCGCGGCCGCGTTGTCCAGTGCGCCCGGCACCCGTGGCCGGTCGCCCCGGTCCGCGGAGGTCACCCGCACCGCGTACCCGGCCGCCTCGATCCGGACTCCGGCATGCGGGCGCGAAGCCAGCACCGCCGTGTTCCAGGCCTGCAATCCGGCGACGACGACCAGACGGAGATCGTCGTCGAGGGGTCTACCGGCCTGCGCCCGTAGATAGTCCGGGATTTCCCCGGGCGTGCGGATCGCGCCGACCGGCACGACCACATACTCGAAACTCACATCCACAACGTAACTTCCGCCGGGCCCGCGCGGGAGGGTCCGGACGAGGCAACCTGACTTCGGGGGTATCGAATTCGCGCGCCGTGCCGCCGACATGCCGCGAATCGTGACCGGAACGGTGCGAAACCGGCCGACGGAGTCATGGCGGAGGGGGAGCGGGGGCCACGGTGGCCGAGACTGTCGCGCCGCCCGGTCGCGGAGTCGGGGCCGAAGGCGCGGGCACGACGGTCGCCGCGGGCAGCGTCTCCGGGGACCCCGCGGAGCGGACCGGCACCAGCCCGGCGACCGCCACGATCAACCCCACCGCCGTCAACCCCAGGCCGGTATCGATCATCAGTCTGCCGGTCCCGCCGCGAGCCTGCGGCGGCCGTGTCGTATGCCAGGCGCCGGCGAAGACGAAGGCCAGTATCGCCGCCACGATCAGGCACACTCCCGTTCCGGCCAGCACTTCACGCACCGCGCCGCCCACCCCGCTCTCCTCGCCCCGACCGGCCCTCGGCCCGCCGCACGCGGGCGCAGGGACGGACCGATCCCCGGCGAACCGGAAATTAACGCACCGGCCGGGTCGTCGCAAACCCTGAACGCGACGACACCGTAGCGTGACGGACATGAGCGAACACCTGGTCGTCATCGGGGCCGACGCGACCGGAATGGCCGCGGCGTCACAGGCCCGCCGTCACCTCGGCTCGCAGGCAATGCGCATCACAGTCTTCGAATCCGGCGGCTTCACCTCCTACTCCGCGTGCGGCATCCCCTACTGGGTCGGCGGGCTCGTCGAGGACCGCGACGACCTGATCGCGCGCACCCCGGAGGAACACCGCGAGCGCGACATCGACGTGCGCCTGCACACCGAAGTGATCGAACTCGACGTGCCGGGCAAGCGGGTGCGCAGCCGTGCGCGCGACACCGGCGAGGAATCCTGGACCGGCTACGACAAGCTCGTCATCGCCACCGGCGCGCGACCGATCCGCCCCGATCTGCCGGGCATCGATGCCGAGGGCGTGCACGGCGTGCAGACCCTCGACGACGGCCAGGCACTCATCGACACCCTCGAGCACACCGAGGGCAGGCGCGCGGTCGTCATCGGCGCCGGCTACATCGGTGTGGAGATGGCCGAGGCGCTCATCCAGCGCGGCTATCAGGTGCGGGTGCTGGACCGCGGCTCCGCGCCCATGTCCACCCTCGACCCGGAGATGGGGGCGAAGGTGGCCGAGGCCATGCGCGGCATCGGCATCGAGGTGATCTGCGAGGCCGAAGCCGTCGCCGTGCGTACCGACGCCGACGGCCGGGTCCGCGCGGTCGCCACCGGTGACGCCGAATATCCCGCCGACGTGGTCGTGCTCGGCCTCGGCGTGCGCCCGAACACCGAATTGGCCCGCGCGGCGGGGCTGCCGCTGGGGGAGTACGGCGGTCTGCTCACCGATCTGTCGATGCGGGTGCGCGGCCACAGCGACATCTGGGCGGGCGGTGACTGCGTCGAAGTGCGTGACCTGGTCTCCGGGCGCGATCGCCACATTCCTCTCGGCACCCACGCCAACAAGCACGGCCAGGTGATCGGCGCCTGCCTGGCGGGTGGGTACGCGAGCTTCCCCGGGGTCGTGGGTACCGCGGTCAGCAAGATCTGCGCACTCGAGGTCGCACGTACCGGTCTGCGGGAGCGCGACGCCCGCGACGCCGGTCTGCAGTACGTGACGGCGACCATCGAGTCCACCAGCCGGGCCGGGTACTACCCCGGCACCGCGCTGATGACGGTGAAGATGCTCGCCGAACGCCACACCGGGCGTCTGCTCGGTGTGCAGATCGTCGGCAAGGAGGGCGCGGCCAAACGCGTGGACATCGCCGCGGTCGCCCTGACCGCGGGCATGACCGTGGAGCAGATGACCGCCCTCGACCTCGGCTACGCGCCGCCGTTCTCCCCGGTCTGGGATCCGGTGCTGGTGGCCGCTCGCAAGGCGGTCAAGGCGGTGCGGGAGCGCGGCTGAGAACGTGCCCCGCTGACAACTCGTAGCCGGGGACGACGGACTACTGCCGGGGGACCTCGGCGGCGAGGAACATGTAGCTCTTCTCCTCGGTGCGGGTACGGATGCGCCAGTTGCCCTCGACCCTGGCGAAGGTGTCCAGGTACCACAGCCCGCACAGCATCATCTGCTGCGCGCCGTCCGGTCCGCCGATCACCATCGGGTTCTGGCACATCGTGCGCCCGGTGGCGGTGTCGCCGTCGATGGTGAGCGAGGAGTTCGAGATGAGGTGCTGGAAGGCGGGGAAGTGCGGCAGCGTGGCCGACAGGAACGCCTTGGTCGCCGCCAGATCGCCGGCGGGGCCGCCCATCGCGGTGTAGTCGATATGGGCGTCGGCGGTGAACAACTCGTCGAGCAGATCCCATCGTCGGGTGTCGATGGCATGGGCGTAGCGGACCATCAGATCCTCGATCTCCAGGCGGTCGGAGATCTCCTGCAATGACAGCATCGGCGTGATTCTGCACTATCGGCGAAGGCGCGGCAGGCAATTCGGCGACGCGACTATGGTGGGCTGATGAGCACCGACGGTTGTCTCATCGCGCGCCACGGTTGTCCGCCCGCCACCCCGGCAGGCCGGATCGGGCGTGTGCTGACGAGCGTGTTCGCGGCTCTGCTGCTGGTGCTGTCGGCGGCGTGCGGCTCCGACGGCGAGGGCCGCGAGCAGCAGGCGTCCCCGCGCGGTGAGGTGGTCTCGGTGACTCCGATATCGACCATGACCGCTGCCGAAACCACGGAATTCCTCGCCGACCGCACCCTCGAGGCCCCGGTCCGCAACGGCGTCGAAGCCTCCCGTGTCGAGTATCGAACCATCGACGCGACCGGGCAGCCGACGACGGCAACCGGCCTGCTCGTCCTGCCCGACACCGACGTCGGCGAACTGCGCATCATCAGCTACGCGCACGGAACCATCCTGCGCAAGGACGAGGCGCCCTCGGTCGGCGGCGCGAACGATCGGGCCCGCACGATCGCGTTCGCCGCGGGCGGCACCATCGGCGTCGCCCCCGACTATCTCGGTCTCGGCGAAGGCCCCGGCCGTCACCCCTACGTCCATGCCCCGACCGCGGCCAGCGCCTCCCTGGACCTGCTGCGTGCCGCTCGCACGCTGGCCGAGGAACGCGGTCACACCGTCGCCCCCGAGGTCTACATCGTCGGCTTCTCCCAGGGTGGCCAGGCCGCCACCGCACTCGCCCGGGAACTGCACGACAATCCGGACACCGGCTTCGCTGTCGGCGCTCTCTCGGCCGTCAGCGGCCCCTACGACATTCGCGAAGCCCAGACACCCGCCGCGTTCGACGGCCGGGTCAGCCCGCGTGCCGCCGTGGTCTACCTCGCCTATTGGATCACCGCGATGAACCCGATCTACCGCGTCTACGACGATCCCTCCGAGGCGTTTCTGCCGCCCTACGCCGACCACGTCGAGGAACTCTTCGACGGATACCACGGTGTCTTCGACATCGCGGGCCGGCTGCCGGAGACGCCCCAGGAACTGCTCACCCCCCGATTCCTGGAGTGGGCGATAGAGCCGACCGGCCCCGCCCTGCAGGCGATGAACGACAGCGACGGCACCTGCGAATGGACCACCGACGCGCCAGTCCGCCTCTACGCCTCCACCGCCGACCGCAGCGTCCCCGCCACCAATACCGAGGAGTGCCTCGAGACGCTGCGCGGGGAACGCGTCGAGCGCATCGATCTCACCCCGATGGACCACGGCGCGACCGCCCGTGCGGCGATCGCGGAGACTGTGCTCTGGTTCGATCGGCTCGTCACCGCCGGGTGAGAGCTTCGCGTCTCGTGGAAGTCCGCGTCGTCGTGAGAAACGGAAGGTGCCGCCGGATGGGGGAGATCCGGCGGCACCTGATTCGGGTTGCGACTCGCAGGGGGACGAATCGCGTGCCAGCCGGGGGGAGTAGCTGGCTGATTGCCAGGCTACTCCCGGAGTCGCATCGCCGCAGCCGTTTTGATCTGATCGAAATCTTCGCCGCGGATGCCGCCGGTTGTCGGCCGGGAGGGCGCGCGGCGGCGTGCCCGGAGCCGATGGGCGGCACGCTGGCGCCCTGCTTTGCTGTTTGCTAAACTATGCAATCGACGCCCGCGATCCGTGCGGCACCGTCCGTCTCGCGGAACCGTCCGCCTATCGAAGGAAGTGGCCGATCATGCCTGGACTGAGCAGGCCGCTCTATCAGATGAAGGCCGACTTCTTCAAGACTCTCGGCCACCCCGTCCGCATCCGCGTCCTGGAACTGCTCAGCCAGCGCGAGCACGCGGTGTCGGAGATGCTCGCCGAGATCGGCGTGGAGGCGGCGAACCTGTCGCAGCAGTTGTCCATCCTGCGCCGCGCCGGCCTGGTGACCGCTCGCCGCGAAGGGCTCTCGGTCACCTACGAACTCGCCACCTCCGAGGTCGCCCAACTCCTGGCCGCCGCGCGCGCCATCCTCACCGGGGTGGTAGCGGGGCAGGCCGAAGCGCTCGAGCAACTGGCTTAGCGCGCCTGCCGGATCCGTGTCAGGGGGCGCCCGCGCCCAATGATTGCAGCTTTTCTAAACTAGTTACATTGCATCTTTGTGAAGGAGCGATTCGCCATGACCGATTCCATCGCCACCGTGTTTGCGCCGACCACGCATGAGGCGGTGCAGGCGTGGGTGGCCGAGGTCGCCGACCTCACCGCCCCGGCCGAGATCGTCTACTGCGACGGCTCGCGCGCGGAATGGGACCGGCTCACCGGCCTGCTGGTCGAGAAGGGCACCTTCGTGCCGCTCGAGGCCAAGCCGAACTCCTTCTGGTGCATCTCCGACCCCGAAGACGTGGCCAGGGTCGAGGACCGCACGTTCATCTGCTCGGAAGACCCCTCCGACGCCGGCCCGACCAACAACTGGGTCGACCCGGTCGACATGCGCACGGTGATGACCGAGCACTACCGCGGGGCGATGTCCGGTCGCACCATGTACGTGATCGCGTTCTGCATGGGCCCGATCGACGCCGACGACCCGAAGATCGGCGTGCAGATCACCGACTCGGAATACGTCGCGGTCTCCATGCAGATCATGACCCGCTCCGGCGCGCCGGTGTGGGATCTGCTCGGCGACGGCAGGGACTTCGTGAAGTGCCTGCATTCGGTCGGCGTCCCGCTGGCGCAGGGCCAGGCCGACGTGCCGTGGCCGTGCGACACCACCAAGTACATCTCGCACTTCCCCGAACGCAGGGAGATCTGGAGCTACGGCTCCGGCTACGGCGGCAACGCGCTGCTGGGCAAGAAGTGTTTCGCGCTGCGCATCGCCTCGGTCATCGGCCGCGACGAGGGCTGGCTGGCCGAGCACATGCTGATCCTGAAACTGACCTCCCCGCAGGGCAGGACGCACTACATCGCCGCGGCGTTCCCCTCGTCCTGCGGCAAGACCAACCTGGCCATGCTCGAGCCCGCACTGCCCGGCTGGAAGGCCGAGACGGTCGGCGACGACATCGCCTGGATGCGTTTCGGCGCCGACGGCAGGCTCTACGCGGTGAACCCGGAGGCCGGCTTCTTCGGCGTCGCGCCGGGAACCGGAGCCAAGACCAATCCGAACGCGATCGCCACCATCGAACGCGGCAACTCGATCTTCACCAATACCGCCCGCACCGACGACGGCGACGTGTGGTGGGAGGGCCTGACCGACGACAAGCCCGCGCACCTGATCGACTGGCGGGGCCGGGACTGGACTCCGCAGTCCGGTGTTCCCGCCGCGCACCCCAACTCGCGCTACTGCACCCCGATCGAGCAGTGCCCCTCGGTGGCCCCGGAATGGAACGATCCGGCCGGCGTGCCGATCTCGGCGATCTTCTTCGGCGGCCGTCGCGCCACCACCATCCCGCTGATCGCCGAATCCTTCGACTGGAACCACGGCGTGTTCACCGCCTCGGTGCTCTCCTCGGAGACCACCGCCGCGGCCGCCGGCGCGGTCGGTGTGGTGCGGCGTGACCCGATGGCGATGCTGCCGTTCCTGGGGTACCACGTCGGCGACTACTTCGCGCACTGGCTGTCGATGGCGCAGCGCGAGGGCGCGCAGCTGCCGAAGATCTTCCAGGTCAACTGGTTCCGTCGCAGCCCGGAGGGCGCGTTCCTGTGGCCCGGCTTCGGTGACAACGTGCGCGTGCTCGAGTGGGCGCTGAACCGTCTGGACGGCACGGCCGAGGCCGAGTGGACGCCGATCGGCAATGTGCCCACCGTCGGGTCGCTGGATCTGTCCGGCCTGGACGAGCAGGAGCGGGAACTGGCCGCCCAAGCGCTGGCCGTCGACATCGACGAATGGGTGAACGAGACCCGATCCATCGACGAGTGGTACGCCACCATCGGCGGCAACCGGTTGCCCGAGGAACTGCGCGAGCAGCTCGCGGCGCTGAAATTGCGTCTGGCGGCCAGGAGATGAGCATGCGCGCACTGTTGCCCTCGTGGTCGGAGTGGCGTCCCGCCGTCCGCGCGCCCGGCGCGGACCTGATGGCCGGGCTCATGGTCGCGCTGGTCGCCTTGCCGCTGGCGCTCGGTTTCGGCATCAGCTCCGGCCTGGGCGCGGCCGCGGGCCTGGCCACCGCGGTCATCGCCGGTGCGATCGCCGCGGTCTTCGGTGGCTCCCGGTTCCAGGTGTCCGGCCCGACCGGCGCGATGACGGTCGTGCTGGTGCCGATCTTCCATCAGCACGGCGCGAGTGGCGTGCTGACCGTGGGGTTGATGGCAGGCGTGGTCCTGGTGGTGCTGGCCCTCGCACGCGTCGGCCGGGCGGTGCGCTACATGCCCGCTCCGGTGATCGAGGGGTTCACCGCGGGTATCGCGGTGGTCATCGCGCTGCAGCAGTTCCCCGCGGCTCTGGGCATCGAGCACACCGAGGGCGAGAAGGTGTGGCAGGTCGCCTTCGACGCTGTGCGTGAGTTCCTCACCCACCCCCACCTCACCTCCCTGGTGACGGCTCTGGTGGTCGCGGCGGCGGTGCTCGTCGGCGGCCGCTACCTGCGGCGGCTACCCATGGCGCTGCTCGCGGTGGCCGCGGCCACCGTGGCGGCTCAGGTCTTCGACCTGGACCTCCTCGCGATCGGCGCGATCCCCGCCGGATTGCCCGCTCCCAGCCTCGAATTCGTCTCCTTCGACCAGTTGGGCACGCTGATCGGCCCGGCGCTGGCCGTGGCGGCACTGGCCGCGCTCGAGTCGCTGCTGTCGGCGACCGCGGCGGACTCGATGGCGGTCGGCACCCGCCACGACCCCGACCGGGAACTGCTCGGACAGGGCCTGGCCAATATCGCCGCTCCGATGTTCGGCGGTGTCCCGGCCACCGGCGCGATCGCCCGTACCGCCGTCAACGTGCGCGCCGGCGCTCGCACCCGGATGGCCGCGCTGTTCCACGCCGTGGTGCTCGCCGCCATCATCTACCTGGCCGCGCCGCTGGTCGCCCACATCCCACTGGCCGCCCTGGCGGGCGTGCTGCTGGCCACCACCGTGCGGATGGTCGAAACCGCGTCTCTGGCCGCGATCGCCCGCGCTTCCCGAGGTGACGCGGTCATCATGGTGATCACCTTCGGCGTCACCGTCGCCACCGATCTGGTCACCGCCGTCGCGGTCGGCGTCGCGATCGCCATCGCACTCGCGCTGCGATCGGTCGCCAAGGAGGCGCGGCTGCAGCAGGTTCCGCTCGACCTGCCCGCCGCCGACACCGAGCACCTCGCCGAAGAGCACCGTCTGCTGCACGACCACATCGTGGCCTACCGCATCGACGGACCGCTGTTCTTCGCCGCCGCCCACCGCTTCCTGCTGGAACTGACCGAGGTGGCCGATGTCAAGGTCGTCATCCTGCGGATGTCGCAGATCACCGCTCTCGACACCACCGGCGCTCTCGTGCTCGCCGACGCCATCGGCAAGCTCGAACACCGCCACATCACGGTGCTGATGTCCGGCCTGCGCGAGGACCACCGCCGCCGGCTCGCCGCCATCGGCGCCCTCCCCGCGGGTGGCGACGACCAGATCTTCGACAACACCCCCGACGCCATCGCCTACGCCCGTGATCACCTGACCCCGACCACCTCCGTCGGGGAGCCCGTCGGCTGAGCGCCCGGATGCCCGGTGCGACGCTGCCCCACCGTCGCACCGGGCATGCGCCGGCGTCTCGGTCCTGCCGGGCGCCGGGGCTCGGCGAGTTCTTCCCGGTCCCCGAACCACCGGTTCGGACGGAATGCCTCGCGGCGCCGAGTTGCCGCGGCCTCAGTGTTCCCGAAGCAGCGAGCCCGCGCCCATGGGCACCCGGTCGTCGAAACCGTGCTCGCGCAGCGCGTGCCACAGGGTGGCCGCGTTGATGGCGACCACCGGCTTGCCGAGTTCGGCTTCGAGTGCGTCGGCTTGTGCGACGAAGGACAAGTTGGTGCCGACCTGGACGATGGCGTCGGCGTCGGCGCTGTCGATGTCGGTGACCGCATCGCGGATGCGTTCGGGGGTTTCGCGGGCGATCTGCTGGGCGGTGGGGCAGCGCAGGCCGGTGATCGCGGTGACCTCGAAGCCTGCCTCGGTGAAGAAGCGGGCGACTTCCTTGTCGGCGATGGGCTGGTAGGGGGAGAAGACCGCGATGCGGCGGCACCCGAGTTCGTGCAGGGCGGCACGGCAGGCCGAGGCGCCGGTGGTGACCGGTAGGCCGGTGCGCTCGCGCAGGCGCTGTTCGAAGGAGGTGTTGCCTTCCACTCCGCCCCAGAAGGTTTCCGCGGACATGCCCATGACCATGCGATCGGGTTCGGCGGTGAGCACATCGCGCACGGCGGTGTCGATGGAGGCGCGGATCTGGCCGAGCAGGGCCTGGAAGTCCTCGTCGTCGCCCATCACCGGGTTCGGTATGTACATGGAGCCGGCCCGGTAGCTGATGCCCGGCAGACCCGCGCGCCAATAGTCGTGCTCGACAACGGTATTGGTGCTGGGGACGATGACTCCGAAGACGGCGCGGGGGCCGACGACATTGGTCACGGGACGTTCTCCTCGATTTCCCGGGTCCGGGCGATGCGCTGGGTCCGGGCCAGGACGTGACCGACCGCGCGGTGGGCCCGGTCGCGGTCGACCGCGTGGTCGAGCAACAGCGCCTCGACCAGCAGCGGCGAGACGATCGTCATGGCCGCTTCCTCGATGTAGTCCTCGTCGGTGGTGCCGTGCGCGTGGAACGCGGCGTGGAAGGGCGTCAACAGATCCTCGACGTAGCGCAGGCGCAACTCGGTGCAGGAGGGATCGGTGGCCGAGGCGGTGACCAGTGCGCGCAGGAAGGCGCCGACGGGCTTGTCGCGCAACCGATCACACAGCAGATCGACCGCGGCGTGCAGATCGGCGGCGAGGTCGCCGCTGGGCCGGGCCGGCGGATCGGGGGCGACGGCGATGAGCGCGGCGAGGAAGTCCCGCGGCGTGGGCCAGTGCCGGTAGACGGTGGACCGGGCCACTCCCGTGACGGAATGCAGCCGCGCGGGAGTCAGGGCGTTCGCGCCCTCGGTGAGGAGCAGTTCGAGCGCGGCGGTGAGCACGATCGCCTCGGTGTCGGCGGCAGGTCCGGCGGGTCGTCCTGGTCTGGTCACGGATTTAACGATACATCTTGTGTCTGAAATTATTAATTGCTACGTTCTGTATCGGAAAGCCGGAGTCATCCCAGGAGGCCGCCATGCGCGCCCATGTCGAAATCATCGACGAAAAAGACCTGATCTGGCACGTTGCCGAATTCCGGCACGCGACGGGCACCGCCGAGCAACGCAATCTCAGCTACGACGAGGAAGACGGATCCGCCTCGCTGAAGGTGCGATTCACCAGTGACTGGTCCCGGCCCGCCGGCGTGCACCACGCCGAGACCGAGTGGTACGTGCTCTCGGGCAGCGTGACGATCGGCGACACCGAACTCGGCGCGCAGGGGTACTGGCACGCGCCGATCGGCGTGCTGACGCCGGCCCTCGCGGTCGCCGAGGGCACCGAGATCCTGCTGTTCCGTGAAGGGGCGGCCTGGCAGTTCGACCCGGCCGACGCCGGCTGGGACACCGTCCGTCCCGACCAGCAACTCGTCGTCCTGAACACCGCCGAGATGCCGTGGATCGATGTGAAGGACGGCAGCCCGATGCGTTTCGATCTGGGCGGCACGCCGGTGCCCGGCCTCTACATCAAGCTGCTGCACCGCGACGTGACCACCGGCTTCTACACCCGGCTGATCAAGGCCAAGCCGGGCTGGCGCGAAGTGCCGCTGGCCCATCACCCCTGCAGCGAGGAGGCGTACTGCCTCGACGGCGGATTCGAGTACAACTACGGAAAGATGTGGCCCGGCGCGTATTTCTGGCGGCCCGCGCTGATCCGGCACGGCGACTTCACCGCCGACGCCGACAAGGGCTGCACCTGGCTGCTGCGCTCGGACGCCGACCTCGTGGACTGGTACACCGACAACTCCCGCGTCGTCATGACCGGTGACCCCACCAACTGGGGTGCGGGCTACCCCGGCACCATGGCGCCCGCCTACGTCCAGCCGGTCCGGTCCCGCTCGATCGGGCCGTGGACCGACCCCGGCTACCAGTGAAAACGGAGTGCAAGGTGTCGACGATCGATCTGTTGATCCGGAATGCGCGCGTGGTGCGTCCCGGACAGGACACCCTCGATGCTCCGCCGCCGCTGGACATCGCGGTCACCGACGGCACGATCAGCGCTGTCGGCGCGGATCTGCCCGCGTCGGGCGCCGGGCGCGTCGTGGACGCCGATGGCCTGCTCGCCTTCCCCGGAGTGGTCGACGGCCACCAGCACTGGGGCATCTACCGCGACTTGGCCGAGGACACCGACAGTGAGAGCCGTGCGTGCGCGCAGGGCGGGGTGACCACCTCGCTGACCTACATGCGGACCGGCCGCTACTACCTGAACCGGGGCGGGTCGTACCGGGACTTCGTGCCGCTCGCACTCGATGCCATGGCCGGTCGATCCTTCGTCGACCACGCGCTGCACCTGGCCCCGATGACCGCCGAGCACATCGCCGAGATCCCCGCCCTGGTGGAGGATTTCGGCGTCACCTCGTTCAAGATCTTCATGTTCTACGGCGGTCACGGGCTGCACGGCCGTTCCGACGACCAGGCGGGCTTCCTGATGATCGGCCCGGACGAGCGCTACGACCTGGCCCATTTCGAGTTCGTCATGCGCGCGTTGACGGCCGCGCGCGCTCGATACGGCGACACGATCTCGCTGTCGCTGCACTGCGAGACCGCCGAGATCATGGCCGCCTACACCGAGATGGTCGAGCGCGACGGCACTCTCACCGGCCTGCGCGCCTACAGCGCCTCGCGTCCGCCGCACTCGGAGGGTCTGGCGATCACCATGGCCTCCTATCTCGCCCACGAAACCGGTTTGGCCGGCATCAATCTGCTGCACCTGTCCTCGGCGAAAGCGGTCGACGCGGCGCTGCGGATGGCCGCGACCTTCCCGACGGTGGACTTCCGGCGCGAGGTGACCATCGGCCATCTGCTCGCCGACGTGGACACCGCGCACGGGATCGGCGGCAAGGTCAACCCGCCGCTGCGCGAACGCGACGATGTCGAGGCGCTGTGGCGGCACCTGCTCGCGGGCGACATCGACTGGGTGGTCAGCGATCACGCCTGTTGTCGCGACGAACAGAAGTTCGGCGACGATCGTGACGACGTGTTCGCCGCCAGATCGGGTTTCGGCGGTGCGGAGTACCTGCTGCCCGGCCTCGTGGGCGAGGGACGCAAGCGCGGAGTGGCGCTGTCGCGGATCGCGGAACTGACCTCGTGGAATCCGGCGCGGCGCTACGGACTGACCGGCAAGGGGGATATCGCCGTCGGGTTCGATGCCGATATCGCGCTCGTCGATCCGGACGCGCAGTGGACCGTGCGCGCCGCCGATTCCGAATCCGCCCAGGAATACACCCCGTTCGAAGGCTTCGACATGACCGCCAGGGTCACCGACGTCTTCCTACGCGGACACCGGATCTGCGAGAACGGCCGGGTGACCGGCGATCCGCGGGGCGCCTACCTGCACCGGCACCGGGCGTGATCATGGAGGATCCTGCCATCGCCGAAGCGCTCGGCGCCGACTACGCGCACGCGGGATTCGGCGGCGTACTGGAACCGGGCGCCCGTCCCGCCTTGGTGCTCGTCGACCCCGCCCGGGCCTACATCGACCCCGGGTGCTCGCTCTACGCGGGCGTCGAACAATCGGTCGAGGCGATGCGGATTCTTCTGGCGGCCGTGCGCGCCGCCGGTTTCCCGGTCATCGTGACCGAGGTCAGGCTGCGCGCGGACGGCGCGGACGCGGGCGTGTTCTTTCGCAAAGCGCCCAGCCTGCGCGCGTTCTGCGAGGGCAGCCCGTTCGCCGAACTCATCGACGGCCTCGCGCCCCTGCCCGGCGAACTGCGGCTGATCAAGAAGTACCCGAGCGCGTTCTTCGGCACCACGCTCGCCTCGTATCTGTCCGCCGCGCGCATCGACACGGTGCTGATCGCGGGCTTGTCCACGAGCGGTTGTATCCGCGCGACCGCGCTGGACACCATGCAGAACGGATTCGTTCCGATCGTCGTCGCCGACGCGGTCGGCGATCGCGATCCCGCGGTGCACGCCGCGAACCTGTTCGACATCAGCCAGAAGATAGGTGAGGTGTGGGATCTGGCGCGCGCGCTGGAATACCTTGCCGCCACCGCGAGATCGCACGGCGAGTCCTGAACGACAGCGCGCCGGTAGACTTCGCGAGGAATCCCCGAGGCGGTAGGAACACCTCGGGGATTCGATCTCTCCCTAGCTCGTGCCGGAACGCCTGCGCAGGAACACCGCCGCGCCGGCTCCGGCCACCACCACAACGACGACCGCCGCGCCGATGATGAACGGCGTGTTGCCGGAGTCGTCCTCATCGGCGGCAGCCGCTTCCGGCGTCGCGGCCGGCTCGTCCTCGGCAGCCCCGAAGTCCAGCGGCAACGAGGTGATGATGCTCGACGGGTTGGTCAGGCTCGTTACCGCGAGGGTGCAGGCGCCCGCCGCGCTCGCGCAGTCGACGCCGCCGATCTGCGGGGCCAGGGTGATCGCGTCCTTTCCTTCGTTGGCCTGCCACACCCCCGTGGCATCGGCGGCGCCCATGAGGGCGGTCGGCAGGCTGCAATCGGTCGGGGCCACGACCTGCGCCTTGCACTGTCCGACGGTGACCATCGGCAGGTTCGGTGGAAGTCCCGCCAGCGACACCTTGACCGAATCACCCGCCTGCACGGGCTTCTTGTCGACCTGCAGGGTGGGTTCGGCGTTGGCGGCCGGGGCGAGCGCGAGCCCGCCGACGGCCAGTGCCATGACCGCGCCGACGCGGAATCTCGTTGCTGTCATGACGTGCCTATCGCGCTCGCGCCGAGGACCGCGGCGCCGGTGGCCGCGACCGGAGTCCCTGGCCGGGTGTTGACGAACTTCATTCTTCCTCCTGGGTTTTCCCAACAGTCGCGGGCCTGACGACTGCCAGCGCCGCGACGATCAACAACAGCACCGCCGTGGCGGACCACAGCGGTGCGGATGGTCCGGACAAGTCCTCGGCGCTCGCGTTCGCGGCCACCGGCGGCTCTTCCACGCCGCCGGCGAATCGCGTTCCGGCGAACCCGATGAGCACGGAGACCGAATTGGGCAACCGGATCGCGTCGGGCTCGGTGCCGGGTAGCGGGCCTGCCGCGATCACGCATTGCTGCTCGGCGCAGTCGACATCGCTGAACTCGGGCCGCGCGAGAAGCGTCAGCTCGCCGAAGGTGCCGTCCTCGCCGATATTGACGAAAGTCGCGCCGCCTTCGAGATCGCAGTCGGTGAGTCCGTTGGTGAATCCGTGCTTGCACAGGCCGACCGCGACGGCCGACAAGCCGGGCCGGAACCCGGCTCCGCTGACGGTGACCTCCTGCCCCTCCCGCAGGTCGCTGGTAGCGCTGACGTGCAGAACGGCGGCGGGGTCGTCGGCGTGCGCGGTGATCGGCGAGGCGAGAACGCCCGCGCTGATCATCACCGCGGGCAGGGCGAGGCGTAGCAGTCCGTGTGCCGAGGTGGTCACGGGTGATCTCCTTCCGATGAGAGGCCCGGTCGCGCAGCGCTGATCATCGACCCGGCGGTGAGGGCCAGGACCGGGAACACGGCCAGGGTGATCGCGGTGCCCGCGCCGACCACCTCGCGCAGGGCATCGGCGATCGCGAGCCCGGCCACGGCCCCGAGCCCGCCCACGCACACCGCGCGGGCGGACGAACGAGCCGTGCCGCTCACGGCCGCGATGCGGTCCAGATCGACGACCGCGCGGGCGGACGCCGCCAGGCTGACCGCGAGTCCGGCCGCGGTGGTGCCCGATCCGGGTGCGACCGCGACGAGCAGCAGCCCGCCCGCGGCGGTGACCAGGAGCAACGGGACCGACACCGGGCGCAGCGGAAGCACGACCGTCACCAGCGCGGTCATCGCGGCCGCGCCGATCAGCGGCATCTGGTCCGCGCCGAGGACCTCCCAGCGGTGCGCGAGCACATGCGTGGCGGAGGTGACGGCCGCGCCCACCGCGAATCCGGCCGCGCCGTAGCCGAACAGCGCACGCCGGACCGATCCGGGTGGGGGCAGGCCCACCGGTAGGTGCCACGAGTGGGTCGAGGCAGACACGGCGAGGATGCCGAACGCGGTCGCCGCCATGCCGGCGATCAGCAGTCCCGTCATCGGATCCGGATAGAACGCCCCGCTCAGGGCTGTCGCCGCGAGCAGCCCCAGCCAGGTGACGGCATGGCGCGCGGTGCGGGCGCCGCCGCCGAGTTCGGCGAGGCGGATCCGGCCCGTGGTGTAGGTGATGCTGATCAGCGCGCCGGCGAGCAGGGTGCCCACGCAGAACGGGATCGGCGCTGTCGCCACGCCGGTGAGGATGAGCGCGGCGCCCGCGCCGAGCGCCGACCATGCGCCTGCCCGCGCGGAGGTGAGCCGCAGCAGCCGGGGGACGGCCAGTGCGGTGAGACAGCCCAGCAGCGCCGCGGTCAGGACGATGTAGCCGATGACTTCGCCCGGCACGCCGATGGTTCCGGCGATCGGCTTGGCCATCAGGAGCATCTGTCCGCCCCCGACCGGGACGGTGACCGCGGCCGCCGCGGCAAGCGACCACACGAGCAGGACCTCGGAACGTGCGGGGGCGGTGTTCGAGTCCGGCGCGGCCGGAGCGGGGGAGTGCGCGACGGTGGTTCGCTCGGACACCATGCCTCCAGTGGGTGTTTCGCTATGAGAAACGTAGTTTCTCATATGGGGTATTGAATCCGTGGCGAAGTGGAAGTGTCAAGGTGTGAAAACGGCTGGAAACACGAACGTTTCATCGGGCCGCGATCGGCTCCCGGGGGGGCGGGCGAACGGTCGGCCCGGCATCTCCGGTGGTCAGAACGGGCGAAGGACCTCCGCGCCCGGCGCCGCCGCCACCTGCCCGGAGGCATCGGGATAGAGCGCGGCGGTGGTCGCTCCCGAGAGATAGTCGTCGGCCCAGCCGACCGCGAGGGTGTCGAGCGTGGACGCGTGGGCCGTCTGCGGCGTGCCGCACACCGCGGTCCCCACCGCGTCCGAGCTGGAGCCTTCGGCGTCGACGTGCGAACTGCCGGGAATCCGCACGCCCAGGAACGGACGGTGCAGATGGGTCTGCATGGCCGTCGTTCCGGTGCCGAGGTTGTTGCACCACGACAGCGCGGCCGAGATCGCCTGGATCGGCAGATCGGTGCGGTCGAGAGCGATCAGGGAAGCGTCGGTGTTGTTGTCCACGAACGACTTCACCGGGTCGAGCAGGATCAGGCCGCGCAGATTCGCCCAAGCGGCGGGGTGAGCGGTGTGTATCCGGTTCGCGACGTAGGCGACAGCCTCCGCGCCCGCCGAATGGCCGAGGAAGATCATCCGTTCCGGCATGGCCATCGGTGCGCGCCCCGAGCGCTCGAGCGCGCCGGACAGGCTCACCCCCAGCGTGCTCGCCGGATCGGTCGCGGTGGCCAGCAGGGTGGCCACATTGTTCAGGAACTCCCGGTTGCCGGTGAGGTTCTGCAGCGTGCAGCCGTCGAGGTCGATGAACGGCAGCGTGGGGGTGAAGACCAGGTAGCCCGCCTCGGCGAAGTGGGTGGCCAGGTCGGAGACGTGGTCGTCGGTGCGCGCGAAGCCGTGTTGCAGCCAGATCAGGCCCTTGGGCGCGCTCGCGGGGATGAACCACTCCGACGGCTGGCGCAGAATCGCGGTGCGACAGGGGATCTCGATCGTGTGGCCGGCCTGGGTGACCGGTTCCGCGTGTGCTGCGGTCGGGATGAACAACGCCGTACCGGCGACCGAGGCGGCGGCGATCAGGGAAGGTAGTCGAGAACTCATCGTGCGCTCCTGCGAATTCCTGTGTGTGCGATCTTCGGTGAGGACGGCCTGGCTCGTCGCCGGTGGTCGATGCCGACTGGCGGGGGTGACCCCGATCCGGCAAAGTGGATACGCTGTTTCCTTTCCGAGTGGAGTGAGGGCTGTCCATGCGTTACGTGATCATCGGCTGCGGCAATGTCGGCATGGAGTTGGCCCGACGGTGGACGGGCGTGGGGCACCAGGTCGTCGGCACCACCACCTCGCCGGACCGCACCGAGGAACTGAGCGCCGTCTGCACCGAGGTCGCGGTACTGCGCGGCAGCGACCGCGACGCCGTGGCCCGCGCCGTGGACGGCGCCGACGCGGTGATTCTGACCGTCTCGCCGCGCATTTCGCGTTCCTACGACGCCGCCCAGCGGGTCGCCGAGTACGCCGATACGCTCACGGCCACCGCACGCACCGCCGCCGCCCTGCACCCGCGCGTCGTATTCACCGGCTCGATCTCGGTCTACGGTTCGGGCAGCGGGGATCTGGTCACCGAGGTCACCCCGGTCACCTCGGACGAGGACGCCTCGCCGCGCGAGTTCGCCGCCGCCGAAGCCGCCGTCCTCGCGATGCCCGGCGGTGCGGCGCTGCGCATCCCCGACGTGTACGGGCACCCGCGCGACATCGACTACCCGGCGCGGGTCGCGATGGCCCACCAGCTGCTCGGCGGGTCCGTTCCGTTCTCGGCGGACTCGCTGCTCTATCGCATCGACTACCGCGACGCCGCCGCCGCGCTGGCCTTCGTCGTGGACAACGGCCTGACCGGCCTCTACAACGCCGTCCCCGACGCCGTCGTCCCGCCGACCAACGAGACGGCGTTCGGGGAGATCTGCGCTCGACTCGGACTGCCACCGCTGACCTTCCGCGGCGAGATCAAGACACCGGTGATCCCGGTCAGTTCGGCTCGGCTGCGCGCCGAGGGCTTCGCGTTCAGTCACTGAGCGCCCGGCCGAGGATGCGGCCGAACGCGAGGGCGGGGGTCAGGCACATGCCGGAACAGAACGCATTGCCGTTCACCGCGGCAGCGCCGATGACCTCGCCCACCGCGTACAGCCCCTCGATCACCGTGCCGTCCCGACGGCGGACGCGCAGTGCGGTGTCCACGTCCAGGCCGGTGAAGGTGATGAGGGTGACCGGATGGTTCTCGATCGCGTAGTACGGTGCCCGCGCGACGGGCGCGGGCAGATGTGCGCGGCCGAAATCGGAATCGACGCCGCGAGCGACGAAATCGTTGTAGCGGGCCACCGAGGCGGGCAGCCCCGCCGGATCGATCCCGGCGACCGACGCCAGTTCCCGCAGCGATGCGGCCCGGTGCACACCACGGCGCTTGCCGCACGCCGCGTCCAGATCCTCGGGACTCCATCCGTGCACCATCGGCTGGGATTCGCGGGCGCCGCGGGCGTCGAACACCATCCAGAACGTCATCCGGTCGATGCCGGTGAGCGCGCGTTCCTTGCGGTCGATACTCGGCTCGTCCTCGGCGACCCAGCGAGCGCCGGACCGGTCGACATAGATCTCCCACGGCGGGCGCTCCGGGGCGACGAGCTGAGGCCGGTGCGACCAGTCCACGCGCAGGTCGTCCCCCTCGGGCGGCAGCCCGCCGAAGGTGGGGATGTACTTGCCCAGCCCTTGCAGCCCCGCGCCCGCGGCCAGGCCCATGCGCAGGCCGTCGCCGGTGGAGGTGGGCGCGGCCGAGGTGGTCAGCGGCGCGCCCTCCAGCTCGGCGAAAAGTTCCGGGTCGTAACCGAATCCGCCGGTGGCCAGGACGACCGCGGGCGCGTGCCACCGCCTGCCGGTCGTGTCCTCGACACCGGTGACGGCTTCGCCGGTGAACAGCAGGCGAACCCCGCACTCCACAGTGACCGCACCGCCGGCCACCTGCGGCTCGAGCAGCCGGCGCAGCACCGCGAGAACGGCGGGCCCGCCGGGGGTCTGTCCGGCGTGCACGGTGCGCGGGATGCGGTACTGCTCATGACCGTGCACGATCCTGGGCGTCGCCGGATCGATCTCGAATCCGGCCGCCAGCAACCATTCCAGCACCGCGGGCTGTTCCCGCAGCGACAGCAGGGTCAGATCCTCGCGTCCGGCCCCGCGGCTGATGCGCCGCACATCGGCCCAGTGCGCCTCGACGTCGTCGATGATCCCGGCGGCCCGCTGCGCGGAGAATCCGCCCGCCGACAGATGACCGCCGGAATAGGGCAGCGCGCCGCCGATATCACCGGCCTTGTCCAGCAGGAGAACCCGCGCGCCGCCCTCGGCCGCGCTGATCGCGCACGCGATTCCGCCGGGTCCCGCACCGACCACGACGACATCCACTGCCACCTCCACGTGAATCGAACGAGCGGATCGGGCTCAGTGGTCCCGCAACAGGCTGCCCGCGCCCTCGACGCGGTCGGTGATGCCGTTGTCACGCAACGCCATCCACCAGGTCGCGGCATTGATGGCGATGACCGGCTTGTCCAGCCAGCGCTCGGCCTCGTCGGCCAGGCGGACCATCGACAGATTGGTGCCGCACTGGACGATGGCGTCGATCTCCGCGCCGTCGACCTCGAGGATCGCCTCGCGCAGGGTCTTCTCGGTGACCTGGGCGATCGACACCGCGGTCGGGCAGCGCAGCCCCTCGATGGCGGCGACTTCGAACCCGAGCTCACCGAAGAACCGCACCACATTGGCATCGCCGACCGGCTGATACGGCGTCACCACGCCGATCTTCCTCGCCCCGTACATCTCCAGGGCGCGACGGCAGGCCTCGGCGCCGGTGGCGACCTCGAGCCCGGTGAGGCCGCGGATCTGTTCGACGAAGCGCTTGTTGCCCTCCACCCCTTCCCAGAAGGTCTCCGCGGACATGCCCATGACCATGTAGTCGGGTTCGCAGGTCAGCACCCGCTCGCAGGTCGCGGCCATCTCGGCGCGGATCTGGTCGAGCAACCGGCCCATGCCCGCGTCGTCGTTCATGTTCTGATCGCGAATGTGGATGCGGCCGAAATGCGCGGTCACCCCCGGCACGCCCATGCGGGCGAAATCCGGTTCGACCACGGTGTTCGTGGAAGGCGCCAGCACACCGAACTTGCGGCGCCAGCCCAGCACATCGGGCACGGGTCTCTCCTCTTCTCAGGCGGGGGTGGCGGTGTCGCCGAACAGATCGCGCTTGCGGATCGGAGACAGTGCGAAGCGTGCGGCGATCTTCGGCATGGTCAGCCAGCGCACATGGGCGCCGTTGTGGGTCTGCGACACCGCCTTCTCGGCCAGCCACGGCGTCACGGTCTCGACCTTGTCGGCGAGGATGTTCATCACCTTCCTGACCTCGACCAGCTCGTCGGCGGAATAGCCGTGCAGGAGCAGATCGGTCACCACCATGCCGGGGCTGAGCCTGCCGATCGTCACGCCTTCGGGCGCTTCCTTCGCCAACGCCTGGCTCAGGTAGCTGACGGCGCGTTTGGTCGCCCCGTACAGGCCGAGCCCGGCCACCATCCGGCCGTCGCTGCCCAGGCCCTCCATGTTCCACACGTGCCCGCCACCGGCGGCGGCCATTCCGGTGATCGCGACGGCCGAGCCGTTCATCGCGCCCAGCAGATTGGTCGACACCACGGCCTGTGCGGTGGACGCGGGCAGTTCCCAGGCCCCGGCTCGGTCGTGGGAGATCCCGGCATTGTTGATCCAGATGTCGATGCGCCCGAACCGCGCGCACCCGGCGTCCCAGAATTTCTGCAGTTGGTCGCGATCGGTGACGTCGGCGACGAAGACCAGCGCGGCCTCGGGTAGTTCGGCCCGCACCTGTTCGACCCGTTCGGGGTCGGAGCCGCAGACCGCGACCTGATGCCCGGCGGCGAGCAGCGCCCGCGCCAGGCCCAGCCCGATGCCGCGGGTGCCGCCGGTGATCGCCACCGTCTTGACCGGAGATGTCATGACCGCTCCAGAACGCCGTGCACCACGTAGGCCAGCCGGTTGTGCTCGAAGATCTCGTAGACCACCGCTAGGCGGGTGCCCGCGCCCATGCCCGGCTCGGCGTTCATCATGAATTCCCTGCCCTGGATACGTTTTCCGTCGGCGAAATGCACCGTCGGGTAATTGGCGCGGCCGTAGGAGGTCGCATTGCCCCAGCCGTCGGGTCCTTCGTAGAACAGTCGAGCGCCGTCGCGGCGGGCCGTGGTCCGGTAGGTGTAGTCCATCGCGCCCGACCAGGTGACGGTGTGCGCGGCCGTCAGCAGATTCACCGGCTCGATCGCGAGCTCGATCCGCACCGCGCCGGCCTGTCGCTGGTCGGCGCCCCACAATTCGCATTCTCCGCGATAGCGGACGGCGTCCTTGGTCGGCAGCATGAATGCCACCGAACCGCAGCGCGTCTCGTGGGCGAGATGATCCTCGACGAGTTCGGGATCGCGGGTGTAGAGCCCGTTGAACACACCGACCATCGTCGGCCCCTGGCGCAGCACCGACGAATACACCTGGGTGTCGCCGATGGTCTGATTCCAGGTGTTCAGGCTGACCTGCCACCCCGGCCCGTAATAGTGCGCGTCGACGAATCCGCCGTAGGGCTGACCCGCGCCGAAGAAGTCCGGTCCGGTGTAGAGCCGATCGGCATCGGAATCGATCACCCCGAACGCGAACGGCGCGCCCAGCGCGAACCGGCTCGCCAGTTCGCCGCCGCCCTGGATACCGCCGTTCATGTAATAGGTGGTGACGCCGTTGTCGAAGACCGAGGAACGGCGGATGTCCTCGAAACCGTGCCAGATGCCCTGGGCGTCGAACAGCGACGGTCGGCCGACCCATTCGCCGGCGATGCGCTGCTGCCACGCGCTCGGTTCGACCGCGGTACTCATGCCAGCAACTCCCCGCGCACCCGTTCGGACTGCTCGGCGCCGATGAGCCGGGTCACCTGCTCCCACACCGGATCGACCCGGGGATCGAACAGATTCGCCCGGTTGGCCCGGTCACGGCCCACCAGGTCCGCGTCCACCTCGGTGACGCCCTCGCGGACCAGCGCCAGCCAGTGCTCGAGGTAGGCGTCGACAGTGTCGTCGAGCGCCTTGAACGCTTCCGGCGTGGCCCGGCAGACCAGCATCCAGGGCGACATGAGAGCCCGCTGACGTGGGCCGATTGCCGCAGGTGAAATCCCATCGATGGTCCATGCCGATTCCAGCAACGGTGTGAGGGGGACGAAGACCTCGTCGAGATAGTCCAGATGCACCGCCAGATCGACCCGCGGAACGAGGTCGAGATGCATGGCGTGGAACTCCGGCGAGGACACCGAATCCAGGGTGAAATGCGGGCACGGCGAATCGCTTCCGGTGAAGGCGAAGATCATGTGGCTGTCCAGGCCGATCCGGGGCACCACCAGCGACACCGAGACGATCTTGTCGATCGGGCCGCCGCGCAGCACTCTCAGGCTGCCGACCGGTTCCGGTGACATCGGGCTGGTCAGGGCGAGCTCCTCGGTCGAGGTGGTCCCGAGGGCGTCGGACAGGGTGGCGAGGGTGCGCTCGCTGAGCGCGGCGGGCAGACTCATCGGGGCTGACTTCCGTTGCGGGCCCGGTGCACCCAGGCACTGGCCAATTCGGGGTGCTCGCGCCGGGTGGGCGAGGCGATGACGGTGGCGTTGCGGCGCGGGCCGGGCATGGCGATGATGTCGTCGCCGCCGACCCACCAGCCGTCCTTGATCAACTGATTGCGCCTGCGCCGGTAGGCGACCTGCAGGCCGTCGCTGCGCACGTGCAGTTCGTCGGCGAGGTCGAAGGGCAGCAGTTCGGGCCGCTGGGCCTCCACGACCGGGCGGTCCTGCAGCAGGATCTTCTCGATGCGCTTGCGGGCGTTGTCGTCGGCCCAGGCGCCGGTGAAGAAGTTGCGGTAGCCGAGGATCTTGATCAGCGTCTTGTCCTGGGAGACCGGGATGTTGAAGTCGTAGAGGATCAGCTCGCCGATCGACAGGCGAACGTGCAGCTTCACCACGTTCGGCAGGTACCAGCCGTTGGTGACGACGACGTGCTCCGGGCGCTGCCTGCGCTTGGACAGCCAGCCCCACAGGCCCTTCGGCGGCGGCGGGCTCATCGGAATGTCGGCCTCGGCGGACCAGTCGTCGGAGCGAATCGCGAAATCGGGGATCTGCGGCTTGTCGGGGTTGCCGAAGGCGGTGCCGTGCACGAACGGGGTGTGCGAGGCGTCGACGGCGTTCTCGAAAACCCGCTCGTAGTTGGCGTCCATCTCCATCTCGACCTGGACCATGCGGAAGGCGGGGTCGTCGTGCTGGGGGATGTGCGGGATCGGCGGGCGTTCCGCTTCGGGCAGGTCGCCGATGAACGCCCACACCATGCCGTATCGCTCTTCGGTGGGATAGGCGTCCACCCGCGCTTTGCGGGGGATCGTGCGTCCCTCGGCGTTGGCGGGGATCTTCGTACACGCGCCGTCGGGATCGAATTCCCAGCCGTGGTACGGGCAGGTGATGCGGTCGCCGCTGACCGTGCCCTGGGCCAGCGAACCGCCGCGGTGCACGCACAGGTCCGACATGCACACCGGCTTGCCCGCCCGGTCGCGGTAGAGCACGAATTCCTGGCCGAGGCAGGTGACCCGGGCCGGCTTGCGGGTGACGCGGTCCGCGAATTCCAGCGCGTACCAGAAGTTCTTCATCATGAGGAAAGCTCCTATCGGTGGTGCAGGACGACCCTGTCGTCGAAGGCCGGGCTGTGGCCGAAGGCCGCGAGGTCGGCTCGTGCCTGCGTCGAGTCGGTGAGGTGGGCGCGCAGGAACAGCGTGGTCAGCCGCGAGAACGGGCCGAGCGCGTCGGTGTCGGCGGGGCCGTCGAGGAAGGCGCGGGCCGCGGTAGGGTCCGCGTCGGCGATGCCGAAGTGGTTGGCGCCCTCGATGATCGCGAGCAGATGACCGCCGCCCAGGTGACCGTCACCGGGCAGGGCTTCCTTGAACGTCCTGGTGACCGGGTCGGGCCGATCCGTGCCGTCCTCGCCGTAGCGGTCGGCGCTGCCCATGATGACGCCGTCGTTGGTGCCCACACCCAGCAGGACCGGGCAGTCGACCTGGGCGGGCAGCACCGTGCCCGGATCCCAGCCGAGCATGGTGGCGACCATCGTGTGCGCGCCCCAGGCGAAGACCGCCTCGATGCCGGGGAAGAACCTGGCCGACTGCAGGGCGACGGTGCCGCCCGCCGAATGCCCGCCGAGGCCCACCCGGCCCAGGTCGAGCGCACTCGCCAGCGGCCCTTCGGTGTTCAGATCGGCGAGTGCGGACAGGACGGCTCCGATGGCCGGGCAGGTGGGGCCGTTGCCGTAGGCGCCCGGCCGCGCGGCCGCCAGTTCGACGCCGGGTGTCAGGCCGACCTGGCCGCCGAACAGCTCGGCGACCCGGTCGAAGGTGACGACCACGAAGCCGTTCTCGGCGATGGCGGTGGCGTAGCGCCGGTAGGCGTCCTGACCGACGTTCACTCCGGAGACGAACAGCACCACCGGATACGGCGCGCCCGCGGAGTCCGCGCTGAACACACCGGTGAGTCGTTCGGCGTCGTCGCCGCGCACCTCGGCGGGGTAGTACACCTTCAGATGCGCGGTGTCGAAGGGACTCTCCCCGCTGGTGCGTACCGACCACCACAGCGAACGGACGATGCTCACGACTGTCCCGGACGGTCCAGCACCCGGTCGCCGCCCCAGAGCGCGCGCACCAGACGGTTGGTGAGCTCGGCGCCGAACATGCGCTCGCCCATGACGTTCGCCGGATCGCGCTCGGCGATATTGCGCCGGATCGCCAGGTCACGGGTCGCCAGCGCCCGCTGCTCCTCGGCGGGCACCGGCTCGGCCTCGTCCACCCAGGTCAGCCATTGGTCGACCCGGCCGCGCAGGATCTCGGCGACGGTGTCCAGGTTGGGGCGGGTCGGCGGGAACGAGTAGCAGTACGCGGTGGGCGACAGGCTCGACCGGATGAAGCCGGTGCGACTGGTGAACCACACGAAATCCGGGTGGGCCGTTTTGAAATCGAGCCACGGTGCGTCGTGGGGGTCGTAGTACTTGTCGAAGTAGGCGCCGTCGGCGACGAGATCGCCGCGCGGGATCGAGTCGACGTAGAACCAGCCCTCCGGCCACAACAGCATGGCGATACCCAGATGCGGGACCTTGATCTGCGGACCCAGCCACAGAGTCAGGTGCAGGTTCACGAATCCTGAACTCGGGTCGCCGATCCAGGAATCCACCAGCCAGTCGACCTCGGGACCGCTGTAGGCGGCCAGACTCCCCGAGGGGCCGGACTCCGGGTCGCCGTAACTCTCCAGATCCTCGGTCGAAGGATCGCGCACCAGCTCGAAGCGCTCGGTCAGACGACCCTTCAGTTCGGTGAGCAGGGCGCGCCATTCGGTGAAGGTCTCGGTCACATCGGCGCGTGGGTGCTCGTCGACCATCTGCTCGACGTGTTGGAGCGTTTCGCTCACCTTCTCACTCCGTTCCTGTGGTGGTGGTGGCGAGCGGCCCGCGCGGGCGCCCGTCCACGAGATCGGTGCCTCGGGAGACGTTGCGGTTCACCGCTTGGGCGGGCCGGAGGGTGCCGCGCAGACTCACCGATCCGGCGACGGTCTCGCTCACCACGGGGTGGCTGATGACCCCGGTGAACGGCCCCTGCCAAGCGGTCCACAGCGTGAAGTCCGGGCTGAGCGCGAAACAGGCACCGTGGAATTCGGCGTTGCCGTCGTAGCCCGCGCTCACGACATTGAGCCGGTTCTCGGCGGCGCGCTCGGGCAGCCCGAGCTTGTATTCCCACGGCTCCGACGGTGAGTGCGGAACCGCGACGACGTCGGCGTCGGCGACCGCCGCCAACCGGAAGGTCTCGGGCAGGATCGCGTCGTCGCCGACCACGATCGCCAGCCGGCCCCACGGCAAGTCGAAGATCAGCAGTTCGTCGCCGAGTGCGGTCAGCCACGGGTGGCGGGCGGTCGCGTGCAGTTGCGGCTGACGACCCGCGACGCCCTCGGCATTCACGAGCAGTCCGTGATGCGCCGCGCCGGCGCGCGCCGAGAACACCACGTGGGCACTGGTGCCCGAGAGCGCCTCGCGCACCTCCTCGACGGTGATCTCGGCCAGTTCGGGCAGCACGATCACAGCGGCCCCGGCCTGCGCGGCCGCCCGGATCAGCGCCGCCTCCGCCACCACCACCGCGGCGGACACGGTGGCCGCTCCCGGGGGCGCGGTGCGCGGCGACGGTGCGCTCAGCGGTCCGTAGATCTCCGGGCGGCGCACGGCGAGCAGATCGGTGCCGTCGGGCCGGGTCTTGTCGTCGGCGCGGGCCGGGTCGATATCGGCGACCACGATCGCCTCCCCGGCGGGCGGTGCGATGGCGACGACCGTGCCGTCCGGGGCGACGATCTGGCTCTCACCCGCGCCGTGCAGCCGATCGGCGGGCACGCCCAGCCGGGCGGCGATGTCGGGCAGCTCGTCCTCGGGCAGCAAGGGGCCGACCTTGTTCGCGGCGACCACCCACACCTTGTTCTCCGCCGCGCGCACCGGCACGTGCAGGCTCGCCTCGTCGACGGCGAAGGAATTGAGGCTGTTCAAAAGGATCTGCGCCCCGCGCACGGCCATCGAGCGGGTGACCTCGTTGATGACCCCTTCCATGCAGGCGTACATCCCGAGGCGTCCGAGCGGAGTCTCGACGACCGGCGAATCGACCTCGCCAGGATCGAAGTAGTCGTTCTCCGCGCCCATCAGCACCTGCTTGTCGGACTCGCCGAGCAGGGCGCCGTCCGGGCCGTAGAGCAGGCTCGTGGCGGTGGTGCGGCCGTCGTCGCGGGCGAGGCTGATGCCGATCTTGACGTAGATGCCGTGCCGCGCGGCACGTTCGGAGACGGCGGTGAGGAAGTCGTCACCGAGGCGGCGGGCCTCCCGGCGTGCGTGCTCGCGATCGGCGTACCAGGATAGGTGATTACAGAATTCCGGCAGAACGACCAGTTCGGCACCCGCTTCGGCGGCAGAATCGATGGCGCGCAGGCATGCGAGCAGATTGGCCGTCGCATCGGTGCCCGCAGCGAATTGCGCGGCTGCGACTCGACTCATGGCATCGTCCTCTTCTCGCTACGCAGTATGCCAGGGGTTTCGCTCTTCGAAACGACGTTTCCGAATTTTCCGATTCTGTCCGACTGCTGGTCGGGCGTCCAGACGGGTAACGGGCTCTTCATGGCGACGTAACGGACCGCTGATCGAGCGAGCCGCCCCGCCTCCGGCCTGCGCGGGACCGCTCAGGTCGGATAGGCATTGGCGGCCGAACCCGCGCCCCCGGCCCGGAAGGCGGCGGGCAGGTGCCGCACGGCGGACTGCGCGTACTCCCGCAGTCCCTCTTCGCCGTACTCCCGGCCGAAGCCGCTTTTCTTCCTGCCGCCGAACGGCGCGCGCAGCGACATGCCGGTGCGGTTGTGGGTGTTCACGAAGGTGAAACCGGCCTCGAGACGGGAGGCGATCGCGAAGGCGCGTTCCTCGTCCGCCGACCACACCGACGCACCGAGCCCCAGTTCGCTGTCGTTCGCCCGTTCCACGACCTCCTCGACAGTGTCGTAGGTGAGCACCGGCAGTGCGGGCCCGAACTGCTCGAGCCGCACCAGGTCGGCGTCGTCGGGCAGATCGAGGACCAGAGTGGGGGAGAGGAAGTACCCGTCGCTGTCCGGCGCGTGCGCCAGGGTGATGAGCTGCCCGCCGCGCTCGACGGCATCGGTCAGCAGTGCCGCGACCCGATCGGCCGCCGCTCGCGAGACCACCGGTCCCATCGTGACCGCTTCGTCGGTCGGGTCGCCCACAGTCAGGATGCGCGCCGCCGCGGCGCGATACGAATCGACGAACTCGGCATATCTGCCGCGCGGCACATACAGCCGCTTGGCCGCCATGCACACCTGGCCGGAGGTCGCGAACGAGGCGAGCACCAACCGCTCGTAATCGCTGTCGCTCAGCCGGAAATCGTCGAGGAAGATCGCCGGATCGTTGCCGCCGAGCTCGAGCAGAACCGGCTTGAGCGCCCCACCCGCCGCGGCCGCGATACTGCGCCCGGCGGTCTCGCCTCCGGTGAAGGCGACCTTGCGCACCGCGTCGTGGCCGATCAGCGCCAGCACCGTCTCGGGATCGCCGTGCACCACAGTGGTGTGCGGCAGCATGTCGGCGACCGCCTGCACGGTCAGCGGCGCCAGCGGAGACGGCTTGAGCACAGCCGCGTTCCCCGCCGCCAGCGCGGGCGCCAGTTTCAGCATGGACAGGATGACCGGCGCGTTCCACGGCGTGATCGCCAGCACCACCCCGAATGGCACCGCCCCGATCTCCAACCGGCCGCCCTCGTCGTCCAGCGCCGAATCTGTCAGCACCGACGCGGCATTCGCGCACACCCAGCGCAGATACGTCACCGCGAAGGCGATCTCGCCCCGGCAGTCGGCGATCGGCTTCCCGGATTCCCTGGCCAGCAACACCGCCAGCTCGGGTACCCGACCGGCCAGCGCGTCGGCCGCCTCGGACAACACCGCCAGCCGCTCGGCGATGGGGCGAGGCGACCACTCCAGGAACTGTTCGTGGGCTTTCCTCGCCACCGCGTCCACCGCCGCGGGCCCGGTGAGCGGCACCTCGCCGACGATCTGCGTGGGTTCGGCCGGATTCTCGCGTTCGATCCACCGTCTCGACCGGGACATGTCAGCTCAGCGAATCGATCAGGCAGGCACGTCGCAGATAGGCGCGCGCGGCTTCCGGATCGGCGGCCAGCGCCCGCAATCGTTCGTGTTCGGCGGCATTGTCTGCGCGGTCCGCGCGAATCCGCGACCAGTTGTCGTGGCTGGTGCGCTGCACGTGCTCCACCGCCACGGTGCGCCGCCGCCGCGCCGTCTCGGTCAGCACGTCGTCGGGGCCGCCCGCCAGCACGTCGGCCAGCGCCGCCGCCATCGTCACCGCGTCGTGGATGCCACTGTTCATGCCGAGCCCGCCGAGCGGATTGTTGACGTGCGCGGCATCGCCCATCAGCAGCACCCGATCGAACCGGAACTGCCCGGTCACCCGCTGGTGCACCCGATACAGCGAGGCGTGCACAATCTGCCACGGCCGACCGAGATCGGCGACGCCGTTCAATCTTTCGGGCAGTCGCGCGATCTCGTCGTCGTCGGGGGTGCCCGCCGGCGTCGGCAGCAGGACTCGCCAATGCTGCGGAGTCCGCAACAGCACCAGCCATTCGTCCGGATCGAACACATAGTTGATCGGCGCGATTCCCGGCAGCGCGGCGTCGAGTTCCTCGTCCACCGAGGCCACCAGGAATCGTTCGGGATAGGTGGTGCCGGCGAATTCCGCACCCAGCGCCTTGCGGACCGCCGAGTGCGCGCCGTCCGCACCGATGAGCCAATCCGCTCGCAGCACACCCTGATCGGTGCGCACCAGCACCTCGTCGCCGTCCTGGACGACGTCGCGAACGCGCACCCGGAAGCGGATATCGGTCTCGGAGGGGAGCGCGTCGAGCAGGATCGGGGTGAGCCTGCTCTGCTCGCACTGCACGCGATACGGGAAGGCGGTGTCCTCGGCGAGCACCGCGAGATCGAGGGTGGCGATCTCCCCGCCCCGCCGATCCCGGTATTGGAATGTGGGAGCGACGATTCCACGCTCGAGCAAGGCGTCGCCCACGCCGAGGCTGTGCAGCATCTCCAGCGTCGGCGGGTGGAAGGTCGAAGCGCGCGACTCCGCGGCCAAGTCCGGGCCCTGCTCGACAACCGTCACCGTGACGCCGCGACGGGCCAGTGTGAGCGCGGCGGTCAGCCCCACCGGGCCCGCCCCGACGACCACCACGTGCGGCTCGTTCATGACGTGTGCAGGGCGAATCGCCCCTCGACGCCGACCACCCGGGCGCCGGTGAAGAAGCGCAGCGTCTCGGTTGTGCCCTCCTCACCGAGACCGGACAGACCCCACGCCGGGCGCGGCGTCATGAGATGCAGACTCATGATCGTCGAGCCGTTGACCTTCACCTCACCCGCGCGAATGCGGCGCGCCACCGCCAGCGCCTGGTCGAGGTCGGAGCCACAGACATAGCCCTCCAGGCCGTAGGGCACGGCATTGGCCACATCCGCCGGGTCGGTGTTCCGGTCGTAGGTGACGACGGCGGCGACCGGTCCGAACACCTCGTCGGGCAGATCCTGTTCGACCAGGGTCGGCGGGAAGTAGTTGCCCGCGGCAGGCAGCGTGCCGAACGACCGTGCGGGCATCCCCGCGATGGCCTTGGTCAGCGTCTCGATGTGCCGGGAGTGGATCTGCGGACCCAGATCGGTCGCGGGATCCAGCGGCGAGCCGATGGTCAACTCGTCCAGGCGTTCCGCGGTCGCCGCCACGATCTCGGCCGCGCGTGCCTCGGGCAGGATCAACCGCCCCAGCGCGCGGCACCACTGCCCGTTCAGCGTGGTGAGCAGTTCCACCGCCATCCGCGCGGCGGCGTCGGTATCGGCATCGGGCAGCACGACCAGCGGATTGTGCCCGCCCAGCTCGAGCTGCACCGGCCGCAACAGTCCGGCGCTCGCCGTGGCGACCGCCTTCCCGCCCGGCACGCCGCCGGTGAAGGACACCGCCTTGACGCGCGGATCGGCGACCAGCGTCGCGCCGGTCCGCGCACCGCCGTGCACCAGCTGGAACATACCGGGCGGCACATGCGCGGCGACGACCTTCGCCAGCACGACAGAACTGAACGGCGCCAGTTCGCTGCTCTTCAGGATGGCCGGGCACCCCGCCGCCAGCGCATTGGCCACCTTGTGCGCGGCCATCGGCGCGGGCGCGTTCCACGGCACCAGGCACAGCGCGGGCCCCAGCGGCAGGCGATACACCTCGACGCCGTCGCGGTCCTCGCGCAGAATGCCCTCGCGCACCTGCTGGGCGGCCAGCCGGAACGCCCCCGCGACGATCACACCCAACGACGCGGCCTGCCGCAGCGGGACACCGGTGGTCACCGCCTCGAGTGCGGCGACGGCGCCGAGTCGGGGCTCCAGGACATCGGCGATCGCGTCCAGGACATCCGGGTCCACGGGACCGCCGGCGGCCGCGGCGACCTCGAGACTGCGCTCGACCCGCGCGTCGGAACTGCCCACCGCGCGAACAGTCGGGCCCCCGGTGGCCGGATCCTCGAGATCGAAGCCCAGATCGACGGTCGGCGTTGCCCATTCGCCGTCGATGTAGTCGAGTATCGGTGGAAGCGCCACCTGCCCTATGCGTCCGTCCATCACTTCACCTCGGCGGGCGCGGTGGTGAACAGCTCGTTGGCCTTGGCCTCGGTGACGATCCGGGCGACCTCGAGCATGCCGCGCTCGGCGGGGAAGGTCATCACCAGGCCCATCGCGAGATCGCGCAGCGCGCGGCCCGCCGACCCCTGCATCGAGGCCGCCGAGGTGCCACCGGCTTTCAACGCGCCGAGCGCGACCTGGAAGCAGGCCTCGGTGACCGAACCCTTGCCCAGGCGCCACTGCGCGAACACGTCCTGCTTCGACTTGAACGGCGGATCGGCGGTCTCGACGATGAGCTGGTAGCGCAACCACAGGTAGGCGGTCTGCAACTGCCGAGTCATCTCGCCGAAGAGCACCTGGTGCACCGGCGAGGAGGCGACCGGTTTCCCGGTGTCGGCGAAGGTCTTGGTGGTGGCGGCGGCGACCGCCTCGTCGTAGACGTTCTGCGCGCACCCGGTGTAGGCGGCGGCGATGGCGACCTGGTTGCCCACGAAACTGCCGCGGCTCTGGGTGAGCATCTTCGGGAACGCGCCCGGCACCGTGAGGGCCTCGTCGTCGGCGATGAAGACGTTGTCGAGGCGGATGCCGTTGTTGGCGGTGGCGCGCATGCCCAGTCCGTTCCACGGCGCGCGGGCGCTGACGCCTTCGGCGTCACGGGGCACGAAGAAGGTCGCGATGCCCGCGGCGGTGTCGTAGCCGTCGAGCTTGGCCGAGGTCAGGTAGTAGTCGGCGACGCCGGTCGCGCAGCCGAAGGACTTCTCGCCGTTGAGAATCCAGCCGCCGTCGACCTCGGTCGCGGTCGTGGCGATGGTGATGTTGGCCGCCTCGGTCTTCACCGATTCGGAGGCGAAGTTCGCCAGCCACACCCCGTCGGCCATGCGGGTGAGCACCTTCTCCGCGAAGGCGGCCACCACCGGCACCTCGTCGGCGTCGAACAGTCCCGCGTCGATGGCCTCCAGCGGGAGCAGGCCGCGCGAGGCGCTGGTGTTGTGGAAGAAGTAGGCCAGCGCGGTGGACGGACACGCCGTGCCCATCGCATACGTCGCGGCCGCGAGGTCACGCAATCCACCGCCGAGGCCGCCGAATTTCTCGGGGACGATCAACCCGAGCAGACCGGCATCCCGCAGCAAGCCGACATGGCCCTCGGGGAAGGTGCCGGTGGCATCCGCCGCATCGGCCGCCGCGCGCAGGGCGGGCAGAACCGAATCCACCCGCTCGGCGCGTTCGCGTTCGGCCTCGGTCATGTCTTCGACGAGTCGTTCACCGATCATTGGACTAGTCCCTCGTAGTGGGTGCGGGCGTGTGGTAGAGGTTCCACGCCCCTTCGTTTCGGTAGTCGAAACACCGTCTCGCACAAGGTAACGCGATGGTCGGGGGCTCGCAAGGGGAACAGGCTTCTCCTTTGTTTCCCCTAGGGAAATTTCGTGCCTACACTGGCTGGCGTGTCCATCACTGAATCCGAGAGCCCGAGCCGGTCGATCGCCGCTGTCGAGCGAGCGATGGACGTGCTGCTGTTGTTCGGGCGATCCGGACGCGCCGACCTCGGCGTCACCGAGATCGCGACCGAACTCGGCATCACCAAAGCCGCGGTGCACCGCATTCTCACCGCGCTACGCAATCGTGACCTGATCGCCTTCGAGCCGGCCACCCGCCGCTACACCCTCGGTCACGCCGCGATCGCTCTCGGCCGCGCCTACATGGCCCGCACCGACCTGCGCATCATGGCCGCCCCGGAGTTGCGGCGCCTCGGGTCGCTGACCGGCGAGACGGTGACGCTGTCGATCCGGCGCGGCGACACCAGGATGTATGTCGACCAAGTCGTGCCCGAGCACGAATTGCGCGTGGAGGTGACCCTCGGCGTGCCGTATCCGCTCTACGCGGGCAGTTCCTCGAAGGTGATCCTGGCCTACCTCGACAAGAAGGACATCGACGACTACCTGCGCAAACAGGAACTGGTCGCGTTCACCGACGCCACCATCACCAGTCGCACGGCGTTGCGCACCGAGCTGGCGGCCATCCGCAAGCGCGGCTACGCCATCTCGACGGGGGAGCGCCAGCTCGGCGCCGCCTCCGTCGCCGCGCCGATCCTCGATCACGACGGCGGTGTGATGGCCGCCATCAGCGTGTGCGCGCCGCTGTCGCGTTTCGAACCGCGCATCGACGAATTCGTTCCCTTGCTGCTCAAAGCCGGGCGCGCCATCTCGGCGCAACTGGGGTACGCCGGTTGAGTTCCTCGGGTCAGAGATTCGCCCCCGGTTTGAGTACGCCCAGCGCGGCGGCCGCCAGCACACTGCCCCAGATCGTCCACACGTAGGGCAGGCACCCGTTCACGCTGCGCTTGATCACGCGCTCGACCTCGTCGGTCGAGCCCGTGGTCGTCAATGCGGCGAAGGCGGGACCGAAGGGCCGCAGGGTGATTCGGATGCCGAGCCCGGCGGTGATCGCCGCCGCGTACAGCAGTATCTTCGCCCCCAACCAGCGCGGCTCGGTGGTCACCCCGAACGGCGCGTCGACGACGATGGCGTACAGCCCCGCCGCGGCCATGCCCGCGACGACGGCGTAGCGGATGGTGAGGTCGGCTGTCGTCACCCACGGGAAGCGCCCGTGGGTGCGGTGCTGGATCACTGCGAGCGTGAGCCATCCCGCCGCGAACAGCCAGGTGAGAACTACCAGCCACCACGGAAACATGTCGTGCCCGAACAATCGCGCACCATGTGGATCGGCCGCCATCAGCGTGACGCCACTGGGCAGGAACAACACCAGGCAGATCTTCGGCGCAAGATCCAGCCCGCTCATGATCTTCAATGCGGTCGACCTGGCCTCCGGTCCCAGCTCCGGGGCGATGACATACCGGCTGGAGTAGAACACGCCGAGGTCGCCGCCGAGCCAGAAGACGAACAACACGATGTGCACGATGATCCACCAGCCGTGCGGATGCGGTCCCATATCGATCCTCTACAAGCGAAGGCGGCGCGTGGCTCGTCCTCGGTGTCGCGGTCGGCCGCCGGCGCGCAGGCGTGAATGGATACAACGTATCCCTATGAGAAACGATGGACAACAGGAAGATCGGGTCGGCCGTGTTCCGGCGTGAAGCCGGGGCGGGTCGCGGCGGTCGCCCACGAACCATGTCCGCATCGCGTAGGCTCTGGTCAGCGGGACCGTTCAGGTCCTCGAAACGAAGGACGTCCATGTCCGACAAATCCCCCCGCAGTACTGCTGCGAAGAAGTCCGGAAAATCTCTGAAGGAAAAACGAGCGGACAAGAAGGCCAAGGCCGTCAGAAAAACCGAGGTCGAGTCCACCTTCGAGCTCAAGCGTCGCTGACCGACGTTGTGCATCCCGCCTTCGATCTGAGAGTTCCTGTCCGACAGGCTGATTCGCCGTCCGGTGACGTGCCGGGGCGACGGTCGAGCGGGGCACGGGCATCGGCGGATTCTCGCTGGATACGCACCCGCGGCGCACCCGTCCGCGCCGCCCGAGCGGTCCCGATGTGCGGAATCCTCGCGGGTGTGGCATAGTGGTCCCTGAGACCGAGCTAAATCGAGCGCGGCTCATCTACAGAAATGAAATTTTTTTAACATGGCTCAAGGCAGCGTGAAATGGTTCAACGGCGAGAAGGGCTTCGGCTTCATCGCCCAAGACGGAGGCGGCCCTGACGTCTTCGTGCACTACTCCGCCATCGGCGGCTCGGGTTTCAAGTCCCTCGACGAGGGACAGCGCGTGGAGTTCGAGATCGGGCAGGGCCAGAAGGGCCCGCAGGCTCAGGACGTCCGCGTCATCTAGTCAGCGCGAGTTGTAAGGCTCCGCACCGTTGAGGTGCGGAGCCTTTTCTCGTCTCTCCCCCCGGGCGCCGAGCAGATCCGAGCTTGCTCGCGATCACCTCCGGAACGCCGGATGTCCGGCCTGCGGCACGACGGCGTACCGTTGTCGAGGTCCGGAGAACGCCGTCGGTCCACGCGGCGGGGTCGGGCCGACGAGATGTTCAGCACATGAGCCGACGGGAAAGGCCGAGGTGGTGACAGCGGGAATGCGTGGTCACGACCGGCGAGGGTCGGACGACGAGGCGATGATCGGCTATATGACCCAGATGCGGGACGAGATGACCCGTTTCGTGATGGAGTACGAGTTCGCCGTGCAGGAGCTGCTCACGAAGGTGACGATCCTGCGGCACGAGTTCCTGAATCTGCACCACTACAACCCCATCGAACACGTCACCTCGCGGGTGAAGTCGTCTCCGAGCATCGTGCGCAAGGCCATCAGGAAGGGCGTCCCTCCCGAGCTCGCCGCCATCCGCGAACACATCACCGACATCGGGGGCGTGCGGATCACCTGCAGTTTCATCTCCGACACCTATCGGGTGCTGGAGGCACTCACCTCACAGGACGATGTGCGCGTGATCGCGGTCAAGGACTACATCGCCCATCCGAAGCCCAACGGCTACAAGAGCCTGCACGCCCTGCTCGAGATCCCGGTATTCCTGTCGAGCGGGCGCGTGGACGTCACCGTCGAACTCCAGGTTCGCACCGTCGCCATGGACTTCTGGGCGACGACCGAGCACAAGATCTTCTACAAATTCGACGGCCATGTTCCTCAGCGGCTCATCGACGATCTGACCACTGCCGCCCAGACAGCGGCAGAACTCGACCGCCGGATGGAGCAGTTGCACACCGAGGTGCACGGGGTGGACGCCCGCAGCCCGGGCGCCCAGACCGATATCGACGACGACGTGCTGCGGTATTTCTGGGAGCACGCCCGGAACTCCTGGGATTGACCCTACCGGCGTGGCTCGCGGGGCTGTTCGCCACGACCGGTAGGGCCATCACTCGAATCGATTCGAGAATTTGATTACGTGCGCTGACGAATTCGCCGATCGGCAAATTCGCTGCAATGGCGCACATCCACCGATTCGGAAGCGTGCGGCAAAGCGGTTGTGCCGGCAGGAGCGTATCAGGCGGCGGGCTCGGGCTGGGTCAGCTCCTGGACACCGAGAATCGAGTCGATGATGTTGAGGATGGCCGAGGTGCCACCGTCGAAGGCGGAGCTACCGGTATCGAGCAGCGCGGAACCCGAGGCCAGGCCGCCACCCTCGGCGGAACCCGCGGCCAGTCCGGCCGAACCTGTGGCCAGGCCGGCCGAACCCGAGGCCAGGCCACCTTCGGCGACACCTGCGGCCAGTCCGGCCGAACCCGTGGCCAGGCCGGTTTCGGCGGACCCCGCGGCCAAGCCCGCGGAACCCGTGGCGAGGGCGGCGGAGCCGGTGACGGCGGTGGCGCTTTCGGCGGAGGCGACTGCGGCCGGTCCGAAGAACAGGGCGGCGGCGGTGACGGCGCCGGCGGCGACGAGAGTCTTGCGAGAGATCATGGCGGAGCTTCCTTCCACTGGTGGATATCACGACACCATCACGGCGCGCACCAGCAACGTTAAGGAATCGAAATCAGCAAATCCACCCCGCTTTCTGTGTGATGAATCACCGTTAATAGTTGGCAAACTGCATATTGTGTCGAGGTAACACAATTCGATCTTGAATTTTCGATTTCTCGATCTTGAATACCTCCATAATTCGATCTCGGCACCCTGGTCGGGTGATCACCATGTGTGCCGAAAAGAATGCATCCCTTGCGATTTCGCGGGGACGCGCGAGAATCGGTGACCGAATGCGGGCTCGACCACCCGGCGCCGAAGGTGATTCGAGCCGACGCGACGTCGTCATCGATCACGGTCATCGATCACGGTCGTCGATCGATCACGCACGCGAGCCCCGAGGTCTGCGCGCGGCCGATTACTGCCTGCGCTACCGGTCCGCGGCCGGGCGGGGGCAGACCGAGGACACGGCTACCTGCCACCTCGGCTTTCGTGGCGTCGTACGCGACCCGGCGATCGATTCTCTCCGAGCGCCGCATCGATCGCTGCGGATTCGCTTAGAATCGAGTGATGACGTTCCTCCGGAATTCCGAGGAGCTTCCCGATCTCAGCAAGATCGAGCACCGGGCATCCTCGGTAGCACAGATGCTGGTCGACCGCGTCGTCGCGACACCGGACGCGGAGGCATTTCGATTCCCTGACGGCGACGGCTGGACCAGCGTGTCCTGGAAGCAGTTCGGTGAGCGCGTCGACATCCTGGCCGCCGGGTTGATCGCGCTGGGAATCCAGGCCGAGGATCGCGTCGCGCTCGTGTCGTCCACGCGGTACGAATGGGTGCTCGCCGACTTCGCCGTGATGTGCGCCGGCGCGGCCACCACCACCGTGTACCCCACCATGAACGCCCCGGGCGTCGCCTTCATCGTCGCCGACTCGGGCAGCTGTCTCGTCGTCGCCGAAGATCAGGCCCAGGTCGACAAACTGATCGAACATCGCGCCGAGTTGCCCGACGTGCAACAGGTGGTGATCTTCGACGGCGAGGGCGACGGAGACTGGGTGATCGCGCTCGCCGATCTCGAGGAGCGCGGGCGCAGACTGCTCGCCGGTTCGCCCGACGTGGTGGCCGATCGCATCCGCGGAATCCGGCCCGAGCACTTGGGCACCATCATGTACACCTCCGGGACGACCGGCACCCCGAAAGGCGTCAGGCTGCCGCATTCGGCGTGGACGTACAGCGCGGCAGCCATCGACGTTCTGCATGTTCTCGGCCCCGACGATCTGAACTTCTTGTGGCTTCCGCTGTCGCACTCGTTCGGCAAGGTGATGTTGGCGCTGTCACCGCTGATCGGCTTTCCCACGGCCATCGACGGTCGGGTGGACAAGATCGTCGACAACCTCGCGATATTGCGTCCCACCATCGTGGCGGCCGCCCCGCGCATCTTCGAGAAGGCGCATGCCCGTATCGAGGGCATCGTGGCCGAGGAAGGCGGGATCAAGAAGAAGCTCTTCGACTGGGCGGTCGGGGTCGGCCTGCAGGTTTCGCGCGCCAGACAGGCCGGCAAGGATCCGTCGTTGCTGGTCGTCTTACAGCACAAGGTCGCCGACAAGCTGGTGCTCTCCAAGATCCGTGAACGCTTCGGTGGTCGGCTGCGGTACTTCGTTTCGGCGGCGGCCCCGTTGGACCGCGATGTCGCGCAGTGGTTCGACGCGATCGGTGTCATCGTGCTCGAAGGTTACGGCCTGACCGAGACTGCCGCCGCGTCGTTCATCAACCGCCCGGACGGCTACCGGTTCGGAACCGTGGGCAAGCCGTTCCCCGGCACCGAGGTCAAGATCGCCGAGGACGGCGAGATCCTGATCAGAAGTCCGGGCGTGATGAGTGGCTATCACAACCACCCCGAGGCCACCGCGGAGGCGTTGGACGCCGACGGCTGGTTCCGTACCGGCGACATCGGCGAGATCGACGCGGACGGCTTCCTGCACATCACCGACCGCAAGAAGGACTTGTTCAAGACTTCGCAGGGCAAATACGTCGCGCCCTCCGCGATCGCCGCCACCTTCAAGGGGATGTGCCCGTACGCGGCGGATTTCATCGTCTACGGAGAGGCGCGGCCCTATTGCGTCGCCTTGGTCGGCCTCGATGCCGAGAGCATCGTCGAATGGGCAGGCAAGAACGGTCTGGCAGACAAACCGTTCGCCGAAATCGCGCGGGACGAGAAGACCCAGGAGGTGATCGCCGCCTTCGTCGACACCCTGAATGACCAACTCGATCGCTGGGAACAGATCAAGAAATTCGGCATCATCGACCGCGAACTGTCCGTCGAGGCCGGTGACTTCACACCGAGCATGAAACTGCGCCGCAAGATAGTCGTCGACAAGTTCGCCGACAGCATCGACGCCCTCTACCAGTGACGTCGATCGGTGCCGGATCTCCGGTCTGTGCTATTTCCGATTCGGTGCGGTTCGACCACGCGCCGGAATGTCGCCGGACGGAGCGTCGTCATCGGCACGTTTCCGCCGTAATGCGTCGAGATCGACGACATTCGCGCCGGGCTCGGCACTGCGCGGATCATCCTCCGGGGCGGAGTGCCGCGCCGCGAGGGGGTCGACCACCGGCCACCACCCTGTCTCCCGTTGCAGGTCCGATCGCAGTACGGGCGTGGTCGGTGCGGGATCGAAGACCAAGCCACCTTCCGGACGCCACGTGCTGCGGGGACGCCCACCGGCCTCTTCCGTCACGCGCCGCGGGCGACGCGGTAGCCGGGTGACCTTCGACATACCGTCTCCCGCTCCGGGGGTCTCCATAGCCTGCATTCCTTCTTCCAGCGCACGCGCTCCAGGTCGTCGAACCTCTTGCCGCCGACTCCCGGAGCAGAACCCAACCCGGCTCGTCGCGCACGTCCGTAATGTCCCTCAGTAGGTTACCGGCTATTTCCCGGTACATGAGATCGTCCGGTATCGGTGTGCTGTCGGCCCGGGCGAGGACTGGAAGAAACACGGGGTCATACCCCAAAGGACATCGCGCGGAGTTGCGTGGTGCCGAAGCAGCAGGCGCTGTCCGCGCCCCGACTACGCTGAGAGGGGTGTTCCTCCTCTTCGGATACGGCCGCAAGCAGAAGCCGCTCGGCCCGGGCGGGACCCGGACCTGCCCGCGCTGCAACAACACCACGCAGTGGACGCGGCTGCTCGAGTACACGCAGCTCACGATCTTCTTCGTTCCGGTGCTGCGCTGGGGTCGCAAGCAGTTCGAGTCCTGCGGGATCTGTGGCGACGCCATCGTCGTCTGAAGCACTGGATCGACGGCGGCACCGGCTGACTTCATGACTCGACCATGCCACCGAGCCGGAACCCGGCACCTCCTGGGTACACTCCTGCGCTACGCCGACGATCGCTCGCGGTCCGACTCGATCCGCCTATCAGAGTTACCTGAGTAGAGGGGTTCGAAGAATGAAGTTCGGAAAGACGGCCGTTGCTGTTCTCGCGACAGCTTCGGCCATGGCCATCACGACGGCAAACGCCCACGCAGGACCCGCCGAGCCGACCGAAACAAGCCGGGAGGCAACAATTTCGGGCGTCGATAACGGGATCGGCTACCGGATCGCCGTTTCGCCGGTGGACGGGGTCGTCACTGCCACCGTAGAGAACGGCGGCTTCGAGCTCGCGGGTAACGGCGCGGTGATGCTCGAGACGAGCGACGGAGCGGCGGTCCGGGAAGTGCCGCGGTCGTACGCTGCCGACGGCCGCTCGATCACCATGTCGCACCACATAGCCGCCGATGGCCGGACCCTGACACTGACGCCGCCCGTGGAAGATGTCGCGCGAGCACAGGACATCAGCGCTTACGACCGGCTCGTGGAGCAGATCAACAGGAACATGCCCGGCGTCGTCGGCGGCGCCATCGTGGGTGGCCTCCTCGGAGCATGCCTGTTCCTGATCTGGGGCATCAGCATCCCCTTGGGTGTGTTGGTCGGCGGAACCGTCGGCGGTTCGATCATGGGCGGTCCGGAGTTCTTCGACGCTGTACAGGCGTTCGCGACCGGTCAGCCCTGATCAACCGTCTGCCGACGCCGTGCGGAGCAGTGGCGCCGGTATCCGCGGCACCAAACCGCACCAGTTACCTGCGAACTACATGAGCGGGCGAGTCGCCCGGTTGCAGCCTCGTCGTCACTCTCAACGCCGTCGGCCTCGCCGGCTTCCTGTCCATACCAGCGGTGGGCGCGGCGACCTGGGGTTCCGGTAGTAACCGCCGAAAAATCAACGGATATGACGTAGCTGCTGGTCAGCGTCGGCGTTCGGCTCCCGGGCCCAAGATCGAGGTCAGCTCGCGCATCGCCTGTGGGGACGGTTTGAAGTATCGGCGCAGGTTCTCGGCTTTGCGGTGGCGGGACTTGGCCATCAGTTCCAGCAGGCTGGCCCCGGATTCCCCGAGGTGGGTCAGGCCGGAGTGGCGCAGTTCGTGCAGGTCCCAGCCGGTCCGGGGTCCATCGACGGCGGTGGCGGCGTCGAGCAGGTCGCGGGCCTGGTCGTAGGACAGCCGGGCCAGGCCGGTGTTGGGACAAACGTCGCGGTCGGCGAGGTACTTGCCGGGCCCCGGCCGGCGGTGGGTCACGAAAACAGGGCCGCGGGTGCGGTCGCGGATGAGCCGGGGCAGCAGGCGGGCGGTGCCCGCGTCCCAGTACACGTTCTCGAGGACGTGTTCGTGGTGGGCGGCGCCGCGGCGGCGGGTACGGGGTTTGGCGCCCTTGGACTTCACCGCCGCGCACCGCCCTGCGAGGTCGAGGTCTTCGATGTTGAGCTGGAGCAGTTCCTCGGCACGGGCACAGGTTTCGTACAGCATCCGCCACAGCGTCTTCTCCCGCAGGTGGATCTCGCGGCGGGCGATGAGCCGGTCGATCGCGGTACGCGAGCGGACGGGGGTGTCGGAGTCCGGCGGAGTGGACCGCGCGGCCGAGGCCGGGACGCTCGGCGCGGTCCAGCCCTGCTCGGCGCACCAGGACAGCCATCTGGCGACTGCGGCGCGGCGCGCGTTCCAGGTGTTCACCGCGGCGGTGCCCCAGAGGGTTTCCAGTGCGGCGCCGACTTCGGTGTCGGTGACCGAGTCCAGGGCGCGGCTGGCGGCGGTGAGTCCGTCGTGGCGGGCGTCGAGCTGGTCGACGGTCTTGACGACGGCGATGCCGTAGGCGCGGCGGGTGTTCGCCGGGCCGATCGTGTCGAGGAACGCCTCGGCGGCGGTGCGCAGGGTGCGCGCCGGCGGGGCGGTACGCAGCCGGGTCACTCTCGCGGCCATCGGATTCCCCTCGTCAGTGCTTGCCCCGGATAACGGGGCCGCTTCGTGTACGCGCCGGAGCAGGTCCGCCGCAGTCGAACCTCACGATACCCCGGATAACAGACCATTATCCGGGGTATCACTGCTATCGTTGAGCGGTCACGGCCAGACGCGTACCGCCGTTCCGGTGCCTCCACCCGGCCGGGTGGAGGCACCTTCGCCGTTCCCGGGTAGCGCCGAGTCCGCCGCGATCATGGAATATCGTGCCGGTCATGACCACGGATGATTGGTTGGCCGACACCCGAACCTCTTATGACACGGTTGCGGTCAGCTATGCCGACCAAGTGCGCGGCGCCCTCGCCGGACACCAGTACCTTCGCGCGGCTCTGGCATTGTTCGCCGACAGCGTGCGGACCGCTGGCGGCGGACCGGTCGCGGACGTCGGCTGCGGCCCCGGTGAAGTCACCGCCCACCTGCATGAGCTCGGTGTCGACGCCTTCGGTATCGACCTCTCCCCGGCGATGATCGACGTGGCCCGGCGCGACCACCCCGGCCTGCGGTTCGAGGTGGGCTCGATGACGGAACTGAACCTGCCCGTCGCTTCGGTGGCCGGCCTGCTCGCCTGGCAGTCTTTGATCCACATCCCAGACGACGAGGTGCCGACTGTATTCGGGCGCTTCCACCGAGCATTGCGTCCCGGCGGACCGTTGCAACTCCTGTTTCACGTCGGCGGCGAGTCGCTGTTGAAGACAGAGGGCTACGGCGGTCACCCGATGAAGGTCCATGTCCACCGCCGTCAGCCGAACCAGGTGGCATCGTGGCTGCACGATGCCGGATTCGTGGTCGAGGCCCAGATGCTGCTCGACCCGGATGCGAAAGCTCAGCAAGCGATTCTCTTCGCACGCAGTAAGTCCTAACTTCTGCATATGTCGGGCTCGCCATTCGGAACCGCGGGGTCCCCGACGTACACCGCCCGGCGGGAAGCGTGGACCTGGAGTACGCATGTCACCGACCAACGCGACGCCGAACCGCATCGCCCCCACTGACGCGCCGCCCCTTCGGCGCCGCGGTCACCTGCCGACCAGACGCCCCGCCCGCGCAGTCGACCCAGGAGCCGGCATGGAATCCCGGCGTCACCCACAGCGAGCCCGAAATACGCCCTGCAGGTCTGGACCGGCCGGGCACGGCGGGTGATCAGCCGGCACACCGGACGCCAGTGGGCGGGCATCACCGCCGACAAGCTGCGGATCGGAGTCGAGGGCGCCCCTACTCCTTCGGCTACATCGCCGGACCGCACCACTCACGGGCCTGGGACCGCGACTGGACCCAGGACGGACGATCCTGCGCGGACCTGATCCCGGACATGAGGACCACCGAATGGCTCGACCACGAGCACACGAACCGGGCCCTGGGGTAACGCCGGGACCGGTCAGAACAGGGTGTCGCGCACCCGCAGCGGCCGGTAGCCCGTCGGGCCGAGCGCGGGGCTGACGTGGGCCAGGACCTCGTCGTCGATGCGGTGCCCGGCCCGGCGCATCTGCTCGACCGCGAGGCCGTAGTACTCGGTGGTCCAGGCGATCACGGCGTTGGTGGCCAGGGTCAGGCACCACGCTTGCTCGGTCTGGTCGGCGAGCTGGCGGGCGCGGATCGTGCCCTCGTGTGCGTAGAGCAGGTCGCGGCGTAGTGCGTGCAGGGATTCGCCCTTGTTGAGCTGGCGGGTGATCTTGCGCCGGTAGTCCGGATCGGAGAGGTATTTCGCGGCGTAGATGGTGCGCCGCAGCGCCCCGTACTCCTTGAGCGCGGCGGCCAGGGTGTTCTGACGGCCCGAGGCGGAGAGCTTGCCGACGAGCAGGGAGGCGGTGGCGTGCCCGAACTTCAGCGAGCCGGCCAACCGGAGCAGGTCGTCCCAGTGCTCGGCGATCAGATCGATGTTGGCCTTGCGGGTCATCAGCGGGCCCGCGTGCGGGAACCGGGCCTCGGCGTCGGCGCGGGGGCCCGGCCGGTAGAGGGTGATGCGGCCCAGGTCCCGGATGCGTGGGGACAGCTGCATCCCGAGCAGGTCGAACAACCCGAAGTTGACCAGGGTGACCCCGTGGGTGTCGGTGGCGTGTTCGGTGATCGGCAGATCGGTGGCGTTGCCCAGGATCTCGTCGAGCACGTAGTGGGCTTCGCGTTTGGTCGCCACGATCACCTTGGTGCCGTAGGTGGCGTGGGTGTCGGTGACATGGGTGTAGGTCGACAGGCCATCACCGGCGAAGTAGCGGCTCATCGGCCGCGCGGTGGTGGATTTCCCGCGCGTGGGGAACCGCTGCCCGTCGCTCGACGACAGGGTCCCGGTGCCGAACACCAGAGTCAGCGGGAGCCGCTGGTGGTAGTCGATGAGTA
>NZ_BDBT01000015.1 GCF_001613125.1 Nocardia shimofusensis NBRC 100134
GCGGTCCGGGGCCGACGAGGCGGGACCGTCCGGGGTCCGCCCGGGCTGCCCGGGAGCCGGGTCGGCGCGCGGTGCGTCGTTCGCGCCGCGCGCCGGGTCGGCGGAACGGCTGTCGGCCTCGTCCGCGCGGCTCGGCGCGGTGCTGTCCTGCTGCGCGGGGGTGCTGTTGGGCTCTGCCGGGGTGCTGCTCGGCCCCGCCGGGGTGCTGTTGTCCTGCTGCGCGGCGGCGGATTCCGCGCGCGGCGCGTTGTCCGATGGCGCGTCGGCGGTGCGGTCCGTGGCGGCGCTTCCCGGGTCGACAGCTCCCCCAGGCGTGTCGCCACTCGTCTCCGACCGGGTATTCGCGCCGTCCGTGCCCGCCTGGTTGTCGCCGTCGTTGTTGTCGGTCTTCGCGTCGCCGGGCGGGGTGGGCGGGGCGGGCGGAGCCTCGCCTTCGGGCCGGGCGGGCGAATCGCTGTCACCGTCCTGCCCGGTGGTGTCCGAGCCGGGGTCGGTGGCGTTCTCGGGCGTCGTCCCGGCCGCGGGCGAGGTCTGGGGGGCGGGGTCGCCGGTCGAGTCGGCTTCGGGACCGGCGGTGTCCGGGGCGGCGCCCTCGGGTGCGAGACCCGCTCCGTCCGTGCCGCTCCCCGTCGGATCCGCGGCGCCGTCGGTGCCGGTCGGGTCGGCGCCGTTGGTCCCCGTCGGATCGGCGCCATTCGTGCCGGTCGGGTCGGCGCGGTTGGTCCCGGTGGGATCGGCACCATTCGTGTTCGCCGGATCGGCACCGTTCGTGCCGGTCGGATCGGCACCATTCGTGTTCGCCGGACCGGCACCGTTCGTGCCGGTCGGATCGGCACCATTCGTGTTCGCCGGACCGGCACCGTTCGTGCCGGTCGGATCGGCACCGTTGGTCCCCGCCGGATCAGCGCCGTTCGAGTTCGAGCCGAGGGGATCCGGAGTGCCGCCGATACGCGGTTCCGGGTCGGGTGGCGGCGCCGGATACCACTCGGGATGCCGGTTCTGATAAAAACCGTCGGCCAATGATCGGCTGGCGCCCGACATCGCGCCGTTCGACATGCCCGCGGTGAGCATTCGCGGGTCGAATTCGGTCTGCTTGGCGGTCTCCCACGCCTTGTCCCAGCCGTCCTGGTAGGCGTCGATCCCGAGCTGGGTCAACACGCTTCCGCCGAAGCCGGCCACCGATCCCACCAGACCGGCCGTCGTTCCGACCACCGCACCGTTGATCGAATGGTGCCCGAGGTTCGGCAGTTTCTTGCCGATCCAGTCGCCGAAGGGGCTTGCCGCACCCGCGCCCACCGCGGAACTCGCGGCGGTCACGGCGACCTGCTCCCAGTTCATGTTGTCGCGGTGGCCCGCCTGGACCTGGTAGCCCTGGATCGCCACTTCCTGGAAGGTGCCGATGATGGTGTCGAGGGCGATGTGCCGGACCAGGAAACTCGCCGCCCGCTGGCCGACCAGTCTTGCGGTCAACTGCACGATCCGGTTCATCACCCGCTGGGCGAGGAGCCGGATTCCGACGCGAGTCAAGCCGATGGCCACGGCCTCCGCGGCGGGGGCGGTGGGCGGGAAGATCCACGCGGCCGCGATCTCCGCGGCGAGCAGCGCCAGCGAGCTGATCATCATCAGCTGGGCGTATTCGATCTCGGTGCCCACGTCGTCGGCGGAATCGCCGATCTGGTCGAAGAACTTCGCCAGTTGCTCCAGCGAATTGTCACCGCTGCGCAGCGCGTCGAAGGACTTAAACATCTTCTCCATGCCCTCGCCCTGCGGGTAGGCCGCGAGGGTGGTGCTCTTGGCGTGGTCGATGTCGCCCAGGATTTCCCGCAGGCCGTTCGCCGCGGTGCGCCAGTCGCCGGCGATGTCCCACATACCCTCGGGTTCGCCCGCAGGCCAGTCGGAGCCGGCCACCCATTCCAGCCACCGCAGGTAGCCGGGCAGCTCAGCCATCAGTGCCTACCACGGTCACCAACCGGAATCGGTGACTCCACGGTCACGCTCCACCGGATCGACCGCCTCGACATCGGTGAACCGCAGCGCCTTCGACTCCTCGTCGGATTCGGTCGTCGACCGCTCCCTGGCCGACGGCGGCGCCGTCGAGACGACCGGCGCGACCGGTATCGCGGCGCCGAGATCCGGCATGCCCTCGACGAGATCGGAGAGTTTGGGCAATCGCGCGCGACGGTCCCGCAGCGTGGACATGAGCTCCTGCCCGCGCCGGGAGACGTCGGCGGCCGCCTGCTGCGCCGCGTCGGTGACCGCCTTCGCGATCTCGGGATAGGTCAGTTCCTCGATGGCCGAGCCGAATTTGGTCTCGATCACCACACCGTCGGCGTTGACCGTGACAGTGACCTGCTTGCGGATCGTGGCGGTGGCCGTCAACTGGGCGCGGTCCCGCTGGACGCGCGCGATCACCCTCATCTGCTGCTGGACCTCGTCCAGCACCGACAGCATCTCGGCTTTCGCGAACTCGTTGGTCATCTACGCGGACCGATCTACGTCGTGTACTGGTTGCCGTTGCCGTGATCCATCTTTCGCAACTCCCGGGCGGCGTCGGTCTGCGTCTTGCTGAAGTTGCCGAAGCTGGTCGCCATGTTCTCGGCGCTCTTCTCCAGGTTCTCCCTCGACTTCGTATACCCGTGGTCGCCCTCGGCGAACTGCTTGCCCAACTTGTCGTTGCCCCAGGGTTCGCCACGCGAGGCCAGCGAGGTCGCCAGGGTGTTCAGCACACCGTTGATCCGATCGCGGACTTCGCCGGTCGCCTGCGCCGCCTTGTCGAGCAGCGGCGGATAGTTCTCGACAGTCATGCCCTCGACTCCTCGACACTCGCACCGATCCCTCGACGGTGCCGGAGGCGGGCGACCGAGCGGTATCGGCAGCGTGAACGCAAGGTGCCGTGCTATTTACAGTCGGGCGCGCGAGGCGATCAGCCCCGCATCTCCCAGTGGCTCTCGGTGCGCGCGAGCATGTCCTCGATGACGTCGTCGACCTTCTTGGTCAGCCACTTGCGTCCCATTCCGACGGCAAGCGGTGCGACAGCGGGTAATTCGATCACGTAGCGGCCGTCACCGGGCAGATCGCGCCACACCAGGATGTGCTCGACGAGACCGCGCGGTCCGTACATGGAGTGGCCCTGATGCACGGTAATGGCGCCGGTCCGATCGGCCGGAGTCTCGAAGAATCTTCTGCTGCGGCTGATTTCGGGGTCATCTGCGGTCTCGGTGACCAGCGAACGCGGAAGTTCGTATTCCTGCATGACATCCACCTGATCGGCGACGAGGGGAATCGTGCCCGCCCGTCCCGCATCGACCCCCGGCGGGAGCAAATTCACGATCGCCTCCGCCAGGCCGCGCGGTCCACAGTCCATGACGGTGTAACCGCCACTGTGACCGATGGTTTCGCCGGGCTTCTGAACGACGAGATACCCGTGCGCCCCGGTGCGGCCGGCACGCGCGCGAACCCACAGCTTCGGATCGTCGCGCCCGCGGTCGTGCCAGCTGAGGACCCGGACGGAGACCTCGGGACGGACCAACACCCGAGTCATCTCGGCGAACCTCGGGTCGCCCGTGGCGCGCAACCGTTCCCAGGTCGATATCTTCTGACGCTCGTAGTCGTCGGCGGACTCCGCGCGGCCCTGGTACGTCAGCGGCGGCGGAATATGGCTGTCGGCGTGGCGTTCACAGAGCACCCGGAACTCGAGGTCGGTCAGTTCCCAGCTGTGCATCAGGGCCGGACCGCCGGGCGGGACTCGCCGAGCGATTCCTCCTCCGCCACCAGTTGTTCCGTACCGAAGTCGATCTGCCGGATCAGCGGCTCCGAGCCGGTGGATCGCGCGATCACGCCGGGGACCACCGCGCCGCTCTCGGTCTCGGAAGATACGCCCGCCCCCCATGAAGCGTCCGAAATCGTGGCATCGGCGTCACCGGAAACCGGTGCCGGGGAGAACTTGTCCGGAGTCGAGAAGAGGTTCAGCGGAACATCCGGTAGGGCAGCGCGCGGGAACAGGTGCGTCGAGTGCTCGGCTGCTGATCCCGAGCCGAAGTACGCCCCGGTCTCTTTCGACTCGACCTCTTTCGACGCCGTATGCGCGGCGATCGCTTCCTCGGGTATTCCGAGCAACCCGGCGAGTGGGCGCAGTTCCGGGTGCTCGGCGATCAACTGCGTGAGCTGCGGCGATTCGGCCAAGGCGGCGCGCAGGTCCGGGAACTTCTCCAAGAGCCCGCTCAGCGGGCCGAGATCGGGACCGCCGGAGACGGGGTGCAGTTGCTGCAACGACTCCAAGAGGGTGGGTAGCGCCTGCGCCAACGCGGGCGCCGTCGAGGACAGGGCGCTCACCAGTGAACTGAGCATCTGCGCGGCGCTCTGTCCCGCGCCGGTGTCCTGCGAACCGGGGGCGGGTGAGCCATTCCCCGGTGAGCCCGCACCCCCCGGCGACTTCCCGGGCCCCGGGGCGCCGGCTCCGGGAGTTTGGCTGTTCTGGTTGTTCTTCGGATCGTTCTGGTTGCCCTTGGGGTCGTTCTGATTCTTCGGATCGTCCCCGACGGCCTTGGGCTCTTTCTGGTTCTTCGGATCGTCTTTGAGGGCCTCGGGCGTGCTCGCGGGTGCCATGTTCTGAGTGGGACCGCCCTGGCCTGGTCCCGCGCCCGGCCCCGCGCCCGGCCCCGCGCCCGGCCCCGCGCCTGGTCCCGCGCCCGGATTCTGTCCCGGATTCTGTCCCGGATCCGTCTTCGCATTCGGGTCCTGCTTTGCGGGGTCCACCTTCGGCGGCGCGGGAGGCGCGCCGGGAACCGGCGGGCCTTCCAGCCCGGGGAACTGCTTTTCGGAGGCGCGCGCACCCGTTCCGTAATACTTGTCGAAGTCCTCCCGGATATGGTCCAACTGCCCCGAGCCGCACGGTTCTTCCGCTTCGGTCGGCATGTGCTTCTCGGTCAGATCCAGCCAGTCGGCGGTGTATTCGTAGTTCAATTCCAGCGCGCGGGAAGCATCGCTGAGCGCGAGCACCGTCCCGGCGTATTTTCCGATCGCCGCGAGCGCCTGCTCGCCGCCCTCACTTTCCCAGCTGTCGGCGGTGATCTGCTTGAGGCCGTCCATGAGCTGCGTGGCTTCGTTGTTGGCCCGCTTGGCGATCTCCCCCCATATCGGAGCCCGGACCATCAGGCTCTCGGCCTCGATGGCCTGGCCGACCTTGTACAGATCTTCCCAACTCAAGGTTTCGCCCGCTTCCGGCCTGGCGGCGATGGGCACTGCCGTACCGAGCTTCACGCCTTCGGGTTTGACGAGCCCTTCCGGGACCTTCAAGTCCTGGTGATACCCGCCACCGTTGGAAACGGGCGTCTTGTGATAGGTGCCGCTATCGAGATCCCACTCGCCATCCTTCTTGCCGGGCAACTTCCAGGGAATGGACTCCGCGCCGGGGTCGGTCTTCACGTCTTTGAGAGCGTCGAGAGTCGCCGCGGATTCCTGCTCGTTCTTCTTGTACAGATGGTCGGCGTTCTGGAAGAGCTCGATCAGATCCTGCAATGTCTTGATGTGATTGCCGAGCTGCTCATAGAAATTGCCCGCGGCTTCGTTGAAACCGTGGGCGAGACGCCCGCCCGAAGGCAGATCACCGAAGTCCTTCTGCGTCAGCTTGTCCATACCGACACTGTCGAAGAGCGCCTTGTAGCCCTTGAACGCGGCGATGGCGTCGGAGCAGGCTTTCGCGGCCGCGAGGGCGGCGCCGGGAGCGACCTTGACCTTGCGCGACTTCGCCAACCCTGACCAGGCTGTGTTCTCTCCCACGCCGATACTCCTCGATACCTGCCACCGACCGCCCCGGGGCACCTTAAGCTCGATCAGTGACGAGTCTATGACACCGCGGTGAATCATCGGCGGGAGATGTCTCGGGCTCGTCGACGAAAGAGGCTGTCGCACTTGCCGATAACAACCGGCGCACCTGTTTGCCGGTATCGACGTGACCCGTTCCGACCTGGCCGCGGCGGGGCATCCCGAGATGGGAAGATCACCCGATGCGGGTACTCCTCCAGCGTGTCAGCTCCGCCCAGGTCACCGTCGACGGTGAGCTCGTCGGCCGGATAGAACCCGACCCACAGGGTCTCGTCGCGCTCGTCGGCGTCACGCACGGCGACACGGTCGACACCGCGCGCGCCCTGGCGGAGAAGTCGTGGCGGTTGCGCGTCCTCGACGGAGAACGATCGGCGGCGGAGACGAACGCACCGATCCTGGTCGTCAGCCAGTTCACGTTGTACGCCGACACCGCCAAGGGCCGCCGCCCGTCCTGGTCAGCGGCCGCGCCGGGAGCGGTGGCGGAACCGCTCGTCGAGGCGTTCGCCGAGACACTGCGCGCACTGGGCGCGACCGTCGCCACCGGCCGCTTCGGCGCGCACATGCGTATCGAACTCGTCAACGACGGTCCGGTCACCGTCCTGCTGGAAGGGTGAGGCGGACCTACCGACCTCCGCCCTGACGACCGCGACCACCTGTGACGAACTGTGCCGCTACGAGGACGGCACGCCGACCCGGTACGCGCCGCTGATCGATCACGACCACGTGCTGCATTTCCGTACCGAATCTCCCTGACGGGCAGGTGATCCCACCTCCGACTCGCCCGGCCGCGGTTCGATCCACCCCTGCTCTGACAGCGGATGTTCTCCTTGAGTTCACTTTCCGGCTGTGGCACAGTCAAGTGTTCACGTGTTGTCGTCCGGCAGACGCGACCCGGAGGGGAGTCCACCATGAGCAGAGTTCGAGTGACCTCGCAGAGCGTGGCGAAGCTCGCGGGGGACGTGGAGGGGTTCGGCGGCCGGCTGCGTAAGATCGCCGACGCGGCCGAGGCGGCCCTCTCCCCGAAGAGTTCGGCGTGGGGCGACGACAAGTTCGGCAGCGAGTTCGCCGACAAGGGCAAGTTCGACGGCAGCGCGACGACCATGCGCGACAACACCCGCAAGATCGCCGACACCTTCGACAACCTGGCCGAAGGGCTCTCCGACGCCGCGCGCGGGCTCCGGCGCACCGAACGCGCCAACACCTTGCGGTTCTAGGTCGGAGGGGCGAGGGTGCCGAACGAATTCGCCCGGCAGGCGACCTCCGACATCCTGGACGGGTTCGCCGCGCAGATGCGCGCCGTCGCGGCGGCCGCGCAGCAGCGCGCCGAATTGACAGCGACGGCGTTCGCGCAGGGCAAACGGGTCAAGGTCACTGTGAACGCCGACGGCGTCGTGCTGGAGACCCGCTTCTCCCCCCACATCGGCGACCTCACCTACGACGAGATCGCGCGAGCCGTGACCACCGCCGCCCAGGAGGCCGCCAAAGAGGCGGCGAAGAAGGTGGAGGCACTGGTGGCGCCGATCAACGAGCAGCGCGCCCGCATGCCGAAGCTCTCGGATCTGATCGACAACCTGCCGGATCTCGAGTCACAGCACCCGGTCATCCCGCCGGCCTCCACGGTCCCGCTGAGCGCCAGGAAGCACGCCGCGGGCGACCCGGACACCGGCGGAACCGACCCGGACGCCGCCGGTGCCGAGTCGGCGGAGGAGTACCGAGCGCGGTGGGACAGCCGGGGCAGCGTCACCGACCAGGGCTGGTGAACGCCCTCACCAGGTCGACAGAGTCCCCGCGTAGTGGTCGCGGATCGCCTCGAGCCGCGCGCGGGTGAACCTGCCGGGCTCCCGCTCGTACACCGCCCGCCCGTCCATCGACGAGAACGCCGTCGCCGGGACCGCCTGCGCGGAGTCGGGCAGGAACTTCAGCACCTCCTCGACGGCGGCGAGCGCGGTCGCCAGCGTGTGCCGGGCCGCGCGCCTGCCGCGGTCGTCGAGGTTCGCGCCGCGCTCGGGCACCTGGCGCGCGCACTGGTCCGAATACCACAGCCACATACCGGGATCGAGTAGTTCGGAAGGGTTGTCGGCGCCGAACCGGACGGTGTCCGTGGGCGGCGGCAGCACCTGGTCGGGCATGCGGAACTCGTACTGCCGGGTGGTGCCGCAGCCGGCGCATTCTCCGCTGTAGCGACTGGCGAGTTCGCCGTCCACGGTGACCACGGCACTGCGGAACGCGCAGTCGGCGGTCCCGCACACGTGACACGGCTGCAGCCGCAGGAAGAGCCTGGCCTCGGCGTTCGTTCTGGCCGGCGGAAGAGTCTGTGGCACAGCCGCTCCCCTCACTTCGATCCGTCGGGTAGGTGAGCGTAGTTGGCTCGCTGGACCGGGGACAACCGCGCGACGGCGAGTTCACCCGCGCCCTCGCAGATGGGGCAGACGCGCCGATCGAAGCACTCCGGGCAGCGGCGCCGGCCGAGACGCTCGTCGGCGATCCATCCGCGGCCCTCGCACACCGGACACCATCCCGTGCCGGCGCATTCGTAACAGAGGACGTGACCGGGATCGACGGTGTCGGCGGAACGCGCGGGCGGGCGGCGGTCCGGCTCCGGGGTGGTGAGCGCGATCGCGGGTGTCTCGCCGGTGTAGAGCACGACGGTCGACGTCGTCGAGAAACGCACGCGCAGTTGCGATCCCTCGCTCGAGCCGTCGACGACCAGCCCGCCCGCGGACTCGTCCCGATTCGCTGCCGAGTTCTGCGTGTTCGCGGCGGCGACCTGCCATTTCGCGGCGGTCAAGGCGGCCGTGACCTGGGCCGCCAGGGTCTCCGGCGATACTGCCGGGTCGCGCGATCCCCGGACGGTGAGGCTGTGCCGGTAACGCGGGGGCTGCTGCCAGTCCGCCACTTCCGGCTCGCCGAGCGCAGGCATAGCGGCGAGCGCGTCCGGTGTACAGAGCGCGACGAGTTCGGCGATCCGCTCGTGCAGCTCGCCACCCCTGCGGTCCAACTCGGCACGCGCGGCCGCTGTCTGTGCCATCGGTCCTCCGGATCTCGACGCTACCACCGACCCGATCACGCGCGGCGGCGCCGCGGCAACCGGGCCCCTCCGAGTATCGTTCGTTTCCCGGCCCACCGTTGTTCGTATTGTCTTCACCGGGCGGTTGTGCGAAAGTCGACAGTGCAACACCGATCGAAAGACGGTACACGGCAGGGTTTTACGCGGTCGCCGAGTCCGCGTTCCGCGCGGATGCCAGGCCGGCGCGTCGAGCGAGGAGCTGAAGTGGGAGGGTTCACGCCATCGGCCGCTCGCTGCGATCGCCGCCTCGCTCACCTCGGTGAAGGCTGAGACCGCCGGTGGCACTGTCGTTTCCGAGCTGGGCCGAGCCGATCGAATGGCTCGTCGGCGCCGACTGGCCGCACGGCAACGAAGACCTCATGCGCGAGATGGGCCGCGACCTCGACGATGTCGCCAAGGACATCCGCGCGCTGATACCGGAACTCGACGGCATCATCAGCGGCCTGAAAGAGGTCTATCCGGAAGGCAGCGGCGGCGAGAAGATCGTCGCCTGGATGCAGCCCCTGCGCGACAGCGCCGACGGCAACCACGGCTCGCTGGAGAAGTTCGCGGCCAACTACGAACTGCTCTCCCAGTCCGCCGATTCCATGGGCGACCAACTCGAGGCCGCCAAACTCAACTTCTACATCTCCTTCGGTTGGGTGCTCGCCGAACTCGCGCTGGCCGCGATGAGCGGGCCGGTCGGATGGTTCTCCTCCAGCGCGATCTTCGCCACCGCCCGCGCCGCGTTCCGCGTGATCGCCAACACCCTGTTCGGGCGGATCGCGGCGATCATCGCACGGATCGCGGGTGGACGGATCAGCGAAGCGATGGTCAAACGCGTGCTGATGGAAGGCCTGCAGGAAGCGTTGGTCGAGACGCTGCAGGGCACCTCCCAGGAACTGCTGGTCCAGACCATCCAGAAGCAGTCGGGCAATATCGACGGATACAACTGGGACGCGGTCTGGAAGAACGCGGCCGTCTCGGCGGTGGCGGGCGGCGCGGGCGGGCTCACCGGCGGACTGGCGAGTCTGCGCTTCGACACGAGGATGGGCGGCAGGCAGGGCGCGCTGAACGGCGCTGTGGTGGGCGGACTGGGCGGCTTGGGTGGCGCATTGGCGGCCGGCCTGGTCACCGGTGAGTTCGATCCGCGCAGCCTCACCGGCGGCATCTTCTCCGGCGCGGGGCCGGGGGCCATCCGCGGGTTGCGCGGCAACGGCACGGTCGCGGTGAACATCGACCGGATGCCGACCGCCCCCACCCTCGACGGAGCGGTCCCCACGGTCGAGCCGGTCACCGCGGCAGACCCGGCCGCGGCCCTCGCCCAACCGGCCCAGGCGGGGGACCCGAATTCCCCCGCGAACAGCCCGCAGTCGACCCAACCGGCCGGTTCGAGCGGCGACCCCGGCAAGGGGGCCACCGAATCGCCCGAGGCGGGCGATCCCGCCGCCGCTCGAGCCACCGAGTCCGAGCCCACGGACAGCGCACCGCCCGCGGCGGACAGCCGCCGGGACAGCGACGCCCGAGAGACCTCCGACGAGTCGGGCGCGCCGCGCGACACCACGGGAACCACCCAGGCGAACTCCCCGGACTCGGGCGCCTCCCACCAGTCCACCGGCGACACCGGACCGGCCGACCGAGGAAGTCAGGACCGGTCGAACGCCGGCGATCCGGCGGCCGACACTCGATCCGCCGCCTCCCCCGACCCGGCGACCTCCGAGGCGAGGGCCGCCGCCGATTCGACCAATTCGGGGACCGACTCCACCGCCACCTCGGCCGATCGTCCAGCCGACACCACCCCCGCCTCGGCGAGTCCGAACGGTCAGGCGCCGAGCGCGGGCGCACCGAACGGCCTCACCGGGGCATCTCCGGCAGCCCCGACGGCGGCGGCGCCCGGCACGTCCGGTCCCGGTACCGCGGGCGCGCAGTCCGCCGCCTCCGCACAGCCGGCCGGGACCTCGCCGGCGGCGCCGAATACCTCGTCACCGGCCGCGCCACCCCCTTCGGGGTCCACCGCCACACCGGGCTCGTCCACACCCGGCTCGTCCACACCCGGCTCGTCCACACCCGGCTCTTCAACGCAGAATCCGGCGCCGTCCCAGCAGCCCGCCCACCCGCACGAATCCGGCCGGACGTCCCGCCCGGACGGCGCCGCATCGCTCGACGCGACCACCGACGGTTCCCGGCCGCCGGTGGTCGCCTCGCCGTCGCGGGCCGGGCTGGTCGACGCCGCGCAGACATCTCCGTTCACCGCCGCGCCGCAGGCGATCTCCACCGGCGTCGCGGTCGATCCGGCCACCTCAACCTCCTCAGCCCCCTCAGCCACTTCGGCCACCGACACCGACTCGACGCCGGCGGCCGCTCTGGTCGCGCCGGTCGCGCTGTTCGTGGCGGCCACGGACACGCCGCGAACCGCACCGCGGATGCCGTGGGACGGCCGTGACAGCGGGCAGCGCGGAACAGCGAGCCCGGTCGGCGAGTTCCACGGCGACGCCCGACCGGCCGGCCAGCCGGATCTGGACACCGCCCAACTGCTGACCGCGATCAGCGACAACCTGCTGCTGATCACCCCCGAGACCGTGTCATGGAACCGGGATGGCGGCCATTTCGTCCTTCCGGACGGCCGCCGCATCCACCTGACCATCGCCGCGACCGCGAACGGCGCGGTCGCACAGTTCGGTCCCGCCACGGACGGCGACGGCTACGAGGTGCGCGTCTCCCCACGCGCCCGCACATCCGACGTGCCGCGGGCGCTCGCGCACGAACTCGCCGAGATCGCGCTCTCGCTCGACCCGGACATCGATATCGACCCGGTCACCGAGACACCGACCACGATGACGACCCACCTCGGCGGGCGGTTCGCCGAACTGCGCGTGCTGCTCTCGCAGGTCGACCGCGCCACCTTCGATCCCGCGCGCGCGGCCGAACTGCCCGCGCTGCGCCGCGATCTCGCGGATCTGTCCGCCCATCTCGATCTCGACGACCCGGCCGGCAGCCGGAATCGTGACCTCTTGCGCGACCACGATCCCCGCCTGGCCCAGCGATTCGGCCTCGAACAGAACAATCCGTTCGCCGCGCGGCCCACCATCGGCCCGGATACCGACCTGGCCGAGGACACTGCTCCCTACGACGCGCGCCTCGAAGGGCACCTCGATGGCGAGTACGCCGACAGCCTGCGCCGGATGGAGAACGCGGGCTTGCAGGGACGAATCCGCGAGGAACTGGCACGCCGCGTCTTCGATCCGCTGTTCACCGGCCCGGAGGCGAAGGCCGCGCGCAGGACGGTCCCCACCCCGGACCTGCTCTCGGCACTGGACCCGATCAACGCCGCGCTGAACGACACGACGACGACGGAAGCCCAGCGCGCCCGCGCCGTCTCCGCCGCGATCGACGGCTTCCGCGACGCCATGCCGCAGGCGTTCCGGGACACCTTCGGCGACAGCGGTTTCCAGCGCATGTACGACGCGGCGGCCGACCTGGCGAACCATCCGCGACGGATCACCGCCGAGCTGGACCAGAATGCCGGAACGGTCACCGTCGACGGTCGGCCCCTCTCGTTCGTCGACTTCCTACGCGACGTCGACCACGCCAATCGCGGTGCGACCGCCCTGGGTGTCGACGTCGAGTACACCGTCGTCGTGCACGATCCGGTCGACGGCAGATCGGCGGTCGAGATCCTGCCACGGCCCAGGCCCCAGCATCGGCTCCCGCTGCCGCAGAACGTCTTCGGCGAGGACGACCATCGCATCGAGCACCAGCCGCGGCCCGCGGCCTCGGCGACCGCGGCGGGTGCGCACACCATCGACGTGGGTGTCGGCCGCAGCGCCTTCGGCGTCGAGATGACGCCCGCGGCGGATCGCGCCGCGGGCGGATTGATCATCAAGACCGAACTCGCCTCCGAGTTCCCGGTCGCCGCCCAGCGCCGCCGCGACCGCGGCATCCTCGATCCGGGACCGCTCACCGCACCGGGAACGGTGATGGTCTTCGGCGACCTGCTCTCCAACGGCGGCGCCCTCGTCCACGGTGGCACGGGCACCGTGGGACGCATCTTCATCAACAACGTCAGCGCGCACTTCGACCCGAGCCAATACGACGCGCTCGCTGCCCAGTTGGTGCGGAGTCTGGCTCCCGGCGGACGCATCGAACTGCAATGGGACACCAAGCCGGAGAGCGAAACGGGCTATGTCAACGACCGCGGCCACATCGACGGCGATCGGCTCTTCGCCGCGCTGCAGCGGCTGTACCCCGACACCGACCTGCCGTTCCGGGTGCAGGAGCGCACGGAATTCCCCCCGCCGGGTAACTCCGACTACGACTACACCATCGACGCGGGCGGCAGCAATGTCCTGAACCGGCAGAAGATGGCCGAGTTCTCCGCACCGCGCCCCGACCACCGCATGGTGATCGTCTACGAGCCCGCCGGCGCCGGGGGGCCGTCCGAGCATCGTGGCGCCGCGGCGGCGGTCGGCGACTTCCACGGCCACGCCCGCCCCGACGACCGACCCGACCTCACCGACCCGACCACCGAGGTCGACTCCACACCCACCGTCGACACCGACACCCCCATCGACCTCGAAGCAATCCACAACCAACACGCCGAACACACCCCCGCAGGCATCTCCCACCACCGCGGCGACCCCACCATGGGCGACCTCCCCCACCGAGTCCCCCCAGACCCCAACCACTACACCGCAGACACCCACATCACCCCCGACGGCCACGCTCAAATCGGCAACCACACCCTCACCCCCCAGCAATACGCCGACCTCCTCCGCCGCTCCGGCTGGGACGGCGTCACCCCCATCCGCCTCATCGGCTGCGACGCCTCCACCAACGGCTTCGCCCAACAACTCGCCCGAGAACTCGGCGTCGACGTCCTCGCCCCCACCCACGCCGCCTGGACCGACACCAACGGCAACATCTACAGCAGCACCCCCATCACCAACCCCGACGGCACCCGCAGCCCCCGCATCCCCCCCGACGGCCAATGGCAAACCCACCACCCCAACGGCACCACCACACTCGCCGGACCCGACGCGAATCCGCCCGGAACGGCGGCGCCGATGGCAATCGATACGAGCAGTGCTGTCGATCGATCACAACCGGCCCAGTCACCGAATGCCGCTCAGAGTCCGTCAACCACCGGAACCCCCACTCCTGCCTCGAACACGACGAGTACTCCACCGGGATACCAGACACCGTTCGGTGACCGTCGGGACGCAGTGCGTGATCGAATCACTCCTCCTCAGCGAGTAGTGGACGCACCTCCGCTCGCTCCCAACCAAACCGGCGTTCATGGTGTTCTGCGCAACGATTACCCGATTCCGATTCCAGCGGGTGACCCGACGAAGATCATCAACGGGAAGACGGCATCCGGCGAACCGTTCACCGATCACATATTCGGAGATCCCCCGAAGGAAACGGTGGTCCGGAATTACCCACCCCGCGCGGTGGATTACCCGAGGAGCGCGAGGCACGGTGGCGGCACCTTCACGGTGATGCGCCACGAGCAGCACATCATCTACCCACCGGATGACAAGGGAAATGTCCGATCGATCTCTCGATCCCAGGTCGGCGACAACGTGGTGAGCACCGAATCCCTGAACGGCCGTCACGTGCGGACCGAAGGTGTCATCCGACATGACTTCGCCAGGTCCGACCGGGTCGACCGCGATGATGACAGCCGCGAGAGCACTGCGGCAACAAATACCGGACACGAAGGCGTGGACCCGACCGGAACTGGCTTGACGTACGATGGCGGCCACGCATCGAGCTACCGGACCACACTGGACAGAGGACTGGTGAATCTCTTTGCACAAGAACGAGTATTCAACCAGGTTCAGTTCAGGGTGTTGGAGAATGCAATTGCCGACTGGGCAAGATCGGGCGCCGGAAGGGAAACACAGATCAAGATCGAAACCACTCCCGCAGGCGCTGTCACCCCAGACAGAGTGCGGGGGCGCATACGAATGGTGGACGGGAAAGGCAAGATCTACAGATCGATTCCGATCAACTTCAGCAACCAGGGCGGAAACGTGTTCGATCGCAAGGGTCACGGCATCCGATTGATCGACTACAAAAAGCATGTCGACGGCAGGTGAGAGGAGAGTTCATGGCCGATCTCGATGAGTCCGAGATCATTTCCGAATTAGTTGTAGCGACCGGCGAAGCTGCCGCTCTGGCATATCCGGACTGGACACATGCAGTGTCCACCAAGGTTTACCCGTCCCGCGGCGTAAGCACATGGGAGGTCGTGGCATACAAGGGCGACAACGGCCAACATGTCGATCTGTTCGACCACGACGACATCGATCGACGAATTTGCGATCATGCGGACAGCTTGTTCCAGGCCCAGGGTTCCGACTGGGTAGGCATGAAGTGTTCGATCGCCCGCTCGGGGCAATTCCGGATCGAATATTCCTACGACACCGACGAAGCGATCAAATGGGCAGGGGACTTCTTCGGAGGAAGCACGCCCGAGGAGTTGGTCGAGATATTGCGGCCTGTCGATCTGTGACGCACGCGGCCGACTCGGAAGGGAAACAGTGAGGGGCGAGGTCGCGGCATCGGCCGAACGTATTCGAGATGCCCTGCTGGAAAAAGGTTTCAGCGCTCGATCGGAGCGCGGTACCGGCAAAGCCTCTCGCTACGAGGAGTTGACCGGTGTGGCGGCCCCGCCGGAGGTAGTCGAGTTGTGGTCGGTCCTGGGTGGGGTCGATGTCGCGGGTATGTGGCTGGAAGACACGGACTCGGCTGGGCAGGCGTGCGCGGCACGCGCGAGGGAGGCCGAGGAGAGCGGGCCCGGCGTGCCCTATGAAGAATTGGACGGCTCGACCGATGGCGCGGTTCGGATGGTCTGGTGGGATCGCGGTTGGTGCCCTTTGATTCTGACCGCGGACAATGCCATTGCCGTCGACGGTCACCCCGGAGAAGCCGGCCGCATCGGGCAGGTGGTGTACTGCAGTTTCGAGGTGTACTCGGACCGGGAAGCGGTATGGGAGTCGGTCGCGGAGTTCCTCGGCGACGTGCTGACGGTCATCTCGTCGGAGGCGCTGATCATCGACGATGGGTACGGGTTGCTGCGAGGCGATGACGGCCGGACCAAGACCGTGATGATGGCCGCGGTGGAGATCGGACGAGCGCGGCGAGACGGCAGGCCCTCACGGTTCTCCACAGTAGTCTGAGCGGGAATTCGCCGACGACGGCCGGGTGGCGGTGTTGCGCAAATGGGACGAGGACGGCAACCCCATCGAAATCGTCGGCCGCCGCGCTCGTCCCGGTTCTCGAGGCCTACTCCGGCCGCAACGTCAGAATCCGCGGCCCGTCCTCGGTCACCGCGACGGTGTGCTCCCAATGCGCGGCGCGACTGCCGTCGGTGGTGACCACGGTCCAGTCGTCGTCGAGGATCTTGGTGTCGACGGTGCCGAGGGTCAGCATCGGTTCGATGGCCAGCACCGAGCCGACGACCAGTTGCGGCCCGCGGCCGGGGGCGCCCTCGTTGGCCAGGAACGGGTCCATGTGCATCTCACGGCCGATGCCGTGACCGCCGTAGCCGTCGACGATGCCGTAGGCGCGGCCGTGCTCCTTCTCGGCGGCACGGGTGCCCAGTTCGATGGCGTGCGAGATGTCGGTCAGGCGGTTGCCCGGCACCATCGCGGCGATGCCCGCTTCCATCGACAGCCTGGTGGCCTCGCTGAGCAGCCGGTCGGCCTCGATGACGTTGCCGACGCCGAAGGTCCACGCGGAGTCGCCGTGCCAGCCGTCGAGGACGGCGCCGCAGTCGATGGAGACCAGGTCGCCTTCGGTCAGGATCTCCCCGGCGCTGGGGATACCGTGCACGACGCGGTCGTTGACCGACGCGCAGATCGAGGCCGGGAAGCCGTGGTAGCCCTTGAACGAGGGCACCGCGCCGGCCTCGCGGATCACCGTCTCGGCGACCTCGTCGAGTTCCAGCGTGGTGACCCCGGGCTCGGCGGCATCGCGCACGGCGACGAGGGCACGGCCGACCACCGCGCCCGCCGCCGCCATCGCGTCGAGTTCACCGGCGGTGCGGAAAGGCACCACCTTCTTGTTCTTCCGGCCGAAGACCACTGGGCTCAGCGCTCCTGTGCCGTCATCAGCGGCCGAGCGCGGCCAGCGCGCGGGCGTTGACCTCTTCGACCTCGCCGACACCGTCGACGGAGACGACCAGACCCGCGTAGTGATCGAGCAGCGGCTCGGTCTCCTCGCGGTAGACCCGCAGCCGGTTGCGGATCACATCTTCGCTGTCGTCGGCACGGCCGCGCGCGAGCATGCGCTCGACCACGGTGTCCTCGGCGACGACGAAGCACAGGACCGCGTCGAGCTTCTTGTCGATGTCGGCGAGGATCTTCTCCAGCGCGTCGGCCTGATCGACCGTGCGGGGGTAGCCGTCGAGGACGAAGCCGTTGGCGGCGTCGGGCTCGCCGACGCGCGCCTCGACCATGCGGTTGGTCACGTCGCTGGGCACCAGATCGCCGGCGTCCATGTACTTCTGCGCCTCACGGCCCAGCGGGGTCTGCTGGCTGATGTTCGCGCGGAACAGGTCCCCGGTGGAGATGTGCGGGACGCCCAGTTTTTCCGACAGGAGGACGGCCTGCGTGCCCTTGCCGGCACCGGGCGGACCGAGCAGTACAACTCTCACTTGAGGAACCCTTCGTAATTTCTGTTCATCAACTGGCTTTCGATCTGCTTCACCGTGTCCAGACCGACGCTCACCATGATCAGCACCGCGGTACCGCCGAACGGGAGGTTCTGGATTCCGCCGGAATTACCGATGTCGAGGAACACATTGGGCAGGACGGCAACCAGGCCGAGGTAGATCGAGCCGGGCAATGTGATGCGGCTCAGCACGAAATTGAGGTAGTCGGCGGTGGGCTTGCCCGGACGGTAGCCGGGGATGAAGCCACCGAACTTCTTCATCTCGTCGGCGCGTTCCTCCGGATTGAAGGTGATCGCCACATAGAAGTAGGTGAAGAAGACGATGAGTCCGAAGTAGATCGCGATGTAGATCGGATTGCTCGGATTCACCAGATACTTCTGGATGATCTCCTGCCACCAACTGGGATCGGTCGCGTTCTGCGCGCCGGTCAGCTGCGCGATCAGGTTCGGCAGGTACAGCAGTGAGGACGCGAAGATCACCGGGATGACACCGGCCTGGTTGACCTTCAGCGGGAGGTAGGTCGAGGACCCGCCGTACATCTTGCGGCCGACCACGCGCTTGGCGTACTGCACCGGAATCCGGCGCTGGCCCTGCTCGACGAAGATGACCGCGACGATGATCAGGAACGCCGCCACGCAGACCAGCGCGAAAGTGATGTTGCCCCGGCTGTCCAGGATCGCCTTGCCCTCGGTCGGGATCCGCGCCGCGATGCCGGCGAAGATCAGCAGCGACATGCCGTTGCCGACGCCGCGCTCGGTGATCTGCTCGCCGAACCACATCACCAGCGCCGCGCCGGCGGTCATCACCAGGACGATGATGATCATGCCGAAGATGCTGGTGTCGGCCAGGATGTCCTGCTGGCAGCCCTGCAGGAGCTGGCCTCGGGCCGCGAGGGCCACCAGGCCGGTCGCCTGCAGGATCGCGAGCGCGATCGAGAGATAACGCGTGTACTGCGTCATCTTCGTCTGGCCCGATTGGCCTTCCTTGCGCAATTCCTCGAACCGCGGGATGACCACTGTGAGCAATTGCACGATGATGCTCGCGGTGATGTAGGGCATGATGCCGATCGCGAAGACCGACAACTGCAGCAGCGCACCACCGGAGAAAAGATTGATCAGCTGGTAGATACCGGCGTTCTCACCGCCGGAGACCAGGTCGACGCACTCCTGAACAGCCTGGTAGTCGACGCCGGGAGAAGGCAGCGCGGCGCCCACCCGGTACAGCGCGACCAACCCCAGCGTGAAGAGAATCTTCCGCCGTAAGTCCGGAGTCCGGAAGGCCGATACGAAGGCGGAAAGCACAGATCCTCCTGGCGCGAACGACATGGTCAGGACATGGGAATTTTCGGCAGGGTAGATGCCGAAACCCATGGCGAGGCTTGGCAGAACTATTGAACTCTAACAGTGGCACCGGACGAGGTCTCACTCGTCCGGTGCCACCAGTTGTAGAGCCTACCGTCAGCCCAGCTCGGTGACAGTGCCACCGGCGGCGGTGATCTTCTCCTTGGCGGAGCCGGTCACCTTGTCGGCGGTCACCTGGACCGCGACGCCGATCTCGCCGTCGCCGAGGACCTTCACGAGCTGGTTCTTGCGAACCGCGCCCGCGGCCACCAGCTCGGCCTTACCGATCTCGCCGCCCTCGGGGAAGAGCTCGGCGATGCGGCCCACGTTCACGACCTGGTATTCGGTGCGGAACTTGTTGGTGAAGCCCTTGAGCTTCGGCAGCCGCATGTGCAGCGGCATCTGGCCACCCTCGAAGGCGGCCGGGACATTCTTGCGCGCCTTGGTGCCCTTGGTACCACGGCCCGCGGTCTTGCCCTTGGAGCCCTCACCGCGACCCACACGGGTCTTCTCGGTCTTGGAGCCGGGGGCGGGACGCAGGTGATGCAACTTGATGGTCATGTCAGACCTCCTCAACTGTCACGAGGTGGCGCACGACGTTGATCAGCCCACGGTTCTGGGCGTTGTCCTCACGCACCACCGACTTGCGGATGCCCCGCAGGCCGAGGGTACGCAGGCTGTCCCGCTGATTCTGCTTGGCGCCGATCGAACTCTTGATCTGGGTCACCTTGAGATCTGCCATTTACCTGGCACCTCCAGCCGCCTGAGCGCGTGCACGCAGCATGCCCGCAGGAGCGACGTCCTCGAGCGGCAGACCACGACGGGCCGCCACTTCTTCGGGGCGCTGCAGCATCTTGAGGGCCGCAACGGTCGCGTGCACGACGTTGATGGCGTTGTCGCTGCCGAGCGACTTCGCCAGGATGTCATGGATACCGGCGCACTCCAGCACGGCGCGCGCCGCGCCACCGGCGATCACACCGGTACCGGGCGAGGCCGGACGCAGCATGACCACACCGGCCGCCGCCTCACCCTGAACCGGGTGGGTGATGGTCGAGCCGATCATCGGGACGCGGAAGAAGCCCTTGCGCGCTTCCTCGACACCCTTCTGGATGGCCGCGGGAACTTCCTTGGCCTTGCCGTAGCCGACGCCGACCAGACCGTTGCCGTCGCCGACGATCACCAGGGCGGTGAAGCTGAAGCGACGACCACCCTTCACGACCTTGGAGACGCGGTTGATCGCGACGACGCGCTCGAGCTGGTTCTTCTCGGCCGCGTTGTCCCGACGGTCGCCGCCACCGCGGCGATCGCCGCCACCACGACGGTTGTCGCGGCCGCCCTCGGGGCCGCTGGTGTTCTGTCCGGCGGGTCCGTTGCCGCCGTCACGCCGCTGACGTCCCGGCATCAGACGTTCCTTCCGTTGGTGAAATCGAATCGCGAGCTGTGCTGAATGCTCGCTCCGCAAGCTCCGCTCATCAGAACTTCAACCCGCCTTCACGAGCGGCATCGGCCAGCGCCGCGATGCGGCCGTGGTAGTCGTGACCACCACGGTCGAACACGACGGCGTCGATGCCGGCAGCCTTGGCGCGGGCCGCGATGAGTTCGCCGACCTTCTTGCCCTTGGCGGTCTTGTCGCCGTCGACCGCGCGCACATCGGCCTCGATCGAGGACGCCGACGCGATGGTCTTGCCGACCGAGTCGTCGACCAGCTGCGCGTGCAGGTGCCGCGAGGAGCGGTGCACGATCAGACGGGGACGCTCGGTGGTGCCCGCCACCTTCTTGCGAAGGCGGAAGTGGCGACGCGCCTTGGACAGGCGACGCTTGGTGGCGACGTCCTTGCCCAGCGGAATGCGCTTGGCTTGCTTCTTTTCCTGGCTGGCAGTCGTATTAGCCATGATCACTTACCCGTCTTTCCGACCTTGCGGCGAACAACCTCGCCCGCGTAGCGGATGCCCTTGCCCTTGTACGGGTCGGGCTTGCGCAGGCCGTGGATGACCGCAGAGATCTGACCGACCTTCTGCTTGTCGATTCCGGACACGGAGAACTTGGTGGGCGATTCCACCGCGAAGGTGATGCCTTCCGGCGCCTCGATCGGGACCGGGTGGCTGTAACCCAGGGCGAACTCCAGGTTCGAGCCCTTGGCCGCCACGCGGTAGCCGACGCCGAAGATCTCCATCTTCTTCTCGTAGCCCTTGGTGACACCCTCGATCATGTTGGCGATCAGGGTGCGGGTCAGGCCGTGCAGCGAGCGGTTGCGGCGCTCGTCGTTGGGACGGGTGACCTCGAGCTGGCCGTCCTCGCTCTTGGCGACGGTGATCGGCTCGGCGACGGTGTGCGAGAGGGTGCCCTTGGGCCCCTTCACCGACACGGTCTGGCCGTCGATGCTGAGCTCGACGCCCGCCGGGATTGCGATGGGCTTCTTACCAATACGCGACATTAGTCCTGACTCCCTTACCAGACGTAAGCGAGGACTTCGCCGCCCACGCCGCTCTTGGCCGCCTGCTTGTCGGTGAGCAGTCCCTGCGACGTGGAGATGATCGCCACGCCGAGGCCGCCCAGGACCTTGGGCAAGTTGGTGGATTTCGCGTACACACGCAGACCCGGCTTGGACACCCGGCGCACACCGGCGAGGCTGCGCTCGCGGCTGGGGCCGTACTTGAGGTCGACGATGAGCGTCTTGCCCACCTGCGCGTCCTCGGTCCGGTAGTCGGCGATGTAGCCCTCGCGCTTGAGGATCTCGGCGATGTTCGCCTTGAGCTTCGAGTGCGGAGCCTTCACCTGATCGTGGTACGCCGAGTTGGCGTTGCGCAGACGGGTCAGGAAGTCTGCGATCGGATCGGTCATGGTCATGGTTCGACCTCGACACCTTTCTCGCTGCGGTTCCCATACAGCACCCACGCGCTTACGCACGCGAATGGTGGGCCTACAACAATTCGGCTGGTCCGGCCGGCAAACCTGCCGACCGCTGGGTACTGCCACCGGGCGCCGCCCGCACGAATGCGGACAGATGGGTGCCCAGGCAACCGCTCTAGTGTAGGCAACCCCGCGACCTGGACAAAATCGGGGTCCGCCGAGGTCGCGGCGGGTCCTTTCGGACGGACACTTGCGTCCGTTGGCTAATATCATTAGCCTAATGGCTATGAACATTAACCACACGCCATCCGACACCATGATTCTGGAGGTCGAGGGCGGTCAGCTGGCCTACGACGTGGCGGGCGGCGGCCCGCTGTTCGTGCTGGTGCCGGGAATGGGCGAGAACAGGTCGTCGTTCCGCGCGGTCGCCGACCGCCTCGTCGCCGCCGGTCACCGCGTCGCCGCCATGGACATGCGCGGTCACGGCGAGTCGAGCCTGGGCTGGGACTCCTACACCCGCACCGATGTCGCGGCCGACATCCTGGCCCTGATCAGGCACTTGGGCGGCCCGGCCGTCGTCGTCGGCCACTCGTTCGCCGGCGGCGCCGCCACCATCGCCGCGGCACAGGCGCCCGAGCTGGTCGAGGCCGTCGTCGAGATCGGCCCGTTCACCCGGCGCCAGCAGCCCGACCTGCGCGCCCTGCTGACCGACAGCCGCTACCGCAAAGGCATGCTCCTGCTGGCAGGCGCCGCCGGGCTGCGCAGTGTCGGATTGTGGAAGCGCTACCTCGACCATGCCACCCCGGGAACGAAGCCCGCGGGCTTCGACGAGCGGCTCGCCGCCGCGGACGCCGATCTGCGCCGTCCGGGCCGGATGGCCGTGCTGAGCAAGTTCGGCAGTGCGGCGCCCACGGACGCCGGCGACGAATTGGCCGGTATCGGCTGCCCCGCGTTGGTCCTGATGGGCACCCTCGATCCTGACTGGGCGGATCCGAAGGCCGAAGGCGAAGGCATCGTGTCGGAGATGCCCACCGGGCTCGGCCGCCTCGAAATGGTCGAAGGCGCGGGCCACTACCCGCATGTCCAGTTCCCCGAGCGGGTCGCCGCGAGCATCCTCGCCTTCGTCGCGGACAGCGCCCGTGGCTAGGGCCGCGCTGTCCCCGGCCGCGGTGGTCGAGATCGCGCTGGCGATTCTGGACGAGAGCGGCCCCGAGACGCTGACCCTGTCTTCGGTGGCGGGCAAGGCCGGGGTGGCGACGCCGTCGCTGTACAAGCATGTGCGGAATCTGGCCGAACTGCGCGCGCTGGTTTCGGCGCGCGTCCTCGGCGACATCGCCGACCGGGTGGGCGCCGCGGTGCTCGGCCGTTCCGCCGACGACGCCATCCGGGCGCTGATGACCGCGTGGCGCGAGTACGTGCGGCAGTACCCACACCGCTACGCGGCGGTCGTCCAGCGCCCGGATCCCCTGACCGAAGAGGCAGGCGCCCGCCTGGTCGGCATCGTCACCGCCGCCCTGCGCGCCTACGGCCTGACCGATTCCGCCGCCGTCCACGCGACCCGCTGTCTGCGCTCGTCTGTGCACGGGTTCGTCGTATTGGAGGCCCAGGGCGGGTTCGGGCTGCCGGAGAAACTGGACGAGAGTTACGACCTGCTGATCGGCATGACGATCGCCGGTCTGCGCGCTGATCGACACGAGAATCTCCGGTGAATGCCCGCGCGATCGGCTGCCGCGTATTCGATCCCCCGGATTCCCCGGCGCCCCCGAATACCATGGTGATATGGCACGTCCTGCCCCACAGCGCCCAGACCTCCCGGAACGGATGACCTGGGAGGAACTCGCGCAGCTACCCGAGGAGATCGCGCGCAATATCGAGCTGTGGGACGGCCGTGTCGTGTGGCTGCGACGAGGTCCGGCCGAGCATCAGGAATTCACGAATCTGATGTGGAGCGGACTGCGCCGGTGCGCGCGCGAGGCCATGGCGAAGAATCCGGCGGAATGCAGGCGGGTTCATACCGAGACGAATGTGTTCTTCGGCGCGCACGGCAAGTCGGACTTCGTGACCCCGGACTTCCTCGTCCAGCGCTGCCTGCCCGAGCCGTACCAGGATCTTCGTGCCGCCGACGTTCAGCTCGTCGGCGAAGTCCTGTCCCCAGGTAACAGCCAGACCGACATCGATGCCAAGCGCAGGCGTTACGCCGCGGCAGGCATTCCCTGGTACTGGGAGGTGAAGCTCGAGCGGGAGAAGAGCGCGATCGCCGTGGTCCACGCCTATGCCCTGGAGACCAGGCCCGGTGAGCTGCCCGCCGGAGTCCGGCCACTCCACCCGGCGAACTATCTGCTGGTCGCCGAGTGGTCGCCGAAGGACACCGATGGCATCGTCATCGACTATCCCTTCCCCATCCGCATACCGTGGGCCGAGCTCGAGTTCTGACCGAACGGCGGCATCACCGTAGGCGCGTTCCTCGTCGCCGGATCAGGTACCAGGTGAGGAGAATTGCCGATACGGCGAGGAATCCGCAGGTACCGGCAATCGCGGCGAGCGTCGGGCTGGACGACCGATCCTGCGCCGTCGCTTCGGCCGAGTCACCCTCTGCCGCAGGGGTTTTGCCCACATCTTCGGTTTCGCCGAAGACACCGCCCGCGACGGGGTTCGTGTAAGTCGGTCCCGATTCCGGGTCGCCGGAAACAGTGAGATCAATTGTCACAGTGACCGGCTGGGCGGTCTCGTCATCGCTGCTCGGCCCGACCTTGACCGCGATGTAGTACCAGCCGGCCACGGATTGGGCGGCCCGTTCACGTCGCAGGTCACGGTTAGCGTAGCGGATCGGGATGGTGGCCAGCGGTCCGTCGTCCGGGAGGCGGACGAGTTCCTCGCCGTTGTATCCGCTGCCGTCGTAGCCGATTTCCTCGGCCCACGGCGAGTACAGCTCGGTGCGGATGCTCGATTGCCGGGTGTTCCGCGGGTCCGCCGCCTGTTCGAAGCGCACGCGGTAGGCCAGCCCCTGGCCCCAGTCCAGGTGCACCCGATAGAACACGATCTCGCCGCGCCGCAGCACATCGGTGTACCGGCCGCTGCCGGGCAACTCGGTCGCGACCGTGAACGAACCGCCGCCGACGACCGGCACGGCGGGTCCGGCCGGTTGCACCATCGCCGTCGGTGTCTTGTCCGGTTCCGGTCCGGGATCGGTCACCGCCGATTCGATACCGACCAGCACCTCCAACGGCAAGGTCTGCGGCATCTTCTCCGAAACCATCTTCCACCTCAACGAGAAGTAGTACCTGCCTGCCCCACGGCACATGTCCTCGGAACGACCATGGCGCTCGGGCGGCCGGGTGGCGCCGCGCCACACCTGGGCGACGGTGGCGGTCTGCCCGTCGCGGCTGTGAGTGGCGTACCCGGATTCGAACTCGCCGCAATCCTCGCCGTCGCGACCGTAGACACGGCTGCCCACCGAGTTGTTGTCGGTGATGATCGAGAGGCCGGGTGTCCGGGGATAGGTCACGATGCCGGTGAAGTACACCGTGGCACCCTCCGGCACATCCACGGCGTAGTACTTGGTCTCGTACTGGTCGATGGTGTCCAGGTAGTGGCCGGAGGTGATCACCGGCGCGGAGGTGTGTTCGGGTCCGCCGGTGACGGGCGTGCCGGTCGCCTGGTAACTGCGCAGCGCTGCGGCGGCGACCCTCGGCAGAGCTCGCTCCAAGGCCGGACCGTCGGAGGCATCGGTGTAGGAACCACCTGTCGCGTCCGCCAGACAACTGAGTTGCGCACGCGCCTGCGCGTCGACCGCGAATCCGATGGCATGAACCGTCAGATCAACTCCCGCCGCGTCCAATTCGCGCGCGACTTCACACGGATCGGGCGGGGCGCAGGTGTCCTCGCCATCGGAAACCAGCACGACCGAACGTGGGTCGGAATCCGGGAGAGCCTGCGCCGCCTGCCGCAGGGCAGCACCTACCGGGGTCCACCCCGATGCCTGGATACCGTCGACCGCGCTGATCAGTGCGGCTCGGTCCAATGGTTCCGGCTTGTGCAGAATCTTCACATCCGCACAGCCCGCGGCCTTCTCGGCCTCGTCGTTGCTCGTCCCGGTCCCATAGGCCGCCAGACCCACCCGAGACTGCTCGGGCGCCGACTCGACGAAGGACCGCACCGCGTTCTTCGCCGCGTCCATCATCGTGCCGCTCGGATCAGGCCGAAGCATCGAACCCGACGCGTCCAGCACGATCATTGTCGGGGCATACCGCGTCTGCTCCGGCACGGCGGCGACCGGGGCCGTGCTCAGCAGCACGCCGAGCACACCCGCGATCGCGAACGCGATCGGCCTGCTGTACCTGAACAACATCGCCCACCCCTCCGCGCCGGTCCGCGGGCTCACACGCGCGTGACCGCGAGATCCGGCGAAATACGCACCCCGACAAGGTAGCCCGCGACGCGGCAGAAATATGCCGCCATTTTCCGGGGCCTGCGCTGTCCGCCACCCAGACGGCGAGGGCCGCGCCGACGATCGCTCAGCGCGGCGGCAGCGATGACATCACCTTTCGCCTGCGGATCAGGTACCAGAAGCCCAGCCCGATCAGCACCGCCACGAACCCGCCCGCACCGGCGATCGCGGCGATGACCGGCACGGCGGACCACCCGGCCGACTGATCCTGCCCGGCGGCCACGGGTTCGGGAGCGTCCGAGGAGGCCGGGGATTTGCGCGGTCCGCCGATTTCCCCGAAGATGCCGCTGTCGACCGCCTCCACGTAGGTCGGCCCCGGCTCGGGGTCGCCCGCCACCGTGAGATCGATCGTCACCCGGACCGGGTTCCCGGGGTCGGAACCCGAGACCGATCCGACCTTGACGGCGATGTAGTACCAGCCGGGCAACGCCTGCCTGCGCTGGTCGATATCGCCGTTGCGATTGTCGTAGCGCACCGGCACCGTGGTGATCGGATCGCCCGTGGTGGGCAACACGTCCTCGGTACCGAGGTAGGCCGAGGTGTCCATCTCGAATTCCTCGGCCGGCGGCGAGAACAACGACGTCCGGATGTTCGAGATCTCTCGGTCGTCGACTCCGGAGAAGTGCACGCGGTAGGCCAGACCCTGCCCCCAGTCCAAGCGCACCCGGTAATACACGAGCTCACCGCGCTGCAACACGTCGGTATAGCGGCCGCTGTCAGGAAGAGTGGACGCGACCTTGAACGATCCACCACCGATGACCGGCACGGCCGGACCTGCCGGTTCGACCATCGCCGTCGGTGTGTCGACGTGTTCGGGGCCGGGCTCGCTCACCGCCGGTTCGATGCCGACCAGCACCTCGAATGCCAGCCGCTGCGGGAATTTCTCCGAGGCCGTGGCCCAGGTGAAGGCCAAATAGTACAGGCCACCACCTCGACACTTGTCGCTGGCGCGTCCGTCTCCCTTGACCTCCTCGGCCGCGCCCTCCCACGCTTCGACGATGGTCAGGGCCTCTCCGTTGCTGGACCCGGGCGCCAGTTCGGTGCCGAACTCGAGGCAGTCCTGACCGTCGCGGCCGTAGATTCGTCGCTGCATGGTGTTCAGGTCATCGAGAACGGCGACGCGAGGGACCCGGGGGAAGGGCAGGATGCCGGTGATGTACGCGGTGGCGCCGGCGGGTACATCGACCGCGTACCAGCGGGTTTCGCCCTTGCCGATGGTGTCGAGGTGATGACCGGGGCCGAGCACCGGCGCGGTCGTGTAGTCGGCGCCGCCGGTGATCGGAATGCCGGTCACCTGGTAAGTGCGCAGCGCCGCGGCCGTGACTCGCGGCAGAGTACGCTCCAGCGCGGGACCGTCCGCGGCGTCGGTGTAGGAACCACCTGTCGCGTCCGCCAGACAGCTCAGCTGCGCGCGTGCCTTCTCGTCGACCGCGAAACCGATGGCATGAACCGTCAGGTCGACACCCGCGGAATCCAATTCGCGCGCCACCTCGCACGGATCCGGCGGAGCGCACGTGTCCTCACCATCGGAAACCAGCACCACCGAACGCGGTCCTGAATCCGGAAGTGCTTGCGCGGCTTGCCGCAACGCCACACCCACCGGCGTCCATCCCGACGCCTGAATCCCGTCGACCGCGCTGATCAGCGCAGCCCGATCCAACGGTTCGGCTTCGTGCAGGATCTTCACATCCGAACAGCCCGCCGCCTTGTCGATGTCGGCATTGCTCGTGCCGGTGCCGTAAGCCGCCAATCCCACCCTGGACTGCTCGGGCGCCGACTCGACGAACGAACGCACCGCGTTCTTCGCCGCATCCATCATCGTGCCGCTCGGATCAGGCCGAAGCATCGAACCCGACGCGTCGAGCACGATCATCGTCGGCGCGTACTGCGCCTCCTCCGGGCGGGCGGCGACCGGCGCCGCGACCGCCATGGAGCCGAGCAGCACCGCGCACAGGATCGCCATCGGACGGTCGTACCTGATCAAGCCGCCTCCCCTCTCGCACCGGTCGCACCTGCGGATCATTTCCCTAACAGGGGTCCGGCGAAATGACGACAAGGCCAACGTAACCCGCACCGAATCGCGAGAGATGCCACCAATTCAGGGGGGGCGCCCGGGCAGGTCGACATCCACCGAGCGGCGCCCTCGCGCCGGCGTCGGTGTCCGTCTCAGCGAGGCGGCAACGGCGAACCCGCGCCACGCCTGCGGATCAGGTACCACACGCCCGCGCCGATCAGCACCGCGACGAATGCACCCGCGCCGAGAACCGCGGCGACGATCGGCAAGGCCGACGACTCGCCGGGCTGATCCTGTGCCACGGGCGCAGGATCGTCCGGCGCGGCGGACGGTGCGCGAGGTCCGCCGGTTTCACCGAAAACCCCGCTGTCGATTGCGTTCATGTAGGTCGGTCCCGGCTCGGGGTCGCCCGCCACCGTGAGGTCGATCGTCACCGTGACCGGGCTACCGGCCCGTAGCCCCGAGTTCACTCCGACCTTGACCGCGATGTAATACCAGCCGGCCACCGACTGCTTGCGCAGGTCGAAATCGCCGGTGCGATTGTCGTAGCGGACCGGCGCCGTGCTGATCGGGTCGCCGCTGCGCGGCAGAGAATCCTCTTCACCGAGGAAGGCCGTGGTGTGCATCGCCAAATCCTCGGCCAACGGCGAATACAGCTCGGTGCGGATGTTCGACGTTCCTCCATCGGTTCCGGAGAAGTGCACGCGATAGGCCAGGCCCTGTCCCCAGTCCAGTCGCACCCGATAGAACACGATCTCACCGCGGCGCAACACATCGGTGTACCGGCCGCTGCCGGGCAGCGTAGGCGCCGCCGTGAAGGAACCGCCGCCGACGACCGGCACAGCCGGACCGGCCGGTTCGACCATCGCCGTCGGCGTATCCGTGTGCTCGGGGCCGGGATCGATCACCTCCGGCTCGATGCCGATCAACACTTCGAACGGCAAACGCTGTGGCATCTTCTCCGAAGTCTTTTCCCAGGTGAAAGCGAAGTAGTACAGGCCGCCGCCCCGGCAGTTGTCAGCGGCACGACCGTCACCCTTGACCTCCTCGGTGGCGCCGCGCCATGCCTTGACAATGGTGAGAGTCTCGCCGTCGCTCGAGGACGTGGACAGGGCGCTGTCGAACTCGTGGCAGTCGTGGCCGTCACGACCGTAGATGCGGCGCTGCACGGAGTTGAAGTCGTCGAGGATGGAGACGCCGGAAACGCGCGGGAAAGAAATGATGCCGGTGGTGTAGGCGGTGGCGCCGGCCGGTACATCGACCGCGTACCAGCGGGTTTCGCCCTTTCCGATCGTATCCAGGTGATGACCGGGATCCAGTACCGGCGCGGTCGTGTAGTCGGTGCCACCGGTGACGGGAAGGCCGGTCACCTGGTAGCTACGCAGCGCGGCGGCAGTGACCCTCGGTAGCGTCCGCTCCAGCGCCGGACCGTCCGCGGCGTCGGTGTAGGAACCACCCGTCGCGTCCGCCAGACAGCTCAGCTGCGCGCGTGCCTTCTCGTCGACCGCGAAACCGATGGCGTGCACGGCCAAATCGACGCCGCCCGCCTCCAATTCGCGAGCAACCTCACAGGGATCGGGCGGTGCGCAGGTGTCCTCGCCATCGGAGACCAGGACCACCGCACGGGGGCCGGAATCCGGAAGCACCTGGGCGGCTTGCCGCAGGGCCACACCTACCGGAGTCCAGCCCGACGCTCGGATACCGTCGACCGCACCGACCAGAGCCGCCCGGTCCAACGGTTCGGGCTCGTGCAGGATCTTCACATCCGAACAGCCCGCGAGCTTGTCCGCCTCGTCATTGCTCGTCCCGGTCCCATAAGCCGCCAACCCCACTCGCGACTGCTCGGGTGCGGATTCGACGAACGAACGCACGGCGTTCTTCGCCGCATCCATCATCGTGCCGCTCGGATCCGACCGCAGCATCGAACCCGATGCGTCCAGCACGATCATCGTCGGCGCGTACTGCGTCTGCTCCGGGACCGCGGCGACCGGGACCGCGGCGAGCACGACGCCGAGCGCCCCCGCGATGAGCGCCGATACCGCCCTGCCGTACTTGCGCAACATTCACGATCCCCCGTCGCACTCGGTTTCTCCCCGCACCCTACGGGCACTGCCTGCGAAATCTCCATGGGCCGACGCCATCACCCCCTCGAGCACCCCTCTGATCAGCGGATTCGTTCGCGACAGACGGCAGTTGTCCCCTCCGGCAGCGCATCGACCACCGATATGGCACACTCGGCGAGCACGCGGGCGGATCGCCGCGTCGGAAGGTGAAGCAAGAGTTGAAGATCGCGATGGAGCTGAGCGCGATCGAGCGCCAGGTGGCGGTGGATCGCAGCGCGGCCAGAGATCGCACGGCCGAGAGCGAGCTGCGGTTGGCGGCTTCGCTGTGTGAGCTGGCCAAGGCGCTGGTCGAGACCAGGACCAACGGCGCGCCGCGGGATCGCACATCCGAGGCGATCGCCCCGGCTCAGGAGTCCGTCGGCATCCGGTTGCACTGGCTGATGAACGGCTACGTCACCGCCCAGCACGCCGGGGCCGTGCAGGAAGCGCTGCGCGTGTTCGAGACCGTCACCCGCCAGACCGGTCATCGCGAGCTGGCGGTCAACACCATCCGCAACGCCTGCCACACCTACCGTGAAGTGGCCCAGAACTACCCGAACGTGGCGGGCACCTGCGCCGACGGTCTCGGCAAGTGCGGGGTGTGGCTGGGCAGGCTCGATCAGGACGCCGCCGTCGCCGCCACCGTGGACGCCGCCCGCATCCGGGCCGAGCTGGCCGCCGCCAACCCGGAGCTGGCGGGCAAGTACCTGGCCAGCCTGAGCACACTGCTGCGCACCCTGATGGTCGGTCGCTCACGCAAGCAGGCGATCTCGATGTACCGGGAGCGGTATTCGGCGTTCACCCCGATGAGTCTGCAGATCCGGTTGCGCGCCTGCGGTATTCGCGATCTGGATCTGACACCGAAGTCACTGGCCGCGCTGACCGAGCTGGAGTGCCGCACTCTCGAGGCGGCGGGCCGGTTGACCCAGCAGCAGATCCTGCGCAAGACCTCCGGCGATCTGTCGACCGTCGAGGAGATCAACTGGCGGCTCGCGCTGGTCGGTCTGCGACCGCTGGTCCCCGGCTCCGATCCCGAGCCGCCGTCCATGCCCGTCGAGATCGGCCCGACCTTCGGCGCGCTCGGCGTGCGCTGCACCGACCGCGACGCCATCGACCAGATCAAGGCGGCGATCGTGGCCGCCTACGCGATGGACGACGCGCGGCCGGTGGACTCGAGCACCTACCGCGCGGAATCCGAATCGTTCTGGGGAATCGGCGAAGCCGAGATCAACCGCGCCACCGCGCTCGGCGACGACATCGTCCTCATCGAGATGTCCTACGGCGGCTGGGTCACGGTGATGAGCCTGAACTGGGAACTCGCCCCGGTCGGCATGCATCCGCTGGCGCTGCGGCTGTCCACGCAGTGGCCGGTGATCAGCGTCTGCGCCACCGACAACACCACCTACGAACTGTGCCGCTACGACCAGGGCAAGCCCATCCAGTACGCCGCGCTCGGCCGGGTGCCCGGCGGCGGCACGACCGAGCCGCTCGGCCCGCTGGATTTCGAATGGCTGGCCACCTACGGCGCGCATTTCGCCACCGAGAACAAGCTGCGGGTGGCCTTCGGCAACACCCAGAGCTTCGCCAACCTCACCTATCTGCCCAGCAACGGCCTGCGCCAGATCCGCAAGACCATGCCGCTCATCGACCACGACCACGTGCTGTTCTTCCGCACCGATCCCGCGAACTGAACTCTGCGCCAGGCGCATTCACCGCCGATGCGACGCTACGGGGCAGGCACGCCCTCGGAGTGAGCGGCGCTCAGAAGTATCGCGCCCACAGATAGCCGAACGCCAGCAATGTCGAGGCCGCGGTGACCACCACGCCGTATCTGGTGAACTGCCAGAACGTGATCGGGTGCCCCGCCCGCCGCGCGATCCCGAGCGCGACCACATTGGCCCCCGCCGCGACGGCCGTGCCGTTGCCGGAGAACCCCGCGCCGAAGGCGAACGACCACCACAGCGCCTGCCCGGTGTGGTGGTCGGGCGTCTGCGCGACCAGTTCCTCCACCACCGGCGCGACGGTCGTCGTGTAGGGGATGTTGTCGATGAACGCCCCGGCCACCGCGGACCCGAACACCAGCGCCGCCGAGGCCGCGAGCGGGCTGTCCCCCACCACCGCGACCGCCGCCGACGCCAGCCGATCGACGACGCCGGTGTGGATCAGTCCCGCCACCATCACGAACAACCCCATGAAGAACACCAGCGTGCCCCACTCCACCTCGCGCAGGATCTCGTCGATGTCGAGATCGGCGACCAGCATCATCACTCCGGCGCCGATCAGCGCGACGATCGACGGCGCGATGTCGACCACGGTGTGCGACGCGAACCCGATCACCACGCCGGTCAGCACGGCCAGCGCCCGCCACAGCAGCCCCGGGTCGGTGATCGCCGCCCGCTCGTCCAGCGTCAGCACCGCCTCCACATCGCGCGCGGGCCTGCTCAGTGGCCCGCGGAACAGCACCCTGGTGCACACCACGAACAACACGAAGATGACGGCCACCGCGGGCGCCATGTGGATGAGGAAGTCGTTGAAGCTCAGGCCGGCGCGACTGCCGATGATGATGTTGGGCGGATCGCCGACCAGCGTCGCCGCCCCGCCGATATTGGCGGCCAGCACCTCGGCGATCAGGAAGGGCTGCGCGGGCAGATCCAGCTGATCGCAGACCACGATGGTCACCGGCGCGACCAGCAGGATGATGGTGACGTTGTCGAGAACCGGCGAGGCGATCGCGGTGATGGTCATCAGCATCACCATCAACCGGAACGGATCGCCGCGCGAATGTTTGGCCGCCCAGATCGCCAGGTAGTCGAACAGGCCGGTCTGCTTGACCACGCCGACGATCACCATCATCCCGAGCAACAGGAAGATGACGTTCCAGTCGATACCGATGTGCGGGTCGAAGAAGATGGCGTCGCTGGGGATCAGCCCGAGCACGGCCATCAGGCCCGCAGCGGACAGCACCACCTTGATCTTGTCGAACCGTTCGATGGCGATGCACCCGAACGCGATCGCGAAGATGACCACCGCCAGGACCTGGTTCACGACAGCCGCCGCCTCGGGCCGCCGCCGCGCGCGCTCACGGCCGTTTCATGCTCGCGATCGCCGCTCATGACGCCGCACCCGGCCGCTGACCGACCTCAGTCGCCGGGTCCGTCGGTGCGGTCGATACCCATCCTCATACGCTCCTCCGCTGTCCGCGGATACCGATGATCTCCAGTCTCCCGCCGCACCGGGCGAGACGCTATAGCGATCAAAACTTGTGTCCGCGCCCATAAGTACGGTTACAGTGCTGTCGCGGCCGACCCGCAGAGACAGGGGGGCCGTGTCGTTACCGCTACAACAGTGAGAAACGTGTGATGAAGCCGCGCAACACAGTTCCCGGAGCCCTGCGAAGAACCGACGGCAGGCTTTCCGCCCGGCTCCTACCCACCTGGATCGTGCTCGTGCTGGGCGCGGTGTGCCTGCTGAGCGCAGGCTGCGGCGGCGACTCGAGCGCCGGATCCGAGCGCAAGGCGACACAGATCCCGGTGCCCGCCCGCAGCACCCTGCCGGTCCGTGACGGCCAGTTCGAATTCATCGTCGCGAGCATCGAGTCCGGTATCCCCACGATCGGCGGCCCTTCCTCCGGACGAGACGCGGACGGGCAATTCGCCGTCGTCCACGTCCAGGTCACCAACACCGGCGACACCCGAAGCGTCTTCGACTACTCCTACCAGGAACTCCTCGACGACAAGGACGCCACCTACGCCCCCGACCTCGTCGGCAACATGTCGCTCAACGGCGAATTCCGCCACGAGTACGGCCCCGGCGCGGCCACCACCATCCAGCTGGCCTTCGACATCACCGAGGACGCGACCCCGGCGACCCTCGTCTTGCGCTCTTCCGAGGGCTCCCCCGGCGCCCGCATCGACCTCTCCTGACCGGTCGCCCTGCTGCCGTGATCTGCTGGTACATCCATGCGGGGGCTACCGATCCGACAGCCATGACTCTCCTCGCGAATTCCGTCGCTCCGGCCACTGCCCGTGCCAAGGTTTCAGGCATTGCGCTCTCAGCTGCCCACGCACCGCCGAACCGAACGGAGACCATACGATGCCTACCCCCGCCTGGCGCGAACGCGCACTGCTGGTCATCTTCCTGACCGCCTTCATCGGCCAGAACGCCATCGCCATCCCCTATGTGCAGAAGAACGGTCCGCGGTCGGTCGCCGACTTCTTCGTCGGCGACATCCTCCGGACGACGCCTGGCCGCTTCGCGATGACCGACCTCGGGTTCGTCGTCATCGGCTTCCACACCTGGGCCTTCGGCGAGGCCAAACGCCTGGGCATCCTCCGGTGGTGGGCAGCCTCGATGGTGCTCACCTTCGGTGTCGGCATCGCGACGGCGATCCCGTTCTTCTTCCTCGCCAGAGAGCGCGCGCTGACACGGGCGGTTTGAATCCCGACTCAGAGCGCTCAGACAGCCGATCCATCCGGTTGCCATGCCCGAGTCGGAAATTCGACATATTCGCGCCCGGGCACCCTGGAGCTCAACGCTCCGTTCTCGTAGTCGATCGTGTATCGAATGACCGGTTCACCGAAAGGCTCGATCGGCACCGACAGAAGAATGCCCGAGGTGATAATCGAACGCAGCGGCGCTTGGATATCAGCCATGGAGAAGGGATCGTCACGTGGAATCATGAGCGTGACGCCGAGGCCGAGGCCGACGAGAATACCGTCTTCGGTTCGAGTGAGCGTGAACGGAGATCCTGAAATCCGCGGAATGGCGGCGAGGATTTTCGTTTCCTTGTCCAAGAGGAAAACCCCTTCCCTTACGAACTCGGCCGAGAGCCATGAATGCAGATCCTCCATTACCCGACCGAAATCGTCCATCCTGGCTCTCTCCTACTCGTTAACGGCGACCGTCAGCACTCCACGCGCGACTCGGGCCCGTATCCATTCTGATAGTTCTTATAGGTCTTTCCGTCTACAGTCAGGAAACCTTCGGCGATGCCGATGTACACGCCTGGGACACATGGGGTTCCGTTCTGGGACATCACAGTGTACTTCTTGCCTGCTGTCGGGTGGTGCACGGTGCGTTGCACGACACTGCTGTCGACCTTCGTCCAGGTCGAGCCTTCGAGCTTCGCGAAATAGATGAAGACATCGGCGCGGTCCACGTCCCCCTCGCATACCAGAGATCCCTTGACATCCATCAGCCCAGGCGAGCCCTTCGATTGGTGTACATTGTGGACTTTGACATCGCAACTTCCGGCGCCGGCATTTGCCGTACCCGGACTCGCCAAAATGGTCCAGCCGAGTGCTGCAACCAAAATGGCGAACGAGAACAGAATTGCGCATGATCGTGCCGCAGCAACGGCAGGCCGGAAAAGACTGGTTCGCATAATTCCCCCCGAATTAATCCCCTGTTTGTCCACAGCCGACGAGAAGAGTCTACTTCACGACGCCAGTCGGGACGTGACCAATGTATCCAGCGCGGTTCTGCCGGTCAAGGCATTTCAGAGATCGCTGGTGTAGACCAGGTTGAGCACGCCGGTGCCGAAGGTCTGCGACGACAGCAACCGCAGCGGCAGGGTGGGGCCACCGTCTTCGAACAGCCGCTCGCCCTTGCCGACGACGATGGGATGCACCAGCAGGTGCAGTTCGTCCAGCAGTCCGGCGGCCAGCAGTTGCCGGACCACCGACACCGACCCACTCATGGCGATGTCGCCGCCGGGCTCGTTCTTCAGCGCGGTCACCGCCTCGATCAGCTCGCCGCCGATGACCTCGGAGTTACGCCAGTGGGACTCGAGGTTCTGTCGGGTGACCACGATCTTGCGAGCATCGCCGAGCTTCGCGGCGAACGCGGCATCGTCGCCGCCCGCCGCCTCCCGCTCGGGCCACGCGCCCGCGAAACTGTCGTAGGTCTTGCGTCCCAGCAGCAGCGTGTCGGCAGTGCCGAGCTGGGCGTCCACCGCGGCCCCCATGTCATCGTCGAAATAGGGGAAGTGCCAGTCCTGCGGATCCTCGACCACGCCGTCGACCGCAATGAACAAGCCCGCGGTGATCTTCCGCATCGTCTACTCCTCTGTCGGTGAATCGCTGTCGGAAGTTCAGACGGAGCGAGCGATAGGGATTCATCGGTGCCGGGAACGCACTATACGGCTGCGGCCGTGCCTGCCCTTCGCCTCTGGGGAGAGGGCTGACGGAATCCGCTGCGCGGGTTCAGAACTCGAGTTCCGACCAAGGGATGTGGATCGGGAACGGCACATCGAGGGCGATCCCGGCCGAGGCTCCCGCTGCCCATTTGCCGACCAGCAGATAGTTGGCCGGATACAGCGGACGCACGCCCGCGGGCAGCCGCCCGTGCGTGGTCTCCAACGCGTAGGCGTGGACATAGCGGATGGCGCTGCGCTCTCGATCCAACGCCACCTCCCAGTACCAGGGGATGCCGGCCTTCGCGTAGCGCGCCTTCTTGTCCTCGATATCGGTCTGGGTGTTCGACGGCGAAAGCACCTCCCCCGCGATCAGAACATCCTTGGCGCGAATGTCCTGGTAAGGAACGACGGGGCACCGGTAGACCAGGAAGTCCGGTGTCACGAAGTCGGATTTTCCGGTTTCACCGAAGAACACATTCGTCTCGAAATCCGCACGCCAGCATTCGTCCGGCCGGTGCATCTTCGCTTCCCGAGTGCAACGCTTCAGCGCGGCCGTCAGCGCGAAGGTGAACGCCTGATGCTCCGCGGGTCCCCTCCGCAGCCACACCACTCGCCCTTCCCACAGCTCGATCTGGCTCGCGATCTCATCCGGCAACTGTTCGAGTTCTTCCCAGGTCAAATACTCGGGAAGGTCCGGACGCTCGGACTGCGGACTCGGCATGCCGCAATGGTAGCCCCGCCGCCGAGCAGCGGGAGCGACCTCGATCAGGCCGGAACCGCGCACCTCTTCGATCTCGAACTCGTCAGAACAATCCCAGTTTCAACATCAAACCGCGATCGAGGTCGCGCAACTCCGTCGCGTCCAGGCTGCCTTTGAACTCGCCGAGACGCTCGGGCGCGACTGTGTAGATCTGATCGGTCAGGATTCTGGTTCGCGTCCCGACGAATTCGATCTCAGGCCGGTAGATCGCGGGACCGGCGCTGGTGGAGGTGAGGGCGACGAGGATCGTGCTGGACGGAAATCGATCGGATTGAATGATGACCGCGTACCGGCGACCTTGTTGCTCGTGCCCGCGCGCGCCGGGCATCGCCTTGATTTCGTAGATCGCCCCCCGGGAGATCACGCAACGCCCATGAATCGCTGAATCGCCAGCATCTCCGCCTGATCGTCGGCGTCGGCCGCCAACCGATCGGCATCGGCCGCAGCTTGCTCCAGCAGCAACTCTTTATAGGCGCGCAGCAATGCGTACCGCACTGCATCCGAACGGGTCCGGCCGGTGCCTTCGGTCAGCTTCTCGAGCGCGGTCTCCATCGCCTCGTCGGTTCGCACGTTCAGTGTTCCCATACAGCCACTGTAATACATATCGTGATACGCACGGTGGCGTCCAGGCGATCGAACGCGGCCATTTGCCGACGACAGCTCGAATCGCCCATCGACACACGAGGGCACGGACTTGTCGAAAGTCCGTGCCCTCGTGGGATCTTCAGTTGGGGACGCTCAGCCGAGCGTCAGCTCACCAGGAGCTCTTGTGCACGCCGGGCAGCTCGCCCTTGTGCGCCATGTCGCGCAGGCACACGCGGCACAGGCCGAACTTGCGGTAGACCGCGTGCGGCCGACCGCAACGCTGGCAGCGGGTGTAGGCGCGGACCGCGAACTTCGGCTTCCGGTTGGCCTTGTTGACCAGAGCTTTCTTCGCCATGGCTCAGTTCTCCTTGAACGGGAAGCCGAGGTGCTTCAGCAGGGCACGGCCTTCTTCGTTGTTGGTCGCGGTGGTGACCACGGTGATGTCCATACCGCGCGGACGGTCGATGGAGTCCACGTCGATCTCGTGGAACATCGACTGCTCGCTCAGACCGAACGTGTAGTTGCCGTTGCCGTCGAACTGCTTCGGCGACAGACCGCGGAAGTCGCGGATACGGGGCAGCGCGATGGAGACCAGGCGATCCAGGAACTCCCACATGCGGTCGCCGCGCAGGGTGACCTTCGCGCCGATCGGCATGCCCTCACGCAGCTTGAACTGCGCGATGGACTTGGTGGCCTTGCGGACCAGCGGCTTCTGGCCGGTGATGAGGGCCAGGTCCTCGACGGCGCCGTTGATCAGCTTGGCGTCACGGGCGGCGTCGCCGACACCCATGTTCACGACGACCTTCACCACGCCCGGGATCTGCATCACGTTGGCGTAGTCGAACTCGGCGTTCAGCGCGTCCTTGACTTCCTCGCGGTAGCGAACCTTGAGGCGCGGCTGGGTGTTCTCAGTCGTAGTCATGCTCAGATGTCCTTCCCGTTGCGACGGGAGATGCGGACCCGCTTGCCGTTCTCGTCGGTGCGGTAGCCGATGCGGGCCGGCTTGCCGTCGGAGTCGACGACCATCACGTTGGACACGTGGATGGGGGCTTCCTGGGTCACGATGCCGCCGGAAGAGGCGCCGCGCTGGTTGGCCGAGTCCGCGACGTGCTTCTTGATCCGGTTGACGCCCTCGACGAGGACGCGGTTGTCCTGCGGGTAGGCCTGGATGACCTTGCCCTTGGCACCCTTGTCCTTACCCGAGATGACGAGCACGGTGTCGCCCTTGTGCACCTTCATGTCAGAGCACCTCCGGAGCCAGCGAGACGATCTTCATGAACTTCTTGTCGCGCAGCTCGCGGCCCACGGGGCCGAAGATACGAGTGCCGCGCGGATCGTTGTCCGGCTTGATGAGAACGGCGGCGTTCTCGTCGAACTTGATGTAGGAACCGTCCGGACGGCGGCGCTCCTTGACGGTGCGCACGACGACGGCCTTGACCACGTCACCCCGCTTGACGTTGCCGCCGGGGATGGCGTCCTTCACGGTGGCGACGATGATGTCGCCGATACCGGCATAGCGACGCGACGAACCACCGAGAACGCGGATGCAGAGGATTTCCTTCGCACCCGTGTTGTCGGCGACGCGCAGTCGCGACTCCTGCTGAATCACTTCAGCCTCCTTGACCTGGATGTAAAAGCACGCCGGATTTCCGACCCGACGGGCATGGTCGCGCTGCCCCCGGAAACGCGCGCCTACCAGCGGATTTTCACACCACCGGGGGTTCACGGCCGAGTTCGCGGGAAAAGAGCGCCCGCAGGCAACCGGTCAAGTGTATGGGAACGCGCAGGTCGCACCCAAATCGGGGGTCAGCCGATCGGGGCGACCTGCCAGCCGCCCGCCTCGCCCGCGAGTTCCAGGCGCTGGGTGTGGTGCTGGTCGACGGTGCTGCGGTGGGCGACGCTGACCAGGATGGTGTCCGGGACCTCGGTGCGGATCAGGTGATAGAGGGAGTACTCGAGGCCCTCGTCCACCGCGGAGGTGGCCTCGTCGAGAAAGACGACCTTCGGGCGGATCAGCAGGATGCGGGCGAAGGCCAGGCGCTGCTGTTCACCGGGCGAGAGGGTCTTGGCCCAATCGTGCTCGTCGTCGAGCCGGTCGACCAGATGGCCGAGGTGCACCGAGGTCAGCGCGGCGCGCAGGGCGTCGTCGCCGATCTCGTCGGGCCGGGCGGGGTAGGCGACGGCGCTGCGCAGATCGCCCAGCGGCAGATACGGGATCTGCGAGAGGAACAGGGTGTCGTCGCCTTCGGGCCTGCGAACCTCACCGTCCATATAGGGCCACATCTGTGCCAGGGCGCGCAGCAGAGTGGTCTTGCCGCTGCCGGACGGCCCCTTCACGACCAGGGCGTCGCCGGGGGTCAGGCGCAGGGTCAAGTCGTCGATGAGGACCGAGCCGTCGGGTTTGCGCACATCGATCTTGTCGAATTCGACAGCGTCGTCCAGGTCGGTCACCGTCAGCTCGGGCAGGTGACGCGATTCCTCGCTCGCCACCAGCAGACCGTCGAGACGGATCAGCGAGGCGCGCAGGGCCGCGAAGGTGTCGTAGGACTCGCGGAAGAACGACAGCGAGTCGTGGATCTCGCCGAACGCCGTGGCCGTCTGATTGACCCCGCCCAGGGTGACCTCGCCGCTGAAGAAGCGCGGCGCCTGGATGATCCACGGGAAGACCACGGCGGTCTGATTGACACTGAGGTTCCAGCCGTTGAACTTGATGTTGCGGAACACCATCTGCCAGTAGACCTTGATGACCGCGGCGAAGCGAGCGAGCAGGCCGCGCCGCTCCACGTTCTCGCCCTGGTAGAAGGCGACGTTCTCGGCACTGTCGCGCAACCGGACGAGGGCGTAGCGGAAGTTGGCTGTCGCCATCTCGTAGAGGAAGTTCAGACGGATCAGTGGGCGGCCGATCCAGAACGCGATCGCCGTCGACAGCAGCACATAGATGAGGACCAGGAACATCATCGCGCGCGGAATCTCGACACCGAGCAGAGTCAGCGGTCCGGACAGATCCCACAGGATCTTCGTGAACGAGACGACGGTGACGACCGAGCTGACGCCGCCGAGCGCCAGCGTGCGCGAGTACATCACGAAGTTGGTGATGTCGGCCTGGATTCGCTGGTCCGGGTTGTCGATCGTGTTGTCGATGAATCGGGTGCGGTAGTAGGCGCGGTCGCGCAGCCAGTCGGTGGTGACGTGCTCGGTGAGCCATTCACGCCAGCGGATGTCGAAGGCCTCGCCGAGGTAGTAGATCAGCAGCGCGCGGACCACATGGATGGTGGCCAACACGGCGAACAGGATCATCGAGTTCCAGAACGCCGTCTCGGCGGCGTCGAGACCGGCCTGATCATCGGAGGCCAGAGCGCCCGCCCCGTTCTGCAAGGCGGTGAACATGTCGTTGCCCTGGTAGGAGAAAAGCACGTTCATCCGCACCGCGAACACCGTCATGAACAGCAGCAGCGCGATGAAGGCGATGGTCCAGCGCCCCTCGCGACCATAGAAGAAGCCGCCGGTCAGATGCCAGAACTGCCTGCCCCACTTGGTCAGCCACAGCAGCAGAGCGACGATCACGGTGAAAGCGACGGCGGTGATCGTGAAGGCGATGGCCAGCCATTTCAGGGTCGCGACGAGCTCGTTGCCCCAGTCCCTTGACGTTTCCAACCGAGCTCCCCATCCGCGCCGAGCACAAAGTCGGCGAAGTCTAACCCGCGGCGGCAACGCGCGCAGACCGGTGTGTCCGAGGCGTGAAACAGCAGGTGATCATAGGCGCGCGAGTGAAGATAGGTTAGCCTTGCTTCAACCATGGCCGCGGCGTTGCCGGGGCCGTCGCGCGAGTTCTCGTAGAGGAGGGTGCAGGCGATGAGAGCTGTCGACAGAACTCGGTTGTGGGCACGCACCGCGGTCGCCGCGGTGGCGGGCGCGCTCGTGCTCGGTGTCACCGCGTGCGGATCCTCGCAGGACAGCGATTCGGGTGCGGGGATCACGATCACCCACGCCCTCGGCGCGACCGTCGTCGACGGCGTCCCGGCCAAGATCGTCACGCTGGGCGCGCAGTGGCTCGACACCGCTCTCGCGCTCGGCGTCACCCCGGTCGGCTACATCGACAATGTCGCGGTCACCGCGCGCAACGCCTCGCCCTGGCAACCCGAGGGCGCGCTGGCGTCCGCGACCGAGATCAGCACCACCGGCAATGTCGCCGAGCAGGTCGCCGCGCTCGAGCCGGACCTCATCCTGGCCGATCCGTTCATCGCCGATCAGGAGACCTACGACGATCTGAGCAAGATCGCCGCCACCGTGCCCGGACTGTCCGCCTCGATCATCACGCCCTGGCAGGACCAGGTCACCACGCTCGGCGACGTGCTCGGCAAGCAGGACCAGGCGAGCCGGGTCGTGTCCGGTGTCGACGAGAAGATCGCCGCCATCACCGCGGCCAACCCCGGCCTGGCGGGCAAGACCTTCGTCAGCACCTGGCTGGCCGGCCCCTCGCAGCTGATGGTGCTCACCGACCCGAAGGACGGCTCGTCGAAGATGTTCGCCGACCTCGGCATGACCATCCCGCAGAACCTGCAGGACCTGCCCGCCCACCAAGGCCGCGTCACGCTGTCCCCCGAGCGGGTCGACGAGCTGACCGCGGATCTGCTGCTGGCCGGATATTCCCCCGGCATGGACGAGCAGTACCGCGGGCTGCCCGGCTTCGGCGAACTCCCCTCGGTCCGGAAAGGTTCGGTGGTGTTCCTGACCACCCAGGAGATCAGCGCGGTGAATCAGCCCACGGCACTGTCGGTTCCGTACATCCTGGACAAGCTGGACCCGGCGTTCGCCGCAGCGGCACAGTAAGAAGTCAGATCGTTCAGTTCCCCACGCGGAGGTCAGCGGTTGCCCACCGTCACATATTCCGAACAGACCCGATACGCACTCTGTGACGGCGTCACCTTCACCACGACCTCGGCGGGGGCCAGTCTCTATGCCCCGCCCCGCAATGTGGAACTCACCGATCTGGCCGACGGCCAGATCCTCGCCCTGCGCACCTTGAACCAGGGTCCGAAGACGGTCTCGGAGATCGCGGCGCAGGCCGGTGGCGCGGATGTCGCCCCACTCCTCGAGCAGCTCGCCGACGGCGGCTGGCTGGCGGTCACCATCCGCGACGGCGGCCGCGACCTCTACACCATCCGCCCGTTCGACCGCCCCGCGCCGCGACCGACGCATCCGCTGCCCTCGTGGTCGGCGACCCTGTCGAAATTCGCGGTGCTGCACCGGGACTGCGAGGGTTTCGTGCTCGAGCACCCCCGATCGTGGTGCACCTTGCGCATCCACGATCCGCGGCTGCTGGCGCTGCTGGACGGTCTCGGCTCGGCCGACGCCAACATCCCGATCGCCGTGAAGACCCAGTTCGCCGATGATCTGCACTGGTGCGGGTTCCTGGTCGCCGACGACCGGACCGAGGAGCTGGAGGCGGGCACGCGCCGCTGGGGCGCGGCCGACCTGTGGTTCCACCGGCGCAGCACCTCGGGCGCAGGCACCGGCGAGCACCGGTCCGAGTTCGGCGACGGCGGCGCGGAAAGTTCGCGAGTGCCCGTGCGCAGGCCGGGCTATGCGGGCGAGGCGGTGCGGTTGTCCGCGCCCGATCTCAGGGAGCGGCGCGCGTCGGACCCGAGTCTCGCCGCGGTGATGGAGGATCGGATATCCACCCGCGCCTTCGACGACGCCCGGCCGATGACCGTCGAACAACTCGGCGAACTCCTGTACCGCACGGCTCGCAGCCGCGGGAGCGATGCGCGCTCGGCGGCGCGGCCGTATCCGTCGCGGGACGACGCCTACGAGATCGAGCTGTATCCGGTGGTGCGCGATGTCGCCGGCCTGGCGCCAGGGATGTACCACTACGACTCGTTCGAGCACGAGCTGCGCCCGGTCGCACCCGCGGATTCGCTGTCGGTGCGGCGGCTGCTCGATTCGTCGACCAACGCACAGGCGGCAAGCGGCGCCCCGCGCGACGGCGCGCCCTCGGTGAATGGCGCACCGCCCGGCGCAGGCGCTTCCCCCGTCGGAGCCGGAGGACCGCAGGGCACAGCCTCGCCCGCGGGGCAACCGCAGGTGCTGATCGTGCTCTCCGCGCGCGCAGGGCGCGCGTTGGACTCCTACGGACAGGTCGGCTACGCGACGATCCTCCAGCACGTCGGCGCGCTCACCCAGACGCTGTATCTGGCCGGCACCGCGATGGGGCTGGGTATCTGCGCGCAGCCGTTCACCGAACCGGCGGCGTTCGCCGCGGCGACCGGTAACGACGAGCTCGACGAATGCGGCGTGGGCGCGATCGTCGTGGGGACACCCGCGCGCCGGTAGGGTGGCGGTCGACCGGCCTGACGGGGGGCGGTCTGTCGATCAGGGGCGGTTCCGGGCGGGCTCGAACCACGCGCGGCCGGCGCGGCGCCGTGACCACGAAACGAGCCGGTGATGTCGACCTTCGACGTGATTCTCGTCGTCCTCACGCTCGGCCACGCCGTCGCGACCTTGGTGGCGCCGCGAGTGGCGATGTTCGCGCTACCGGTCGTCGGGCCGCTGTTGTTGTTCGGCTGGCCGATGCAACTGCTGTTGGAACACTTCTACTGGCAATTCCTCCCGCTCTATCTCCTGTTCCCGATCAGCGCGGTGGTGTCCTTCGTCGTGGGGACTCGGCGCCGGACCGGTGCGGGCCCGATCGGCGCGCGCGTCGCCGTAGCCGTCCTCGCGGTCATCGCGCTGCCCGCACTGGCCCCCGTGCCGGTGCCGCGGCTGCCCGAACCGACCGGGCGCTACGCGCTGGGCTCGGAGATCTTCCGGTGGGTCGACGAGCAGCGCGCGGAGCCCTCGTCCACTGCCGAGCGGCGCAATGTCGTTGTGCAGGCGTGGTATCCGTCCGACGGATTGTCCGGGCGGCAGTACCTCTACCTCGACGGCGACGGTGAGCTCCCCGGCAGCGTCGCCGGCGTGCCAGGTCGGCTGATGCGCGGATACGACTTCATCGACAGTCACGCGTTCGCCGACGTGGCCGTCAGCGACGACAGGGAACGATGGCCGGTCGTGCTGTTCTCCCCCGGCAACGGCGCACCGCGCGCCTTCTACACCGCGCTCGTCACCGACCTGGCCTCCCGTGGGTTCGTGGTCCTGGCCGTCGACCATCCCTACGATTCCGCGGTCACGAAACTGGCCGACGGCCGGATCGTGACCACCACCCCCGACACCGCCACCGACGACGCCGAGGCCCAGGCCGCGATGGGCGAGCGGCAGCGAACCCGCGCCGCCGACCTGAGCTTCGTCGTCGACCAGCTCGCCCGCCCCGACCTGCTCGGCTCGCTGGCCGGCCGCCTCGACACCGATCACATCGCCGCTGTCGGACATTCCCTCGGCGGCGCGAGCGCGCTCGCCGCCCTCGCCGACGATCCCCGCCTCGACGCCGCGGTCAACATCGACGGCACCCTCTACGCCGACCTTCCCGATCGCTCCCTCTCCCGCCCTGTCCTGCTGCTGGAGAGCGACCGCGACCGCACCGATCACTCCCAGCGCTACCTCGACGGCAACGGCGCCCTGCTCGGCAACCTCACCGCACCCGGCTACCGCTACGCACTCGGCGGCGCCGACCACTACGGCTTCACCGACGCCCCCTACTTCCTCGCCGGGCCGGCCCGCTTCGTGCTCGCCGGATTCCCCGGCGGTCCCCGCGACCCCGCCGACACCCAGCGCACCGCCAACGCGCTCGTAGAAGCCTTCCTCCGCGAACCGCTCGGCGACCCGCCCGCCGATCTCGCCGCCACGGCCGCGGCCGCCGACGACGTCACCGGCGGCCCCGCCGGCCCCGCCTGAGGGACACGGAAGCATCCGCCGGGCCACCCGATCCCGGCACTCACCGTGAGGCCACGCGGCGGCGGGCCTGGCCGCCGGACACCGGCCCTGAGCGGCAGGCTCGAGCGGCGCGGCCGATAGAGTTCGAGTCGATGAGACGCAGGCAGCAGCCACCGTTGCCCAAACGGCACGGCCTCGATCCCGCCCGGCTGAGGATGCCGGAAGCGGGCGACTGGACGACGATCCGTGATCATCTGGTCGAGCGGTTGCCGCGCGTCTCTCCCGACCGCATCGACGAATTGCTGCACGCGGGCGAGATCGTCGACTCGGCCGGCCCGATCGCCCCGGACGCGCCCTATGTGCCCGGCGGCGCGGTCTGGTTCCACCGCGACCTGCCCGACGAGGTCGACGTCCCCTTCGACATCACCGTCGTGCACCGCGACGACACCGTGCTCGTCGCCGACAAACCGCATTTCCTCGCGACCATCCCGCGCGGGCAGCACATCCGCCAGACCGCGCTGGTGCGCCTGCGTGAACAACTCGACCTGCCCGACCTGATCCCCGCGCACCGGCTGGACCGGGTGACCGCCGGGCTGATCCTGTTCGTCGTCGACCCCGCCCGGCGCGGGGCGTATCAGACGATGTTCCACAAGCGCACCGTGCGCAAACAGTACGAGGCCATCGCGCCGTACGACCCGGAGCTGACGCTCCCGTGCACGGTGCGCAGCCGGATCGTCAAGGAGAAACACGTGCTCGCGGCGAGGGAGGTCCAGGGCGAGCCGAACGCCGAGACACTGGTCGAACTGCTCGAACACCGCGACGGTCTCGGCCGCTACCGGCTCACCCCGCACACCGGCCGGACCCACCAGCTGCGCCTGCACATGAACAGCCTCGGGGTGCCCATCCTCGGCGACGACTTCTACCCCGTGATCACCGACAAGCCCGTGCACGAGTTCACCCGCCCACTGCAACTGCTGGCCTCGACGTTGGAATTCACCGACCCGGTCACCGGCGAACCGCGCCGATTCCAGAGCACCCGCACGCTGCGGGCGTGGACCGATTACCGGGGCTGGGCCGGCTGACCGACCTCAGGACCCCATGAAACCCAGCGGTCCGGCGCCGCACGTGGCGCTGCCGCTGACCGTGGGTTCGGCCACGTTCACCTTGATCTCGTACGCCAAGCCCTGCAACGCGGCGAGCGTGTGGGTGCCCGACTTCGACGGCTTCCACTGGATCGTCGCGACGCCGTCGACCGGCTTGACCGGGCTGCCCGAGATGATCAGGGCATTGTCGTAGAACCAGACCTCGAACCAGTGATTCACCTTCGCGGTCAGCTGGTAGACGCAGCCCGCCTGCGGACTGCTGCTCGAAACCGTCAGTTGCTCGACCGTCGCGGCCGCGTGCGGGGCACCGGCGACGACAGCACAGGTCATCGCGGCCAGCGCGCCCAGCCCGGCCCTGAGACGACCGACGTTCCTGCTCTTGCTCATGGCGACTCCTCTACGGTCCACTGTGGACGCTCGGACTGTATCGCCCGTCCAGTTCCCTTGCGGCCGGTTTGCCGAAAATCTGAAATGCAACCCATTCAGTTTTTCCGCACACCGTCGCCCGCGCCACGGCGGCCGACTCGAAGCCGTGGCGAACGCCGCAGTGCGCGCACCTCCCGGCTACGTACACTGGGGCAAGTGCACGAACCCGCCGCCGTGGCCGTGATCGAACCCCATGCCGTGACCGAGCCCGGTCGCCATCGGCTGCACACCTATATCGACGTCGCCGTGGTGATCGCCGTGCTCGCGGGCACCAACCTCATCGCCCACTTCACCACCGCCTGGGCCAATATCGTCAGCGTCCCCGTCGCCGCGATCGTCCTGCTCGCCCTGGTCCGCAAGCGCGGCCTCGGCTGGGCCGAACTCGGCCTCTCACCCCGGCACTGGCGGCGCGGCTCGGTCTACGCGCTGGCCGCCGTCGGCCTGGTCCTCGCGGTCGTCGCCATCGGCGCACTGTTGCCCGTCACCCGGCCGTTCTTCCTCGCCGACCGCTACGCCACCCTCTCCGGCGCGCTCATCGCCTCCATGATCGTCATCCCGCTACAGACCGTCATCCCCGAGGAACTCGCCTTCCGCGGCGTCCTGCACGGCACCCTCGACCGCGCCTGGGGCGCCCGCGGCGTCTTCGCGGCCGGTTCGCTGCTGTTCGGCCTCTGGCACATCGCTTCCTCGTTCGGCCTCACCATTGGCAACCAGGGCCTCAGCGGCCTGCTCCCCGGCGGCATCGTCGGCCAGGTGATCGGCATCCTGCTCGCCGTCATCGCCACCGCCGCCGCGGGCGTGGTCTTCACCTGGCTGCGGCAACGCAGCGGCAGCCTGCTCGCCCCCATCGCGCTGCACTGGTCGGTCAACGGACTCGGCGCGCTCACCGCCGCCCTCGTCTGGCACACCACCCTGGCCTGACCCACCGCATCGAGGTTGGGCACCGCCGATCACCGGTGCGTTCTCCGATGCTCCGGCGACTCCTGCCGCCCCCCGTAGTGCCGTCGCCACCGGCCCCCGTAACAGACCGATCGGAATGTGAAACAAACTGTCTTCACAGAGTTGCGCTCCACTAGCCTGGGCCGGAATCGCCAGAAAGGTCATACCGTGCACCGCATTCTCCGCGCAGGCATCGTTCTCGCCGCGACCCTCGGCCCCATCGCCTCCCCCGCTCTCGCGACAGCGGAGGCGCCCACCGCGCACCCGCCGACTGCGCGCGCCGTGGCCGAGACGGGCAGCGGCGAACCCATCGAGACCGGCAGCGGCTCCAACTGCAACAGACTCCCCTGCTCCCCACCACAGGTGAACCTGTGGAACGAGATCTTCGAGGTCTTCTACTCGATCCTCGTGACAACCGGATCGGCGAACTGGGGCGATCTCCGCGGCCAGGACACCGATCCCGAACCCTCCTTCCCCGGTTCCGGTTCCTCCGGTTCGGCCGGATAGCGAACCTTCTCCCCTCCGCATTGCTTCGAAGGACCCAGCATGAAACGCAGTCTCGCCGCCACCGCAGTTCTCGCAGCCGTGCTCGGCGCACCCGCCGCGCCCGCGCTCGCGGACACGCCTGCCGTGATCGCCGACGAATCCACGGGTAGCGCCCTGTCCGGTAGCGCCCTGTTCGGCCCGAACAATCCCGTCGAGGAGCTCATCGAGGCCGTCTACGTGGTCATCCTCTACAACATCCAACAGGGATCGTTCGGCTCGGCGCAGTGACGCCGGCACCCGGCGCGCAGACGCCGTCACTCCGCGGTGAGCGTCATCGCCGCAGGTTCAGTGCGAGTTGTCCGGGAGAAGCCGAAAAGCGGGGTAGCGGTTCAGCGGGCGGATCGCCCGGAAGTCCCGCCGGTCCAGCGTCAAGATCGCATCTGTGTCGAACTCATCCGCCAGCGTGACACACACCGCGTCGACGAGATCCAGATTCAGTCCGTCGTACTTCGCGCGAACATCGATCGCCTTTCGGAGCTGGGAGGCGGTCGTTTCGCCGATCACGATCCTGGTCGATGCGATGCGATCGGACAGCAACCCCAGGATGGCGTCGGCGGCCCCGCGACCGGCTCGCACGCTCGCGACATGGTGAACCTCGGTCAGCGCGAGCGGGCTGATCACCAGTGCGCCGGCTTGGTCGGCAGCCCTGCGCACGGCGAAATGCTCTGGGTCGGAGCGATTGAACAATGCCAGCATTCCCGAGGTATCCGCGATGACGATCATGCAGGCCGGTTCATCGCGTCGCGAATATCCTCTTTGCCGATCGGTCCGCCGAGATCGAAAGTCTCCTCGTCGCTGAGCAGCGGGGCATCCCACCGACGATGCCGCATCAGGTAGTCGCGGACGGCGTCGCGCGTGATCTCCTGCTTCGAACGGCCCTCGAGATCGGCTTGCGCCGTGAGCGCCGCCTCTTCCTCATCCGAGAGTCGCATGGTCCAAGCCATGCCACCGATGGTATCAGTACTGATACCGACAGCTGAAGCCCAACTGCTCCCGCGGGTAAACATTCGCCTGCCGCCGGTCGATCACTGTGCAGCCACCGCGTCGACGGTGCACACACCGAGGAGCAAAAACCATGAATATCACGATGAAGAGCGCGCTGGGCGTATCGCTCGGCGCGGCAGCAGGTTTCACCGCGTATGAACTCTGGACCCGCAGCCGCGACCACACCTGGCCCGAAGGCGCCGCGGGCTGGCTCACGGTCGCCGTCACCGCGCTCGTCGTGGGCCTCGTGACCGCGATCGTCTACCACCTCGTGCTCGGCCTCCGTGAGCGCCGCGCGCGTGGGACGACTCGCTGAGCGCGACGCGCCATCCTCGGCATCACCTACCGACTGCGTGGTCCGGAGAGCCGGCGGCCCGGACACGACGAAGGCCCGCCTCCCTGCGCGGGAAACGGGCCTTCGTTGTTCGAGATGTCAGCCGAAGGACAAAGCCTTACTTGGCCTTCTCCAGGACCTCGACCAGACGCCAGCGCTTGGTGGCCGACAGCGGACGAGTCTCCATCAGCGCGACGCGGTCGCCGACGCCGGCGATCTCGTTCTCGTCGTGCGCCTTCACCTTGGAGGTGGTGCGAATGATCTTGCCGTAGAGCGGGTGCCGGTGACGGTCTTCCAGCTCGACGACGATCGTCTTGTTCATCTTGTCCGAGACAACGTATCCGCTACGAACCTTGCGGCTGTTACGGTCCTGTCCCTTCACGTTCTCGCTCATGCCGCATCTCCCTTGTCAGCGGGTCCGGTGGCCAGACCGAGCTCACGCTCACGCATGACCGTGTAGATGCGCGCGATCTCGTGACGAACGACGCGCAGACGACGGTTGTTGTCGAGCTGACCCGTCGCCATCTGGAAGCGCAGGTTGAACAGCTCTTCCTTCGACTCACGCAGGCGGGAGACGAGTTCGTCCTCGGTGAGCTCGCGGAGCTCTGCGGCCGGTGTTCCGGTAGCCATCAGAACTGCTCCTCCCTGGTCACGATCCTGCACTTCATCGGGAGCTTGTGCATCGCGCGGCGCAGGGCCTCGCGAGCGATCTCCTCATTGGGGTACGACATTTCGAACATCACGCGACCGGGCTTGACGTTCGCGACCCACCACTCCGGCGAACCCTTACCGGAACCCATGCGGGTTTCGGCCGGCTTCTTGGTCAGCGGGCGATCCGGGTAGATGTTGATCCAGATCTTGCCGCCACGCTTGATGTGGCGGGTCATCGCGATACGAGCGGACTCGATCTGCCGGTTGGTGACGTAGGCGGGCTCGAGAGCCTGGATGCCGAACTCACCGAAGGACACGGCGGTGCCGCCCTTGGCCATACCGGAGCGACTCGGGTGATGCTGCTTGCGGTGCTTGACCCTACGAGGCATCAGCATGCGTCAGCCCTCCTGATTCTCTGCCGGAGCCTCCGCCACCGCGGTGGCGGCCCGTCCGGCCTCAGTGCTGGTCGCGGTGGTGCCGGTGGAACCGGAACGACGCGGACGGCTCGGCCGCTCGCGGCGCGGACGATCACGATCGCCTGCCGGAGCGCTCGCGGCGGTCAGCTCACGCTTGCCACCGACGATGTCGCCCTTGTAGATCCAGACCTTCACGCCGATGCGACCGAAGGTGGTCTTGGCCTCGTAGAGGCCGTAGTCGATGTCGGCGCGCAGCGTGTGCAGCGGCACCCGACCTTCGCGGTAGAACTCCGAGCGCGACATTTCGGCGCCACCGAGGCGGCCCGAGCACTGCACGCGGATGCCCTTGACGTTCGGCGAACGCATGGCCGACTGGATGGCCTTACGCATCGCGCGACGGAACGCCACACGGTTGGACAGCTGCTCGGCCACACCCTGGGCGACGAGCTGGGCATCCGATTCGGGGTTCTTGACCTCGAGGATGTTCAGCTGCACCTGCTTCTTGGTGAGCTTCTCCAGCTCGGCGCGGATGCGGTCGGCCTCGGCGCCGCGACGGCCGATCACGATGCCCGGACGCGCGGTGTGGATGTCCACACGCACACGGTCACGGGTGCGCTCGATCTCGACCTTCGAGATGCCCGCCCGCTCCATGCCGGTGGCCAGGAGCTTGCGGATCGCGACGTCTTCCTTCACGTAGTCCGCGTACTGCTTGTCCGCGTACCAACGCGACTTCCAATCGGTGGTGATACCGAGGCGGAAGCCATGGGGGTTGATTTTCTGTCCCATTTACTTTGCCCCTCCCTTCCGGCGGCTACGAGTGGCGCCGGCGGTGGGCACGCTCTCGACCTCGATGGTGATGTGGCTGGTGCGCTTGCGGATCCGGAACGCGCGGCCCTGGGCCCGCGGCTGGAAACGCTTCAGGGTCGCGCCCTCGTCGACATACGCGGTCGAGATGACCAGCGTGGCCGGGTCGAGGCCGAGGTTGTTCTCGGCATTGGCCGCCGCGCTGGCGACGACCTTGGCAACCGGTTCGCTCGCGGACTGCGGAGCGAACTTCAGGATCGCGAGGGCGTCCTCGACCCGCTTGCCACGGACCAGGTCCACGACACGACGAGCCTTCATCGGAGTGACGCGAACGTGCTTGGCGGTAGCGCGCGCAGTCGGGTTCTGAGTCTCAGTCGTCATCGCCGCTTGCTCTTCCGATCGTCCTTGACGTGGCTCTTGAACGTCCTGGTCGGCGCGAACTCACCGAGCTTGTGCCCGACCATGTTCTCGGACACGAACACCGGCACGTGCTTGCGGCCGTCGTGGACCGCGAAGGTGTGACCGATGAAATCCGGGGTGATGGTCGAACGACGCGACCAGGTCTTGATGACCTGCTTCGTGCCCTTGTCGTTCTGCACGTCCACCTTCGCCTGGAGGTGGTCGTCGACGAACGGGCCTTTCTTGAGGCTGCGTGGCATTTCTTACCTCCTCCTTCAGCGCTTCTTGCCGGTCTTGCGACGGCGGACGATGAGCTTGTCGCTCGGGCGGTTGGGCTTACGGGTGCGGCCTTCCGGCTGACCCCACGGCGAGACCGGGTGGCGACCACCGGAGGTCTTGCCCTCACCACCACCGTGCGGGTGGTCGACGGGGTTCATCACGACACCACGAACCGTGGGGCGACGGCCCTTCCAGCGCATACGGCCGGCCTTGCCCCAGTTGATGTTCGACTGCTCGGCGTTGCCGACCTCGCCGACGGTGGCGCGGCAGCGCACGTCGACGCGGCGGATCTCACCGGAGGGCATACGCAGCGTGGCGTAGGGGCCTTCCTTACCGAGCAGCTGGATGCTCATGCCCGCGGCACGAGCCAGCTTGGCGCCGCCACCGGGACGCAGCTCCACGTTGTGGATCGTGGTACCGGTCGGGATGTTGCGCAGCGGCAGGTTGTTACCCGGCTTGATGTCGGCGGTGGGGCCGGACTCGATCGGGGTGCCCTGCGAGATGCCCTTCGGCGCCAGGATGTACCGCTTCTCGCCGTCCACGTAGTGCAGCAGCGCGATGTTGGCGGTCCGGTTGGGGTCGTACTCGATGTGAGCGACCTTGGCCGGGATGCCGTCCTTGTCGAGGCGACGGAAGTCGATGATGCGGTAGGCCCGCTTGTGCCCGCCACCACGGTGGCGAGTGGTGATGCGACCGTGTGCGTTACGACCACCGGTCTTGCTCAGCGGACGCAGCAGCGACTTCTCGGGAGTGGACCGGGTGATCTCGGCGAAGTCCGAAACGGACGACCCACGCCTACCGGGGGTTGTCGGCTTGTACTTGCGAATTGCCATGAGTTCTTCTCTGCTTTCTGGAATCCCGTCCGCTTACGCGACCGGGCCTCCGAAGATCTCGATGGGCTTGCTGTCGGCCGAGATGGTCACGAGCGCGCGCTTGGTGTTCTTGCGCTTGCCGTAACCGAAGCGGGTCCGCTTGCGCTTGCCCTGACGGTTGGCGGTGTTGACGCTGGTGACCTTCACACCGAAGACCTTCTCGACGGCGATCTTGATCTGCGTCTTGTTGGAGTCCGGGTGCACGATGAAGGTGTAGGTGCCTTCCTCGATCAGTCCGTAGGACTTCTCCGAGATGACCGGCGCCAGCAGGATGTCGCGGGGGTCGGCGATGGTGGTCACTTGCTCTCCTCCTGAGCCGCCACAGTGTCCTGCGGAGATTCCGCGGGACCGTGAACAAAGCTGTTCAGGGCCTCGACACTGAACACCACGTCGTCGCTGTTGAGCACGTCGTAGGTGTTGAGCTGATCCGGGGCGATCGGCTGCACGTTCTGCAGGTTCGCCACGCTCTTCCACGCGGCGACGTCCTCGCGGCCGACGACGACCAGGAACTTCTTGCGGTCCGACAGCTCGGACAGGAAGCTCTTGGCGGTCTTGGTCGACGGGGTCTGGCCGGCCACCAGCTCGCTGATCACGTGGATGCGATCGTTGCGGGCCCGGTCGGACAGCGCGCCGTGCAGCGCGGCACGGATCATCTTCTTGGGGGTGCGCTGGCTGTAGTCACGCGGCTGCGGGCCGTGGACGGTGCCACCGCCGGCGAACTGCGGCGCGCGGGTCGAGCCCTGACGGGCGCGGCCGGTGCCCTTCTGCCGGTACGGCTTCTTGCCGCCGCCGGAGACCTGGCCACGCGTCTTGGTCGCGTGGGTGCCCTGACGGGCCGCGGCCAGCTGCGCGGTGACGACCTGGTGCATCAGCGCGATGTTGGCGGTCACGTCGAAGATCTCCGCGGGGAGCTCGACGGTGCCGTTGGTCTTGCCTCCGACTTCCTTGACAGGAAGCGTGAGGTTCGCCTTTTCGGTTTCCTTCTGAGTGCTCACGGCGCTCATGCGTGCGCACCACCCTTCACGGCGCTCTTGACGATCACGACGCCGCCCTTGCGACCCGGGATCGCACCCTTGATCAGCAGCAGGCCGTTCTCGGTGTCGACCTTGTGAACCGACAGGTTCTGCGTGGTCACGCGGTCGTTACCCATGCGGCCCGACATGCGCATGCCCTTGAACACGCGACCGGGGGTGGCACAGCCACCGATGGAACCCGGACGACGGTGCACGGCCTGCGCACCGTGCGAGGCACCCTGGCCGGCGAAGCCGTGACGCTTCATGGTGCCCGCGAAGCCCTTGCCCTTGGAGGTGCCGGTGACGTCGACGTAGCTGCCCTCTTCGAACACGTCGGCGTTGATCTCCTGGCCGACCTCGAAGGCGGAGGCATCGGCGACACGGAGCTCGGCGAGGTGACGGCGCGGGGTGACACCGGCCTTGGAGAACTGGCCGGAGACCGGCTTGTTCACCTTGCGGGGGTCGATGGCGCCGAAGGCGACCTGCACGGCGCTGTAGCCGTCGCGCTCCTCGGTGCGGATCTGGGTGACCACGTTCGGGCCGGCCTTGATCACAGTCACCGGGACGACGCGGTTGTTGTCGTCGAAGACCTGGGTCATGCCGAGCTTGGTGCCCAGGATGCCGGCGGCAGGCCGGTTCTTGTTGTCAGTCATATCTCGAGTCCCCGTCACTGAATATTGACGTCGACGCTGGCCGGCAGGTCGATGCGCATCAGCGCGTCGACCGTCTTCGGCGTCGGGTCGAGGATGTCGATGAGACGCTTGTGCGTGCGCATCTCGAAGTGTTCGCGCGAGTCCTTGTACTTGTGCGGCGAACGGATGACGCAGTACACGTTCTTCTCGGTCGGCAACGGCACCGGTCCGACCACGCGGGCCCCGGTGCGGGTGACCGTCTCCACGATCTTGCGCGCAGACGCGTCGATCGCCTCGTGGTCATAGGCCTTGAGCCTGATGCGGATCTTTTGTCCCGCCACGCTAAGTGTCCTTTTCTCCGCTTTCCTTCGTGGCCCGGAAGCCGTCAGGCATCCGATACCACCCTCATTTGCTACAGCCCGAACACACGAAAGACGCCTCAGCCCGTGAGGTCAGGCCCGGAGGAGGTAGCCCGCGTTCCCACGCAGGGCCCCCGAACGGGCACAGACCAGCACAGTTAGACCACCGACCGGGGCATGCCCGATCTTCGCCGCTGTTCATCTGTCATGGTTCTCCGGTCCACGCGGTCGGGCGTGTCGCCTTTTCGCTCATTCTGCGGCCCGGATCGAAACTTCATCACAGGCTTGCAGAACCATGTCCCGGACGTACTCACACCGGAATCCCGGTGAAGTACACGATTGGGTACTGCTCTCGCCCCACCCGATCACGCTCCGTTTCGCCAGGAAACGACCGCAACCCCGTGAAGGCAACCCGAACAGTATGCATGACCCCCGCCACCGACTTCAAATCGCCCCCGGCAGGGGTGCGCTCAAACCCGTATCGCATGGTAGCGGCCCTGCGCACAGTCGGGACGGCTCCCGGAATCGGCACACCGGACCGAGCACAGCCGGGCGGCCCGCCGATCGTCGCACGAAAGGCGGGCCGCCGGTTCGGGTCACCGCACCGGTTTGGGCGCGACGACCGCGAAGGGCAGGTTCACTCGGGCGACACCCTCTTGGACGGCGACCAGCGTGTGGTCACCCACTTGCTCGATGGGCGGGCCGGGGAGCGCGTCGTGGCAGAACGATCCGCCCGCGTCGGCAGTGGCAGTGCCCAGCGTCGGGCCGGTCGCGGAGTCCAGATGGACCTCGACCGCCGAACCGGGGGCGAAGCCGGTGCCGAACAGCGCGAACGGCTCGCCGCTCGTGACCGCCTGGGTCGGCAGCGGACGCACGGGACAGCCGCGGTCGCCGAAGAAGGCGCCGGTCAGCACCATCGTCACGGTGGTACCGGTCGCCGCGCCGACCTGCACCGGGGTATCGGCCGTGGTCTCGCCGCTGACGGCGCGTAGCGTGTGCGCGCCCTCCGCCGTGTCGGCCGGGACCACGATGTCGGCATCGAAGGTGCCCGTAGCGGTGAGCGGCACGGTGCCCAGCACCACCCCGTCGAGGACCAGGTCGACGTGGGTGGGGCCGGAACTCGCCGGGGTGGTGAGCGTCACCGGTTCGCTCCACCGACTGCAGGTGAAGACGTCGCAGTCGCGGGCGCGGTACCGATAGGCAGTGGCAGGGGTCAGCTCCGGCATCGGGTGGCTCGTCCGGCAGCCGAAGGAGTCGACGCCGAACGTGCGGACCAGCGGACCGCCGCCGGCCGCCTGCGTCTGTTCCACTTCGGCCACACCGTCACGGCACAGGCTGGGATGTTCCAGTTCCAGCCACAACGAGGTGGGATCCAGCGGTGGTGGGAAGAACTGCCCGGTCACCTTCATGGCGGTGCCGGGACCGGCGATCGGTGGCGCCGCGATTGCCGGCCGGGCGAAGCCGGGCGTCGAGTTCACCGGCCCGTCCACGTTCTGGATGATCGGCACGCCGATCGGCGGGTGGACCATCCGTAGCAGGATCACGCCCTGCGCCGGTTCGATGGCGATCTCCATATCGGGGAACATCGCGACGGCCTTCGCGGGGCCGGACGCGGGATCCGTGCAGGCCGCGTTGTCGCGCAACTCCCCCAGCGCGCTGTCGATCGGTAGCGGAACCTGCTGGGAGACATCGCGAATCGCCTGTTCGGCCAGGTTTCCGTACCAGCCGCCCAGGAACACGTTGTCGACGAATTCCGCGACATCGAGCACGCCTCTGGTCTCGATGAAGGGGGCTTGCACGAGCACGGTGCCGTTGGTGGCGCGGAGGCCGCAGAGATCGGGCGCGGTCAGTGTCGTCACCAGTTGCGGAGCGAGATGCACCTTCACGCCGGGATCGGACGGGCAGAAGGGTGCGAACGTGTCGCGATGGCAAGTCGCAGGGGTGGTCACGTACAGCTCGATCGAACTGCCGAACAACGAGTACCCGAAAGTGAGCCGGTCGCCGTCCTGTTGTACCAGCAGCGCGCCCTGGGTGGCCAGACTGCAGCTGAAGTCGTAGAGCGAGAAGCCCTCCCCCGCCTCGGCCACAGCGGCCTCGATCCGACCGCGGATCCGGTCGCAGACCTGCTGGCGCGGCGTCGTCCCGGTCTCCGGGTCCACGCGCACGCTCCAGTATTCATCGATCTGCGTGCTCAACGGTTTCGACATCAGTTCCTGGAACATCGGCCCCGCCGCGTCGACGGGGACCGGAATATCCACCGGCTCACCGGTGTCCCGGTCCGGGACACTCGCGGCCAATTGCAGCCGCAGGCCGGTGGCGTCGATGGGGCTGGTGTAGATCGGCAGATTGCCGTCGTCGGCGTGGGCGATCGCACCGACGCCTGCGGCGACCGCCGACATGAGCAGACAGAGCGCGGCAAGCAACCTCGCTGTACGGGAATTCGATGCCGGCGTGCCTCGTCGCCGGCCGATCTCGTCTGTGGTGTGGATCGACATAGCAGTGCCTTCGTCCTGCGAATCGGAAATCGTGCGATCAAGAGAAGACAATCGTCGAAGCGCGGTGACCGCCGATCACGAGTACGGCGCTACTCGAATAACCGGGCCGGGCCGCGATGACGTTTCCGAACGGCACTTATCGCACGGTCGCCGTGGCTGTCATGATCGGCGGATGAGCGAACGTGAGCTGACCGCACCCGTCGACCTGTGCGACGCGCGCGGGCGCCTGAATCCCGACGCGGTGGGCTGGTCGCGCACACCGCTGCACCGCGCGAATCTGTCGCGGGCCTGGGGCAGGAAGAAGCGGTGGGACTACTGGTGCGTGACCGCTCCCGACCTCTATATGGCGATCACCTGCGCCGATCTGGATTATCTCGGCAACGCGTCGGTGTGGATCTGCCGGCCTTCCACCGGCCTGTCGGTTTCCGTGGACCGCATCGTGCCCGGTGCGCGCGGTTTCGCCCTACCCGACCAGCCCTGCACAGGCCTGATTGTCGTCGAGGCCGCCGGACTGCGCATCGAGATCGATGAACGCTCGCCCGGTTCCACCGGACTGCGGGCCTCGTGCGACTCGACTCCGGACGGCCCCCTTCATATCGATGTCGAGGTCGCCGAGCCGACGGGGCACGAATCGCTCAATGTGGTGATCCCGTGGTCACCGCGCCGCTTCCAGTACACGAGCAAACAGAACACCCGCCCGGCGACCGGCACCGTGCGCCTGGGCGAGCACCGATGGGAGCTCGGCGGCGACGGTCTGCCCGCCTACGGCACGCTCGACCTCGGCCGCGGGGTCTGGAAGTACCGCAATCGCTGGAACTGGGCGGCCGCCTCGGGCGTGTCGCGCGACGGCCGGACGGTCGGGTTGCAGTTCGGCGGAAAGTGGACGGAGGGAACCGGTTACACCGAGAACGGGCTGTGTGTCGACGGCAGGTTGACCAAGATCGGCGAGGAACTGCGGTGGACCTACGACTGGGACCAGCCGATGCGCCCGTGGCGGGTGCGCGACAGCGCGGGCCTGGTCGATGTCGAACTCGTCCCCGATCACGACCGGTACGCCCGCACCAGCGCGGGCGTGCTGTCGATGGAGGTGCACCAGTGCTTCGGCCGCTGGTCGGGCACGATCGTCACCGACGCGGGCGAACGCGTGGAGTTCTCCGACGTGATCGGCTTCGCCGAAGAGGCCCGCAACCGCTGGTGACCGGTTCGACACCACCTCTTCCCGGATAACTTACCGGAAAGTAAGATAGCTGGAATGACTGCCGCTACCTCGACTTTCCGCAGCTGGAAGAAGTTGCCCGACAACATGTTCGGACACGCGCTGTTCTCCGTGGGGATGGTGGCGCGGGTGCCGTACTTCGGCACCGTGCTGCCCACCGTGCGGCGGCTCGAACCCGGGCTGTGCGAGGTGAGCGCGCCGAAGTGGTTCGGTATCCGCAATCACCTGGGCACCTTCCACGCCATCGCGGCGTGCAATCTCGCCGAGGTGGCGATGGGGATGCTGTGCGAGGCGACGGTGCCGTCCTCGCATCGCTGGATTCCCAAGGCGATGAACGTGCGGTATCTGGCCAAGGCGGAGAGCCGGCTGCGGGCGGTGGCCTTCCTGCCGGAGATCCCGGACTTCGCGGCGATCATCGAGGGGCGGGAGCTGGTGGTGCCGGTATCGATCTTCGACCGGGACGGTGTGGAGGTGGTGCACGCCGACATCACCACCTGGGTGACGCCCAAGTGATGCCCGCCCCGACGGCCCCCTGTCCTTCGTCGAGGAGTGTTTGCGCTCGGACGGGGTGTCCGATTTGATGCACTCATGAGCAATGGCGACAGGGAAGCCGACATCTGTGTGGTCGGCCTCGGTCCGACAGGGCGCGCGCTCGCGCACCGGGCGATGCGGGCGGGTCTGACGGTCACCGCGATCGATCCGCGGCCGGAGCGGCTGTTCCCGCCGACCTTCTCGTGCTGGATCGACGAGTTGCCGGACTGGCTGCCGCGAGAGGTGATCGCCAGCCGGATCGAGGCGCCGGTGGTGTGGACCGAGACCGAGCACCGGATCGAGCGGCCCTACGCGGTGTTGTCCAAGCAGGGATTGCACGACGCGCTGTCGCTGGAGGACGCGACGGTGATCGCCGCACGCGCGACACGGGTGGACGCGCACGAGGTCGAACTCGGCGACGGGACCGTGGTGCGCGCGGCGACCGTGTTCGACACCAGGGGTTTGCCGACGACCGGACAGCGGCGGGCGGCCAGCGCGCACGGGATCTTCGTGGACGAGGAGACCGCCGCACCGATGGTGGCCGCGGGTGAGGGGCTGCTGCTGGACTGGCGGCCGGAGAACGGGGCGGGCCAGGACGAACCGCCGTCATTCCTCTACGCGGTGCCGCTCGGGGACGGCACGGTGATCTTCGAGGAGACCAGCCTCGGTCTGCGCGGCGGAATGCCGCAGCACGAGTTGCGCAAGCGGACGCTGGCCCGGCTGGCCGCGCACGGCATCCGGCTGTCCGGGGACGAGCCGACCGAGGCGGCGCACTATCCGCTGGACCAGCCACCGCCGCGCAAGGGCACCGCGCGGGCAGTCGAATTCGGCTCGCGCGGCGGCATGATGCACCCGTGCACCGGCTACAGCGTGGCCGATTCGCTGGCCCTGGTGGATACCGCGGTGGACGCGGTGCGGGAGGGGCGCGACCCGATCGAGGCACTGTGGCCGTGGCAGGCGCGGCTGGTGTACTGGATGCGGATGCGCGGGCTCTACGGGCTGGGCCGGTTGACCACCGCGCAGTCGATCTCGATGTTCGAGGCGTTCTTCACCGAGTCCGAGCGGGGGCAGCACGCGCTGCTGTCGGCGCACGCGGATTACACCGCGCTGGGGGCGGTGCTGTTCAACACCGTGGCGCACACCTGGCCGTTCCGCTGGCGTTACGACCTGGTCGGCTGGACCAATCGGAATCGCTGGGTCGGTTACGAGTTCGAGCCGGCGCGGGCGAAGACGCCCGAGCTGGACTGAGCGGCCGGGTCGGCAGGGCGCCGGTCCTCGCCACCGCACGGACCGGCGCTGCTCACGGAGCGAGCCGCGCGGCGCGAATACGCCCGAGCCCGGCCGGCGCCTCGTGGGGCACCCGGCCGGGCTCGTCGCGGCTGTGCCGGGCACGCCCGGCAAGTGGTCAGCTGGTCTCGGCCGCGCGCCGGTACCCGCGCACGGCGGGCCAGGCGAAGACCACGATCAGACCGATCGTCCAGGCCAGGGTCTTCAGCAGCGGTTCGGCGACCGGACCGCCGTAGGACAAGCCGCGCATGGCGTCGATGGCGGTGCTCATCGGCTGGTTGGCGACGACGTCCTGCAGCCAGGTCGGGTAGGCGAAGACAGGGACGAAGCCGGTGTTGAAGAACATCAGCAGCGTGTTGATGATGCCGATGACGCTGACCAGCAGCACCCCCTCGGTCAGCGTGGCCAGCGCGGTGACCAGTACCGCGAAGCCGACGCCGAACAGCACCGGGATGCCGATGAGCGCGATCGCGGCCAGCGGGCCCTGGCCGAAACGGAAACCGATCATCAGGCCGACGGCGAGGACGAACAGCGTGGTGATGAGCACGCGGACCGCCTCGGCCAGCAGCCGGCCGGTCAGGCCGGCGGCCCGGTTCATCGGCATGGTGTGGAAGCGGGCGAGCAGGCCGGTGGCCTTCTCGGTCTTGAACCCGAGCGCGCTGACCACCGCGCCCGACATGGCCGCGACCAGGCAGATCATCGGCACCTGGCCGTAGACCGACGGCATGCCGGTGGCCGAGGAGATGGCGTTGCCGAGCACGATCTTGAACATCAGCAGGGTGGCCGCCGGATACACCAGGGTCTGGATGGTGGTCGCGGGGTCGCGCATCCAGCCGATCAGCAGTCGCTTGCACTGCAGCAGACTGTGCCGGGCCCAGGTGGCCGGTGAGTTCTCCGATCGCGCGGGCACCGCGGGCAACTGCTGGAAGCCCTCGGTTCGCGGCTGCTCGCTCGTCGCGCTCGCCTCCTCGGGTGGGGTCGCTGTGGCTTTCACCGTGGTCTGCACCGAACTCATGCCCGCCTCACACTCGCCCACACCGCGAACGGGGTGAATACCAAAGCCAAACCGACGACCCATGCCAGCGGCACCCACAGCACGCCCCAGCTCACGCCGTCCGCGGCCATGTCGCGCAGAGCGAAAGAGAACTGGGAGACCGGCTGATTGCGCACGAACGGCTGGATCCACTCGGGGAAATTGCGCTCGGGAACGAACCCGCAGGAGAGCATGCCGAAGATGAGCGTCGGCAGGGTGAGCGCCTGACTGAGCTGCTCGGGACTCTTGGTCAGGCTGCCCAGGCCGTCGGCGCCGACCGCGAGCACGGTGCCGACCGCCACGGAGAAGACGCAGAACAGAACGGCCTGCCACACGCCTGCCTCGAACCGGAACCCGATCATGTGACCGAACAGCAGGGCGCCGACCAGTGACGTCAGCGACCGCACGAGACCGGCGCTGATACGCGAGAGGAACGGCACGAGCGTGCCGATCGGCATGGTCTGCAGCCGGGTGCTCAGGCCGGTCATCGCCTCGAAGGCGGCCAGCTGGGCATTGGAGAGCATGGTGACCGACATGGTCTGCAGCACGATGATCGGCATGACGAACTGCGCGTAGTCGATGCCCTGGAACTTCATCACGTAACGCAGCGGCAGATAGAAGCCGAGGGTGAAGACCAGCGGGGTGATGAACGCGACGACCAGTTCGCCCTTGGTGGCCATCGTCCACACCACGCGACCGGTGAGCGCGCGCCACTGGGCGAACGACGAGGGCTTGGCCTGCGGTAGCTCGGCGAACAGGTCGGTGCGGGAGTGCTCGGCGACGGCGGTCACGCGTGACCGCCCGAATGGCCGGTGATGGACAGGAACACGTCGTCGAGCGAGGGCCTGCGCAGAGCGATGTCGGCCAGTTCGACGCCGGCCGAGTCGAGCCTGCGCAGCGCTTCGGCGAGGGTGGCCGCGCCGTCGGGCGCGGGGATCGACAGACGGTCACCGCCGTCGCCCGCCTCGGCTCCGGCCAGCACCGCGGGGGGCACCAGATCGCCGAGGGCGTAGGCGGCGATGTTCAGCTTGCTCGGGTCCAGCGGGACGACCTCGCAGTAGCTGCCGCCGGTGCGCTCCTTGAGCTGGTCGGCGGTGCCCTCGGCGATGACCGTGCCCTTGTCGATGACGATGATGTTGTCACTGAGCACGTCGGCCTCTTCGAGGTACTGCGTGGTCAGCAGGACGGTGATGCCTTGATCCTTGAGGACGTTCACCAGATCCCACACGCCCTGGCGGCTGCGCGGGTCCAGACCGGTGGTCGGCTCGTCGAGGAAGACCACCTCGGGGCGCACCACCAGGCCGCAGGCGATGTCCACGCGCCTGCGCATACCGCCGGAGAAGGTGCGCACCGCGCGCTTGCCCGCGCCGACGAGGTCGAACTCCTCGAGCAGAGTGTCCGCGCGCTTGCGGGCGGCGGACTTGCCCAGGCCCATCAGCCTGCCGAACAGTTCGAGGTTCTCGCGGCCGGAGAGGTTCTCGTCGAGGGCGGCGTACTGGCCGGTCATCATGATCGAGCGGCGCACCCCCGCCGGGTCGGTGCGCACATCGTGACCGGCGACGATCGCGGTGCCGGAGTCCGGGCGCAGCAGCGTCGAGAGAACCTTGACAGTGGTGGTCTTGCCCGCGCCGTTGGGGCCGAGGATGCCGAGCACGCTCGCCTTGGCCGCGGTGAAGCTGATACCGCGCAGCGCGTGCACCTCGCCGAAGGATTTGTGCACGTCCTCCACGACGACCGCGGGGTCGATTGCCGCGGGCTCGCCTGCGGGTGATTCGGCCTGGGGGGAACTCGGCATCAACTCTCCACTGTCTACGCCCTCGGCGAGGAATGTCACCGAACGGCTGCTCGAACTCGTCGCGGTGATGATCCCTACCGCCCGGCCAGATGTTACCGGCATCCGCTTCGGATGGCGGCCGAGCGACGAACCCCGCGACGGACGGACCCGGCTCACAACATAAGACAAACTATGGCGTTGGTCACAATTCGTCAGTAAGGTTCGGGCCCCGGGGAATCACCGCTGGTCGCGCCGTTCGTACATCGGACGACGGCGCCGCGCCCGTCCTTGTCGGGCGGGTCGCGGCGGCCATAGTGTGGTTCCCAGGGGACCAGGTCACTCACTCGTCGGTGGGACAGCCGGTGTTTCGTCCCGCGAAGCCGGCTCGATTCGAGTGAGGTGTCAGCGGGACGAATTTGCGAAGAGGTGATCGATGGCCGAGTCCGCGCAGCCACGCCTGGCGGCGCATCCGGGAGGCACTGGCCGAACGAGTGTGTTGACTTCCTACGACCCACGCACCGGCGAGGCGGTCGGTGAGTATCCCGTGCAGCGCACGGCGGAACTCACCCGCGCGGTGCGCGCCGCCCGCAGCGCCGAGAAATGGTGGGGCGGACTGGGATTCAGCGGACGCAAGCGGTGGCTACTGGATTGGAAGCGTCTCATCGCGCGCCGGGCGGACGAGCTGGTCGAACTGATCTGCACCGAGACCGGCAAACCGGAGGCCGATGCCACCGTCGAAGTGGTGCTGGCGATCGAGAACCTGGACTGGGCGGCGCGCAATGCCGCGCGCGCCCTGGGCAGGCGCACGCTGGGCCGAAACTGGTTGACCCGCAACCACAAAGCCACCGTCGGCTATCTGCCACTCGGGGTGGTGGGCGTGCTCGGCGCGTGGAACAACCCTGTCTACACGCCGATGGGCTCGATCACCTACGCCATGGCGGCGGGCAACGCGGTGGTGTTCAAGCCGCACGAGCTGACCACCGGTGTCGGGGTGTGGCTGGCCGAGAGCTGGCGGGAGCTGGCGCCCGAGCAACCGGTGCTGCAGGCGGTGACCGGGGACGAGAACACCGCGCTCGGCCTGTGCCGGGCCGCGGTGGACAAGATCGCCTACTCCGGGTCGGAGGCCGTCGCGCGGCGGGTGATCTCCTGCTGCGCGGAGACCATGACGCCGGTGGTGGTGGAGCGCCACGACAAGGGCGCGATGATCGTGCACGTCGACGCGAGACTCGACGACGCCGCCGAGGCGGCGGTCTACGGGGCGATGGCCAACGCGGGCCAGAATCCCAGCGGCATCCAGCGCGCGTATGTCGCCGATTCGGTCTACGACACGTTCCTACACCTGGTGGCCGATCAGGCGCGGCGGTTGCGGCCGGGCGCGGATCGGCGCGCGTCCTACGGGCCGATGATCGTGGAGTCGCAGGCCGAGGTGGTGCGCAGGCAGGTGCGTGACGCGCTGGCCAAGGGCGGGCGCGCGGTGGTCGGCGGGCTGGAGTCGATCCGCGAGCCCTACATCCAGCCGATCGTGCTGGCCGAGGTGCCCGAGGACAGCCTGGCGATCACCGGCGAGGCGATCGGGCCGGTGCTGGTGGTCAACCGGGTGGCGAGCATGGAGGAGGCCGCCGAACGGGTCGATGCGGGCGGCAACGCCGTCGCGGTCGCGATGTTCACCCGGGACGTGCACAACATCGAGACCTTCGCCGAGCGGCTGCGCGTGGGAGTCGTGACGATCAACTCCGCCACCGCCTACACCGGCATCCCCGCCCTGCCCTACGGCGGCGTCGGCGAGTACGGACAGGGCCACAGCCACGGTGATCAGGGGCTGCGCGAGTTCAGCCGCACGCTATCGATCGCCCGCAAGCGGTATCGGGGCACGGTCGACCTGACGACCTTCGACCGCGATCCCCGCGACCTCCGCCGGGCCAAGGCGATCTTCCGGCTGCGGCATGGTCACCGCCTGTGACGGTCGGGGCCGAAGGCGGTAGCGCAGCGTCACCGCCGCAGGCCCCCGGCACAGGCACCATCGACACCGCCTGTGACGGTCGGGGCCGAAGGCGGTAGTCGCTAGCTGGGCTCTCGCGTGTTCGCGCCGAGCAGGACCGCTTCCATCAGGGCTGTGACGCGGGCGAGCTGGGCGGGACGGGCGTCGAAGCGCAGCAGCCTGCCGACGTCGATGACCTGACCGATCGCGGCGTGTACGCGGAAGCGGGCCTCGATCGGGTCGCCGTCGATCAGGTTGGCCCATTCGAGGATGTTCTGGCGCTGGATGGCGCGCAGTTTGTGCTGCTCGGCTTGCGGCAGGTTGGAGAACTCGGCGTAGTAGACCGGCATGATCTCCGGCATGCCGAAGGTCAGCTTCGCCTGTCGTTCGGCGATCCGGCGCGCGGCGTCGGGCCTGCTGGCGGACTCGGCCAGCGCCTCGGTGATGGCCAGCGAGACGCGGTCGCCGGTGCGGTGGAAGGCGGCGGCGAGCAGGTCGGCCTTGCTGGAGAAGTACCGGTAGACGCTGGAGGCGTTGATGCCGACGGCCGCGCCGATCTCCTCGATGCTGGCCTCGTGGTAGCCCTGGCGGCCGAAGATACGGATCGCCTCGGTGAGCAGTTGTTCGCGTTTGGAGGTGATCGGCAGGCCGCGGGGCGCGGGTTCCTGCTCGACAGCGGGTGGTGCGGGCGGCAGGTCCGTGCGGAGCACGGCCCAGCTCATGTCGCGCAGCAGCGGGACCAGACGGGTGCTCGAGAGCGCGGTGCGATGGTGGGCGATGCTGGCGATGGCGCTCATCATCGAGGCCGCCAGGACGCGCAGGTCGGCCTGATCCAAGCCGGGGCGCAGCCGGGCGATGGGGGCGGCGACGGTGTCGTTGAGGTCGTCGTAGACCCGGCGGATGCGACGGCGGTCCTCGGCTTCGAGGTAGCGGCGTTCCCAGCGGTAGAGCCCGGCTTCGCGGCGGATCTCGATGGTGTACTCGCTGAGCGCCTTGATCAGCGCGTCCAAGCGGGGTTCCGGGTCGAGGTTCGGGTCGTCGGCGGACTGCGCGACCTGCAGCAACTGCTGAGCGCCGCTTTCCGCGGCGGCGACCAGCAGCGCGTATTTGTTGGCGAAGTGCCGGTACAACGCGGGCCCGGAGATGCCGACCTCGGCGGCGATCTCGTCGACGCCGACCGGGTAGTAACCGCGTTCGCTGAACGCCCTGGCCGCCGCGCGCACGATCTGGGCTTTACGATCCTTGGGCCTGCGGCGCACGCCGGATTCGCCGTTCGCCCGATTCGCGCCGTTGCCCGTCGCCACCGCCGTCTCCGTCCCCGCGGATTTCGCGGCCGCCGATCTCCCGCCCGGGCCCGGCCGCGATGTCGCGAGTTCGACCTCGCCGTGTTCCGCGACCATGCACCTCTCCCGTTCCGGACCGGCGCCGCGTGGTTGACAGCGCCGGACATGTCACCTTAAGTTAACCACAATTCGCAAAGTTAACCACTATTCGAGGCCCGGCGCCCGCCGAATCCCGCACGAGGAGCGCACCACGATGAGCAACACCGATTCCGCGACCGAGGCCCCGGCCCCGGCCCGCTTCTCGGCGGTCAAGGACGGCAAGATCCTGCGCGTCACGATCACCAACCCGAAGCGCAAGAATGCCATCAGCTACGACACTTTGGTCGCACTCGGCGATACCTTCCTCGAGGTCGCGCGGGACACCTCGGTGCGCGCGATCGTCCTCAGCGGCGAGGCGGGCGATTTCAGCACGGGCGCCGACCTGTCCTCCTCGGCTGCCGAGGCCCAGCGCGGCATCACCCCCGATCAGATCATGGACGCGGCCAACCGGCTGGTGCGCGCCATCGTGGACGCCCCGGTCCCGGTGATCGCCAAGGTCACCGGCGCGGCCGCGGGCGTCGGCGTGGGCATCGCGCTGGCCGCCGACCTGGTCTACGCCGCCGACGACTCCTACCTGCTGCTGGCCTTCATCAATATCGGCCTGATGCCCGACGGCGGCGCGGCCGCACTGGTCGCCGCCGCGGCCGGTCGCCCGCTGGCCGCGAAGATGGCGCTGCTGGGCGAGCGGCTGCCCGCCGCCGAGGCGCACAAGGCCGGCCTGTTCACCGCCGTGCTCCCCGCCGACGAGCTGGACGCCGCTGTCGAGGCGGTGGCCGCGAAGGTCGCCGCGGGCCCGCGCCGCGCGCTCGAGCTCACCAAGCGCGCGCTGAACCAGAGCACCCTGGCCACCCTGGACGAGACGCTGGCCGCCGAGAAGGCGGGCCAGACCGAGCTGCTGCAGTCGCCGGACTTCGTCGAGGGCGCCACCGCCATGCTGACCAAGCGCAAGCCGGTCTTCGGCGACTAGTTCACCGCGCGCTCGTCGCGACACCGCCGTGCGGGCGGGCTCGGACCCGGCCGCACGGTTGATTCTTCCGCCCACGGCGGATCGGTGGTTCGCGGGCCGCCATGGGTAGCTCCGGGCCCGCGAACACCCACCGCTCATGTCACAATTGTGACACCGACCACATGCGAACAGCGCCGACTGGCTATGTTGATCGGCTATGACATACCTGGTCACCGGCGCCACCGGGTTCATCGGCCGATTCCTGATTCCCGAGTTGCTGCGCCGCGACGGTGATATCCACGTCCTGATCCGGCCGGGTACCGCGCCCGCCGAGCGCTTCGCGCGCTGCGCCGCCGAGTGGGACGGCGGCGAACGCGTCCGCCCGGTCGTCGGAGACCTCGCCGGGCCGGGCCCCGCGATCGATCCGGCCTGGGTGGACGAGCACCGCGAGACCATCACGCACGTTTTCCACCTGGCCACCACGATCGACCACGCAGGCAGCGCGGACACCGATCCCGAGCATCTCGCCGCGCTCGATCCGGCCGCGACCCGGCGCGTGGTGGAACTGACCCGAGCACTGAAGGCCGATCGACTGCACCACCTTTCGACCGTGGACGTCTCGGGAGATCATCGCGGACCGTTCACCGAGCGGATGCTCGACACCTGTCAGCACCTGACCCCCACGCAACGCGGGCGCTTCGAATCGGAGCGGATCGTGCGCGGAAGCGGGCTGGATTGGCGCATCTACCGCCCGGCCATTGTGATCGGGCATTCCCGCACGGGCGAGGTCGACGAGTCCGACGCGGGCACCCGGCGGTTCTTCGGACTGCTGCGCCGCGCCGGGCAACTGCCGCGCCTGCTGCCGGTGCTGGTGCCGCAACTGGGCGAGACCAACATGGTCCCGGTCGATTTCGTCACCGAGGCCCTCGACCACATCGCCCACTCCCCCGCACCCGCCCACAGCACCTTCCACCTTGTCGATCCGGCCCGCGTCCGCGCGGTGGACGCGCTGAACCTGTTCGCCGACGAGGCGGGCGCCCCGCACCTGGTCGAGGTCATGGGCAAGGACACCCTGCGCAAGGTGCTGCGAATGCCGGGCATGCAACGGGTGCTGCCGAGCGTGGGACTGCCGGCGGATGCGCTGGAGCACAGCGAGTTCGGCTGCTGGTTCGATTGCGCCGAGACCACCGCCGCGCTCGCGGGTACAGGCATCACGGTGCCACCGCTGGCCGACTACGCGCCGCGCATCTGGAAGACCTGGAGCGAACTCACCACCGTGCGATAGCAGGCAGCCGCAGGGCACGAGCGCCCGGCCCGATCGCCGGATGCCCGGAGAGCGCCACACGCGGCGACCTCGATGCGAGCGAGCGGCTCCCTGCACCCGCTGCGCGCAGGGAGCCGATCATGGGCGGTCACGCACCTGGTACATGTCTGGCCCGGGAAGCGGACAGCCCCGCTCACACGAGTGAGCGGGGCTGTCCGCTGTCGAGTGGGACCCGACTTCGGAGACCGGACGACCTCAGATACCGAGGCCCTTGGCCAGCACCGGCCAGGAGCGGGGGAACTCCTCGTTCCAGTAGCCCCAGGAGTGGGTGCCGTTGGGACGGAAGTTGTAGGTCGCCGGGATGCCGAGCGAGTCGAGCCTGTTCTTCAGGTTGTTCGTGCAGTAGTTGGTGCCGGCTTCGATGATGCCGCCGATGATGATCTGGTTGGCCAGGCCGTAGGAGCCGGGCAGGGCGTACGGGCCGTCGAGGGTGTCGTACGGGCCGGGCAGGCCGTTACCGGTGGAGATGTAGAGGTCGAGGCCGCGCAGCTTCTCGGCGTTGACGTAGGGGTCGTTGGCGACCCACTCCTCCGAGCCCTCCGGGCCCCACATGTTCTCGACGTCGCCGCCGCCCCAGGTCTCGACGGTCAGCTTGATGAACTGCGCGCCCACCGGGTCACTGGTCTGGGCGCAGCCGCTGTAGGCGGCGGCGGCCTTGTACAGGCCGGGCTTGGCGATCGGCAGGGCCAGCACGGTGGTACCGGAGGTGGACAGGCCCGCGATGGCGTTCACGCCGTTGGTGCCCAGCGCGCCGTCGACCAGCGGGGGCAGTTCCTCGGTGAAGAAGGTCTTCCACTTGTTGCGGCCCAGCTCGGGGTCGTCCTTGATCCAATCGGTGTAGTAGCTCCACTTGCCGCCGATGGGCTGGATCACGTTGACGTTCTTGTCGGACAGGAATTCCAGGGCGTCGGACTTGGCCACCCAGGACGCCGAGTCCTCGCCACCGCCCGCGCCGTTGAGCAGGTACAGCGTCGGCCGGGGCACCGTGGCGTCGGCCGGACGCTGGACATCGATGATGATGTCCTCCGCCATCGCGGCCGAGTAGACGTAGAGCCGCAGGTTGCGGTCGTCCTTGACCTCGGCGCGGGAGATGCGCGAGCCGTTCGGGGCGACGGGATCGGCCAGCAGCGCGCCGGACTCCATGATCGGATCAGCCGTCGCGGAGGAGACACCGAGGCCGGAGATCAGTCCGGCGAACAGCGCGGTGGTCGCGATCAGCGCCGCGGCTCGCGAGCCACGACGCCGGGTCTGCCGACGAATCAATTTCGCACCTTCACTTCGTATCGGGATCACGGGTGGGATCACGAGCATCCCCGATCGTGCACGGCCGGACAGGTGCACCATGCCCGACCCCACGGTCTGTGTCGTCTGGTCGATGTAGTCGTCACGTCAGGGGGAACCGTTACCTTGCGGTGCCATCATGCCTGATCGGACCGCTGCCCGGTGTCCGCGCCCCCGGGGCGAGTCGCGCGGCCAGCGTCGGCCCGATCTGGGCCAGCGCGTGCGGCGAGGTCATCTCGTCGTGGGTGGCGTGCACCGGATGATCGACGACCTCGCCCGCGACGAACGCCCGCCACTTGGCCGCCGAGGTCTCCGGATCGATGCCGCGCACCAGGTTGGCGCCGAGGATGCGGGCACTGAAGTAGTCGACCCGGCCCTTGAAGACCCCGGGACGGTAGTCGGAGATCAGTTCCGCCGAGCGGACGGCGCTGCGGTAGACCCGGCCGAGCCGCTCGGGGGTGAGCGCGGTCAGGTCGGCCGGGATCGCCGCGTGCAGGGCGGCCAGCGAGTCCTCGCTCAGGTACGGCGCGGGCTCGTCGCCGAGCAGGTTGTCGGCCTGGATGCCGATCTCGGCGAGCGCGCCGCGCAGGGCGTCGTGGAAGTCCGCGGCCGAGATGTCGTGGTGGCTGTCCAGCAGGGCCAGCATCGCGACCTCCTCGCCGGACTCCTGCAGGGCGACCGCGACCGCGTGCGCCAGCAGACCGCCCAGCGACCAGCCCACCAGGTGGTAGGGGCCGAAGGGCTGGACCGAGCGGATCTCGGCCAGGCAGCGCGCGGCCATCTCCTCGAGCGACCTGGGCAGGTAGTCGGGTTCCGACAGCGCGGGCGACTGCAGGCCCAGGACCGGACGGGTGGGTTCGAGGTAGGCGAGTAGGCCCGCGTACCCCCAGGACAGACCGGCCATCGGGTAGAAGCAGAACAGTGGGGGCAGGGTGCCCTCGCCGCGGATCGGCAGCAGCGGGCCGAGCGCGTCGGCGGTGCCCGGCTCGTAGTCCACCCCGCAGGCGCGGGCCTGCTCGATGCGCCGGGCCAGGGTGGCAACCGTGGAGTCGGTGAAGAACCACTGCACGCGGGTCTCCACCTCGGCGTCCTGGCGCAGCCTGGCGACCACCTTGGTCGCGGCCAGCGAGTTGCCGCCGAGTTCGAAGAAGTCGTCGTCCGCGCCGACCCGATCCACCTCGAGCACCTCGGCGAACACCGAGGCCAGCAGCTTCTCGGTCTCGGTGGCGGGTGCGCGGTAGGGGCGCACCGGCAGTTCGGGCACCGGCAGCGCGTTGCGGTCGAGCTTGCCGCTGGCATTGAGCGGCAGTGCCGACAGCGGCACCACGGCGGCCGGGACCATGTACGGCGGCAACGCGGCGCGCGCGTGCGAGAGCAAGGCGCCGGGCACGACAACCGCTCCCTCGTCGGGCACCACATAGGCGACCAGGCGTTCGCCGGCGGGAGCCTGCACCACCGAAACGGCGGCGTGCCGCACCGCCTGATGGGCGAGCAGCACCGCCTCGATCTCGCCGAGTTCGATGCGCTGGCCGCGCAGCTTGACCTGGAAGTCGGTGCGGCCCAGGTATTCCAGCACCGCCCGGCCACCGGGGCCGCGGCGCCAGCGCACCACGTCGCCGGTGCGGTACATCCGCTCACCGCCGTTGCGGGCGACGAAGCGTTCGGCGGTCAGACCGGGCGCGCCGTGGTAGCCGCGCGCCAATTGCACACCGGCGACGTACAACTCGCCCGCGGTGCCGTCGGGCACCGGCCTCAGCTGACGGTCGAGCACGTGCACGCGGGTGTTGGCGACCGGCGAGCCGATGGGCACGCTCGCCCCGCCCTCCGACCCGGCCGGGTCGGCCCGGTGCTCGGTGACCACGGTCGCCTCGGCGGGGCCGTACCAGTTGAGCAGGTCGACGCCGGGCAGTCGCTCGGCGAACATCGCGGCGGTCTCGGTGGACAGCACCTCGCCCGCCGCGAACACCCGCCGCAGCGAGGTGCGCCTGCCCGGCCGGATGTCGGCGAGGAAGGCATCGAGCATGGACGGCACGAAATGCACGGTGGTGACGCGGTGTTCGGCGACCACCGCGGCCAGGTAGGCCGGGTCGCGGTGACCGTCGGGTTCGGCGATCACCACGGCCGCGCCCGCCTGCAACGGCCAGAACAGCTCCCAGGCGGAGATGTCGAAGGTGATCGGCGTCTTGTGCAGGACCACGTCGGTGCGGTCGTGCGGGTGGGTGAGTTGTGCCCAGCGGAACTGGTTGGCCATCTGGCGGTGGGTGATCGCCACGCCCTTGGGCCTGCCGGTGGAGCCGGAGGTGTAGACGACGTAGGCCAGATCGTCGGCGGCGACCCGGACGCCCGGATGCGCGGGCACGCCGGAGAGGTCGAGGGTGTCGACCTCCACCACGGGAATGCCCGTGCCGGTGCCGAATTCGTCGCCGGACCTGGTGAGCACGCAGACCGGCGCGGCGCCGGCCAGCACCTGCTCGTTGCGCTCGTCGGGATGGTCGGGGTCCACCGGCACGTACGCCGCGCCCGCGCGCAGCACCGCGTAGATCGCGACCACCAGGTCGACGCTGCGACGCATGGCGACCGCGACCAGCTGTCGCGGCTCGACGCCGAGTTCGGCCAGTTCGGTGGCCAGCACGCGGGAGCGCCGGTCGAGATCGGCGTAGTCCAGCACGGCGGCGGGGCCGCTGTCGCCCGCGGCGATGAGCGCGGTCGCGCGCGGAGTGCGGGCGACCTGCTCGTCGAACAGGCGCAGCAGGGTCGCGTCGTCGAGCAGTTCGGGCACCACCGTCGAGTTGCGGGCGAACAGCGCCGCCCGCTCGTCGGCGAGCAACGCGTCGACCTCGCCGACGCGGGCGTGCGGCACCGCGACGAACTTGCCGATCAGGGCGGCCAGCCGGGACGCCAAGGTCTGGGCGGCCTCGGGTTCGAACAGATCGCGCAGGTACTTCACCTGCACCCGCAGCTGGTCGCCGAGCGCCACGATCACCGTCACCGGGTAGTGGGTGCCGTCGGTGACGTGCACGCCGCTGACCCGCATGCCGTCGATCTCGCTGATCCGGCGCAGGCCTTCGGCGTCGACCGGGTAGGACTCGAACACGACCAGCGAGTCGAACAGCGATTCCAGGCCGAGCGACTCCTGGATCTCGCTGAGGCCGAGGTGATGGTGATCCAGCAGCGCGGCCTGCTCGTCCTGCACGGTCCGCAGCAGCTCGTCCAGGCTCCGGGTCGGGTCGAGGCGCACCCGCACCGGTGCGGCGTTGAGGAACAGCCCGACCATCGTCTCCACACCGTCGAGATCGGCGGGCCTGCCGGAGACGGTGGCGCCGAAGACGACGTCGTCGCGGTCGGTGCTGCGCCCGATCAGCAACGCCCACGCGGTCTGCACCACGGTGTTGACGGTGACGCCGACGCGCGCGGCCAGCCGGGTCAGTGCCTCGGTCTGGGCGGTGGACATGGCGAAGCCCGCCTCACCGATGCCCGCGGAGATCTCGTGGCCCGGCCTGCGGGCGAGCAGGGTCGGCTCGGTGACCCCGTCGAGCGCGCTCCGCCAGGCCGCCAGCGCCGCCTCCCGGTCCTGACCTGCCAGCCAGAGCAGGTAGTCGCGGTAGGGGTGCACCGGCGGAAGTTCCCTGGAGTGCGGCCCGAACGCGTAGCAGGTCAGCAGTTCCCGCATGAGCAGCGGCACCGACCAGCCGTCGAGCAGGATGTGGTGGCTGGTGACCACCAGGTGGTAGCGATCCGGCGCGGTGCGCAGCAGGGTGAAGCGCAGCAGCGGCGCGGTGCTCGGATCGAAATGCTGTCCCAGTTCGGCGTTCTCGATCCGCTCGGCCTCGGCGGCGATGACCGCGGGGTCGAGGTGGTCGAGCGCGATCTGCCGCCACGGGGCTTCCACCCGCGCCGGAACCACCTGCACGGTGGTGCCGTCGGCGGTGTCGGCGAAGGCCACCCGCAGGTTGGCGTGCCGGTCCAGCAGTGCCTGAGCGGCCGCGCGCAGCCGGCTCGCGTCCACGGAGCCGTCGAGATCGAGCACGAACTGGATCATGTACGGGTCGATGGAGGCGTCCGCCAGCAGCGCGTGGAACAGCATGCCGGACTGCAGCGCCGTCATCGGCCAGATATCGGCGGGCGCGGAGTAGGTCTCGGTGAACCGGTCCAGATCGGTCTGGGTCAGCTTCACCAGGCGGAAGTCCGAGGGGGTGTGCCCGCCCGCGCCGGGACGGGAGCCGTGTTCGGCGAGACCGCCGAGGGCGCGCACCCAGTGTTCGGCGAAACCGCGGACCTGCTCGGCGGTGAAGGCCGCCGAGGCGAAGTCGAAGCGGGCCAGCAGACCGTTGCCGGTGGCCTCGATGAGCACATCCAGCAGCAGGTCGTCGGCGGGGGCGTCGGTGTGCACGCGGACCGGTCGCAGATCGCGGTAGCGCAACCGGAGCAGGCCGGGGCCGGGCAGTTCGATGCCGGGGTCGAGGTAGCGCAGCAGGCCGTAGCCGACGCCGCCCGCGGGCACCGCGCGGCGCGCCTCCTTGACCTGGGCCAGTACCCGGCCCGCGGCCCCGCCACCCACCAGAGCGTCGGCGGTGTCGATGTCACCGAGGTCGAGCACCAGCGGGTAGCCGGTGGTGAACGCGCCCACCATGTCGGCGTCGGCTTCCGCGCGCGCGTCGGTATCGAAAGCGCCGCGGGCGTCGGCGTGCAGGCGGACCACCGGGCCGGTGGCGCGCACGACGGGATGGTCCGCGGCGGTGCGCATGGCCAGGGCCAGCGCGGCGAGCAGCACGTCGCCGACGCCGGTGTGATAGGCCGCCGCGGTCGTCGCGACGGCGGCCGCGCCTTCGGCGGTGATGGTCAGCGACACCCGGGAGCGGGCCGACAGATCGAGCTCGCGCGGCGCCTGCCTGCTCGCGGGCGCGATCGCGCGCCACCGGTCGAGTTCGGCGTGCACGGCCGGATCGGCGGCGCGGGCGGCCAAGTCGCGCAACAGGATCGCCAGGCCGTGACCGGTGGCGGGCACCGGGCGCACGAGTTCGGCGGAATGCGGGCGCGACCAGGCCGCGATGAGCTGGTCGGTGAGCACCCGCCAGGCGCGGTCGTCGACCACCAGACCGTTGGCGACCACCACGAGCTGGGCGGAGCCGTCCGCGCCGACGTGCACGAACCGGATATTGCGGCCCTCGACCGGATCGAGCGCGGCCGCGGCGGCGGCGACCACGTCGTCGAGCGGAACGCTGTCGGCCAGCCGGAAGTACGGCCGGTCCTCCGGCGCCGGGGTCGGGGGCAGGACGAATCCGGCGGGGCGGCCGTCGGCGGCCGGGCGCAGCCGCGCCCACAGCATCGGGTTGCGGGCGAGCACGAGCTCGACGGCTTGGCGCACCTTGACCGGGGTGGCGTCGACGGGCAGATCGACGACGACGGCGCGTGGCTCGATACCGTCCGGGCGGGTGGCCAGGATGCGCGTCGCCTTCGGGGTCAGCGGCAGTTCGCCCGCCCGCGGCGCGGGTCCGGCCGGCGGGGCGGTGCCCGCCGCGGCCAGGGCGGCGACGGTGCGCAGTTCGAAGACCTGGCGCGGAGTGAACCGCACGCCCTTGGCCCTGGCACGCGCGACCACCTGGATCGCGGCGATGCTGTCGCCGCCGATGGCGAAGAAGTCGTCGTCGGCGCCGACCTGCTCGCGTCCGATCACCTCGGCCACGACCTCGGCGAGCGCCTGCTCGGCGGCCGTGACGGGGGCACGGTGCGCGGTGGCGACCGGTCGTGGCGCGGGCAGCGCGGACCGATCCACCTTGCCGACCGAGGTCAGCGGCATTCGCGGCAGCACGACCACGGCGACGGGCACCATGTATTCGGGCAGCCGGGCGCGCAGCCCGGCCAGCAGGGTCGCCTCGTCCAGCGGCGCGCGCTCGGCGAGCACTTCCGCGGGGACCACATAGGACACCAGCGAGACCGCGCGGCCGGGCTGGTCGCGGCCCACGGTGACCGCTTGGGCGACGCCGGGCTGGGCCAGCAACGCGGCATCGATCTCGCCGAGCTCGATGCGGAAACCGCGGACCTTGACCTGGAAGTCGGTGCGGCCCAGGTATTCCAGGTTCCCGCTCGCGGTCCGCACGACCAGGTCGCCGGTGCGATACATCCGCTCGCCGGCCGCGCCACCGGCTTCGGTGGCGAACGGGTCGGCGAGGAAGCGCTCGGCGGTCAGCGCGGGCCTGCGGTGGTAGCCGCGGGCCAGCTGCGCGCCCGCCAGGTACAGCTCACCCGGGACGCCGTCGGGAACCGGGCGCAGCGTGCCGTCGAGCACGTAGACACGACTGTTCCACTCCGGCGACCCGATCGGCACGGACGCCGAATCCGCCTCGGTCACCGCGTGATCGGTGATCGACACCGCGGCCTCGGTGGGGCCGTAGAGGTTGTGCAGCGTCACCCCGCTCGCGCGCACCCGCGCGGCCAGCGTGGCGGGCAGTTCCTCGCCGATGGCCAGCACCAGGCGCACCGAGTCGGGCAGGCTGCCGCCGCCGTCGGTGACCAGTGCGTCGAGCATCGACGGCACGGTGTGCAGGGTGTTGACACCGGTCTCGCGGATGAGGGTGTTGAGGTAGGACGGATCGCGTTGACCTTCGGCGTCGGCGATCACCAGCCTGCCGCCGCACACCGCCGCCGACCAGAACTCCCACACCGACAGGTCGAAGGTGGCCGCGGTCTTCAGCAGCACGATGGTGTCGCGGTCGAGCCCGAATGCGGCGGTCTTCCAGAGCAACTGGTTGACGATCGCGCCGTGCGAGACGGTCACGCCCTTGGGTGTGCCCGTCGAACCGGAGGTGAAGATCACGTACGCCGGATGGTCGGCGTGCAGCTTGCCGTTGCGCTCCGAGGGCGCGATGGACGCGGGCGAGAGCATCGACAGGTCGAGCGCGTCGACCACGACGGTGAGCGCGGCGGTGGTGTCGAAGGCGTCGCGGGTGGTGGTCAGCACGCAGATCGGCGCGGCGGTGGTGAGGATCTGCTCGACGCGCTCGACGGGCTGATCGGGATCGATCGGCACATAGGCGGCGCCGGACTTGGCGACCGCGAACATGGCCACCACCAGGTCGACGCTGCGGCGCATGGCCAGCACCACCCGGTCCTCCGGGCGCACCCCGCGCCGGATGAGGTGGCGGGCCAAGCGGTTGACCCGCTGGTCGAGCTCGCCGTAGGTGATCCACACCGCGCGCTGGCCCTCGCCCGCGACCAGCGCCAGCGCCTCGGGGCTGCGCATGACGGTGTCGTCGAGCAGCGAAGAGAGGTTCGCGCGAGGGTCGATCCAGTGCTCGGTCTCGTTGGTGGTGCGCAGGATTCGCTCGCGCTCGGCGGCCGAGAGCAGATCGATGCCCGCCACGGGCACCATCGGATCGGCCAGCACGGTGTCGAGCACCCGCTGGAACCGCTCGGCGACGGCCTGCACGGTGGATTCGTCGAACAGGTCGGTGGCGTAGCTGAAGTCGGCCAGGATCTCGGCGGGCGTGCCGTCGGCCTCGTAGCGGTCGGTGACGGTGAGCTGCAGGTCGGTCTTGGCCAGATGCGTCTCGAACTCCAGCGGCGCCACCCGCAGGCCGGGCAGCTCGAAGGTGGTCTCGCGCAGGTTCTGGAACGAAAGCCCTACCTGGAACAGCGGATTGCGGGCGGTGGAGCGCGCCGGGTTGAGCACCTCGACCAAGCGCTCGAACGGCACGTCGGCATTGTCGAAGGCGGTCAGATCGCCCTCGCGCACGCTCGCCAGCAGTTCGGTGAAGCTCTCACCGGGACGCACCCGGGTACGGAAGACGACGGTGTTGACGAACATGCCGATCAGGTCGTCGAGTTCGCGTTCGCCGCGACCGGCCAGCGGGGTGCCCACGGCGATGTCGCCGGAGCCGGAGAGCCCGGCCAGCAGCACCGCGAACGCGGCGTGCACGACCATGAACAGCGAGGCGCGGTTGGCGCGAGCGAGCTCCTGCAGGGCGGCGTGCCGGTCGGCGGAGACCACCAGCCGCACGGTGGCGCCCTGGAAGGACTGCGCGGGCGGGCGCGGCCGGTCGGCGGGCAGGTCGAGCTGATCGGGCAGGCCGGCCAGCCGCTCGCGCCAGTAGGCGATCTGCGCGGCGGCCACCGAATCCGGGTCGTCCTCGTCACCGAGCACGGCGCGGTGCCACAGCGCGTAATCGGCGTACTGCACCGGCAGCGGGGTCCAGCGCGGCGCGCTCCCGTGCAGACGCGCGGTGTAGGCCACCATGATGTCGCGGGCCAGCGGGGCCATCGAGGCGCCGTCGGCGGAGACGTGGTGCACCACGAAGGCGAGCACGTGCTCGGTGGGCGCCACGCGCAGCAGCGCTACGTGGAACGGGATCTCGCGGGTCACGTCGAAGGTGCGCCGGGCCAGCTCGGTGAGGGTGGCCGGCAGCCGGTCCTCGGGCACGTCGACCGGGACGAGCGTGACCGGCTCGCTGGGGACGGGATGGATCAGCTGGTAGGGACGCTCGTCGCCGCCCGGGTAGACGGTGCGCAGCACCTCGTGGCGGGCGAGCACATCGGTGACGGCGCGGCCGAGTGCGGCGACATCGAGTTCGCCGGACAGGCGCACGGCCATCGGGATGTTGTCCACGGCGGAGGCGGCGGTGTCGAACTGGTTGAGGAACCAGTAGCGCCGCTGCGCCGGGGACAGCGGAATCCGGTCCGGGCGCTCCCCCGCGGTCAGCGCGGGACGAGCCGCCGCGGCGGTGCCGGACGCGGTGGCATCGAGCCGGTCGCCGAGGCGGGCGGCCAGGCCCGCGACGGTCGGCGCGTCGAAGAGTTCGCGCACCTCGAGCCGGGTGCCGAGGGCGGCGGCGAGCCGGGCCACCACCTGGGTGGCGATCAGCGAATTGCCGCCGCGGGCGAAGAAGTCGTCGTCGGCGCCGACCGGTTCGGCGGAGCCGAGCGCCTCGGCGTACAGCGAGGCGACCAACTGCTCCAACCGGCCGCGCGGGGCGCGGAAGGTGCTGACCCGCAACACCGGAGCGGGCAGCGCGGCGCGGTCCAGCTTGCCCGCGGGGGTGAGCGGGATGGCGTCGAGCACGGTGATCGAGGCGGGCACCATGTGCCGGGGCAGCGCCCGGCCCGCGGCGGCCAGCAGTTCGTCGGCATCGATGCGAGCGCCCGCGACGGGGTGCACATAGGAGGCGAGGATCGTGCTGCCGTTGTCGAGTTCGTGGCCGACGGTGACCGCGAAGTCCACCTCGGGCTGCGCGGTCAGCGCCGCGTCGATCTCGCCCAGTTCGATCCGGAAGCCGCGGATCTTGACCTGGAAGTCGTTGCGGCCCAGGTACTCCAGTTCACCGGCGGCGGTGCGGCGCACCAGGTCGCCGGTGCGGTACATGCGCGTGCCGTCGGCAGCGAACGGATCGGCGACGAAGCGGGTCGCGGTGAGCACCGAGCGGTCGCGGTAGCCGCGGGCCAGGGCGGGACCGGAGATGTAGAGCTCGCCGCTGACCCCGGCCGGCACCGGGCGCAGCCGCCGGTCCAGCACGTAGGCGGCCGTGCCGCGGAGGGGCGCGCCGATGGTGATCGGGACGTCGGGCCGCATCGGGCCGGTCACCGAGGCGACCACGGTGGCCTCGGTGGGACCGTAGGCGTTGTGGAACGCGAGCGTGCCCGCCTCGATCGGACCGGCCCAGCGCCGCAGCAGTTCCGGCGGGCAGGCCTCGCCGCCGGTGATCAGCACCCGCAGATCGTCCAGGCCCTCGGGGTCGAGACCGGCCAGTGCGGCGGGGGTGATGAAGGCATGGGTCACCCGTTCCCTGCGCAGCACCTCGGCCAGATCGCCGCCGCCGAACACGCTGGGGGCGACCACGACCATGGTCGCGCCCGCGCCGACGGCGAGCAGCAGTTCCAGCACCGAGGCGTCGAAGGACGGCGAGGCGAAGTGCAGGGTGCGCGCGTGCGGGGTCAGCGCGAAGCGTTCGCGCAGTTCCCCGGCCAGCGCCGCCAGTCCGGCGTGGGTGACGGTGACGCCCTTGGGAGTTCCGGTGGAGCCGGAGGTGTAGATGACATACGCCGGATGCTGCGGACGCAGCGGACCGCGCCGATCGGCGTCGGTGAGCGCCCTGGTGTCGAACCGGGCCAGGCGCGCGACGAAGGCGATGTCGTCGAGCAACAGCCAGCGCACCCGCTTGGGCAGCGCGGCCACCTCGTCGCACACGGTGAGGCCGAGCACCGCGCCGGAGTCGGCGAGCATGTGCGCGATCCGCTCGGCCGGATAGGCCGGGTCGATCGGCACGAATCCGGCGCCGGTCTTGGCGACCGCCCAGAGGGCCAGCACCGATTCCAGCGATCGCGGCACCGCCACGGCCACCAGGTCTTCCGGGCCGACGCCGCGGTCGACGAGTTCGCGGGCGAGCAGGGTGGAGCGCGCGTCGAGTTCCGGATAGTCCAGGGCGCCGAGCTGTTCGACGGCGTCGGTGAACACCACCGCCGTGTTGCGCGGCGCGGTGTCGACGGCCTCGGCCAGCAGCTGCGGCAGGGTCAGATCGGTGCGCACCGCGATCTCGGCCGGACGCAGGTGTTCACGATCGAGATCGTCGAGCAGGTCGATGTCGCCGATCGGCTGCGCGGGGTCGGCGGCGACCTCGGCGGCCAGCCGCGCGAAGCGGTGCGCGAAGCCCTGCGCGGTGGCGGCGTCGAAGATGTCGGTGGCGTAGGTGAGCGCCGCGCCCATCGGACCGGGGGTGCCGTCGGCGTCGTGCCTCGGCTCGACTTCCAGCAGTAGATCGAACTTGGCCGCCAGCGGACCGGAGTCCATCGCGGTCACGGTGAGGCCGGGCAGTTCCAGGACCGGCTTGGTGAGGTTCTCGAAGCCGAGCACCACCTGGAACAACGGGCTGGTGGTACCCGCCCGGTCCGGGGCGACCGCGTCGACGACTCGCTCGTAGGGCAGTTCGGCGTGGTCGAAGGCGGCCAGGTCGGCCTCGCGCGCGGCCTCGACCAGCGCGGTGAAGCCGGCGTCGACGTCGACGTCGGTGCGCAGGGTGAGCGTGTTGACGAACATGCCGACGAGGTCGTCGAGGGCGCGTTCGCCGCGGCCGGCGACGGGAGTGCCGATGGCGACGTCGGATTCGCCGCCGAGGCGGGCCAGCAGCGCGGCGAGCGCGGCGTGCACGACCATGAACAGCGAGGCGTTGTGTGCGCGGGCCAGCTCGGCCAGCGCGGTGTGGACGTCGGCGGGCAATTCGAACCGTATCGACGCGCCGCGGGCGGCGGCGCCGGTGACGCGGACCCGGTCCTGGGGCAGCGTCGGCCCGGGGCGCAGGCCGTCGAGCCGGTCCCGCCAGAAGTCCAGCTGTCGCGCCGCGAGCGATTCCGGATCGTCCTCGGCGCCCATGACCTCGCGCTGCCACAGCGCGTAGTCGGCGTACTGCACCGGCAGCGGCTCCCACTCGGGGGCTTGCCCGGTCGAGCGGGCCGCGTAGGCGGTCACCAGATCACGGGCCAGCGGGGCCAGCGAGGCGCCGTCGGCACAGATGTGGTGGGTGACCAGCACCAGCAGATGCTTGTCCGGCACACCGCCGTTGAGCAGCGCGATGCGGACCGGCACCCGCTCGGTGACGTCGAAGCCGGAGGTCATCAGCTCGATGACCCGGCCCATGATGTCGCGCGGCCGTTCGACCCGCAGGCCGCCGGGCAACACCTCCTCCAGCGGCAGGATCTCCTGGTAGGGAAGCTCGTCGGCGCCCGCCGGGTAGCGGGTGCGCAGCACCTCGTGGCGCTCGAGCACGTCGTCGACCGCGCCGCGCAATGCCTGCACGTCCAGCGCGCCCGCGATCTGCAGCGCGAACGGGATGTTGTAGGCGACCGAGGACGGGTCCATCCGGTTGAGCACCCACATGCGCTGCTGGGCAGGCGACAGCGGCACCGTCGCCGGGCGCGGTCCGGCGGTCAGCGCGACGCGGCCGCCCCTACCTGGCCGAGCGGAGCCCGCACCGGGCACGATGCGCTGGGCCAGCGCGGCGACGGTGGGGGCCTGGAACAGGGCGCGCACGTCGAGGGCGGCGTCGTGGGCCTCGTTGAGCCGGGCGATGACCCGGGTCGCCAGCAGCGAATTGCCACCGAGGGCGAAGAAGTCGTCGTCCAGGCCGACCTCGTCGCGGCCGAGCAGGTCGGCGTAGACGCCCGCCACGGACTGTTCGACGGCGGTGCCGGGTGCGCGGAAGCTCTTGGTCTCGAAGACCGGCTCGGGCAGCGCCTTGCGGTTCAGCTTGCCGACGGCGCTGAGCGGGAACTCGTCGAGAACGACGATCGCGGCGGGCACCATGTAGTCCGGCAGGGCCGCGGCCAGTCCGGCGCGCACGGTGTCGACGTCGACCGCGGTGAACGAACCCGCGGTGACATAGCCGATCAGCTGATCACCGAGTTGCGGATCGGTGCGCACCAGCACGACCGCGTCGCGGACGCCCGGCTGGGCCCGCAGCGCCGTCTCGATCTCGCCGAGCTCGATGCGCAGGCCACGCAGCTTCACCTGGAAGTCACTGCGGCCCAGATAGTTCAGCTCACCGTCGCGGGTCCACGACACCAGGTCGCCGGTGCGGTACATGCGGGAACCGGCCGGGCCGAACGGGTCGGCCACGAAGCGGTCCGCGGTCAGATCCGGCCGGGACAGATAGCCCACCGCCAGCTGATCGCCCGCCAGATACAGCTCGCCCATGACGCCGGGCGCCACCGGGCGCAGGCGCGAATCGAGCACGAACACCGACGTGTTCCACACCGGGCGGCCGATCGGCACCGACGTCACATCGGCGTCCACGACCTCGTGGAAGGTCACGTCGACCGCGGCCTCGGTGGGGCCGTAGAGATTGTGCAGGCGGGCGCCGGTCAGCTCACGCAGCCGCTGGGCCGTCGCGGCGGGCAGCGCCTCGCCCGAGGCGAACACCTGGCGCAGGCTCGCCACCCCGGCCCGCAGCTCCTCGCCGTGCTCGGCGAGGGTCGCGACGAATACCGCCAGCATCGAGGGCACGAAATGCACCGTGGTGACCCGGTGTTCGGCGATGAGACGGGCCAGGTAGACCGGATCGCGATGGCCGTCCGGGGCGGCCACGACCAGGCGGGCGCCGGTCTGCAAGGGCCACAGGAACTCCCACACCGACACGTCGAAGGTGGCGGGCGTCTTCTGCAGCACGGCGTCGGCCGGGCCGATCGGGTACTGCGCCTGCATCCACAGCAGGCGGTTGACGATCGCGGCCTGGCTCACCGCGACGCCCTTGGGACGACCGGTCGAGCCCGAGGTGAAGATGACGTAGGCGATGTCGGCGCCGGTGGCAGCCCTCGGCCGTTCGGCCGCGGTGATCGGACCGTCGGGCACCCCGTCGAGATCGAGCGCGTCGATGGCGATGCGCGGCGCCGTGGCGGTGGACGGGCCCGCCATCAGGGCCGCGTCGGCGCGGGTGGTCAGCACCAGGGCCGGATCGGCGGTCTCCAGCACCGTTTCCCGGCGTTCGGCCGGCTGTTCCGGATCGAGCGGCACGAAGCCCGCCCCCGACTCGAGCACCGCGTACATGGCCACGACCAGGTCGATCGAGCGCCGGATGCCCAGGGCCACCAGCGAACCCGGACCGACACCGGAGAGCAGCAACGCTCTGGTCAGACGGTGCACGCGGGTACCGAACTCGGCGTAGGTCAGCGTCTCGTGCTCACCGGCCACCGCGACCAGCTGCGGGTCCGCGGCCAGGCGCGCCTCGAACAGCTCGACCAGCGTGGTATCCGGCACCGGGTAGGCGGTGGCGTTCCACTCGGTGAGCACCGCGTGCCGTTCGGCGTCGGAGAGCAGGTCCACCTCGCCGGCGACATTGTGGATGCTCGCGACCATGGCCGAGAGCACCCGGCGGTAGCGCTCGGCGAAGGCGCGGATGGTGTCGGCGTCGAACAGGTCGGCGGCGTAGGCGATCTCGGCGGCGATGCCCGCCGGGGTGCCGTGCTGGTCGGCGGATTCGGCCAGGGTCAGCTGCAGATCGAACTCGGCCAGCGGACGCGCCGAGGTGACGCCTTCGACGGTGAGGCCGGGCAGGTCCAGCGCGCCCAGACGCAGGTTCTGGAAGGTCAGCATGACCTGGAAGAGCGGGTGGTGCGCGGTGGAGCGCGGCGGGTCGATCAGGCCGACCAGACGTTCGAAGGGCAGGTCGGCGTGCGCGAAGGCGTCCGCGTCGCCCGCGCGTACCTGCGCGAGCAGCTCGTCGAAGGTGGCCTCCGGGCGCACCTCGGTCCGCAGCACCAGCGTGTTGACGAACATGCCCACCAGGTCGTCGAGGGCGGGTTCGCCGCGACCGGCGACCGGGGTGCCGATGGCGATGTCGTCGCCGCCGGACATCCTCGCCAGCAGCACCGCCAGCGCCACGTGCGCCACCATGAACAGCGTGACGTTGTGACGGCGCGCGAGTTCGGCGAGCGTGGCGTGGAATTCCGCGTCGATACCGAAGGTCAGGGTGCCCGCGCGGTAGGAGGCCTCCTGGGGACGCGGCCGGTCGGTGGGCAGCGTGGACAGCTCGGGCAGATCGGCCAGCCTGTCGCGCCAATACTCGCGCTGGTCGTGCAGCAGTGAACGCGGGTCGTCGGCCCCGCCGAGCAGCTCGCGCTGCCACAGCGTGTAGTCGGCGTACTGCACGGCCAGCGGCGTGAAGTCCGGCGTCCGGCCCGCCGTGCGCGCCTGGTAGGCGAGCATCAGGTCGCGGGTGAGCGGGCCCATCGAGAAGCCGTCGGCGGCGATGTGGTGCACCACGCACACCAGCACGTGCTCGCGCGGCGACAGCTCCAGCAGCCGCAGCCGGATCGGCGGCGCGACGGCCACGTCGAAGCCCGTGCCGATGACGGTCTTCAGCAGTTCGGGCACCCGGTCCGGCGCGACCGCCAGGACGGGGAGTTCGGGTACCGCACGCGGGTCGTCGACCGGCAGCACCACCTGGGTGCCCTCGCCGTCGACCTCGGGGTACACCGTCCGCAGCACTTCGTGGCGGGCGATGACATCGGCGACGGCCGCGCCCAGCGCCGCCACATCCAGCGACCCCGACAACCGCACCGCCACCGGGATGTTGTTCACCCCGCTGGCCGCGTCGAAGCGGTTGAGGAACCACATGCGCTGCTGGGCGTAGGACAGCGGGACCCGATCCGGGCGCTCGACCGCGAGCAACGGCGGACGCGCGGGCGTGTCCAGACCCTCCACCAGCGCGGCGAGACCGGACACGGTGGCGGCCTCGAACATCAGCCTGACCGGGACCGGGACGCCCGCGGCGCTGCCGATCCTGGCGACCGCCTGGGTCGCCAGCAGCGAGTTGCCGCCCAGTTCGAAGAAATCGTCGTCGGCGCCGACCTGGATCTGCGCGTCCCCCTCTGGCGCCAGCACCGAGGCGAAGACCTCGGCCACGATCCGTTCCATCGGGGTCGACGGTTCGCGGTAGGTCCTGGTCGCGAAGACCGGCTCCGGCAGCGCCGCGCGGTCGAGCTTGCCGACCGCGTTGAGCGGTAGTTCGTCGAGCACCATGATCGACGAGGGCACCATGTAGGTCGGCAGGACCTTGCGGATGTGGTCGCTCACCTGGGCGACATCGGGCGCCGTTCCCGCCCGCGCGAGGACATAGGACACCAGCGCGGTGCTGCCCGAGGGCAGCGTGGCGCCCAGGGTCGCGGCGAAGTCGATGTCGGGATGCGAGGTCAGCGCGCTGTCGATCTCACCGAGTTCGATGCGCAGGCCGCGGATCTTCACCTGGAAGTCCGAGCGCCCCACGTACTCGAACGCGCCGTCGGATTCGCGGCGGCGCACCAGGTCGCCGGTGCGGTAGAGCCTGCTGCCCTCGCCGTCGAACGGGTCGGCCACGAAACTGGCGGCGGTCAGCGCGGAGCGGCCGTGGTACCCGTGCGCCAGCGAGGGACCGGCCAGGTACAGCTCGCCCACCACACCCGCGGGCACCGGGCGTAACAGGGTGTCCAGCACGTAGGCGCTGACTCCCGGCAGCGCCGTGCCGATGGTGATCTCCTCGTCGACGTGCAGCGGCTCGGATACCGACACGATCATCGTCGCCTCGGTCGGCCCGTAGACGTTGTGCATGGTCCGGCCGGGGTGCGCCCACCGGCCGACCAGTTCCGGGTTGAGCTTCTCGCCGCCGACGACCAGGGTGCGCACCGAGGTCAGGCCGAACGGATCGACCGATTCCAGCGCGGCGGGCGTCATCATCAGATGCGTGACGCCGGTCCGCTCGATCAGCGCGGCCAGTTCGGCCCCGCCGTAGACCTCGGGCGGGGCGATGACCAGCGTCGCGCCCTGGGGGAAGGCGAACATCGCTTCCATCAGTGAGAAGTCGAAGCTGGGCGAACTCAGGTGGGTGACCAGGTCGCCGACGCCGACGCCCAGATTCGCCGCCGCCGAGGCGACGGTCGCGATGCCGGTGTGCGAGACCAGCACGCCCTTGGGCATGCCGGTCGAGCCGGAGGTGTAGATCATGTAGGCCGGATGTGCCGGGGTGAGAGTGCGCACCCGGTCGGCGTAGGAGATCGGGTGCGCCGGATGGGCGGCGATGCGCTCGGCGCGCACCGGATCGTCCAGTTCGATCCAGTAGGTGCCGGTCCCCAGCACGGGACGGTGCGCGGAGGTGGTGAGCCCGAACTCGGCGCCGGAATCGGCCAGGATGTGCGCGATCCGCTCGGCCGGGTAGTTCGGGTCCACCGGCACGTAGGTGGCGCCGGTCTTGGCGATCGCCCACAGCGAGATCACCGATTCGATCGAGCGGGTGATGCCCATGGCGATGGTGTCGCCCGGGCCGAGATCGCGGCTGATCAGTTCCCTGGCGATCCGGGAGGACGCTTCGTCGAGTTGCCGGTAGGTCAGCTGACGCCGGTCGGCGGGATCGCCGGTCGGGTCGCTGAGGACCGCGACCGCGTCGGCGGCGGACTCCACAGCCGCGGTGAGCAGCTGGGCCAGCAGCGGCGAACCCGACCGGCGGCGGCGACCTTCACGGCTGGAACGTCTCACTGTTTCCATCGCGCCAGTTCACCTCTCGGGTCGAGCAAAAACCACACCCGCACGGCACGCGTGCGGACCTACACGGCGACCTCGGGCACGCAACAATAACCGCCCGCGATGTTCTGCACATCGCTGTATGCATGCGGTTCATTGCACCCGAGACCTCGGTAGGTTACTCACATCACGTAACAGACCATCAGGTCTGGTCCGTGCGTGCGTACCCGGCGGCGTGCAGCGCGTCGAGGACACGGCCGATCACGGCCAGTCCCTCCGCCCCGGTCATCCGCCAGTGCGTCGCCGGGACGGCGATCTCCCTGATCGGCCCGTCCACGGCTGCGGCCCAGGTGTCCGCGCCACCCCGACCGCAGGGATCATCCCCCGCCGCGGCGAAATACACCAGCTCACCCGCGAACAAACGGGGCCGGTACCGCGCGGTCACGGCCACCGAGTGCACGGCGGCCTCGAGCACCCGCGCGATGCGACGCTCACCGAACGAGGCGAACGGCTCCGGCAGCCGCGCCAGCTGCCGCGCCACCGTCGCGGCGTCGGCGGCGGGGTCGATGCCGCGACCGATGTCGAGCCGCGCCGCCCCGTCGCCGAGCAGACCGCCCAGCAACTCGGCCACCGGCACCGGGCCGGACACGGTGGTGGTCGCCGCCGCCGAGCTCAGATAGCTGTCCATCATCGCCAGCAACTCGACCTGCTCACCGTCGAGTTGCAGCTGTACCGCGATCGCATGGGCGAGCACACCGCCCAGCGACCAGCCGAGCAGGTGGTAGGGGCCGTGTGGCTGTACTGCGCGAATTTCCTGGATATAACGCAGTGCCCACTGCTCGGTCGACTCCGGCAACGGCTCGTCCGAGCCCAGAGCGGGCGACTGCAATCCGTAGATCGGCCGGCTCGGGTCGAGGTGTGCCGCCAGACCGGCGAACGACCAGGCGATCCCGCCGAACGGGTGGATGCAGAACAACGGACGCCCCTCGCCCGGACGCAACGGCAACAGCACATCGAACGCGGCGTCGGTGTCCGCGGCGCCCACCCGCTGGGCCGTGAGGTGGGCGGCGAGGGCTGCCGGAGTAGGAGCGGTGAACATCCACATGACAGGCACCCGGCTTCCCACCTCCTCCCCGAGCCGGGCGGCGGCCCGCGTCGCCACGAGCGAATTCCCCCCCGATTCGAAGAAACTGTCGTCCACGCCGATGCTGTCGGCGGCCCTGCCCAGAACCTCGCCGAACACCTCGACGACCGTCCGTTCCAGTGGCGTCTCGGGTGCCCGGAACGGCGCCTTCTCCACCACCGGTGCGGGCAGCGCCCGGCGGTCCACCTTGCCACTCGCGTTCAACGGCATCTGCTCGAGCACCACGAAAGCCGACGGCACCATGAAGACCGGCAGCGACGCCGACGCTCGCGCGCGCAGCGTCACCGCGTCCACGCGACGGCCCGCGGCAGGCACCACATAGCCGACGAGCCGGTCACCGGCGTACGCATCGGAATCCACGACGACGACGGCGGCGGCGACCGCATCCTCCGCGAGCAGCACCGCTTCGATCTCGCCGAGTTCGACGCGCTGACCACGGAGCTTGACCTGGAAATCGCTGCGGCCCAGATATTCCAGCGCAGGCGCGGGGCCGTCGAGGCGCCACCGCACGATATCGCCGGTGCGGTAGAGCCGCTGCCCGCCCCGATGAGCGACGAAACGCTCGGCGGTCAGCGCCGGAGCACCGGCGTATCCCCGGGCCAGCTGGACACCGGCCACGTACAGTTCGCCCGCGGAGCCCGGCGGCACCGCACGCAGGTGGCGATCCAGAACATGGACGGTGGTGTTGTCGACCGGGGCGCCGACAGGCACGGACGCTCCGGTCTCGGCGGCGACAGGATGCGCGGTGACCACTGTCGCTTCGGCCGGTCCGTACCAGTTCACCAGACGCGCCTTCGGCAGGGCCGCCGCGAAACGACGTGCCGTCTCGCCCGGCAGCGCCTCACCGGCGGCGAACACCCAGCGCAGCCGGGGATGCTCGCCCGCGGCCACAGCGAGGAACGCGTCCAGCATCGAGGGCACGAAATGCACTGTCGTGACGTCGTACTCGTCGATCGTGCGGGCGAGGTAGCCGGGATCACGGTGCCCGTCCGGCACCGCGACGACCACGGTCGCGCCGGTCTGCAACGGCCAGAACAATTCCCACGTGGAGATGTCGAAGGTGATCGGCGTCTTGTGCAGCACCACGTCACCGGGACCGTGCGGATAGGTCCGCTGCGCCCAACGGAATTGGTTGCTCAGCTGCCGATGGGTGATCGCCACGCCCTTCGGGCGGCCGGTGGAACCGGAGGTGTAGATCACGTACGCCACGTTGTCCGCCCTGGGCGCGGACAGCGGCACCGCAGCCACGCGGTGGAGACTGTCGATCGACAGCACCGGAACCCCGGTGGTCGTATCGAAACCGTCGGCCTCTCGGGACAGGACACAGACTGGCGCGGCGCTGGTCAGCACGTGATCGTTGCGCTCGGCCGGGTGATCGGGATCGATCGGCACGTACCCCGCGCCGGTACGCAGGACGGCGTAGACACCGACGACCAGTTCGATGGAGCGGCGCATCGCCACCGCCACCAGAGTCTCCGGGCCGACACCACGAGCGGCGAGGTCCGAGGCCAGCACGAGCGAACGCTGCCGGAGCTGGGCATAGCTGAGTGTCTCGCTGCCGAACCGGACGGCGGGCGCCTGCGGGGTCCGTTCGACCTGCGCGTCGAACAGCCCGATCAGGGTCTGTTCATCGAGCAGGTCGGGGACGGCGGTGGCGTTCATCTCCGACAGCACTGCCCGGTCGGCCGCGGTCAGCGCGTCGAGTTCGGCGATCCGTGCCGCACGCCGCTGCGGGATCTCGCGCAGAAGCGACGCGTAACGGTCTGCCAGGCAGCGGACCGAGGGCTCGTCGAAGACATCACGCAAGAACTTCAGCGACACCCGGAATTCCCGGCCCGGGTAGACCATCACCGTCACCGGATAGTGGGAACTGCTCACAGCCTCGGCGGTGCGGACACTCAGACCACCCGGCATCCGCGCGGCATCCCCGAGCATCCGCTGATCGATCGGAGCCGACTCGAACACCAGCAGCGAGTCGAAGAGGTCCTCGATACCCACGGCCTCCTGGATGTCGCTCAACCCCAGGTAGTGATGATCCAGCAGCGTGGCCTGCTCGGCCTGGACTTCCCGCAGGACCTGCGTCACGGTCGCGGCCGGCCGCAACCGGACCCGCACCGGAATCGCGTTCAGGAACAAGCCCACCATCGACTCGACGCCTGCCAGCCGGGGCGGTCGTCCCGACACCGTCGCACCGAACACGACATCGTCACTGTCGACGCTGCGGCCGACCAGCAGACCCCACACGGTCTGGAACACGGTGTTGACCGTGACGCCCGCCGAGACGGCCAGATCGCTCAGCGCGCCGGTCTGTTCTTCGCTCAGCACGATGTCGACCGCACCGACTCCCGCGGAGATCTCCTTGGGAATCGTTCGCGGCGCCAACGGCGTCGGTTCGGTGAAACCGTCCAGCGCGCTACGCCATGCGGCGCGGCTCTTCTCGCTGTCCTGTCGCGCGTACCAGGCCAGGTAGTCCCGATACGGACGCACCGGCGGCAAGGCGGTGACGTCCCCGAGGACGTACGCCACCAGCACATCCCGCATGAGCAGCGGAATCGACCACGCGTCGATCAGGATGTGGTGCACCGTGACCAGCAGCCGGTAGTCCTCGATGCCCATCCGCAGCAGGGTGAAACGCAGCAGCGGCGCGACATCCATCGAGAACCCTCGTCGACGATCGGCCTCGCGGAAGCGCTCGAACTCGCGGCCGGCATCCGGCTCGTCGGAGAAGTCGTGGAACTCCCATGGCACCTCGACGGATTCGAGCACGACCTGCACGGACCGGCCCGTGGTGTCCTCGGTGAACAACACCCGGAGGTTCTCGTGGCGCTCCACCACCGCGGCGGCGGCGGACCGCAGGCGGTCTCGGTCCACCGCACCGTCGAGACCGAACACGAACTGGGTCACGTAGACGTCGAGCGAGGTGTCGGCCAGCAACGCGTGGAACAGCATTCCCGACTGCAGCGGGGTCAGCGGCCACACGTCGGCGACAGCGGGCAGGCTGTCCGACAGGCGCTGCCGGTCCGGCTCCGTGAGCCGCACCAGCGGACCCGCCTTGACTCCCGCCATGTCGTCGGCATCCGTGTCTCGGGCCCGCCGGGCGAGATCCGCGACGGTGCGGCCCTGGAAGAGATCGCGGGGCGAGAAGATCACCCCTCGTTGCGCGGCCCTCGCCGTCACCTGGATGGACGAGATGCTGTCGCCCCCGATGGCGAAGAAGTCGTCGTCCAGGCCGACCCGGTCCAGACCGAGCACCTCGGCGATCACCGCGGCGATGGTCTGCTGGGTGGGCGTGACCGGTTCCCGATATGTCCGGGCGACGAATTCCGGGCGCGGCAGCCCGCCGCGATCGAGCTTGCCGCTCGCGTTCAGCGGAATCGCGTCGAGCACCACGAACGCGGCGGGCACCATGTAGGACGGCACGCTTTCCCTCAGTGCCGCGCGCACGGTGTCCACCTCGACGTGCCGACCGTCCTTCGGCACGACATAGGCGACCAGCCGGTCACCGTGCTCCGCGTCGCTGTAGACGATGACGACTGCCTGACGCACGTCGTCCTGGGCCAGCAGCGCGGTCTCGATCTCGCCGAGTTCGATGCGCAGACCACGGATCTTGACCTGGAAGTCGGTGCGACCCAGGTATTCCACCCGGCCGTCGGGCAACCACCGCACCAGGTCGCCCGTGCGATAGAGCCGCTCCCCCGGCGCGAACGGGCTCGCCACATACCGCGCAGCAGTGAGGTCCGGACGCCCGAAATAGCCGTGCGAGAGCTGGATTCCGGCGTGATAGAGCTCGCCCGCGACGCCGACCGGCACCGGGTGCAGGCGGTCGTCGAGCACATAGGCGCCCACATTCCAGATCGGGGCGCCGATCGGCACGATGCCGGTCGCGTCCCGGGGAACTCGCGCGGTCATGGTGACCACCGCGGTCTCGGTAGGGCCGTAGAGATTGTCCAGCCTGGCCCGCGACACCCGGCGCGCCGCCAGGGCGGTCTCGGCCGACAGCGCTTCGCCGGCGAACCAGACAACCCGCAACGAGTCCAGCGACCCCTTCTCGAGCGTGTCGACGACGGCGCGCAGCATGGACGGGACGAACGGGGTCACGGTCACCCGTTCGGCCGCGATCACCTCGGCCAGGTAGTGCGGATCGCGATGCCCGTCGGGGGCGGCCACCACCACCCGGCCACCGGTGACGAACGGCACGAACACATCCCAGACCGACATGTCGAAAGTGACGGCCGTCTTGAACAACGAGACGTCGGCGGCGCCCATGCCGTACTCGGCGACGAACCAGCGCACATGGTTGGCCACCGCCCGATGCGGCACCGCCACCCCCTTCGGCCGACCGGTCGAGCCCGAAGTGAACAGGATGTAGGCCGTGTTCGCCGGACGCAGCGGCGCGAGGCGCTCGGCGTCGGTGATCGGCTCGTCGCGGTAACCGGACAGATCCAGCTCGTCGATCCGGATGACCGGCACACCATCGGCACGGAAATCGACAGCCGCGTGCGTGAGCACGCAGCCGGGCTTCGACAGTTCCAGCACGTAGGCGGTGCGATCCTCGGGATGGTCGGGATCGACCGGCACATAGGTACCGCCCGCGCGCAGCACGGCGTGGATGGCGACCAGCAGGTCGACGCTGCGATACAGGGCGACCACGACGCGGGTTTCCGGGCCGACCCCGAGCGAGACGAGGTGGCGCGCGAGGCGGTGTACCCGCGAATCCCATTCGGCATAACTGATCTCGGTACGCCGATCGGTGAGCGCGCCGTCCACGATCGCCACCGCCCGCGGATCGGAACGCGGACCGAGCGCCGAGAGCGAGACCAGGGTGGCCGCCTCGTCGAGCGGACGGTCCGCGCCGGCCGACGCGCTGAGCACCGCCTGGTGTTCCCGCTCGGTCAGCCAGGGGATGTCTCCGACCGGCTGGGCGGGATCGGCCGCGATCGCGGCGAGCACGCGTTCGAAGCGACGCGCGAACGACTCCATCGTCGCCTCGTCGAACAGAGCGACAGGGTAGATCAGCGCGCCGTCCATCCCCGCGGGCTCGCCGTCGGCGTCGTACCCGTCGGCGAGGGTCAAGTGCAGGTCGAAGGCGCTGGGCGGGGTGCCGTAATCCATCGCGGAGACGGTGAGTTCGGGAAGTTCCAGCGCGGCCCGGTGATGATTCTGGAACGACAGCATCACCTGGAACAGCGGATGTCGCGACTGCGACCGCGGCGGGTTGAGCGCCTCGACGAGTCGTTCGAACGGCACGTCGGCATGGGCGAAGGCGGCCAGATCGATGTCGCGCTGCCTGGCCAGCAGCTCGGTGAACGAGCACGCCGGATCCACCCGGGTCCGCAGCGTCAGGGTGTTGACGAACATGCCGATGAGATCGTCGATCTCGGCTTCGCCCCGTCCCGCGACCGGCGTGCCGATCACCACGTCCTGCGCTCGGGACCATCGACCGAGAACCGCGGCGAACGCGGTGTGCACCACGATGAACAGCGACGCTCCCGCCGCGTGCGCGATCTCGCGCAACCGCCGGTGGGTGCCCGCGTCCACGCGCAGCGGCGTCCGGCGCGCGGCCGATTCGTGCACCGGCGGGCGCGGCCGATCGAACGGCAGGCTCAGCGCGTCCGGCAACCCGGCCAGCGCCGAACGCCAGTAGGCGAGCTGGCGGGCCATCAGCGATTCCGGATCGTTCTCGTCGCCGAGCAGTTCGTGCTGCCACAGGCTGAAATCGGCATATTGCACCGCCAGCGGACTCCACAGCGGCGCCTGCCCGCACGTGCGGGCCTGGTAGGCGGTGACCAGGTCCCTGGTCAGCGGCGCCATCGACCAGCCGTCGGAGCAGATGTGGTGCAAGACGAACACCAGCACGTGCTCGTCCGGCCGCTCCTGCGCGGCGAACAGCCGCACCCGCACGGGAACTTCGGCGGTGACATCGAACGGCGCCGACAGCACCCGATCGATCCGCGCGCGCAGGTCCGCGAGCGGCACCCGGCGCACCGCCAGGTCCAGCGGCACCGAGTCCGTCGGCACCACGACCTGGTGGGCGAGCCCGTCGGTCTCCGGGTAGACCGTGCGCAGCACCTCGTGGCGTTCCATGACGTCGAGGGCCGCCTGGCGCAGCGCCTCGACGTCGAGTTCCCCGCTCAGCCGGAGCACGACAGGGATGTTGTAGGTGATGTTGGCGTCGTCGAAGCGGTTGAGGAACCACATCCGCTGCTGTGCCAGCGACAACGGCACCCGAGCCGGACGGTCCCTGGCGACCAGCGCGGCACGGGCGCCCTCGCCGGTCCCCTCCGCCAGCCGCGCGGCCAGCGCCGCCACGGTCGACGCCTCGAACAGCAGCCGCACCGGCACCCGGGTGTCCAGCGCGGCCCCGAGACGGGCGGCCACCCTGGTGGCGATCAGCGAGTTGCCGCCCAGTTCGAAGAAGTCGTCCTCGGCTCCCACCCGGGTCAGGTCGAGCACCTCGGCGAAGACTTCCGCCACGATCCGCTCGACCGGGGTCGCGGGCGCGCGGTACTCCCGCGCCCGGAACTCCGGCACGGGCAGTGCCTTTCGATCCAGCTTGCCGGAGGAGTTGAGCGGGAACTCCCCGAGCGTCAGCACCGTCGAGGGCACCATGTAGGCGGGCAGCCTGCGGCGCAGCGCGTCCTTCACCTGCTCGACGTCGAGGACGGAACCGGCGGCCTCCCCCGCCACGACATAGGCGACCAGATGGTCACCGGCAGACGTGCCGACCACCTGCACCGCGGCCTGTTCGATCGCCTGCTGTTCGAGCAGCGCGGCCTCGATCTCCTCCAGCTCGATGCGCTGGCCGTGGAACTTCACCTGGAAGTCGGTGCGGCCGATGTACTCCAGCACCCCGTACTCGAGCGGTCCGGCCCCGCTGTCCGCATTGCCCCGCCAGCGCACCAGATCGCCGGTGCGGTAGAGCCGCTCGCCGGGCTCGCCGAAGGGATCGGCGACGAACCGTTGCGCGGTCAGATCCGGGCGCGCGTGATAGCCGCGCGCGGTCTGCACACCGCCCAGATACAGCTCGCCCGCCACGCCGGGGGCCACCGGGTGCAAGAACTCGTCCAGGACATAAGCACGGGAATTCCACACGGGGCGGCCGATGGGCACCGCGGTCTCGTCCTCGCTCACCTGCCAGGAGGTCCCGATCACCGTGAACTCGGTGGGGCCGTAGCCGTTGACCAGCGCGGCCGGACTCACGCCGCGAAGCAGGCCGACGACATGCGGGGTCACCGCCTCGCCTCCGACGAATACGCAGCGCAGCGAGGCGCATTCCGCTCGCGAAGCGGTCGAGGCGAAGACCGCGAGCAACGTGGGCACGAAGGACGTGAGCGTCACGCGGTGCCGGTGGATCGTCTCCGTCAGATAGCGGGCGTCGCGGTGCGCCTGCGGCGCGGTGAGGATCATCCGCGCGCCCATGATCGGTGTCGCGAACAGTTCCCACAGCGAGGCGTCGAAGGTGAAGGGCGTCTTGTGCATCACCACATCGGTCTCGTTCAGGCCCGCGGCCTCGATGCGCCAGGCCAACTGGTTGACCATCGCGGCGTGGGTGACCGCGACGCCCTTCGGCCTGCCGGTGGACCCGGAGGTGTAGAGCACATAGGCGATGTTCGACTGCCGCAGCACGCCCCGGCGCTCGGTGTCGGCGATCGGCGCGTCGTCGTAGTCGCCCAGGTCGGCGGTGTCGACGTGGACCACCGGGCACACCGTGGTCCGGATGTCGTCGCCGGTGGTCGTCAGCAGGACGGCCGGACGGGCTGTGTCGAGCACGTAACCGGTGCGCTCGTCCGGTTGGTCCGGATCGATGGGCACATACGCCCCGCCCGCGGTCACCGCCGCGTACACCGCCACCAGCATGTCGACCGACCGGCGCATGCCGACGGCCACCCGCGCGTCCGGACCGACGCCGAGTTCGATCAGCCTGCGCGCCAGCCGGTTCACCCGTGCGGCGAACTGCGCGTAGGTCAGTTCGGCCGGGCGCGCCCGGCCGGATTCCCCGGCCTCGACGACCACCGCCGTCTTGTCCGCGTGCCTGCGCACGCTCTCGGCGAACAGATCGAGCACGGTGGCCACCCGTGGGACCTCGTGGGTGGTGCGGTTCCATTCGCGCAGCACCACCTCGCGCTCCACGGGGTCGAGGAGGTCGATGTCACGCACGGCCGTGTGCGGCGCCACGACGACCACGCGCAGCACCCGTTCGAAGCGGCGCACCAGGTTCACGACGGTGGCCTGGTCGAACAGACCGGTGCGATAGGCGATCGCGCAGGCGATGCCCGCCGGCGCGCCGTCGGCATCGTAGCCGTCGGCCAGCGTCACCTGCAGGTCGTATTCGGTGTTCTCCGAGTCGAATTCGATCGCCGAGACCGACAGTCCGGGCAGCTCGAGGCTGGGCCTGGTCAGGTTCTGCAGCGCGAACATCACCTGGAACAAGGGATGCCGGGACTGCGAGCGCGCCGGGTTCACGATCTCCACGAGGCGATCGAAGGGGATGTCGGCGTTGGCGAAAGCCGCCAGGTCGGTCTGCCGCTGCTCGGCGAGGAATTCGGTGAACGGCAAGGCGTGGTCCACCCGGCTGCGCAGCACCAGGGTGTTGACGAACATGCCGACCACCTCGTCGAGCGCCTGCTCACCGCGACCGGCGAACGGTGTGCCGACCGTGAGGTCACCGGTGCCCGACACCTTGCTCAGCAGTACCGCGAGCGCGCTGTGCAGCACCATGAACAGCGTCGTGTGCTCGGCGCGCGCCAGATCCGTGAGGGCGCGATGGATGTCGGCGTCGAGGTGGGCGGTCACCACCCGGGCGCGGGTGTCGCGCACGGCGGGCCGCGGCCGGTCGAAGGGCAACGGCAGGCTGTCGGGCAGTCCCGCCAGTTCGGTTCGCCAATGATCGAGCTGCCGCGCGGCCACCGATTCCGGATCGGCCTCGTCGCCGAGGACCTCGTGCTGCCACAGGCTGAAATCGGCGTACTGCACCGGCAGCGGGGCCCACCCTGGCTCCGCGCCTGCGACCCGCGCGGCATAGGCGACCACCAGGTCGCGGGTGACCGGGGCCATCGACCAGCCGTCCGCGCTGATGTGGTGGACGACCAGCACCAGGACATGCTGCGAGGGGTCCTCGGCGAGTCGCAGCAGCGCGACCCGCACCGGGACTTCCTCTGCCAGGTCGAACGGGACGGTCATCGCACGCGCGATCCGCGCGCGCAATTCCGCGCCGGGAACCGGCTCCGGATTCAGGTCGGGCACGACCTGGTCGGCGGGGACGATCACCTGGCGGGCGAGACCGTCCTGGGCCGGATAGCGGGTGCGCAGCGCCTCGTGCCGAGCGACGACGTCGATGATCGCCTGGCGCAGCGCGGGCACCGACAACTCCCCCGACAACCTGATGGCGGCGGGGATCATGTACACCGCCGCCTCGCTGTCGATGCGGCTCGCCAGCCACATCCGTTGCTGGGCGGGCGAGAGCGGGATGTGCTCGGGGCGCTGCCGGGCGGTCAACGGCGGTCGCCGGTCCGCTTGCACCGCGTCCGCGCTCAACCCCGCCGCCAAGGTCGCCACCGTGGTCGTCTCGAAAAGCCTGCCGACCTTCACCTCGGCGCCGATCGCCACCGCGAGCCGGGCGGCGGCCTGCGCCGCGAGCAGCGAATTGCCGCCCAGGGCGAAGAAGTCGTCGTCGGCGCCGACCCGCTCGACGCCGAGCACGCCGGCGAAGACCGCCGCGATCGTCTCTTCCAGCGGACCGGCGGGCTCGCAGAATTCGTTGGCGGCAAGGACGGGAGCGGGCAGCGCGGCGCGATCCAGCTTGCCCACCGGCGTCAACGGGATCTCGTCGAGGACCGTGATCGCGGTCGGCACCATGTGGGCGGGCAGGCGGCGGCGGGCCAGCTCGGTCAGCTCGTCGGTGTCGAGCGCCGCGTTGTCGACGGCGTGCACATAGGCGACGAGCGCGGTGCCGCCGTGGTCGAGTTCGTGGCCGACGGTGACCGCGAAATCGACCTTCTCGTGGGCGGCCAGCACCGCGTCGATCTCGCCGAGCTCGATCCGGAAACCGCGGATCTTGACCTGGAAGTCGTTGCGCCCCAGATATTCCAGCGCGCCGGTAGGAGTGCGTCGCACCAGATCGCCGGTGCGGTACATCCGCGCCCCCTCCTCGAAGGGGTTCGCCACGAACCGCGCCGCACTCAGCCCGGGGCGATTGCCGTATCCCCGCGCCAGCGGTGGCCCTGCCAGATACAGTTCGCCGACCGCGCCGGGCGGCGAGAGCCGCAGACGCGGGTCGAGCACGTAGGCGCCGACCGTGCGGATCGGCGCGCCGATCGTCACCGGCTCGTCCGGACGCAACGCGTCGCTGATGGTGGTCATGATGGTGGTCTCGGTCGGGCCGTACCCGTTGTAGAACTCGCGCAGCGAACCGCTCGGCAGCGGTACCGCCCACCGCCGCACCAGATCCGGCGGGCACGCCTCGCCGCCGGAGATCACCACACGCAGCTCGTCGAGGCCCGCCGGATCGATGGAGGCCAGCGCGGCGGGGGTGACGAACGCGTGCGTCACCGCGTGCGTGCGCAGGATCCCGGCCAGGTCGGGTCCGCCGTAGACCGACGGGTCGACGACCACCATGGTCGCCGCGCCGCCGACCGCCAGGAGCAGTTCCAGCACCGACGCGTCGAACGACGGCGAGGCGAAATGCAGTGTGCGCGAGCGTTCGGTCACCCGGTAGCGCTCCTGCTGTTCGGCGCAGAAGCTCGCCAGTCCGGCCTGGGTGACGACGACGCCCTTGGGCAGGCCGGTCGAGCCGGAGGTGAAGATCACGTAGGCCGGGTGCTCGGGTCGCAGCAGCCGCACCCGGTCGTCGTTGGTGATCGGACGGTCCGGCTGTTCGGCCAGCAGTGTCTCGGTGGCCGGGTCGTCGAGGACGAGCCACTGCGCCGTTCCCGGCAGACCGGCGCGCACCGCGTCCACGGTGATACCCAGCGCCGCGCCGCAGTCGGAGAGCATGTGCGCGACACGGTCTTCGGGATGATTCGGGTCGACCGGGACGAAGCCCGCCCCGGTCTTGGCGACCGCCCAGCAGGCGAGCACCGATGTCAGCGAACGCGGGACAGCCAGTGCGACAAGGTCTTCCGGACCGATGCCACGGGCGATGAGCACCCGGGCGAGCCGGGTCGATCGCTGGTCCAGTTCATGGTAGGTCGCTTCGGCGCGGACGCCGTCGGCGTCGACGCCGAGCACCGCGAGTCCGGACGGCGCGGTTTCCACTGCCCGGCCCAGCAACTGGGGCAGGGTCACCACGCGCGGGCGGCGGGCGCGGGACTGGCGGGCGCGAGTGGCACGGGTCATCGACGCACCTCCGGCCGGACGACGCGCCGCGGGTTTGCCGTACTGGTGCTGGGTCGATCGAACATAGCGAACTACCTCCCACTGTGTACCGACGTACATCTCGGGCAGCGCCTTACCGAACCCCTGCGCGCCGACCCGATGGCGAAAGTGAATGTCCTGCTTCACCCACAAGAGTGGCACGCGGCGAATCGGCCCGAACCGTCAGGGCACTCGTGTGACGTGGCGAGCCGATCCGGGAAGCCCGGCGAGCCCGCGTCTCCGCGATGTGGAATCGGTATCGGACGGTGTCCTCGCCGGAGCGTGATCCGCTGTCACGCGAGCAGGTTCGCGGAGCTGGTCGGCCTGCGGTGAGCGCCGGGCGCTTCGAGGCGCGCGAGCAGCGAGTCACCTGATGACGGCCTCGCGGGCGCGCTTCGTCGAAGCATCGGGGGTATCGCGGGAGATGTGCTGCGCGGGATCGACAGCGGCGGTCCCAGCCGTCCGGCGCGCCGCGTGATCGCCGGGCCGCGGGGCACGATCGATGCGGCGTCGTGACGGTCGCCACACCGTTGTCGCGTAACCCGATGGCCGGGCGCGGGATCGGACCCGCGCCCGGCCGGGGCTCAGAACCGGTGTGACTGCGCCCGTGTCCGGTGGAACGCGTTGAGCACGCGACCGATCTCGGCGAGTCCGGCGTCGGCCGTCATCCGCCAGTGCGAGGTCGGCACCGGATGGTTGCGGATCGTTCCCTGGATCGCCCCCGTCCAGGTGTCGGCGCCAGTACGGCCGGTCGGATCGTCCTCGGCGGCCGTGAAATACACCAGCTCGCCGACGAACGGAAGCGGCCGATACTGCGCGGTCACCGCCGCCGAATGCGCCGCGCCCTCGAGGACCCGGCCGATGCGCTCGGCGCCGAAGGAGGCGAACGGTTCCGGCAACTGCGCCAGCCGCTCGGCGATCTCGGCGGGACCGAGATCCGTGGCGTCCTCGATGTCGCCGATATCGAGCTGCGCCGCGTCGCCGAGCAGACCGCCGAGAAGCTCGGCCATCGACACCGGACCGGACGCGATCGCGGACTCCTCGATCTCCGCACGCAGGTAGCTGTCCATCATCGCCAGCAGCTCGACCCGTTCCCCCTCGGCCTGCAGCTGCACCGCGATGGCGTGGGCGAGGACGCCGCCCAACGACCAGCCGAGCAGGTGGTAGGGCCCCTGCGGCTGCACCGCACGAATTTCCTCCAGGTACCGCACGGCCCACTTCTCGGTGGATTCGGGCAGCGTCTCGTCGGAACCGAGCGCGGGCGACTGCAATCCGTAGATCGGGCGATCACCGTCCAGGTGTGCCGCGAGTCCGGCGAAGGACCAGGCGATGCCGCCGAACGGATGGATGCAGAACAGCGGCGCATCCGACCCCGACCGCAGCGGCAACAACACCTCGAACGCCGAGTCCGCCGAGTCCGCCGGGTCCGCCGAGTCCGGCGCGGCATCGGCGGACTGCGCGAGTACCTGAGCGGCCAGACCGGCCGGAGTGGGCGCGGTGAACATCCACACCACGGGCACCCGAACGCCCAGTTCCTCGCCCAGCCGCGACGCCGCCCGGGTCGCCACCAGGGAGTTTCCGCCGAGCTCGAAGAAGTTGTCGTCCAGTCCGACCGCGTCCAGTCCGAGCACCTCGGCGAACACGGTGGTGATCGAGTGTTCCAGCGGCGTGCTCGGCGCTCGGTGCGACCGGGCCACGAACGTCGGCGCGGGCAGCTGCTTACGGTCGAGCTTGCCGTTGGCGTTGAGCGGCAACTCGTCGAGCACGACGAAGGCCGAGGGCACCATGTAGGAGGGAACCCGCTCGGTCAGGTGCGCCTTGACCGATTCGATCTCCACCTCGCCCACGGCCGCGTCCGGCACCACATAGCCGACGAGTTGGTCGCCGAGCTGTTCGTCGGTGTGCACCACGGCCACCGCCTGCCGGACGGCGTCGTGGGTCAGCAGCGCGGCCTCGATTTCGCCGAGTTCGATGCGCAGACCACGGAGCTTGACCTGGAAGTCGGTGCGGCCCAGATACTCCATCCGGCCGTCGGTGTTCCATCGCACCAGGTCACCGGTGCGATAGAGCCGCTCCCCCGGCGCGAACGGGCTGGCGACGTAGCGCGCGGCGGTGAGATCGGGACGCCCGAAATACCCGTGCGAGAGCTGGATGCCGCCGTGGTAGAGCTCGCCGGCGACGCCGACCGGGACCGGATGCAGCCGGTCGTCGAGCACGTAGGCGCCCACGTTCCAGATCGGCGAGCCGATGGGCACGATGCCGGTGGCGTCCTCGGGCACCCGCGCGGTCATGGTGACCACGGCGGTCTCGGTCGGGCCGTAGAGATTGTCCAGCCGGGCGCGCGAGACCTGGCGCGCCGCCGCCGCGGTGTCGGCCGAAAGCGCCTCCCCCGCGAGCCAGATCACCCGCAGGGTGTCCAACGCGCCGCCGCCGAGGGCGGTGCCCGCGCCCCTGTGGGTGTCGGCGCCGGTGCCGGTGCCGGCGTCGAGGATGGCGCGCAGCATGGACGGGACGAACGGGATCACGCTCACCCGTTCCGCGGCGATCACCTCGGCCAGGTAACGCGGATCGCGGTGTCCGTCGCGGGCGGCGACCACCACCCTGCCGCCGATGATGAAGGGCACGAACACATCCCACACCGACATGTCGAAGGTGATGGTGGTCTTGAACAGCGAGACGTCGGCCGCGCCGAGACCGTAGTCGGCGACGAACCAGCGCACATGGTTGGCCACCGCGCGGTGCGGCACCGCGACGCCCTTGGGCCGTCCGGTGGAGCCGGAGGTGAACAGGATGTAGGCGGTGTTCGCCGGGCGCAACGGCGCGAGGCGTTCGGCGTCGGTGATCGGATCGGCACGGTACCCGGACAGATCCAGCTCGTCGACGCGGATCACCGGCGCGCGGTCGGTGCGGAAACCTGCCGCCGCGTGGGTGAGCACGCAACTGGGCTCGGACAGCTCGAGGACGTAGGCGGTGCGGTCCTCGGGGTGGTCGGGATCGACCGGCACGTAGGCGCCGCCGGCGCGCAGCACGGCGTGGATGGCGACCAGCAGGTCGACGCTGCGATGCAGGGCGACCACGACGCGGGTCTCCGGGCCCACCCCGAGCCCGATGAGGTGGCGCGCCAGCCGGTGGACCCGCGCGTCCCATTCGGCGTAGGTGATCTCGGTGCGCCGGTCGGTGAGCGCGCCGTCCACGATCGCCACCGCGCGCGGATCGATGCGCGAGCCCAGCGCCGACAGCGACACCAGGGTGGCCGCGCTGTCGAGCGGGTGGTCGGTGGCATCGCCAGGGGTGAGCACCTCGACGCGTTCGGCCTCGGTGAGCCATTCCACGTCGCCGACCGGGACGGCGGGTCCGGTCGCCAGCGCGGTCAGCACCCGCTCGAACCGGCGGGCCAGCGTCTCGATGGTCGATTCGTCGAACAGGCTGACCGGGAACAGGATCCGGCCCGCGATACCGGTGGGCTCGCCGTGTTCGTCGTATCCGTCGGCGAGCATCAGCTGGAGGTCGTATTCGGTCTGCTCGGCGCCGAAATCCATCGCCGACACCGACAGCCCGGGCAACTCGAGTCCGGCGCGGGCCTGGTTCTGGAAAGCCAGCATGATCTGGAACACCGGATGCCTGGCGGTGGAACGCACCGGGTTGAGCACGTCCACCAGGTGTTCGAACGGCACGTCGGCATGGGCGAAGGCCGCCAGGTCCGTCTCGCGTTGGCGATCGAGCAGCTCGGCGAACGAGGCGGCGGTATCCACTGGGGTGCGCAACACCAGAGTGTTGACGAACATGCCGATGAGGTCGTCGAGGGCGGCGTCGCCACGCCCGGCGATCGGCGAGCCGATGGCGATGTCGTCCGAACGCGACCAGCGGGCCAGCAGGACCGCCAGAGCGGTGTGCACCGCCATGAACAGCGTGGCGTTGTGCGCACGGGCCACCTCGAGCAGCGCGCGGTGGGTGGTGGCGTCGATGTGCAGCGGCACCGCACGGGCCGCGGTCTCCTGCACGGCCGGGCGCGGACGGTCGAAGGGCAGGTCGAGCGCGTCCGGCAGCCCGGCCAGCGCGGTGCGCCAGTAGCCGAGCTGACGAGCGGCCGGCGACTGCGGATCGTTGTCGTCGCCGAGCAGTTCGCGCTGCCAGAGGCTGTAGTCGGCGTACTGCACCGGCAGGGGCTGCCACGCGGGCGGATTGCCCGCGGCGCGCGCGGCGTAGGCGATCATCAGGTCGCGGGTGAACGGGGCCATCGACCAGCCGTCCGCGCTGATGTGGTGCACGACCAACACCAGCACGTATTCCGAGGGCTGCTCGGCGATCCGGAAGAGCTCGACGCGCACCGGCACCTCGGCGGTCACATCGAACCCGGTCGTCACCGCGCGCACGATCCGCTCGGTGAGCTCGTCCGCGGGCACCACGTGCGCGGTGAGGTCGGCAGTGACCTGATGCGCGGGCAGCACCAGCTGATGGGCCACGCCCTCGTGCGCGGGGTACACGGTGCGCAGGATCTCGTGGCGGGCGAGCACATCGGCCAGCGCCGCACGCAACGCGGAAACCGACAGGTCGCCGGACAGCCGCACCGCCGCGGGGATGTTGTAGACGGCGGGGTCGGCGCCCATGCCGTTGAGCAACCACATGCGCTGCTGGGCCGGTGAGAGCGGAATCCGTTCCGGACGCGGCCGCGGCGCCAGCGCGGGCCGCCCGCCCGCACCGGCCAGGCTCTCCACCCGCACCGCCAGCGCGGCGACGGTGGACGCCTCGAACAGCAGCCGCACCGGTACCTCGGCGTCCAGAGCCGCGCCGAGGCGGGCGGCGACCTGGGTGGCGATCAGCGAGTTGCCGCCGAGGGCGAAGAAGTCGTCGTCCACCCCGACCCGCTCGACGCCGAGCACATCGGTGAACACGCCTGCCACGATCTCCTCGATCGGTGTGCTGGGCGCACGGAACTCCCTGGCCTCGAATACCGGATCGGGCAGCGCCTTCCGGTCGAGCTTGCCGTTGACGTTGCGTGGCAGCGCGGGCAGCACCACCCACGCGGCCGGGGTCATGTAGGAGGGCAGCCGCGCGGCCAGCGCCGCGGTGATCGCGGGGATGTCGAGTTCGGCTCCGGCCTCGGCGGGCACCAGATAGCCGACCAGCAGGTCGCCGATGTGCGGATCGGACTTGGCCGCCACGGCCGCGGCGGCGATGCCGGGCTGGGCCAGCAGCGCGGCCTCGATCTCGCCGAGTTCGATGCGGAAACCGCGCACCTTCACCTGGAAATCGGTGCGGCCGCGGTAATCCAGTTCCCCAGCGGCGTTCCAGGCCACCAGGTCGCCGGTGCGGTACATGCGCGTGCCCGGCTCGAAGGGGTTGGCCACGAACCGGTCCGAGGTCAGATCGGGGCGGCCGAAGTAGCCGCGGGCCAGCTGGTCACCGGCCAGATACAGCTCGCCGGGCACGCCGACCGGCACCGGCCGCAGCCGCGCGTCCAGCACGTACACCCGGCTGTTCCACTCCGGCGCGCCGATCGGCACCGACACCCGATCCGCCTCGGTGACCGGATGATTGGTGATCGAGACGGCGGCCTCGGTGGGGCCGTAGAGGTTGAACAGCGCCGTGCCCGCCGAGAGGGTGCGCTGCGCGGTGCTCGCGGGCAGCGCTTCGCCGATGGCGAGAATACGGCGCAACGACCCGGGCAGTGTGCCGCCCGACACGGTGAGCAGCGCGTCCAGCATGGAGGGCACCACGTGCAGGGTGGTGACGCCCTCGCGCTCCATCAGCTCGTTCAGATAGGCCGGGTCGCGATGACCGTCTGGGCTCGCGATGACCAGCCGGCCCGCGCAGACCGCCGCCGACCAGAACTCCCACACCGACAGGTCGAAGGTCGCGGCCGTCTTGAGCAGCACCGCGTCGTCGGCGGCGAGCCCGAATTCGGCGGCCTTCCAGCGCAACTGGTTGACCACCGCGGCGTGCGGCACCGCGACGCCCTTGGGCCTGCCGGTGGAGCCGGAGGTGAAGATGACGTAGGCGGTGTTGTCCGGGCGCAGCGGCGCGATCCGGTCGGCGTCGGTGATCGGATCGGCGGGACCGGAGGTCAGCGCCGGGCCGTCCACGCGGAGCACCGCGGCGTTGCCGGAGACGAAATCGGTGGCCGCGTCGGTCAGCACGAGGATCGGCGCGGCGGTGAGCAGGATGTAGCCGGTGCGGTCGGCGGCCTGATCCGGATCGACCGGCACGTACGCGCCGCCCGCGCGGGTCACCGCGTACATGGCGACCACCAGGTTCACCCCGCGCCGCATCGCCAGCGCCACCCGGGTCTCCGGGCCGACGCCGCGCGCGATCAGCTGGCGGGCCAACCGGTTGACGCGGGCGTCGAGCTCCGACCAGGACACCCGGCTGCCGTCGTCGGACACCAGCGCGACAGCGTGCGAGGAGGCGGCCGCGACCGAGGCGTCCAGCAGCTCGGCGAGCGTGCCGGGCCGCAGCGGGTAGCCGGTGGTGTTGGCGCGCACCAGGATCCGCTCGCGCTCGGCGGGATCGAGCAGGTCGATGTCGCCGACCGGGGTGCGCGGGGCCGCGGTGACCTCACGCAGCAGGCGCACGAACCGGTCGACGAACACCTCGACGGTCCTGCGGTCGAACAGCGCGGTGGCGAACGTGAGCGCGCCGCCCAGACCGGCGGGGGCGCCGTCGGCGTCGTAGCTGTCGCCGATGATCCAGTGCAGATCGAACTGGGAGACGTGGGTGTCCACGTCCAGGCCCGCCACGGTCAGGCCCGGCAGGTCCAGGCTCGCCTCGGCGAGGTTCTGGAAGGAGAAGCCCACTTGGAACAGCGGGTGCCGCGCGGTGGAGCGCACCGGGTTCAGCACCTCGACCAGCCGCTCGAACGGCACATCGGCGTGCGCGAAGGCCTGCAGGTCGGTCTCGCGCTGGCGTCCGAGCAGTTCGGTGAACGACTCGCCGCCCTCGACGCGGCTGCGGAACACCAGCGTGTTGACGAACATGCCGATCAGGTCGTCGAGCTCCGCCTCGCCGCGACCGGCGATCGGCGTGCCGATGGCGATGTCCTCGGCGCCGGACAGCCGCGAGAGCAGCACCGCCAGCGCGGCGTGCACCACCATGAACAGTGTCGCGCCCTCGGCGCGGGCCAGATCGGCCAGCGCGCGGTGCAGTTCGGCATCGATACGGATGTCGACCACGCCGCCGTCGAAGGACTGCACCGCCGGGCGCGGACGGTCGACGGGCAGGTCCAGCTGGTCGGGCAGGTCCGCCAGCTCCCGCTGCCAATACCCGATCTGCGCCGCGGCGAGCGAGTCCGGATCGTCCTCGCTGCCCAGCATCCGGCGCTGCCAGAGGCTGTAGTCGGCGTACTGCACGGGCAGCGGGCTCCACTCCGGCGCGCGCCCGGCCGCCCTGGCGACGTAGGCCGTCATCAGATCCCTGGTCAGCGGGCCGCCGGAGGAACCGTCGCCGGCGATGTGATGCACCGCGAGCGCGAGCACGAACTCCTGTTCGGCCACCCGGAACAGCACCGCGCGCAACGGCACCTCGGTGGTCACGTCGAATCCGGCGGCGAGCAGCTCGCCGACGGCGGCACCCACCTGCTCGGGCGCGACCTCGCGCAGCTCGAGCCGCGGCGTCGCTGTCCCCGGCACGGCCTTCCCCGACGTGGCCTCCCCGGGCGGCAGGATCACCTGCACCGGGCCGTCGGCGGTCTCCGGGTACACGGTGCGCAGCACTTCGTGGCGGGCGATCAGGTCGTCGAAGGCCGCGGTGAGCGCGGCGACGTCCAGCGCACCGGACAGCCGGATGGCGATCGGGATGTTGTAGGCCGCCGACTCGGAATCGAAGCGGTTGAGGAACCACATCCGCTGCTGGGCGAGCGACAGCGGGATGCGCTCCGGGCGCGGGCCCGCGCGCAGTTCCTCGCGCCCGCCCTGGCCGGACAGCTCGGCGACGCGTTCGGCCAGCTTCGCCACCGACGAGGCCTCGAACAGCAGGCGCGTGGGCACCTTGGTCTCCAGCAGCGCGCCGAGCCTGGCCGCGGCCTGGGTGGCGATCAGCGAGTTACCGCCCAGCTCGAAGAAGTCGTCGGCCGCGCCGATCGGTGAGCCGTCGCCGACCAGGTCGTCGAAGACCTGCGCCACCATCTCCTCGAACCGGCCGGAGGGGGCGCGGAACTCCTTGGTGTGCAGGGCCGGAGCGGGCAGTGCGCGGCGGTCCAGCTTGCCGACCGGGGTCAGCGGGATCTCGTCGAGCACCGTGATCGAGGTCGGCACCATGTGCGCGGGCAGATGCTGCTCGGCCAGCGCGACGAGTTCGGTGGTGAGTTCCCCGGCGTCCACGCTCGCGCCGTCGGCGGCGTGTACATAGGCAGCGAGGATCGTGCTGCCGTTGTCGAGTTCGTGACCCACGGTCACCGCGAAGTCCACCCGTTCGTGCACGGCCAGCACCGCGTCGATCTCGCCCAGCTCGATGCGGAAGCCGCGGATCTTGACCTGGAAATCGTTGCGGCCCAGGTACTCGAGCTCGCCGGTCGCGGTGCGGCGCACCAGATCGCCGGTGCGGTACATGCGGGCGCCGTTGTCGGCGAAAGGATTGGCCACGAACCGGTCCGCGCTGAGCCCCGGCCGGTTTCCGTAGCCGCGGGCCAGTTGGGCGCCCGCGAGGTAGAGCTCGCCCGTCACACCGGTGGGCACCAGGCGCAGCCGGGAGTCGAGCACGTAGGCGGTCACATTGCGGATGGGCGCGCCGATGGTCACCAGATCGCCCGCGATGAGCGGGTCGCTGATGTTGGTCATGATGGTGGTCTCGGTGGGGCCGTACCCGTTGTAGAACTCGCGGGTCGTGCCGTCGGCGAGCGGAATGGCCCAGCGACGCACCAGCTCCGGTGGAACGGCCTCGCCGCCTGCCACCACCACGCGCAGCGCGTCCAGACCGGCGGGGTCGATCGAGGCCAGCGCGGCGGGGGTGATGAAGGCGTGCGTGACGTCGTTGCGTCGCAGCAGCCCGGCCAGTTCCGCGCCGCCGTACACGCTCGGGGCGACCACGATCATGGTCGCCGCGCCGCCGATCGCCAGCAGCAGTTCCAGCACGGAAGCGTCGAACGACGGCGAGGCGAAATGCAGGGTCCGCGAGGTCTCGGTGACCCGGTAGCGCTCGCGCTGCTCCTCGCAGAAGCTCGCGAGGCCGGCCTGGGTGACGACGACGCCCTTGGGCATGCCGGTCGACCCCGAGGTGTAGATGACGTAGGCCGGATGTTCGGCGCGGATGTGGCGTACCCGGTCGTCGTTGGTGACCGGCTCCACGGACTGCGCGGCGAGCAGCGCGTCGGTGGCCGGATCATCGAGCACCAGCCACTCGACGTCGCCGGGCAGATCGGCGCGCACGTCGGCGACGGTGATGCCGACCACGGCACCGGAGTCGGACAGCATGTGCGCGACCCGGTCCGCGGGGTAGTTCGGGTCGACGGGCACGAACCCGGCGCCGGTCTTGGCTACCGCCCAGCACGCCAGCACCGACTCCACCGAGCGCGGGATGCCGAGGGCGATCAGATCCTCCGGGCCGATGCCGCGGGCGATCAGCGCGCGCGCCAGCCGGGTGGAACGCTCGTCCAGTTCGGCGTAGGTGAGCTCGCCGAGGATGTCGGTGGCGTCCGCGCAGAGCACGGCCGTGCCCGCGGGGTTGGCCTCGACGGCCTTGGTCATCAGCTGGGCCAAGGTGGTCAGGCGGGGACGACGGGTGCGCGTCGGTCGTACGCGAGCGGCCCGGGTCACGCCACCGCTCCTTGCGCCACGAGCCGCCGCTGTGTCACGACCCGCTGCCGTGTCGTGACCCGCTGCCGCGGGGCCGTCCGCCACCAACCCAACCGAACCACCATTCGAGACTTCCTACCCACTTCTGCCGAGCGTTCGACGCCTGCCGAGCTACCGTCACCGGGCGGGTGCCACTTCGGCCTGCCACCGCTCGAGTGCCGTGCGCCGCCACCTACCCTGTCATGTCGTAGTTGTCGTTTCGTGATCAGGGCGCGCTACACGCCTCGGGCGTCGGCGAGCGCCACATCATCGCATTCGAATCACTCCGGCAGATGAACCGAGCGCTACACCGAGCGGCGGTCCGAGTGATATAGCTCACCCCAGCACGGCGGGCATGCTCGCGCACAGCGGGCGAGCCGGACCTGTCGTCGCTGGTCATCTGTCCGTGCGTGGCTGCCTCAGCGGCGCGCGGGCTTCAGGAAATCGGTCACGGCGAAGACCTCCACCCCCTCGGCCTTCCCGGTGTCGACGGTCCGGTCACTGCCGTCGAGGATGACCGCGCGCAGATCGGAAGGCACCGTGAGGTCGATCACGGCCGGTCCCTCCCGGTCGGTCAGCAGGTGGGTGACCCACTCCTCGGCCAGCGCTTCGGCGCGCTCGGCCGGGCTGGTCTCCGGCCCGCCCAGGGCGGCGAGCACGAGTGTCGCGCCCGCCGCGCCCGCCGCGACGACCTCGAGGATCGCCGCGGCGGAGGTCGCCGGGCCGTACCGGAAGGTGCGGGATTCGTAGGTCAGCTTCGTACGGGCCTGCAGCCGGTCGCTCGCGGCGGCGAGCCCGTCGTAGTCGATCGTCTCGCCGGACGAGGGCACGAGTGCGGGATGCTCACCACGGAGCACTCGCACGCGGTTGGCATAGGTGACGGGCCGATTCGATTCCGTGGCGATCTGCGCGCGGGCCGCCTCGGTGTCCAGCCGCAGCCATTGCTCGCCGGAGAACTCGGCGTGACTGCCCACGACCAGGCCGAGATCGGCCGGAGTGCCATCGGCGGGCTCCGGGTGCGCCGGTGTCACCGGGGCCAGCGCGGCGCCGGTCTTGAGCACCGCCCAGACCGCCACCACGAACTCGGTGCCGCGGCCGGCCGCCAGCGCGACGGTGCTGTCGGGCCCGATGCCCCGCCCGATCAACACCCTGGCCAGGCGGGAGGATTCGGCGTCGAGTTCGCGGTAGCTGATCTCGATGTCGCCGCCGGCCACCGCCGGGGCATCGGGATCGTCCTCGACGACGGCGGTCAGCAGCTGCGGCAGTTCGGTGCCGCCGGTGGTGACGAACTCGTCGTCGTCTCCGTCGCCGGTGTCGGCGCCCGCGGCGGACGCCGCACCGGCGACCAGGCCGCGCTCCTCGGGCTCGAGGATGTCGATGTCGCCGACGATCGCGTCGGCGTCGGCGTGCACGGCGCGCAGGATCCGCTCGAACCGCCGCGTGAGCGCCGCGATCGTCGCCTCGTCGAAAAGGTCGGTGGCGTAGGTGAACAAGACGCCGAGCGGTCCGGGCGTGCCGTCCTCGTTCAGCCTCGGCTGCACGATCAGCTGCAGGTCGAACTTGGCGCTGACCTGATCGGAGTCCAGCAGCGAGACGGCCAGGCCCGGCAGTTGCGCGCTCGGCGGGGCGAAGTCCTCGAAGGCGATCACGACCTGGAACAGCGGGCTCTGATCGCGGTTGGCCTGCTGGACGACCTCCGATACCCGCTCGAACGGAATGTCGGCGTTCGCGAAGGCGGCCAGGTCGGTTTCCCTGGCGCGCTCCAGCAGCGCCTGGAAGCCCTCGCCGCGGTCGACCTCGGTCCGCAGGGTCAGTGTGTTGACGAACATGCCGACCAGATCGTCGAGCGCGCGCTCGCCACGCCCGGCGATCGGGGTGCCGACGGCGATGTCGGAGCTGCCCGACATCCGCGCCAGCAGCACCGCGAGCGCGGCATGCACCACCATGAACAGCGAGGCGCGATGGGCGTGGGCCAGCTGGACCAGACCGGCGTGCACGTCCGGTTCGACCTCGAGACCGACGGTCGCGCCGCGTTCGGACGGCACCGGCGGGCGCGGGTGATCCAGCGGGAGATCCAGCGCGCCGGTCAGCCCGGCCAGCTGTTCGCGCCAGTACGCGAGCTGCTGCGCGGCGGGCGAGTCCGGATCCTCGTCGGTGCCCACCACTTCGCGCTGCCACAGCGCGAAGTCGGCGTACTGCACCGGCAGCGGCGCCCAGCCGGGGGCCTCGCCGCCGCTGCGCGAGAGGTAGGCGGTGACCAGGTCGCGGGCCAGCGGGGACAGCGAGAGGCCGTCGGCGCAGATGTGGTGCACCACCAGGACGAGCACGTGCTCACGACTGTTCGGTCCGCCGCACAACAGCCGGATACGCAGCGGCGCGGCCTCGGTGACGTCGAAGCCCGCCGAGAGCAGTTCGCCGATGCGGGCCGCCGGATCGGCCGGTGTCTCCACCTCGAGGCCGTGCGGCAAGACCTCCACGACCGGGAGCACCTGCTGATAGGGCTGTTCGCCGGGAGCGGTCACCGGGAAGCGGGTGCGCAGCGCCTCGTGACGCACCAGCACGTCCTCGACGGCCAGGCGCAGCGCCTCGGTGTCGAGTTCGCCGGACAGCCGGATGGCGAAGGGCAGGTTGTAGGCGGCCGAGGCCGGATCGAGCTGGTTGAGCACCCACATCCGCTGCTGGGCCAGCGACAGCGGCACGTGCTCCGGGCGCGGCCCCTTGACCAGCGGCGGACGGGCGGCGCCGCCCGCACCGGGAACCACGCGCGCGGCCAGCGCGGAGACCGTCGGCGCCTCGAACAGATCACGCACGGAGACTTCGGTGTCCAGCGCCTCGTTCAGCCGGGCGACCGCGCGGGTGGCCAGCAGCGAGTTGCCGCCGAGAGCGAAGTAGTCGTCGTCCGCGCCGACCCGGTCCAGGCCGAGCAGTTCGGCGTAGACGCCCGCGACGATCTCCTCGATCGGAGTGCTCGGCGCGCGGAACTGCCTGGTGCGGAAGGTCGGTTCCGGCAACGCCTTGCGGTCCAGCTTGCCGCTGGTGTTGAGCGGGAAGGCGTCGAGCACCATCACCGCGCCCGGAATCATGTACGCGGGCAGGCTCTTCGCGGCTGCGTCGAGCAGATCGTCGATGTCGACGCTCTCCCCCGGCCGCGGCACCACGTAGCCCACGAGCTGGTCGCCGGTGGCCGTCGGCACCACCAACGCCACCGCCTGGCTGATCGACGGATGCGTCAGCAGCGCGGTCTCGATCTCGCCGAGTTCGATGCGCTGCCCGCGGAACTTGACCTGGAAATCGGTGCGGCCCAGGTATTCCAGCCGGTGCGGCTGATCGCGCCAGACCACCAGGTCGCCGGTGCGGTACATGCGCGCGCCCGGCTCGAAGGGATTGGCTACGAACCGATCCGCGGTCAGATCGGGGCGGGCGACATAGCCGCGCGCCAGCTGGTCACCGGCCAGGTACAGCTCGCCGACCACGCCGGCGGGCACCGCGCGCAAACGCGAATCCAGGACATAGACGCGAATGTTCCACTGCGGCAGGCCGATCGGGACGGTGGTGGTGTCGGCCTCGGTCGCGGGCCAGTAGGTCACCGACACCGCCGCCTCGGTGGGACCGTAGAGATTGTGCACCGCCGCGCCGGACATGGCCCGCACCTCGGCGACCGTCTCCGGCGGCAGCGCCTCGCCGATCACGAACACATCCCGCAACGAAGGCACCGAGCCCGGCGCGGTGTGGGTGGCGAAGACGGTCAGCATCGACGGCACGAAGTCGGTGACCGTCACCTGCTGCGCGGCAATGGTTTCGGCGATGTAGGCCGGATCGCGATGGCCGTCGTGAGTGGCCACGACCAGCTTCGCGCCCGTCCGCAACGGCATGAAGTACCCCCACAGCGACACGTCGAAGGTGGTCGCCGTCTTCTGCAGATACACATCCCCCGGACCCATCGGATACTCCGAGAGCATCCAGGCGGTCTGATTGTCGATCGCCCCGTGCGAGATCGCCACGCCCTTCGGCCTGCCCGTGGAGCCGGAGGTGAAGATCACGTAGGCGGGGTTCTCGCGGCGCAGCGGACGCAGCAGTTCCGCGGCCTCGACCGGCGCGCCGGACACACCGGACAGGTCGACGGTGTCCACGCGCAGCACATCGATGCCCGGGGGCACGGCATCGGAGTCGGCGAGGGTGGACAGCACGCACACCGGGTCGGCGGTGTCGAGGATGTGGGCGATGCGCTCGGCCGGATGATCCGGATCCAGCGGCACATACGCGCCACCGGCGGTCACGATCGCGTACATGCCCACGACCAGGTCCAGCGATCGCCGGATCGCCAGGCCCACCAGCGATTCCGGGCCGACGCCCTGGGAGATCAGCAACCGGGCCAACCGGTTGACCCGCTCGTCGAACTCGCGATAGGTCAGCTCGGCGCCCTCGTAGGCGAGGGCCACCGCGTCGGCGTGCTCGGCGACCGCGCGGCGGTAGGCCTCGTGCAGCAGTTCCGGGGCGAGCGCGTGGGCGGTGTCGTTCCAGTCCCGCAGGATGCGCTGCTGTTCCCAGCGTTCCAGCAGTTCGATGCTGCCGACACTGCGCTGCGGGTCGGCGACCACGGCGGTCAGGATGCGACGCAGGCGCTCGGCGAAAGCGGCCATGGTCGACTCGTCGAACAGGTCGGTGGCGTAGATGAAAGTGGCGGCCATACCCGCGGGCGCGCCGTCGATCTCGTGCGGCACCAGGGTCAGTTCCAGGTCGAACTTGGCCGGCGGGGCGCCCAGTTCCAGCGCCGAGGCGGTGAGGCCGGGTAGTCGCAGTTCGGTGTGCGACATGTTCTGGAAGGTCAGCATGACCTGGAACAGCGGGTGCCTGGCCATCGAGCGGGCCGGGTCGAGCAGTTCGACCAGCCGCTCGAAGGGCAGGTCGGCGTGGGCGAACGCGGCCACGTCGGTGCGGCGGACCTCGGCGAGCAGTTCGGCGAAGCTCTCGCCCGGATCGACCTCGCTGCGCAGCACCAGGGTGTTGACGAACATGCCGACCACGTCATCGAGCGCCTCGTCGCCGCGCCCGGCCACCGGGGTGCCGACCGCGATGTCGGTGGTGCCCGACAGCCGGGCCAGCAGCACCGCCATCGCGGCGTGCATGACGAAGAACAGCGTCGAATTGTGTTGCTTGGCCAGCGCGCTCAGCGCACCGTGCAATTCGGCGTCCACGGCGAAGGAGTAGCCGGCCGAACGGTTGGACATCACCGCGGGGCGCGGGCGGTCGGCGGGCAGATCCAGTTGCTCGGGCAGTCCGGCCAGCTGTTCGCGCCAGAACGAAACCTGCTGGGCGAGAGTCGACTCCGGGTCGGATTCGGCGCCGAGGGTCGCGCGCTGCCACAGCGTGAAATCGGCGTACTGCACCGGCAGCGGCTCCCACCCGGGCTCCGCGCCGGTGGCGCGCACCGAGTACGCGGACATGAGGTCGCGGGTCAGCGGGCCCATGGAGAAACCGTCGGCGGCGATGTGGTGCACCACGCACACCAGCACATGGTCCTCGGGAGCGAGCGCGAACAGCCGCAACCGGATCGGCGGTGCGAGCGTCACGTCGAAGCCGTCCATCGCGAGCGCGACGACCTGGGCGACCAGATCGTCCTCGGTCGCGGGCGCCAGGTCCATGGCGGGCACGGCGCGCGGATCCTCGATCGGCAGCACCACCTGCGTGCCCTCGCCGTCGACCTCCGGATACACCGTCCGCAGCACCTCGTGGCGGGCGACGAGATCGCCGACTGCCGCGCGCAGGGCCGCCACGTCCAGCGAACCGGACAGCCGAACGGCCACCGGGATGTTGTTCACACCACTGTCGGTGTCGAAACGGTTCAGGAACCACATCCGCTGCTGCGCATAGGACAACGGCACCCGGTCGGGGCGGGTCATCGCGCGCAGCGGCGGGCGCGTGGACCCGCCGACCTGATCACGCAACCGGGCCGCCAGATCGGCGACGGTGGGACATTCGAACAGCAGCGGCAACGGCACGCGGGTGTCGAGTTCGGCGGCGATGCGGGCCACCGCCTGGGTGGCCATCAGCGAGTTACCGCCGAGAGCGAAGAAGTCGTCGTCCGCGCCGACCCGCTCGCCGGGACCGGCCTCCGGGATCAGCAGCGCGGCGAACACATCGGCGACGATCTGCTCGAACCGGTCCGACGGCGCCCGGAAAGCCTTGCCCGCGAACACCGGTGCGGGCAACGCGGCGCGATCCAGCTTGCCGACGGCGTTGAGCGGCAGCTCGTCGAGCACCACGATCGCCGAGGGAACCATGTAGGCGGGCACGGACTTTCCGACGAACTCCGCCACTTCGGCGGTATCGAGCCCGGCGCCCGCCCGGCTGAGCACGTAGGCGACCAGCGTGGTGGCCCCGGAGGGCAGCGTGACGCCCAGGGTGGCCGCGTAGTCGATGTCCGGATGCGCGAGCAGCGCGTTGTCGATCTCGCCGAGTTCGATGCGCAGACCGCGGATCTTGACCTGGAAGTCCGAGCGGCCCATGTACTCGAACGCGCCGTCGGACTCGCGGCGGCGCACCAGGTCGCCGGTGCGATACATCCGCGCGCTCGCGCCGTCGGATTCGGCGACGAACGGGTTGGCGACGAACCGCTCGGCGGTCAGATCCTGCCGATTGCGGTACCCGTAGGCCACCGAGGGGCCCGCCAGATACAGCTCGCCGACCACGCCCGCGGGCACCGGTCGCAGCATCGGATCGAGCACATAGGCGCCGACTCCGGGGAACGCGGTGCCGATGGTGACCGGCTCGTCGGCGCGGAGTTCGGTGCCGGTCACGATCACGGTGGTCTCGGTGGGGCCGTAGACGTTGTGCATGGTGCGTCCGGGCGAACGCCAGCGGTGCACCAGCTCCGCGTTGACCTTCTCGCCGCCGACGACCACGGTACGGATGCCGTCCAGACCCGCCGGGTCGACCGATTCCAGGGCGCCCGGAGTCATCATCAGGTCGGTGACCCGCTCACGACGCAACAGTTCGGCCATCTCCGCGCCGCCGAAGACCATCGGCGGCGCGATCACCATCGTCGCGCCCCGTGGGAACGCGAAGAGCATCTCCATCAGCGAGAAGTCGAAGCTCGGCGAACTCAGATGGGTGATCGTCGAACCGAGGCCGACGCCGATCCGAGCGCCCGCGGCGACGACCGGTCCCAAGCCGTGATGGGAGACCACCACGCCCTTGGGCTTTCCGGTGGAGCCGGAGGTGTAGATGATCCAGGCCGGATGGGCGGCGGTCAGCGGCCGGACCCGGTCGGCGTAGGAGATCGGGTGCGTGGGATGCGCGGCGATACGGGCGAGCTGGTCGGGATCATCCAGTTCGATCCACTCCACCCCCGCGCCGGCGGCCTCGGCGCCCAGCGCGTCCCGATGCCCCGAGGTCGTCAGACCGGTGCGGATCCCGGAGTCGGTGAGGATGTGGGCGATGCGATCGGCCGGGTAGGCCGGGTCCACCGGGACATAGGTGGCGCCGGTCTTGGCGACCGCCCACAGGGCGGTCACCGATTCGATCGAGCGCGCGATGCCCATGGCGATGTGGTCGCCGGGGCCGAGGCCGCGGGCGATCAGTTCACGCGCCAGCCGCGAGGAGCTCTCGTCGAGTTCGCGGTAGGTCAGCTCGCGCTGGTCGGCCGGTTCGCCGGTCGGGTTGAATCGCAGTGCCACCGTGTCCGGCGCGGATTCCACCGCGGCCGTCAGCACCTGCGGAAGTAGAGTCGCACCGGAACGCCGGCGTCGCCCGCCCGCAGTACGTGTACCCGCAGTCCGACGAGCGCTTTCCATCCGGCTGCACAACCTCTCGCGTCAGTCATGGCCCCTGTGGGCCGCTCTCCTGCGCCGGCGCAATCCGGGCCAATCCGACCGAAGCGCCATTGCCCCCGACAATGTCGGCATCGTGTTCTAATCGTCGCCCCGCTCCGACCCGTTGCCGCGCAGTGATGTAGCTCACAGCGACGGACGGCATACAGAACGCGGCCGAGGGGTACCACCCGTGGCGGAGGGCCGAGCGGACGATCCGCCCCGGGCATCGGAGCACCATGTCGACCTCGGCGCCCGTTCCTCCCTTCGGACGCGCCGCGGCCGGAGCGTGCTACCGCCCGGATCGGCAACACAGTTGCCGTGACCCACCCCTGCTCGATACCGTACCGGCCCCGGGCGAACCCGCCGAATCCGGCTGGTCGCCGCAGTGCGTACCACCGGGAACAGCGGTGCACAGGAGGAAAAGCCGCGACCCCCTCACGGCCGGGGAAGGCGTGAGGGGGTCGACGGGACGGTTCGCGCGGTCTCAGTGGGCGTGCGAGGGACCCCACTGCATCGGCACACCCTTGGCGGCCAGATAGGGCTGCGGATCGATCTTGTTGCCACCCTGATCCCAGATCTCCAGGTGCAGGTGCGGGCCGGTGGACTGACCCCGATTACCCACGGTCGCAATGACATCGCCCGCGTTGACCCGCTGACCGGCCTGCACGTACATGTCGTTCACGTGCCCGTAGACCGCGGTGGTGCCGTCGTCCTGGAGCACCCGGACCCACAGGCCGAAGCCGGAGGCGGGACCGGCCTCGATCACGGTGCCGTTGCTGACCGACTTGATCGGCGCGCCGAGCGCGTCGGCGAAGTCGATGCCGTAGTGCATGGTGCCCCAGCGGGCGCCGTAACCGGAGCTGATGACCCCGGCGACCGGACGCACGGCCACGGGCGGCGCGAGATGCTGCTGGACGCCCTTGAGGATGTCCTCGACCTGAGCCAGCGGACCGGCGATCTCGGCGGGCAGATCCGGGAGGCCGAAGGGCTGGGAGATCGACTGCGCGACGGGCGCGGCGACCTGGGTGACCGGCGGCTCGGCGGCCTCGGCGGGGGCGGCGACGGCCTGCGCGGCTTCGACCAGCGGGATCTCCCCGGTGCCCTGGAAGGTGATGGCTTCTTCGGCGACGTCGGTATGACGCTCGGGAGCCAGCGGCGAGGCGGCGGCAAGCGCGGGGGCGACCTGCGCGGCCACGCCGACCAAGGCGGCGCCGGCGACAGCGGCGCCCGCGGCGGCACGGATGCGCTCGCTCTGGGCGGGCGCGGCCCGGTGCCGGGTGGGACGGGTCGCGACCGCGATGGCACCGCGCCCCTCGGCACTGGAGCCGAGAAGGCTCTCGACAGTGATGGAGCTGGGGCCTACCCGGTGCTGCGACATACGTGCGTCCTCGCGTCCGTCCTACAGTTGCCAACGAACGCCGTCACATCACGCGGTGCTCACCCCGGACGACCATGTCGTCGGAGATCGGCCGGAAGTCACGATGTGTAACGTTTCGGCATCCGTTGTGATGGGAACTCTACCCGGTCGTGACCATTTCGCAACCTTCCAGGTGGACCCCCGATTGAGGCATATGTCACGGCGGTTGCCGACACGGGTCGATCACGATTGCCCGCCCCGCCTCCGGGACACCGGGACACGCTGCGACCTGCGCACAACGCTGCAACCTGCGCACAACACCGCGACCTGCGCACAACGCCGCGAAGAAGCCCGCAGGAGCCGGTCGCGACGCGCGGCGAGCATCGGCCGCGCCACGGGGAACAAATGCAAGCACATCCGCCGCGATATCGAAAGTTGGCGCGGAGGAACGTCTTTGACGCCGAATCCAGTCTTGTTGACAACAATTGTCGTTTAGAATCGAACGCGCACCGCCCCCGACCCTGGAGGAGAGCGCCATGTCCCTCGATGTTCCCGCCGCCCTACTCGAACGCGCCGAACGCGGCGACGTCGACGATGCCGAGTTCGTCGACTGTGTGAAGAACTCGCTGCCCTACGCCTGGGAGGTGGTCAGCCGGGTCGTCGGCGAATTACATTCGGGCGCCGACGAATACGCCGACAACACGATCGCCCCGCCGGACGACAAGGCCCGCGGCGAACTGCTGCGCGCGCTGGCCTCCGACGCGATCCGCGGCGGCCTGGAGCGCCACTTCGGCGTGAAGCTGGCCTTCCAGAACTGCCACCGCGTCGCGGCCTTCCCGCTCGCCTCGGTCGGCGGCGAGACCTACTCGACGTTCATCAGCACCCGCGCCCAGTTGCTCAACCAGAGCCCGGAACTGCGCAACTGCTGACGGCGCGAAAGCACCGCCCCTCACCGGCAGGAATCCCTGTGCCGGTGAGGGGCGGTGCTGCCTCGGGTGAGGTCTTCTCCTCGTCGGTTACCTGATGTAGCCTGCGCCATACCATTCACAGCCGTCGCGTACCCGCGGAGCGCGCGCTCGATCCGACCGTGCGAGGAAAGCGCGGAGTCGCCGAGATGATCTCGGCCGCCATCAGCTCCCGTCAGACACCCCGATGACCCACGCCATCGCGCGGGCCGATCGAACCGCCGCGGCGGGAGGGCTGCGGCGACAGCCGGAATCGGCCCGGCCCAGGAACCCACAACGAGCACGCGTGCCGAGATGGTAGATCGAAAGAAGTAGATGAACGATTCAGCACTGATCACCATCGGTTTACCGATCGCTCTCGCGATCATCATGTTCGGACTCGGGTTGACTTTGACCGTCGCCGATTTCAGACGAGTGGCACGAACCCCGACCGCGGTCGTGATCGCGCTCGTCCTACAGATCCTGGTCCTGCCGCTGATCGCCTTCGGACTGATCACCCTGTTCGACCTCGACCCGCTGCTGGCGGTGGGAATGATGTTGCTGGCCGCCTCACCCGGCGGAACCACCGCCAATCTGTTCAGCCACCTCTTCGGGGGCGATGTCGCACTCAACATCAGCCTGACCGCGATCAATTCGATCCTGGCGGCCTTCACCATCCCGATCATCACCAACCTCGCCATCGCCCACTTCGATGCCGATGGCGAACTCGGATTGCAGTTCGCCAAGGTCATCCAGGTCATCGCGATCGTGCTGATCCCGGTCGTGATCGGCATGCTGGTACGCCGACGCTGGGCGGAATTCGCTCAGCGTGCCGATCGTCCGGTTCGTGTCTTCTCCATCGCGGTGCTGGTGTTCGTCTCGTTCGGCGCGCTCGTGAGCGAACGCGACAACTTCGCCGACTATGCGAGGCAGGTCGGTGTGGTGACCGCCTTGTTCTGCCTGGCCAGCCTCACCCTCGGCTACGCCGGTGCGCGGCTGCTGCGACTCGAGCAGCGCCAGGCGATCGCGTGTTCGATGGAGATCGGGATCCACAACACGACCGTGGCTCTCACCATCGCGCTCAGCGTGCTGGACAGCACCGAGGTCGCGATCCCCAGCGCCGTCTACTCGGTGCTCATGTACATCCTGGCCACCGGCTTCGGCTTCCTGATCACCAGACTGCCCGCACGCACCGACACCGCTGCGTCCTCACCAGCCCGCTAGCGCGGCCGAGCACCGGTCTCGGCGCCTCGTCTGCCGGGCGGGTAACGTGTCCGAGCCGGTCAGACCAGCGCCTGCCCCACTTCGTACTCGCCGGGATCGAATCGCCGTGTCTTCGCACGGAACAGCGAGGTGACACCCGGCCAATTGTTGGTGATCCGCCCGGCGGCATTGCGATACCAACTCGAGCAGAAATTCCACGGCGTCGTCTTCAATCGCCGTTGCAGCCAATCGTCCCAGTTCTGTTCGACATCGGCGCGCGCCGCCAGATGACGGCCGGGCCGTGCCGTCACATAGGAGACGACCTGCCGGATATAGCGCGCCTGCGACTCCAGCATGTAGATGATCGAGCCCGCGCCGACATTCGTGTTCGGCCCGTACATCATGAACAGATTCGGAAAGCGCGGCACCGACATGCCCAGGTAGGCGCGCGCACCCGCCGAACCCCACACATCGGCCAGCTTCACCCCGCCCAGCCCGTAGATGTTCATCGGCGCCAGGAATTCGGTGCCTTTGAACCCGGTGCCGTAGACGATCACGTCCACCGGATGTTCCACGCCGTCGACCGTGCGCACCCCGGCCGGGGTGATCTCGGCGATCTTCGTGGTCTCCACCGTGACATTCGATTGCCCCAGTGCGGGGAAATAGTCGTTGGAGAACAGCCCGCGCTTGCATCCCGGCTCGTAGTCCGGCGTCAACTTCGCCCGCAGCACCGGATCGGATACCTGCGTCCGCCGGTGCCGGTCGGCCAGCGCCACCACCGGCCGCTTGATCCACGGCAGGTCGGTGAGACCGAGCGCGAGGAATTCGAAGGTCGCCCAGATCAGGAAGCGTTCGGCCAGCCGCACCGGTGGCACGTACTCGAACAGCTTGTGATGCACAGGCTGGTACTCCACATCCGGCTTGGGCAGCACCCACGCCGCCGAGCGCTGGAACAGCGTCAGCTCGAGCACCTGCGGCTGGATGCGCGGAATGTACTGCACCGCGCTCGCGCCGGTGCCGATGCAGGCCACCCGTTTGCCGGTCAGGTCGATGTCATGGTCCCACTCGGCGGAATGGAACGACGCGCCCGCGAAGGTGTCGATGCCGGGAATGTTCGGCAGGGCGGGCCGCGAGAGCTGCCCCACCGCGGACACCAGGATCGTCGCGCCCAGCCGCTGCCCGTCGGCGGTGGTGACCGTCCAGCCGCCGGTGGCCTCGTCGAATTCGGCGTCGGTGACCTCGGTGCCGAACCGGATGAACCGCTCCAGATCGTACTTACGCGCGACCGTGTGCATGTATTCGTGGATGTCGCGCTGCTCGGAGAACCGGCGCGGCCAGTCCGACCTCGGCTCGAACGAGTACGAATACAGCGGCGACGGCACGTCACAGGCCGCGCCGGGATAGGTGTTCTCCCGCCACACGCCGCCCAGATCGGCGGCGCGTTCCAGAATGACGAAATCGTCGAACCCGGTGCGCCGCAATTCCAGCGCGAGGCCCAAACCGGCGAAACCGGCTCCGATGATCAGGACGGACGGCGTTCTCATGACCCGAGCCTAAGCGCAGAACCGGCCTCGGGACAGGGGTCTGAGGGCCCCCGCCGTCACTTACTCGCGAGTTGCCTCGCGATGACCAGGCGCTGGATCTGATTGGTGCCCTCGAAGATCTGCATGACCTTCGCCTCGCGCATATACCGCTCCACCGGGAAATCCTGGGTGTAGCCGTAGCCGCCGAGCACCTGCACCGCGTCGGTGGTGACCTTCATGGCCGCGTCGGTGGCGATCAGTTTCGCCACGCTGGCCTGGCGCGAGTACGGCAGTCCGGCGTCGCGGCGGCGGGCGGCGTCGAGGTAGGTGGCGCGCGCGGAGTCCACCGCGGCGGCCATGTCCGCGAGCACGAAGCCCAGCCCCTGATGGTCGATGATGTTCTTGCCGAACGCCGCACGCTCCTTGGCGTAGGCGACGGCGTCGTCGAGGGCGCGCTGCGCCAGCCCGGTGGCGACCGCGGCGATGCCCAGGCGGCCGGAGTCCAGCGCGCTGAACGCGATGGTCAGGCCCTGCCCCTCGTCGCCGATCAGCCGCTCGTCGGGCAGGAACACGTCGTCGTAGGCGGCCGTGGTGGTCGGGATGGCACGCAGGCCCATCTTCTCCTCCGGCCTGCCGAACGAGAGCCCCGGCGTGTCCTTGGGAACGAGGAAACAGGACACACCGCGCGATCCCTCACCCGTGCGCGCGAACAGGGTGTAGAAATCGGCCCGGCCACCGTGGGTGATCCACGCCTTGGAACCGTTGATCCGGTAGCCGCCGCCGACCTTGGTCGCCCGGCAGCGCAGTGCGGCGGCGTCGGAGCCGGCATGCGGTTCGGAAAGGCTGTAGGCGCCGACGGTCTCACCGGAGAGCATCTCGGCCAGCCAGCGGTCCTTCTGCTCGGCGGTGCCGAAAGCGAACAGCGGGTGGCACGACAGACTGTGCACACTCACCGCCACCGCCACCGCCGCCCACCGCGCGGCCAGCTCCTCGAGCACCTGGAGGTACACCTCGTAGGGCTGACCGCCGCCGCCGAACTCTTCCGGATACGGCAGGCTCAGCAGCCCGGCGGCGCCGAGCGCGGGGAAGACCTCGTCCGGGTAGGTCTCGGTCTTCTCGCACTCGACGACCCGCGGCTCGAGCACCTTGTCGGCGATGTCGCGGGTGAGGTCGAGCAGGTCCCCGGCCTCCTGGGTGGGCAGCATCCGATCCACTGGCATGCGCCTTTTCTACCGTCCCGGCTCCGCGGCGGGCCACCCCCGTTCGGGGGTGGCGCCGCCACTATCGCCTCGCGCACCCTTGTCCCGCGTAACATCCCGGTGTGACGTGGCTCATTGCTCCCGAAGCGAGCAGCCCGCCACCGATGAGTTAGGAGTTCCCGCGAAATGTTGAGCACCATGCAGGACGAGCCGCTGTCGCTGGCGACATTGCTCCGATACGCCTCGACGTTCCAGGGCGACAGCACCGTGTCGACCTGGACCGGCACCGGCGTGCGCACCATCACCTACCGTGAACTCGGCGCCCAGGCGGCCCAGCTGGCGAACGCGCTCACCGGCCTGGGCGTCGGTCGCGGCGATCGCGTCGCCACGTTCATGTGGAACAACAACGAACACATGGTCGCCTACATCGGCGTCCCCGCGATGGGCGCGGTCCTGCACGCGCTCAACATCCGCCTGTTCCCCGAGCAGTTGGTCTACGTCGCCAATCACGCCGAGGATCAGGTCGTCATCGTCGACGGCTCGCTGCTACCGCTGTTCGCCCCGCTGCTACCCCAGCTGAAGACGGTGCGCCACGTCATCGTCGCCAACGGCGACGCCGCGGAGCTCACCGCCCCCGAAGGCGTCCAGGTGCACTCCTACACCGAGCTGCTCGGCACCCAGTCCGACGAGTTCGACTTCCCGGTGATCGACGAACGCGAAGCCGCCGCCATGTGCTACACCTCCGGCACCACCGGCGACCCGAAGGGCGTCGTCTACTCGCACCGCTCCAACTGGCTGCACGCCGTGCAGGTGCTCACCCCGATGAGCATGGGCCTCAGCGGCACCGACATCGTGCTGTCCATCGTTCCGCTCTTCCACGCCAACGCCTGGGGCATGCCCTACGCCGCGCTCATGTCCGGCGCGAACATGCTCATGCCCGACCGTTTCCTGCAGCCCGGCCCGCTACTCGAGATGATGGCCGACCAGAAGCCCACCTTCGCCGCCGCCGTGCCCACCATCTGGGGCGGCGTGCTCGCCGGCCTGGCCGCCCACCCCCAGGACATCTCCCACCTGCGCACCGCCGTGGTCGGCGGCTCCGCCGTCCCGCCGTCGATGATGCGCGCCTTCCAGGAGAAGCACGGCGTGCGCGTCCTGCACGCCTGGGGCATGACCGAGACCTCCCCGCTCGGCTCGGTCGCCAACCCGCCTGCCGGCGTCACCGGCGAAGAGGAATGGGAATACCGCTTCACCCAGGGTCGCTTCCCCGCCGCCGTCCAGGCCCGCCTGGTCGGCGACGACGGCAAGGTCGTCCCCAACGACGGGAAGTCCCTGGGCGAGCTCGAAGTGCGCGGCCCCTGGATCACCGGCTCCTACTACTCCCCCGACGGCGCTGAGGTCGATCCGGACAAGTTCGACGACGGCTGGCTGCGCACCGGCGACGTCGGCAAGATCACCCCCAACGGCTACCTCACCCTCGTCGACCGCTCCAAGGACGTCATCAAGTCCGGCGGCGAGTGGATCTCCTCGGTCGACCTGGAGAACGCCGTCATGGGCCACCCCGCCGTCGCCGAGGCCTCCGTCATCGGCGTCCCCGACGAGAAGTGGGACGAACGCCCGCTGGTCGCCATCGTCCTGGCCGACGGCGCCACCGCCACCGCCGCCGAACTGCGCGACTTCCTCGCCGACAAGTTCGCCAAGTGGCAGCTGCCCGAGCGCTGGACCTTCATCGACGAGGTCCCCAAGACCAGCGTCGGCAAGTTCGACAAGAAGCGGCTGCGCACTCGGTACGCGGACGGCGAGCTGGACGTCGTCACCCTCGACTGAGCTGATCCGAGCCCGGCGGTTCCGATGACCGCCGGGCTCGTCCCGGGAACAATTCGGCTCCCGGCCACCGGACCCGGTAGACTCTCCGACGTCCATATCGGCCTTCGTAGCTCAGGGGATAGAGCACCGCTCTCCTAAAGCGGGTGTCGCAGGTTCGAATCCTGCCGAGGGCACACACGTAAACCCAGCTCAGGCTGGTTTCCTATCCGCGTCTGCTGTCGCCGAGCCCGGCACGGTACGCAGGGAGTACGAAGTAACGAAGTTCCCCCGACGCGGCACAGCGGTGGGATGGAGGGTGGGGAGTCCTTCCAGGGAAGCCTTGCCAACAGAAATCAGGGCGTTTCAAACTTGCGGGCCCTGGCTACTGTCAGCTCGTCGCTACTCAACGTTCGAAAGGCGGCGCAATGCCCCGAATGGCATCGAAAATTATTGTGGCGGTCGGCGTTACGTTGTCGGTGGGCCTCTCGCCCGCAATGGCCTCAGCCGCACCGGTGACGGCGGATCCCGTCGTGACGCCCCAGGCTTCCACCGGTTCCGACGCGATCGACCTCACCCGGCTCCTGCTGAGGTGCCTGACGACCGGTTCCACGGTCGCCCCTGGTGATCCGATGGGTTTCCCGGCGATCTGCGTGTAGCGGACTGCTGGACATCTCGGGTGTGCCGGCCCCGCGACGTCTATCGCGGTGCGGGGCCGATGCGGTGAGCCGGTCACCCGTGGATACCCGCACCGACTGGTCTACACGACTCATCTACGGAGTGTGCGGATATTCCGTGCCTCCGATCTGCCTCCCCGACCTGCTCGAAATCGTGGAGCGCATCGGCGAACGGGCGCTGCTGATCGACTCGGTCGAATCGGCTCGCGGCGCGGCGCACTCGACACCTTGGGCCGAGTCGGCGAGCGCCGGGTGCAGGGCCGAATTCGACGCTACGCGGGTCGTTTACGCGTGCATATGCCTACCACCGGTGACACGTGTCGGCAGAGGGCGGCGGATACGTATCAGCTGGTGATGCGGTGTTCGACCTCGCCGATATCATCGAGGGTCAAGGTGAGGACATCTCCCGGCTCGAGCCAGTTGCCGGTTTCCATACCGCTGCCGCCGGGCAGAGTGCCGGTTCCGAACAACTCTCCAGGAAAGAGATGTTCGCCATGGGAAGCGTGAGCGAGGACTTCACCGAGGCTCCATCGCATCCCGGCGCTCGATACCGTGTCGACGGTGTCTCCGTTGATTCTGACCGACCCGGTGAGGCTATCGATACGTGGCAAGATCTCGTCCGCGGTCACGGCTGTCGCCGACATCGAACTGGCGAAATGCTTGGACTTCTGCGGTCCGAATCCGCTGGCCATCTCGGCGCGTTGGATGTCACGCGCGCTGAAGTCGTTGAGCAGGACGAATGCACCGATCGCGGCAGCAGCCTGCTGCGGCGTCGCACAGTACAGGGGCTCGGCGAGAACGAATCCGATCTCGAGTTCGTAATCCAGTGCCGACGAGTAGTCCGGAGCGCAGATCGGGGTACCCGACGGGACGAATGTCAGATGATTTCCCATGTAGTAGATCGGCTGCTGATAGAACAACGGCTTCGGCTTGAACAGCGGAAAGCTCCGACCAGTCAGCCGCTCCACCGCAGCGGCCAACCTGTACTGCGTCGGATGGAAGCGGCGCACCAGACCGCGGCTGGCATCGATATTGTGCTGTTCGAACAACATGAAATCGCGAAAAGATGCCGGGTTGAACGGCAGCAACAGCTCCGACTCCCGCAGGTGCCCGTCAGCGACGCCGAGCTCCCACTGATCACTGAACACCTTCCCGCCCAGCGGTTCTGGATGCGCAGACCACCGCCCATCACGCAAACACTGGGTCTGCAGACCATCCTCGGTCCGCACACGACGCAACTTCATCGGGGTCCCTTCATGCAGAACAGCAGCGTACTGGGTGCACCCGGCAGATGACGAGACCTCCGTCAGCGGGCGCCAGGACGGTCGATACGCAGCGTCCCGGACTCCCTACCAGCCGCGATCCGGGCCGCGGTCGATACCTCGTTCCCGGTCGCGCTCGGCCTCCCGATGCCGTCCCCGACTCACCGGCGGACGATGGAGCGAAGCCTGTCGCGCCGCCTCCGTCGCCGGTTCGACAGTGCTGACCTCCACTACCTCGCGCATCAAGACCTGATCGACCGACAAGCCTCGGTCGACATCGCGCACCATCCGCGCCAGGCGCCGCTCCGGCGCATCGTGTTCGACCTCGACGGCCGGACAACCCGACCGCTGGTAGCTGTGAACCTTGCCCGAAGAGCCATATCCGGCTTCGTGACCGTCGTGGACGGCACGAAACCGTTCCAAGTCCAAGCCCGCGACCTGCTCCGGCGTGATCAACAGCCGCTCGGCCTGCCGACGAGCCTGCTCGACCGCGATCTCCCGCTCCAGCCCTCCCCTGCCCTGGTAACGCTGCTCCACCGACCGCACATGCTCGACGCTCAGTTGCTGCACCCGCGCGTTGTGTTGTTCGGCGATCTCCCGCCACTGCCCCCGCTCGACCTCACGTCCGATCTCCCCGAGACCGCGAACCACATCCTCGCGGCGGCGCTCCCGTTCTTCCTCCTGCAACTGCTCCATCGCGCGCATCTGCTTGTCGCTCAGCCGCAGACCAAGCGATCGCAGGAGGCCACGGGCGTTCCTGCGCTCGGCCTCCCTGATGTTCTCCAGCCTCGTGCTCAACCGCTCATGCTGCTTCTGCAAGGTTCCGGCGTCGAGGGACTTGCCGACCTCGGCGCGCTCGGCGATCTCACGCAACTGCTCTCGCACTTGCTCACGATGGCGCTCACGTTGTTCTGCCAACGACTTGCCCGTCTCGAGCACCTTCGTGAACGCTCTCCGCCGCCCAGGATCCTTGCGTTCCCGAACTTGCTCCCGCGCCGCCTGGCCGACACCCGGCAACTCGAGCTGCTGCCCCCGTTCCAGTTGCCGCCCCAGTGCCCAGACCTCACGAGCATCCGCCCGCGAAACGATCTGGTGGGTGAACTTGTCCGGAAAATCCCGCTGCAATTTTTCTATCCACTGCTGCGCCGCCGGTGAGATTCTTTCACCGGCAACCGAACGCAGGAGTAGATGTTCGACCTTGCCGTCCCGGATCAACTCGTAGTCCTGGCGCAGTTGACGTACATCCTTACGTCCACCGATCTCGCCTGACTTGTCTTCGATGGCTCGGACAGGACCATTCTCGATGCGGCCCCGCTGCTTGTCATAGCGGCGATACTTGCCGCCATCGGCAAGTAATTCGTGTTCCCGTAACGGTCTCGAATAGCCGCGTTGGCGATCGCGGAAGTATCGATCGGTGCCGTTCTCCCAGATTCGGCCACGCGCATTGTTGTCGAACGATTCGCGATCTCTGTCGTATCCGTCACGAGACATGACCAACCCACCCCCACCATGCAGGTTTTCTCAGTTGTGAAGCATCGAACCGTCAGCCGTTAGATGCCCGAATTCGCGAGTCTGGCGTACTCCTCACGCATCTCGTCGGCAAATACAGAGAAGGCTTCCCCGAATTCTGCATGGTCAGCAACGCTCTCCATGAGCTCCCATGCCGTGACCTCTTCCTCGGTTTCGTCGCCGAGCCATCGAAGCGCGGGATTAACGCTGTCGTAGAGGGAGTGTTCCCGGCCGTGCCATTCGAAATCGAACCACTCAGCCCGCGCGAACTTGATGTAGCATTCGCCGACGAAACAGATGAACTCATCCGCAGCGTCCGCACTCTCGGGCTTCATGGCTGTTTCCATATCCGGAAACAGCTCGGCGACAAGGGCATCGAGTTTCTTCACCTCCGGCGAACCGGCGGCCCAGGGTTTGTTCGGGATGCGGGTGACCCCCGCACGGTCCATGAACTTCCGCGCCTGGGCTGTCCGGCGTTCGGGATCGACCCAGTCACCCCAGGCGGTCCGTTGCACTTCGAAGTCCAAGCCCAACTGCTCGTCGGTTCCCATGCTCTTCCCTTCTGTCAGTTGCCGCTGATAGACGAGGGCTACTCGCGCGCCGCGCCGTCGGGCCAGACCACCGTGACCGGGATTCCACGCTCGCGCGCCGACTCGACCACCGACGCTGTGCCGCCGGTCTGCCCGGTGTCGCCGTCCCACACCGCCACCAACTGGTCCACGCTGCCCAATACAGCCTCGTTCGCCGCCTCGTACGCCTCCCGCCCGGCGGCGTCGAAGTCCATCACCCGCACCACCGACGCACTCCGCACGAGCTCGTCGAACACCTCGAGGTGATCAGGCTTCACCTTCGCGGTCCGGTAGTTCCGCGAAGGCAACACCACCTCCAACTGTCCACCCACGTCGAGAACCGCACGCGCGAAAACACTGTCGGCGCCACGCGCGATGCACGACACCCCGACCACCCCGCTCGGGTAGCGGCCGAGCAGGCCACGCAGCACCTCGTACACCGATGCTGCTGTCGCCTCGGTGATGTTCACATGCCCGGTGACACCGATCCGCACCATGCCGCGCTACTCCTACACACTCGTGGTGACCAGTGGCCGCATCCGCTCCCGCAGCTCGGCCACCGCCGGGACCATCGCGTAGGCCCCCGTGCGGTTGTACACGGTGGCTATCTTCTTCGCGACACGATCAGAGGTGGTCTGCTCGGCCACTGCCAGCGCGTCATGCGCGATCCGGCAAGCCTCTTCGGGCTCTCGCTGGATGAACCGCGCCTCCACCATGTTCAAGTGATCAAGCGCAGCCGACCGCCGACGGCCTGGAGGGCGGACCGCGATGGCAAGATCGATATGCTCGGCGGCTTCACCCGCAAAACTCGGGTCGGTGCGTGCGATGTCGAGCAGCCTGCCCCCGATCGTGCCGGTCAACTCAGCGGCGTCGAAGTAATGGATCCAGTAAGGGTCGCCGGTACGGTCCGCATCGTCGAACACCGCGCGGGCCTTCTCAGTGGTCCGGCGGAACGCCGACGGCCGCCCGAGTTTCGCGTACGCCCATGCCTCCCGCAGGTACAGCATCGCCTCAGTGGCCGAGGTCATACGACCCGCCGCATAGTCCTGGGCGATCCGCACCAGCTCGAGCGCGTCGGCTGGTTGCTGCAGTGACAGCAGTTGACGCGCCATACCTGCGAGGACCACGGCGCAGAACGGGCGGTCATCGGCATCGCGGGCGGCACGCACCGCCAGCGCGTAGTAACGCTGCGCCATGTGCTGTTCCCCGCAGTCCCATGACATCGTCGCAGCAGTCTCTGCCAGCTGGGCCATGGTGCTCGACAAGCGTCGACGGATCTGCGGCGGGTGCGATTCGGTCAGGAGGTCATTGACTTCGGCGAGTTGACCGATCACAGCCTTACGGCGGAGTCCGCCACCATGCTGGTCGTCCCACGCGCGGAACACTCGCGCAGTGTTTTCCAACGCGGCTACTTCGGGCAACCCGACCCCGGGCCGCGCTGTGCCTGGGACAACGGTGCGCGTGGGCTCGGCCAGCCACCGCTCCAATGGTTCGAGCAGCGGCGTGCCTACCACTACCCCGAATAGGGTCCGGCTGAGCTGACGGCGGTCGATCATCAGATCCTCTCGGGTGAGGTCGTCCGCTACCGCAGTCGCGGCAGCGGTCCATACCGTTGGGTTCCACTGCACGCTGGAGTCGGCGGTGCCGGTCGATAGCAGCGCAATCGAAGTCGCCGCCGCGAATCGTGCACGTTGCTCGGGGGTCGCGCGTTCGAGCATCGTGGTCACGATCTCCACGGTCTTGTCCGAAAGAGTGATGGCCGCGCGCAGCTTGGCCCACTTCTTCACCGTCGACAGTGCAATGCCGGATCGCTGCGCGAAACGTTCCTGCGTGAGCCCCAACGCCTCTCGCAACGCTGTCGCCTGCGCCCCGGTCCATGTGACCTGCATACCCAACTCTGACCTCCTCCCAGGCACTCGTACACCACGAGTAGACCGGAGTAGACCGCGAATTGGACCAGGGTAGACCGCAATGTCGTTCTCTTGGAGCCGCTCGAGAGATTTGCTCAGTGCAGGCCCCGACGCCGGGCCGGCTGTCCTTTCGCTACTCGAGCCCCCGGCGTCGGGCGTCACCCACACCACGGAGAGAGAAGCACGCGACTGCTGATGCACACCGGGCACTTCTTTCCGGAAACGTCTCCAGTTCAATTGATCAGTAGGGGGATTCAAAGATGTATGCCAATGATGCTTGGATAGTCCTGGCGGTAGCGCCGCTGTCGTCGCTGCTCGTCCTCGTCCCGTTCTTCATCGATTTCCGATCCCGCCGACATCGCGTCCCGATCACCGAGCCGACGCACCGGATTCGGACGTCGCATTACACGCCGTTCCACCCCTACAGCCTCGAAGTCGCCAGAGCGATAGCCATCGAACACGCCGACTGCCCGAGCAACCGATGCGGCGCGAAAGCCTCCGCGATGAGCGTGCTCACCGCAGCGGGACTCACCTGCGCGACGAGGGGGCACCGATGAGCGTTCATGAGTTGAGGCCACGCAAGAAGCCGCCCGTCGACGAGGGCTGCGACAACGGGTCCGTGCCCGGAATCACCGATAAATGGGCACGCGGGATCATCGCGATCCACGAGGGTTGTGAACCCGCCTGCCCGCGCAAAGCGACAGCCCTGCGGTATCTCGCGGACACGGGGGCGGAGACTGAACCTGCCCCTGGACCGCCGCAGGACAGCGGAGCATAGGCGGGTGCCCATATGTGGGACATCATCGTCGTGTTCACCGTGGTCGCCGGCGCCGCCACGTTCGCGTTCTGCCTCGTCTCTCCAGCAGACCACATCGAGGACCCGCCAACGGAGCGCGCGCCTCGCGAGCCCACCTGCACCGACACACGGCCGATTCCTCCGTGGGTGCACACGACACCGGCCCGGCCCCTGTCCATCACGCAGGCACACCA
>NZ_BDBT01000016.1 GCF_001613125.1 Nocardia shimofusensis NBRC 100134
TCTGTGGTGAACCCCGAGGAGCAGAAGCAACCATGCTGCCCAAACGCGAAAAGAACACCACTATCCGCCCGTATCCGATTCAGCGAGCGCCGCTTTCGGCTATCGAGCGCACCCGTGAGGCTATGCGGAAAGCCTGGCCCGAACTCGACCACACCCCCATGTCCACCGACAGTGCGGACGGACATCCACCACCAACCTCCAACCATCTCTGAAAATTTGTGCGGGCGAACACAATCCCGCACTCAAGCCCGTGTCAGGGAATCCGGAGAACACGATGAAAGGAAATCGAACATGAGCAAGGTGCCGGAAGGCGCAATCATCGCCAGCGCCCCCAGCGGGTCGGCACCGAGACCGCCGACGCAGCGGTCCGCGAGATGCCCGAATTCGCGAGTCTGGCGTACTCCTCTCGCATCTCGTCTACGAATACAGAGAAGGCTTCCCCGAATTCGGCATGTTCAGCAACGCTCTCCATGAGCTCCCATGCCGTGACCTCTTCCTCGGTTTCGTCGCCGAGCCATCGAAGCGCGGGATTCACGCTGTCGTAGAGGGAGTGTTCCCGGCCGTGCCATTCGAAATCAAACCACTCAGCCCGCGCGAACTTGATGTAGCATTCGCCGACGAAACAGATGAACTCATCCACCGTAGCCGCGTTCTCAGACTTCGTGGCTGTCTCCATATCCGGAAACAGTTCAGCCACCAGGGCATTGAGCCTCTGCACTTCCGGCGCACCGGCGCCCCAGGGTTGGTTCGGGATGCGGGCGATACCCGCACGGTCCATGAACTTCCGTGCCTGGGCTTTCCGGCGCTCAGGGTCGACCCAGTCACCCCAGGCGGTCCGTTGAACTTCGAAGTCCAAGCCCAATTGCTCGTCGGGTCCCATACCTTTTCCTTCTGTCAATTGGATCGCACGCACGAACACACTGTCGGTAGTCGAGCCGGTCCGCGGCCTGGTGGCTCCGATCCGCACCATGGTGCGCCACTCGCTGGAAACTCGCGGTGATCGGTGGCCGCATCCGCTTCCGCAGCTCGACCACCGCCGGGACGGTCGCGTAGCCCCGGTGCGGATGTACACGGTGGTCGCTACCGATAGGCGAACGACTCGCTGCAGTCGGTCAGCTGGAAATTTCGTCCATGAGCATCCGCAGCGTCAATGAGTGCTTCTCCGGCGGCAGCGCATCGAGCGCCGCTCGGGCGTATGCCACGCCGCCTTCCCGATCCCCGGTGCGGACGAGCATCAGCCCGCGGTGCAGCTCCAAATGTGTCGCGAACCGGGGCATGGTGGCGGGCAGTAGCCGGCGGGCCTCGTCCTGGGCCTCCACTGCGGTGGCCTCGTCGCCGAGGCGGGCCGCCAGCAGGGATCGGAAGACCCCGAGTCGCCAATAAGGCACCGCGTAGTCGGATGCTTCGTCGTCGCCGGAACCGGCATGGTCGAACACCCGGCGCCCCTGGGTGTCGAGTGCACGGGCAGTATCGAAGTCCCCGGTGAGCGCTGCCACGTGAGCCTTGCCGTAGATGGCGTTCAGCCGTCCCAACGAAGGTTTGTCGTCCAAGGCGAGCGCCTGGTCGGCGAACATGTGCGCGATGGGCAGCGAGGCGCCTTCGTATCCGAGCGCGATCGCGGCGCGCCCTCGTACCCAGACACGGGTACTGATGTCGCCGGAACGGTCGGCGGACTCGGCGGCCATCCGGTACCACGACACCGCCTTGGAACCATCCGACCCGGGGAAAGTCTTCGCGAACAAGGTCATCAGTCGCGAGGCGTGAGCCCACATACGCGGGGTGTCGCACTGCTGCTGGATCACGGCGAGGTCGATCGCGAGCCGCTTCTGGATCTCGGCCGCGCCGAGAGTCATGTAGTCCGCTCCGTACTCCGTGAGCATCGAATCCCAAGCTTCGACAGTCGGGCCGGCACCGCTGAGCCGCGCCGAGAAGCCCTCGGCGAGCAGGTCCGAGGCCACGCCGGGAGCGACAGTCGTGGCGGCGAACGTGGACAGGAATAGACGACGGTTCACTTCGGACTCCAGGACGGCTAGCGGGACATCGAGAACGGCGGCGAGATGCCGCATCCAGAACGCGGAGGGCTCGGTCTTGCACGACTCCCATCGGCGGGAGATGTACTCGCGTCCGATCGGCACCCCCGAGTGCTCCGCGAGCGCATCGGCAAGGCGGCTCTGAGACCAACCGCGCGCCTGTCGCAGATCACGAATGAGCTTGCCCGTGTGCATGAAACCATCATGCACACGAAATTGCGAAAAGTGCTGCCTGCCACCGCAGATGCCACTACTAATGCTCCTCTCCGAGCCGAACCATTGACACCAGAGCAAGGGGATGAACCAGCGGAACAATCGCGGACTTGTCGCGGAGATACCCCAGTATCTGCAAAGCACGTCCGCCGTATGCCGAAGTGCGGTCCGAGAAGGTTGCCCCGCAATAGAGGGGGTTCTGAATGGACATCGTTGTCGAGAGGAACCTCAGGGGCAGCCGATGGCGCGGACTGATCATCTTCTACTCGTGTGACGGGATGGGCAGAAGATGCCGCTCGCCGAACCATTGAACGCCTACTTCTTTCCGCATCGGCATAGCCGAGCGGCTGCCGTTTTGTCGCGGTTGCCCAATTCACTCGACACGGAGGGGATTCGAGATGTTCGTCAATGATGCCTGGATAGTCCTGGCGGTAGCGCCGTTGTCGTCGCTGCTCGTCCTCGTCCCGTTCTTCATCGCTTTCCGATCCCGTCGACACCGGGCTCCGATCATCGAACCGACAACCCGGACTCGAACTTCGCACTACACGCCGTTCCGCCCCTACAGCCTCGAAGTCGCCAGAGCGATAGCCATCGAACACGCCGACTGCCCGCACAGCCG
>NZ_BDBT01000017.1 GCF_001613125.1 Nocardia shimofusensis NBRC 100134
AAGCCTCCGCAATGAGCGTGCTCACCGCAGCGGGACTCACCTGCGCGACGAGGGGGCACCGATGAGCGTTCATGAGCTGAGGCCACGCAAGAAGCCGCCCGTCAACGAGGGCTGCGACAACGGGTCCGTACCCGGCATCACCGAGAAATGGGCACGCGGGATCATCGCGATCCACGACGGCTGCGAACCAGCCTGCCCGCGCAAGACGACAGCCCTGCGATATCTCGCGGACTCACACGGAGAGACCGAACCCGACCCTGGACCGCCGCAGAACGACGAGGCATAGGCGGTGCCCCGTATGTGGGACATCATCGTCGTGTTCACGGTGGTGGCCGGTGCCGCCACGCTCGCGTTCTGCCTCGTCTGCCCAGCAGACCACATCGAAGACCCGCCACGGGAGGGGTCCGCGCCTCGTGAGCCCGCCTGCACCGACACGCGGCCGATCCCTCCGTGGGTGCATACGACGCCGCCCCGGCCCCTGTCCATCACCCAGGCGCACCAGGTGATGCAAGACCACATCGACTGCCCACCCTGGCTGTGCGGAATGAAAGCCGCCGCGACGCAGACCCTGCGCGAATCCGGCCGCCTCACCCTGCGACGCACGCCTCTGTGGTGAACCCCGAGGAGCAGAAGCAACCATGCTGCCCAAACGCGAGAAGAACACCGACATCCGCCCGTACCCGATCCAGCCAGCACCGCTCTCGATTCTCGAGCGTACCCACGAGGCCATGCGGAAAGCCTGGCCCGAACTCGACCACACCCCCATACCCGCCGACGCCGTGAGCGGACATGCACCCGCACCCGGCCCGTCCGAGAGACACTGCGGGCCAACGAGTCCCGCACTTCAGCCCTGGCCAGGGTATCCGGAAAGCACCCGATGAAGTTTGTGGGCCCGTTCCGGTTTCCTGGAAGAACGGGCGGCAGATAGTTGTCCGCCGCCCGCCTACGGTGTCTGATCAGATGACCGATCAGGTCCAGCCGCCCATCATCTGGTCGGCTCGTGACCGTCCCGGCCCCGCACAGAGCACCGAAGTGCTCGACTACAGCCACCTACCTCCGCCCGGCAGGGTCGAGCGTGACCGGAAGCGCATGTAGCCTCGCATCGAAAGGGGGGCTTGATGCTGATCGACTTCGTTCCCGACCGGAACCTCTACCCATTCGAGTCGCGTTGGTTCGACTCGTCCGTCGGCCGCGTCCACTACATCGACGAGGGGACCGGGCCGACGATCTTGTTCTGTCACGGTGCTCCGGCGTGGAGCTTCCTCTACCGCCGGATCGTGCAGAGCTTGCGTGGCCGGTATCGGTGTATCGCTGTGGACTATCTGGGTTTCGGGTTGTCCGAACGTCCCGCGGGGTTCGGCTACACGATCGCCGAGCACACTGCGGTCCTGGGTGAGCTGATCGATCATCTGGGTCTGGAGAACTTCGTCGTGGTGGGACACGATTGGGGCGGACCCATCGGTCTGGGCGCGGCGACGACGCGGGCGGACCGAGTGCGGGGAATCGTTCTGGGGAACACCGTGTTCTGGCCGATCGAGGCGATGACCAATCGGGCGTTCAGTGTGATCATGAGCAGCCGTCCGATGCAACGGCGGATACTGGAGAAGAATTTCCTCGTCGAGCGCGTACTGCTCGGGGAACTGGGGCGCACGCTCAGCACGGCCGAGGCCGATCACTACCGTGCGGTGCAGCCCACCGCGCAAGCCCGTCAGGCACTCGCCGTGACGCCTCGCGAGATCCGTGCCGCCCGCCCGCTGCTGAGTCGCCTCGCCGAAGACGTGCCCGCCGCGCTGGGCGACAAGCCGACCCTGTTGGTATGGGGCATGCGCGACATGGTGTTTCGTCCAAGCGCCTGCATCCCGCGGATGCGCGCCGCCTTCTCCGATCTGGAGGTGGTCGAGCTGCCCCGGGCGCGGCACTTCATCCAGGAACACGAACCAGCGGCCATCGCGACGGCGATCGCCGGGCGATTCCCCTCATCAGTCTGACGATGTGCACGATTGGCCATCCGGACATATCTCTCGGCCACATCGGGAATGGGTAAGAATGCCAGAGCGCGAAACAGGCGGCGGGGTGATCGACTACCTCCAGGATCCGATCGGTGCCGCCCGGCAAGGAGCCAACCCGACTGTCGTTGGCCGGATGCGCAGCGGCTGGGCAGTTATGGGCCGCACGCAGCACCTGCCCGGCTACTGCGTGCTGATGCACGACGGCAACGCCGACCAGCTCACCGACCTGCCACGCGCCCACCGCGTCACGTTCATGCACGACATGGTGCTGCTCGGAGAAGCGGTCGAACGTGCGTGCCGGGCCACAGATCCGGAGTTCCTTCGTATCAACTACGAGGTCCTGGGCAATCTGTGGCCGCACCTGCATGGTCACATTCACGCTCGCTACCGGTGGGAACCCGATCACCTGCGCGTAGCCCGGTCTACCTCTATGGTTCCGAACGCGAAGCCCCTGAACACCGGCTCGGTCCCAGGCACGTCCCGCTCCAGGCAGCCATCTCGACTGCACTGCAAGAAATCCTCGCCGAGGACTGACGGCGCAGCCACATCCTGCCAACTGCCGGCGCGGCGATCGGGCCGAGCTAGTACTGGTAGGCGTTGTAGGTGAGGTAACCGATATCGCCACCGGCGTAATAGGTCGCTTCGTCGGCCTCGGCGAGCGGCAGATCGGCGCGCAGCCGCTCGACGAGGTCGGGGTTGGCGATGAACGCTCGCCCGAAGCTGATCAGGTCCGCGCCCAGTTCGAGCCAATGGGTCGACCTGACCACCGCGCAAACGGTACGAGCGAAATGCGAAGGGCTGCGACTCGACCTCGCCGACGCGATAGGCGGTCGCGCGCGCCGACAGATACAAGTCGCCGCTCCGCGGAAGAGGTGTCCCCCGACCTGGATGCGACATACTCTGCTAATGGTCTATTAAATACCCTGCTAACGGTATGGTAGATGTCTTGCTAACGGTACAGTAGGAATCATGGCCGAGTACTGCAGGCGCATCATCGACACCGCCCTGGACGAGTTGCAACCCCACCTCCGCGCGCTCGCCATCTTCGGTCCGAAGGGCGTCGGAAAGACCGCGACCGCCATGCAGCGTGTCGAGTCGATCATCGACCTGAGCCTGCCTGCTCAACGCGAACTCGTTATGGCCGACCCCGAGATCCTCACCCGTGCGCCCGGCCCTGTCCTCGTCGACGAGTGGCAACGGCTTCCCGAGGTATGGGATCACATCCGCCATGCCGTCGATGCCGGATCCGCACCGGGCCGGTTCATCATCGCCGGCAACTCGGCTCCCCGGGGCGCGGTCGTACACTCCGGGGCGGGAAGAATAGTGCCGATGCGGATGCGGCCCCTGAGCCTCGCCGAGCGCGATGTCGAAACACCTACGGTCAGCCTCGCCGATCTACTGGAAGGCAGTCGGTCGATCACCGGCACCACCGCAATTCGTCTGCCCGACTACGTCGAGGAGATCACCTCGTCGGGCTTCCCCGCGATCCGCGGACTGCCCGCACGAGTACGGCGAGCGGAACTCGATGCCTACCTCACCAATGTCGTCCAACGGGAGTTTCCGGAGCAGGGCTATCCGGTGCGCAAGCCGGAGGTCCTCCGAGCGTGGCTGGCTGCCTATGCCGCCGCTACATCGACCACGACCGCCTACTCGAAAATCCTCGATGCCGCGACCGCAGGGGTACCCGACAAGCCGGCGAAGGCTACCACCATCGCCTATCGCGACGCCCTGTCCTCGCTGTGGCTACTCGATGCGATACCGGCCTGGATTCCGAGCCGGAACCACCTGGAACGGCTGGGACAAGCACCCAAACACCAACTGGCCGATCCCGCGCTGGCGGCCCGGCTTCTCGGGCTGGACGCCCCGGCACTGCTTCGCGCCGAGCAGGGCAGTACAAGGCTCACGGAAGGCACGATTCTCGGCGCGCTGTTCGAGCATTTGGTGGCACTCAGCGTCCAAACCTACGCCGACGCCGCCGAAGCACATCTCGCTCACCTGCGCAGTCGCAATGGCGACCACGAAGTCGACCTGGTGGTACAGCGCTCGGACGGCAGAGTCCTCGCTATGGAGGTCAAGCTCGCCGATCGGGTCTCCGACGAGGACGTGAAACACCTGCATTGGCTTCACGATCGCATCGGCGACGACCTCATCGACTCGGTGGTCGTCTACACCGGAGAGCACGCCTTTCGCCGGGCGGACGGGGTCGCGGTGATCCCGCTCGCCCTGCTAGGGCCATGACCCGCAGCTGGGACGGGTCCGCCGATGTGAAAAGTCGGCGGCGATGCAGCAGCCGATTCAGGGCGCGTCGCGCCTACCCGTGTCGTGCCACGTCCTCGCACAGAATGCTCGGCCAGCGGGCGAGATCGGCCGGTGTGTGCGCCACCTCCAACGTGGCCTTGGGCAGCAGGCCCACCAGCGCCTCGGCGGTCGACACCGGATGGGCGGGGTCGTCGATCCAGGCCAGCACCGTGGTCGGCACCTCGATCGCGGCGATCGCCTCGGGGGCGGGCAGGTCGCTCATCGCCGCCCCGCGGAACAGGGACGGCAGGAGGTGCTCGGCGACATCCGGCACGGTTTCCGGCGTCCCGGCAGTGGCCGGCGGGCGGGGCGCGGCGAGATCGGCGCCGAGGAAGGCGTCGAGTCCCTGCTCCTCGATCAAGCGGGCATTCTTTTCGTAGATTTCGGCCTTCGCGGCGCGGGTGCCCCAGGCAGTCGCGGGCACCAGCAGGGTGAGGCCGGCGAATCGGCCGGGGTCGCGAACAGCGGCGTGCAGCAGGGTCCCGGTGCCCATCGACGGGCCGACGCCGTGCACCTGTTCACCGGGGAACCAGTGGTCGAGCAGCGTCAGCAGGTCCTCGGCCAGCACCGGCCACCGATAGTCCTCGGGGACGGCACGGCCCGTCGAACGGCCGTGGCCGCGCGCGTCGTACCGCAGCAGCCGGGTTCCGCTGAGTCCGCGGCCGAGATCGAGGTCCATCAGACGGTCGCGGTGACGGCTGGAGGTGAGGCCGTGGAGCTGGACGACGGGGTGGCCGCCCTCGTCGCTCAATTCCACATCGAGGTCGGCGCCGGGAACGCGGAAGGTCGGCACGGTGGCTCCAGGGTGGTGAGACAGGGCTGGTAAGACGCTGGGGAGGGAGCCTAGGATACGCGCATGCGGCTGACCAACGTCGCGCATCTGCGCCTGCCGTTCGGCCGCTTGCTGGGCTACGACGTCACCGCGGGCAAGGTGGGCCGTTCCCTTCCCGTGTCCTTCGACCAACGACGTCACGTCGGCGCGGGCGACCGGCCGGGATCGTGGATGGCGTTGTCCTTCAAGCTTTCCGCGCCGGTTCCGCCCGGCGAACTCGCGACCGCCTGGCTGGCGGTGATCGAGCGGCACGGCACGCTGCGGTCGGTCTTCGTGCCGGGCGAGGACGGCGAGCCCCGGCTGCACGAGGTCGAGATCCTCCCGGGCGACTGGGTCGAGCATGTGATCGCTCCGGGGCAGGCGGTCAACGATGCGCTGCGCACCGTGCTCGACCGTGCTTGTTCACCGTACGGTCGCCCGTCGCATCGGCTGTGTGTGCTCGAGACCGCCGTGGGACCGACAGTGGTGATCGCCGCCGACCACTCGCACGTCGACATGTGGTCGATGCTGGTGATCGCGCGCGACCTGCTCGCCGCGCTGGCCGCGGTGCGAGAGGGTCGTTCGCCGTCGCTGCCGCCCGTCCCCGCTTTCGCGGAGCACACCCGGGCGCTGCGGGACCGGCCCGCGGCACCCGCCGAGGTGCGCCGTCGCTGGGCCGAGGTGCTGGCGAGCAGCGGCGGTGTGATGCCGCGGTTCCCGCTGTCGCTGGGCGAGGCGACGCTGCACGAGGAGCGCGTGGAGGTGCGCGATGTCCTCGACGTCGACGACAGCGCCGCGTTCTCGGCACAGGCCCGCGACGACGGTGTCTCGACTCTGGCCCTGGTGGTGGGGGCGATGACCGAGGTGACCCACGAATTGGCCGGAACCGCACTGCGGGCCGTTTTTCCGGTGCACAGCCGATACGAGGCCACCTGGCACGACTCGGTCGGGTGGTTTATCACCAACTCGGTGCTCGAGTCGGCCGACGCCGATCCCCGTGCCAGCGCGGAAGCGGTGAAGGAGGCCGTCCGGATGGGGTCCTGGCCGTTGGAGGACATCCTGCGTCCGTGGGGCGGGATGCCCGAGGCCCCGGGGATGTTCGCGATTTCGTGGCTGGACCTGCGTCGGCTGCCGGTGCGAGTCGACGCGACCGGATTGGAAGCGCACTACGTCGGTGCGACGATCCGGACCGACGGTGTGATGCTGTGGTTCGTCTTCGACGAGGCGGGACTGCACCTGCGCTGCCGGTACCCGGACACTCCCGAGGCCCGGCGGCACGTCGGCGCCTGGCTTGACACGCTGATCGCCCGGTTGCAGTCACGGGCACGGGCTTCGGTCGGCGGCCTGCTCCGCCTCGGCGACCGGACCTACCGTGTGCAGCGGGCAGCGCGCGCCGACGTGCCCGCGCTGGTCGCACTGCTCTCCGACGACGAGATCAGCCGTGCCCGTGAGGGTTCCGAGATCGCGCGCTACGAAGAGGCTTTCGATGCCGTCACCATGGACCCCTCGCACTATCTGGCCGTGGTCCGGGACGAGGGCGACCGGATCGTCGGCACCATGCAACTCACCATCATTCCGGGACTGTCCCGCGGCGGCGCCACCCGCCTCCAGATCGAGGGAGTCCGGGTCGCCGCCCCGCAGCGCTCCCGCGGCATCGGGACCGCGATGCTCGAATGGGCGCACGACCACGGCAGGCACCGAGGGGCGACACTCGCGCAGGTCACCACGGACCGGGTCCGCGAGCGGGCGCACGCCTTTTATGCGCGGCTCGGGTACGACAACAACCATGTCGGGTTGAAGCGGGCGCTCTGACGGATTCACGGCACTCGCGAAAGCCCCACGGTTGCTCCGGGTTCGTCCACAGGGCGCCGGTTAACAGGTCGGCCGACGATCTGCCGTGGCCGAACGGCCTGCTACACCTGCTGTGACCGAGCCGCAGCGACGGAGCGGCACGGCATTCCGGTCTCGAGGTCCCACCGGGAACCGTAAGGTCGGTGCGGTGATGCCGAGTGAAGTTCGGGACTGGCGCGATCGAGGGCAGACGGTGCGATGCCGAGCAGGGTCGGTGTTCCTGCGCCACGAACCCGGTGACGGGACGACTGTGCTGCTCCTGCACGGGTACCCCTCGAGCTCCTACGACTATCGCCGGATCGTCGGCGGGCTCGGTGGTCGACCGTGGCTGGCGCTGGACTTCCTCGGTTTCGGCTTGTCGGACAAGCCGCGGCCGCATCGATACAGCTTGTTCGAGCAAGCCGACATCGTCGAAGAGGTGGTCTCGGCGACCGGCACGGAATCGGTGGTCGTGGTGGCGCACGACATGGGGACCTCGGTCGCCACCGAATTGTTCGCCCGCGATCTGGAGGGTTCGCTGTCGTTCTCGCTCGATCGAGCGGTCCTGAGCAACGGCAGCGTCATTCTGGACCGGGCGACGCTGCGACCGATCCAGAAGATTCTGCGTGGTCCCCTCGGCCCGGTCGCGGCCCGGCTGGCCAACCGGCCGATGTTCGCCCGCGAGTTCTCCGCGCTCTTCTCGGCCGAGCATCCGATTTCCGCCGATGAGGTGGCCGCGCAATGGGCGCTGTTGTCGGCGGCGGACGGTCACCGGATCGCGCATCTGCTGACCGCATATCTGCAGGAGCGCGTCACCTACGCCGACCGTTGGCACGGGGCGGTGCGGAACTGGGACAAGCCTCTCGGCTTCCTGTGGGGCACTGCGGATCCGGTCGCCACGACAGCCGTCCTCGACGGTCTGCGCGAGCTTCGACCGGCCGCGCCGGTCGTCGAACTGACCGGTGTGGGTCACTATCCCCAGATCGAAGTCCCCGACACCTTCGCCGCGGGCGCTCGAACTCTGCTGGGTATCGACTGATCCCAGCCTCCTGTGTTGTCGGGCCGACCCGGTCCGCGTCAGAATTTGCCGGTGTGGTGCACGATTCGATGACCGAGCCGGGCACCGAACTCGGTGACGAAATCATCGGTGAGCGGCGGCCAGCCCCAGAAGTCGAAGGCGAGGGCGCCGAGGGCGAAATCATCGGCCCATTGCCAGGAGGTGATCGGGCTCGTGGTGGCGCAGGCGGCGCAGGTCGCCGCGCCTGCGCCGGTGTTCTGCCATGCGTGGATCGCATCCGAGAACGGTTGCCAGACTGCCGCATCGGCTTTCCACCGCTGGGGGTAGTCGATGATCACGGTGGCGGTCCGGCAGTGCGGGCAGTGGGCGGCCGACGGTTCGACTTCACCCTGACCGGGATAGTGGGCGAATCTACCGACGATGACGGCTACCGGACCCGGCATCCAGTCCTCGCCCCACCTCTGAGTGATCTGGGCCCACTCGGGTCCGGGCACATAGCCTTCGTCGACCTGGAGGCTGTACATCCTCTCCCGCGAGGTCTCGCGGGACAGCCGACCTCTCGACACCATCCAGTCGATCATCTGCTCGGCCAGTGCGCCCGCACCGTCCGCGCCCACCTCGACGTCGACAATCCGTTCGAAATAGTCACCCATGCCCGCATCCTGCCACCGCGCACCGACAACGGAGCCGTCGCCGGAAAGGGTCGGCACATTGGTCCCACGCACCATGATCCGGCAGCCGGATCAGGATTCCCGCAAGCCACCGCTGAGGCCGGACGAACCGGTAAATGGCAATGGCGCTGGGAAATTTTGCCGCACCACGGCTCGACCGACACAAACGGGCCGGGTCCCCGGAAAGGACCCGGCCCGGAATCTCACCGCCGAATCAGCGGGCGTTGGCCGTGCAGACGACCTCGATGACCTGCGCACCGCTCATACTCGCGGAGCCGACGTTGGCCAGATGCGCCGTCGGAGTGATCTCCGCGAGCCGCTGGAAGGCGGCGCGTTCGGCCTCGGCCCGGTTCGGACCGGACCCGGCGGCCACCCCGTCGTTGCTGCCGACCAGCGCACCGCAGCCGTTGGCCCAGGCCACCATCAACGAGCAGTCGTCGGCGCCGCAGTTGGCGATCGCGACGTCCCTCGACTCCTCGAAGCTGGCCGCATTCACACTGACCCCGTACGCCCAGTCTTTGTCACTGAACGCGATCGCCGCGTACATGCCCGCGGCGTTTGCCGACCCCGCGCCCAGCACCGACCCCACCGCAAGGCTGCTCACCGCCAGGGCGAAGCCGACCTTACCCAAAAATCTCATCGAATATCTCTCTCTCGGATGCGTTCCGAAATCGGAACGTCCGTAATCATTCCCGCTGGAATCGTTTTCGTCCAATGCGCGGCGAAATTGCGCGCATGTGATGGAATTCGAACCCGGAGATCAGCTCTTTCGTCCCTTTTGTCGTCCACCGGGAACGATGGTCGCCGGTCGGCACACGATCGAAAAGGCCGACCGGGGCGACGATGTCGGCGTCGGCCCGGCCGGCCTTGTCTCGGCTACCGATCAGATCTCGGGTGGCGCGACGTAGGTGAAGGCACCGATCGCGGTGGCGCTACCACCGGTGGTGGTGACGACCACGTCTGCCGGACCCGCGACTCCCGCCGGAGCGGTCGCCGTGATCTGGAGATCGGAGACGACGGCGAACGGTGCGATCGCACCGTCGAAGGTGACCGACTGGGTGGTGGACAGACCGGTGCCGATGATGGTCACCGTGTCCCCTCCGATTGTCGAGCCGACAACGGGGCTCACGCCGCCGATCGTGGGCAGGGCTGTGTAGCTGTACGGCAGTCCGATGCTCGCGCCGCCTGCGGTGGTGACCACGACCAGTTCGATCCCGGTTCCCGCCGGAGCGGTCGCGGTGATCTGAGTATCGGAATCGACGGTGAACGCGGTCGCGGGAGTCGCCCCGAAGGACACCGCGGTCGCACCGGTGAAACCGGTACCCGTGAGGACCACCGTGGTCCCGCCTGCCGCCGCACCGGCTGCCGGTGTGAGAGAGGCCAGCGCCGGAGCCGCCACATAGGTGTACGGAGAACCGTTGCTGACACCACCGACAGTCGTCACCGTCACCGACTCGACACCGGTCCCCGCCGGAGCGATCGCGGTGATCTCGGTGTCCGAGACGACCGTGAACGACGTCGCCGGAGCAGCACCGAAATCGACAGCGGTCGCGCCGGTGAAACCGGTACCGGTGAGAGTCACCACGGTCCCGCCGGTCTCCGGACCCGCGATCGGAGCGAGAAGTGCCAGTACAGCAGCCGCCACATAGGTGAAGGGAGCACCGTTGCTGGTACCGCCGACAGTCGTGACCGTCACCTGCTCGACACCTGTCCCGGCCGGAGCGATCGCGGTGATCTGAGTATCGGAATCGACGGTGAACGACGTCGCGGGAGTCGCCCCGAAGGACACCGCGGTCGCCCCCGCGAACCCGGTACCTGTGAGAGTCACCGTGGTGCCACCGGTCTCCGGACCCGCGATCGGAGCGAGAAGGGCCAGTACCGCAGCCGCCACATAGGTGAACGGGACGCCATTGCTGGTGCCACCGACGGTCGTCACCGTGACCTGCTCCACCCCGGTCCCCGCCGGAGCGGTCGCCGTGATCTCGGTGTCCGAGACAACGGTGAACGACGTCGCGGGCGTGCCACCGAAGGACACCGCGGAAGCACCGGTGAAACCGGTACCCGTGAGAGTCACCGTGGTGCCACCGGTCTCCGGACCCACGGCCGGAGCGAGAACGGCCAGTACCGGAACCGCCACATAAGTGAAGGGTGAACCGTTGCTGGTACCACCGACGGTCGTGACCGTCACCTGTTGGACACCCGTGCCCGCCGGAGCGATCGCGGTGATCTGAGTATCGGAGTCGACAGTGAACGAGATCGCCGGAGTGGCACCGAAATCGACAGCGGTCGCGCCGGTGAAACCGGTACCCGTGAGGGTCACCGTGGTGCCGCCGGTCTCCGGACCCGTCGGCGGAGCGAGCGAGGCCAGCGCCGGAGCCGCCACATAGGCGAACGGAAGACCGTTGCTGGTACCCCCGACAGTCGTGACCGTCACCAGTTCCACACCGGTCCCCGCCGGAGCCGTCGCCGTGATCTGAGTGTCCGAGACCACCGTGAACGAGGTCGCCGGAGTGGCACCGAAATCGACAGCGGTCGCCCCCGCGAAACCGGTACCGGTCAGTGTCACCGTGGTGCCACCGGTCTCCGGCCCCACAGTCGGAGCGAGAACGGCCAGCGCCGGAGCCGCCACATAGACGAACGGGACACCGTTGCTGACACCACCGACAGTCGTGACGGTCACCGACTCGATCCCGGTACCGGCCGGAGCGATCGCGGTGATCTCGGTGTCCGAGACGACGGTGAACGACGTCGCCGGAGTAGCACCGAAATCGACAGCGGTCGCGCCGGTGAAACCGGTGCCGGTCAGTGTCACCGTGGTGCCACCGGCCTCCGGACCCACGGTCGGATCCAGAGCGATCAGCACCGGAGCGACCACATAGGTGAACGGAGCACCGTTGCTGACACCCCCGACGGTCGTGACCGTCACCAGTTCCACACCGGTCCCCGCCGGAGCCGTCGCCGTGATCTGGGTATCCGAGACGACGGTGAACGACGTCGCCGGAGTACCACCGAAGGTGACCGCAGTCGCACCGGTGAATCCGGAACCGGTGACGGTCACCGTGGTGCCGCCGGTGGTAGGGCCTTCATCGGGATCGATGCCACTGATCGACGGAACCGCCACATAGGTGTAGGGGACACCACCGCTGGTACCGCCGACGGTCGTGACCGTCACCTGTTGGACACCGGTGCCCGCCGGAGCGATCGCGGCGATCTGGGTGTCGGACACGACCATGAACGTCGCCGGGGTCGCACCGAAATCGACCGCGGTCGCGCCGGTGAAACCGGTACCCGTGAGAGTCACCGTGGTCCCACCGGTCTCCGGACCCGCGGTCGGATCCAGAGAGGTCAGCGCAGGAGCCGCCACATAGGTGAACGGGACGCCACCACTGGTGCCACCGACAGTCGTCACCGTGACCTGCTCCACGCCGGTCCCCGCCGGAGCGGTCGCGGTGATCTCGGTGTCCGAGACGACGGTGAACGAGGTCGCCGGCGTACCACCGAAGGAGACCGCGGTCGCACCGGTGAAACCGACACCGGTGAGAGTCACCGTGGTGCCACCGGACTCCGGACCCGAGGTCGGATCCAGAGCGATCAGCACCGGAGCGACCACATAAGTGAAGGGCGCGCCGTTGCTGGTACCGCCGACGGTCGTGACCGTCACCTGTTGGACACCGATGCCCGCCGGAGCCGTCGCCGTGATCTGGGAATCCGAGACCACCGTGAACGACGTCGCCGGCGTCGCACCGAAGGACACCGCGGAAGCACCGGTGAACCCGGAACCGGTGACGGTCACCGTGGTCCCACCGGTCTCCGGACCCTCATCAGGGCTGATGCCGCTGACCGACGGAACCGCGACGTAGGTGTAGGAGACACCACCGCTGGTACCGCCGACAGTCGTCGCAGTCACCTGCACAGTTCCGGTGCCCGCCGGAGCGATCGCGGTGATCTGGGTGTCCGAGACGACGATGAACGACGTCGCCGGAGTACCACCGAAGGACACCGCGGTCGCACCGGTGAGACCCGTGCCGGTCAAAGTCACCGTGGTGCCACCGGTTTCCGGACCCGCGGTCGGATCCAGAGCGGTCAGCGCAGGAGCGACCACATAGGTGAAGGGGGCACCGTTGCTGGTCCCGCCGACAGTCGTGACCGTCACCTGCTCGACACCGGTCCCCGCCGGAGCGGTGGCGGTGATCTCGGTGTCCGAGACGACCGTGAACGACGCAGCGGGCGTACCACCGAAAGAGACCGCAGAGGCCCCGGTGAAATTGGTACCGGTGAGAGTCACCACGGTGCCACCGGTCTCCGGACCCGCGGTCGGATCCAGAGCGATCAGCAATGGAGCCGCGACGTA
>NZ_BDBT01000018.1 GCF_001613125.1 Nocardia shimofusensis NBRC 100134
CAGGCGCGGCAGGCGCGGCCTGCTCGGCGGACACGGCCTCGGGTGCGGCCCCTTCGGCGACTGGCTGCTGCTCGGCGACCAGCGTGTAGCGGGCGGCGGGGCGGTCGTCGGCGACCGAGATCGCCGAGGAGGTGGTGACCGCCAGGACGGCCGCGGCGGCCACCGCGAGGGTCATGCCTTCGCGGACGGTGGTGCGCCGGAGGTTGAGCAGACGGGTGTCGGGCATCGCTGAATCGGTTCCTTGGTCTGGGACGTGGTCCGAATCGCACTCGAGCAGCGCGGATCCGGCGGCGCGGGGCGGCAGGCCTCGAGCCGATGGAATCGGTGTGCTGTTGTCGGTTCTGTTGTGACGGACACTTCGGTCCGGCGGACACGACGTCATGCCTGTCGCGGCGACTCGACATCGAGTGCGGCCGCGGGCGTCGCGCGGAACTCCACTTCGGGTGGAGCGACGGGGCTCGGGGAGGCGCCGGGCGGTGGAACGTGCCACGGCTGGTCGGTAACCGAACCCCAGGTCGCTGTGACCTGGTTGCAGAATGGTCACGAAAGGTTAACGGAAGGTGAACGACAAGCCAATGGCGAGCTTCGGCGATCTTGGATCGGCGATGCCGGGCCGGGGTAATCGGGCCCCTTCCTGGGGATTTGCCGCCAAACATTCCGTGGCGAGGGTCACAGAAATGTTTCGAACATCTCGGCGCGATAACGCCCGAATGACGGTTCGGTCCCGAAATTTCGACCGTTCCGTCCGCTGCGATCTCGTGATGAGGGGTAGGCCGGTGGGTTCACGAGGGACGGGGAGTTCATAAGAAAGCCCGCCCGGCGCGTGCCGAGCGGGCTTTCGTGAGGTGCGCCATCAGGGACTCGAACCCCGAACCCGCTGATTAAGAGTCAGCTGCTCTGCCAATTGAGCTAATGGCGCGTGCTCCGTGTTCCGGTGCGGGACAAACATTAACAGCAGGTGGGCGCAGAAGTGAAATCGGCTGGTCAAAGGCCATTGTTCAAAGGCCATTGTGGGGGGTATGGCTCGGCCGGTCGGAGCCCTCGGCCGGCGGTAACGGGCGCGGGTTCGCGCGCGATGCACAGTCGGGGAGCTTCTCTCGTCGCGCGTCGGCGCGAACCATCGGCGTGAGCGCGGTCATTGGACACCTCGAACCCGGCTGGCAGAATGGCAGTCAGGTTCTCGACCGGGCCTGCCGAGCGGTGGGTCGATGTGCGGTGGGTTGAGGTTCCGCATCGGTTGAAATCGAGTCGTCAACACGTGTCGTACAGGCGTGTCGGGCGGCGTCTGGACGTGAAACGGGGTTGATGATGAGCATTGGTCATGGTCGGCGTCGAGTGCGACTAACCCGCCGGACATCACGAGTGCTGAGTCTTCCCGCGCTCGTGCTCGCCCTGCTCGCGCTCGTGCTGACCTCGTGTTCCACCGCGGCGAACGACAGTTCGTCGATAGCCATCGATCGCAATCCGATCACCGAACTCATCAAGCCGAAGCTGCTCTCGCCGGTCAAGGACGGCGACAAGGGCGTCTCGCCGGGCATGCCGATGACCTTCGAGGTCCAGGACGGCCGCTTCACCGGGGTCGAGCTGATCAACGAGCAGGGCGAGGCGGTGCAGGGCGCGCTCGCTCAGGACGGTCGCAGCTGGTCGACCACCGAGGTGCTCGGTTACGGCCGCACCTATCGGCTCGCCGCCCAGGCCGTGGGTCTCGGCGGCGCGAATTCCGCGACGCTGAGCTTCACCACCAGTTCTCCGGACAACCAGACCAAGCCGTACCTGAGCCCCGGTGAGGGCGAGGTGGTCGGTATCGGCCAGCCGGTGGCGATCCAGTTCGACGAGAACATCCCCGATCGCCGGGCGGCCCAGGAAGCCATCAAGATCACCACCACGCCACCGGTCGAGGGCGCGTTCTACTGGCTGAACAACCGTGAGGTGCGCTGGCGGCCGCAGAACTACTGGGCTCCCGGCACCCGCGTCGATATCGAGATCAACGTCTACGGTGTGGATCTGGGCGACGGCCTGTACGGCCAGAACAACGTCACCTCGCACTTCGTGGTGGGCGACGCGGTGATCTTCACCGCCGACGACAACACCAAGATGGTGACCGTCACGCGCAATGGCGAGGTGATCAAGACCATGCCGACATCGATGGGCAAGGACGGCACACCCACCGACAACGGCGTCTACATCATCGCCGACAAACATGAGAAGCTCGTCATGGACTCGTCTACCTACGGTGTCGCGGTGAACTCCCCCGACGGCTACCGCACCCCGGTGGACTACGCGGTCCGGATGTCCTACAGCGGCATCTTCTTCCACTCGGCGCCGTGGTCGCTGGGCGCGCAGGGCAGCTACAACGCCAGTCACGGTTGCCTGAACCTCAGCCCGGCCAACGCCCAGTGGGTCTACGAGAACGCCAAGCGCGGTGACATCGCCATCGTCCAGAACACGGTCGCCGGGACGCTTTCGGGTACCGACGGCTTGGGCGACTGGAACATCCCCTGGGAGACGTGGAAGGCGGGCAACGCCGACGTGTCCTAGCCGGACCTGTCCTGGTTCTCACGGTCGCCGCGACGTATCGTCGCGGCGACCGTGTCGTTTCGGCGGCGAGAGTGAGGTCGGATGGCCGGCTACGACGTGCGCAAGGTGCACGAGTGCGAGTTCTGCGATCGGCAGGACGAGCGGCTGGGGGATGCGGTGGAGCTGGGGGAGGCCGAGGCGCTCGCCGAAGCCGACGCCGGGGGACCGTTGTCGTGGCGCCGCTTCGACGGAGGGTTCCCGCTGTCGGCCGAAGGGGATGACGGCGTGTGGATCTACTACATCCACGAGACCGGTTAGCGCGGGAGGGGCGATGCGGGAACGCCGGGGGAACGACAGCGGGGCCGGAACTTTCGTTCCGGCCCCGCTCTTCGGGGTGAGTGACGGGACTCGAACCCGCGACAGCCAGGATCACAACCTGGTGCTCTACCAACTGAACTACACTCACCATCACCGGTAACAACCGGCGGCCTAGATACTAGCGTGTCTACCCCGAAGATCCCTAATCGGTTTCCGGCATGCCGTCTACCTGCGGCGTTGCGGCGTTCTTCGCGGCCGCTGCCCGTGCGGCGTCGATCTCGGCGACGGCGGCCGCGATCTCGGCGGTGGACGGGCCGGGCGGGGTCACGAAGGCGGTGCGACGGTAGTACTCGAGCTCGCGGATGGATTCCTGGATATCGGCCAGGGCGCGGTGGGTGAGGCCCTTCTCCGGCTGACCGAAGTAGATGCGCGGGTACCAGCGCCTGCACAGTTCCTTGATGGAGCTGACGTCGATCATGCGGTAGTGCAGGTGCGCGTCGAGGGCGGGCATGTCCCTGGCGATGAACGCGCGGTCGGTGGCGATCGAATTGCCTGCCAGCGGCACGGTGCGGGGGGTGGGCACGTACTGGCGGATGTAGTCGAGCACCAGCTCTTCGGCTTCGGCCACCGTGACGGTGGACCGGCGGACCTCCTCGGTCAGGCCGGAGCGGGCATGCATCTCGGTGACCACCGGCGGCATCGCGGCCAGCGCGGCGTCGTCGGCGTGGATGACGATGTCCACGCCCTCGCCGAGCACATTGAGATCGCTGTCGGTCACCAGCGCCGACACCTCGATCAGTTTGTCGCTGTCCAGGCGCAGCCCGGTCATCTCGCAATCCATCCACACCACTAATTTGTCGGACACCCGCGCAACACTACTGCGCTGTGGGCGGCCGGCGAACGGCTCGCGACACCACCGATTCCTCGCGCCCCATCGGCTCGTCGCGGGGATACAGTCTCGGCAGGGTCTCCGGTCGGACCGATCCGATCCCTTCGATGCAGCAGTACCCGGCCCCGGTCGGTTCCGGCTCGCAGTGCCCGTGCCCGGTTGTGCGGTTTCGAGTCGAGTAGACGGAGGACGTGCGATGACCACCCCCGAGCAGAAGGCCGCCGAGGCGCGCAAAGCGGCGGAGCGGGCAGCCGAGGTGGCGGCGGAAGCGGCCGCCGCGGCGGAATCGGCCGAACGCGAACTGGCCGCGCATCGGGCGGCGGAAGCGGAGCGGTCGGCGCGGTCGGGGCCAGGGGCGCAGGGGGAGCACGTGGAATCCGCGGCGAGCGAGGCCGCGACGTCGGCGGCTCGGGAGATCGCGGCGGGCTACGCGAGCGAGGGTCCTGCGATCGACCTCGGCACGGTGGTGGTCGACGGTGTGGTGGATCCGGATGCCCGGGTGCGCATCCCGTTGCGGACGATGAACCGGCACGGTCTGGTGGCCGGCGCGACCGGTACCGGCAAGACCAAGACCTTGCAGGGCATCGCCGAGCAGCTCTCGCGCGCGGGCGTGGCGGTGGTGCTCGCCGACATCAAGGGCGACCTGTCCGGGCTCAGCGCAGCGGGACGGCAGGACGAGAAGATCGCCGCGAGGGCGGCGGAGACCGGCGTCCTGGACTGGGCGCCGAGCAGCTTCCCGACCGAATTCCTCTCGCTGGGCACCGGCGGCATCGGCGTGCCGGTGCGCGCCACCATCTCCGCCTTCGGCCCGGTGTTGCTGAGCAAGGTGCTCGGGCTCAACACCACCCAGGAGTCGACGCTCGGGCTGATCTTCCACTGGGCCGACCAGCAGGGACTCGCGCTGCTGGATCTGAAGGATCTGCGCGCGGTCATCACTCATCTGACCAGCCCGGACGGCAAGGCGGATCTGAAGGGCATCGGCGGGGTGTCGGCCCAGACCGCGGGGGTGATCCTGCGCACGCTGGTGAATCTGGAGGCCGAGGGCGGCGACACCTTCTTCGGTGAACCGGAATTCGATCCGGCCGACTTGGTGCGGACCGCAGGCGGACAGGGCGTGATCACGCTGGTCGAGCTCGGCGCTCAGGCGGCGCGGCCGGTGATGTTCTCGACGTTCCTGATGTGGGTGCTCGCCGAGTTGTTCCAGACACTGCCGGAGATCGGCGATGCCGACAAGCCGAGGCTGGTGTTCATCTTCGACGAGGCGCACCTGTTGTTCGACGGTGCTTCCAAGGCCTTCCTGGAGCAGGTGGAGCAGACCGTCAAGCTGATCCGATCCAAGGGCGTCGGGGTGTTCTTCTGCACGCAATTGCCCACCGACATACCGAATCAGGTGCTCTCGCAACTGGGTGCGCGGATTCAGCACGCGCTGCGGGCGTTCACCCCGGACGATCAGAAGGCGTTGTCGAAGACGGTCCGGACCTATCCGCGTACCGAGCACTACGACCTGGAGAGGGCATTGACGTCGCTGGGTACCGGCGAGGCGATGGTGACCGTGTTGTCGGAGCGGGGAGCGCCGACTCCGGTGGCATGGACCAGGATCGCGCCCCCGCGGTCGCTGATGGACACCATCGGCGAGGCCGCGATCTCTTCGCGCGCGCTGGCGGGCGGGCTCTCGGCGAAGTACCGGCAGACGATCGACCGGGAGTCGGCCTCGGAGATACTGGCCGCCGAGCTGGCCGCGGTGGAACCGGTGAAGCCGGAAGTTCCTGTGACGCCGGGGCGTTCGCCGGGCGAGCAGCGGAACGAGTCGGCGGCCGACCGGATCATGCGCAATCCGGCGGTCAAGGGTTTCCTGCGGTCGGCGGCGACGGTGGCCGGCCGCGAGATCACTCGCAGCTTGTTCGGCACTCGTCGCCGCCGCTGAGCCGAACCCGGCTCAGCAGGTATCCGCAATCGGGAAATGTTGCGGGTGAAGCGGACTCGCCCCGTCCCTCCGGGCTGTCACCTCGAGAGGGGCGGGGCGAGTCGTCGATCTCGAGGTATCAGAGACCGATCAGGCCGAGCAGCGCGCCGAGCAGGTTCGAGACGAATTCGAGCAGCATGTGACTAACTCCTTCATCGTTGATTGCTTGGTTGGACCGGTGAGAACTTTAACCACAGCCGACGGCTATGACCAAATCGGGGCAAAAACATGCCTCTGACCGGGAATGTGCGCGGTACCTTGATGTTTGGACGGCCGATCCCCTAGTGCGATTAGGGGATCGGTCCGGGGATGTGTAACCTGGGTCACCGATGCGGCGGATTGCTATCAGCCGCCGAGCTTTCGGTAGAAGGCGCCCGCGATGGGCGCGCTCAGGGCGCGGGGGCTGTACTGGCCCGCCACGCTCATGCCCTTGCTGATGAGGCCGGGGACGACGCGCATCTTGTTGCGGGCGAGGGCGTCGATGGAGACCTTTGCGGTGTATTCGGAGGAGACCCACATGAAGTCGGGGACCATGCGATCGACGATCGACGCTTCTGCGGGATCGGGGGTTTCGGTGCGCACCGGGCCGGGCGCGAGCAGGGTGACGTGCACCCCGGTGTCCTTGAGCTCGCCCCGCAGCGATTCGGCGAAGGTGTTGGCGAAGGCCTTGCTGGCGGCATAGGTGGTGTTGTTGGGGATGGGCATGTTGCCCGCCGCCGAGCCGCTGATCAGGATGCCGCCCGCACCGCGCTCGAGCATGCCGGGCAGCACGGCGAGTGAGAGGTCGTGCACGGCAACGGCGTTGAGTTCGAGCTGGTCGCGCTCGTAGGCGGGGTCGAGTTCGGTGATGGCGCCGAAAGTGGCGATGCCCGCGTTGTTGCACAGGATGGCGATGTCGCGGGCGGCGAGTTCCTCGACCAGCGGCGCCCGCTGGGCCCGGTCGGCCAGGTCGACCGCGCGCACCTCGGCGGTGATGCCGTGCGCGAGAGTGAGTCGCTGGGCGAGCTCGTTCAGCAGTTCGCCACGGCGTGCGACCAGGATCAGCGAGTAACCGCGTCCGGCCAGTTCGGCGGCCAGCGCGGTGCCGATGCCGGAGGAGGCGCCGGTCACAACGGCGCGATTGTCGGTGGTGGGAGAAGGCAGGCTCACGCCTGGGAGCCTAACGTTCGCCCTGTTCGCCGCGGCCCTACAGGCGTGCGGCCAGCCGGGTGCCCTGGTCGATGGCGCGTTTGGCGTCGAGCTCGGCGGCCAGTTCGGCGCCGCCGATCAGATGCACCCGCACCCCGGCGGCGCGCAACGGCTCGGCGAGTTCGCGCACCGATTCCTGGCCGGCGCAGACCACCACGTTGTCGCAGCGGATCAGCCGGGGACGTTCGCGCTTGTCGCCGAAGCTGATGTGCAGGCCCTCGTCGTCGATGCGCTCGTAGTTCACCCCGCCGACGTGCTCCACGCCCTTGGCCTTCAGCGCCGCGCGATGGACCCAGCCGGTGGTCTTGCCGAGTCCCGTGCCGAACGGGGTGGTCTTGCGCTGCAGCAGCACCACCTCGCGCGCGGGCGGGGCGGGCTCGGGCGCGCGCAGCTGGCCGGGCACGCGCTCGTCGCCGGACTCGACGCCCCACTCCTGCTTCCACTCGTCGAGCTTCAGCGTCGGGTGACCCTCGACGGTGAGGAATTCGCTGATGTCGTAGCCGATTCCGCCCGCGCCGATCACCGCGACCCGCTCGCCCACCGGCTTGTCCTCGCGCACCAGTTCGGCGTAGGTGAGCACCATCGGGTGGTCGATGCCGGGAATGTCGGGCACGCGCGGGCGCACGCCGGTCGCCACGACGACCTCGTCGTAGCGTTCGGCCAGCAGGTCCTCGACGGTGGCCGTGGTGTTCAGCCGCAGGTTCACCCCCGTGGCGAGGATCATCCGGTCGAAGTAGCGCAGCGATTCGTCGAATTCCTCCTTGCCGGGGATGCGGCGGGCGATGTCGAACTGGCCGCCGATGCGGTCCTGAGCCTCGTAGAGGTCCACGGTGTGGCCGCGCTCGGCCAGGTTGACCGCGGCCGCCAGCCCGGCCGGACCTGCTCCGACGACGGCGATGCGTTTGGCCCGGCGGGTCGGCGCGAGCACCAGCTCGGTCTCGTGCCCGGCACGCGGGTTGAGCAGGCAGGACACCCGTTTGTTGCCGAAGGCGTGGTCGAGGCAGGCCTGGTTGCAGGCGATGCAGGTGTTGATCTCGGCCACCCGATCGGCGGCGGCCTTGTTCGCCCACTGCGGGTCGGCCAGCAGGGGCCGGGCCATCGAGATCAGCTGGGCGTCGCCGCGGGTCAGGATCTCCTCGGCGATCTCGGGCATGTTGATGCGGTTGGACGCGCAGACCGGGATCGAGACCCGTTCGGCGATCTTGGCGGTGAACTCCACGAACGCCGCGCGCGGAACCGAGGTGACGATGGTCGGCACCCGTGCCTCGTGCCAGCCGATGTCGGTGTTGATGATGGTGACGCCCGCGCGTTCGAGTTCCTCGGCAAGGCCGGCGATCTCTTCGAAGGTCTGCCCGTCTTCGACGAGTTCGGCCATCGAGAGCCGGAAGACGACGATGAAATCCGCGCCGACCGCCGCACGGATACGGCGCACGATCTCGAGTGGGAAGCGGCGGCGATTCTCCGCCGAGCCGCCCCACTCGTCGGTGCGTGCGTTGGTACGCGGTGCGAGGAACTGATTGATCAGATAGCCCTCGCCACCCATGATCTCGCAGCCGTCGTAACCGGCCAGCCTGGCCAGGCGCGCGCAGCGGACGTAGGCCTCGATGGTCCGCTCGATACCGCGCCGGGTCAGCTTGCGCGGCCGGAACGGGTTGATGGGGGCCTTGATCGAGGAGGCCGACGCGCTGCCGGGCTGGTAGGAGTAGCGGCCGGCGTGCAGGATCTGCACAGCGATCGCCGCGCCGTGTTCGTGCACCGCGCGGGTCACCCGCCGGTGCCGCAGCGCCTCGGTGGTGGTGGTGAGTTTCGCGCCGAAGGGCAGCAGCCTGCCGACCCGGTCGGGGGAGTAGCCGCCGGTGATGATGAGACCGACTCCGCCCGCGGCCCGTTCGGCGAAGTAGGCGGCGAGCTTGTCGATGTTCCAGGCGCGGTCCTCGAGACCGGTGTGCATCGAGCCCATCACCACGCGGTTGCGCAGGGTGGTGAAGCCGAGATCCAGCGGCTCGAACAGGTGGGGGAAGGAACTCATGGGGACGGTCTCCCTTCGGCGCCCGCGACGGGCGGCGGGTGTTCGGCGGCGGGTGTTCGGCGGCAGGTGTTCGGCGGCAGGGGGTCAGCGGCGCAGGGTGGTCAGCATCTCGTCGCACCATTCGACGTATGCGCTGCAGGTGCGGACGCCGCCGCGCAGCACGAGGTACTGGTGCAGGGCCGAGCCGGTGAGCCGGTCCGGCGCGGGGAAGTCGCGCTTCTCGATCGCGCGCAGCACCTCGACGCGGTGCGCGTAGAAATCACGGTGCCGGACGATCTCGGTGCATACGGCCTCCGCGCCGCTGAAGCTCGCGCCGCGGATCTTCACGCCGAGGTCGCTGCGCGGGATCTCGATATCCAGGGGTTCGGCGACCCAGCGGGCCAGTTCGGCGGTGCCCGCCTCGGTGACCGAGTAGACCTTCTTGTCGGGTTTGCCCTCCTGGGCCACCGATTCGCAGTCGACCCAGGCCGCCTCGACCATGCGCTTGAGCACCCGGTAGATCTGCTGATGGGTGGCGGTCCAGAAGAAGCCGATGGACTTGTCGAAGCGGCGCGCCAGTTCGTAGCCGGAACCGGAGCGCTCGCTCAGCGATACCAGCAGGGCGTGCTCGAGTGCCATGGGGTCAGAGTAGGCGTGACCGAGGGTGATATGCAACGGGGTGCATACCGTGGGGAAAACCTGCCGCGCGGACTCCCGGCCGTTAGCCTGTGCGCATGACGGACGCGCGAGAGTCGATCGGGCACGCCGCCGGGCGGGGGAAAGTCTTCGCGTGGGGATTGTGGGACTGGGGTTCGGCGTCGTTCAACGCGGTGATCGTGGCGTTCGTGTTCACCGTCTACCTGACCGACAAGGTCGGCGACGACCTGCCCGGCGATATCGCGGCCAGCACCTGGCTCGGCTGGTCGCTGGGGCTGGCGGGTCTGGTCGTCGCGCTGACGGCGCCGGTCAGCGGCCAGTGGTTCGACGCCGTCGCCCGGCGCAAGCGGGCGCTCGGCGTGCTGACGCTGGTGGTCATCGTGGCCATGCTGGCCATGTTCTTCGTGCACGACGACTACCGCGACCTGTGGCTGGGGTTGACGCTGCTGGCGATCGGCTCGGCGGCCTTCGAGCTGGCCAATGTGCCCTACAGCGCCATGCTGCGTCAGGTGTCCACCCCGCAGACCGTGGGGCGAGTGTCCGGATTCGGCTGGGCGATGGGCTATTTCGGCGGCATCTTCCTGCTGCTGATCTGCTATTTCGGGTTCATCGCGGGCGAGGGCGACAATCGCGGCCTGCTCGGTGTGCCCACCGACGACGGGCTCAACATCCGGCTGGTGGTGCTGGTGTCCGCGGTCTGGTTCGCGGCGTTCGCGCTGCCGGTCATGTTCGCGATCCCGGAGATGCCGCGCCCCGGCCCGGACAGGGCGGGCGATCCCGGCGCGGCCAGGGCCGGGTTCTTCGGGGCCTACCGGGTGCTGTGGCGCGACCTGCGCGAGCTCTGGCGCGCCGACCGGCGCACGGTGTGGTTCCTGCTGGCCAGCGCGGTGTTCCGGGACGGGCTGGCCGGCGTGTTCACCTTCGGCGCGGTGCTGGCGGTGAAGGTGTACGGCATAGACGACTCCGATGTGCTGCTGTTCGGTATCGCCGCCAATGTGGTGGCCGCGCTGGGCGCGGTGGCGGCCGGGCGCTTCGACGATCGGATCGGGCCCAAGGTGGTCATCGTGGTGTCGCTGGTGAGCATGCTGGTCTGCGGCCTCGCCCTGCTCGTGGTGTCGGGGCCGGCGATGTTCTGGGTGTTCGGCCTGCTGCTGACGGTATTCGTCGGTCCGGCGCAGGCCTCGGCGCGCTCGTTCCTGATCCGGCTGGCCCCGCCGGGGCGGGAGGGGCAGATGTTCGGCCTGTACACCACGACCGGCCGCGCGGCGTCGTTCCTCGCGCCGACCCTGTTCGGGTTCTCGGTATGGATATTCGGCGCGGATCGGGCCGGGATCGTCGGCCTGCTCGTCGTGCTCGGCGCGGGCCTGCTGGTGTTGCTCCCGGTGCGTGGACCCGAACCGGTGCGGGAAGTCGTTGTGGCTGAGCCCGTGGTGTGAATGTCAGGGATGCGCTCACCGTTGCCCGGGCGACCACCAGTTGTCCATGCCGAGCGCTATCAAGCGGATCTTCTGCACGGTCGCTTCCCGGATCGCGAGCCGCTCGCGCGGGGTCTGCGCCGCGACGTCGGCGGCGACACCGTCGGCCACGGTGCCGACGATCAGCTCGGCCGCGATCTCGAGGTCGCGCGGGGTCCAGTCGTCGAGTGCGGGCAGCCGGGACATGTCGGTGACCAGTTCGCGCACGATCATCTGCAGTTCGTGGGCGATGTTCCTGCGCAGCGCCGCCGAGCCGCCGTGGCGTTCGCGGGTGAGGAATCCGAACAGCGCGTGCTTGGCCTCGGCCTGATCGAAGACGAAGCGCACGGTGTCGGCCAGGCCGGTGTCCGTGCGCCTGCGCACCTGACGCAACGCCAGCCGTAGTGCGGTGACGCCCTCGTCCACCAAGGCCGCGGCGAGGTCGTCGAGCGAGGCGAAGTGCCGGTAGAAGGCGGTGGGCACGATGCCGGCCGAGCGGGCGATCTCACGCAGGCTCAGCGCCGCGAAGCCGCGCTCCGCGGCCAGCGCGAGAGTGCCGTCCAGGATCGCGGCACGCGTGCGCTCCTTGCGTTCGGTTCGGGTTGCTGCTTGCTCGGTCATCACGGTGAGCATACGTCCGTTCACCATGCCCTCGGGGTATTGCTGTTACTCGCATCACAGCTCTTGCCGGTTGACACCGGTACCAGTCGTTCAGTCACACTGGAGGAGTGTACAAGCGTGCACTGAAATCGTGAACAGCTACATCCGATCGCCCGTGACGCCGGCTCTCCCGCCCGAGCACGGACCGTGACGACAAGTACGGAGAACGCAATGGTGGATCTCATCGACCTGGTGCAGACCCTGACCACACCGCATCCGGTGGACCGATATCTCGAACTCGTCCGTCCCACCCTCACCGTGCGGCAGTTGCGTGCCGAGATCATCGAGGTGAACCGCTCGGTGCCCGGCTCGGTGACGCTGACCCTGCGCACGCCCCGGCGCTGGCGCGGTCACGTGGCGGGCCAGTACGTGCGCATCGGCGTCGTGATCGACGGCGTGCGCCACACCCGGTGCTATTCGCCGATCGACGCCGAGGATGCCACCGGTCGCACCCTGCGGCTCACCGTCAAGGCCCACCCCGGCGGGCTGGTCTCCCAGCATCTGCACGCCCACGCGCGAACGGGCGACGTCGTGGATCTCTCCCAGGCCGAGGGCGTGTTCCGGATGCCGGATCGCCGGCCCGACCGGGTGCTGCTGATCAGCGGCGGCAGCGGGATCACCCCGGTGCTGTCGATGCTGCGCACGCTCGTCGAGCAGCAGCACTGGGGCGAGATCACCTTCCTGCATTACGCGCGTTCGCCGGAGGAGGTGCCGTTCCGGTCCGAACTGGAAGTGCTCGCGCGCCGGCATCCGCGCCTGCGGGTGGAAATGCGTTACCCCGAGCGTGGCGACGCGCATTTCGGGTACGACGAACTCGAGCGGGTCGCGCCGTGGTTCGCCGACGCGCAGACCTACATGTGCGGCCCGCCGGCGCTGATGGCGGCGGTGCGCACGGTGTACGAGGCCGAATGTCTCGGCGATCGGCTGCACAGCGAGGAGTTCACCCTCGTCGCCGCGCCGGTCGACCCCGCGCAGGCGCACGGCACCGTGCGGTTCACCGCCAGCGGTGTGAGCGCCCCGAACTCCGGGGCGGCGCTGCTGGAACAGGCCGAATCCGCGGGGCTCACGCCGGACTACGGCTGCCGGATGGGGATCTGCTTCTCCTGCACGGCGGTTCGCCGTACCGGGTGCACCCGCGATCTGCGCACCGGCGAGACCGGGTCCGACCCCGACCAGCCGATCCAGCTGTGCGTGAGCGCGCCGGTCGGCGATGTCGACATCGACATCTGAGAACCGGACGACCGACATGGGCAATACATCCGAGAACATCGACTTCAGGGGATGACATGACGATTCTGACCGAGACCGAGAACGGCCCGCTGATCCTGAGCCCCGAGCAGGTACGGGAACTCGGCGAGGAACTCGAGGAGTTGCGCCGGCGCATCGTCGCCGATCTCGGCGAGCGCGACCGCGAGTACATCTATTCGATCATCAAGGCGCAGCGCGGTTTCGAACTCGCCGGGCGCGGCCTGATGTACCTGGGCTTCCTGCCCCCGGTGTGGCTGGCCGCTGTCGCCGCGTTGAGCGTGTCCAAGATCCTGGACAACATGGAGATCGGGCACAACGTGATGCACGGCCAGTACGACTGGATGCGCGAACCCGATCTGAACTCGCGCGAGTTCGAGTGGGACACCGTGTGTCCGGCCGATCAGTGGAAGCACTCGCACAACTACCTGCACCACACCTTCACCAACATCCACGGCAAAGACCGCGACATCGGCTACGGCGTCCTGCGGATGGACGACGGGCAGAAGTGGAATCCCTACTACCTCGGCAATCCGATCTACGCCTTCGCCTTGATGATGCTGTTCGAGTGGGGCGTCATGCTGCACGACGCCGAGGCCGACAACATCGTCAAGGGCAAGCGGTCCTGGTCGGATCTGAAACCGCTGGTGAAGGGTTGGTGGCGGAAGGCGGGCAAGCAGGCGCTCAAGGACTACGTGATCTTCCCAGCGCTGACCGGCCCGCTGGCGCTCAGCACCCTGGCCGGCAATGTCACGGCCAACCTGGTGCGCAATGTCTGGGCCTACTCGATCATCTTCTGCGGGCACTTCCCCTCCGGCGTACAGACGTTCACCGAGGAGGAGACGGCCGAGGAGACCAAGGGCGAATGGTACGTCCGGCAGATGCTCGGCTCGGCCAACATCAGCGGCAGCAGGCTGTTCCACATCATGAGCGGCAACCTCTCGCACCAGATCGAGCACCACCTGTTCCCGGACCTGCCCGCGAACCGGTATCCGGACATCGCGCCGGAGGTGCGCGCGCTGTGCGAGAAGTACGGGCTGCCCTATCACACCGGTCCGTTGCACACGCAACTTCTGGATGTCTGGCGCAAGATTTTCGTGCTGGCCCTGCCGCCTCGTTGGGTCAAATCCGAACAGGCTCCCGGTGTTATCGTGGTACGTCAGAAGACGACGACCGAAGTGGGCGCGCGATGATCGGAAAATTCGAAGCCAACAAGGATCTGATTCAGGAATTGACATCCTCGGGGGCGCGGCACGTCGGAAATATCGCGACCATCATCACCGCGACGGTCGCCGACGTGACCCGCGAGGTCGGTGAGTGGATCACCGACGCCATCGAGATGAAGGAGGCGGCAGGCGCCGCCCGCCGCGACGCGAAGGAATCGGAGCCCGCCGCCGCCACGCAGACGGCGGGAACCTCGGTCGCTGACGCCGATTCCGCTGACGCCGGTCCCGTCGGGGGCGACGCGTTCGATCTGCTCGATGCCGAGGTCGTCGCATCCGATCCGGCCGAGCCGGAGTTCCGCGAGCGGCGCTGATCCTTCGCCTCGCCGAGTCCGGCGCGGCGCTCGCCCCCGGCCTGCCGGACTCTCGGCCCTGCCGGTCTCTCAGTGGACCGGCAGGCGCCTGCGATTCTGGACCACCTCGGTGACCAGATCCTGGTAGCCGTCGGCGAGTTCGGCGAGCCGGGTCCACCGCAGGTGAGCGTCGGTGCCGCACAACGGTTCCCGGCGCTGTCTGGGGAGGTCCGGTTCGATGCAGGCCTGAGCGGCCACCCATTTGGCGGCCATCCGGTCGATCACCGCGCCGAGGGTTTCGGTGTGCAGCGACGCGCCGTGCCGGTGCACCACATGGGTGGCGACCCAGGCGTTGATCCGGTCCACCAGTGTGGCGCGTTCGCGGTCGATGTCCTCGACCACGGCGGCGGAGACGATCGCCGCCGACACCCCGGCGCCGTCGGAGCTCTGCGCGAGGGCCAGGGCGCGCTGCCTGCGTTCGTGACAGTCGGCCAGCGCGCGGGCGGTCGCCAGGACGGGGTGGGCTCGCGCGGGCAGGTCCGCGGTGTCGCGCAGTGCTTGTAGCAGCGCCGAACGCGGTGGCAGCGCACCGGTTTCGGTCCATCCCGCATGGGTCGGCATTCAGTTGCCCCCTGTGTCGACAGTTTTCGTGTGCAGCATTCGGTAATCGGTCCACACTCAGAAAAGCGTGACCGCCATCTCCGTGCAACGGCTGCACGCATAATTCGCCGATGTGCGGGCGAATTGTTATGGAGTGCAACACCGACTTCACCGCGAATACACGCTCGCGGAGCGAGGTTCGGGCTCCGGCATTCCCGGGGCAACCTGTTGGGCGCAGTAGCCTTCGCGTCGGTCTCCGATCGGCTAACCTCGGTATTCGTGTCCGCCTATGTGTCCTCGCCGGAGCTGACGTTCGGCTTTCTGTTCGCGCTGGAAGACCCCGAGCGAATCGCCGAGGTCGTGCGCACCCTCATCGTTCGCAAAACCGTGTCGGTGTTCCGTTTGGCGCGGCTGTCCGACGACGACGGGCCACCGGAGCGCTACGTGGTGAACTGGGCGACCATTCCGCAGATCAACATCACCACCGCCGCGCCGGAGGCCGACGAGCTGCGCGCGAACGGCACGATGCTGGTGAACGCCTTCCTCGGCGAGGACGGTGAGGTGAGCCTCTACTCGGCGCACGGCGAGACGCCCGCCTGAGCGATCCGGGCAACGCTGCGGCCACCGGGCCTCGCGTACAGCCGTGCACCGGCCCTCTCCTACGGCGCGCCGCGCGAGAACTGGGGCTCGGCGATTTCGGCGAAAGCGCAGCGCGCGACCATGCGCAGTGTTAGAAACGCAGGCGCTTCACAAGCGCGGAAGGGCTCGCGCGGGGCAGGAAGGATTCTCGATGTCTGTCGCCGAGACGAGCGTATTCGAAGAACTGGAATCCAACGTCCGCGGCTACTGCCGGTCATGGCCGACGATCTTCGACACCGCGAGCGGATCCGTGCTGCGTGACGAGCGCGGCCGTGAGTACCTGGACTTCTTCGCCGGCGCGGGGGCGCTGAACTACGGGCACAACAACCCGGTGCTCAAGCGGGCGCTGATCGACTACATCGCCCGGGACGGCCTCACCCACGGCCTGGACATGTCGACGGTGGCCAAGCGTGAACTGCTCGAGGCGCTGCGCGAGCTGATCCTGCGGCCGCGCGGGCTGGACTACAAGGTGCAGTTCCCCGGCCCGACCGGCGCGAACGCGGTGGAGGCCGCGCTCAAGCTCGCTCGCAAGGTGACCGGCCGCCAGGCGGTGCTCAATTTCACCAATGCCTTCCACGGCATGACGCTGGGCGCGCTGTCGGTCACCGGCAACGCCGCCAAACGCGCCGGCGCCGGGGTGCCGCTGCCGCATGCCACACCGATGCCCTACGACGGCTTCCTCGGCGACGGCGACAGCCTGGGCTGGATGTGCCGGATGCTCGACGATGCGTCCTCCGGGCTGGACAAACCCGCGGCGGTGATCGTGGAGACCGTCCAGGGCGAGGGTGGGGTCAATGTCGCCGGGGTCGAGTGGCTGCGCACCCTGGCGCAGCTGTGCCGCAGCCGCGGCATCCTGCTGATCGTCGACGATGTGCAGATGGGCTGCGGGCGGACCGGGCCGTTCTTCTCCTTCGAGATCGCGGGCATCACTCCCGACATCGTGACGCTGTCGAAGGCGATCGGCGGCTACGGCCTGCCGATGGCGCTGGTACTGATGCGTCCCGAGCTGGACCAGTGGGCTCCCGGCGAGCACAACGGCACCTTCCGCGGCAACAATCCGGCCTTCGTCACCGCACGGGTCGCGCTCGAGCACTACTGGTCCGACGACGCGCTGGAGCGGGCCACGGCGGTCAAGGCCGCCGTGATGTGGGCGGCGCTGGAGCGCATCGCGGGGGAGTGTGACGGCATCTCGGTACGCGGCCGCGGGCTGGTGCAGGGTCTCGTGTTCGCCGATGCCTCCCGGGCGGCCAAGGTCTGCCGCGCGGCCTTCGATCGCGGGTTGCTGGTGGAGACCTCGGGCTCGGTGGACGAGGTGGTCAAGCTGATCCCGCCGCTGACCATCGGCGAGGGCGAGTTGGCGCGCGGCTTGGACGTGCTGGGCGAGTCGGTCGCCGCGGTATGTGGCTGAGGTCATGTCCCCGGCGCCGGCCGTCACCGATCTTTCTCGATAGACTGGAGTCATTCCAGAAAAGCTCCGGAGCCGGGTTTCGGTTCCACGGGCTTTCTGATCGAGAGGAGTAGCTCATGACCGCCATGCTGTCCGCCACCCCGATCACCACCACTCTGGGCGCCGCCGAGCAGAAGGTCGTCGGCATCGTCGTCCAGGACGCGCTGGCCGACATGATCGACCTGTCGCTGATCGGCAAGCAGGCGCATTGGAACGTCGTCGGCCGTCACTTCCGCGAACTGCACCTGCAGCTCGACGAAGTGGTCGACGCCGCACGCGGATTCGCCGATTCGATCGCCGAGCGCGGCGCCGCCCTGGGCATCTCGCCGGACGGCCGGGCCGCCACCGTCGCCGGGGCGCGCGGTCTGCCGGAATTCCCCGCAGGCTATGTGACCGACCGCAAGGTCGTCGAGGCCATGGTGGCCACGCTGGACATCGCGGTCCGCCGGATGCGCGAGCGGGTCGAGGCCACCGACAGCGCCGATCCGGTGACCCAGGACCTGCTGATCGGGATCACGGCCGAACTGGAGAAGATGCGCTGGATGTTCCAGGCGCAGACCGTCGACAGCTGAGTGTTTCCCGGAAGCCGGTGCGCGGCGACCGATCGGGACAGCGCCGCAGTCGACAGGGCACGGCGCGAGGACCGGAGGGTTGTCGCGCCGTCGGCTGCCGGGCGCTCGTAGAGTGGGCCGGTGATCCGCACAGCCGCCCTCGCTCATGTCCGCGACCGCAGACTGTTGCAGACGCGATCGGCCGGCAAAGAGGTGTTCTACATGGCGGGCGGCAAGATCGACGCGGGGGAGACGCCCGATCAGGCCCTGCATCGGGAGGTGCGGGAGGAACTCGGCGTCGCGGTTGTGGACCACCGGCAACTGGGCGTCTTCGAGGCCGAGGCCTTCGGGCACGCGCCCGGGGTGCGCCTGCACATGACCTGCTTCACCGGTGAACTCGACGGCGACCCGCGGCCCAGCGGCGAGATCGCCGAACTGCGCTACTTCACGGTCGGCGAGTACGCCTCCATGCGGCACGTCGCACCCGGATCGCTGCTGGTCTTCCAGCGCCTTTTCGACCTCGGCCTGATCGACTGGTAGGCCGTCGCGGCGAGCGGATCGCCCGCCCGGGCCAGGCGTGTCGGACGCGAACGGCCGAAAATCTGGACAATCGTTATACTTACGCCCGGTGGACAGCAGGGCCGCGCGTCGGTCATGGTGGACGCACTGCCTCCGTAGCTCAGTTGGATAGAGCAAGGGCCTTCTAATCCCTAGGTCGCAGGTTCGATTCCTGCCGGGGGCGCAACGATGCGCCGGTGCACACACTGCACCGGACTCCCTGTGCGTACCCGGTGTACGCATTGCGCAAACGCCGATTTTTCCGCTGCCCTCCACGGCAGCCAAACCCGGCACGGTGTGGCCCCGCTCATCCAACTACGCTCAGTCGTATGTCGTCACCCTCGGAGCCAGCCGAAGCCACCGCTGCGCGGGACGTCACGCGAAGCGCGGCGGCAGGGCGCTTCGCCGCTGTGACGGTGTTCTCCGGTGCGGTGGCGGTGTTCTGCGGCGCGGTGGCCGCGGTGACGGCGGCACTGGTCGTCGGGCTCTCGGCGGCCCAGGCGCTGACGCTGCTCGGCATTCCCGATCCCGGCGCGCTGACCACCTACGGGTTGCCCGCGGTGCGTGCGCTGGCCGATCTGGCCGCCGCGCTCACCGTCGGTTCGCTGCTGTTCGCCGCGTTCCTGGTTCCGCCGCAGGGCAACGGCCTGTTGGACACGGGCGGCTATCGCGCTGTCCGGATGGCCTCGAACTTCGCCTTGGCGTGGGCGTGCTGCGCGGCGCTGCTGGCGCCGCTGACCGTCTCCGAGACCACCGGCAGGCCGGTCGGCCAGATCTGGCGGCCGACGGAACTCTGGGGGGCCATCGGCCAGATCGAAGTCGCGCAGGCTTGGCGCACGACGGTGGTGCTGGCGTTGATCGTGGCGATCGGCGCCCGGCTGGCCCTGCGCTGGGGCTGGATGCCGATCCTGCTGGGCGTCTCGATCGTGACCATGCTGCCACTGGCGCTGACCGGGCATTCGTCGTCCGGCGGCTCCCACGATGTGGCCACCAACAGCCTGATCCTGCATCTGGTCGCGGTCGCGGTCTGGGTGGGCGGGCTGTTCGCGGTGCTGGCCTACGCGCTGCGCGGCGGACTGTACACCGGGCTGGCGGCCCGGCGCTTCTCGCTGGCGGCCACGATCGCGTTCGTGGTGATCGCCGTCAGTGGCGTGATCAACTCCTGGGTCCGGCTGCCGTTCTCGGAACTGTTCACCAGCACCTACGGGCGGCTGATCCTGGTGAAGGCGCTGGCGCTGATCGTGCTCGGTGTGCTCGGCTGGTTTCAGCGTCGCGCCGCCCTGCCCGCGCTGGAGGCGAATCCGCGGGACCGCGGCGCGCTGATCCGGTTCGCCGGTGTCGAAGTCCTGATCTTCGCCGCCACCATCGGGCTGGCTGTCGGTCTCGGCCGGACCCCGCCTCCGCCGCCCACCTCGGTGCCGACACCGGTGGAAGTGGAACTCGGCTACGATCTCGCCGGTCCGCCGACGGTGGCCAGGATGCTGTTCGACTGGCGCTTCGATCTGATTTTCGGCACGCTCGCGATCGTGCTCGCCGCGCTGTACCTGCTCGGGGTGCGCCGGTTGCGCAAGCGCGGGGACGCGTGGCCGGTCGGACGCACTCTCGCCTGGCTGTCGGCGTGCGCGCTGTTGCTGATCACGACCTCCTCGGGCGTCGGCCGGTACGCGCCTGCCATGTTCAGCGTGCACATGATGCAGCACATGTCGCTGTCGATGCTGACGCCGATCCTGTTCGCTCTCGGCGGCGCGGTGACCCTGGCATTGCGGGCGCTGCCGCCTGCCGGCCGCGGCGCTCCGCCGGGGCCGCGCGAATGGGTCCTGCAGGCGGTGCACAATCCGGTGGCGCGGGTGCTGACCCAGCCGATCGTGGCCTCGGTGATCTTCGTCGTCGGCTTCTACGCGCTCTACATGGGCGGCATCTACGACTCGATCGTCGACTCGCACGCCGCGCATCTGTTCATGAATCTGCACTTCCTGATCAGCGGCTATCTCTTCTACTGGGTGGTGATCGGCATCGATCCCAAGCCGCGCCAGGTGGAGCCGCTGACCAAACTGGGCATGGTGTTCGGCTCCCTGCCCTTCCACGCCTTCTTCGGTGTGGCGCTGATGAGCATGTCCACGGTGATGGGTGGCTGGTTCTTCCGCAGCCTCGGCCTGGACTGGCACACCGACCTGCTCGGCGATCAGCGCACCGGCGGCAGCCTGGCCTGGGCCAGTGGCGAGGTGCCGCTGGTGGTGGTCATGCTGGCGCTGCTCATCCAGTGGTCACGTAGCGACCAGCGCGCGGCCAAACGCTACGACCGCGCGGCCGACCGTGACGACGACGCCGAGCTGGCCGCCTACAACGCGATGTACGCCGAGCTCGCCCGGCAGGATGCCACGGGCAAGCGCGAGGCCGGCTCTTGACCGAGCTCGACGCCGCGCCGGACTCCGGTGCCTCCGAGCGGCTCACGCGTTCGGATATCCGCACCGCCCGGCGCCGACTGGCGGGCCGGATCAGGAAGACCCCGGTGCTGCACACCTCGGTGGCCGGTCCGAACGGGCCGGTCCCGGTCACCCTGAAACTGGAATATCTGCAGCACGCGGGCACGTTCAAGGTGCGAGGAGCGCTGAACGCGATGCTGGCCGCCGACGCCACCGAGCACGTCGCGCTCGCCTCGTCCGGTAATTCCGGCATCGCCGCCGCACTGGCCGCGGCCTGGCTGGGCAAGACCTGCACGGTGGTGGTGCCCGAATCGGCGCCGCACACCAAGGTCGCGGCCATGTGGTCGCACGGCGCGGAGGTGCTCTGGTTCGGCACCACCTACCGGGACGCCGAGCTGCACGCTCGCGAATTGGCCGCCGCACGCGGGGCGCTGTTGCTGCACGCCTACGACCAGTCCGATCTGGTCGCGGGCTCGGGCGTGCTCGGTCTCGAACTCGAGGAGCAGGTGCGCGGCAGGCCGCCGGTACTGGCGGCGGTGGGTGGCGGAGCCCTGGTCGCGGGGCTGGCGGCGGCGTACGGGCGCAGGCAGCGCGTGATCGGGGTGGAGCCCGCGAGCAGGCCCGCGTTGCGCGCCGCCTTGACCGCCGAGGCGCCGGTCGAGGTCGGACCCGCGCCCGCCGGCAGCGACGCGCTCGGCGCGGGGCGCGTCGGCCACCTCGCATTGCGGCTGGCCCGCCGCTACGACGTGCCCGCTCTGCTGGTCACCGACGACGCGATCGCCACCGCGCGCGAGTACCTGTGGCGCGAGTTCCGTATCGTGGTGGAACCGGCGGGTGCGGCCGCACTGGCCGCCGTGCAGAGCGGCGCCTACGTCCCGGCGGGCGGCGAACGGCCGATCGTGGTGCTCTGCGGGGCGAACACCGACACGACCGGGCTGTGACCCCCTGCCCGGACCGGGCTGTGACCCCCTGCCCGGACCGGGCTGTGACCCCCGCCCGGACCCGGCTGTGACCCCCCGCCCGCCTCTGGCGAGTACCACTGTTCCCTGACCGATAGGCTTGCGCATATGGCTGAGTTCATTTATCAGATGAAGAAGGTTCGGAAGGCGCACGGCGACAAAGTCGTGCTCGACGATGTCACCTTGAACTTCCTTCCCGGCGCCAAGATCGGCGTCGTCGGTCCGAACGGCGCGGGTAAATCCACCGTGCTGAGGATCATGGCCGGACTGGACCAGCCGAACAACGGTGAGGCGTTCCTCGCGCCCGGCGCCACCGTCGGCATCCTCCAGCAGGAGCCGCCGCTGAACGAGGAGAAGACCGTTCGCGGCAATGTCGAGGAAGGCCTCGGCGAGGTCAAGGTCAAGCTGGACCGGTTCAACGAGATCGCCGAACTCATGGCCACCGACTACTCCGACGAACTGATGGAGGAGATGGGCAAGCTCCAGGAGTTCCTCGATCACTCCGACGCGTGGGATGTGGACTCCCAGCTCGAGCAGGCCATGGACGCGCTGCGCTGCCCGCCGCCGGACGAGCCGGTCACCAACCTCTCCGGTGGCGAGCGCCGTCGTGTCGCGCTGTGCAAGCTGCTGCTGAGCAAGCCGGACCTGCTGCTGCTCGACGAGCCGACCAACCACCTCGACGCCGAGTCGGTGCTCTGGCTCGAGCAGCACCTCGCCCAGTACCCCGGCGCCGTGCTCGCGGTGACCCACGACCGGTACTTCCTCGACAATGTCGCCGGCTGGATCATGGAGCTCGACCGGGGCAAGGCCATCGGCTACGAGGGCAACTACTCCACCTACCTGGAGAAGAAGGCCGAGCGGCTGGCCGTGCAGGGCAAGAAGGACCAGAAGCTGCAGAAGCGGCTCAAGGACGAGCTCGCCTGGGTCCGTTCCGGCGCCAAGGCCCGCCAGGCCAAGAACAAGGCGCGCCTGGATCGCTACGAGGAGATGGCGACCGAGGCGGAGAAGACCAGGAAGCTGGACTTCGAGGAGATCCAGATCCCCACGGGCCCGCGCCTGGGCAATGTGGTGGTCGAGGTCGAGCATCTGGACAAGGGCTTCGGTGATCGTCAGCTGATCAAGGATCTGTCGTTCACGTTGCCGCGCAACGGCATCGTCGGCGTCATCGGCCCCAACGGCGTCGGCAAGACGACACTGTTCAAGACCATCGTCGGTCTCGAGCAGCCCGACAGCGGCACGGTCAAGGTCGGCGACACGGTCAAGCTCAGCTACGTCGACCAGAACCGCGCGGGCATCGACCCGAAGAAGACGGTGTGGCAGGTGGTCTCCGACGGCCTGGACTACATCGAGGTCGGTCAGCAGGAGATGCCCTCGCGCGCCTACGTTTCCGCGTTCGGCTTCAAGGGGCCGGATCAGCAGAAGCCCGCGGGTGTGCTCTCCGGCGGTGAGCGCAACCGCCTGAACCTGGCGCTGACCCTCAAGCAGGGCGGCAACCTGATCCTGCTCGACGAGCCCACCAACGACCTCGATGTCGAGACCCTGGGTTCGCTGGAGAACGCGCTGGAGAACTTCCCCGGCTGCGCCGTGGTCATCTCCCACGACCGCTGGTTCCTGGACCGCACCTGCACCCACATCCTCGCGTGGGAGGGCGATTCCGACAACGAGGCCAAGTGGTTCTGGTTCGAGGGCAACTTCGAGGCATACGAGGCGAACAAGATCGAGCGGCTCGGCCCGGAGGCGGCGCGCCCGCACCGGGTGACGCACCGCAAGCTGACCCGCGACTGATCCTCGGCGGGCTTGTCCCGGCGCGGTGACCCGACGCGGGCAGCGGCCTCGGCTCGAACGCTCTTGTACAGGGGGCGAGACGGTTAACCGTCTCGCCCCCTGCGGTTTTCACGTGTAAGACACATTCCCGGATGGAAGTGGCTAAGGTGGGCCGGGTGCATGCGCAGGCGCGTTCCGGTGCCCCGACAGTCCTCATCGCGATCGCGTCGACGTGAGGTAACCCGGGTCCGATCGGAGGCTGTGCCGGAAGCGGAACCGAGAGGCGAAGCCCCGGCGTTTCGGCGGCGGAAGGGTATTCCGCTGCCGTGCGTGTGTGGCACAGCTACCCTTCGGACTGCGTCACTTTGTTGCGGAAGTCCGATCCGAGGGAGTTGGCGAAGAAAATGACGGTCTCGTCCGAATTGTCCGGTGCGGCCTGGGCCGCGAGTTTGCCACACTCGCTGCGCGAGGAGCTGGCAAATCTCGAGCGGGCGTATTTCCGCCACGTCGACGCGGACGATGTGGACAGTGTGATCACCGGTTTGTCGCTGATCTTCCAGCGACATCTGGAGCTGGCGGCGACGCGTCCGGTGGGCCGGGCACTGGTTCGGGTCCACCACCCCGAAGGCAGCACGGACAGCACGGCCGGCACGGACAGCGCGGACAGTTCGGGTATCGGCGCGGCCGTCCAGGTGGTCACCGACGACATGCCGTTGCTCGTCGACTCGATCACCGCCGCGGTGAGCCGTGCCGGCGCGAGCATCACCGAGGTCATCCACCCCATCTTCGAGGTCGAACGCGACGGCGAGGGCCGTCTGCTGGCCGCCGTCGCGCACGAGGTCGAAGCACGATCCGAACTGGAGGCGCGCGAAGGCGCCGACCTGCGCCGGGAGTCGTGGATCCACGTGCAGTTGCATCCCTCGACCGATCGCGCGGTGCTCGACGGACTCGCGGACACATTGCGGAATGTGATCGCCGACGTGCGTCAGGTGGTCGCCGATCGCGGGGCCATCGAACAGGCGCAGAAGGCGCTCGCCGACGAACTGGACCGGCGCGCCGCGGCGGGCGGCGGCCCGTTCCCGGCCCAGGACCTCACCGACACCGCGGCGCTGCTGCGCTGGCTGGGGGGCGGCTACTTCACCGTGCTCGGCTACGCGCGCTACCGGCTGCACAGTGTCGGCGGGCGCACGGTCACCGATCTGGTCGACGGGACCTGCCTCGGGGTGCTCCGCCCCGATGTCGGCACCGATTTCCGGGTGCCGGTCAACGGCTCGGACCGGCCGTTGCTGATGCTGACCCAGGGGCTGGTCCCGGCCACCGTGCACCGCTCGGTGTACCCGTACTTCGTCGGTGTCGCCGATGTCGACGCCGCCGGCACGGTCGTCGGCGAGCACCTGTTCATCGGCGTGTTCACGGTGACCGCGGTCCACGAGAACGTGCTCGACATCCCGGTCATCTCGCACCGGGTCCGCAGCGCGATCGAGCGCAGCGGGTTCGACCTGGAGTCCTACTCCGGGCAGGCCATGCTCGAGGTCATCCAGTCCTTCCCCCGCACCGAACTGTTCTCCTCCGACGCGCAGACCATGCGACGCACTGCCGAGGCGGTGCTGAATGTCGGTCTGCGCAGACAGGTTCGGCTGTTCCTGCGCGCGGACACCCACGGCCGGTTCGTGGCCTGCCTGGTGTACCTGCCCCGCGACCGCTACACCACCCACGTGCGCCTGAGCATGCAGAAGATCCTGGTGCGCGAACTGGGCGGCGATTCCATCGACTACTCCGCGCGCGTCAGCGAAAGCGATTTGGCCAGTGTGTATTTCACCGTCCGGATGCCCGGCGCGGAGACCGGCGGCCCGGACCGCGCGGCCATCCTGGCCCGCACCTCCGACGAGAATCGCAAGCGCATCGAGAGTCTGCTCGCCGAGGCCAGTCGCACCTGGGCCGATCACCTGATCGAGCTGGTGAGCACCACGTCGGTGCTCGATGCCGAAGTGGTGCAGGAGTATTCGACCGCCTTTCCGGAGTCCTACAAGCAGGACTTCACCCCCGCCCGCGCGCTGCGCGACATCGCCCGGCTGGAGCGGCTCACCGAGGGCGCCATCGACCAGCACCTCTACCGGATTCCCGACGCCGAACCCGGCGCGTGGCGGTTCGCGCTGGCGGTGTGCGGTGCGGGAATCTCGTTGAGCCAGGTGCTTCCGGTGCTGCAGAGCCTGGGGGTCGAGGTCGTCGACGAGCGGCCCTACCGGGTCCGGGTGGAGCCGGAACGCTGGATCTACGACTTCGGCGTGCTGGCTCGCCAGGAACTGCTGCGCACCGCGCTCGACACCGATCTCGACGCCGAGCTGCTGGAGTCGGCCGCGGGCGAGGGCAGCGGGCTGCGGCAGCGGTTCGTCGACGCCGTGGCGGCGATGTGGCACGGCCGCGCCGAAGCCGACGGGCTCAACGAACTGGTGTTGCGTGCCCGGCTGCCGTGGCGCGCGGTCGCCATGCTGCGCGCCTACGCGAAATACCTGCAGCAGGCGGGGTTCCCGTATTCGCAGGCCAATATCGCGCGGGTGCTGCTGGCCCACCCGGACATCGCCGCACTGATGGTCGATCTGTTCGCCGCCCGCTTCGATCCCGGCACCTGCTCGGCCGAGCGCGCCGTCGAGTGCGAGGCTCAGCTGCACCGGCGCATCGACGAGGTGGTCAGCCTGGACGCCGACCGCATCCTGCGCGCCATCCTCGGCCTGATCAAGGCCACCCTGCGTACGAACTTCTACACCACCGACACCGAGGGCGCCCCGCGCGGATACATCTCGATCAAGGTCGAACCGCGCGAGATCGCCGAATTGCCCAAGCCCAAACCGCAGTTCGAGATCTTCGTCTACTCCCCGCGGGTGGAGGGCGTGCATCTGCGCTTCGGCTCGGTGGCGCGCGGCGGCCTGCGCTGGTCGGACCGGCTGGAGGACTTCCGCACCGAGATCCTGGGTCTGGTGAAGGCGCAGGCGGTGAAGAACGCCGTCATCGTCCCGGTCGGCGCCAAGGGCGGCTTCGTGGTCAAGCAGCCGCCGCAGCCGACCGGTGACCCGGGCGCCGATCGTCAGGCGCTGACCGCCGAGGGCGTGGAGTGCTACCGCACCTTCATCTCCGGCCTGCTCGATCTCACCGACAATGTCGATCTGGCCACCGGCGCGGTGGTGCCCCCCGCGCGCGTGGTGCGTCACGATGGCGACGACACCTACCTGGTGGTCGCCGCCGACAAGGGCACCGCCAGTTTCTCCGACATCGCCAATGCCGTGGCGATCGACTACGGCTTCTGGCTGGGCGACGCCTTCGCCTCCGGCGGCTCGGCCGGCTACGACCACAAGGCGATGGGCATCACCGCGCGCGGCGCCTGGGAGAGCGTCAAACGCCACTTCCGCGAGATGGGGATCGACACCCAGAGCGAGGACTTCACCGTGGTCGGCGTCGGCGACATGAGCGGTGACGTGTTCGGCAACGGCATGCTGCTGTCCGAGCACATCCGCCTGGTCGCCGCCTTCGATCACCGGCACGTCTTCCTCGACCCGAATCCCGATGCGGCGCGGTCCTATCGGGAACGGCAGCGCCTGTTCGCCCTGCCGCGTTCGAGTTGGGCCGACTACGACCGCTCGCTGATCAGCGACGGCGGCGGCGTATGGGATCGCACCGTGAAATCGGTGCCGATCAGTCCACAGGCGCGCGTCGCGCTGGGACTGCCCGACGGCGTGACGTCGCTCGCGCCGCCGGAACTGGTGCGCGCGATCCTGCTCGCGCCGGTGCAACTGCTGTGGAACGGCGGCATCGGCACCTACATCAAGGCCTCCACCGAGACCAATGCCGAGGTCGGCGACAAGTCCAACGATCCGGTCCGGGTCGACGGCCGGGATCTGCGTGTCGCAGTGATCGGCGAGGGCGGCAACCTGGGCGCGACCGCGCGCGGGCGCATCGAGTTCTGCCGGGCGGGCGGCAAGATGAACACCGACGCGCTGGACAACTCCGCCGGGGTGGACTGCTCCGACCACGAGGTCAACATCAAGGTGCTGCTGGACGGCGTGGTCAGCGCCGGTCTGCTGCCGGTGGCCGAGCGCAATCCGCTGCTGGCCTCGATGACCGACGAAGTCGCCCGGATGGTGTTGCGCGACAATGTCTCCCAGAACTTCCTGATGGGCCTGGCGCGGTTCGAGGCGCTCCGGATGACCAATGTGAACGCCCGGCTGATCACCGACCTCGAAGAGCGTCGCGGCCTGGACCGCGAGCTCGAGGCACTGCCCTCGGCGGCGGAGATGAAGCGTCGCGCGGCCAACGGCGAGGGGCTGGTCTCCCCGGAGCTGGCGAATCTGATGGCGCACGTGAAGCTCTCGCTCAAGTCCGACCTGCTCGACTCCGATCTGCCCGATCAGGCCTATTTCGCCGCCCGGCTGCCGGAGTACTTCCCCGAGCCGATGCGCGAGCGGTTCGGCGCGGCGATCAAACGGCACCGGCTGCGCCGCGAGATCGTCACCACCGTGCTGGTCAACGAGATGGTGGACTACGGCGGCATCAGCTACGCCTTCCGGCTCAACGAGGAGAACGGCGCGTCCGCCACCGACGCCGTGCGCGCGTTCACCGCGGCGGTCGAGATCTTCGGCCTGCGCGAGGTGTGGGAACGCATCCGCGCAGCCGATATCCCTGTCGCGGTGCGCGACGAACTGGAACTCGAGACCAAACGCACCCTGGACCGGGCCTCGCGCTGGCTGCTCAACAACCGTCCGCAGCCCATCGCGGTCGGCGCGGAGGTCAACCGGTATCGCGATGGCGTGCGCGAACTCGCGCCGAAGGTGTCCACCTGGTTGCGCGGTCACCACATCATCGGCCTCACCGACCAGGCCGACGAACTCGTCCGGCGTGGGGCGCCGCGTGAGCTGGCCATCGACGTCTACGGCCTGCTGAACCAGTTCCCGCTGCTGGACATTCTCGACATCGCCGACATCACCGACCGCGACGGCGACGAGGTGGGCGCGATGTACTACGCGCTCAACGACCACCTCAAGATCGACTGGCTGCTCGCGGCGATCTCCGATCTCGAGCGCGGCGACCGCTGGCACGCGCTGGCCCGGCTCGCGGTGCGTGACGACATGTACTCCTCGCTGCGCTCGCTGACCCTCGACGTGCTCTCGGCCGGTGATCCGGAGGAGACCGCCGAGGAGAAAATCCAGTACTGGGAGTCGAAGAACCAGTCCAGGCTGGGGCGCGCGCGGGCGGCGCTGGCCGAGATCTTCGAATCCGGGGCGCACGATCTGGCCGGTCTCTCGGTGGCCGCGCGGCAGGTCCGCAGCATGGTGAGCGGGGTGGGAGCCCAGTCGTAGGCCCGCGGGGTTTCTGTCGGTATATGTCACAATCGCGCGCCCCGGACCTGCGCCGCGACGCGCGACTGGCCTACGCTTGATGCCCAGGTCCGGCCCGGTCCGTAGTGCGGGCCGGAATCGGGCTATCCACGGAGGTACCACGGTGACGAGTGCGTCGAACGGCAGTGCCCACGCGAACGGCGGGACGCTGCTGCTGCCGAGGCGTTTCCACGCGAAGGTGGATATCCGCTGGTCGGATATGGACGTGTTCCAGCACGTCAACCACGCGCGCATGGTGACCCTGCTGGAAGAGGCGCGCATCCCCTGGTTGTTCGAGGACGGCAGGCCGACCGCGCCGTTGCGGCAGGGCTGCGTGCTCGTCGACCTGCATGTGCGCTATCGAGGTCAGCTGCGCCACGAGGACACCCCGCTCGACATCGCCATGTGGATCGAACAGCTGCGCGCGGTGGACTTCACCGTCGGCTACGAGGTGCGCGCCGCGGGCGCCGCGCCCGACTCGCCCGCCGCGGTCGTCGCCTCCACCCAGATCGCCGCCTTCGACATCGAGACCCAGCGCCTGCGCCGGATCGCCCCTGCCGAACGCGACTACCTGGCGGAGTGGATGGACCGGTGAGCGGGCAGCCGGTGCTGCACATCGCCGATCCCGCCGAACGCGAGAACCTGGCGACCTTCCTCGGCCACGCCCTGCGACTGGACGAAGCGGCGCCGGTGCGCCTGCGCCGCCGCGGCGACCGGCATGTCTCGGCCTGGGTGACGACCGGCTTCGAAACCCTCGCGGTTCGCACGGTGGCCGGCGACCTCGGCGTCGCGGACACGACCGTCGGCGCCGACCTGGTCCAGGCCGGTTTGCGCGCCGGCGACGCGGTCGACCTCGGCTACTCCATGGACTCGGCCTGGCGCGGGGCGCTGCCGCCCGCCGAAGGCTTCGTCCACATCGACGACCTGCCGGCCCGCACGCTGGTCGAACTCTCCGAACGCGGCGTCGCGCTGGCCAAGGAACACGGCAGCAAACACGGGCCGCCCGCGGGTCTGCTGGATCAGACCGTCCTCACGGTCTCGTCAGGGGAGACCGAGGTCGAGGTCCCGATGCGCGTCGTCTTCGCCCTGATCGCGATGGATTTCATCCCGCACTCCGGGGACCGCGCCGAATCGCAGAGCATCGCCGCCACCGAGATCGTCCGGGTCCGCGCGACCGGCAGCTGGCTGCGCATCGACGCCCGCTACGGGTCGGTCGCCCGCCATCGCGGCGGGGGCATTGCGCTGTTCCCGAACTGACTTCGCGCGGGATCGGCACATCGCCGAACCGGGACGGCGAGCCACGGTATCTGCGCAGCCGAGGTGGAGTCGACGGCATGGCCCCCGGGGAGCGCCTCCGCAGGGCGAGGATTTCGGAATCGGCGGGCCTGGCGAGTCACGGGAGCGGGCGAGCCCAGGGAGCTCCGCCGAGAAGATGAGGCGCAGCCGGAGTGCGTCGGTGCGGTCGGCATGGTCGGCGCGCGGCTGTGTCTCCCGCAGTTCGGCGGCCCGGACGAATTAGCGGTGCCTGCTCAGGGCAGGCCGGCGAGCCGAAGCAGGGCGGTGGTACCGGCCGCGGCGAGGACGACGACCAGCAGCGGGCTGCGTCGCCAGGCGAGCAGGCCCGCGACGGCGACACCGACCGGCATGGCGATACCGATCTCGCCGGTGCCGAGCGGCAGGGTCGTGACGGCGGCCAGTGCCGCGAGCAGGACGACCGCGCCGACCTCGAGCAGTCGGCGACCGCGGTCGGGGAAGCGCACCCGGCTGCGCAGTGCGGGCCCGGCCCAGCGGAAGGCGTAGGTTCCCGCGGCGAGCGCGGCCACACCGGCGGCGAGCATCATGACGTCTCCCGTGCGGATCGGGCCACCCGCGCCGACTCGTCCCCGGATGCCCGCGGGTGGTGTCCGGCGGGCGGTCGGTCGTGCGGTGCGGATGCGTTTCCCGATGTCGGCGGGGGATCGGAGAGCGGTCGGTTGTGCGCCGCCGATGGGCGTTCGCGCGCCGGTGGATGCTCGGCGGATGGTCTGATCTCCGGAACCGGTGGGTGCTCTGGTGCCGGCCGCCCCTCGGGCGCCCGTGCGCTGTCCTGTCCCCTTGCGTGATCGGCGTCGGAGGCCGGAACGGGTTGGCGGCGCAGGCGCGGGCAGGCGTAGACGAGGCCGGTGAGGGCGAGCAGCACCGGGAGTCCGGCGGGCAGGAACGGTGAGCTGAGCAGGGCGACGGCGGTGCCGAGCGCGACGGCGCCGAAGGTGGCGCGATCACGCAGAGCGGGCAGCACCAGGGCCACCAGGACGGCGGGAAAGACCGCGTCCAGGCCCAGGGCGGCGGTGTCGGGGACCAGGGTGCCCAGCCCGACGCCCAGTGCCGCGCCGAGCGGCCAGACCGCGAGCACGCCGAGGCCGCAGGCCCAGTACACCGCCTTGCGCCGCATGGGGTCGGCTTCAGCCAGGGCGAGCGCGACGGCTTCGTCGTTCATCACGTGCACGCCGAGCAGGCGTCGTGGGCCGGTGCCGACCGCGTCGGGGATGGACAGGCCGTAGGGCAGGTGCCTGGCATTGACCAGCAGTCCGGCCAGCACGGCCGCGATCGGGCTGCCGCCCGCGGCGATGATGCCGAGGAACAGGAATTCCGAGCCGCCGGCGAGGACGACGGTGCCCAGCACGACGGGCAGCCAGGCGGGGAAGCCCTGGGCCACAGCGGTCGTGCCGTAGGAGACGCCGATGACGCCGACGGCCAGGCACACCGCGGCGATACCGAGTACGGTGTCCCGGTCCAGTGTTCGCCATATCGAACGCATGTTTCTTATGGTGAACGCACGGGGCTGGTTCGGTCAACTGTGCCCGGCGTATTCGCCCAGCGGGTGGCGTCCGTGTGATGGTGGAGTCGTCCAGGCAGGTGTCGCGGCGTGATCGCGGTGATCTTCGGTGAGGAAGGGGGCGCAGTGGCACGGAGCGAGTCGAAGGCAGCGGGCGTCGTGGCGAAGGCGGCGGGTGAGGTCCCGGCGGCGACACCACAGATGGTCATCGCGAGGTCGCTGCGCCGGGAGCGGGCGCGGGCGGGGCTGTCGCTGAGCGAAGTCGCCCAGCGCGCGGGGATCGCGAAATCTACGCTGTCGCAATTGGAATCGGGCAACGGCAACCCCAGTCTGGAGACGCTGTGGGCGCTGTGCGTGGCCCTGGACATGCCCTTCTCCGGGCTGCTCGACCCGCCCCGCCCGGCCGTCCAGGTCATCCGCGCAGGCGAAGGGCCTGCGGTGGCCGCCGAACGCTCGGACTACCGTGCGACCCTGCTCAGCGCGGGCCCGTCGAATGCCCGCCGCGATGTCTATCGCATCTCCGCCGAACCCGGCCGGGCCCACTCTTCCCAGCCGCACACGCCCGGCGTGATCGAGCACATCCTGCTCGCGGCCGGTCGGGCGCTGGTCGGTCCGGCCGACGAACCGGTCGAACTCCGCGCGGGCGACTACATCTCCTACCCGGGCGACGCCGGGCACGTCTTCGAAGCGCTCGAACCGGGGACCTGGGCGACGATGGTCGTCGAGACCCCCTGACAGCGGTCGCGCCTTCGAGCCGTCAGGCAGCCCCTTCACCGAGGTACTGCAACCACAGCGGATCGAGTTCGGCGGTGGTGGACAGCAGCCGCCAGTGCGGGCCCTTGGGGGAGACCAGCGGCGTGCGCAGTGTCCAGCCCAGCTCGCTGAGCAACTTGTCGGCTTTACGGTGGTTGCACGGCGCGCAACTGGCGACGCAGTTCTCCCAGGAGTGCTCGCCGCCGCGGCTGCGCGGCACGACGTGGTCGATGGTCTCGGCCTTGCCGCCGCAGTAACCGCACCGGTAGCGGTCGCGGTGCATGAGCGCGGCCCTGGTCATGGGCACCCGTGCGCGGTAGGGCACGCGGACATAGGTGCGCAGGCGGATCACCGAGGGCACGGTCAGCTCGGCGCCCGCGGAATGCACGACGGAGCCTTCGGGATCGTGGTGGACGGTGTCGGCCTTGTCACAGATGAGCAGGACGATCGCCCGGCGGGCGGAGAGCGCGGTCAGCGGCTCGTAGGTGGCGTTGAGGAGCAACACCCGGCGCCTGGACCAACTGAGCGCAAGGGGATCGGCGCCGCCCGGCACCGGAACGAGATGGCCGTGCTCGGCACGGCGGGACGTGTCACCGGGGTGGGTCGCTCCCGGGTGATAGTCGGACAGAATATGCAGCGGAGTAGCCCCCGACCCACGATTGTGGACGTCGGCGGGCTTCAGTTGTCGATGGGTCCTGGCCTCCGGTGATCGGCCGTGTCGCTGCTTCATTCGGTGACCCCGATTCGGTCATCTCGAGGTGGAAAGACTGCCAACAATCTGACCATGAACCCCGGGCGTTTGCACGGTGATTTCGCACAATGTTCGGTGAACTGAAGTCGAAGCGCGGCCCGCCGGCGACCTCCGCGAGCCCTGCGCCGGTCGCGGCCCCGGACGCGGATGGGCACAATGGGCGGTGGCGACACCTGCGATCGAAAGGATCCGATGAGTTCCGGCGAACAGACGGCGACCTCGTTCTACGACGCGGTCGGCGGTGCGGAGACGTTTCACCGCCTCGTCGCGGTGTTCTACCGCGAGGTGGCCGCCGACGAGATCCTGCGCCCGCTCTATCCGGAAGCAGACCTCGGTCCCGCCGAACGGCGAATGCGGATGTTCCTCGAACAGTATTGGGGCGGCCCGCGCACCTACTCCGACGAGCGCGGACATCCCCGGCTGCGGATGCGGCACATGCCGTTCACGGTGGGCCCGCTGCAGCGTGACGCCTGGCTGCGGTGCATGCGTATCGCCATCGCCGAGATCGAACCGGACGTACTCGACGACGAGCACCGCAAGGCGCTGCTGGACTACTTCGAGATGGCCGCGAACTCGCTGATGAACTCGCCGATCTGACCGGTGCGGGTGTGAGCGTCCGCACGCCTGTCGCGCGTTCTGCCGCGGGGTGCGGCACCATGGCTCGAGTGAGCCTCGACGGATCGACACCAGCGCCCGACAGCGAACCCGCCGCCGATCGCAGCCGCACGTGGTGGCGCTCCGCGGTCTTCTATCAGGTCTATCCGCGCTCGTTCGCCGACTCCGGCGACGACGGCGTCGGTGACCTCGGCGGCGTCCGCGACCGGCTCGGCTACCTCGCCGACCTCGGCGTCGACGCCCTGTGGATCTGCCCGGTGATGTGTTCGCCGATGGCCGACGGCGGCTACGACGTGTCCGATCCGCGCGATATCGACCCGCTCTTCGGCGGCATGTCCGCGATGAACGCGCTCATCACCGAAGCCCACGCTCGCGGCATCAAGATCACGATGGACCTGGTGCCCAACCACACCAGCGACCGGCACCCCTGGTTCGCCGCCGCGCTGGCGGCCGCGCCGGACAGCCCGGAACGCGCCCGCTACATCTTCCGCGACGGCCGCGGCGCCGAGGGCGAACTGCCGCCCAACAACTGGCCGAGCATCTTCGGCGGCCCCGCCTGGACCCGGGTCACCGAGCCCGACGGGCGGCCCGGCCAGTGGTACCTGCACTTGTTCGCCCCCGAACAGCCCGATCTGAACTGGGACAATCTCGAGGTCGTCGCCGACTTCGAGCAGACCCTGCGGTTCTGGCTGGACCGCGGAGTGGACGGATTCCGCATCGACGTCGCGCACGGCATGGCCAAGCCCGGTGATCTGCCCGACCTCGCGGAGGTCAACACCAAGATGCTGATCCACGACGACAGCGACCCGCGCTTCAACAATCCGGGCGTGCACGACATCCACCGCGGCATCCGCAAGGTCCTCGACGAGTACCCGCACGCGGTCGCCATCGGCGAGGTGTGGGTCGACGACAACGTCCGCTTCGGCGAGTACGTGCGTCCGGACGAACTGCATCTGGCGTTCAACTTCCGGCTCGCCGAGACGCCGTTCGACGCCGCGGCCGTGCGCGAGTCGGTGCACCACTCGCTGGCGGCGGTCGCCGAGGTCGGCGCCCCGGCCACCTGGACGCTGTCCAACCACGACATCGAGCGCGAGGTCACCCGCTACGGCGGCGGCGCGACGGGGCAGGCGCGGGCCAGGGCGATGCTGCTGGTCGAGCTGGCGCTGCCCGGCGCGGTCTTCCTCTACAACGGCTCCGAACTCGGCCTGCCCAATGTCGACGACCTGCCCGAAGACGTGCTGCAGGATCCGGTCTGGGAGCGATCGGGCCACACCGAACGCGGTCGCGACGGCTGCCGCGTGCCGATGCCGTGGCGCGGGACCACCCCGCCGTTCGGCTTCACCGCCGGCCCGGACTCGTGGCTGCCGATCCCGCCGGAGTGGGCCGGACTGACCGTCGAGTCCCAGCTTCGCGACCCGGGCTCGATGCTGTCCCTGTGCCGCTCCGCCATCGAATTGCGCTGCAGTCGAACGGAATTCGCGGGCGATACGGTCGAATGGGTCGATTCCGCCGCTCCCGGCGTGCTGGTCTTTCGGCGCCCCGGCGGCCTGGTGTGCGTGCTCAACACCACCGACGAGGCGATCGTGCTGCCGCCGGGGGAGTTGTTGCTCTCCAGCGCGCCCTCGGCGGACGGGCGGTTGGCGCCGAACGCCGCGGCGTGGCTCGTCTGAGTCCCACCGCGACAGCGGAGGCGCACCGCCCAGGCTGCTTTCCAGCGGTTCGGCAAAGACTGATCCGGCTGGACACGAGGTAGTAGTTCCCGCCCGGACGCGCGTCTACTACACAGCATCGTCTACCTTTGAACCGTGAGCATTCTCGAGACTGTGCTGATCTTCCTCGGCATCCCGCTGGTGATCTACGTGGCGATCGCCGGATTGTCGTATCTCGGTAAGCCGCTGCCCGGCGAGAAGCCGGTTCACTTCGACCTGGGACAGAAGTGGACTCACGAGCCGGTGCTGTGGAGTGCCACCGACGAGGTGATCGGGCACGGTCACCACGACGTCGCGCCGCATGGCAGTCATGCGGCTATCGAATCCGCCCAGGAGCTGATCGGAGGCCGGGCAAGTGGCAAGTTCTAAGTGGCCCGCGGTGGTCGAGGCCGACCTTCCGCACGGATACGCCCTCACCAGCAGCGGCCGGGTCTCCGGCGTGCACGAGGCAGGCGCGGTGTTCGTCGAGGCGCCCTTCAGCGACGACGAGCGCTTGGCCGTCGACAACGCGCTGATCGAGGCGACCAGGGCCACCAAGGTGCGCTTCACCATCTACATCGGCGATCTCGCCGGTGACGCCTCCGCCGCGGTCGACGAGCTGTTCGCGACCACCCCGGACGCGTCCCGCTCGGTGCTCATCGCCGTCTCGCCCAACGACAAGGTGATCGAGGTCCGCTCCGGCCGCGAGATCGCCGACCGCGCCAACGATCGGGTCTGCCAGCTCGGCGTCACCGCCGCGCTCAGCTCGATCCGGCAGGGCAAGCTGATCGACGGACTGGTCTCCGCGGTGCGCGTGATGGCCGCCGCGATCGGTCGCTGAGACCCGCTCGCGGCTCTTCGCGAATCCGGGTTCGCGGCAGCGACATCAGTACGCGAAACGGCGCGCTCACCCTTTCGGGTGAGCGCGCCGTTGTCGTCTCCGGACGCTACTTCGCGTCGAAGGCGCGTGCCCGCAGCGAGCGCTCGACGCCGGCCTTGCCCTCGGACACCAGCCGCAGCAGCGCGGGCGGGTGATCGCCTGCCAGGAACTCGTCCGCGGCGGCCACGGCCTGCTCGCTGATCTCCCACGCCGGATACAGCCCGACGACCACGGTCTGGGCGACCTCGCTGGAGCGGCGCTCCCACACCGCCGGGATCTCCTCGAAGTACGTGCCCACGTAGTCCTTCAGCAGCTCTCCCTGGCCCACGGGCGCGAATCCGCCCACGATGGCGCGGGTGGTGATATTGGGGATCGAGTCGTCGTGCATGACCTTCTGCCAGGCATCGGCCTTGACCTCGGCCTGCGGGCGCGCGGTCGCCGCGGTGGCGGCCTGACGCTTGCCGGTCGCGGTCGGGTCGGCGGCCAGCTCCGCGTCGATGACCGGAGTCGCGAGACCATCGGCGTCGATCTCGCCCGCGGCGGCCAGCGCGCCGATGACCCGCCAGCGCAGGTCGGTGTCCACCACCAGACCGGGCAGACCGACAGTCGCCGGATCGGAGTCGAGCAGTTCGCGCAGCACCTCGGTGTGCCTGGCCTCCAGGCGCGCGCCCAGCAGCGCGTTGACGAAGGCCAGCTGGTGATCCGAGCCCGCCTCGGCCTCGCGCGCCAGTTCCAGCAGCCGGTCGCCGAACTCGGTCCAGCCGACACCCTCGGCCCAGGCGGGATCGGCGTAGCTGCCCAGCGCGGTGTGCGCCTGCATGAGCAGTCGCTGGACCACGCCGATCTCGGTCTCCGCGCCGATGCCGCGCTGCACCAGTGCGACGAAATCGCGGGCGCGCAACTCGGCCTGCCGGGTCATCTCCCAGGCCGCCGACCAGGCCAGCGTGCGCGGCAGCGGTTCGGCGATGTCGCCGATGCGGTTGATCAGCACTTCCAGCGACTCCGGGTCCAGGCGCACCGAGCAGTAGGTGAGGTCGTCGTCGTTGACCAGCACGAACTTGCCCCGCGCGACGCCGGTCAGCTCCGGCACCTCGGTGCGCTCGGCGGCATCGAGATCCAGCTCCAGCCGGTGCGTGCGGACCAGCTTGCCGCCCTCGTCGTCGTAGACGCCGATCGCCAGCCGGTGCACGCGCTGTTCACCGGCGCCCGGCTGCGCACCCTCCTGCACCACCGTGAACGAGCTGAACGTGCCGTCCGCGGCGACCTCGAACTCCGGGCGCAGGATGTTCAGGCCGGTGGTCTTGAGCCATTGCGCGCCCCAGCCGGACAGGTCGCGTCCGGAGGACTTCTCCAGCGCGCCGAGCAGATCGTCGAAGGTGGCGTTGCCGTAGGCGTGCTCGGCGAAGTAGGCGCGCAGACCGGCCAGGAACGGCTCCAACCCGACGTAGGCGACCAGCTGCTTGAGCACGCTGGCGCCCTTGGCGTAGGTGATGCCGTCGAAATTGACCTCGACCGCGGCCAGGTCCGGGATGTCGGCGGCGATCGGGTGGGTGGAGGGCAGTTGGTCCTGCCGGTAGGCCCAGGACTTCTCGACGTTCGCGAACGTGGTCCAGGCGCTGGTGTATTCGGTGGCCTCGGCCTGGCACAGCACCGAGGCGAAGGTCGCGAACGACTCGTTGAGCCACAGGTCGTCCCACCACTTCATGGTGACCAGGTCGCCGAACCACATGTGCGCCATCTCGTGCAGCACCGTCTCGGCGCGCCGCTCGTAGGAGGCGCGGGTGACCTTGGACCGGAACACGTAGTCCTCGAGGAAGGTGACCGCGCCCGCGTTCTCCATCGCGCCCGCGTTGAACTCCGGGACGAACAGCTGGTCGTACTTGCCGAAGGCGTAGGGCACACCGAAGTTGCGGTGGTAGAAGCCGAAGCCCTGCTTGGTCTCGGTGAACAGCCGTTCGGCGTCCATGTGCTCGGCCAGCGAGGCGCGGCAGTACAGACCGAGCGGGATCTCGCCGTGCTCGTCGCGGTAGGTGTCGGTCCACTTGGCGTAGGGGCCGGCGATCATGGCGACCAGGTAGGTGCTCATCGCCGGGGTGGTGGCGAAGGTGTGCGTGGCGACGGTGCCGTCGTCGGTGCGCTCGCCCGCCCCGTTGGAGACGACCTGCCAGTCGAGCGGCGCGGTGGCGGTGATGTCGAAGGTGGCCTTGAGATCGGGCTGGTCGAAGCAGGCGAACATCCGCTTGGCGTCGGCGGTCTCGAACTGCGAGTACAGGTAGACGCCGTTGTCGGTGGGATCGACCATCCGGTGCAGGCCCTCGCCGGTGTGCGAGTACTCGCAGTCGGCCTCGACGACGAGTTCGTTGCGTTCGGCCAGATCCGGCAGTGTGATGCCGGTCGACTCGTCGTAGGAGTTCACGTCGAGCTCGACGCCGTTGAGCACGGCCGAGCGGACCCGCGCGGCGACGATGTCGACGAAGGTGCTCGCGCCCGGCTTCGCGGTGAACGTGACGGTGGTGCGCGACCCGAAGGTGCTCGCCCCTTCGCTCTGGTCGGTGAGGTCGAGTTCGATGCGGTAGTTCTCGACGCCGACCGTGGCGGCGCGCTCGATCGCCTGGTCGCGGGTGAGATTCGGGGCGGACATGGAACTCCTTCGCTCTTCGACGAACACGGCACGAATGTCGTCCGCGACGCGACGGCGCCGACCTGCCGACGTCGTTCACGCGGACTGTCGCCCAACCCTATCGGCCGGTCCGGCGCGGGCGCTGCCCCATGACCCACGCGCACCCCCGTCGCACCGGGGCGCGGTGGTGGGGCGGGCGCGCACTGCGTGGACCCGGCGGCCACGGGGGACGGGGAGGGCGGGCGGTATTGTTTGCCTGCCCGACAGCCGGGCGACAACCCACGGATGCGGAGGCTCGAGGTGAAGCATGTGCACGCCGGGAAGGTGCGTGACCTGTACGAGGACGGCGACACCCTGCTGCTGGTCGCCTCCGATCGGGTCTCGGTGTACGACGTGGTGCTGCCCACGCCGATCCCCGGCAAGGGCGCGCTGCTGACCCAGCTGTCGAACTGGTGGTTCGACTTCTTCACCGACATCCCCAACCACATCGTCTCGACCGTGGATCTGCCCGAGGAGTTCAGCGGCCGCGCCGTACGGGTCAAGCCGCTGCGGATGCTGCACGTGGAGTGCATCGCCCGCGGCTACCTGACCGGCTCGGGCCTGAAGGAGTACCAGGCCACCGGCACGGTCTCCGGGGTGAGGCTGCCGTCCGGACTGCGCGACGGGGACAAGCTGCCCGAACCGATCTTCACCCCCACCAGCAAGGCCTCGGAAGGCCACGACGAGCCCATCACCTTCGCCGACGTGGTGAACCAGGAGGGCCGCGAGGTCGCCGAGGCGCTGCGTGAGCGCACCCTGGAGATCTATCGGCGCGGCACCGAGCACGCCGCGGGCAACGGCGTGATCATCGCCGACACCAAGGTCGAATTCGGCTGGGACGGTGACGTGCTCACCCTCGGCGACGAGGTCCTCACCTCGGACTCCTCGCGGTTCTGGCCCGCCGACCAGTGGGAGCCCGGCCGCGCCCAGCCCTCCTTCGACAAGCAGTTCGTGCGCGACTGGGCGACCTCCACCGGCTGGGACAAGGAACCGCCCGGCCCGGAGATCCCGGCCGACATCGTCGAGGCCACCCGGCGCAAGTACCAGGAGGCCTACGAGCTCATCACCGGTCGCGTCTGGGGCTGATCGCCGAGCGGTCCGGACACGGCCGCGGGGGTCGATTCTCCGGTCGGCGGCAACCCGATTCGCGCTGACAGGTGGCCCTCGGCGGTGCGATACTCCCGGTGTCCACGGCTGGCGGGGCCGCGCGACAGGGAGGCGAGAGATGACGCGCGCAGGCACCGGTCCGGGCACACCACGACAGCGCGGGCCGAAGCCGGCGAAGTTCGGCAAGGGGGGCGCGGGCCCGAGGAGTGCGGGCAAGGCCGGGCAATCGACGCCGGGGAAGTCCGGACAGGGCGGCGCCGATCGGAAGACCTCGCGTGGGTGGAATACCGGGGCGTGGCTGCTGATCGGGACGCTCGCCGCGTCGGTGGTCGGATTCATGGTGACCTTGCAGGTGCTCGACTGGATCGCCATCTACCGCGAGTCCGGCGGCTCGTGCGGTACCAGCAGGGGGATCAGCTACGGCGACTGTCCCCGGTACTGGGGCACCATCTTCGTCGTCTCGCTGTTCGGGCTGATGGCGTTCATCCCGCTGCTCCTGTTCGCCCTGATCCGCACTCGGCTGGCGGGCGCGCTGGTCGGCGTGGTCGCCGCGGCGCTCGCCGTCTATCCGGCGGCGGCCGTCTTCGGCCATCTGCACGGTGACACCTGGGAACTGGCCTGGGCCGCGCCCTCGGATCGCACGGACGACGGTGAGACCGGCGGGATATGGCACATCGACGGGGACGCGGGCACCGTCGTCCGTATCGCCTTCGACGGGCTGACGGCATTCGACGTCGCCTCGGGCACGCCACGCTGGTCGGCGGTCTTCCCGGACCGCGATGTGCTGTGCGCGATGAGCCGGACCGCTTCGGAGGGGATCGGGCTGATCGCCCGGCACGACGAGAACACCCCCTGCGCGGATTTCGGTGCGGTGGATCTCGCGACCGGGCGCATCCTCTGGGAATCCACCGCGCCGGGCGGGCTCTCCGACGGCCCCGACATACTCGCCGTCACCGGCGACACCGCCGTGGTACTCGGCGAGGACTCCGTGCGCGGATTCGCCCTGCGGGACGGCGCCCCCCGCTGGCAGTTCCGGTTGCCGGAATCGACATGCGGCGATTCGTGGCTGGCCGCCGGGCGCTATGTGGTCGTCGCGGTGGAACGCTGCACCGGCCTCGCGGCCGGTGACGACGGCGGGCCCGAGCTGTGGGCGCTGGACCCCGCCACCGGTGCGGTGGCCTGGACCGTGCCCGTCCCCTTCGAAGGCGCCCGGCGGGTGACCCGCATCGCCTCCGAGCCGCTGGTCGTGCACGTCACCGAGAACGGCAGACGCGGCCGTTCCGCTTTCGTCGCCTTCGACGACTCCGGCGCGGTCACCGCCACCATCGAGACCGGCGTCGCCGCCGACACCGCGGAATCGGAGCTGCTGCCCCTGCGGACCTTCGACATCAGCGGATTCGACGCAGCCCCGGTCACCAGGACGGTCGTCACCGGAAACACGCTCGTGGCCGTCGCGCGCGCCGAGAGCGAGAGCGGCTACCGGCTCGTCGCCCACGACCTCCTCACCGGCGTCAGACAGTGGACCGGAGAACTGCTGGAGGACGATCCCGACGCCCTGGTCGCCGACGGGGATCGCGTGGTGGTGGTCGTCGACAACCTTCGTGTGCTCGGCCTGGGCGCCTTCGACCTGCGCACCGGCGCCGAATCCCACGCCGGGGTGGCCGTCGTCGAGCGGGTGGGCACGTCGCTGCAGGTCGTCGCCCTGCCCGAGGTCTATCTCGTGCTCGGCAGCGACGGCAGTGCGCCGTACCGGCCGTTGCAGGCCGTCGCCCGCCCGTGACCCGGCTGTCCGAGTATCAGTACCGACGAGTGGTGTCGGCCGGGCTGTCCGGGGCGCCGCCCGGCCAGGAGATCGGCAGACATCGTCGAGGCCGCCCGAAGCGAGTACCGGGGCCTACGAGCGCATCACCGGTCGTGCCCGGGGCTGAACCCCGCGGGGTCGCCGTGCGTCAGGCCGCGCAGGCCGGGGAGGTGGTCTGGGTGTTGGCCAGCATCTGACACGCCCAGGCCAGTTGCAGTTTCCAGCGCCCGTCCTCGGCGACGAACGGGATGAGGGTGGGGCCCTGCACCGGTTTGCCGTCGAGGGTCATGTCCGCGGTCGCCTGCAGGACCGCCTCGCCCTGGTATTCCACCGAGACGATCGTCAAGGTGATCCCGTTGGCCTGTGAGGCCTGGGCCAGCTTGTCGATCAGGGCCGGGTCGGCGTCGGCGCCCTGCACGGCGCCGGTTTTCAGGGTGGCGGGGGTGTCCGGGTCGAGCGCGAGCTGGAAGCCGGCGTTCAGGTCCGCGGGGCTGGGCAGCGGCACCGGCGGTTGCTGCGCGCCCGTTGCCGGGGCGGTCGTGGATTCGGTGGCCTCGGCGGATTCGGACCCGCCGCAGCCCGCGGCGAACACCGCGCCCAGAACGAGACAGGCGGCGAGGGTGGCGCGGGAGGGGCGTGGCCTGGGACGGTTCATCGGGGTCCTCTCGTCGGCGGCGTGATTTTCGTCGGAGTGAGCGCGGTCGGAGTGAGTGCGGTCGGAGTGAGTGCGGTGGGAGTGAGTGCGGTGGGAGTGAGTGCGGCGGGCGCGCAGTCGTTGTCGCGGTGGACGGGCGGGACGGGGCTCATTCGGTGCCGACGGCCTCGATGATGTCCAGGCGCGCGGCGCGGACGGCGGGGGGAATGGAGCCGAGCAGGCTCAACGCGATCGCGCCGAGTGCGAAGACCGGCATCATGGGCCCCGGCCGGTAGGCGACCTCGAGATTCATGATGTCGGGGGTGATCCGGTCGAAGAAGAACTGGCTCAGCGCACCGAAGCCGAGGCCGAGCACCCCGCCCACGACGCCGATGCCGACCGCCTCGGCCAGCACCGTGCGCAGCACCATGCGCCGGGTCGCGCCCATCGCGCGCAGCACGCCGAGTTCGCGTCTGCGTTCGAGGACCGACAGTCCCAGCGTGTTGAGCAGTGCCACGGCGGCGATGAGCACCACGATCACCCACACCGCGTTCGCCACCCCCGCACCCTGGCGAATCGCGCTGTCCACTCCGGCCAGCGACTCCCTCCCGGTGAAGACGTGGGTGTCGGCGGGGACCACCGCGCGCACGGCCGCGCGCAATTGTTCGGAGCCGATTCCGTCGCGGCCGTCGATCTGCAGCACGGTGGACCCCGGCCGGTCGAACCAGTCGCGCATCTGGTCGAGTCCGATGGCGGCGTTTCCGGTGAGCGCGGAGAAGTAGGAGACCACCCCGACCACGGGCAGTTGCCGCTGCCCGGACGGGGTGCGCATGGTCAGCGAATCGCCCTCGGCCACACCGAGGGTCCGGCTCAGGTCACGCGAGAGCACGATGCCGTGCCCGCTGATCACCGCCTCCCTGGCGGCCGGTGCCAGATCGGCGTACAGGGGACTGATCGCGCCGGGCGCCAGCCCGTACAGGATGATGCGTTCCTCACCGAGAGTGGCATAGGCGAGCTGACCTTCGACGACCCGCTCGACCTCCGGCAGCGCGGCGATCCGGGAGGCGGCGTCGGTGGGCAGCGCCGGGTCGGTGGGCATCTGGTCGGCCGGTCTGGCGGCGACCAGCAGATCGACCTCGTCGACCGCGCCGATCGAGCCGCGCACCGCGCTGAGCATGTCACTGTTGGCGCCGGTGATGGTGACTGTCATGGCCACGGCGATGAACACCGTCATCATGGTCGCCCACACCCTGCGCGGCGCCCGCCGCACCGTGGCCGCCGCGAGCTCGCCCGCGGTGCCGCACCGCCGCGCCACCGCCGCCGCTGCCGAGACCAGCGTGCCGGTGACCGCCCAGCAGGCGAACAGCCCCGCGCCGAAGAACATCGACAGCGCCAGACCCGACCAGACCAGCTCCCCCAGCCGCAGTGCGACCAGCACGACGGCCAGTCCCATGGCCCCGGCCGCGATACACCCCGAGCCCAGGCGCATCCAGAGCGGCACCCGGTCGGCGACCGAGACCCCCACCGGGGCAAGCGCTTCCACCGGCGACACCTTGTAGACCTGGTGCGCCGCCACCGCCGCCGCCGCGACACTGGTGCCCACGGCGGCGGCCAACGCGATCGGAATGGCGTACACCGGAACCGAATACACCGTCCTGGCCTCGACGGACTGGAGCAGCGCCACGGGCAGCGCGTCGACCGTCGTACGCCCGTAGACGATGCCGAGCACTGTGCCCAGCACGCCACCCGCCAGGCCGATGACCGCTGCCTCGGTGAGCAGGTCGGCGGCCAGGGTGCGCCTGCGGCCACCGACGGCGCGCAGCATCGACAGCGTCCGGCGGCGCTGCGCGATCGCCATCGACATGGCGGTGTAGATGAGGAACGCGGCGACGATGAACGCCAGCGCCGCGCCCATCAGGGTCATGTACTGCAGGATGCGCAGGCCGTTGCCGGTGCGCACCGCGCGCAGGGTCGGCTCGGCCACGATCGCCCGTCCGTCGATCCGCTGCTCGACGCCGGCGCGGACATCCGCCGTATCCGCGCCCGGTTCGGTGACGAGGAGGATGGAGTCCAGGTGATCGGTGCGTCCGAGTGCCCGTTGCGCCACCGGCAGCGAGGTGAGGACGTAGTGGCCTTCGTTGAGCCTGCCGAGCTGTCCGCCGTCGAGCACGCCCGCGACGGTCACATCGGTCCGCCCGACCCGCAGGCGCTCGCCCTCGGCCACACCGAGGCCAGGTCCGACGAGCACACCGTCCGGCACCGAGACCAGCGCGCTCAGCTGTGACTCGATGGCCGGTTGCAGCACGCTGCCCAAGGCGGTCGCGCTCGCGTCGGTGCCGAGCACCAGCGCCGAGCCGGCCGAGGTGGGCGCCACCGTGCGCACCATCGGCACGGCCGCGCGCACCCCGGGTACGGCTGCCACCTCGGCGTGCAGCGTGCCGGGGAACCCGGAGTCGGTGATCCCGGAAACCTCGAGGCTCGCCTCGCCCGCCAGGCCGTCGACCAGCCGGTGCACCGATCCGGTGAGCGAGCCGAACATGCCGAACACGGCGACCAGGAACGCGGCCGAGACCGCCATCACCGTGATCGAGGCCAGCGTCCGGCCGCGGTGCACGGCGAATTCGCGCAGGCTGAACAGCCGCCAGCGGTCGATCAGCGCGCGCACGGCGGCTCCACGGGACCGGCGGTCGCGGCGCCGGTGGTCGCGGCGCCCGCGGCCGTCGGCTCGTCGGCGACGATGCGCCCGTCGCCGAGGGTGACGACGCGATCGGTCCTGGCCGCCGCCTCGGGGTCGTGGGTCACCATCACCACCGAGCGGGATCCCGTTGCGCTGCCCGCGATCTCGGCGAGCAGCGTCATGATCTCCGCTCCGGTCGCGGAGTCGAGATTGCCGGTGGGCTCGTCGGCGAGCACCAGTGGCGGATCCATGATCAACGCCCGTGCCACCGCCACCCGCTGCATCTGTCCGCCGGACAGTTCGGCGGGGCGGTGCTCGGCGCGGCTGCCGAGCCCGACCAGTTCGAGCAGTTCACCCGCCCGCTCGCGCGCCGAACGCAGCGCGCCGCCGTCGAGCAGGCGGGGCACCGCGACGTTCTCCCAGGCGGACAAGGTGGGCAGCAGATTGAAGAACTGGAACACGAAACCCACACTGTGCCTGCGAAATTCGGATTGCTCGTCGTCACCGAGGCCGCCGATCTCACGGTCGCCGAAGCGGATCGAGCCGGTGTCGGGACGGTCGAGTGCGCCGAGCAGGTGCAGCATCGTGGACTTGCCCGCGCCGGAGGGGCCCACCACCGAGACGAACTGTCCCGGCGCGACGGCGAAATCGACGCCGTCAAGGGCCGTGACGGTCTGGCCGCCGATGCGGTAATGCTTGGAGACCTCGGACAATTCGATGATCGGTGGCATCGGTCGGCGTCCCGGTCAGGCGTTCACGTCGGAGAGTGCGGCGAGTTTGCCGATCGAGGCCACCAACTGTGCCTGTGCTTCCTGCTGCACCGATTGTTCCAGCGGGCCGGTGAGCATCGCGCCGGTGAAAGCCCCGGCGATGGTCAGCTGGCAACCTCCTGGCTTGCGTTCGATCGCGAAGCTGAACTCGCAGGTGACGCCGGCCGGGCTGCGGCCGGCGATGATCAGCTGCATCGGCGGCTTGAACGCGGTGACGGTCAATTCTATGCGTTGTGACATACCGAGCATGCGAATGTTCTGCACCATCCGGGAATTCACTGTGATGTTCTCCGGTGGCGCCTCCGCGAAACTCTCGTGGAGCATGAACCAATCGTCCCACGTAGTCGTGTCGGCGATAATCGTGTAGATCTGCGCCGGGGACGCGTCCAGTGCTCTGCTGACCTCGAAGCCGGCCATGAATCCTCCCTGATGTTCGCCTGCCGAGGGCGTCGGCGTGCCCAGGAAACCATGGGCACCGGAGACCGATTGTCGGTGGTGGCAGCGCGAACGTAGTTGCGAGCGTCCATGATTCACCGAACCTGTGCAAGTGACCGGGGGTTACGGATATCGCTTTCCCCAACCTGGCTGCAACCCGTTGCAGTTCGGTGAACACTGCTGTACGTTGACCGGCACGAGGCATCCCCGCCACCGTCGCTCGGCGCGGTTCCGGCGGGCCGCGATGCTCGACGACACAGTGGCCGAATCCTTCCCGAATTCCTATCCAAGCTGACGCGAAGCCATTATCCGCCGTGCGGAAAATGAGCCGGCGCCGTTTCTTCTCCATCACTTCTCCGAAAGGCCGGGAGCCGTCATGCAGGATGACGTAACCGCAGTCGACCCCATCGCTGTCGTCGGAATGGCGTGCAGATTCCCTGGGCAGATCGACACCCCGGAATCGTTGTGGCACTTCGTGATCAACGGAAAACACACATCCAGCAAATTTCCGGCGGACCGGTCGATGACCGAGCTGGCCGATATCGCCGCCCCGGAGGTGGTGGCCGCGATGGCGCCGATGGGCGGGTTCATCGACGAGCCGGGGGAATTCGATCCGGAGTTCTTCGGCATCAGCCCGCGCGAGGCCAAGGCGATGGACCCGCAGCAGCGCATCGTCCTCGAGCTGACCTGGCAGGCGCTCGAGGACGCGCGGATCGACCCGAACGGGTTGCACGACAGTGATACCGGCGTCTACGTCGGGGCGATGGGCGGCGACTACGCCTACCTCATTCCCGGTCAGAAGGATCTCGACCCCGGCTACGTCGCGACGGGCGTGAGTCAGAGCGTGCTGTCCGGGCGCATCTCCTATGCCCTTGGCCTGCAGGGCCCGACCATGAGCATCGACACCGCCTGCTCGTCCTCGCTGGTCGCGCTGCACCTGGCCGCACGGGCGCTGAAGGCGGGTGAATGCTCGCTGGCGCTGGCCGCGGGTGTGTCGATCATGTCCACGCTCACCGGGTTCTACGCGCTCGGCCAGCACGGGGCGATCTCGAAAGAGGGCCGCAGCAAACCGTATTCGGCCGACGCGGACGGGTTCTGCATGTCCGAGGGCGCGGCCGTGCTGGTGCTGGAACGGCTCTCCGACGCCAGGCGTCACGGACACCAGGTCTTCGCCCTGCTCCGTGGCGCGGCGGTGAACCAGGACGGCGCGACCAAAGGCCTGACGGTGCCGAGCACCGACGCGCAGCGCAAGGTCATCGAGGCGGCGCTGGACGACGCGGGCCTCGGCTTCGCCGATGTCGACGTGGTGGAGGGGCACGGCACCGGTACTCCGGTGGGCGACCCGATCGAGCTGGAGGCGCTGCTGGCCACCTATGGCAGCGACCGTCCCGACGGGCAGCCGCTGCGATTGGGCTCGGTGAAGGGCAATTTCGGGCACACCCAGGCCGCGGCGGGCCTGGCGGGCGTGATCAAGATGATCGAGGCCATGCGCCACGAGGCGGTGCCGCCCTCGCTGGGCGTCACCGAACCGACCGGTGCGGTCGACTGGTCCACGGGCGCGGTCGAGGTGGTCACCGAGACCACGCCGTGGCCGGCCGGAGGGCGCCCGCGCCGCGCGGGCGTCTCCTCCTTCGGCATCAGCGGCACCAACGCGCACGTCATCGTCGAAGAACCGCCACTGCTCGACGCCCCCGTCCGTCCGGCCGACGGCCCGCGGCCGGCGGTGGTGCTCTGGCCGATCTCGGCGAAGACGCCGGAGGCGCTGGCGGCGCAGGCCACCGCCCTGGCCGAGCACGCCACCGCCCATCCGGAGTATCGCGACGCCGACATCGGCTTCGCGCTGGCCACCACGCGGGCCACCTTCGATCATCGCGCGGTGGTCGTCGGAGCCGACCGTGCGGAGTTGCTGGCCGGCCTGGCCGCCGTGGCCGCGCAGCAGCCGGTCGGCCCCATCCGCGGTCAAGCACTCGCCGACCGCGGTGTCGTATTCGTCTTCCCCGGCCAGGGCGGGCAGTACCAGGGCATGGCCGGGCAACTGCTGGCCGAATCGGCCGAATTCGCCGCCTCCGTCGCCGAGTGCGACGCCGCCTTCGCCGAATTCGTCGACTTCTCCGTCGCCGATGTGCTGCGCGAAGCCGACGGCGCGCCCACCCTCGACCGCATCGACGTGCTGCAACCGGCCCTGTTCACGACCATGGTCTCGCTTGCGCGGCTGTGGCGTGCGCTGGGCATCGAGCCGGCAGGCGTCATCGGCCATTCCCAGGGCGAGGTGGCCGCCGCCTATGTCGCCGGAGCGCTGTCGCTGCGCGACGCCGCGCGGGTGGTGGCACTGCGCAGCCGGGCGCTGAGCAGGCTCGACGGCACCGGGGCGATGGCCTCGATCAACGCCTCCGCCGGACGGGTGCGCGAGCTGCTCGCCGACATCCCCGAAGTGGAAGTGGCCGCGGTCAATTCGCCGTCGACCACCGTGGTGGCCGGTTCCCGGACCGGCGTCGACCGCGTTCTCGAGGTGTGCGAGCGCGAGGGGCTGCGCGCCCGGCGCATCCAGGTGGACGTGGCCTCGCACACCGCGCACATGGAGGCCATCGCGGAGGAGACCCGCGAGGCCCTGGCGCCGATCACCCCGCGGCCCAGCGAGATCGTGTTCTTCTCCACCGTCACCGGTGACGTGCTCGAAACCGAGAATCTCGGGCCCGACTACTGGTTCGCGAATCTGCGCCGGACCGTGAATTTCGACGACGGCTTCCAGGCCGCCTTCCAGTCCGGCTACAACGCCTTCCTGGAGATGAGCGCCCATCCGGTGCTCACCTCCGCCATGCACGAATCCCTCGACCAGTTCGGCTCGTTCGCCGACAGTTGCCTGATCGTGGGCTCGATCGAGCGCGAGAACGCGGGCCTGCGGCGGTTCCTCGCCTCGGTGGGCACAGCGCATGTGCACGGTGTCTCGCCGGACTGGCGCACGATCTACGATCCGGCCCGCCACGAGGCGGTGTCGCTGCCGACCTATCCGTTCCAGCGCCAGACCTACTGGCTGGCGTCTGTGCACAACGCCAACGGCGGCAAGCCCAGCGGGCTCGGGCTGGCCGATCCCGGCCACCCGCTGCTCGGTGCGATGGCCGAGCTGCCCGGCGCCGACCGGTTCCAGTTCAGCACCCGGCTGTCGGTGGCCACGCACGGCTGGATCAGCGATCACGCCCTGCACGGCAACGTCCTGGTTCCTGGCGCGATGCTGCTCGAGCTCGCCCTGCACGCCGGGGACAAGGTCGCCAGCCCCCGCGTGGAGAAGCTGACCATGTACACCCCCGTGACGCTGCCCGCCCAAGGCGCGGTGCAGGTGCAGCTGGTGATCGGCGAGGCGAAGGCGGGCAAACGCGCCATCGCGATCTACTCCCGCCAGGAGAACGAGGACGCCGCGGCGGGGGAGAACCTGTGGAGCCTGCACGCCGACGGCGTGCTCACCGCCCCGGGCCGCGCCGAGGACGCCGATCAGCAGAGCCTGGAACTGTGGCCGCCGGTCGGGGCCGAGCAGGCGCTCGAACCCGAACGCGCCTACGAGACGCTGGCCGCGCTCGGCTACCACTACGGCCCGATCTTCCAGGGTATGCGGGCGGTGTGGCGGCGCGGCGAGGACATCTTCGCCGAGGTGGCGCTGCCGGACTCGGTGGCCGACGCCGACAAGTACGGCCTGCATCCGGCACTGCTCGACTCGGCCATGCAGACCGTGGCCGCGGTGGCCTCGATGATGCCCACCGAGCCCGGCGCGATCCGGCTGCCGTTCGCCTGGGAGCGGGTCGAGTTGCACGCCGTCGGCGCGAAAGCGCTGCGCGCCAAGCTGACTCCGGCCGGGCCGGACCGGGTGCGCTGGGTGCTGGGCGACAACAACGGTCGCACGGTGGCCGTCGGCACCCTGCAGGTGCGGTCGATCTCGATGGGCACCCTCGCCCAGCGCGGCCTGTCGGGCAAGCAGGATTCGCTGTTCGGCGTCGACTGGTTGTCGCTGCCCGCGCAACGCGCCCGCTACACCGCGCGGCCGGGGGAGTGGGCCGTGCTCGGCGAACTGCCACCGGGCGTGCCGGACACCGCGGGGCTGACCGTCTACCCCGATCCGGACGCGCTCTACGCCGCCGTCGCCGCGGGCACGCCCGTGCCGAAAGTGGTGCTCGCGCCCCGGGACGCGGCGGGCGCCTGGCGGGAGTCGGACCCCACCGAGTCGGTCCGCGAGGATCTGGTGCGCACGCTGACCCGGTTGCAGACCTGGCTGGCCGACGAGCGGTTCACCGAGACCACGCTGGTGCTGATCAGCGGCGGCGTGCAGACGGCCGACCTGGCCGAGTCGGTGGCGGATCCGGCAGGCGCCGCGGTCTGGGGCCTGGTGCGCAGCGCGCAGTCGGAGCACCAGGACCGCATCGTCCAGCTCGACCACGACGACGCGGGTGTCACCCTCGACCAGCTGGCCACCGCCCTGAGTCTCGAGGAACCCGAACTGGTCCTGCGCCGGGGCGTGTTCCACGGCAGGCGCATCCGGTCCGGTCTCGATGCCGCCGCGGCGGCGGGCAGGCGGCTGAGCGGGCCGTGGCGCTTGGACGTCCCGTCCTCGGGCAATCTCGACGACGTCGCCCTCGCCGAGCGGACCCCCGTCGCCACCGGGCCCGCACCGGGCTGCGTGCGGGTCGAACTGCGCGCGGCCGGTCTGTCCTTCCCGGTCGCCCTCACCGGACTCGACGCCGTCGCGGGCAGGCCGCAGCGGCTGGTACACGAGGCCGCGGGCGTGGTGCGCGCCGTCGGTGCCGGAGTGACCGCGTTCGCGCCCGGCGACGAGGTCTTCGGCCTGGTCGACGAGATCGCCGACACCGTCGACATCGCTGCCGTCGCTGCCGTCGCTGCCGTCGCTGACGTGGCTGACGTGGCCGACGTCGCCGACATCGACACCGCCTCCGCGACTGCCTCCGCGACCGCTGACGCCACGGGCGTACGGACAGATGCCGGCCTCGGCACGGACACCGGCAACATCGGGATGCTGGCGCACGTGCCCGCCGGGTGGTCGCTCGCGCAGGCGGCGGCCGCGCCGGTCGCCTACCTCACCGCCCTCTACGCCTTGCGTGAGACCGCCGCCGCGCGGCCAGGTGAACGGGTGCTGGTGCACTCGGCCACCGGCGGCGTCGGCACCGCCGCCCTCCACCTGGCCGCCCACCTGGGCCTCGAGGTCTACGCGACCGCGAGTGCGGGCAAGCAGGATGTGTTGCGCGGCATGGGTTTCGCCGAGGATCATCTCGCCGATTCCCGCTCGGCGGAATTCGCCACCCGCTTCGCCGGGCGCGGCATCGACATCGTGCTCGACCTGCTGCCCGCCGAATTCACCGACGCCTCCCTCGGACTGCTCGACGGCGAGGGCCGATTCGTCGACATCGCCCGCGGCGGGGTGCGCGACCCCGGACAGGTGCGCGCCGGACACGGCGTCGAATACCACACCTTCGAGCTGGGAGCGCTGGACCGCGCCACCCTCGCCGGCCTGCTCGCCGACGTCGCCGCGCTGGCCGCCGGCGGAGCCGTCCCGGCGCTGCCGCTGACCCGCTTCGACATCCGGCAGGCCGACGCCGCGCTGCGCCATCTCGGCGAGGCCCGTCACATCGGCAAGGTCGTGCTCACCTGGCCGCCGGCTTTCGACCCCGAGCGCACCGTGCTGGTCACCGGTGGCACCGGCAAGATCGGCGGCATCATCGCCCGGCATCTGGTGCACGCCTACGGGGCCAGGCATCTGCTGCTCACCAGCCGCAGCGGCCCGGCCGCCGAGGGGGTCGGCGACTTGGTCGCCGAACTCACGCAGGCCGGTGCGCAGGTGCGGGTCGAGGCCTGTGACGCCGCGGATCGCGACGCACTCGCCGCGGTGCTCGCGAGTGTGCCCGCCGAACACCGGCTGGGCGGGGTGGTGCACCTGGCGGCCGCCCTCGCCGACGCCACCTTCGACCGGATCACCCCCGACCAGGTGGCCGCGGTGCTCGGCGCCAAGGCCGACGGCGCCTGGCATCTGCACGAGCTCACCCGCGACGAGGACCTGTCGATGTTCGTGCTGTTCTCCTCGGCCGCAGGCACGTTCGGCGCGCCGGGACAGGCGAACTACGCCGCCGCCAACGTCTTCCTGGACGCGCTGGCCCGCCGCCGCTATCACGAAGGGCTGCCCGCGACCTCGATGGCGTGGGGCTGGTGGGCCGAGGACACCTCCAACACCGGCTCGCTCGACGACAAGGACCGCGCCCGGCTGACCCGGATGGGCGTGACCCCGATCGAGACCGGGCAGGCGCTGGAACTCTTCGACGCCGCACTGGCCACCGGCAGGCCGTATGTGGTGCCGGTCGGCATGGACCTGTCGCTGCTGCGAGTGGCTTCCTCGGTCGCCGAACTGCCGCCGTTCTTCCGCGCGCTGCTGCACTCGCGCCCGCGCGCCACCGGGCAGACCGGCGACGCCTCGCAACTGGCCAAGCGGCTGTCCGGCCTCAGCCCGGCCGAACAGCACGCGGTGGTGGTCGATCTGCTCAAGACCCCGATATCGATGGTGCTCGGCTACTCGTCCCCGGACGCGGTGGCACCGGACCGGGAATTCACCGAGATGGGCATCGACTCGCTCAGCTCCATCGAACTGGGCACCCACCTGCGCGCCATGACCGGCGTCAAACTCGCCAATTCGGTGATCTTCCAGTACCCGACGGTCAACCTGCTGGCCCGGCATGTGCTCGACCAGATCACCCCGCAGGACGCCGAACTCGCCGACCCGATCGTGTCCGAGGTCGAGATGCTGCTCGAACGCCTGGCCGCCATCCACGAGGACGGCCGGATACCGGAGCCCCTGCTCGAGCGGCTGACCGGCTCGATGGGCCGGTTGCGCGGCGGGGAGGTGGCCGCCGTCGACGGAGTCCGGTCGTGAACCGGGTGCTCGCGGTCTCCGACCTGCACGTCGGTCACCCCGGCAACCGGGACGTGGTCGACCTGATCCGGCCCACCTCGCCGGAGGACTGGCTGATCGTCGCCGGCGACGTGGGGGAGCGGATCGAGCACGTCCGCGGCGTGCTCGCCGCGCTGCGCAAACGGTTCGCGAAGGTGATCTGGGTGCCCGGCAACCATGAATTGTGGAGCACCGCAACCGATCCGGTGACCCGGCGCGGGGAGGGCCGGTACCAGCGGCTGGTCGCCGAGTGCCGGGCTCTCGGCGTGCTCACCCCGGAGGATCCGTATCCGGTGTGGGAGGGGCCGGGCGGTCCGGTGACGCTGGTGCCGATGTTCCTGCTCTACGACTACACCTTCCTGCCGCGCGGGGCCCGCACCAAAGCCGAAGGGCTGGCGATCGCGGCGGCCAAGGGCACGGTCGCCACCGACGAGATGCTGCTCGCCCACGAACCCTACGAATCGCGCGAGCAGTGGTGCCGGGCGCGGGTGGAGCTGACCCGTGAGCGGCTCGACCGCCTCGATCCGTCGCAGCCGCTGGTGTTGATCAACCACTTCCCCCTGCTGCGGGAACAGACCAGGATGCTGTGGCGCTCGGAGTTCGCGCTGTGGTGCGGCACCGAGCTGACCGCCGAGTGGCACCGCAGCTACAACGTGCGCTGCGTCGTCTACGGGCACCTGCACATCCGGCGCACCGACCACTTCGACGGAGTGCGCTTCGAAGAGGTCTCGCTCGGCTATCCACGCGAATGGCGCCGCCGCGGCCTGCCCGACCCGCTGTTGCGGGAAATCCTGCCCGGCCCTTCACGATCGGCGCGGGCGGGGAACGCGCTGACCCGCCGCGCGGTCGGCGGGGCCTTGCGCGCGGCGAGCGCGCTGTCCGATCCGATGTCCGGCCGCCGAGGGAGAACCACACGATGACCGACACCACCACCGCCCGCTCCCGGCTGGCCGGGGAACTGGGCGGCGACCTGGCCGCCCTCGACACGCTGTCCGAGGAGCAGTGCGCGGACCTGCTCGGCCTGCTGGAACAGGCCCCCGACCGCGACCTCGAATGCTGCGAGCCGCAACTGCGCGACAGCATCGACACCCTGCCGCGCGTGTGCCGTCCCGCTGTGCGCCGAGTCTTCCTGGGGCGGTGGCGATGACCGATCGCGCCACCGCTCGCCAGCTCGCCCGGCTGTCCGCGGCGCTGCACGTGCCGGTCGAGCGGCTCGACCACCTCGCCGTGCTCGGCGCCGAGGACCTGGCCGTACTCACCGACCGGGTACTGGCCCGCCTGCACGTCCGCTACGCCGCCCGCTACCGGCGCCTCTACCGGCTCGGCCGCCGGTTTCCGCAGCGGCGTGCGGTGCCCTTCGCGGTACGCCTGTTGCCGCCGCGTCTGCTCGGTCGCGTCATCACCGCCGCGCTGACCGACGAACACGGCCTGGAATCGGCCGCGCGGTCGCTGAATTCGATCGATCCCACGGTGATCGCCGACGCCGCGCCGTTCATCGACCCCGCGGCCATCGGCCGCGCCGCGCACCTGAGCTCCGGTGAGGTCGTCGGCGAGGTGATGGCCGAACTGCTGCGCCGCCAGGATTTCGCCACGGCCGACCTGTTCGTGGACTACATGACGGCTCAGTTGGCCACCCCCGCACCCGAACCGCAGGTGCCCGCCGCGCCTGTCCCGCGCCGCCTGGGCGATCGGCTGACCGCTTTCGCCAAGAGGGGCCGATCATGAACGGTCGGCTGCGAGCGGCGCGAGCCGAGCGCCACCCCGGAGGCGTCCCACTCATGCCCGGCAGGCGCGGCACGAGCGCTATCGGCGACGTCTCCGACACCGCGCGCTGGGTGGCCGTCCACCGGGCACGGGAATCCCTGCGTCCCGATGCCCTGTTCCACGACCCGCTGGCCGCCGAACTCGTCGGCGCGGACGGCGCGGATCTGGCCGATCCGCGCCTGCTGCCCCCCGGCGCCCGTGACCACTGGCCCACCGTGGTGCGCACCCGGCTCATCGACGACCTGCTGCTGCGCTCGATCACCGAAGGCTGCGATCGGGTCGTCAACCTGGCCGCCGGCCTGGACACCAGGCCCTACCGGCTGCCGCTGCCCGCCGACATGCGCTGGTACGAGGTCGATCTGCCCGATGTGGTGGCAGGCAAGGAGCGTGTGCTCGCCGGGCGCACGCCGCACTGCCACCGGATCGGTCGCGCTCTGGACGTGACCGATCGCCCCGCGCTGGACGACTTCCTCGCCGAGGCCACCGCGGGCGCGACCCGCCCCCTGGTGCTCACCGAGGGGCTGCTGCCGTACCTGTCCGAGCCGCAGGTCCGTGATCTCCTCGCCGCCGTGCGCGCCGCACCTGTGCACTGGTGGGTGTTCGACCACTGGTCGCCGCTGATGCTGCGCGCGGTCAACATCCTGCTCGGCGGCGTCCTGGGCTCGGCGAGCTGGCGGTTCGCCGCCCCGCTGACCTACTTCGACGGCTGGACACTCGACAGCGCGCAGGCGATCTTCCGTGCCGCCGCCCGTCTGCGCCGCGCCCCGCTGCCGTTCGCGCCGTGGGCGCTGCTGCCCGACCGGGGACTGCTCGGGCGACCGGAGACATCGCGCGTCTGGTGTGCGACGGTGCGCCTGCGCCGCACGGAGGAACAGGATCGGCATGAACACCATTCCCGCGGGTGACCGCACGCTCGGGCACGCGGTGGTCCTCGGCGGCGGTTTCGCCGGGATCCTCGCGGCGGGCGCGCTCGCCCCGTACGCGGAAACGGTCACGGTGCTCGACCGCGACGAGCCGCACGTCGCGCCGCAGCGGCGGCGTGGCGTCCCGCAGGACCGCCATCCGCATTTCCTCGGGCCCGGCGGCGCCGAGTTGATCGAGGCCCTGCTTCCCGGCGTGCACACCGCGTTGTGGGCGGCAGGCGCCCGGCGCATCCGCACCACCGAGGACATGCTGCTCTACCTCAGCGCGGGCGGTTGGCTACCGCGATACCGGACCGAGCGATTCGGCGTGGCGTGTAGCCGATCCCTGCTCGATCACGTGCTGCGCGAACGGGTCAGGCAGTTCGGCAATGTCGGCTTCCGGGGCGGCTGCCTGCCCACCGGACTGCTCGGCGACGCACGCGCGGTCACCGGCGTGACCTATCGGGATCTGCGGGACCACGAGGGCAGGACGCCGGGCGCTCGCGGACCGGCCGAGACCTGTTCATTGCCCGCCGATCTCGTGGTCGACGCCACCGGCCGCGCCTCCCGCGCCTCGGCGTTGCTGGCCGGCCTGGGGGTGGGCGAGGCGCCCCTCCAGGTGGTCGACGCCGGGCACTCGTATTCCTCCCGGGTCTATCGGGCCCGCCCCGGCGCCGAGCGGAGCACCCCGCTGGTGCTGATCCAAGCCGAGACCGGGCCGGGCAGGCCCTCCGGCAACGGTGCGCTGCTGCCCATCGAGGACGGTTTGTGGATCGTCACCCTCGGCGGGCTGCGCGGGGCCGCGGTCCCCGACAGCGAGGACGACTACCTCGGCTACGCCCGCCACGCGCTCGGCACCCCGCTGCTGGCCGACATGCTCGCCGACGCCGAACCGGTCACCGCTGTCCTCCGCTCCCGCAGCACCTTCAACCGCAGGCATCGCTTCGACCGGGTCCCCGGCTGGCCGCGCGGGTTCCTCGTCCTCGGCGACGCGGCGACCGCGCTGAACCCGGTCTACGGGCAGGGCCTCACCGTGGCCGCGCGCGGCGCGACGGCATTGCGGGCGACGCTGGCCGCGGGCGAACCGGTCACCCGGCGGTTGCAACGCGCCGTCGCCCGGTCGGCGCTGCTGGCCTGGGAGGTGTCCACCCGTCAGGACCGGCGCTTCCCCCACACCATCGGTCCCGCCGTCGGCCGGATCGACCGGCTCGCGCACGGCTACGCCGACCGGGTGATGCGGGCCGCCCAATCCCGGCCGGCGGTCGGCGCCCGCCTCATCGACGCGATGTTCCTGGCCGCGCCCGCGGTGCGCAGTGTCGGGCACCCCATGGTGGCGCTGGCCGCCGCTCTCGACGGCGGTGCGCCGCACCTGACCACGCCGCCGCTGACCGACCGGGAGCGTTCGGTGCTGACCGGGGGACGCCGATGACCGGTCCGGGCGAGCCGATCGCGATCATCGGTATGGCAGGCCGGTTTCCCGGCGCGGACAGCGTCGCGGACCTGTGGCGTCTGCTGTGCGCGGGCACCGACGCCGTCCGCGCTGCCCCGCCCGTGGGCCGGGACATCGCACCGGCGTCCGGCGGCGACGTCCGCGTCCCCACGGCGGGCGGCTTCCTCGACGACGTGGCGGGCTTCGACGCCACCCTGTTCGGCATCTCCCCGCGCGAAGCCGCCGACATCGATCCGCAGCAGCGCCTGTTCCTCGAAACCGCCTGGCGGGCACTCGAAGACGCGAACATACCCGCCGACCGGCTGCGCGGCACACGGACCGGCGTCTACGCGGGCGCCTCCTGGCACGACTACGCCACCCTGCGCTCGCGCATCGCGGCGCCGCCGACCCCGCACAGCGTGGTCGGTTCGGCGCTGGACATGATCGCGACCCGCGTCTCCTACACCCTCGGGATCACCGGTCCGAGCATGACCGTCGAAACCGGTTGCTCGTCGGCCTCGGTCGCCGTCGACCTGGCCGTCCGCGCGCTGCGCTCCGGTGACATCGAGGCAGCGCTGGTCGGAGGCGTGAATCTGATCCTCGGTCCGGAGGTCACCGCCGGTCTCGCCCACTTCGGCGCGCTGTCCCCGGACGGGCGCTGCGCGGCATTCGGCGCGGGCGCGAACGGTTTCGTGCGCGGTGAAGGCGTGGCCGTGCTCTACCTGAAGACGCTGTCGGCCGCCCGGCGCGACGGCGACCCGATCCGCGCGAGCATCGTCGAGACGGTGGTGAACAACGACGGCGGAGGCGACAGCCTCGTCACGCCCAGCCCCGCGGGTCAGCGCGACCTGCTGCGCCGCGCCTATCTCCACACCGGTCTGGATCCGGCTCGGCTCGGGTATCTCGAAGCACACGGCACCGGCACCGGCCGCGGCGACCCCGTCGAAGCAGGCGCGCTGGGGGCGATCCTCGGGCGCCGCCGCCCACCGGACGCAGGCCCGCTGCCGATCGGCTCGATCAAATCCGCCATCGGCCACCTGGAAGCCGCCGCGGGCGTCGCCGGCCTGATCAAAGCTGTGCTCTGCCTGGAACATCGCCACCTGCCCGCCACGCTGCACGCCGCCACCCTCAACCCGGACATCGACTTCGACGACCTCGGGGTGCGGGTGCTGCGCGCTCCGGTAGCGCTGGCGGTCGGCCCCGAGACACTCGTCGGCGTCAACTCCTTCGGCTGGGGCGGCACGAATGCCCACATCGTCGTCGGGCCCGCCCCCTGGGGCCCCGGCATTCCGGACGCCTCCGAGTCTCGGCTCAGCGCCGCCGGAGTGTCCGTGGCCCGCGGTATGCCTCGCGCATCCGGAGCGCCGCACCTGCCGGAGACTCCCGGATGCCGGGATGTGACCGCAGTGCCCGGAGCCGCCGGTGTGCCGGGGGAGCCGGGAGTTCTCGGAGGCCCCGATGTCGGCGGAGCGTCGGGAGCATCCGGTGTGCTGATGGTCTCGGCGCAGGACGGCGCGGCGCTCCGCGAGCGCTGTGGGGCACTGGCCGATCTGCTGACATCGGGCGCCACCACCGTCGACGAGATGAGTGCGGCCCTGGCGGCTTTCCCGCCCGCCTTACCCCGGCGCGCGGCCTTCCTCGTCGGCGACCGCGCGGACGCGGTGCCCGCGCTCGGCGCGTTCCGGGACGGGGGCGCCGATTCGCCCACGGTGGTGTCCGGACGCGCCCGCCCGGTCGGCCGGGTGGCTTTCGTGTTTCCCGGCCAGGGCTCGCAGTGGCACAGCCCGGCCGCCGGTCTCTACGGCCGCGAACCGGCGTTCACCGAGGTCGTCGACGACTGCGCGGCCGCCCTCGCCCCGCACGTGGACTGGGACACCCGTGCTGTGCTGACCGGCGTGGCGGGGCCGGGCTGGCTGGCTCGTGTCGATCAGGTGCAGCCGGTGCTGTGGGCGTATTCGCTCGCCCTCGCGGCGCAGTGGCGTGCCATGGGCGTGCACCCCGATGTGGTGATCGGCCACAGCCAAGGCGAGATCGCCGCGGCGACCCTGGCCGGCCTGCTCGATCCGAGCGCCGCGGCCCGCATCGTCGCCCGCCGCAGCGCTGCCCTGCGCACGGTGGCAGGCACCGGCCGCATGCTGGCCGTCGACCTGCCCGCCGACGAGATACCCGACGCCATAGCGGGTTTCGAGGACCTGGTCAGCCTGGCCGTCCACAACGGGCCCCGCTCCTGCGTCCTGTCCGGCGACACCGACGCCGTCGACGCCCTCGCCGAAATCCTCACCGCCGAAGGCATCTACTGCAGGCCGGTGAACGTCGACTACGCCTCCCACAGCCCGCACATGGACAGCCTCGCCGCCGCTTTGCGTACCGAACTCGCCGACACCGGGGCCGCCGCCGAGTCCGGCCGGTCACCGCGCGACGCGATCGACATGATGTCGACGGTCACCGCGCGTCCGCTCACCGCCCTCGATCCGGACTACTGGGCGGACAATCTGCGCCGTCCGGTGCGTTTCGCCGATGCGATGACCGCCGTGTTCGACGCGGGCGTCACCCATGTCGTCGAGGTCGCCCCGCATCCGGTGCTGACCCCCGCCGTGGAACAACTCGCCGCCACCCGTCCCGACCCGCCCGTCGTCCTGTCCTCCCTCGCCCGCGACCGCGATCCGCTGCGCGAACTCGCCCGCAGCCGAGCCCTGGCCTTCCTGGCCGGACTCCGCCCGGTCGCCGACATCCCGCCGCCTGCCCGAAACCCGCTGCCGCGCACGGTGATGCGCCGCAGCCGGTACTGGCTCGCGCCCGGCGCGCCCACCGAGCCCGCCGCCGCGCCGCCGGTCCTGCGCCCCAGCCCCGTCGATCCGGCCGTCCAGCACGCCACCGTCGCACTCACCCGCCACGACCTCGACTGGCTAGGCGACCATCGGGTCGGCGAGGCCGTGATCGCCCCCGCCGTCTTCTTCCTCACCCTCGCCGCCCGCACCGACCCCGACCCCACCACCCCGCGCCGCCTGCGCGACATCCGTTTCCTGAACCCCCTCCCTCTCGACGTGGCCGCGACGGCTTCCCGCACTCAGCGTGTGGAAGTTCTCCTCCGCCCAGGGCTCGCCGGAACCGGGGTACTGGAATTCCGCACCAGCGCGACCGGATCGGACAGCGGCACACTCCACGCCCGCGGCAGTTCGGTGTCCGTCGCTGATCCCGTCGGCGAGAAGCCTGCTCGCGGTGCGGGCGATCACCGCACCGATACTCCGACTGACCCGGCACGGGTGACGACCGACATCGACCCCGAGGATTTCTACCGGCGGTGCGAGCGGCGCGGACTGCGCTACGGCCCCGAGTTCCGCGGTATCCGCGAACTCCGGGTGACCACGACCCCGACCGGCCGTTCGGCCCTGGCACGGATCGAAGCGGGTCCGCTCGCCCGAGCGCGCGCAGCCGCCGGGGAATTGCACGTCACCGTGCTCGACGCCGCCGCGCAAACCGCGCTGGCCCTCTTCGATGACCTCGAGGGAACGGACCCGCGTACCGAGCCGACTGTCATCGCTGAACCCCCTGCCGTCGGTGAATCCACTGTCCTCGCCGCGTCTGCTGCCTTCGACGCGCCTGCCGCGTCTGCTGTGCGCCCTGCGCTGACCGGGCACACTGCGTCCACCGGGCACACTGCGTCCACCGGGTCTGCTGCGCCCACGGGGTCTGCTGCGCCCACGGGGTCTGCTGCGCCCACGGGGTCTGCTGCGATCCCGGTGCCCGCTGTGCCCACCGCGACCCGAGTACCGACCCTGGTCCCCGCGGCGCTCGCCGAATATCGGACCTTTCCCGCCCCGGCCGGATTCGTGGACTGGGTATGGGCACACGCCGTCCGCACCGGCCCGTACCGCGCCGACATCCACCTCCGTGACGACGAAGGCCGCCCGCTGGCGCAGCTCCTCGGTCTCCAGTTGGCCGAGATCGACACGGCGGTCGCCGAGCCGCGCCGCCGTGACCGGGAGTTCCACGTCGCGTTCGCTCCGGTACCGCGCCATCGGGGCGACTCCGGATCGCGCTCGGACAACGACCTTTTCGTGCTGACGGGCGACGAGCCCGGATGCGCGCTGCTCGGCGCCGAGCTGCGTCGGCTCGGTCTGCGCGTCGGACGCGAGATCCCGCCGGGACAGCCCACGACGATCGTCTTCCTCGCGCCTGCGGGCGAGGGGGTCCCGGTGCTCGATCCGGGCGGGGACGGCGGACACCATCGCCGATCCGGTTCTGGTGAAACCGGACTCACCGAACAGCGAAAGGGCTTGGCCGACCTCGCCGACTCGGTACGTGCGTACTCGGGTGTGGAAGCGCCCCTGCGGCTGGTCGTGGTGACGACCGGCGCACAGGCGGCGAACCCGCAGGAACGTCCCGACCCCGGCGCGGCGCTGTACTGGGGCTTCGGTCGTGTCCTGCGCCGCGAGCATCCGGAACTGGCGGCCGTGCTGCTCGATCTCGATCCGGCCGCCGCGGCCACCGACCGCCTCGCCGCCTGCGCCGCCGAGTTGGCCGCCGCGGGCACCGAGGACCAGGTGCTCCTGCGTGCCGGGAATCGTCTCGTCGGGCGTATCACGAATGATGTTCCCGCGGAACGGGTCCGCGCGCCGTGGCGCGGGGGGCGCCGTCCTTTCCGGCTCGGCGCGGGGCCGAATCGCCGGATCGAGGACATCGAGTTCCGTCCCCTCGCCCCGCGCGCCCCCGAAGCGGGCGAGGTGCTGCTGCGCGTCGAGGCGTCGGCGATCAACTTCATCGACCTCATGAAGGCGACGGGCTCCTATCCCGACGACTCGCAGGGCGTCGATCTGCTCGGCGTCGACTGTGCGGGCGTGATCGAGGCGGTCGGTCCCGGAGTACGTGACCGGGTGCCGGGGCAACGGGTCGTCGCCTGCGCATTCGGGGCGCTGGCATCCCACCTCACCGTCCGCGCCGGTCACACCGCGCCGGTCCCGGCGGGGATGCCGAGCACCACGGCAGCCGCCCTGCCGCTGGTGGTCGCCACTGCCTGGCAGGCACTGGCCAGGGGCGCCCGCGTCGAGCCGGGGGAGACGGTGCTGATCCACTCCGCGGCGGGCGGGGTGGGCGCGGCGGCGGTCGCGATCGCCCGGCACCTGGGCGGGCGAGTGCTGGCCACCGCGGGCAGCGAGCCCCGCCGGGCGTACCTGCGGGCCCTCGGCATCACCGATGTGTTCGACTCCCGGGCCGCCGACTGGCCCCAGCAGGTGCGATCGGCGACCGGAGGCCGCGGCGTCGACGTGGTCCTCAACTCCTTGGCGGGCGCGGCCGTCGACCACGGCATCGAGGTGCTCGCCGAAGACGGCCGGTTCGTCGAGATCGGCAAGCGCGACATCTACGCCGATCGCCGCATCGGCCTGCGCGCCTTCGCGAAAGGTCTCACCCTCGCCGCCGTCGATCTCGGCGGCATGATGACTCGCCGACCGCACCGCTACGCCGCCCTGCTCGGCGAAGCCTGGCAGACCGTACTCGACGGCATCGTCGCCGACCTGCCGCTCACCGTCCACGACTTCACCGACGCACCCGCCGCGCTGGCCGCGCTCACCGAGGACGCGCGGATCGGCAAGATCGTGCTCACCGGTCCGGACACCGTCGCCGAGGTCGTCCCGGAACCGTTGCCGCACGGCCGATTCCGCGCCGCAGCCACCTACGTCATCACCGGCGGCCACGGCGCTCTGGGCCGCAGCCTCGCCACGTACCTGCTCGACCACGGCGCGGGCGCGGTCGCCCTCGTCAGCAGGGGCGCCCACTCTCCACCGGAGGACCCGCGGATTCACGGCTACCGCGCCGAAGTCGCCGATCGCGCCGCGCTGGCCGCGGCATTGGCCGCGATCCGCGCCGATCTGCCCCCCATCCACGGCATCGTCCACGCGGCGGGAGTGCTCGACGACGCCACCGTGCTCAGCCTGCGCGCCGACCGGATCGAACGCGTACTGCGTCCCAAGATCGACGGCGCGCGCCACCTGCACGAGCTCACCGCCGAGGATCCCCTCGACGTGTTCGTCCTGTTCTCCTCTGCCGCCGCGCTGGTCGGGAACCCCGGCCAAGCCGCCTACGCGGCCGCCAACGCCTACCTCGACGCGCTCGCCCTGGCTCGCAGGCACGACGGACGCCCCGGCCTGAGCGTGCAGTGGGGTCCGTTCGACGACATCGGCCTGGCCGCGGCTCGCGCCGACCGCGGCGCTCGCCTCGCCGATCGCGGATTGACCGGGATCGCCGCCGACGAGGCCTGGCACGCGTTGGGCACCTTCCTCACCGAGCACACCGTGCTCACCGGCTACTTCGGTTTCGACCGCCGCCGCTGGTTCGACGCCTACCCCGACTGCGCGGGTCAGGCCTGCTGGTCGCCGCTGTACGACGCCGGCGACACCCCCGCGGCCGCACCGGGGCCGGGCGGACGGCTTCGCACCACCCTGGCGGACGTGAGCGTGGACGAACGGCGAGCGCTGATCCAGGCCGAGGTCACCGCACTGGCCGCCCGAGTCCTGCGATTGCCCGCCACCGATCTCGACGCCTCCGCCCCGTTGCGAGCGCTCGGCCTGGACTCCCTGCTCGGCCTCGAACTGCGCAATCAGCTCGAAACAGCCTTCGCCCTGCGTCTTTCGGCGACCCTGCTGTGGACCTACGGCACCACCGCCGCGCTGGCGACGGCCATCGACGAACGACTCGCCGCCGAGCCGGCGTGACCTCAGGAGGCAGCCATGCAGCAGGCCGAACCGATGCCGATCAGCACCGAGGACACCGCCCTCCGCCGCGCGACCAGGACCATCCAGCGCCTCCGCGCCGACCTGGCCGCCGCCGAAACCGCCCGGACACCCGGCCCGATCGCCGTCCTCGGCGCCGGACTGCGGCTGGCAGGCGGCATCGGGGATCTCGACAGCTATGGGACCGCGCTGCGTGCGGGTCGTGACCTGGTCACTCGCATGCCCGGCCACCGCCGCTGGCCCTTCGACGACCAATGGTCACAACTGCCCACTCGCGGCAGCTTCCTGGCCGATGCCCTCGACTTCGATCCCGGCTTCTTCGGCATCACCCCGCGGGCCGCCCGCGCCATCGACCCCCAGCACCGGCTCCTGCTCGAAGTCACCTGGGAGGCGATCGCGCACGCCGGGCTCGAGCACGACCGGCTGCGCGATCAGCGGGTCGGCGTCTACGTCGGCATCACCGGGCGTCAGGACTACGCCGATTGGGCGGGCAACCACGTCGACGCCTTCTGGGCCACCGGCAACGGCCACAGCTTCGCCCCCGGCCGCATCGCCTACACCTTCGGGTTCACCGGGCCGGCCGTCGCGGTCGACTCGGCCTGCTCCTCCTCGCTGGTCGCCGTGCATCAGGCCGTCGGCGCACTCCGGCGCGGCGAGATCGACCTCGCGGTGGCGGGCGGGGTCAACCTGATTCTGGCCCCCGGCTCCACCCGAGCCATCGAGCAGACGAAATCGCTGGCCCCCGATGGCATCTGCAAGACGTTCGACGCCCGCGCCAACGGCTACGTGCGCGGCGAGGGCGCCGCGATGGTCGTGCTGAAACGCCTCGCCGACGCCGAGCGCGACACCGATCCGATGCTCGGGGTGGTCCTCGGGACCGCGGTCAACCAGGACGGCCGTTCCTCCGGTTTCACAGCCCCGAACGCCGAAGCCCAGCGCCGCGTGATCGCCGCGGCTCTCGCCGACGCGGGCCGCACGCCCGCCGACATCGGCTACGTGGAGGCCCACGGCACCGGCACCGCCCTCGGCGACCCCATCGAGATGGCGGGCATCGTCGCCGCGCTCGGCACCCGCAACGACGGCCGCACGCTGCACGTGGGCTCGGTCAAGACCAATCTCGGCCATCTCGAAGCCGCCTCCGGCATCGCCGGTCTGCTGAAAGCCTTGCTCTGCCTGCGCGAACGCGCCATCGCGCCGCTGGTGCACTTCCGGACCCCGAACCCGCGCATCGACCTGTCCGGCACCGGAATCCAGCTCGCCGCCGAGGCCACCGGCTGGTCCGACACCGACAGCGGCCCGCTGGCGGGCATCAGCTCCTTCGGCATCGTCGGCACCAACGCGCACGCGATCCTCGGCCCGGCCCCCGGCGCGCCCCCACCGCACCCGCGGGTTCGCCCGCCCTGGCGGCGAATCCCCTGCTACCCCGCCTTTCTCGGCGATCCGCCACCGGTTGATTCGCCCTGACCTCGCCGAACCCCGACCGCCTGTCGAGCTCGGTTCCGGAGCACCAGGCCCGTCTCGGCCTGTCGAGAACTACGCTCGCGAGGACTCGGCTTGTCGATGAAAGGGGCCGTGCAGGTGCGCAACGGTGAGGTGATTCGCCCGCTGTCGTCATCGGAACGGTGGTTCTGGCTCATCGATCAGTTGTCGCCGGCCAATTGCGTCGCCCGAGTGCGGGTGCGCGGCCCGATCGGCGCCTACCGCCTCGAAGAGGCCGCGGACGCGCTGGTCGCGGAATTCCCGCTGCTGCGCACAACAGTCGTCGATGGCCCGGACTTCGCGCCGTCGGCCGACCCGCACCTGCCGGTCCTGCACCGCATCGTCACCGACCCCGACCAGTGGCGCACAATCTTCGACGAACAACTGGCCGAACCCATCGACCTCGCGACGGCCCCCGGCCGACTCATCGATCTAGCCTGGCGGCCAGGCGCTTGCGACGAACACCACGACCTGATCCTGGTCCTGTCCCATGTCCTACTCGACGGCCGCTCGCTGGTGTCGCTGCTGTGGCGAATTCTCGCCTACACCGCCGGATCTCCGATCCGCACCGCCACCCGCCCACCGATCCCGGCCCCCGACGACCTCATCCCACCCGCGCACACCCGCCTCCTGCGCTGCCTGCGCACCAACATCACCGGCCAACTCACCGCCATGGCCCGCCGCGCGACCAACCTCCCCGGCACCCCGCCGCCGCTGCCGATTCGCCGCACGCGCAGCGTGATACGCACCATCGAGGGCGAAGCACTCACGGCGCTCGGCACCCGCTGCCACCAGCACGACGTCACCATCAACGCCGCCATGAGCGCCGCCCTGGCCCACGCACTCGGCGAACTCGCCCCCCGCCGATCGGGAGTAGCGGGCATCGGCGTCCCGGTAGACGTCCGCTCCCGCCTGGACCCGCCCCCGGCCGACGACGAGCCCGGCATGTTCACCGCGGTAGTCCCCACCTTCGTCCCCTACGGCCCGACCCACTCCCTCTGGGACGTCGCCCGCGCAGCGAAAACGCAACTGGCCCAGCGGCTGGCGCGGAACAACGACCTCACCGCGCTGGCCGCCATCCGCTACGGCTGCCCACGCTCTCTCGAATCCGGCAGGCGCGCCATAGAACTCATCGACCGTCGTGCCCCCTGGAACGTCACCCTCAGCAACCTCGGCAAACTCACCCCGCCCACAGCGGTGAAGCCCCTCGATGTCACCGCGCTGACGGTCGCGGGAACGAACTCCTGCGCCAGCGCGCTCACCGTCGCCGTGGCCACTCTCGGCACCACGATGTCGATCACCTTCTGCTACGTCGACACCATGCTCGCGCGGACAACCATCGAATCCCTGGCCGATCGCACCATCCGGTCTGTCACTGGCTGACCCGGTGGCTACAGCGACGATTCCGCTCAGGTGAGCAGGCCCCGCACGATTTCCCGCAGCGCGGCCCGGTCCGGCTTGTTCGTCCGGCCGCTGACCGGAATCCGATCCACCACCACGATGTCGTCGGGCACGGCGGTGGTGTCGATGACCTGGGGCAATCGCTTGCGAACTAGCTCGACGACGTCCCCGGCCCCCGGTTCGCCGACAATGGCGAGCACGATTCGTTCATCGCCGACCTCGTCCGGTAGGCCCACCATGATCGCTTCCCGCACCCCGTCGATCGCGGTGATCACCGGCTCGTACAACCCGGGGTAGATATTCGTCTTCCCACGGATCATCATGTCCTTCTTGCGCCCGGTGAGGACCAACTCCTCGCCGTCCCAGCGCGCGAGGTCGCCGGTGGCGATCTCGGTCAGCGGCGCCGCACCCAGATACCCGCGGCACAGGTTCGGGCCGGACAACACGAGCTCGCCGTCGTCGGCGATCCGCGCCTGCACACCCCGCACCGGAGCGCCGAGCAGATCCCCGTCGTGCGCGAGTTTCGCGGCGCCGGTCGCGACCGCCACCGGCAGGATCTCCGTCATCCCGTAGATCGCGAGAAACCCGGTGTCGGGCAACAGCTGCTGAGCCCGGCGCAGGAGCGCGGAGGTGACCGGGGCACCACCGAGCGCCACCTGCCGCAGGTGGGACGGCGCCGGGACAATCCCGGCATCGAGCGCGTCCAGGGCGGCGGCGAGATCGGCCGGGGTGTAGAACGCGTGCGTCGCGCTCCCTAGATTCCGTGTGAATCGGACCGGGTCGATGTGTGTGCCGAAGCGCGGATATCGCGGCAAAGCCCACCGCGCCCCCGCCATCAACGCGGGCAATCCCATCATGAGCTGCTCGGTGTGCAGGAACGCGCCAGGCGCGAGACTGGTTCGTCCGCCCATCGCACTCAACCCGGCGCTCAGCGAGGCACGCGTGTGCACAACGGCTTTGGGCTCGTCAGTGGTTCCCGAGGTGAACACGATCAACGCCGCGGCGTCGGGATCCGCGGGCGGCGGAGTGCTCTCGCGCGCATCACCGGTGAACCGCCGCAACGGGATCGACCCGAACGGCGTTCCCGGCAGCCACACACCACTGTGGATGTGGCGAACATCGAGGGCGCCGAACCGCGGCAGTTCCAGTCCCTTCGCGCGCCCGAACCCGGCGAGTGGGCCGCTCACGGCATACAGCAGTGATTCCGTCGCCGCCCACGTCGGTTCGACCAGGCCGACCCGTGCGGCGAAGAGCTCCGGCCCGACACCGGGGTCGACGAACACGATCGTCCCGCCCGCCGCGATCACCCCGAAGATCACCATCACCGATGGCACGCTCGGCCGGATCGAGAACAGCATCCGATCACCCGGCGCGAACCCCGCCTCGCCGAGATTGTGCGCCACTCGACCGACGGTTTCCTGCAGTTCCCGATAGGTGAGCGCACGCTTGCCGACAGTGCCGAGTGCCGACGCATCCGGAATCCGTTCGGCCTGCGCGGCGAGCCTTTCGAGAAAATCGGTCATCGGTGCTCCCCTCGACAGTCGACCACGCCGGTCGGGCACTTTCGATCGTGCTCGCACGCCACGCTCACCGAATATCGACCACCTCGGGCCGATAGCGATGATCGGCGTACCAAGCGAGAGTCTTGCGAATACCCCAGGCGCGCACCCGCCGATTCGAGCCGTACACCCGCACATCACGGCGCAACCCATAGTCGGTGGTGATCGTGCGCACCGCGTTGACCAGCGCCCGATCCTCGTGCAGATCCTCGATAGCGGTCCGCGGGAATCCGCCAGCGGCGACATACAGTTCAGCGGTGATCGCCATATTGCACCCCGGCGTCATCACATACGGTCCGAGATACTTCGGATCCCGATTGCCCGCGCGCACCTTGCCGAAGGCCGACGCCACTTCCAACGCCACGCGAATGATCGTGCGATCCATCCACGAGACACCTTCGTCGGTGCGTGGAATCAGCTGACCGCTCACCAACCGCAGCCCGGAGTCGAACCCGTCTTTGACCCGCCGCGTCCAGTCGGGGGCGGGCAGGCAGTCGGCATCGGTGCGCGCGAGGTAGGTCGCGCCATGCGCGATCGCATAGCGCATACCGGTATCGGCGGCGGCGCCGGTGCCCTTCTGCCGCTCGCCGATCACGACGATGCGCGGCAGCGGATGCGCCGAAGCGAATTCCCGGACCACCTCGACGGTGCGGTCGGTCGAGTTGTTGTCGACCACGACAACCGTGAAATCTGTGTCCTGCTGCGCGGCGATGGCGTCCAGGGTCTTGCCGATGCCACGTTCTTCGTCGAAGGCGGGAATAACCACCCAGAGAGCGTCCGATTCGCGATTGCTCACCAACGGACGCGGCTGTGTCACCGCACACCAACTGTCACCGCACACCAACTGTCACCGCACACCAACTCCTCGATAGGTCACGGCCGCCGCGGTGGGTCCGCCGTCGGCGGCGACGAACAACAACGGCCGATCGACCAGCCCCGCCGCACGCGCCGCCACGAAGGCGGCGGTCAACGCGGAAGTGTGCGCGTCCCCGTCGAATTCATCGGTCACCACCGAGCCGACGCCGAGCTCGGTTGCCAATTCCCCGGCGAAAGCCGAAGTCGGCTTACCACACAACAGCACCACCCGCCCCGCGTCGATACCGTCCGCAGCCAGCGCTTCTCGCGCCGCGACAGCTGCATGCTCGACGAGTTCCGCTGTCCCCGAACGTAATTCCACTGTCAATGCAGACCGCCCGTGCGCCCCCATCGCGGACAACCGCACATACCCCTGGGGATCAGGCAACTGTTCCCCCGCGCTCACATGCACCCGACCGAATCCCATCGCGTCATCGTGATTCTCGAGCACGAACGCCGCCCCCACCGGCTCGAACGCGAACTGCGCATCAGCCCGCTCCGACGGATGCGCGTCCCCCGACACGACGACCACGCGCCCAGCGGGCAGATCGGCCAGCAGTGAAGTGGCCACCCCCACAGCGTTCACCAACCCACATGCCCCGTTCATCAGATCGAACGACAGACACGGCACATCACCGCGTCGATATTCCAGCCCGATCCCCGCTGCCTGCTGAATCAGCGCCGCGATCGCCGGTTCCACGAGGTTCGCATCGCGATAGACCCCCACGTTGATCAGAGCGTCGACCTGCTCAGGCCGACAACCGGCGCCTGCCAACGCATCGCGCGCGGCATCGGCCGCCTGTCCCACCGAGCTGACTCCGCCGCTGCGGGTCACTGCCGAAGAAATGATGATTCCCATACTGTCCTACACCCGCAGATCGCCGATTGTCACCGACAAGAATCCGGCGACCACCCCGGAAGCCGCCGGTACCATCAGTACCTTCGACCCCGGCGCGATCAGCCCTCGCCGCAGCGCGTCGTGCAACACCACGAAATGTGAGGTCGACGCGGTGTTGCCATACCTGTCCAGTACCGCGAGCGCTCGCGGCATGGGTGAATCGAATTCGCGCTCGGCGATCTTGCCGATCAATTCCACTGCCGGACCGCTGAATTGGTGATGGATCAGGTAGTCGTAGCGCTCGTCGGCGAAGCTGGAACCGCGGGCGGCCAGGAACTCCAGCTGTCGCGAGGTCCACAGCAGGTACCGGGACTCGTTGTGCATCGACCGATTGTCGGTATAGAGCGCGACCCCCGGCCCCTGATCACTCGGCATCCCGAGGCACAGCTCGGCGAACGCCGCACTGGTGTTGAGCTCCACATAGTCGAGCCCCGGTCCGTCGGTGCCGTCGAGCACCACGGCCGCCCCGGCATCGCCGACGGTGAGCGAGGCGAACTGTGGGTCGTACTTCTGCGAGATCTCACGCACCGCGGTATCGGCGATCGGCGTGATGCATTCCCCCGACACCACCATGCCGCGACGCGCAGCGCCGGATCGAATCATCCTGTCCAGCAGCAGAACTCCGGTCATCATCCCGGCGCACGCGTTGGAGACGTCGAAGTGGATCGCCCGCCTCGCCCCGAGCGCGGTGCGCAGCATCAGGGCGAACGACGGCTCGAAGCAGAAGTCCTCGCCGCGGGTCCGGGTGATCGAACAGGAGATGATCACGTCCAGATCGGCGGCGTCGTAGCGGGAATTGTCCAGTGCGCCGCGGGCGGCGGCGAGGGCGATGGTGAAGGAGTCCTCGGATTCGCCGCGCACCCTTCGCGCCTTCACCCCGCTGACCTTCTCCAGGTCCGGCGGCGCGTCGACGGCCAGCTGGGCCAGCAACTCCGCCGTGGTCACTTCCCTGGTCGGCAGATACGCGCCGACGGCTTCGATTGTCGATCTCACCATGGGTGTTCACTTCCGGATATCGCGTGATGCGCACTACACGCAGCGCATCTCGTCGATCTTAACGACAGACCTTTCACTGGACGGGTCGGCTCGAGTAGATTGTCCCGGGATGTGGAGCACTTCTCGACGCCATGAACTAGCGCTACTCGCCGCCGGCCAGCCCTGGTTGCCTGGATTGTTGCTGTCGGGACGGTTCGCGCGCCCGATTCGCAAGGTCCCCGGACTCGGCTGGTTCGTCGCGGATCCGCTGGTGGCCCGCCAGATCTACAACGACAGTACGCATTTCAGCATCGTCTCCGAGGGTGCGGCCGGGCACTGGTGGGCGCAGGTGATCGGCGACTGGGTCGATGATCTGTTCGAAGGGCCGGGGCACACCGACCTGCGGACCAAGGTGCGTGACCTGTTCACCCTCACCCACACCGATGCCCTGGTCGAGCGGGTGATCGGACCAGACCTGCGCGACCTGCGCGAACGGCTCGCCGCGGGGGAGACCGTCGACATCGCCGCCCGAGCGCAGATTCTCGTCGGCCGCAGCGTCTCCGACCTGGTCGGTATGCGCCCCGAAGACATCGCAGCGGCTATCGGTGGCGCCGGCACCGACGAACAGGACGCGCTGTTCCTGCGGTTGTTCCATCATGTCGAAGAGCTGGTCAATCTAGCTTTCGGCACCATGGCCTCGACCACCCTCGACCCCGTCGCCCTGGCCCGCGCTCGCGAACTGGCCACTCAGCTCGCCGTCGGTGTCCCCGACGCGTACGCGCGCGCCGACCCCGACACCACCCTCGGCCGCTGCCGTGAACTGGGCCTCGACGTCGAGCACGCGGGCGGCCTGGCCATCCTCATGGCCGTGGCGGGTACCGATACTCTCGCCAGCGCCATGACCAGAATGGTCGCGATCATGCACGACACCGGCCAGCACCGCGCCCTGATAGCCACCCCCGACCGCCTCCCCGACGCGGTCCGCGAAACTCTGCGCGTCACCAGCCCCGCCTACCTCGTCGGCCGCTCGGTCACCGCGGACGTCCGCATCGCCGATCGTGACCTGCGCGCGGGCGAGCACGTGAAGATTCTCACCTGGACCATCAACAACGCCGCGGGCGAGTTCAGCATCGCCCGCGACTACAACCCCGAGACCCGCCAGCTCTGGTTCGGCGGTGGCCGCCACCTCTGCCTCGGCGCGCAACTCGTCCACTCCGAACTCACCGCGCTGCTCGAAGCGCTCACCGCCGCCGGCCGGCCGTGGGAGATCGTCGAACGTCGTTACCGCCGAAAGGTTTTCATTCCCACCTACGAAAAGCTGCGAATCCGTCTGGTGCGCTGACCACGAAGACCCCGGCTACGCGAGGCCACCGACGAGGGTGCCCATCGCGGTGTCGAATCGATTCCGGAGCACCAGGCCCGGCTCGGTCCGCCGAGATCGGGAGTAACCGACGCACCGGCCGCCCTCGGCACAACCGGCCCGACGTCGAACGGGCAGGACCGAGCGCCGACCGCCGCGCGCTGATGCCCCGACTACGCGCCGAAACCGGCCGAGGGTGATCGGCATCGGGCGACCCGCGACCTCAGAGCGGCCGGGAGGTGTCCGTCAGGCGATCCGGGTCGACGGGCTCGCGCGCGGTGATCAGTTCCTTGATCCGGTCGGTCACGTCCCAGACGTTGACGTTCATCCCGGCCAGCACCCGATTCGCCGGATCGAGCCAGAACGCCACGAACTCCCGGCTCGTCACGTCGCCGCGCACCACCACCCGCGCGTCGGCGCCGGGCGCGACGAAGCCGGTGTACTCCATGCCGAGGTCGTACTGGTCGGTGAAGAAGTAGGGCAGCCGGTCGTAGGTGGCGTCGCGGCCGAGCATGGTCGCCGCCGCCACTTCGGGCTGATTCAGCGCGTTCGCCCAGTGCTCGACCCGTACCCGCGTGCCCAGGCTCGGATGATCCTGTTCGGCGATGTCGCCGACGGCCACGATGTCGGGGTCGCTGGTGCGCAGTCCCGCGTCGACCAGCACGCCGCTGTGGATCGCCAGGCCCGCCTGCCGTGCCAGGTCGAGATCCGGATCCGCGCCGATCGCGATCAGTACCGCTTCGGCGGGCGCCGAGGCGCCGTCGGCCAGGCTCAACCCGGTCGCGACGCCGTCGTCGTCGGTGGTGATCTCGCTGACCTGCACCCCCAGCCGCAGATCGACGCCGTGCCCGCGATGCAGTTCGGCGAAGACGGTGCCCATCTCCCGGCCCAGCGAACCGATCAGGGGCTGGGCGGCGGTCTCGACCACCGTCACCTCGCACCCGCGGGTCCGCGCGGCGGCCGCGACCTCCAGGCCGATCCAGCCCGCGCCGATGATCGCCAGCCGGGCGTGCCGCTCCAGCAGTTCCGACAGCGTGCGGGCGTCGTCGATGGAGCGCAGGGTGTGGACGTTCGGGGCGTCGGCGCCGGCGATCGGCAGCCAGCGCGCGGAGGAACCGGTGGCCAGCGCGAGTTTGTCGTAGGGCAGCGTCGAACCATCCGGCAGCGTGACCGTTTTCGCCGCGGGGTCGACACCGGTCACGGTGGTGCCGCGCATGACCTCGACGTGGTGGTCGCGATACCACTGGGCCGCCTCCACGGTGAAGTCCGGCAACTGCTTCTTGCCGAGCAGGAACTCCTTGGACAACGGCGGCCGCTCGTAGGGCAGATGTTCCTCGCTGCCGATGAGGGTGAGCGAGCCGTCGAAGTCCGCGGCGCGTAGCGCCCTGGCCAGTCCTGCCGCGGCGAGGCCGCCGCCCACGATCACGAAACGCCGATCCGAGGTCATCGCGAACTCCTTCGGTGCCGAGGGACTCGTCGCCCCCGACCCTACTGTCACCAGGGTGTTTGCGAGGTCGGTTCGCGATCTACCGGCCGGAACCGGGGCCGGATCGCGATGCCGGGAGCGGGAACGAATCGACGGCCGGGATGGTTGGCAGGAATGACGCGTGCGTCACCGCCGCGTCCGCCGACTGATCGAGAGGAACGACACGTGACCGAGACGGGCACCGAGAAAGATGTCGCCGATTTCTGGTTCGATCCGCTGTGCCCCTGGTGCTGGATCACCTCGCGCTGGATTCTGGAAGTCGAGAAGGTCCGTGACATCGAGGCGCGCTTCCACGTCATGAGCCTGGCCGTGCTGAACGAGGGCCGCGAGCTGCCGGAGAACTATGTCGAGTTGATGAAGAGCGCGTGGGGTCCGGTCCGGGTCGCCATCGCCGCCGCCCAGCAGCACGGCGACAAGGTGCTCGCGCCGCTCTACACCGCGATGGGCACCCGTATCCACGAGCGCAAGGGCTCCTACGAGCGCGAGGATCGCGCGGAGTCGCTGCGCGCGGTGGTCGTCGACGCGCTCGCCGAGGTCGGCCTGCCCGCCGACCTCGTCGCCGCCGCCGACAGCACCGACTACGACGAGGCCCTGCGCGCCAGTCATCACGCGGGCATGGACGCGGTCGGCCCGGACGTCGGCACCCCGACCATCCACGTCAACGGCATCGCCTTCTTCGGGCCGGTGCTCTCGCGCATCCCGCGCGGCGAGGACGCGGGCAAGATCTGGGACGGCGTCGTCGCCCTGGCGTCCTACCCGTACTTCTACGAGCTCAAGCGCACCCGCACCGAAGGCCCGATCTTCGACTGAGCCACTCGGTTCCCGAGCGGGCGCGCCTACCCGCTCGGGGAATCCGGCACTCAGGCAACGGGTTTCGGCGGCAGGCTCGGCACCTCGCCGTAGGGCGGCGCGCCCACGCCGAATCCGGCCGGCCGCGGGGCGGGCCGCCAGAACACCTTGCCGTGCCTGCTGCGATCCCGCAGCGCCGACATCCGCCAGGTCAGCACCGGATGACTGGACAACGCGTTGACCAGCCAGACGAACGCGCCCTTCTCCGTCGCGGCCCGGTCGGCCATCTCGTCGAAACCGACCGTGGTGTTGAGGTATTTGCCCGCGGCCAGCGTGCCCATCGCCGCCGCCGCGCCGCTCGCGCGGTGGCAGTAACCGTAGTTGTCGGCGGTGTACTCCTGCGAGCGGCTCAGCGATGAACCCAGGATCGGCAGGAACGGCACCAGGAACATGCCCAGCTGCCGCCAGTACGAGACGTGCCCGGCCGCGATGTGCCCGACCTCGTGCCCGATGATGAATGCCAGCGCGTCGGGCTCGCGCGCCTGCCCGCCGACCTCGAACAGATCGCTGTAGACCACCACGAACCGCCGGAAGCCGTGGCCGGAGGCGAAGGCGTTGATCTGGCCGTTGCCGAGGACGACGTAGGCGTCGGGCGCCTGGCGCATTCCGAAGCGCTGCGCGGCCTCGGCCACCATGCGGTAGCCCTCGGGAAACTGCGTCGGCGACATCTTCACCCCGCCGACTCGCTGGGAGGCGTAGGTGAACCCGCGCCCCGCCCAGACCAGCATCGGCGCGAAGACCAGCAACAGCAGGTAGTCGCCCGGGGTGATGCCCTCCAGGATCGCGACGGCGAACAGCCCGAGCGCGACCACATACGCCAGCGCGGTGCACAGCACGACGATCACCAGCAGCGGGATCTCCCAGCTGTGCCGCGCGGGCATACCCCACGGCGCCAGTCCGCGCGGTCCACGCTCGGGCGGCAGTTGCGCCGGTCGCCCGCGGTCTGCCGGCGAAGGGGACGGATACGAGGCGGTGGATCCGCCGGACGACGGGTGCCCCCACCCGGTCGAGTGTCCGTACAGATCGACGTGGCCGCCGTACTCGGGGGCCGGGTTGTGCGGTTGTGGCTGCGGTGCCGGTTCGGGCGAGTGCATGAAACGCAGCCTATGCGGGGCGGTCCCCCCTCGGCGCAGGCGTGGAACGACCTGCGACAATCGCAGCCATGCGCGTTTACCTTGGTGCCGACCATGCCGGCTTCGAACTGAAGAATCACGTGAAGGCTCACCTCGAGCAGGCGGGCCACGACGTCGTGGACTGCGGCGCGCTGGAATACGACGCCCTCGACGACTACCCGGCCTTCTGCATCGAGGCCGCGCGCCGCACCGTCGCCGATCCGGGCAGCCTCGGCCTGGTGTTCGGCGGCTCCGGCAACGGCGAGCAGATCGCCGCCAACAAGGTGCCCGGCGCCCGCTGCGCGCTGGCCTGGAGCGTCGAGACCGCCAAGCTCGCCCGCGAGCACAACAACGCCCAGCTGATCGGCATCGGCGGACGCATGCACTCCACCGAGGAGGCGCTGGCCATCGTCGACGCCTTCGTCTCGACCGCCTGGTCGGAGGAGCCGCGCCATCAGCGCCGCATCGACATCCTCGCCGACTACGAGAAGACCGGCGAAGCCCCCGCGGTGCCCGCGTACTGAGTTCGCTCGATCCTCGGGGACCACCATGCCGGAAGGGCACACCCTGCACCGGCTCGCCGATCAGCACCGCCGTCGCTTCGCGGGCGGCCCGGTGCGGGTGTCGAGCCCGCAGGGCCGTTTCGCCGAGGGCGCCGCGCTGGTCGACGGGCGGACGCTCGACGACAGCACGGCGCACGGCAAACACCTGTTGCACCACTACGACAACGGCCTGACCGTGCACGTGCACCTCGGCCTCTACGGCGCGTTCCACGATGCGCCGCTGCCGATGGGCCCGCCGGTCGGCGCGGTGCGGATGCGGCTGACCGGCCGCGAGCACGGCACCGACCTGCGCGGCCCGGCCGCTTGCGAGGTGCTGCTGCCCCCGCAGGTGGATGCGTTGCTGGCCCGGCTCGGCCCGGACCCGCTGCGCGCCGACGCCGATCCCGAGCAGGCCTGGCGGCGAATCAATCGCTCGCGCAGGCCGATCGGGGCGTTGCTGATGGATCAGAAGGTGCTCGCGGGCGTCGGCAACGTCTATCGCGCCGAAGTTCTGTTCCGGCACGGCATTTCGCCCTACCGTCCCGGCGTGGACATCGACGCCGAGGAATGGAAGGCGATCTGGGCGGATCTGGTGGAGCTCATGCCGATCGGCGTGGCGACCGGGCGCATGCACGTGGTGCGCCCCGAACACGATCACGGCGAACCGTCCTACGCCCCGGACCGCCCGCGCACCTACGTCTACCGCAGGCCGGGAGCCGGCTGCCGGGTGTGCGGCTCACCGGTTGCCCACGCGGTGCTCGAAGGCCGGAATCTGTTCTGGTGCCCGGAGTGCCAGCCGCGCTGACCGCTCACCTCCGGCGGTCCCGAGGCGCCGGGTGGGTTTTCGCCACGCCGCGCGACACTCCGCTTCAGCCCGCGACCGCCGCGCCGATACCCGGTTCGTCGGCGCCCGCGAACACGAATCGCCGCCCGCCCGCCGTCTTGGCCGAGTACATCGCGCGGTCGGCGCGGCGCAGCAGATCGGTGAAATCCGATCGGGTGCCCGGCGCGTCGAACGCGGTGCCGACACTGGCCGACACCGGGACCGGCCCCGCCGACGACCACACCGGATCGCGCAGGGTGGCCACGATCCGGTGCGCGATCTCGGCCAGCGCGTCACCGTCGCGATTGACCGCGAGCACGAATTCGTCACCGCCGTAACGACAGATCACCGTGTCGGGCGGACAGACCTCGCGCAGCCGGTTGGCCAGCTCCACCAGCACCTCGTCGCCGACGGCGTGGCCGTAGGAGTCGTTGATCTGTTTGAAGCGGTCCAGGTCGATGAGCAGCAGGCCGACGCAGCTGGCCGGATCCTCGGCCATCTGGCGGACCCGGTCCTGCAACAGGGTGCGATTGGCCAGATCGGTCAGCGCGTCGTGGGTGGCCTCGTGACGCAGGCGGTGCTGGAGTGCGGCGATCTCCTGCACCCGCCGCGACACCTTGGCCGACAGACTCTGCTCCTGCTGGGCGAGTGCGCGCTCCTGCAGCGCCTGGGCATAGCTGTCGATGGCCTGACTGGCCACGAACGGCCAGCGGGTCGCCACCAGCGAACCCGGCCGCCCGGACGGGAACCCGAGCAGCCAGCGACTGGCCTGGGCCAGCATCCTGGTCCGTTCGAACGGCGGCTCGGCCATGCGGGCGCCGAGCATCCGCGCGGCAGGCACCGGAAAGGGCTCGTACCTGGCCAGATGGAGCAATTGTTCGACGATCTCGACGAGGACGGGTTCGAGCTGCTGCGGTGTGGTGTGCGAGCCCGGTTCGGAGCAGACCGCCCGCGCCCAGGCACGGCACATCGCGGCTACGGGAGGTTCGATGTCGGTCGTCATCGCACCCACCGGCCCCGTCCGGTACTGCTACGCGGTAGTGCCCACCTCGTCAGGTGCACGGTCACCGCCCCCTTTCCAGATACCCCCGTCCGGCACATGGATCGTAGCAAGGTGTACGCCTCTGAAAAACGGCGTTCTACAACGAGTTTTCCCTCGCCGGGCGCGACGATCCGGTGTGTGATCGTCTCAACAGCGACGGCGTTACCCACGAATTCGGATTCGCTGGAGAGTCGCCGCGGACACGCCGTGGATGTGTTGTTCCCGGCGGCCGGCTCCGTCCACCGAACGGAGGACACCGGAGACGCCGTTTCCCTCACCGCGCGGGTCCGTGGGTCGCACCGGAACTGAAACCTGTTCTCGGGGGCCGGACGTGGCGGCGATTCGGGGGGCGATTGGCGCACGCGACGGTCATTCGGTACAGTCGGTGCGCACACGACATCGTGGCGATCCCATCGATGTCGTATGCCTGCGGGCGTAGTTCAATGGTAGAACCTCAGCCTTCCAAGCTGATGGTGCGGGTTCGATTCCCGTCGCCCGCTCAACGCACGATTCATCCTCGTCGGTTGCCTGCCGCCGCGAGGCCACGGGGTGTAGCGCAGCTTGGTAGCGCATCCGCTTTGGGAGCGGAGGGTCGCAGGTTCAAATCCTGTCACCCCGACCATCGTTCGAGGATCGGCCGCCCCGGAGCCGGGGCGCGGGGTTCCCGGCCCGACGGGCTTTCCCAACCCGTCGGGCTTTCACGATCCGGTGTTCACAGGCTCACTTCCGGCCAGGACCATTCCGCCACGGCGGGGATGTCGGTGCCGTGTTCGCGGGTCCAGGCACGCGCCGCCCAGCGGGCGTCGATCATCTCCTGACGCAGTCCCGCCGCCTTCTCCCGCAGCGAGGGCACCCGGTCGACGACATCCATGACCAGGTGGAAGCGGTCCAGATCATTGAGCATGACCATGTCGAAGGGCGTCGTGGTGGTGCCCTCCTCCTTGTAGCCGCGCACGTGCAGGTTGTCGTGATTGGTGCGGCGGTAGGTGAGGCGGTGGATCAGCCAGGGGTAGCCGTGGAAGGCGAAGATCACCGGGCGGTCGGTGGTGAACAGGGTGTCGAACTCGCGGTCGGGCAGGCCGTGCGGATGCTCCTCGGCCGGTGTCAGGCGCATCAGGTCGACGATGTTGATCACTCGAATCCGCAAGTCGGGCAGGCGATTTCGCAGGATCGCGGCGGCGGCCAAGGTCTCCAGGGTCGGAACATCGCCCGCGCAGGCCAGCACCACGTCGGGTGTCTGCCCCGCGATGTCGTTGTTGCCCGCCCACTCCCAGATGCCCAGTCCGCGCGCGCAGTGCGCGGCCGCCTCCGGTACCGGCAGCCAGGCTTCCTGCGGCTGCTTGCCCGCCACCACCACGTTGACGAAGTGGCGCGAGCGCAGGCAGTGATCGTAGGTCGAGAGCAGGGTGTTGGCGTCCGGCGGCAGATAGACGCGCACGATCTCGGGCTTCTTGTTCAGCACCACGTCCAGGAAGCCCGGGTCCTGATGGGTGAAGCCGTTGTGGTCCTGACGCCACACGTGCGAGGAGAGCAGGTAGTTCAGACTCGGCAGGGGACGCCGCCACGGCACCGCGGCGCTGGCGTCGAGCCACTTGGCGTGCTGGTTGAACATGGCGTCGACGATGTGGATGAACGCCTCGTAGCAGGTGAAGACCCCGTGCCTGCCGGTGAGCAGGTAGCCCTCCAGCAGGCCCTGGCACAGATGTTCGGAGAGCACCTCGATCACCCGGCCCGCGCGGTCGAGCCCGACGTCGTTCGCGCCGATCTCGCCCAGCCACTTCCGGCCGGTCACCTCGAGGATGTCCTGCAACCGGTTGCTGGCCAGCTCGTCGGGGGCGAAGGTGAGGAAGTTGTCCGGGTTGTGCCGGGTGACCTCACGCAGCCAGCCGCCGAGCACCCGGGTCGCCTCGACCTTCACCGCACCCGGCGCTTGGACCTCGACGCCGAAGTCCCGCCAGTCCGGCAGGCGCAGATCACGGATCAGGGCGCCGCCGTTGGCGACCGGGTTGGCGCTCATCCGGCGGTTGCCCTCGGGCACCTGCGCGAGCAGTTCCGGAATCGGCCTGCCCTCGGCGTCGAACAGCTTCTCGGGCCGGTAGGAGCGCAGCCACTGCTCGAGCACCGCGCGATGGGCGTCGTCGTCGCGGGCGGTGGGCAGCGGCACCTGGTGTGCGCGGAAGGTGCCCTCGACACGCTCGCCGTCGACGATCGGGGGACAGGTCCAGCCCTTGGGCGTGCGCAGGATGATCATGGGCCAGGCCGGGCGGGAGTAGTCGTCGCCGGAACGCGCGGCCCGCTGGACGTCGCGGATCAGACCCACGCAGGTGTCCATGGCGGCGGCCATGGCCTGGTGCACCGCCGCGGGGTCGTCGCCGGAGACGAGGAAGGGCTGGTAGCCGTAGCCCTCGAACAGGCTGATCAGCTCGCGCTCCGGGATGCGGGCGAGCAGGGTCGGGTTGGCGATCTTGTATTCGTTGAGCGCCAGGATCGGCAGCACCGCGCCGTCCCGACCGGGATCGAGGAACTTGTTCGCGTGCCAGCTCGCCGCCAGCGGACCGGTCTCGGCCTCGCCGTCGCCGACCACACAGAACACCGTCAGATCCGGGTTGTCCAGGGCGGCGCCGAAGGCGTGCAACAGCGAGTAGCCCAGTTCGCCGCCCTCGTGGAAGGACCCCGGCGTCTCCGGCGCGCAGTGACTCGGCACGCCGCCGGGGAAGGAGAACTGCGCGAACAGCGCCGCCATCCCGGCGGCGTCGCGCGGAATGTCGCTGTAGAGCTCGGAGTAGGCGCCCTCCAGCCAGGCGCAGGCATTGGGGCCGGGCCCGCCGTGACCGGGCCCGGCGACGAACACCGCGTCGAGGTCGTGCTCGCGGATCATCCGATTGCCGTGCGTCCACACCAGATTCAATCCGGGCACGGTGCCGAAATGACCGAGCAGGCGCGCCTTGATGTGTTCGGGACGCAAGGGCTCGGTCAGCAACGGGTTGCCGCGCAGATAGATCTGCCCGACCGCCAGATAGTTGGCCGCGCGCCACCAGGCGTCGATAGCGGCGAGCTCGGCCGGGCTCAGCGGGCCGGGCGCGTCGCCGAGTTCGTAGGGGCGCGGGGCGATCGTGTCGCCGACCCGCGCGCCCGGCGCCGTGGCGGGGAGGTCCGCGCCGGTGTTCTCACCGGCAGCAGAGCTGGTCGTGGTTGTGATCGTGCCTGGCCGCTGCGTCATGTGGATTTCTCCTCGCGAACGCTTCTGACGGCGATCCCGGCCGGGACGCCGCGGTCGTGGTCACCGGTCGCCCGGCTTGGCCGAACACCGCCGGGTCGGGGCGGCGCACGCTCCGGCCAGCCTACGCACCGCCACGGCATCCGGCAGGGCGACGACCGCTCGGCGGGCGTGCCGGGCGGGCAGTCGGATTCGGCCCGCGGGCGGCGGTGGTCTAGGGTCCGCCGCATGCAGAATCTCGCCAGGATCATCGGGATCGGCACTGTCGCCGCCGCCGCGTTCGCGCTGACCGCCTGCGGTTCCGACGACTCCGCCACCGCCACCAGCGCGACCTCCGCCACCGCCGCGACATCGCGCTCGGCCGCGACCCCCGCCGCCCCGCAGTCGCACGGACGCGAATGCACCGCCGCCGACATCGAGGTGACCGGTGGCTTCGGCGAGAACCCTACGATCACCCTGCCCGACGACTGTGACGCCCCCAGCCGGCTGATCGTCGAGGACCTGGTCCCCGGCAGCGGGCCGGGGGCCGCGCCCGGCCAGGACCTGACCATGAACTACTCGCTGGTCGCCTGGTCGGACGGGGAGAAGCTGGACAGCTCCTTCGACCGCGGCGAGCCGTTCGGGCTCACCCTCGGCGCGGGTCAGGTCATTCCCGGCTGGGAGCAGGGCCTCGAGGGCGTCCAGGAAGGCGCGCGCCGGCTGCTGATCATCCCGCCGGACCTCGGCTACGGCGCGGGCGGCAACGGCATCAAGCCGAACGAGACGCTGGTCTTCGTCACCGACGCGGTAGGCGTCGGCAAGTAGCAGTCCCGGGCGGGCCACCGCCCCCGGCAGGCGATTGCAGTCCCCGGACGTCGGTCAACTACCCTGGTCGGGATGCGTCACGCGCGCCCCGGCCTGGAGTCGCGCCCCCGAGTCCGAACGAACAACGAACCAAGGAGCATGTCCGTGAAGAGCACCGTCGAGCAGCTGAGCCCGACCCGGGTCCGGATCAATGTCGAGGTGCCCTTCGAGGAACTGAAGCCGGACTTCGATCGCGCCTACAAGGCCCTGGCCAAGCAGGTGCGCATTCCGGGCTTCCGTCCCGGCAAGGCCCCGGCCAAGCTCCTCGAGGCCCGTCTCGGCCGCGGCGCGATCCTCGAGCAGGTCGTCAACGACGTGCTGCCCGGGCGCTACAGCGAGGCCGTCACCACCGCCGAGGTCAAGGTGATCGGTCAGCCCGAGATCGAGATCACCAAGATCGAGGACGGCCAGGAGCTGGCCTTCAGCGCCGAGGTCGACGTGCGTCCGGAGATCGCGCTGCCGGACTTCTCCGAGCTCGAGGTCACCGTCGATGCCTTCACCATCGGTGACGAGGACATCGAGGAGCAGCTGAACTCGCTGCGTCAGCGCTTCGGCACCCTGGCCGGCGTGGAGCGCCCGGTGCAGGACGGCGACTTCGTCTCCATCGACCTGTCGGCCACCGTGGACGGCGTGGAGGTGCCCGAGGCGGCCACCACCGGCCTGTCCCACGAGGTCGGTTCCGGCCAGCTGATCGAGGGTCTGGACGAGGCTCTGGTGGGACTGTCGGCGGGCGAGTCCAAGGAATTCACCTCGACCCTGGTCGCCGGTGAGCACGCGGGCAAGGACGCGGTCATCACGGTGACCGTGCAGTCGGTCAAGGAGCGCGAGCTGCCCGAGGCCGACGACGAATTCGCCCAGCTGGCTTCGGAATTCGACACCATCGAAGAGCTGAAGACCGACCTGCGCGCTCGCGTGGAGCGGGTGAAGAAGGTCGAGCAGGCAGGCGCGATCCGCGACAAGGTGCTCGAGGCGCTGCTGGAGAAGACCGAGGTCCCGCTGCCGGAGAAGGTCGTCCAGGCCGAGATCGACGCGGTCCTGCACGACGCGGTGCACGGCTTCGACCACGACGAGGCCAAGCTGGCCGAGGCGCTCGAGGCGCAGGGCTCCAGCCGCGAGGAGTTCGACACCGACACCAAGGAAGCGGCCGAGAAGTCGGTGAAGACCCAGCTCCTGCTGGACGCCATCGCCGAGGCCGAGAACACCCAGGTCGGCCAGGAAGAGCTGACCGAGCGGATCCTGTTCCAGGCCCAGCGCTACGGCATGGCCCCCGAGCAGTTCATCCAGCAGGTGCAGCAGGCCGGTCAGCTCGGGGCGGTGTTCGCCGATGTGCGCCGCGGCAAGGCGCTGGCCGGTGTGGTCGGCCAGGCCAAGGTGACCGACTCCGAAGGCAATGTGGTCGACACCGCCGAGATGTTCGGCGAGCCCGCGACCGAGACCGAGGCCGAGGCCGACACCGAGCAGGCAGCCGCGGCCGAGCAGGACAAGGTTGCCGCCGATTCGGAATGAACCTTGTCGCACCGAGCCGGTTCACGACGAGCCGGCTCGCGATGACCTAGTGTTGCGCGCGAACGCGCACCTCGTTCCGCTGTGAGCGAAGAGGGGCGGTACCGGGAGTTCGGTGCCGCCCCGCTTCGTTAATGTGTGTGACGACGAACCAGTGTTGATGGCTGTAGGCGAGGGTGGCTGTAGAGCTGCGAGGCTCCGCGGTCGCCGAAGCACAGCACTCGGCAACGAGCCGGTGAGAAGAGAAGGCAGGTATCCGTGACAAAGAACCAGGCAGGGGTCATGACATCCGCGACTGCTGGTCTCAACCTCAGTGATTCGGTGTACGAGCGCCTGCTCCGCGAGCGCATCATCTTCCTCGGCACCCAGGTCGACGACGACATCGCCAACAAGCTGTGCGCGCAGATCCTGCTGCTCTCGGCCGAGGATCCGACCCGCGACATCTCCCTCTACATCAACTCGCCGGGCGGCTCGGTGACCGCGGGTATGGCGATCTACGACACCATGCAGTTCGCCGACTGCGACATCCGCACCGTGGGAATGGGTCTGGCGGCCTCGATGGGGCAGTTCCTGCTCACCGCGGGTACCAAGGGCAAGCGCTACGCCCTGCCGCACGCGCGGATCATGATGCACCAGCCCTCCGCGGGCATCGGTGGCACCGCCGCCGACATCGCCATCCAGGCAAAGCTTTTCGCGGAGAACAAGCAGGAGCTCAACAAGCTCCAGGCTCAGCACACCGGCCAGACGGTCGAGCAGATCGAGCTCGACGCCGATCGCGACCGCTGGTTCACCGCGCAGCAGGCCCTGGAGTACGGCTTCATCGATCACGTGGTCAGCCACGCGAACCAGGCCAGCGGCGTAGGCAGCTGAACGAACGCCGGCCCCCGGGCCGGCCTCACCGTTGCAGCCGTCGATTGATCACACAGACTTTGGAGACGAAATGGCTCTGATCGACCCCCGCGCCGGGCTGTCCGGCATCGCGCCGTCCTCGCCTCAGGCGCGCTACATCCTGCCCGAGTACATCGAGCAGACCGCCACCGGAACCCGCCAGTGGAACCCCTACGCCAAGCTGTTCGACGAGCGCATCATCTTCCTCGGCGCCCAGGTCGACGACACCTCCGCCAACGACGTGATGGCTCAGCTGCTGGTGCTCGAATCGCAGGACCCCGACCGTGACATCACGATGTACATCAATTCCCCCGGTGGCTCGTTCACCTCGCTGATGGCCATCTACGACACCATGCAGTACGTGCGCGCCGATGTCGCGACCGTCTGCCTGGGCCAGGCCGCCTCGGCCGCCGCCGTGCTGCTCGCCGCGGGCACCCCCGGCAAGCGTGCCTGCCTGCCGAACGCCAGCGTGCTCATCCATCAGCCGTCCGCGGGCGGTATCCGCGGTCAGGTCTCCGACCTGGAGATCGCCGCGGCGGAGATCGAGCGCATGCGCACCGCGATGGAGCAGACCCTCTCACGGCACACCGGCAAGTCCGCCGAGGAGATCCGCAAGGACACCGATCGCGACCGTTACCTGACCGCCGAGCAGGCAAAGGAATACGGCATCGTCGATCACGTTTTCGGTTACCGGAAGCTCAGCGCGCAGTCCTGAGGCCGGGAATCCGCGTCGTCTCTCCTACCGGCCGAACGACACGCCGCATGGCGCGTCGTTCGGCCGGTAGCGAAAACGGCCTGCGAACGGTGGAATTTCGCCGCTACCGTGAGAACTCGCACAACCCCGGCGAGAAACATGCTCGAGTTGTCGACCTCCGTCGTGCTCACCGGGTACGGTCGAGCTAGGACCTTTGCTCTGGGACGACGGAATATTCGCCCCGCCGGAAATGCTCGCAGTGTTCGTGATACACCGGGCCGGGCGGCCGGCCGGGGCGGCCCGGACGGATGGTTGCACGCGGACAAGGAAGTAGGGACCCACGAGATGGCGCGCATCGGAGACGGCGGCGATCTGCTGAAGTGCTCGTTCTGCGGAAAGAGTCAAAAGCAGGTCAAGAAGCTCATCGCGGGGCCAGGCGTGTACATCTGCGACGAGTGCATCGATCTGTGCAACGAGATCATCGAGGAAGAACTCGCCGAATCGAGCGAAGTCAAACTCGACGAATTGCCCAAGCCCGCCGAGATCAGAGAGTTCCTGGAGAACTACGTGATCGGCCAGGACGCGGCCAAGCGCACACTCGCCGTCGCGGTCTACAACCACTACAAGCGCATCCAGGCCGGCGACAAGAGCCGCGACAGCCGGGGTGAAGCGGTCGAGCTGACCAAGTCCAACATCCTCATGCTCGGCCCGACCGGCTGCGGCAAGACCTATCTGGCGCAGACGCTGGCGAAGATGCTGAACGTGCCGTTCGCCATCGCCGACGCCACCGCGCTGACCGAGGCGGGCTATGTCGGCGAGGACGTCGAGAACATCCTGCTGAAGCTGATCCAGGCCGCCGACTACGATGTCAAGCGCGCCGAAACCGGCATCATCTACATCGACGAGGTCGACAAGATCGCCCGCAAGAGCGAGAACCCCTCGATCACCCGCGATGTCTCCGGCGAGGGCGTGCAGCAGGCGCTGCTGAAGATCCTGGAGGGCACCCAGGCCAGCGTGCCGCCGCAGGGCGGTCGCAAGCACCCACACCAGGAGTTCATCCAGATCGACACCACGAACGTGCTGTTCATCGTGGCGGGCGCGTTCGCGGGCCTGGAGAAGATCATCTCCGACCGCACCGGCCACCGCGGCATCGGCTTCGGCGCCGAAGTGCGTTCCAAGGCCGAGATCGACACCACCGACCACTTCGCCGAGGTCATGCCCGAGGACCTCATCAAGTTCGGTCTGATCCCCGAGTTCATCGGCCGCCTGCCGGTGGTCGCCTCGGTGACCAACCTGGACAAGGAATCGCTGGTCAAGATCCTCTCCGAGCCGAAGAACGCGCTGGTCAAGCAGTACATCCGGCTGTTCGACATGGATGGCGTGGAGCTGGAGTTCTCCCAGGACGCGCTGGAGGCGATCGCCGATCAGGCCATCCTCCGTGGCACCGGCGCTCGCGGCCTGCGCGCCATCATGGAAGAGGTCCTGCTGCCGGTGATGTACGACATCCCCAGCCGCGACGACGTCGCCAAGGTGGTCGTCACCGCCGACACCGTCAACGACAACGTGCTGCCGACCATCGTGCCGCGCAAGCAGCAACGCACCGAGCGCCGCGACAAGTCCGCCTGAGTTCAGGCGGGCCACGACGAACGAACCGACGCCGTACCGGAGAGCCTCCGGTACGGCGTCGGCGCTTTTTCGAGGGCGGCGGTTTCGAGGGCGGCGGCAGAGCCTGTTGTGCGGAAATGCCGCCGGGCAGGCATACCCGCGAACTCCGAAGACGTGGAGGCGAACTCCGAACGCTGTGAACCGGACACTGTGACGCAGGGCAGTACGGCGCTCGGTCCGGGCTGGGGGAACATCGTCGGTCCCGAATGCGGCCCTGGTGGTTCTCCGTTGAACCTGGCCCTGCGGGGTACTGCTGTCAAGTGTGTCGTCCCTCACATGTGTGGCGTTACGTGTCGGCCGCTTCGGTGGCCGCACGCCACTCGCGCGGGCAATGACGCGGCCGACCTGGGAAACTCCGCTGCCGAGCCGACCGGTGTGTCTGCGTCGGTCTGTCGGTGGCGTGCTGTTTACTCGGTGCGGTCAAACCAGAGGTTCGAGTGACGAGTGAAAGCGGAGGAGAAATGGCACTGCCCACGATGACCGCCGAACAACGCACCGAGGCGTTGGCCAAAGCGGCCGCGGTTCGTAAGGCGCGCTCGGAACTGATCGGCAAGGTCAAGGCCGGCAAGGTCTCCGTCGCGGACCTGCTCGCGAAAGCGGATTCCGACGACCTGGTCAAGAAGACGAAGGTGGCGGCCGTGATCAAGGCGCTGCCCGGTGTCGGGCCGGTCAAGGCCGCCAAGCTGCTGGACCAGGCGGAGATCCCCGAGGATCGGCGCATCGGCGGCCTCGGCGCCCGTCAGCGCGCGGCGCTGCTCGAGGCGCTGAACGTCTGATGCCGAACGCCTGATTCGGCACACCCCTCGCGACCCCCTCGGGTGGGGGCCGCGACGGATTCGCCCGGCCCGGCGGGGAATGCGGGCCGGGCGAGTTACCCGGAAGAGTTCACGCCGACCTGGTGTCGGCGGCGGTGACGCGCACCCGGTGTGCGGCGCTGTAGATGTTCATGGTCTCCCCGCGCAGGAAGGCCACCAGGGTGAGGCCGGTTTCCACGGCCAGATCGACTGCCAGCGAGCTGGGCGCCGACACAGCGCCCAGCAGCGGGATTCCCGCCATCACCGCCTTCTGCGCCAGCTCGAAGGATGCCCGACCGCTGACGATGAGCACCAGATCCGCGGCGGGTACCCGGTTCTCCCGCACGGCCCAGCCGATGACCTTGTCGACGGCATTGTGCCTGCCGATGTCCTCCCGCACGGCCAGCAGCGTGCCGTCGGCGGTGAACAGGCCCGCCGCGTGCAGCCCGCCGGTCGCGTCGAACACCGACTGGTTCTCCCGCAGGGTGAGCGGCATCCGCGCGAGCACTTCGGGGGTGACGGACGGGCCCGGATCCGGCTGCGGGAAGCGGCTGTTCGAGCGGACCTCGTCGAGCGCGGTCTTGCCGCACAGCCCGCACGCGCCGGTGGTCAGCAGGTGCCGGGTGTGCACTCGCGCGGGCACCCGCAGCTCGACATCGAGAACGTTGTAGGTGTTGCGGCCCTGCTCGTCGGTGCCGGCGCAATAGCGGGCGCTGACCACATCCTCGGGCGAGCCGATCATGTTCTCGCTCAGCAGCAGACCGTGCACGAGGTCGATGTCGTTGCCCGGAGTGCGCATCGTGACCGTCAGCGGCTGCCCGCCCACCCGGATCTCCAGTGGCTCCTCCACCGCCAGCGTGTCCTGACGCCGGATTTCGCCGGTGGGGGACAGGCGCAGCATCCGCCGCCGGGCGGTGACCCGTCCGCTCACGCGCCCTCTCCGTCGGGTAGATGGGCTTCCAGCCGGATCACCACGGCCTTGGAGACGGGGGTGTTGGAGCGCTCGGCGACGTGGTCGAGCGGCACCAGCGGATTGGTCTCGGGGTAGTAGGCCGCGGCATTGCCGCGCGGGGTCGAGAAGGCGACGATGCGGAAGCCGCGCACCCGCCGTTCGATGCCGTCGGTCCACTCGGTGACCAGGTCCACCAGGTCGCCGTCGGCGAAACCGAGACCCGTGATGTCGTCGGGGTGCATCAGCACCACCTTGCGTCCGCCGCGCACACCGCGGTAGCGATCATCGAGGCCGTAGATGGTGGTGTTGTACTGGTCGTGGCTGCGCAGGGTCTGCAGCACCAGCCTGCCCTCGGGCACCGGAATCCAGGCGATCTCGTTGACCGCGAAGTTGGCTTTGCCGGTGGTGGTGAAGAACTCGCGGCTGTCGCGCGGGGGATGGGGCAGCACGAAGCCGTTGCGCTGCCTGACCCGGGTGTTGAAGTCGTCGCAGCCGGGGACGACGTGGGAGATGGCGTCGCGGATGGCGTCGTAGTCCTCGCGGAACCGCGCCCAGGGCACCGGGTGATCGGAGCCGAGCAATGCCGTCGCCAGATCGCACACGATGGCGACCTCGCTGCGCAGCTGATCGCTGACCGGCTTCAGCCGCCCGGTCGACAGGTGCACCATCGACATCGAGTCCTCCACCGACACCGAGCGGCGCACCCCGTTGTGCACGTCCTCGTCGGTGCGGCCGAGAGTGGGCAGGATCAGTGCGGTGCGCCCGTGCACGACGTGGCTGCGGTTGAGCTTGGTGGAGATCTGCACGGTGAGCGAGCAACTGCGCAGCGCCGCCTCGGTGATCTCGGTGTCCGGGGTGGCGGAGACGAAATTGCCGCCCATCCCGACGAACACCTTCGCCCTACCGTCGCGCATCGCCCTGATCGCCTCGACGGTGTCGAAGCCGTGCTCGCGGGGACTGGTGATGCCGAATTCGCGGTCGAGGGCGTCGAGGAAGGCGTCAGGCGCCTTCTCCCAGATGCCCATCGTGCGGTCGCCCTGCACATTGGAGTGCCCGCGCACCGGGCACAGCCCCGCCCCCGGCTTGCCGATCATGCCGCGCATGAGCAGCACATTGGCGGCTTCCTCGATGGTGGCGACGGCGTGCTTGTGCTGGGTCAGGCCCATCGCCCAGCACACGATGATGCGCTGGGACCGCGCGACCAGGTCGGCGGCGTGGCGCAGCTGCTCCAGGGTGAGACCGGTCGCGACCTGCACCACGTCCAGGTCGACCGTGCGGGCGTGGGCCTCGTACTCCTCGAAGCTCGCGCAACTGGCGTCGACGAACGCGCGATCGACGACGGTGCCCGGCGCGCGGTCCTCGGCCTCGAACAGCAGTCTGCCCAAGCCCTGGAACAGCGCCAGGTCGCCGCCTAGACGGATCTGCAGGAAGTCGTCGGCCAGGTCGACACCGGTGGTGAGGCCGCGGGCGGACTGCGGGTCGCGGAAACCGAACAGACCGGTCTCCGGCAGCGGATTGACCGCGACGATCCGCGCGCCGGCGGCCTTCGCGCCTGCCAGCGCGCTGAGCATCCGTGGATGATTGGTGCCCGGATTCTGGCCCGCGACGATGATGAGATCGGCAGCACCGAAATCGTCGATGGTGACCGAGCCCTTGCCGATCCCGATGGAGGAGATCAGCGCGGTGCCCGAGGATTCGTGGCACATATTGCTGCAGTCGGGCAGATTGTTCGTCCCGAAACTGCGTACGAGCAGCTGGTAGAGGAACGCGGTCTCGTTGGCGGTGCGACCGGAGGTGTAGAACAGGGCCTCGTCCGGGGAATCGAGAGCGCGCAGCTCGTCGGCGATGAGGCGGTAGGCCTCCTCCCACCGGATCGGGTGGTAATGGGTGTTGCCGGGGCGCAGGACCATCGGGTGGGTCAGCCTGCCCTGCTGACCGAGCCAGTATCCGGACTTCTCCGCCAGTTCGGCGACCGGGTGCGCGGCGAAGAACTCCGGGGTCACGGTGCGCAGGGTGGCCTCCTCGGCCACGGCCTTCGCGCCGTTCTCACAGAACTCGGCGGGTCTGCGGTGGCCGGTGGGCTCCGGCCAGGCGCAGCCGGGACAGTCGAAACCGTGCACCTGGTTCACCCGGGCCAGGGTCCGGGCGGTGCGCACCACACCCATCTCCTCGACCGAGCGTTTCAGCGCCACCGCCACCGCGGTGAGGCCCGCTGCCTGGGTCTTCGGCGACGAGACTGTCAGCTCGGACTCGTCGATGTCCTCGGTGGGTCCCTGGCGATGCATGGCCCTCATTGTCCTCTCCGCCTCGGCGGGGCGCTCGGCGACGCCCGTTCGATGCATCGTAGGACCGGGTTCCGCGCTCGGTTGTGAGCCAGGTCTCAGTAGCGCCGTGGGTAGGCCGCAAGTGGACGGGTGGGCGGCCGGTGGGTGAGGATTTTCTGGCCCAGCCGCATCCGCCAGCCCGGCGCCAGCTCTACCGCCGTGTCGCCGACCCGTGTCCACTGCTCGGTGCCCGGTGCGGCGATATAGGTGCCGCCGGAGGTGCCCGCATCCCGGACGTAGACCACGCCGCCCTCGAGGGTGACGTATGCGTGCACGCGGGAGACGTGCCGGTCACGCGGCAGGGTCAGCGGCGCGGCCGTGCCGGAACGGACGGCTTCGTCGCCGGAGGGGTTGCGGCCGACCACATACGCGCGGTCCAGCGGGTAGATGACATCCTCGAAGACCAGCGCGCCCGGCGGCTCCGGCGGGGTCTGCGGCCGCAGCGGAACGACCCGCCCCCACTGGTTCGGGCCGGAGGGATGCGAGCCGGTGTAGTTCGGTCCCGGGGCGCTCGCGGGGGTCTGGTGCGTGCCGGGGTGCGCGGCGAAGAAGTCCGGGCGCGCGGGATCCTCTGTCTCCGACCAGGCCGTCGGCGAAGCGGTGACCGGGCGGCGGGCGGTGTCGCGGCCACGGCCGTTATCGCCGGCGAGTGCGTCGAAACCCGCGGGGGCGGTAGCCGGAAGGTCGGCGGTGCGGGGGCCGGTCGGTTCGGCAGTCCCCGGTTCCGACGGCGTCGTCGCAGCGACCGGGCGATCCTCGGTGTTCGAGGCCGCGGATTCACCGGCGCCGCCGGATCGTCCGGACACCTGGTCCTTCGCCGAGGAATCCGAATCGCGCGCCAGGGACCAACGGGAGTCGGTGACGGTGGGCCCGGAGCTGCTGGTCGCCGAGAGCGAACTCGGGCGGGCACCCGAGCCGGTCGATGCCGCTGCCGGACGCGAGCCGGGTCCGGTCGGCTGTGCGCCACCGACCGCGGGCGCGGCGATCGGCCGGGAGCCGGTGTTCGACGCGGAGGTCGAGCGGCCCGGGACGACAGCGCGCGCGCCGAGGCCGGCGGTGTCGGCGTCGGAGGCCGCGTCGGGTTCGGTTTCCTGCTTCTCCGCCGCCGTCCGCGCCCCCGTCACCGTCCGCGAGTCGACGGACGTAGCGGCACCGTCGGCGGAATCGGGGGTGGTCAGCCACGCCGAGGGGTCCGACGTCGGTGCGGGCCGCGTCGAGGTGGCGGCCGACATGCCCGGTGCTGCGGAACTTCGCGCGCCGGTGGCCGCTCCGAAGGCGCGCAAGGAACGCGGCGTGGCGGAATCGGCCGAGGTCGCGGTGGGCGACTTGCCTTCCGCGACCGTCTTCTTCGCGACCGCTTCATCCGTGACCGTCGATGCCGTGACCGTTGATGTCGTGACCGTCGATGTCGAGGCCGTTGATGCCGAGGCCGTCGATGCGGTGGTGGTCTTCGGCTGCCCGGCCTTCGCTTCGCCGGAAGACGACTCCGCGGAATCAGGCTTCGCCGTCGAGGCTTCCTCTGCGGTCGCAGCCGGGTTCTCCGACTCCGGCGACGTCGACGCGGTGGATTTCGCTGCGGGCGTCGAGGACCTCGACGACGGGACGTCGGTTGCCTCGGTGACCACCGGTGCCGGTGCCGGTGCCGATGCTGTGGGTGCCGAAGCGGGCGATGCCGGAACCGACGTCTCGGAGGAGGTGGCCGAGGCCCCGGGCGTTGCCGACGCAGGTGCCGAGGCGGGAACCGGAGACCCGGGAGCTGGCGCCACTCCGGATGCCGGAACCTCGGACGAGGGAGCCGGGGCCGCCGACTCGTTCGGCGCGGCGGCACGGCGCGAGGCCGCCGATGCCGCGGCGGGCCCGGTCGAGGAGACCGCGGCGCTCGAGGGCGTCGGCACGGGAACGGCGGAAGCCGGGCCACCGCCGTCCACAGGGGAGTTCGACGGGGGAGAGGCGGAGGCGCCTGCCGCTTCGCTGCGATCGCGGGTCGCTTCCGTCCGGCGGATGCCGACGCGGAGTTCGAACCCGGAGCCGGTGACGATGCCCGCGCGCAGGTCGGTGGCCGGGTGCACGGGCAGCGGTTCGCCGTTGTCGTCACCGACGCGGATCCGGCGCACCGGTTCGCGGACGATCTCGTCGACCCAGGTGAACGCCCGGGCGCCGGACAGCGAGCGCGGGCCTTCGGCGCCGAGGATCTGGGCGAAGACCTTGCCACGCAGGAGGACGACGGTGCCGTCCTCGGTGGGGGCGACCACACCGAAGGCCGGTGGTTCCGCGCCGCCGCCGAAGACCACGCCCGCCAGTCGCCGGGCGATCGCGGCGCCGGGGTGCTCGCCGTCGGCTTCGGCTTCGACCGCATCGAGAACCAGTTCCGCGGAATCCGTTTCGGCCAGATACACCACCGCCGTCCCGAAGCGTGCGACCAGTCCCGCACCAGGTGCGATGCCAACCGTCGACGGGGTCTTACCCACCCGGCAACCTCCTTTTCCGCGCCTCAACGCGGTCCAGGATAGTGAATTTCGCGGCACCGGGCCGCCCGGCGGAGAAGATCGGTCATACCGGACCCCAATAGTCACACAGCGAACCGTATGCCCCGGAAATCATGGACAGCGCAGGGGATTTCACCCGAGGCGGCGATAGCATCCGCCTACCGCTGCCGATCGCGGATATGTTCCCGGTCACCGGTTGCCGCGGCCGAAGTCGATGGCCACGGGAATATTCGTCGGCTATCCGGTTGGGTGAGGACCGGCCACCGACGACACTGGACCGGTGGCATGTGTCAGAGAGGCAGTCGAGGCCGATATTCCGGATCTCCGGGAAATCGAGCGTGACGCCGGAGAACCGTTCGCCCGGCTGGGAATGACCGAGATCGCCGAAGACGAACCACCCAGCCCGGAGACATTGCAGTCCTATGTCCGGGCGGGCCGGGCCTGGGTGATCGACGACATCGACCGGCCCGTCGCCTATCTGGTCGCCGACATCGTCGACGGCAACGCCCATATCGACCAGGTGTCGGTGCGTCCCGAGCAGCGGGGCCGCCGGCTCGGCAAGCAGTTGATCGACCATCTCGTCGACTGGGCACGCGAGCGCGGCCTGCCCGCGGTCACGCTCACCACCTTCACCGAAGTCCCCTGGAACGGGCCGTATTACGCCAGGCTCGGCTTCCGCGCGGTTCCGGCCGAGGAACAGACCCCCGGCCTGCGGGCCGTGTGCGCCGCCGAAGCCGCGCACGGTCTGCAGCGTTGGCCGCGCACCTGCATGCGCGCCGAGGTCGCGTCCTGGATCGCCGGGTGACCTCACGCGCGCAGGATCAGCCTCCGGCGGTGCGGCGTTCGCCGAGTGCCGATTCGGCGGCGGCGAGGGCGGCGGTACGGTCGTCGGCGACCAGCCCGATCCTGCTGCGGCGATCGAGCAGGTCGTCGGCGGTGAGGGCGAGTTCGTGCGTGCGGGCGAAGGCGAATTCCGCGGCGAGCACGTCCGTTCCCGGGGCGACGGGTGAGCCGAGGGCGGGGTCGCTCTCGGCCAGGGCGAGCACGGTGGCGGCCTCGGAGCCGTAGCGCTCGATGAGGATCGGCGGGGCGGCGATACGGTCGCGGGCCGCCCCGGCGACCGCACCGGTGAGCGGCAATGTCCTGGTCCGGCAGGGCGCGGCGGGCAGCGAGGTCGCGGTGACGGCGGCGTCGACGACGTCCTCGGCCATTCGGCGGTAGGTGGTGAGCTTGCCGCCGACCACCGTGAACACCCCGGTCGGCGAGCGCAGGACGGCGTGCTCGCGGGAGATGTCGGCGGTGCTGCCGTCGTCGGTGCGCAGCAGCGGCCGCAGGCCCGCGAACCTGCCCCGGATGTCGGCGCGGGTCAGCGGCGCGCGCAGCGCCGGGTTGACGGTGTCGAGCAGGAAGTCGATCTCGGCTTCGGTGGGCTCGGGCTCGTCCGGCACCGGGCCCGGCGCGTCCTCGTCGGTGAGACCGAGGTAGACGCGGCCGTGCGCGGCGGGCAGCGCGAAGACGAACCGCCCGATGCTGCCGGGCACGGGCACCGTCAGCGCGGCGCTCAGCCCGCCGAAGGCCGCGGCGTCGAAGACCAGGTGGGTGCCGCGACTGGGCCGCAGCTCGATGCTCGGGTCGAGTTGATCGGCCCACACGCCGGTCGCGTTGATCACGGCCTTCGCTCGCACGGTGAGCGATTCACCGGTGAGCGTGTCGGTGAGGACGGCGCCGTCGCCGGAGATCGACTCGGCGGCCACCCGGGTGAGCACCAGCGCTCCGTGGGCAGCGGCGGTCCGGGCCAGCGCGACCACCAGTCGCGCGTCGTCCACCAGCTGCCCGTCCCATGCCTGCAGGCCGCCGCGCAGCCCCGCCCGTCGCACGGTCGGCGCCAGCCGCAGCGCCTCGGCGGCCGCCACCCGTCGAGACCGCGGCAACGTCGCCACCGACGTGCCCGCGCTACGGCGCAAGGCGTCGCCGGCCACGAACCCGGCTCGGATCAGCGCCTCCTGGGGCCGCCCCAGCCCCGGCAGCAACGGCACCAGTTGCGGCAAGGGCCGCACCAGGTGCGGCGCCACCGATTCGATCAGGATTCCGCGCTCCACGGCGCTTTCGCGTGCGATCCCGATCTTGCCGCTCGCCAGATATCGCAGACCGCCGTGCACCAGTTTGGAACTCCACCGGCTGGTGCCGAACGCCAGATCCCGCCGTTCCACCAGCACCGTTCGCAAGCCGCGCGACGCCGCGTCCAGGGCCGCGCCCGCGCCGGTCACCCCGCCACCGACCACGAGCACATCGACCGTGCCGAGATCGCCGAGCTCGCGCAGTTCCCGCGTCCGCCGCTCGGCATTCAGCGCCGAATCACCGTGGGAGTGCCCTGTGTTCGTCATCGCACTGCCTTTCTGAACGACGCTCGCGGCCGTTCGATCGTGTTGCCGAGCGAAAGCCGCTGCGGGCAGGTCCGGCCCGGCGCGGAGATCACGCGCCGCTCGGGAGGGGGCGCAGGTAGCTGTCCAGAGCCCGCCGCAGCTCGGCGTCGAGTTCGGCGGGCGGGAGCAGGCTCGCGACCATCCCGGCCGACTGCACCGCCGACTGGGCGATGAGCAGCAGCATCGCCGCCAGCTGGATCGGTTCCCCCGCGCGGATGGAGCCGTCGCGCTGACCGTCGCGGATACCGTCCGCGAACAACTCGACCAACGCGCGCTGATTGCGGCCGAGCCTGCCGAAGACGTAAGTGAGCATGAGGTCGGTGTCGGTGCGGAAGATCTTGGCGAACAACGGATTCGAGCGCACCGTCGCCGCGCCGGACACCACCGAGCCGACCAGTCTGGCCCGGGCGTCGCCGCCGTCCGGGGTGGTCGAGATCAGGATCTCGCGCAGTTCGCGTACGAGCAGTTCGGCCACCAGTGACCCGGTGTCGGGCCAGCGACGGTAGACCGTCGGCCTGCTCACGCCCGCTCGGCGTGCCACCTCGGTCAGGGTGGTGCGCCGGACCCCGAACTCGGACACGCAGGCTCGCGCCGCGTCGAAGATCGCCAGGTCGATCGCGGACAGGCCGGACGGGTCGGAGAGATCGGACAGATCGGCATCGGGCACAGGCGGTCACCACCGGAGGTCGCTCAGTTACTACTTGCTACTACTTGCTCAGTTACTGCTTGACATTCTATGTAAGACTGTAACGCATGGCCGAGACTTACGACACAGGCGAGGACCCGATCCGGGTCGCGAATTCCGGCGCGCCCGCACGGGCGACGAGTATGGTGTGGGACGCCTGGGGCGATCCGGCGGGGCACAAGCCGCTGTCGGAGCAGATCCGCGGCCTGCTGCGGCAGGTGTTCGGGATCTCCGGCGACGCGGTGGCGCGACGCGATGAGGGCGAGGTGCCACTGCGTCCGTCGGCGCTGACCGCCGACGACCACAGCGGCCTGGCCGCGGTGGTAGGTGCTGACCGGGTCAGCGTCGACCACCGCGACCGGCTTCGGCACGCGGGTGGCAAGAGTGCGCTCGATCTGCTGCGCCGCCGCACCGAAGGTCCGCAGGACGCCCCCGACGCGGTCGTCTTCCCCGCCGATCACGACGAGGTTCTCGCGGTGCTGGCGCACTGCGCCGAGCACGGCATCGCGGTGGTGCCCTTCGGCGGCGGGACGAGCGTGGTCGGCGGTCTGGACCCGGTGCGTGGACGCTTCCGGGTGGTCGTGGCGCTGGACCTGCGCCGGCTCGACGAACTGCTCGCCCTCGATGCCCTCAGCGGCACCGCGACGCTGGGTCCGGGGCTCACCGGTCCGCGCGCCGAGGAATTGCTCGCCGCGCACGGCTTCTCGCTCGGACACTTCCCGCAGAGCTTCGAATACGCCAGCATCGGCGGATTCGCCGCCACCCGGTCCTCGGGTCAGGCGTCGGCGGGCTACGGGCGCTTCGACGACATGGTGCAGCGGCTGCGGATCGCCACGCCGAGCGGCGAACTGGATCTCGGCCGGGCCCCCGCCTCTGCCGCCGGACCCGATCTGCGTGAGGTCTTCCTCGGTTCGGAAGGGGTGCTCGGCGTCATCACCGAGGTCACCGTGCGGGTGCATCCGGTGCCGGAAACCGTTGTGCATCAGGCGTGGTCGTTCCCGGATTTCGCCGCAGGCGCGCTCGCCCTGCGCACCGTCGTGCAGTCCGGCATGGCGCCGACCGTGCTCCGCCTGTCCGACGAGGTCGAAACCGGGCTGAACCTGGCCCGGTCCGGCGACATCGGTGGCGAACCGGTGCACGGCTGCCTGGCGATCACCGTGTTCGAGGGCAGCGCCGCGGCGGTGGCCGCCCGCCGGACCTTGGCCGAGGAGATGCTGCGCGCGGCCGGCGGACGCGACCTGGGCCAGGAGCCCGCGCGGCAGTGGGAGCACGGTCGTTTCGCCGCGCCGTATCTGCGGGACGCGCTGCTCGACGTCGGGGTGCTGTGCGAGACGCTCGAGACCGCGACCACCTGGTCGAACGTCGCCGAGCTGAAATCCGCGGTGACCGGCGCGCTCACCGAATCCCTCGGCGGCCAGGGCACGCCGCCGGTGGTCATGTGCCATATCTCGCACACCTATCCGACCGGCGCGTCGCTGTACTTCACCGTCGTCGCCAAGGCGCTCGGCACGCCGATCGAGCAGTGGACGAAGGCCAAGAGCGCCGCGAGCGAAGCCATCGTCCGGGTGGGCGGCACCATCACCCACCATCACGCCGTCGGTGCCGACCACCGGGCCTGGCTGCCCGAGGAGATCGGTGAGCTCGGCGTCCGGGTGCTCACCGCGATCAAGCGTGAAGTCGACCCCGTCGGCATCCTCAACCCCGGCAAGCTGATCTGATGAGCGCTCGCGACTACCCGGCGCCGCGATCGGTGCTGGTCGTGGCCAACCGGCAAGCCGGTCACGGCAGGGGACACGACGCCGCCGATGCCGCGCTCGCCGGGCTCGCCACAGGCGGCGTCGAGGTCGCCGAGGTCCACGCGCGGTCGGCGGCGGACGCGGTGCGACAGGTGCGCGCGGCGCTGAGCGAATCGACGACCCGCCCGGACGTGGTGGTCAGCGTCGGCGGCGACGGCTTGGCCTGCGCCTTGCTCGAAGCGCTCGCGCAATCCGGCGTCCCGCTCGGCCTGGTGCCCAGCGGCACCGGCAACGACCTGGCTCGCGAACTCGGCGTACCCGTCGGCGACACTGCCGCCGCGGTCGGCGTGGTGCTGGGCGGACGCACCCGGGTCATGGACCTCGGGCAGATCGCCCCGGTCGGCGCGTCGGGCTCGCCGATGTGGTTCGCCACTGTGGCGGGAACCGGGTTCGACGCGCGAGTCACCCTGCACGCCAACAGAATGCGGTGGCCGAAGGGTCCGTTGCGCTATACCTTCGCGGCCTTGGCCGAGATCACCAAGGGCATCGGCTTGCCGTATCGGATCGAATTGTCCGGCGTCGCCGTGGGCGCGCTGGACAATCCCTCCGGCGACACGGTGATCGAGACCGATGCGGTCATGGTCGCCGTCGGTAACACCCGCACCTACGGCGGCGGCATGCTGATCTGCCCGGACGCCGAGATGGACGACGGCTATCTCGACGTCACCGTCGTCGGCGCGGTCTCGCGGTTGTCGATGCTGCGGCTGCTGCCCGCGCTCTCGGCGGGCAAGCGGGTCGACCACCCCGCTGTCACCCAGTACCGCGCCGCCGCCGTCACGGTGGCCTCACCGGGGGCGCCGGCCACCGTCGACGGCGAGCCCGCGGGAACCCTGCCGGTGACGCTGCGCGCGGTACCGCGGGCGTTGACCGTGCTGGTGCCCTGATCCGGCGGACGGCCTGATCCGGCGGACCGGGCCGGCTCGCGTGGCCGGTCCGGTTCAGAGGTCGAAGGTGATCGCCGTGAGCCGGTTGATCGCCGTGCGATCGGCGATGATCACCGAGGCCGCTCTCGCGGGCGCGGAGTCGGTGACCGCGCCGACCAGTTCGGCCCATCGTCGGCAGTGCAGGTCGAAGAACAGGCCGCTGCTGCGACGGCCGCGCCGCGCCTGACTCGCCCTGGCCACCGGTGGCGCGACATCGATCATGACGATGTGCAGGCTGCGGCGGTGCGCGCTCGCCCAGCGGGAGATCAGCCGCCTGCTCCAGCGGAACGTCCCGCAGTCGTGGATGATCACCGGCCCGGTCGCGGAGCGCAGCGCCCGGCGGATGGTCGCGAAGTGCGCGATCTGCACCACCGGCCGCCACAGCGGATACGGCAGCCGGTGCAGTCGTCTGGTCCAGCGATTGCGTGCGTGCTGGGAGTCGATGACGACCCGGCCGTCCGGACCGGTCGGGGGGTGCAGCTCGGTCGCGCCCGAGCCGAAGAACCGCAGCAGCGCCGTGCTCTTGCCCGCGCCGGGCACTCCGGCGAACACCAGGGCGGCCGTCCGGGGATACCGCAACCGGGCGATCGCGTCGTGGAGGTCGTCCGCGATCGGCTCGCGCCCGCCGGGTTCGCCGATGCCAGGCCCGCGACTCCCGAGATCACCACCGCGCGCGTCCTCCCGGTGGGGGGCGGCGGCGCGCAGGTCGTGGACGGCGAAGGGAGCCAGCGCCGCCGGTCCGACGAGCGTGGCTCGCGGGGCGGGGGCATGCAGGGGTGTCGCGTCGAGCGGGGGGTTCACCTCTTCCAGATTCCTGTGTCCCGGCCGTTTCGGCAACCGGGAAAACCCTGATTCGCCAGTGTGATTCGCCCCCGACGTGCGTGGGAGTAATGGTTTTCGCCTCGATCCGAGCAGGTAGGCAAGGGCGGCAACGGCATTCGTGCCCTTTAGCGACGCGCCCCGGGCGGGCGGGCGGTGCCTGCGCGGGTGCTTCCGGTCGGCGACGAGCGGAGGGAGCCGGGTGTTCCGCGCTCCTGCCCGCGCCGACGCGATGACACCGCGAGCCCTCGGAAAGGTGTGATCGGTCACGATCGGGCGCCGACGCCGCTGGTGGCGAAACCAGCCGATAGAGGCCTTGGGCCGCGAACCTGAGAATTGCTTATGGAAGGAGACTACCGGCCGGTAGAAGCGCTAAACTAGGCCACAGAGGCGGAGTCTTCGGTGTCCCTCATCCACCGAAGACTCCGCCCTCTTCCTGTCCGCACCCGCCCGGTCCTCCCGGCGCGAGAGGGTCGGATAATCGCCTGGCACGCCCCCGATAGGATCACGGGGTGACCAGCGCAGCCCCTGACAACTCGCATGATCGTGCCGCCGCCCTCCCCAAGAGCTGGGATCCCGGCGTCGTCGAGGCCGAGATGTACGAGCGCTGGGTAGGCGCGGGCTATTTCACCGCCGACCCAGGCTCCGGCAAGCCCGCGTACTCGATCGTGCTGCCGCCGCCGAATGTCACCGGCACCCTGCACATGGGCCACGCCCTCGACCACACGCTGATGGACACCCTGGCCCGCCGCAAGCGGATGCAGGGTTACGAGGTGCTGTGGCTGCCCGGCATGGACCACGCGGGCATCGCCACCCAGAACGTGGTGGAAAAGCAGCTCGCCGCCGACGGCAAGACCAAAGAGGACTTCGGTCGCGAGCTGTTCGTGCAGAAGGTGTGGGACTGGAAGCACGAATCCGGCGGCTCGATCCAATGGCAGATGCGCGCCCTCGGCGACAGCGTCGACTGGAGCCGCGACCGCTTCACCATGGACGACGGCCTCTCGCGCGCCGTCCAGACCATCTTCAAGCGCCTCTACGACGACGGCCTGATCTATCGCGCCGAGCGCCTGGTGAACTGGTCGCCGGAACTGCGCACCGCCATCTCCGACATCGAGGTCAAACACGAGGACGTGGAGGGCGAGCTCGTCTCCCTGCGCTACGGCTCCTTGAACGACGACGAACCGCACGTCGTGGTGGCCACCACCCGCGTGGAGACCATGCTCGGTGACACCGCCGTGGCGGTGCACCCCGAGGACCCGCGCTATCAGAAGCTGATCGGCACCACGCTCGAGCATCCGATCACCGGACGGCAGATCCCGATCGTGGCCGACGATTACGTCGATCCCGAGTTCGGTTCCGGCGCAGTGAAGATCACTCCCGCGCACGACCCCAACGACTTCGAGATCGGTGTGCGGCACCAGCTGCCGATGCCGACGATCATGGACGAGCGCGGCCGGATCGCGGGCACCGGCACCGAATTCGACGGCATGGACCGTTTCGAAGCCAGGGTCAAGGTGCGCGAGCGGCTGGCCGAGGAAGGCCGCGTGGTCGCCGAGAAGCGTCCCTACATCCACAGCGTCGGGCACTCCGAGCGCTCCGGCGAGGCGATCGAGCCCCGCCTGTCGATGCAGTGGTGGGTCAGGGTGGAGTCGCTGGCCAAGGCCGCGGGCGACGCCGTGCGCAACGGTCAGGTCGCCATCCATCCGGCGAGCCAGGAGCCGCGCTGGTTCGAGTGGGTCGACAACATGCACGACTGGACCATTTCGCGCCAGCTGTGGTGGGGCCACCGGATTCCGATCTGGTACGGACCCGAGGGCGAAGTGGTGTGCGTCGGCCCCGACGAGACCGCGCCCGAGGGCTGGATCCAGGACCCCGACGTCCTCGACACCTGGTTCTCCTCCGGCCTGTGGCCGTTCTCCACGATGGGCTGGCCCGAGGCCACCCCGGAGCTGGCGAAGTTCTATCCGACCAGCGTGCTGGTGACCGGCTACGACATCCTGTTCTTCTGGGTGGCCCGGATGATGATGTTCGGCATGTACGTCTCCGAGGACGCCGCGCTCACCGCGGGCAAGGCCCCGGGCGTGCCGCAGGTGCCGTTCCAGGACGTCTTCCTGCACGGTCTGATCCGCGACCAGCACGGCAAGAAGATGTCCAAGTCGCGGGGCAACGGCATCGACCCGCTGGACTGGATCCGCTCCTACGGCGCCGACGCGCTGCGCTTCACCCTGGCCAGGGGCGCGCAGCCGGGCGGTGATCTCTCGGTCGGCGAATCGCATGCGCTGGCCTCGCGCAGCTTTGTCACCAAGCTGTTCAACGCCACCAAGTTCGCGCTGCTCAACGGCGCCGCGCCGGGTGAGCTGCCGAGTCACGCGAGCCTCACCGATGCCGACCGCTGGATCCTGGACCGGCTCGACGAGGTGCTCGCCGAGGTCGACACGGCCTTCGACGCCTACGAGTTCGGCAAGGCTTGCGAGGCGCTCTACCACTTCGCGTGGGACGAACTGTGCGACTGGTACCTGGAGTTGGCGAAGGTCCAGTTCGCCGAGGAGGGTGCGCGCGCCACGACCACCCGAACGGTGCTCGGCAATGTCCTCGACGCGGTGCTGCGCCTGCTGCATCCGGTGATCCCGTTCGTCACCGAATCGCTGTGGCAGGCGTTGACCGGCGGCGAGTCGGTGGTGGTGTCGGCGTGGCCGCGGCGCGGCACCGAGACCGCCGATCCTGTGGCCGCGCGCCGGATCGCCGACGCCCAGCGCCTGATTACCGAGATCCGCCGCTTCCGCAGCGATCAGGGCCTGGCGGACAAGCAGAAGGTCGCCGCCACCCTGATCGGCTTGGCCGAGGCCGACCTTCTCGCGCTGGCCCCCGCCGTCGCCAACCTCGCCCGGCTCACCGAACCCGGCCCGGATTTCTCGGCCACCGCCGAGGTGGAGGTGCGCCTGAGCGGCGCGACGGTCACCGTGCAGGTCGACACCTCGGGCACGGTCGACCTCGAGGCCGAACGCAAGCGCCTCGAGAAGGACCTGGCCGCCGCGCAGAAGGAACTCGCGACCACCGAGGCCAAACTCGGCAACGAGGCATTCCTGGCGAAGGCCCCCGAAGCGGTCGTGGACAAGATCAAGGGGCGCCGCGACGTCGCCGCCGCCGAGGTCGAGCGGATCGGTGCCAGGCTCACCGAGTTGGGGGCCAAGTGAGCGACGACGACACGGGCGCGAACCCGGAACCGGAGCCGCAGTACCACGACGAGTCCGGGGCCACCCGTCTGGGCTCGGGTCCCTCGCCTGTCGATCTCGCCGAGATGGCGCTGGTCGAGGCCGAACTGGATCGGCGTTGGCCGGAGACCAAGATCGAGCCCTCGCTCGCCCGGATCTCCACGCTGATGGATCTGCTCGGTTCGCCGCAGCAGTCCTACCCGGCCATCCACATCGCGGGCACCAACGGCAAGACCTCGGTCACCCGGATGATCGACGCGCTGCTCACCGCGCTGCACCGGCGCACCGGCCGGATCACCAGCCCGCACCTGCAGCTCGCCACCGAGCGGATCAGCATCGACAACGCGCCGATCAGCCCGGCCAGGTACGTCGAGATCTATCGCGAGATCCAGCCGTACGTCGAGATGATCGACCAGCAATCCGCTGCGGCGGGCGGACCCGCGATGAGCAAGTTCGAGGTGCTCACCGGCATGGCGTTCGCGGCCTTCGCCGAAGCGCCGGTCGATGTCGCGGTGGTGGAGACCGGGATGGGCGGCACCTGGGACGCGACCAACGTGATCGACGGCCAAGTCGCGGTGATCACGCCGATCGGCTTGGACCACACCGACTATCTCGGCCCCGACCTCGCCTCCATCGCGGGGGAGAAGGCGGGCATCATCAAGCGCGCCGAGGAGAGCCTGGTCCCGCACGACACCGTCGCGGTGATCGCCCGGCAGGAACCCGAGGCCATGGACGTGCTGCTGCGTCGTGCCGTCGAGGTGGACGCGGCCGTCGCACGCGAGGGCTCGGAGTTCACGGTGCTCGCCAGGCGGGTCGCCGTCGGCGGTCAGCAGCTGACGCTGCAGGGCCTCGGCGGTGTGTACGACGAGATCTTCCTGCCCCTGCACGGTGAGCATCAGGCCCGCAACGCCTCGCTCGCCCTCGCCGCGGTGGAGGCGTTCTTCGGGGCGGGCGCCCAACGCCAACTCGACCTGGAGGCCGTGCGCGCGGGCTTCGCCTCGGTGGCCGGCCCAGGGCGGATGGAACGGATGCGCAGCGCGCCGACCATCTTCATCGACGCCGCGCACAATCCGGCGGGGGCGCGGGCGCTGGCCGAGACGATCGGCACCGAGTTCGACTTCCGCAAACTCGTCGGGGTGATCGCGGTGCTCGGCGACAAGGACGCCGCAGGCATCCTGGAAGCGCTGGAACCGGTGTTCGACGAGATCGTGGTGACCAGCAACGGTTCCCCGCGTGCGTTGGATCTCGACATCCTGGCCGATCTGGCGGTCCAGCGCTTCGGTGACGAGCGGGTCGTCGTCGCGCCGACCCTGCCGGACGCGCTGGAGACCGCCATCGCCCTCGCCGAGGACGTCGCGGACAGCGGTGAGATGGTCTCCGGAGCGGGGGTGGTGGTCACCGGTTCGGTGGTCACCGCAGGAGCCGCCCGCGCCCTGTTCGGAAAGGAGCCGGCATGAGCTCGGCAGAGCACCAGCCCGACCAGCCCGACCAGCCCGACCGACCCGACCAGCCCGGCCGTCCCGCCGACGTGCCGGCGCCACCGGACCCGTGGAAGGGCCTGCGCGGCGTCATGGCGGGCACGTTGGTCCTGGAATCCATCGTGGTGCTGCTCGCGCTGCCGATCGTGGCGGATCTCGGCGGCGGGATCACCTGGGTGTCGGGCACCTACCTGGTCGGCGTAGCGCTGGCGATGATCCTCGGCGCCGGGCTGCAGGGGCGATCCTGGGCGCTGGCCTACAACCTCGGCCTGCAGGTGCTCGTGCTGATCGGCGGTCTGTTCCACCTGTCGATCCTGGTCATCGGCGTGCTGTTCCTGCTGGTATGGGCGTTCGTCCTGATCCTGCGCGGCGAGGTGAAGCGCCGGATGGACCAGGGGTTACTGCCCAGTCAGCGGCTCGGCGAAGCGGGTCGTTAGGCTGTGCGCCGTGACTGAGCAGACGTTGGTACTCATCAAGCCGGACGGCGTGTCGCGCGGCCTGGTCGGCGAGGTGCTGGCCCGGGCCGAGCGCAAAGGCCTGACGATCGCCGCCCTCGAACTGAAGCAGGTGTCCGAGGAACTGGCTCGCGAACACTACGACGAGCACGCCGACAAGCCGTTCTTCGGTTCCCTGATCGAGTTCATCACCTCCGGCCCGGTCGTCGCGGCCGTGCTCGAGGGCCCGCGCGCCATCGCGGCCTTCCGTCAGCTGGCCGGCGGCACCGACCCGGTGGAGAAGGCCACCCCGGGCACCATCCGGGGCGATTTCGGCCTGGAGACCCAGTACAACCTGGTGCACGGCTCGGACTCGCCCGAGTCGGCCAAGCGCGAGATCGGCCTCTGGTTCCCTTCGTTCCCGATCTGATTCCGACCGTCGTAGGTACTCGTGGCGGCGGGGAAACCCCGCCGCCACGAGCGTATTCCCGGCCGCCGGACCAGGCGGCAACCTCCGGGCATTCGTTCGTCTGTGCGCCGATGGCAGGGTACGAGCGCGGTGTATGGGATACTGGTAGTGGTCGTCGTCGATACCGACGGTTCGCGCGGATGCGCGAGCGGTGGGTGACGACGGTGACCGGATGACACCACGGTTCGATGCCGATCATCGCTGCCACGGACGCTCACACCCGATAGCTCGAGGGTGCGGGAGTCCGCGTCGGCACGCTGGATGAGCGCTCGTTCCGTGGAGTTCAGCCAACAGCCAGGCGCCGCGTGACCAGTTAGCCCGAACGACGAAGAACCAGGTGACAACCGGGCACGCGGGGCGAGACCATTGGACCTCGCGTCGACGACGCGAGGTGTACGGACAGTGCCCCCGCGTCGGCCGCGTCACAGTCGTGGACTGGAACGCGCCCGGGGGTCCGAGGAGACTTCGTGGCCGATCAAGAGCCGCTGGACACAACATCACAGGATGCCGATCAATTGCCGGAGCGAATCCGAGTTCACGCACTTGCCAAACGGCTGGGAGTGACCAGCAAACGCATCCTCGCCAAGCTCAGCGAGTTGGGCGCAGAGGCGCGCAGCGTGCAGTCCAATGTGGACCGCGCGGTTGCCGAATCCGTGCGTGACGCGCTGGTCGCCGGCGACGCCGAAGCCGAGGCCGCCGCGCCGACGGCGACGGGAGCCGCGGCGGGCGAGGCCGGGACCGGTGCGGCCGCCGCACCGCAGGCGGAGCCGGAACGGGCAGCACCCGCGCAACCGGGTCTGCTGTTCTCCGCGCCCGAGCCGGCGCAACGCACCGACACCCCGAGTGAGCACCGCTCCGGCGGCGCGCAACTGTTCACGCACGCGCCCGCGCCGCAGCCCGCCGCTGAGCCGGTGGCCTTCCAGCCGCCCGCCGAAGTGGCCGCCCCGCTGTTCCTGCCGCCGGACGCCACGGCCGCCGAGCAGTTGCGCAAGAAGCGCCGCGCCGAGCGGGACAGTCGTCGCGCCGAGCGGGAGGCTGCCGAACCCGCCGCCGAGATCGGTGTCGAGACCGAGGCGGTGCCCTCCGCGCCCGAGACCGACGACACCGAGCAGGACCAGCGCCGCGATGCCGAGCAGCACGATGACGCCGACGGTCAGCCGCGCAGGCGCCGTCGCGGTCGTCGCGGCCGGGGTCGTGGCCGCGGTGAGCAGCAGAACGACGGCGATCAGACCGACGAGCACGACGGCGACGACCAGGACCGCGACGGTCGGGACACCGACGGTGAGGAATCCGACGCCGACATCGCCGACGATGCCCATCAGGCGAGCACCGACGCCGATCACGAGGCCGACGCCGACGAATCCGGCGACGAGGGCGACACCGCCGAGGCGTCCGAGGATTCCGACGACACGGCCGAGGGGTCCACTCGTCGCAGGCGCCGTCGCAGGCGCCGCAAGGTCGGCGGGGACGGTGAGCCCGAGCTCGCCGACGACGATCCGCCGAACACCGTCGTGCACGAGCGCGAACCGCGCAACAAGTCGCGCGGCCGCGCGAGCATCGACGAGGTGCAGGGCATCACCGGTTCGACCCGGCTGGAGGCCAAGCGCCAGCGTCGCCGCGACGGGCGCGAAGCCGGACGGCGGCGTCCGCCGATCCTGACCGAGTCGGAGTTCCTGGCCCGCCGGGAGGCAGTGGACCGGGTCATGGTCGTCCGGGAGAAGAACTTCCCCGACAATCCGAACATCACCCAGGTAGCGGTGCTCGAGGACAACATCCTCGTCGAGCACTTCGTCACCGACACCGGTGCGCCGTCGATGGTGGGCAATGTCTACCTCGGCAAGGTGCAGAACGTGCTGCCGAGCATGGAGGCGGCCTTCGTCGACATCGGCCGCGGCCGCAACGGCGTGCTCTACGCCGGTGAGGTGAACTGGGAGGCCGCCGGCCTGGGCGGCAAGGAACGCAAGATCGAGCAGGCGCTCAAGCCCGGCGACCAGGTCCTGGTGCAGGTGTCCAAGGACCCGGTGGGACACAAAGGCGCGCGCCTGACCACCCAGATCAGCCTGGCAGGACGCTTCCTGGTCTACGTGCCCGGCGGCACCTCCACCGGCATCAGCCGCAAGCTGCCCGACACCGAGCGCAAGCGGCTCAAGGAGATCCTGCGCGAGATCGTTCCCGCCGACGCGGGCGTCATCATCCGTACCGCCTCCGAGGGCGTCAGTGAGGCCGAACTGGCCCGTGACGTCGAACGGCTGCAGACCGCCTGGCGTGCCATCGAGGAGCAGTCCAAGAAGGACGGCGGCGGGCCGAAGACCCTCTACGAGGAGCCCGACCTCCTGGTGAAGGTCATCCGTGACCTGTTCAACGAGGACTTCTCCAAGCTGGTCATCGAGGGCGACCGCGCCTGGACGACGGTGGAGAACTACATCCGCACCGTCGCCCCCGACCTGCTGGCGCGGGTGTCGCGGCACGAGAACGACGGCCCGGGCAACAACGGTGTCGACGTCTTCGAGGCGTATCGCATCGACGAGCAGCTGGCCAAGGCACTGGATCGCAAGGTGTGGCTGCCCTCCGGCGGCACCCTGGTGATCGATCGCACCGAGGCCATGACCGTCATCGACGTCAACACCGGCAAGTTCACCGGCTCCGGGGGCAGCAATCTGGAGGAGACCGTCACCAGGAACAACCTGGAGGCGGCCGAGGAGATCGTGCGCCAGATGCGGTTGCGCGATATCGGCGGCATGATCGTCGTCGACTTCATCGACATGGTGCTCGAGTCCAACCGGGATCTGGTGCTGCGCAGGCTCACCGAGGCATTGGGCCGCGACCGCACCCGCCACCAGGTCTCCGAGGTGACCTCACTCGGCCTGGTCCAGATGACCCGCAAGAAGCTGGGCACCGGGCTGGTGGAGGCCTTCTCGACCACCTGCGAGCACTGCCACGGCCGCGGCCTCATCGTGCACAACTACCCGGTGGAGCTGGCGCAGTCCGAGGACGCCGCCGGCCGCAGGGAGAGCGGCACCCGGCGTCGGCGCGGCCGGGACAAGGCCGCGCCCGCCGCTGCCGCGACCAACGGCGTCGTCCCGCATCTCGCCGAGCCCGTGGAGGAGGCCGCGGTCAGGCGCGCGCATCCGGTCGCGCTGGCGATGGCTGCGCATCAGTCGGATGAGCCCGGCGAGGCCGCGTCCCCGGCGGATGGCGCCGAGCACGTCGATGCCGTGGTGTCGACCGAGACCGCTGTGGCGCAGGAGACCGCGTCTGCCGCGGATGGCGCCGAGCAGGCGGGGCAGAAGCCGAGCCGGTCGCGGCGGCGGTCGCGGCGCGGTGAGGCGGCTCGTGCCGCGGCGGCCGAGGCCGAGGCCGTGATCGCTGCCGAGCAGGCGGAAGCCGAAGCGGCGGAGACGGCGGCATCCGTCGAGTCCGGTGCCGATGCGATGACGACCGTGCCCGACGTCGAGACTGCGGAGGTCGAGGAGGTCGAGGTCGAGCAGACTCCGGCCGCCGCTCTCGTCGGGGCGGACACCGCCGCCGAATCGACCGACGAGGGCAGCCTCGCCGCCGAATCGGCCGCAACGGGCGAACCGGCGACCGCTGCCGAGTCCGAGCCGGGCGTCGCACCCGCCGCGGCGGCCGAGGCTCCCGTGGCCGTGGCACCCGCCGCGGTGGCCGAGACGGCGACCGAACAGGCATCGCAGCCCCGTCGCCGTCGGGTTGCCCGGACCAAGGGCGCGCTCTCGACCGACAGCGGGCCCGCCGTGTTCGTGGTCTCCGGCAGCGAAGCGCCCGCGGCGCCGGTCCTCGACGACGGTCCCGAGCCGGTCGTGCTGCCCCGGGAACGGCCGCGGCGCCGTGCGGTGGGCCGTCCTGCCGGCCCGCCGGTGGACGCGCCGAACTGAGTCCGTCCCGGTGGCGGTGGGCCTGCGGGCGCGCCGCCACCGGTCCGGCGGCAGGGTGGCCGAGGGGTTGCCGGTACCGCGAATTGGGTAGTCGGGAGCCCTTCTGCTAGCCTTGACCAGTCGCTGCCTGGCGATGCGCATGATGCCGACGCGCCCGAAGTGCTATCCGATGGGGAAGACAGACATCGGAGAAGACACGAGCGGTCGGCGGAGCAAGCGCCCCGTGCAGCAACCAGCCAAGACAAGTCGCGTCGCAACCTGTGGCGCGATGAGCACGATTAAGACATACATCGAGTGGAGGAAGCCGACCGATGGCAACGTACGCGATCGTCAAGACCGGCGGAAAGCAGTACAAGGTCGCGGTCGGTGACCTGGTGAAGGTCGAAAAGATCGAAGGCGCGCCCGGCGCCGCCGTCGAGCTCTCGCCCGTCCTCGTGGTGGACGGCGCCGAACTGACCACCGACGCGGCCGCTCTGGCCGGCCGTTCGGTGACCGCGGAACTGGTCGAGCAGACCAAGGGCCCCAAGATCCGCATTCACAAGTTCAAGAACAAGACCGGCTACCACAAGCGCCAGGGTCACCGTCAGCCGCTGACGGTCCTGAAGGTCACCGGCATCAAGTAAGACACCCCGAGGAGACAGAGCTATGGCACACAAGAAGGGCGCGTCCAGCTCCCGGAACGGACGCGATTCCAACGCCCAGCGACTCGGCGTCAAGCGCTTCGGCGGTCAGACCGTCAAGGCAGGCGAGATCCTGGTCCGTCAGCGCGGCACCCACTTCCACCCCGGCGTGAACGTCGGCCGTGGCGGCGACGACACCCTGTTCGCCCTGTCGGCGGGCGCGGTGGAGTTCGGCACCAAGCGTGGCCGCAAGACCGTGAACATCGTTGCTTCCGAGATCGCGGTCCCGGAGCCGGTTCAGGCCTGACCGCCGAGCCGATCCGGACTCGAGCCGAGCGGGTCAGGGTGCCAACCCTGACCCGCTTTTCGCGTTCCCGACCGGGTGCGCACAAGTCGTCGTGCCATAGCAGGGTGCGAGCGACGCCACGTTCGTCGACCAGCCCAGAAGGAGGATGATTCGACCATGTCGAAATTCATCGACCGTGTCGTGCTGCATGTGCGCGCAGGCAAGGGCGGTCACGGCTGCGCGTCGGTGCACCGCGAGAAGTTCAAGCCGCTCGGCGGTCCGGACGGAGGCAACGGCGGCAACGGCGGCGATGTCGTCCTCGAAGTCGACCCGAATGTGCACACCCTGCTCGACTTCCACTTCCATCCGCATGCCAAGGCCGGCAACGGCAAGCCGGGCGAGGGCGGCAACCGGGACGGCAAGATGGGCGCCGATCTGGTGCTGAAGGTGCCCGACGGAACCGTCGTCCTCGACCGCGACGGCGAGATCCTGATCGACCTGGTCGGACCGGGCAACCGGTTCGTCGCCGCGCGCGGCGGTCGCGGCGGGCTCGGCAACGCGGCGCTGTCGTCCAAGGCGCGCAAGGCCCCCGGCTTCGCGCTGCTCGGCGAGGAGGGCGAGGAACACGAACTCGTCCTGGAACTCAAGTCCGTCGCCGATGTCGGCTTGGTCGGCTTCCCCTCGGCGGGCAAATCCTCGCTGGTGTCGGTGCTCTCGGCGGCCAAGCCGAAGATCGCCGACTACCCCTTCACCACCCTGGTGCCGAACCTCGGCGTGGTCGCCAGTGGCGACACCACGTTCACCGTCGCCGACGTCCCCGGCCTGATCCCGGGCGCCAGCGAGGGCCGCGGCCTCGGCCTGGACTTCCTGCGGCATCTCGAACGCTGCGCGGTGCTCGCCCACGTGGTCGACTGCGCGACCCTCGAACCCGGGCGCGACCCGATCTCCGACGTGGACGCCCTCGAAGCCGAGCTCGCCGCCTACAAGCCCGCGCTGTCGGCCGACGCGAGCCTGGGCGATCTGGCCGACCGGCCGCGCGTGGTGATCCTCAACAAGACCGACGTGCCCGACGCCGCCGAACTCGCCGAGATGGTGACCCCGGAGTTCACCGCGCGCGGCTGGCCGGTCTTCCAGATCTCGGCCGTCTCGCGCGCCGGGTTGCGACCGTTGACCTTCGCGCTGGCCGACCTGGTCCGCGAATACCGGGAGGCGCACCCGAAGGCCGCGCCCAAGCGTCCGGTCATCCGTCCGATCGCGGCCGACGAGTCCGGTTTCAGCGTGTACGCCGACCCGTCCGAGCCCGGCGGTTTCATCGTCCGCGGCGCGCGCCCGGAGCGCTGGGTGCGCCAGACCGCCTTCGACAACGACGAGGCCGTCGGCTACCTCGCCGACCGGCTGGCTCGCCTCGGCGTCGAGGAGGAACTGGTGCGCCAAGGCGCCGAGCCGGGCGCCCCGGTGACCATCGGCGACGTCTGCTTCGAATGGGAGCCGCAGATCACCGCGGGTGTCGACATGGTGCGCACCGGCCGCGGCACCGACGCCAGGCTCGAACAGTCCGAGCGCATCGGCGCCGCCGAGCGCAAGCACGCGTCCCGGGTGCGCCGCGGTCTGGTCGACGGGGACGAGGACGAGCAGTGACCGAGTTGCCCGGGACGCGTGGCTCGGTGGGGGACGGAGAACAGCGGTGAGATCCGCCCGCGCCCACCGCGCCGCCGGGGCGTCGGTCCGCGCGGGTGTGCGGTAGGAGTGTTGTTGTGACACAGGTGAATTCACTCGGTGCGCAGGAGCGGGAGCTGAGCGAGGCCAGGCAGGCCATCGCCTCGGCGCGCAGCGTGGTGGTGAAGATCGGTTCGTCGGCGCTGACCAGCTTGAAAGGCGGGCTCGACACCGTCCGGCTGGACCGGCTCGCCGACGCGGTGGAGGCACGGATGCGCGCCGGTTCCGACGTGGTCGTGGTGTCCTCCGGCGCGATCGGCGCGGGCCTGGCCCCCCTCGGGTTGACTCGCCGCCCGCGCGATCTGGCAACCAAACAGGCCGCCGCCAGCGTCGGCCAGCTCGCCCTCGCGCACGCCTGGGGCACTTCCTTCACCCGCTACGGTCGCACCGTCGGCCAGGTCCTGCTCAGCGCAGACGACTTCGCTCGTCGTGAGCACCATCGCAATGCCCAGCGCACGTTGGATCGGCTGCGCTCGCTCGGCGCGGTCGCGGTGGTCAACGAGAACGACACCGTCGCGACCGAGGAGATCCGCTTCGGCGACAACGATCGCCTCGCCGCGCTCGTCGCCCACCTGGTCGGCGCCGACGCGCTCGTGCTGCTCTCCGACGTCGAAGGTCTCTACGACGGCGATCCCCGTAAAGGCGCGGCCTCGTTCATCCCGGAAGTCCGCAGCAGCGCCGACCTCGACGGCGTGATCGCCGGCAGCGGTGGCGTGCTCGGCACCGGCGGCATGGCCTCCAAGCTCTCCGCCGCGCGGCTGGCTGCCGACGCGGGCGTGCCGGTTCTGCTGGCCGCCGCGGAACAGGCGGGCATCGCACTGTCCGAGGGCACCGTCGGCACCGCCTTCGCCGCCCGCGCCACCCGACTGTCCGCCCGGAAATTCTGGGTCCGCCACGCCGCCGACAGCCGCGGCGCGCTGGTCCTCGACGACGGCGCCGTGCACGCCGTCGCCGTCGCCCGCCGCTCCCTGCTCGCCGCGGGCATCATCGGCGTGCGCGGCCGCTTCCACGGCGGCGACGTCGTCGACCTGCTCGCCGCCGATCATCGCCTGGTCGCCCGCGGCGTCGTCGAATACGACAGCACCGAACTGTCGACCATGCTCGGCCGATCCACCACCGAACTCCCCGACACCATGCAGCGCCCCGTCATCCACGCCGACGACCTGGTCAAGGTCTAGACGTTCCGCTCCGTTCTCCGCGGGGCAACTCGGCGTATCGCCACAGGCCGATGCCGTGACTGCGAACTATGTCTTCGGTGCCGGCGATGTCCAGTCCTTTCGGGGGCGGCAACAACCTGTGGCCTTACGGTCGGCAGCATCTCGTCTTCGCCCGGCTGGACCAGGAGGATCGAGCGCGAGAGAACGAGGAGACCCGAGCGGGTCGGTTCGCAGATGCTCGGCGAACGGCGGCTGCATCCGGTACCAGCCGGGATCGCGCCTCGCGGCCGCAGCCGTTGCGCGAACCGCACGGGGTGTCGAAGCCGAAACCCGGTGTCCGGCCGGTCAACTCGAAGTGGCGGGGCCGGAGGTGATGCGCTGGTCCGGTGCGGGAAGGTCGAGCATGCGGATGTAGGCGCCGAGGAGGGCCGTGGCGTCGAGCATGGCGAGGCCGTGGGCGGTGAGTTTCGACTGCCACCGGGCCAGGGAATCGGTCAGGGTGTCGGCGCTGCCCGCGGTGCGGAGGTGGTCGACGACGGTGGCGATGTGGGCCGGGGGATAGCCGCCGCGTCGTAGCAGGTGGCCGAGGCGGGCGTCGCGGATGTCGGCGGGGCGGTAGACACGGTAGCCGGTGCGGGGGTCGCGGGCGGGGACGAGAACGCCTGCTCGTTCCCAGGCGCGCAGGGTGGCCGGTGACAACCGGAGCAGGCGGGCCAGTTCGCCGATGGTTCGGACGCCGCTGACCTCCGCCGGATCCGGCGTCTCGGTCGCGAGAGGGCCGATCGCGCCGCGGACCTGGTCGAGCGTCTCCCGGTCGCGTACCAGTTGGACGTGGCCGCGGTCGACGGTGCCAAGCGCGGTGTCGAGGTCGTCGCGATGCAGCGCCCGCATGATGGCGCCCGCTGTCGCGTATCCGAAAGCGGCGACCAAGGCGAGGTAGGCGCGCAGCGCAGCCGCGTGCCGTTCGGTGTAGATCCGGTAGCCGGAGGCCGTGCGTCCGGCGGCGGGGAGGAACCCGTCGCTCTCGTAGTTGCGCACGGCTTGCGTCGACAGTCCGTGCTCGCGCGCCAGATCGGCGGGGCGCAGGCTTTTCACCTGTTTGAGAGTAGCGGCAGGTGTTCCTGGGAGAATCTCGCCGAGAGTCTCAACCGTGCTTTCAGAGATACGATTGAGACACATGAGTCGAGATATTCGTGAATTCCTGACGCCGTCCTGCACCGTGCTCGCTGTGGGCGAACCCACCCACCTCGAGCCCTCGATCGCCTGGCTCCGTAACGAACTGCTGGCCGGACTGGCCGATCACGGGTTCGCCTCCATCGCCCTCGAAACCGATCGGGTGGCCGCGCGCCTGGTCGACGACTACGTCCGTCGCGGCGTGGGCGATCTCGACACCGTCATGCGCGAGGGCTTCTCCCACGGCTTCGGAGCGTTTCCCGCCAACCGGCAACTGGTGAGTTGGATGCGCGACCACAACGAGAACCTGCCTCCGCAGCGCCGCCTCGCCTTCCACGGCTTCGACGCCCCGCTGGAGACCATGAGCGCGCCCAGCCCGCGCCGCTACCTCGAATTCGCCCGCGCCTACCTGGACTACGACGTCGACATCGCCGGCCTGCTCGGCGACGACGAACAGTGGAGCCGCACCGAAGCGGTGCTCGACCCGGCCGCCTCCCTCGGCCTGACGGCCGAAGCCCGGCAGCTGCGCGTCATCGCCGACGACATGTGCCTCGAATTCCACATCCGCACACCAGGTCTGATCGCGGCGACTTCTCGCGACGAATGGCACACGGCGCGAATGCATCTCATGGCGGCTGTGCATCTGCTTCGCTATCACGCGAAATGCGCCCGGCGCATCGACGAGCGGGACCGGCTGACCGGGATGTGCGCCACCAGGGACGTGTGCATGGCCGAGAACCTCGCCGACATCCGAGTCACCGAGGCCGCGCGCGGGGCCACCCTGGTCTTCGCCCACAACCTGCACCTGCAACGCAATCCGGGGGCGATGCGGATGGGGGAGGTCACGGTGGACTGGTTCAGCGCGGGCGCGATCTTCGACGCCATGTACCCGGACGAATATCGTTTCGTCGTCGGCAGTCTCGGCCGCAGTGCGACTATCGAACTCGGTGAGCCCGCTCCCGGCACCTTCGAGAGCTTCCTGCAGTCCCGGACCACCGGTTGGGGGCTGTCCGCGCCGGATGTCCTTCCCGCCGGACGGATCCGCACCGACATCAACCCGATGCAGGGCTATTTTCCGCTCGATCAAGACATTCTCGACCGGGCCGACGCCGTTCTGCATGTCGCAGACGGGGTGGCGGTCACCGAATCGGTTCGGGCCGGCTGAGCCCGGCGCGACGAGCCGCGCGCGACGTTACCGCCGGGTCAGGACCTGGTCGGGATCACGCCGGGCTGATCCATGCCCGATTCGTGTGCCGCTCCTTGCGCTCCGTCGGGGATCGGGCCGGTCACGCCGGGTTGGCCGCCGGGGTCGGGAAGTTGACCCGGTTCGCCGACGTGCGGCTCGGGAGCCGGCTCCGGCACGGGGACCGGCTCCGGTGCGGGTGCAGGTTCCGGTGCAGGGGCCGGTTCTGGTTGCGGCGCGGGTGCGGGTTGCGGTGCAGGGGCCGGTTCCGGTTGCGGTGCAGGTGCAGGTGTCGGCTGCGGAGCGGGTTCCGGTTCGGTCGGGCTGGGGGGAGCCGGGGGTTCCGGAGCCGGGGTAGGAGCGGATTCCGGTGGTGCCTCCTGAGTCGGAGGAGGAGCCGGCTCCGGTTCGGGATGAGGTTCCGGGCTCGGCGCCTGATCGGTCGGCGGCGCGGGTTCGGCGGGAGGTTCCGGTGGAGTCGGCTCGGACTCCGGTCCCGGCGTCGCCCCCTCCTCCGGCGCGGCATCCCCGCTCGGCGGCGCGGAATCCGGCTGCGGCTGCTGCGGCTCCGGCTCGTCCGCGGTGCCAGGGGAGACATCGACAGACGGTGCGGGCGCCGACCGCTGCGGTGCGAGCTCATCGCCGCCGGGAACCCGCGGAGATCCCGGCGGCTCGGGCAGCGCCGGGACACCGGTGCCCGCCGCGGAGTAGGCGGGCTTGTAGATCATGTTCATCGCGAGCACGGCTTCTTGGCGCAGCGCCTCCTGCATCATCTGCGCGTCGATGACCTTGGCGGCCTCCAGCAGGCGGGCGATCGCGCCGATCGGGCCCGAATCACCGGGTGGCACAACGGCGAGCTTCACCGCTTCGGCGGCCGCGGCGACCGCGCCCAGACGGGCACCGACCTGCCCCATCACCGCGGTCAGTTCTTCGACCGAGGCGGCGAAACTGCGGGTGCTGGCGTAGGCGGCGTCGGCGGCGGCACCCTCCCACTCCATCGAGTTCATCACCCGGTCCGCGGCGGCCCTCGTCAGCGGCATCGCGCCGGCCACGGTGGCGGCCGCCTCCAGCCACACCCCCGACGCGCGCAGGATCTCACCGGCATCGATCTGCTGGGTCTTGGCATAGATCTCTTCGTGCGACATCGACTCGAAGTGCTCCATCGAGCTGATGTAGGTGGGATCGGTGCCGGTCATCGGGGCAGCCTCGTCTCGATCGCGCGCAGCGCCGCGGCGTTGGCGGCATCGGCTTCCTCGTAGAGCCCGGCGCTGATGAGAAACGCTTCTTTCATGCGGTAGGACGCCTCGATGTAGTGGTCGAGCAGCGTCGCGGCATCGCGCGCTTTGTGCCCGAAACCGGCCTGCAACTGCTTGGCCGAATCGAATCCGCCGAAACCTTGTGCCTGGGTGACCGATTCGATCCGATCCCGCAGATGCAGCAGCCGGTCGGCCTGCTGCTCGTACATGTCGGCGCAGCGGCGGGCGGCCTCCGGATCGAATCGAACCTCGCCCGTGCCGGCCTGTTCCTTGAACCGCGCGATATCGGCTCGGCTCGACTCCAGCGTCATGCGCACCCCCAGCGATCGGTCGGTCCGACCGGAACGCCCACCGGTCGTGTCCGATTCAGCCTAACCGCTTCCGCCGACACCGTCGCGCGCGTCGCGCTCACCTGGCTCGGGAGGGCACCCATTTCTGCAGTTGCCCCGCCACCTGCTCGGCCGAGGCGGGCACGACGCGCACGGTCTCGTCCGCCTTCACCAGATACCGGCCGTCGCCCTCGACATCCATCCAGGTGTAGTGCACCGGCGGTGGCGGCTGTGGCCGATCCAGTCGCGGCTCGATCCGGATGTGTCCGGACGCGGCGTGTTTCGACAGCAACAGCCTGCGGATCCGCGCGACCTCGGGTGCGGGTCGTACCGCTTCGGTGTCGTAGACCGCGGCTGTCGACGCAGCCCGCGCGGCCTCGCGGCCGGGCGGCGCCTTCGGCAGCACACTCGCGATCCCCGCCCCGAGTTTCGCGGCGTGACCGATCGAAATCCGTACCGAGCCCGCCTGGCCGACCCGCGCCGAACGTCCCTGGACCGCGAGCACCGCCCGATCGAACACCACGCACGCCAGCAGCCGCAGCTCGGCCCGCGGATCGGAGCCCTGGCCGACCGCGAGGAACCGGGTATGCGGATCGGCCAGAATGCGCAGGCACGCGGTCAGATCCGGGTCGGTGCCCGGCGGGAATTTCTGCGCCAGCATGGCGCGCATCACCTCGGCGGCGTGCTCGGTGCGTGGCGATTCCAGGATGCGCAGCGGATACGGCGGCCGGTCGACGTCGGTCTCCCGCCAGACATGGGCGAACTCGTCCGGCGTGAAAATCCAATGCACTGTGCCGATTATGCCGTCTTCGGTTCCGTGGGCTCCGGCCGGTCATGCGGCGGACGGCGGCGGAGTGAGGGGTCTCGGTGCCGGGGCGCGGTGCCGTCACTTCCGGGCGGTGTCCGCCTCCGGCCCGGGATCGTCGTCGATCCGGTCCCGGTCGGCCCATTCGAGCAGTTCGTCGATCAGGAACACCGCGTCGTCGATCCCGGCATGCAGATCGCCGAGTTCGGCGTAGCGGGCGGGCACGGTTCGCATGGTGAAGTCACGGGGATCGATCTCGGGAATCTCCGACCAGCGGACGGGGGTGGAGACCGTCGCCTGCGGGACGCCACGCACCGAGTAGGCGGCGGCGATGGTGTGGTCGCGGGCGTTCTGGTTGTAGTCGACGAACAGCAGCCGCGGATCACGGTCGCGTCGCCACCAGGCCGTCGTCACGTCCCGTGGCGCGCGACGTTCGACCTCACGGGCGAAAGCCGATGCCGCGCGGCGCAGTTCGGTGAAGGTCCACTCCGGCGCGATCCGCACGTAGACGTGCAGGCCGCGGCCGCCGGAGGTCTTCGGCCAGCCGGTCGCGCCGAGTTCGCCGAGTACCTCCTCCACGACCCCCGCCACCCGCTGCACCCGTGACCACGGGCAGTCGGGCATCGGGTCGAGGTCGATGCGCCATTCGTCGGGACGTTCGGTGTCGGCGGCCCGCGAATTCCACGGATGGAACTCCACGGTGCTCATCTGGACCGCCCACACGACCTCGGCGAGCTCACGGACACACAACTCGTCGGCATGGCGGCCATAACGCGGGAACGACACCCGGACCGTGTGCACCCAGTCCGGCGCTCCCGCGGGTAGCCGCTTCTGGTGGACCTTGTCGCCGACCAGCCCCTTCGGGAAGCGGTGCAGCATGCACGGCCGCTCCCGCAGCGCGTTGACGATGCCGTCGCCGACGCCGAGGTAGTACTGCACCAGATCGAGCTTGGTCGCTCCGGTCTCCGGGAAGTAGACCCGGTCCGGATTCGAGATACGCACGCGATGGGCGCCGACGTCGAGTTCCACCGTCGGGGGCGCCGACTTACCGGCCATCTCTGCGACCCTAGCGTCTCCCCGCGGCGCGGGCGCGTCATCGGCGCGCGCTGCTCGGGTCTCCCGCACCATGCGGACCGGATGGTCGGCTGCCAGGACAGATGCCCGCCCATCGAGACCGGTTTCGCTGGGCGGCCGGGACTGGTATGCATAGGGCATGAGCAAGGCTGCGCATATCTCGGTGACCCTGGATCCCCAGGTCGCCGCATGGGCGCAGGCGGCCGCCGAACGGCAGGACCGCAGCCTGTCCGAGGTGGTCAATGCCGCGCTCCGCACGGCCCTCGTACAGGACAGTTTGTCCGAGCTGTCGGTCGACGAGGAAGCCGAGCAGGTCGCCGCGCGCGTCGATGTCGACATCGCCGAGCAGGCGGCGGTCGATGCCCGGCGCCGTTCGCGCGGGGCCGCATGAAACGCGGGGAGATCTGGACCTACACCCCGGCACTCAGCGACGGCACACCGCTGCCTCGCCGCAGCACCGTGGTGCTGGTCTCCGATCCGGCGGTCATCATCTCGCCGTACCGGTGGGTGCACGTCGTGCCGGTGATCGACAACGACCCGGGACACGTGCTCGGCGTCTACACCGACCACGGCTGGGTCGACGCGCTCGAACTCCACCGCGCCTATCGCCCGTGGTTGAACACCCACGTCGGCAGGCTCACGCCCGACGAGACCGAAGCGCTCGACGCCAGTCTGCGAGCCACCCTCAGCCTGTAGCGGTCGGCCGTGCGCGCCGGCCTTCGCGAGATGCGACCGGCACGCCCGGCAGGTCAGGTCACGCTCGCCAAGGCGAAGGGGAGTACCGCATCGGCTCCTGCCCGGCGCAGTGCGTGTGCGGCGACGGTGAAGGTCCAACCGGTGTCGGTCCGGGCGTCCACGAGCAGGATCGGGCCCTCGACCTCGGACAGATCGGGAACCTCCCACGAGTCGTACAGCCCCGCGACGCGGTGGGCGGAGTTCGCCGCCGAGACCGGCGGCCGGTCCGGCCGCAGGGACATGGCGCCGAGCGGTCGTAGCCTGCCCACCTCGGCGAGACGGGCGGCAAGGCTTTCGGTGAGCAGCGGGTGCCGCTCGGAGGACAGAGCGAGCACCGACGTCGGGCGCACTGCCCAATCCCACTCGCGGAGTACGGCGACGCAGGCGTCGAACACGGTGTCGGGCACCGGCCCGTCCGGCCCGTCCAACAGCGCGCGCAGCCGTTGGCCCCAGCCCAGATCGGTGAGCCTGCCGACCACGCGCCCGGTCTCCGCGCCCGCGGTGATCTTTCCCGACAGCGGGACGCCGAGTTTCGCCATGCCGGTGGGCCACTGCTTGCGTGGGGCGAGGTCGATGCCGGGCCGATCGAGTCGAGCGCGGGTGGCGGCGACCGCGTCGGCGTCCACGGAGACATCGGGGCGTTGCCCGGTGCAGTTGTCGCAGCGGCCGCAGCCGGGCACCTGGCCGTCCAGGGCGGGCAGGCTGGGATCGTCGAGCTGGCGGCGCAGGAAATTCATCCGGCACCCGGTGGTGCGCTGGTAATCCAGCATCGCCTGCTGCTCCACCTCGCGGGCGGCCGCCAGCCGTTCGTAGCGGGGCGCGTCGTAGTCCCACGGCTGCCCGGTCGCCAGCCAGCCGCCGCGTACCCGGCGCACCGCGCCGTCCACATCGAGCACCTTCAGCACCATCTCCAGCCGCGACCGATTCAACTCGACCATCGGCTCCAGCGCGACCGTCGACATCGGCCGGTCGTGATCGAGCGCGTCGAGCACGCTGCGCACGATGTGCTCGCGAGGGAAGGCCACCGAGGCGAAGTAGCTCCAGATCCGGGTGTCCTCGGGGCCGGGCAGTAGGACGACCTCGGCGCGCTCGGTGCCGCGGCCCGCACGGCCGACCTGTTGGTAGTAGGCGATGGGGGAGGAGGGCGCGCCCACGTGGACCACGAATCCCAGATCGGGTTTGTCGAAGCCCATACCCAGCGCGGAGGTGGCCACGAGCGCCTTGATCTCGTTGCCGAGCAGGGCGTTTTCCAGCGCCTCCCGTTCGGCCGGATCGGTCTGACCGGTATAGGCGGCGACGTGGTGACCGTTCGAGTTCAGCACGTCGGCGAGGTCGTGCGCGGCGGCCACGGTGAGGGTATAGATGATGCCGGAGCCTGGCAGTCGGTGCAGCCTGCCGCTCAGCCACGCGGTGCGCTCCACCGCGTCGTCGAAGGTCACCACCGACAGATGCAGCGACTCCCGGTCCAAGCTGCCGCGCAGCACCAGGGTGTCGGTGCCGATCTGGGTGGCGACATCGGTGACCACCCGGTCGTTGGCGGTCGCGGTGGTGGCCAGCACGGGAACGTCGGCGCCGAGATCGGCGATGAGCGTGCGGATGCGGCGGTAATCGGGGCGGAAGTCGTGCCCCCAGTCCGAGACGCAGTGCGCCTCGTCGATCACCACGAGCCCGGCGTCGGCGGCCAGCCGGGGCAGTACCTGGTCGCGGAAGTCCGGATTGTTCAACCGCTCCGGGCTGACCAGCAGCACGTCGATCTCGCCCTGGGCCACCCGCTGGTGGATCTCGTCCCACTCGGTGACATTGCCGGAGTTGATGGTGGCGGCCACCACCCCGGCGCGCTCGGCGGCGACCACCTGGTTGCGCATCAGCGCCAGCAGGGGCGAGACGATCACGGTCGGACCGCGCCCGGCCCGGCGCAACAGCTTCGCGGAGATGAAATACACCGCCGATTTGCCCCAGCCGGTGCGCTGCACCACCAGGGCGCGCTGCCGTCGCACGACCAGCGCTTCGATGGCGGTCCACTGATCCTCGCGCAGTCGCGCGTCCGGACCGGCGAGCTCGCGGAGCAGCTCCTCGGCCCGCTCGCGCAGGTCGGGTGCGGTGAGGTCGATCGCTGGACTTCCGCTCGCCGTGGTCACGAAGCCCATCGTGCCCCACTCCACCGACAGCGCACAGCCCGGCGGTCGGCCGGATGTGGACATCGAACAATCCACATCCGGCCGGGGCAAGTCAGCCCTTCACGCAGAGCACCTGACGCAGGGTCGCCACCACCTCGACGAGGTCGCGCTGGGCATCGATGACCTCGTCGATGTTCTTGTAGGCGGCCGGGATCTCGTCGAGCACTCCGGCGTCCTTGCGCGACTCCACGCCTTCGGTCTGCGCGACCAGGTCGGCCACGCTGAACTGCCGCTTGGCGGCGTTGCGGCTCATCCGCCGCCCCGCGCCGTGCGAAGCGGAATCGAACGAGTCCGGGTTGCCCTTGCCGCGGACCACGTAGGAACGGGTGCCCATGGAGCCCGGGATGAGCGCCAGATCGCCCTTGCCCGCGCGGACCGCGCCCTTACGGGTCACCAGCATCGGCGTTCCGTCGATCACCTCTTCGGCCACGTAGTTGTGGTGGCAGGAGATCGGGACGTCGAAACGCACCTCGCGGGTCGGGAATTCCTCGCGCACGGCCTGGCACACCAGCGCCAGCATGACCGCCCGATTCCGCGCGGCATATTCCTGCGCCCACGTCAGGTCGTGCCGGTAGGCCGCCATTTCGGGGGTGTTCGCCAGGAATACGGCCAGATCGCGATCCACCAGATTCTGGTTGTGCGGCAGCTTGCGCGCGATGTCCATGTGCCGCTCGGCGATTTCCTTGCCGATATTGCGGCTGCCGGAATGCAGCAGAATCCACACCTGGTCGTCGGTGTCCAGGCAGACCTCGATGAAATGGTTGCCGCCGCCGAGGGTGCCCATCTGCTTGTGCGCCTTCGACTCGCGCGGCGCGACCCGCTCGTCGAGTTCGCCGAACCGCGCCCAGAACCGGTCCCACCCCGAGCGAAGAGTCGCCGTGGTGGCTCCGGACGGGCGTCCGGCCAGCACTTTCACCGGCACCTCGTGCTGGTGCGCGGCGAAGCCGACCGGCACCGCCGCCTCGATGCGCGAACGCAGCGACCGCAGGTCGTCGGGCAGATCCGCGGCGGTCAGATCGGTGCGCACGCTCTCCATGCCGCAGCCGATGTCCACGCCGACCGCCGCGGGCGCGACCGCGTCTCGCATGGCGATGACCGAGCCGACCGTCGCACCTTTGCCCAGGTGCACGTCCGGCATGACCCGAACGCCGTGCACCCATTCCAGCCGGGCGATATTGCGCAGCTGTTGCAGCGCCGCCGCCTCGATATCGCTCTCGTGGGCCCACATCAACGTCCGTGCCCGGGCACCGGACAGCTCGACGGGAAACATGCTTCGATCCTTCCGAATTCGCCGGCGACGGAACAGCCGCCGGCGAATTCCACGGTAGGCAGCCCCGGACGAAAAGGCACTCGAATTTCCTCAGTCGAGCAGCGCCTCGATCGCCGCGCGGTCCGGTATGGAGGCGCTCGCGCCGAGCGCGGTCGTCGCCAACGCACCCGCCGCGCACGCCCGTCGCAACGCCTGGCGCGGGCCTCGGCTCCAGGCGACCGCCAGCGCGCCGGTGAACGCGTCGCCCGCGCCGGTGGTGTCCACGACCTCGACCGCCACCCCGGGCACCGTCAGTTCCGAGCCGTCCGGTCCTCGGTGATGCGCACCGTCGGCGCCGAGCGTGGTCACCACGTGCGGGATCCGGTCGAGGACCGCACCCACCCGACGCGCCTCGCCACGGTTCACCACCGCGATGTCGACATCGGCCCACAGCTCCTCCGGAAGGTCCCGCACCGGTGAGGGATTGAGCATGGTGATCGTCGAGTGGGCCCGCGCGTGCCGCAATGCGGCGGCCACCGTCGGCACCGGCAGTTCCAGCTGGCACACCAGCATGTCCGCGTCCGCCACGACGGCGAGATCGTCCGCGTCGAGCTCGCTCACCGCCGCGTTCGCGCCGCCGACCACGATGATGCTGTTCTCACCGTTCTCCTCGACGACGATGGTCGCGATGCCGCTCGATCCCTCGACAGTGCGCAGCCGTTCGGTAGCCACTCCGGCCTCGTCGAGCAGCTCGCGCAGCCGCGGCGCGAACACATCCGAGCCGACCGCGCCGAGAAATCGCACCCGCCCGCCGGACCGGCTCGCCGCGACGGCCTGATTGGCGCCTTTGCCGCCGGGCACGGTGGCGAAATCGCGGCCCGCGATCGTCTCTCCCGGCACGGGCCGCCGTGTGACGGTGGTCACCAGATCCATGTTCACGCTGCCCAGCACCGCGATGACGGGTGCGTCTCGCGCCTGCTCCGCGCCGATGTCCATGCCCTGAACGTCCATGCCGGAACCCAACCACGGACCCGCCGCGCCCGCGGACGATCAGGAGGTGGAGCAGCCGGAAACCCGTTCGTCCCGGTGCGTAGGCTGTACCCCATGACGGTGGAGACGACGGCCGAGTTCGATGTGCGCGAAGCAGTGCACGAGGCCGCGCGTAAGGCCAGGGTGGCCGCGCGCGCCCTCGCCCAGTTGACCACCGCGCAGAAGAACGACGCCCTGCACGCCGCCGCCGACCTCCTGCTCGCGTCCGCCGAGAAGGTGCTGGCCGCCAATGCCGAGGACATCGCCGCCGCCGAAGCCGCGGGAACCGAGGCCTCGCTGCTGGACCGGTTGCGGCTGACCGAGGATCGCATCGACGGCATCGCCTCCGGCTTGCGCCAGGTGGCCGGTCTGCCTGATCCGATCGGTGTCGTCGTGCGCGGTTCGACCCTGCCCAACGGGCTGCAGACCCGGCAGGTCCGGGTGCCGCTCGGTGTGGTCGGCATGGTGTACGAAGCGCGCCCCAATGTGACCGTCGACGCCTTCGGTCTGGCCTTGAAGTCCGGCAACGCGGCGCTGCTGCGCGGCTCGTCCTCGGCGGCGAATTCCAACGCCGCGCTGGTCGAGATCCTGCGTGAAGCCCTGCGCGGGCAGGGCATTCCCGAGGAATCGGTGCACCTGCTGCCCAGCCACGACCGCTCCAGCGTGACCCACCTGATCCAGGCGCGGGGCCTGGTCGACGTGGTGATCCCGCGCGGCGGCGCAGGTCTGATCAACGCGGTCGTCCGGGACGCGACGGTGCCCACCATCGAAACCGGCACCGGCAACTGCCACGTCTACGTGCACTCCGCCGCCGATCTCGACATGGCCGAGCGCATCCTGATCAATGCCAAGACCCGCAGGCCCAGCGTGTGCAACGCGGCCGAAACCGTGCTCATCGACCGGGCTGTCGCCGACACCGCGCTGCCCAGGCTCACCGCCGCGCTCGAGGCCGCGGGCGTCACCATCCACGGCGACCTGCCCGGCCAGGTGCCCGCCACCGAGACCGACTGGGCCGAGGAGTATTTGACCCTCGACATCGCCATGAAGGTCGTCGACGACCTGGACGCCGCCGTCGAGCACATCAACACCTGGGGCACCGGCCACACCGAGGCCATCGTGACCGGTGACCTGGCCGCCGCGGGCGCCTTCACCAGCCGGGTCGACGCCGCCGCCGTCATGGTGAACGCCTCCACCGCCTTCACCGACGGCGAGCAGTTCGGTTTCGGCGCCGAGATCGGCATCTCGACGCAGAAACTGCACGCGCGCGGTCCGATGGCGTTGCCGGAGCTGACCTCGACCAAATGGATCGTGTGGGGCGAGGGCCAGATCAGGCCCGCGTGACGCGGTAGAGATTGCACCGAGCGCGATCCGTGCGCTCGGACGAGGAAGGACAGACCAGTGGCCGACGCACCCCAGGAGCCGATCTTCACCTCGGTCGACGATGTCGTCGAGCGGCTCGCCACCACCGGCTACCTGGCCGACAAATCCACGGCCACCTCGGTGTTCCTGGCCGACCGGCTGGGCAAGCCGCTGCTGATCGAAGGCCCGGCCGGTGTCGGCAAGACCGAACTGGCCCGCGCCGTCGCGCAGACCTCCGGCGCCGAACTGGTGCGCCTGCAGTGCTACGAGGGTGTCGACGAGGCTCGGGCGCTCTACGAGTGGAACCACGCCAAGCAGATCCTGCGCATCCAATCGGCCAATCATTCGGGGGCCGGTGAAAACGATTGGGCCGAAACCAAAGCCGACGTCTTCACCGAGGAATTCCTGCTCTCCCGCCCGCTGCTGACCGCGATCCGGCGCACCGATCCCACGGTGCTGCTGATCGACGAGACCGACAAGGCCGACGTCGAGATCGAGGGCCTGCTGCTCGAGGTGCTCAGTGATTTCGCGGTGACCGTCCCGGAGCTGGGCACCATCACCGCCACCCGCAAGCCGTTCGTGGTGCTGACCTCCAACGCCACCAGGGAGCTGTCGGAGGCCCTCAAACGCCGCTGCCTGTACCTGCACCTGGATTTCCCGGACGAGGAACTCGAGCGCCGTATCCTGGCCAGCCGGGTGCCGGAACTCTCGGCCGCGGTCTCGGCGCAGCTGGTGCGCATCGTGCACGTGCTGCGCGGCATGCAGCTCAAGAAGCTGCCCTCGGTCGCCGAGTCCATCGACTGGGGTCGCACGCTGCTCGCGCTCGGGATGAAGGATCTCGACGATACGACCGTGCGCGCCACGCTCGGTGTCGTGCTCAAGCATCGCAGCGATCACGAACGCGCGCTGTCCGAGCTGAAACTGGCCTGACATGAGCGCCGGATCGTCCCCGCAGACGCCGGTGTCGTTGCGCGCCGAACACGGCATCCCCGGACACCTCGTCGGCTTCGTCGAGGCGTTGCGGGCGCGCGGCATCCCGGTCGGCCCCTCGGAAACGGTGGACGCGGGCCGCGTCGTGACCGTGCTCGACCTGTTCGACCGCGAGGTGCTGCGCGAGGGCCTGGCGTGCGCCCTGCTGCGTCGCACCACCCACCGTGCCACCTTCGACGGGCTGTTCGACCTGTGGTTCCCGGTCGCGGTCGGTGAGCGGGCCGCCGTCGACGAGATCGTGGACATCCCGCGCAAGCCCTCCGGCGAGATCGACATCCCCGCACTGCGGGAGATGCTGGCCGAGATGCTGGCCCAGCAGGACTCGGACGGGCTCGACCAGATGGCCGCCCAGATGGTCGAGCAGATGGGCCAGTACCAATCCGCGCGCGGCCCGTCGTTCTCGGCCTACCAGGCGCTCAAGGACGTGCAACCGCAGACATTGCTGGCCAAGATCCTGGCCGGGATGGCACTCGGTCCCGATGCGGGCGAGTTCGAGACCGAGGTCGCCCGGCGCGCCGCCCGGCAGCGCATCGAGGGATTCCGCGCCAGTGTCGACGCCGAGACCCGCAGGCGGGTGGCCGAGCGGATCGGCAAGGAGCGAGTCGCCAACTACGGTGTCGCCCGCCAGGCCGAAGATGTGGACTTCCTGCGCGCGTCCGAACGCGAACTCGCCGAACTGCGGCGCGGCACCCAGCGGCTGGCCAGGGTGCTGGCCTCTCGGCTGGCCGTGCGTCGCAGGCAGCACCGGCGCGGTGAGATCGACCTGCGGCGGACGCTGCGCAAGTCCATGTCCACCGGGGGCGTGCCGATCGATCTGGTCAACAAGAAGCCCCGCCCGGGACGTCCGGAACTGGTTCTGCTGTGCGATGTCTCGGGTTCGGTGGCCGGCTTCAGCAACTTCACGCTGCTGCTGGTGAGCGCGTTGCGCGAGCAGTTCTCCCGGGTGCGGATCTTCGCCTTCGTCGACAACACCGACGAGGTGACCCGCTTCTTCGACCCGCATACCCAGCTGGACCAGTCGATGACGCGCATCCTCACCGAGGCCGATGTGGTCGGCTTCGACGGGCACTCCGACTACGGCAACGCGCTGCGGTCCTTCGCCGAACAGTTCCCCGACGCCGTCACCAGCCGCAGCTCGCTGCTCATTCTCGGTGACGCCCGCACCAACTACCGCGACCCGGCTCTGGGCACCCTGCGGGAACTGGTGGCCACCGCCAAACACGCGCACTGGCTCAACCCCGAGCCCACCCACAACTGGGGATCGGGCGATTCGGCCGCCGACAAGTACGTCGACGTCATCGAGATGCACGAATGCCGTTCGGCCAGGCAGCTGACCGAGGTGGTCTCCCGCTTGCTGCCGGTCTGATCGCCGCCATGCGCGAGCGGTTAACGGCCGGGGCGGGTCTGTCGATCCTGTCTCGAACGAGAGATCGCCCGAGCGCGGCGTGGCTTCGCCGTGCCCGCGTTCAGGATTTGTTAAGCGATTCGTTGGGGGAGCCCTCCAGCATTCGCCGCCATGGGGAGTACGACGCCCGACGGCGTGACATCGACCGACCCGGATCCCGGTCCGGCCGACGAGGCGACCAGGCTCGGGGAACTGGCCGCAGGCAGTCTGCTGAGTGCGCCCGCGGAGGCCGAGCGGTATCTGCGCGCGGCGCTGGCCGCGGGAACGGGACTTCTGCCGGAGGAGCAGATCGCGCGACTGCACGCGCAACTGGTCACGGCGCTCTCCGGTGCGCCCGATCGCGAGGTGGAACTCGCCGAGGTGGCACTCGACGCCGCGCGGCACTGGGAAGAGTTGTCCGGCGACACCGCCACCCACCTGGTCTTCGTGGCCGCCCGCGCCCTGCACCGCGCGGGCCGTCATACCCGTGCCGCCGAGTTGTTCGCCCGCGGTCTCGCGAAGGCCGCGCCCTATCCGGTCCCCGAGATGGCGGTGTTGCGCGGTCAGTACGGCCGTTCGCTGCGGTTGCTGAGCGATCATCGCGGGGCGGCTCGGCAATACCTCGCGGCCGCGCACGCGATCCGCGGGCACGCCGACCAGCGGGAACTACGGGCCGAGCTCACCTGGTCGGCGGCTTCGGCGCTGGATGCCTGTGGAGCCGACGGCCCTGCCGCGCTCGCCTACCTGCGCGCGGCCGAGCTGTGGGGCGAGCTCGGTCGCATCGGTCCGCGCGCCCGCTGCCTGCGCTCGGCGGCCTGGCTGCGATTCTGGGCGGCTCCGACCGGTGAACTGCGCAGACCGAGCATCGAGGCGCTGCGCACCCTGCTGGCGGAATTGCAGGAGCGCGCCGAGCTCCAGCCCAGCAGGGAGATCGCCAACGAGCTCGATCACACCCGTCGCCAGCTCACCGACATGCTCGACTGAGGTCGCAGTAAGCTCGCTTCTCATGCACGAGACAGGGGCGGTCCGCCGCAAGCTGGGCGTGATGGGCGGCACGTTCGATCCGGTCCACCACGGACATCTGGTCGCCGCCAGCGAGGTCGCGCACCGGTTCGAGCTGGACGAAGTGATCTTCGTCCCCACCGGCCAGCCGTGGCAGAAGGCGCACAAGACCGTCAGTCCGGCCGAGGACAGGTACCTCATGACGGTCATCGCGACCGCCTCCAACCCGCGGTTCTCGGTCAGTCGCGCCGACATCGATCGCGGGAAGGTCACCTACACCGTGGACACCCTGCGCGAAATGAAGGCGCAGTATCCGGATGCGCAGCTGTACTTCATCACGGGTGCGGACGCACTGGCGAACATCCTGTCGTGGCAGGATTGGGCCGAACTGTTCGAACTGGCCAAGTTCGTCGGGGTGAGCCGTCCGGGCTACGAACTGAACACCGATCATCTCGAGGAACATCTGCGTGAGCTTCCTGCCGATGCGGTGACGATGCTCGAGATCCCGGCGCTGGCGATCTCCTCGAGCGAGTGCCGTCGCCGAGCCGCGCAGAGGCGGCCGGTCTGGTACCTCGTCCCGGACGGCGTGGTGCAGTACATATCGAAGCGGCATCTGTACGTGCCGGAGTCAGCGGAAGGTAGCTGAGTTGAACGAGAACGAGTACCGCTCGGAGGTGAGCGGGTGAGCGCGTCCGCCGAAGCGATCGCGATGGCCGAAGTGGCGGCCCGCGCGGCCGACGAGAAGCTGGCCACCGATGTGGTCGTGCTCGACGTCTCCGAGCAACTGGTGATCACCGACTGCTTCATCATCGCCTCGGCGCCGAACGAGCGCCAGGTCAACGCCATCGTCGACAACGTCGAGGAGAAGCTGCGCGCGGTCGGGCACCGGCCCGTGCGACGGGAGGGCACCCGCGAGGGTCGCTGGGCGTTGCTGGACTACGTCGACGTCGTCGTGCACATCCAGCACAACGACGAACGCAATTTCTATGCACTGGAACGGCTGTGGAAGGACTGCCCGGTCCTGCCGGTCGAGGGTGTCGGAGGGGCGCGGCCGGAGGCGGCCGCCGAGGGAGAAAACGACGCGTGAACAAGTACGCCGGCGTCCGCACGCTGATCCTGCTGCGGCACGGGCAGACGGAGTGGAACGCCTCCGATCGCATGCAAGGCCAGATCGACACCGACCTCACCGAGCTGGGCCGTCGGCAGGCGAAAGAAGCCGCCCGCGAGCTCGTTTCGCGTAACGCCCTCGCCATCGTGACCTCGGACCTGCGTCGCGCCCACGACACCGCACTCGCGTTCACCGAGCACATCGACGTGCCCATCACCGTGGACCCGCGCCTGCGCGAGACCCATCTCGGTGACTGGCAGGGACTGACGCACATCGACGTCGATGCGCAGGCCCCGGGCGCGCGGGTGGCATGGCGGCTGGACGCCACCTACCGCCCGCCCGGCGGGGAGAGCAAACTCGAGGTCGGCGCGCGAGCGCTGCCCGTGGTCCAGGAGTTGTACAACGAGCGGCAGGATTGGCCCGGCGGGACTATCATCCTGGTGGCGCACGGCGGGCTGATCGCCGCCTTGACGGCCGCGCTGCTCGAACTGCCGCCGCAGAACTGGCCGATCCTCGGTGGACTGGCCAATACCAGCTGGGTGCAACTGAGCAGCCACGGTCCAGGCATCGACCAGCCCGGCTGGCGTCTCGATGTGTGGAACGCAGCGGCGAAGGTAGCACCCGATGTCCTCTGATGAGCCCGACCGGTCGGTGCCGGACGAACTGTTCCGGAAGGTGAGCGCCAGACCGGAACGACAACTGCCCGACGCGCTTTTCGGCGGCCCACCTGCCGCCGCGGCGGATCCCGTACCAGAGGAAGCGGCAGAGGACGAGGCCTCGACGGCGAAGGGTCGTCCGCGCTCGGCGGCCGAGGATGCGCGGTCGGTGCCGGACGAGCTGTTCAAGCAGAAGGTTTCGGCCAAGGCCGAACGGCAGTTGCCTGACCTGCTTTTCGGTGGCCCGTTTCCCAGTTCGCCTGTCGCAGTGGCGTCGTCCGGCCCCGAGGACGAGGAAGCCGGATCGGCGGGCGCGGCTTCGGCGGCCGAGTCCGTGGCCGATGAGATCGAGTCCGACGAAGCCGGGGATTCGCCGGTCGCCGAGGCTGGTGCCGGCTCGTCCGGCACGGAAGCCGCTGCGGATACGGCTCCCGCCTCCGACGGTCGAGTCGCTGAGGCGGGTCCGATGTCCGGAGCGGAGTCCGAGCCGGATTCGGTGGCGGATGCTGCCGAGGGTGTCGGCGCTGCCGTTGTCGGCGTGGAGGATTCGGCTGCCGAAGTCGGTTCTGCCGGGACCGACGCCGCGGGCACCGATTCGGATTCGGTGGTGACGGGAGCGGATGCTGCGGTCGGAGCCACCGAGGCCGAGGATTCCGAGATGGCCACGGCCGTAACCGATGTGGTCGTCGAGACGAGTTCCGGCGACACGGGCGCGGAGACCGAGGTGAGCGCTTCCGGCACCGCCGTGACCGGTGAGGCCGTGACCGGTGAGGCCGTGACCGGCACCGTCGCGACCGGTGAGGCCGTGGAGGACGCGGCAAGTGAGCAGGACACCGCATCCGATGCGAGCGCAGATGCCGCATCGTCGTCGCAGGTGGCTGCTGCCGAGCAGGCGCCCGTACCGGCTGAGACGTCCCAGCGCCCGGTCTTGATCGTCATCGCCGATTCACTGGCCTACTTCGGTCCCAAGGGCGGACTGCCCGCCGACCATCCGCGGATCTGGCCGAATCTGGTCGGCGCGGAACTGGATTGGGATGTCGAACTGGTCGGCCGGATCGGCTGGACCTGTCGCGATGCCTATTGGGCGCTGATCGGCGATCCCCGGATCTGGGCGGCCGTGCCGAAGGCGTCGGCGGTGGTGTTCGCGGTGGGCGGTATGGACACGCTGCCCTCGCCGCTGCCCACCGCGCTGCGGGAGCTGATCCGCTACATCCGCCCGCCCGGCCTGCGCCGGGTGGTACGCAACGTCTACAACTGGTGGCAGCCCAAGCTGTCCAAGCTGGGCCGTCCGGTGGCATTGCCGCCGCGGCTGAGTGTCGACTATCTGGAGCAGTCGCGGCAGGCGATCACCCAGCTTCGTCCTGATCTGCCGGTGATCGCGGTGCTGCCCTCGGTGCACAACTGCGATGCCTACGGGCGGGTGCACTCCGGTCGTCCCCGTGCGGAGAAGGCGTTGCGCGCGTGGTCGCAGAAGACCTCGGTGCCGCTGGTGGATCTCGCGGAGGCGGTGCGCGAGAACATCTTCTCCGGCGACGCCAATCCCGACGGCATCCACTGGGGCTGGGACGGTCACACCGCGGTCGCGAACGCGATGGTGAAGACCTTGCAGGAGGTTCGGTAGTCCGTGGCCGTCGTGGTCGTCACCGATTCGTCGGCCGGCCTGCCCACCGCAACGGTGGACGAGCTGGGCATCGCCGTGGTCCCGTTGCACGTGCTGGTCGGTGACCGCGCGATCCGGGACGGTGTCGACCCCGTCGAGATCGATTACAGCTCGGACACCGTGACCACCTCGGCGGCCTCGCCCGGCGAGATACGTGAGGTCTACGAGCGTGCCTTGGCCCGCAGTGGCGGCGACGGCGTGGTCGCGGTGCATCTGTCCCGCCAGCTCTCGGCCACTTGGGAAGCGGGCAGGCAGGCTGTCCGAGACCTCGGCCAGGACGAGAACATCCGTCTGGTCGATTCCCTGGGCGCGGGCCTGGCCACCGGCCTGCCGACGTTGGCCGCGGCGCGATCGTCGGCACGGGGCGCGACGCTGGACGAGGTCTACGAGGCCGCGGTCACCGCGGCGAACAGGGCACGCACGTTCATCCTGGTCAACCGCACCGAGCAATTGCGCCGCGGTGGCCGGTTGAGCACCGCGGCCTCGTTCTTCGGCAGCGAACTGGTGACCAAACCGATCCTGCAGATCGTCGAAGGTCGGCTGGAACTGCGGGAAAAGGCCCGTACCCGCTCCAAAGCCCACGCCCGTCTGATAGCCGCCGCGGTCGAAGCGGCGGGCGTGGACGGCGCCGCCGTCGCCGTGCAGCACCTCGGCGCCGCCGACACCGCCGAGCACATCGCGAACCAACTGCGCGAGCGGGTTCCCGGCGTGAAGGAACTCATCGTGGCGGAGTTCGGTCCCGTGCTCGGCGTGCACCTCGGCCTCGGCGCGGTCGGGGTGCTCGTCGTCCCCGGTGGATGCGGGTGAGCGGTCCCGGCTCAGGTCGCCGGAATCCGAGTTCTGCACAGCCCCAGGGTTGTCCACAGCCCGACTGAACTCCCAGGTCGCCGATCCGTGCGTGAGAACCGTTGTCCCTACTCTCGCCGACATGGTGCGATATGACGAACGCGAGCGGCGTCGCCGCCGGCTGGGGGTGTTGTCCGACCGAGTGAGTGCGAGCCGCGCGGCGGTGCTCGCGCCGGGGCGGGCAGCGGCGGCCGAGCCCCCGGACCGTGTGCACCTGCGCTCGACGGATCGGGCGGGCCGCGATGCTCGGGCCCGGGCCCGGGACGCGTCCTCCGATGCTCCGTCGCGGTGGCACCTCGAAGGTCTGCCGGACGATCCGGACGGGCGGGGTCCGGTGGTCGCTGAAAGGGGGACCGTGCGTCGAACCGTCGACATCGACGACGTGCGGGCGCCGTCGGCAGTCGCCGAAGTCGACGAAGTGACCGATGTCGGAACGCCGGACTGGCTGCGCGACCAGCCCGGTCGGGACAGCGACGACGATGTGCCGGGCGGACGATTCGGTGGCGCACGGGTCGATCCGGGCCGTCGTGGGGCACTCACCTTGGCGGTTGTCGGCTTGATCGCGGTGGTCGTCACGGCGTTCGTCGTGATACGTCAGCGACCGGTTTCCTCTCCCGTTCCGCCGCTCGCCTCGGTGCAGACGACGACCGTGGGCCCCGGCGTGCCCTCGACCGTGGCCCAGCAGGCGGAGGCCGGCGTTTCCGCCCAGGTCGACCCCGACGCGCCAGGTGAAATCGTGGTCAGTGTCGTGGGGCTGGTCCACCGGGGCGGACTGGTCCGGCTTCCCCCGGGAGCCCGCGTCGCCGACGCCGTCGCCGCAGCGGGCGGCGCACGCGAGGGGGCGGACCTGACCGGGATCAACCTGGCGCAGCGGGTACGAGACGGCGATCAGATCCTCGTCGGCGCCGCCCAGCAGGACGGATCGCCCCAGCTCGGCAGCGTCACCGTCAGCGGGTCGGGGACGGGGCACGGTGCGGCGGACACCACACCGGAAAACGGGCCGAGCGGCACGGTGGATCTCAACGTCGCGACCGAGGCGCAACTCGACGCCCTGCCCGGCGTCGGCCCCGTGACCGCCCGCGCGATTATGAACTGGCGCAACGCGAACGGCCGGTTCACCTCGGTCGACCAGCTCGCCGAAGTCGACGGCATCGGCCCTGCCCGCCTCGCTCGCCTGCGAGACCTGGTGACGGTATGACCCCTCGGAGAAGCGCGGTGCGGACCCGTCGAGCGCCGTCCGCTGTACCGGCATCGAGGTGGTGGACGCGGCCTGTCTGCCCGGCCGGGTTCTCACCACCCGCGACGACGATCGGAGCGTCTGCCCGACGTATCCGGGACACCGTGGTCGGAGAACGCCGTGGCCCGAGGGACGTGCTCGACGCGCGACTGTTGCCCGCCGCCCTGTGCTGCTGGATGACGACCCTCGTGGTGATTCGCGGCGGATGGCCGGTCGGTGTCGTTGTCGCCGTGGTGGTCTCGGCCTCCAGCGTGGCCATCTGGGTGATATCGCGAGCGAAGGCCGCCGGGGTGCTCGCGCGCGGCGGCACCGGGGCGCGGCGGCACCGGGTCTGGGCGGCGGTTGTTGTCGCGGCGTCGGGGCTGACGCTGGGTTTCGCCCTGTCGGCGGGGTGGCGGGTGCATCAGGTGGATGTCCACCCGTTGGGGGACATGGGGGAGAGGGCGCGTATCGAGGTCACCGTGACACCGAGCGGTGATCCGAAACCGTTGCGCGGCAGATCGTTCGACGGTCGGCAGCAGTGGGTGGTGCGTGCCGAGCTGCGGGAGTACCGGCGTGGCGGAGTCCACACGCGCGGTGGCGGAGCGGTCGTGGTGCTCGCCGGTGGTCCCGGCTGGGCCACGTTGTCGCCGGGGCAGGCGATCACGTTCGATGCTCGGGTCGGCCGACCCGATCGGCGCGATCTCACGGTGGCGGTTCTGCGCGCGGAGGGGCAACCCGCGATCGCGGGGCCGCTGCCGTGGTGGCAGCGGGTCGCGGGGGTGGTGCGCGCCGACCTGCGTGCGGCGGCGACGCGGGCGCTGCCGGAGGAAGCGGCCGGGCTACTGCCCGCGCTGGTGGTCGGGGATACCGGCGGGCTGGCGGAGTCGGTGCGCGACGAGTTCGAGATCGCGGGATTGCAGCACCTGTGTGTGGTCAGCGGCGCCAATTTCGCGATCGTGGGGACGGCGGTGCTGGCTGGTGCTCGCAGGCTGACGTTGGGCCCGCGGGCGTCGGTGGGGGTGGCAGCCGGAGCGATGGCGATGTTCGTGGTGATCGCGCGGCCCGATCCGAGCGTGCTGCGCGCCGCCGCGATGGGCGCGGTGACCTTGATCGCGTTGCTGACCGGTCGACGAAAACAGGCGCTGCCCGCGTTGTGCGCCGCCGTCATCGGCGTGCTGCTGATCTGGCCGGAACTGGCGGTGAGCGCAGGCTTCGCATTGTCGGTGCTGGCGACCGGCGGGCTGATCCTGCTCGCACCGGACTGGTCGGACCGGCTTCGGGATCGGGGATGGTGGCGGCTGCCCGCCGAACTCGTCGCGGTGTCGGCGGCTGCGTTCACGGTCACGCTGCCGATCATGGTGGCGCTGACGGGGCGCGTCAGCGTGGTCGCGATCGCGGCGAACGTCCTGGTGGCGCCGGTCGTCGCGCCCATCACCGTGGTCGGCGCCCTCGCCGCCGCTGTCGCGTGGCTGTGGCTACCTCTCGCCCAGGCGGTCTTGCACCTGGCGGCGCCGCCGATGTGGTGGTTGCTGACCGTCGGCGACCGTGCCGCGGGCCTGCCCGGTGCGGCGATCGACGTGCCGGGCGGGACCGCGGGCGGGATCGGTGCCGCTGCCGCCGCGCTCTCGGTTGTCTTGTTGATTCGTTCGCGCGCGCCGATCGGTCGTCCGGCTCCGGGTACGGTTCGCTCGGCGGCGAGCACCCGTCCACCCACTCGGTTCCGATCACCCGGCCGCGGTCCGTAGGATCGGCCGGGTGAGCGAACGGCCGGCGTCGGTACACCTTGTCCTCGGTGAGGAAGAGTTGCTGATCGAGCGTGCGGTGACCGCGATCGTGTCGGCGGTCCGGGCCGTCGCGCCCGCTCCCGACGCGGTGCCCGTGGATCGGCGGCGGGCGGGCGATGCCGGTCCGGCGGAGCTGGCCGAGCTATTGAGTCCCTCGCTGTTCGCCGAGGACCGGGTGATCGTCCTCGAGTCCGCGGCCGAGGCGGGTAAGGAAGCGGCGGGGCTGATCGCCGACGCCGCGAAAGACCCCCCGGACGGCGTCGTGCTGGTGGTGCTGCATTCCGGCGGCGGCCGGGCCAAGGCGATGGTGCCCGCGCTGCAGAAGGCGGGTGCGGTGGTGCACGACTGCGCCAAGCTGACCAAAGCCGCCGAACGGGTCGAGTTCGTGCGCGCGGAGTTCCGGGCCGCGGGAGTCCGGGCCTCCGGCGATGTGGTGCAGGCGTTGCTCGAGTCGGTGGGCTCGGAACTGCGCGAACTGGCCGCCGCCTGTTCGCAGCTGGTGGCCGACACCGGCGGCAAGGTCGACGTCGGGGCGGTGCGGCGCTACTACTCGGGCAAGGCGGAGGTGACCGGATTCGAGGTGGCCGAACTCGCGGTGACCGGCGACCGGTCGGCGGCCATGGAGGCATTGCGGTGGGCCACCGATCGCGGGGTGGCGCATGTGCTGCTCGCCGACGCGCTGGCCGATTCGGTGCACACCATCGCGCGCGTCGGTTCGGCGGGACGGGGCGATCCGTTCGCGCTCGCCCAGCAACTGGGGATGCCGCCGTGGAAGGTGAAGAAGGCGCAGGCGCAGGCTCGAGGATGGACCCCCGCCACCATCGGCGCGGCCCTGCAGATCGTGGCGGGCCTGAACGCCGAGGTGAAGGGCGGGGCGGCGGACTCCGGCTACGCCCTCGAAAACGCCCTCGGCCGCATTCTGGACCTGCGCGCTACGAACTGATCGTCCGGACAGCCGACCGCCGGAGGGAAGGCAGGCCTCCCCATCTGTCGAATCGCCGCGGACGACGACCTTCGCGGCGACAGACTCTCCTCGGGAGACGGCAAGTGGGAGCCCGCGAAGACGGACTCCCACCAGGTTCGCACGACGGCACCCGCCTACATACGACAGCCGACTACTGTCGGCGGACGGCGCCGGTCGGCGGGCAGACGCCGGGAGATCACTCGACGGTGGCGGCGATCACCAGTTCCTCATCGATGTCGGACTCGTCGAAACGGCCCTCCCACTCGTCGTACACCGGGACCTCGTCCTCCCGGGTGACGATCCATTCGGCCGTGTAGACGCCCTCGTCATCGGGAACCATGACGTTTTCGATACGCAGGCCGATGCCCAGCACCTCGGCGGCCCGGATCACGTCCGGCAGATCCTCTGCTCTGACCACGGTCTGATTCGCGTAGACGGTTACCATGCGCGGAATGGTAGCCGCACGGGATGACAGACGTCCGATGGGCTCAGCGAGCGTGCACGACAAAAGCCGCCGTGGTCATCGAGGCCGCGGCGGCTGCGTCAGCGAAAGCTGGTCCCGGCGTGCGGGACCGGGATGTCAGAGCTTGTTGAGGGCCAGCGCGAGCGCCGACTTCTTGTTGGCGGCCTGGTTGGCGTGGATGACGCCCTTCGAGGCGGCCTTGTCCAGCTTGCGGCTCACGAACTGCAGGCGCTCGGCGGCCTTGTCCTTGTCGCCGGCCGCGGCGGCTTCGCGGAAGCTGCGGATCGCGGTGCGCAGCGCGGACTTGACCGACTGGTTGCGCTTGCGCGCCTCCTCGTTGGTACGAATCCGCTTCACCTGGGACTTGATGTTGGCCACGCCTGTTCCTCGTGTTCCTGTCGCTGAATGGTTGCTTGAGAAGTCTTGCGAAGACGAAACTCCGGAAAATCGGGTCACGCCATGCCGAATGTCGAGGGTACCAGCCCCGACCCGGCACAACGAAATCGCCTCCGGTCGGTGGTCGTTGTCCCGGGCATCCGCCTGGCGTAGCTTTCCAGACAGGATCGTTCCGGCAATACCTCGTCTGGCACAGCGGCAGCAAACGGCTCGAGATGGACGGAAGGTGTGTCTGTATGTCTCCGACGGCGCAGGAAGTGGTGGAGGAATTCGCCGAGAACCGGCCGATTCCCGACAGCAAGAAGTGGGCGGCGGAGGGGTTCGGCACCTTCGTGCTGGTGATGAGCGGTGTCGGCACGGCGGTGCTGGCAGGCGACCGGGTCGGGGCGCTCGGCGTCGCACTGGCCTTCGGTCTGGCGCTGATGTTCCTGGTCTACTCGATCGGTCCGCTGTCGGGCTGCCACGTCAATCCGGCGGTCACCCTCGGTCAGCTGATTCTCGGGCGGGTATCGGCGGTGAACGCGGCCGGCTATGTGGTGGCGCAGCTGATCGGCGCGTTCCTCGCCGGTCTGGTGTTGTTCGCGCTGGCGAAGAATCTGCCCTCCTACGACCGCGCGGTCGACGGGCTCGGCGCCAACGGCTGGGGGCCGCACAGTCCCTCGGCCGCCACCGGGCCGCTCGGCGAGGTCGTCGTCCAGGACGGCTACGGGTTCGCGGCGATGGTGATCGTCGAGGTCGTGCTCACCGCGATCCTGGTCTTCGTGGTGCTCGCCTCCACCGATCAGATCTCCGACGTCCCACTGGCCGGCCTGTCGATCGGCGTCACGCTGGCGGTGCTGCACCTGATCTCGATCCCGGTCGACAACACTTCGGTGAATCCGGCGCGCAGCCTCGGCGTCGCCTTCTACCAGGACGGCGCGGGCGGTCAGGTGTGGGCGTTCGTGGTGTTCCCGCTGATCGGCGGGGTGCTCGGGGCGCTGATCTACGGCCTGCTGTTCGGCCGCCGCCGCGAGTTCGTCGAGGCCGAACTCGTCGACATCGAAGCCGTCGACATCGAGGGTGTCGACACCAGGGGCACCGGCACCAGGGGCACCGACACCAGGGGCACCGACACCAGGGGCACCGACACCAAGGGCACCGATACCAAGGGCACCGATACCAAGGGCACCGACACCAAGGGCACCGATACCGAGTGACACCCATCCGGTGAACCTGGCCGCCACCCCGGGATCACCGGCCGGTGATCAGCTCCAGTTGTATTCGACGACGAGCCGGTGCGCGACGAGGTCGAAGGTTTTGCGGGGCATGATCGCGCCTTCGCGGCGGATACCCGCTTCCGGCACGTCGAGCACCCGGTCCAGCCGCACCCAGCTCGGCCTGCCCTGGTGGTCCCAGTCGCCGCTGCCGACAGCCAGCCAGTTGCGATCGTGCTGGCGTTCGGCGTTGGAGGAGAGCATGAGCCCGAGCAGGGTGCGCTTGTCCCGGCCGACGACGAGCACCGGGCGGTCCTTGCCGTTGCTCGGATCCTCTTCGTAGGGAACCCAGGTCCACACGATCTCGCCCGGATCGGCGCGCCCGTCCAGATGCGGTGCGTAGACGATCTGCCTGGCCCGCTGCGCGGTCGGTACGGGCAGCGACGCGGCCGGACGCCCGGCCGCCGACGACGGCGAACGCCGCTGCGTGATGCCGCCGACCAGGCGCTGGACCAGTCGCGGTCCCTGCTGCGCGGCGATACGGGGGCCCTGTTGTTTCGCGATCGTGCCCAGCTGCTTGCCGATAGCGTTCCAATTACGCGCCATCTGTGGAGAATAACGGCGCTCGCCCCGTCGGGCCCGGGACCGGTGGCGATCGGGCTCGCGCGCACATGGGACGATGGGGACAGTTTGCCGATACCCAGCTGAGGAGTTCAGTGCCCGCCAGCTTCGCCGACACGACGTTCACCGATCCGTCGCGGATCCGGAACTTCTGCATCATCGCGCACATCGACCACGGCAAGTCGACGCTGGCCGATCGGATGCTGCAGCTCACCGGTGTGGTCGAGGAGCGGGCGATGCGCGCCCAGTACCTGGACCGGATGGATATCGAGCGTGAGCGCGGCATCACGATCAAGGCGCAGAACGTGCGCCTGCCGTGGCGCGTCGGCGAGACCGATTACGTCATGCACCTCATCGACACCCCCGGTCACGTCGACTTCACCTACGAGGTCTCCCGTGCGTTGGAGGCGTGCGAGGGCGCGATCCTGCTGGTCGACGCCGCGCAGGGCATCGAGGCGCAGACGCTGGCCAACCTGTATCTGGCGCTGGAGAAGGATCTGACGATCATCCCGGTGCTGAACAAGATCGATCTGCCCGCCGCCGATCCGGATCGCTACGCCGCCGAACTCGCCCACATCGTCGGCTGCGAGCCCTCGGATGTGCTGCGGGTGTCCGGCAAGACCGGCGTCGGCGTGCCGGAGCTGCTCGACGAGGTGATCAAGCAGGTGCCCGCGCCGGTCGGCGACCCGGACGCGCCGGCCAGGGCGATGATCTTCGACTCGGTCTACGACACCTACCGCGGCGTGGTGACCTACGTGCGCGTGGTGGACGGCAAGCTCACCCCGCGCGAGAAGATCAAGATGATGTCCACCGGCGCGACCCACGAACTGCTCGAGATCGGCATCGTGTCCCCGGAGCCCAAGCCGACCACCGGTCTGGGGGTCGGCGAGGTGGGCTACCTGATCACCGGCGTGAAGGACGTGCGCCAGTCCAAGGTGGGCGACACCGTGACCGCCGCGCGCAACGGCGCCACCGATCCGCTCACCGGCTACCGCGAGCCGCGGCCGATGGTCTACTCCGGCCTGTACCCGGTGGACGGCTCGGACTACCCGGATCTGCGTGACGCGCTGGAGAAGTTGCAGCTCAACGACGCCGCGCTCAGCTACACCCCGGAAACCTCGGTGGCGCTGGGCTTCGGCTTCCGCTGTGGCTTCCTCGGCCTGCTGCACATGGAGATCACCCGCGAGCGCCTGCAGCGCGAATTCGACCTCGACCTCATCTCGACCGCCCCGAACGTGGTGTACCGGGTGGAGATGGAGGACGGCTCCGAACACGTCGTCACCAACCCCTCGTTCTGGCCGGAGGGCAAGGTGCGCAAGGTGTTCGAGCCGGTGGTGAAGTGCACCGTCATCTCCCCGAGCGAGTTCATCGGCTCGATCATGGAGCTGTGCCAGGCGCGCCGCGGGGAGCTGGGGGGCATGGACTACCTGTCGGAGACCCGCGTCGAGCTGCGCTACACCCTGCCGATGGCCGAGATCATCTTCGACTTCTTCGACTCGCTCAAGTCGCGCACCCGCGGCTACGCCAGCCTCGACTACGAGGAGTCCGGCGAGCAGATCTCGGACCTGGTGAAGGTCGACATCTTGTTGCAGGGCGAAGCGGTGGACGCGTTCTCGGCGATCGTGCACAAGGACGCCGCGCAGGCCTACGGCCACAAGATGACGACCAAGCTGCGCGAGCTGATCCCGCGCCAGCAGTTCGAGGTGCCGATCCAGGCGGCCATCGGCTCCAAGATCATCGCTCGTGAGAACATCCGCGCGATCCGCAAGGACGTGCTCGCCAAGTGCTACGGCGGTGACATCAGCCGAAAGCGCAAGCTGCTCGAGAAGCAGAAGGAAGGCAAGAAGCGGATGAAGACCATCGGCCGGGTGGAGGTCCCGCAGGAGGCCTTCGTGGCCGCGCTCTCCTCGGACGCCGCCGCGGACAAGCCGAAAGAGAAGAAATAGCAGTAGTGCATATGTGGCGATCGTCACACTGCGGTGACCTGCCTGTGCTGAAGATGTGACAGCCGGGGCCTGCGGAAATATCGTAAGGAGATCTTCTCTCGGTCGGCCGGGTGAGGATGGCCGGCAATCCCGAGACGTGGAGCCCTTATGAAGCGCGACCTGCCTTTCGACGACGACACCGCTGTCACCGCGGCCGGAGACGACACCGCCTACAAGATCGCCACCGGGGTGGCGCGGGTGGCGCGAGCGGGCGCCTATGTCACCGGCGGTGCGCTGGTCGCCTCGCACGGCACCGGTAGCTCCGGACAGTCCGACGGGCAGCAGCTCGACAGCTGGAACGCGGGCTGGGCCTACAACAGCGACCCGCAGCCGGATATGCCGAGCCCGGTGGTGACTTTCCCCGACCCGGTGCCGAGCTTCGTCTACGACTCCGAACCGCTGCCCGGCTCCGTGCCCGGTTTCGGCGACGCGCCCACCGTGGTCGATATGACGGTCGCCGGGCACGATCCGGCCGACGGTACGCAGAGCGCGCAGTCCTACGGCGATTTCCCCGAGTACGACGAGTACTGGCGCGATTCCGGCGACTCCGCGGATCACGGCAGTGGTGGATACGGCAGCGGTTACGACTACGGCGCCGACAGTGGTCCCGGTCCGGTCGAGGGCCCGGTCACCGGCGGCGGCTACGGTCCCGGCCACGAAGATCCCTCGGACTGGTGGCGGCCGGACGGTTTCGGTCTGCCCGGACACGGCACCAATCAGCCCGGTTACGACTTCGGCGCTCCCGGTCTGAACGATCTGATCGCGCCGGGCGTGAACCCTTTGCTGCCGACGACACCCGCCGCCGGGGAGATCGAATCCGAGGACGCCGCCGAGGATTCCGGACCGCGCGCCGAGGACTGGTACGGCGGCTTCGATCCGTTCCAGGGCAGGGATCCGTTCGACGGCGTCGGCGAAGGGGCGGGCGAAGGCTTCGGCGTCTGGATCGAGACCGACGCCTACGCCCAGATCTGGGCCAAGGTCGATGTGGATCTCGAGATCGGGCCCAAGGGCATCTACTTGACCACCGACGTCCGGGTGGACGCCTCGGCGGGGCTCACCGTCAAGGCGGCCGCGGGCGACAACGTCGGCGAGCAGATCGACAAGATCTCCGAATGGATGGACGGCAGCCGTCCCGGCACGACCGGCAATCGTCTCAACGAGCAGTCCGGCAGTTCTTCCTCGACCGCGGGTGCCGCGGGCACCGCCCCGGCGGGCGCCGGCACGGGTTCGCCCG
>NZ_BDBT01000019.1 GCF_001613125.1 Nocardia shimofusensis NBRC 100134
CGGCCCCGCGCGCGCCGAGCACGAGCAGTCCGGGCCGCAGCACCTCGACGCCGGGCGCCGTCGCCTCGACCGCCGCGACCACCGGATCGAACAATCGCGCGTCCCGATCCGGGTCGGCCTGCGCCAGATACAGATCCGGGCAGCACACCTGCGCCTCCCGCCGCCGTGCGCCGCGCCGTACCCCCTCGGCCCGCGCGGTCGCCGAGCACGCCGACACCCGGCCCGCCGCCAGCACCGCCACCGGTCGCGACGCGGGCACCCCGGCCGCGGCCGCCGCGGCGACCGCGGGCCAGTCCTGGCACCACACCGCCAGCACCCGATTCGCCCGAGTCCGAGCCGCCGACGCGGTCACGCCGAGGTAGCGCGGCTCACGACACCGCTCCGCGCGCGACGGAGAGGTCGCCGGACGTTTGCTCCCCGCCCACGGTGCACCAATCCACGCGACCGCCGTTGGGGCGCAACTCGATTCGACCGCAGCGCGGCGGTCCCGCCCGATGCGCGGCCGCCACGTCGAGGCAGAACGAGCGCAGCCTGCCGTGTCCCGCGCCGAGCCCGGCGTATCCGGCGATCCTGGCGTCCATCCGCACGGTGGCGTCGGGCCAGTGGCCGTCGGTGACCACCAGGGTGGCGCCCTTGGCCCGGGCGCGGGCGGCGATCACCCTGGCCCGGGAAGGCGGCACGCTCGCTCCGCGCAGGCCGAGCACGATCAGGTCGATGCCGTCGAGCAGGACCGCGGCGATCTCGACCGGGTCCGGTCCCGGCTCCGGGATCACGGCCAATCTGCCCAGTTCGGCACCCATTTCCGCGGCGGCGAGCAGGCCGAAACCTGGCAGCCCGGCGACGGCGGCGTGCTTGCCGTGCGCGGTCGCCGCGGCCAGCATGCCCGCCAGCAGCGATCGGGCCCCGGTGTAGGACACCACCGTCCCGGCGCCGAGCCCGCCGCCGGGCAGCAGATCGGCCAGGGCGGGCGGCACCGGTAGCGTCTCGCGCTGATCCCGCGCCGCGGGCCGCCTGCCCGCCGACGATTCACCCCGGCTCGGCACGGCCGCCATCCGGCGCCGCAACTCGGCCAGTTTCCGTTGCCTCTCGGTCTCCCGCCGCTGTCTCTCGACCTCATACAGTGTGTCCGCACCCATCACCAGCACCCACTTTCCCGATGGCCCCGCGGCGAAGCCGAGCGATGAACTTCGAGCGCCAGCATCGTTTCAGCTATCGATCTGCATCGAATATACGTTCGAATGCCTGAGAACAGAAGACCACCCCGGAAGATCACCGCGGCGCCCCTGTCCGCACTCCTGCGCGGGCGGTGAGGGCCGAGGCGAATCAGGCCGCCTACCACCGAATTCGGCTACCCTGCACACCATGATCGATCGTGCCCGTCCCATCGTCGGCCCCGACTATCTGGTCGCAGGCCGCTACCGCCTCCGTGCCAAACTGGGTGGTGGCGGCATGGGCGCGGTGTGGCTGGCCCACGACCGGCTGCTCGACCGGGAAGTCGCGATCAAGCAGGTGCTTTCCACCGCGGGCCTGCCGGAGGCCGAAGCCGCCCGCATCCGCGAACAGATCGTGCACGAGGGCCGGGTCGCGGCCAAGCTCTCCCACGAGCACGCCATCGCCGTCTACGACGTGGTGCTCGAAGCAGGCGAACCCTGGCTGGTGATGGAACACTTACCCTCGCGCAGCGTGGCGCGGGCCCTCGGTATGGTCGACACGCTGCCGGTGCTCGAAGTCGCCCAGATCGGCGCGCAGGTCGCCGACGCGCTGGCCGCGGCGCACGCGGTGGGCATCGTGCACCGCGACATCAAGCCGGGCAACATCCTCGTCGCCGACCGCGGTCCTCGCGTCGGCTACGCCAAGCTCAGCGACTTCGGCATCTCGCGAGGCGCGGGCGACGCCGCCGACGAACCGGACGGCATCATCACCGGCACCCCCGCCTACCTGCCGCCCGAGGTGGCCCGCGGCGCGCAGCCCACCACCGCCAGCGATGTGTTCTCCCTCGGCGCCACCCTCTACACCGCCATCGAGGGGCAGCCGCCGTTCGGCATGGACGACGACAGCGATGTCCTGGTGCATCGGGCCGCGATGGCCCAGATCATCCCGCCGCAGCGCACCGGCGAGCTCACCGCCGCGCTGCTGCACATGCTGGAACCGGCCCCGCAGCGCAGGCCGACGATGGCGCAGGCGCGCGACGAGATCCTCGCGGCCGCGTTCGGACCCGGCACCGCCTCCTACATCCTCGGCGCGCCGGTGCGCACCGAGGACGGCACCATTCCGTCCTGGGCCACCCGCAACGGCTCCATCGGCCTGCGCAGCCCGCATTCGGCGCCGCTGCCGCGCCCGCATCGCGGCGCGACCGCACCGCAGGCCCAGCGCGGGCGGGCAGCCGCGCCCAAGCAGGCCAATGCCGCGCTCGCGGTCACCATCGGCCTGCTCATCGGGCTGATCATCATCATCGGCGTCATCGTCATCGCCATGTGAGGATCCCGCCCGCGAGTACGCCTCAGTCGATACGGCGGCGGTGCGCCCAACGGGTCAGCGCGTTGCGATTGGACTGCTGGGTCTTACGCAACACATTGGAGGCGTGCGTCTCGACGGTCTTCACCGAGATGAACAGCGTCTCGGCGATCTCGCGGTAGGTGTAGCCGCGTGCCAGCAGGCGCAGTACCTCGAGTTCCCTGGGCGTCAGCGAATCCAGTTCCGGGTCGAGCGGCGGCTCGGGCACCGGCGAACGACCTGTGAAGGAGTCCAGCACGAAACCGGCCAGCCGCGGGCTGAACACGGCATCGCCACCGGCCACCCGGCGGATGCCGTCGGCCAGCTCCGCCCCGGAGATCGTCTTGGTGACGTAGCCGCGCGCACCCGCGCGGATCACCGCGATCACGTCCTCGGCGGCATCGGACACGCTCAACGCCAGGCACACCGGACCGTCCTCGATTCCCGAGAGCACCGCCACCCCGCCGCCGTCGGGCATGTGCACGTCCAGCAGCACCACATCGGGGCGGGTGCCCTCGATACCGGCGATCGCCTCGGCCACCCCGCCCGCCTCACCGACCACCTCGAGATCGGCCTCCCGGCTCAGTTCCGCCCGCACCCCCGATCGGAACACCGCGTGATCGTCGACGAGAAAGACCCGCACGGTCACCTGTTCGTCTCCTCACCTGTCCGCCGGCCCGGACACGCTCCGGCCGCACACCATCGGTACCACATCTGCTAGTTCCCGGCCCCCGAGGCGAACCCGAACCCCGAGGCGAACTCGTGCGCAGACGCGCGGCCGCGCGGCGGTACGGGGCCGGCGACGGACGAGGAGTCGCCCGACCCCGGCGAAGACGCCGGGGCCGGATCGGACGCAGGCGGGGGGTCTGTCGGCGGCAAGGGGTCGGAGACCTCCGGCTCGGACGCGGCGGCGTCACGTGCGTCGGCGTCGGCCTCGGAGTCGGGCCCGACTGCACCGGTGTCACTGCGAGGCATGAAGATGCGAACCTCGGTGCCGCGTCCCGGCGTGGACAGGATCTCCACCCGGCCGCCCCTGCGCTCGATCCGCCCCCGGACCGACTTGGCCAGTCCCTGCCGATCCGCGGACACCGCCGCCGGGTCGAAACCGGCGCCGCGATCCCGCACGAACACGCTCACCTGATGCGGCTCCACTTCGGCGAACAAGTCGACCGTCGGCACACCGGCGTGCTTGGCGGCATTGACCATCGCCTCCCTGGCCGCGCCGAGCAGAGCCGTGAAGTGCTCCTTGGGCAGGCCGGACCCCGAGTCGGCGACATCCATCGTGACGTCGCCGACGGTGACCGGCGTGACCTTCACCCCGTGCTGATCCTCCACCTCGCCCGCGATGGTGCGCAGAGCCGCGGCGAGACTGGAGTGCGCGGGCCCGCTGTCCTCGAACAGCCAGCGCCGCAACTCCCGTTCCTGGCTACGCGCCAGCCGCACCACCTCGTGCGGGTTCTCGGCCTGTCGCTGGATGAGCGCCAGCGTCTGCAGCACCGAATCGTGCAGGTGCGAGGCGATCTCCTCGCGTTCTTCGTTGCGAATCCTGGCGGCGCGCTCGGTGTCGAGCGCCCTGGCCATCCGCAGCCACAGCGGCACGGTCAACAGCCCGCCGCCGACCAGCGTGACCACCACCGCGATCAGCGCCGACCCGAGCGAGCTCAGATCGATGCGGGCCAGCACCAGCACACCGAGACCGAGCACCACCAGGGTCGTACCGGCGACGATGCGCGCCCAGGTGATCACCGTCGGGCGGGCGGGCAGACCGAACAGCGAGCGCGGTCCGTCGGTGTCGTACTCACGCCACACCAGCGCCGCACCGACCGCGACGACCACGACCGGCGCGATCACCTTCGCGGCCACGGTCGCGTTCATCAGCCAGGAGATCGCGATGGCCAGGCCGATCCCGAGCATCGCCAGGCCGATCGCCTGCCTGCGCTCGGTGGCGGAGGGCTCGTCGGAGTCGTAACCGCCGGGGGTGAAGACCCACAGCATGCCGTAGGCGACGATCCCCGCACCGGCCAGCGCCGACAGCAGGACGAACACCATCCGAATGGTGAACACGTCCAGCCCGAGATGGTCGGACAGACCACCGGCCACCCCACCGACGATCCGTCCCCCCGAGCGCCGGACCAGGCGCACCGGCGGACTGCCCACATCGAGCACCGGCGTGGGCCCGTAACCGCGCGCGGGCACCGCCGGATCCCCCCAGGCGGGTGCTGCGCCGCGGGCGGCCTCGAACATGGGACCGGTCGGGTACATAGCTTCGATACTGGCACGCCGACCGGACACCGAGCATCGGGATTCCCCCTGATCTTCACCCCTACCGGCCGATGTTCGCGCAGGTCATCGCATCTCCGGGCGGGCGGCATGCGGTGGGCACACCGCTCGTCCCGCTCGAAACCCGCTGTCGGCAAAGACTTTCCAAGCTTTCTTTCAGCTGAGCGGGGCAGGATCGTTTCGACCGAACCGGATGAGACCGGGGAGCGCACCTCGCGTGGGGCGGGGTGGAATCGAGGGGGAAGCACATGTATGCAAAGACGGGCGCGCTCGTCGCCGCGCTGATCACCGGTTGTGTCCTCGCGGCGGCGCCCGCGGCGAACGCGGCGCAACTGCCGCCGCACGAGCGCACCTACACCGCACCCGACGGCGCGCAGTTCACCGTCGGCCACCGCGATCACCAGGTGCGCCCGGCCGCGTCGCTCAACCTGATGCCGACCAACCGCGACGTCTTCGTCGACAACACCTTCTACGGGCGGGTCAGCGAGGGGACGGGCCTGCTGAAGGCGGGCTACCTGGTGGCCTGCGCGGTCGATCTGACCACCGAGCTGGACCTGCACGCCGGAATCGACATGAACGCGGATCTGCGCGTCGGACTGTCACTGGGCGTGGAGTCCCTGGTGCCGAACCTCGACCTCGGTGTCGGGCCGAGTCTCGGTGCGGGGCTTGGCGTCGACCTGACGCTGGAGCCCGGCAAGGTCACCGACGTGCCGGCCGGCGAGCACGCGCTCACGCCGGGTTCGGACGGCTATGTCTACAGCCGGGACCGCCACATCCACGTGGCGGGCTGCGGAGGGCCGCTCACCGTCCAGCCGTACGCGCTGATCACCGTCGACACAACGGAGGTCAGCGCAGAAGGAGCAGTCGTGGGAGACCCGTTCACCATGTGATCGGCGGAGGTGACCCTGGTCCGCCGGACTCGGCGGGTCCGGTGGATTTTCAGGGTTACCCCCGATGCGATCGGCCGCACCCGCGCTCACCATGGAGAACATGACCAGAACGAGCTTCGGGGATCAGCTCCAGCAGATATGGCGGACGCGGCCGGTGCGGCTTCCGCGGCACGGCCCGATCGCGGGCGTCGCCGCGGGTTTCGGCCGACGCTACAACGTCGACCCGGTGCTGATCCGGGTCGCGTTCGTGGTCTCGAGCATGTTCGGCGGCGCGGGCATCATGCTGTACCTGCTGGCCTGGTTGCTGCTGGCCGAGGAGGGTGAGCGGCTCTCACCGGCCGAATCGCTGTTCGGCCGCAAGCAGTACGGCGAGCAGACCGGCCAGTCGCAGACCAAGACGATCGTGCTCATGGTCGCGCTCGCCATCGCGGTCACCACGGTCGGACCCATCGGGGTCGAGATGGCCGGGTCCGGGATGATCAGCCTCGCGCTGATGCTGGCGGGCTGGTGGATGCTGTTCATGCGCTTCCCGCAGCCGCCGCCGGGCACCAGTCCATGGGATGCCGACGACGTCCCCACGACCGCGACCGGCTATCCGGGGACGGCGTTCCCGGCCGCTCCGCCGCGGCCCCCCGGCGCGTACTACTCGCCGTTCGGGTCGTCGGCTCCCCCGCAGGCCGCGCAGTCCCCGGCGCCGCCGATGTACACGCCCTATACGAAGCTGCCGGAGTACTACGAGCCCGACCCGAGGACCGACGTGACCGTCTCCGATCCCGCCGCATCCACCCCCGCGGCCCCTGAAGCCCCGGAAGCCGAAAACCCGAAGCCGTCCACCTCGGCATCCGCCACGGCATCCGATTCGTCCCCCACCACGAGCCCGAATCCGGAGAAGCCCGCCGACACGGACAACCCCGCCACGCAAGGCACCGCCGCCACGCAAGACACCGCAGAGGCGAGCGACACTCCGAAAACGGCAGACCCGGCCCCGGCGGACGGCATCGGACCGAACCTCCGGAAATCGCCCAGCGGCGACGGCGGATCGCCCACCGCTACCCGCGACCCCCTGCCGACCGGACTGCCCGGCCTGGACACCCCGGTCCCGCCGGCCTGGGATCCGCTGGGCGTCGCTCCGCTGGCCTGGGATCTGCCGGACCCCACGCCGGCGTGCCCGATCGCCACCGTCGAGCCGGAGCGACCGCGTTCCCGGTTCACCCCGGTCGTGCTCGGCCTGGCCATCCTGGCCGCCGCCGGTGCGGGCGCGCTCGCCGCGGCGGGCGTGGAGTGGATGACACCGGGCCGTATCGCCGCCGTCGCGCTCGCCGTGATCGGGCTGGGTCTGGTGGCGGGCGCGTTCCTCCGGCGCGGCCACGGCCTGCTCGTGGTGACCGCTCCCCTGGCCGGCTTCGTCCTGCTCGCTTCGCTGATCGGCCCGATCGACATCGACAGCACCACCATGGGCACGCGCGAATGGGCCCCCGCATCGGTCGCCGACCTGGAGTCGCGATACCAGCTCACGATGGGTGATGCCACGCTCGACCTGCGCTCGGTGCAGCTCACCGAGGACCGTACGGTCGACATCGACGTGCGGATGGGCGAGGTGCGTATCCTCGTGCCCGCCGACATGACCCTGCGTACCGACTGCGACGTCTCGATCGGCGAAATGCAGTGTCCTTCGGGTATATCCGGCCCGAACACACCGGGCGCCCCGGTCCTCGACCTGAACATCGACGTCCATATGGGCAATGTGGAGGTGCACCGTGACTGAGCACACCGAGCACAAGGACACCGCGAGCGCGCGCCGCGGCCGAGTCTCCGTCTCACTGCTGATCACCGGATTCGTGGCGCTGGTCATCAGCGTCTGGGGACTGGCGGGCGGCGCCGCCACCATCGGTGGCGCCGTCTCCCTCGGCTGGGTCCTGGTGATCGGCGCCATCGTCATCGGCCTGCTGCTGGTGATCACACCCCAGCGCAGGCGTTAGAGCCGCAGGCCGCCGGGCGCCGTCACTCCCACTCGATGGTGCCCGGCGGCTTGCTGGTCACGTCCAGCACGACCCGGTTGACCTCGGCCACCTCGTTGGTGATCCGGGTCGAGATGCGTTCGAGCACCTCGTAGGGCAGCCGAGTCCAGTCCGCCGTCATGGCGTCCTCGCTCGAGACCGGGCGCAACACGATGGGATGGCCGTAGGTGCGGCCGTCGCCCTGCACGCCGACGCTGCGCACATCGGCGAGCAGCACCACCGGGCACTGCCAGATCTGCCCGTCCAGCCCCGCCACGGTCAACTCCTCGCGGGCGATGGCGTCGGCCTGACGCAGCGTCTCCAGCCGGTCGGCATTCACCTCGCCGATGATGCGGATCGCCAGACCCGGACCGGGGAACGGCTGACGGGCCACGATCTCCTCGGGCAGCCCCAGCTCGCGACCGACCGCGCGCACCTCGTCCTTGAACAGCAGGCGCAGCGGCTCGACCAGTTCGAACTCGAGATCCTCGGGCAGACCGCCGACATTGTGGTGCGACTTGATGTTCGCGGTGCCCGAGCCACCGCCGGACTCCACCACATCCGGGTAGAGCGTGCCCTGCACCAGGAACTCCACCTTCGGCAGCGCACCGTCCGCCTCGCCCTGCTCGGTGACGACCTCACGCACCGCGTCCTCGAAGGAGCGGATGAACTCGCGGCCGATGATCTTGCGCTTCTGCTCGGGGTCGGTCACGCCCGACAGTTCACCCAGGAACTTGTCCACCGCGTCGACGGTCACCAGCTTGGCGCCGGTCGAGGCGACGAAATCCTGCTGCACCTGCTCGCGCTCTCCGGCCCGCAACAGGCCGTGGTCGACGAATACACAGGTCAGCCGGTCTCCGATGGCACGCTGCACGAGCGCCGCGGCGACCGCGCTGTCCACGCCGCCGGACAGGCCGCAGATGGCGTGGCCGTCGCCGATCTGCTCACGGACCTGCTCGATCAGGCTCTCGGCGATGCTGGCGGGCGTCCAGGAAGCCGGGATGCCCGCCAGCTCGTGCAGGAACCGGCTGAGCACCTGCTGGCCGTGCGGGGAGTGCAGCACCTCGGGGTGGTACTGCACACCGGCGAGCCTGCGGGCCCTGTCCTCGAAGGCGGCGACCGGAGCGCCCGCGGTCGTGCCGGTGACCTCGAACCCGTCGGGCGCGTCGGTGACCGCGTCGCCGTGGCTCATCCACACCGGCTGGATCGTGGGCAGACCACCGTGCAGCAGGCCGCCGTCGATATTGAGCTCGGTGCGGCCGTACTCACGGGTGCCGGTGTGGGTGACGGTGCCGCCGAGCGCCTGCGCCATCGCCTGGAAGCCGTAGCAGATGCCGAAGACCGGCAGGCCCAGATCGAACAGTCGCGGATCCAGCTGCGGCGCGCCCTCGGCGTACACGCTCGACGGACCACCCGAGAGGATCACCGCCAGCGGCTTGCGCTCGGTGATCTCCTCCACCGTGACGGTGTGCGGGACCACCTCGGAGTAGACGCTCGCCTCACGAACCCGACGGGCGATCAGCTGGGCGTATTGCGCGCCGAAGTCGATGACGAGGACCGGTCTCTGGGATTCTGCCACCGGCCCAGTCTAGTGAGGCGCCCGGCGCCGAAACGCACGGGCATCCCCGGTGCGTGCGAGGTCAGGCACGCACGCTCAAGCCGACCTTCTGGAACTCCTTGAGATCGGAGTAGCCCGCCTTGGCCATCGAACGGCGCAGGCCGCCGACCAGGTTGAGCGAACCGAACGGATCGTCGGACGGTCCGAACAGCACCCGCTCCAGGCTCGGCCTGCTCAGCTGTTCGCCGGGCGCACCCTCGAAGTCCAGGCTCAGGTCCTCGACCTGCAGCAGCGAACCGCGGGGCACCGAGGGATGGGCGGCCGCCGAGGGCCAGTACCAGCCCCGTCCGGGTGCCTCCTCGGCCACGGCCAGCGGCACGCCGAGCATCGCCGCGTCCGCGCCGCACGCGATGGCCTTGGCCAGGTGGCCCGAGGTCGCGATGTCGCCGTCGGCGATGACGTGCACGTAGCGGCCGCCGGTCTCGTCCAGGTAGTCGCGTCGCGCGGCCGCCGCGTCGGCGATCGCGGTGGCCATCGGCACACCGATGCCGAGCACCTCGCCGGTGGTCGTGGCGCCGGGGAACGAGCCGTAGCCGACGATCACGCCCGCCGCGCCGGTACGCATCAGGTGCAGCGCGGTGCGGTGATCGCTCACGCCGCCCGCCACCACCGGCACATCCAGCTCGGCGATGAAGGTCTTGAGGTTCAGCGGCTCGCCGTCGCCGACGTGCTCGGCGGAGATGATGGTGCCGTGCACCACCAGCAGGTCGATACCGGCCTGCACCAGGCCGGGGGTGAACAGGCGGGCGTTCTGCGGGCTCACGCGCACCGAGACGGTCACCCCGGCGGCGCGCACCTCGGCCACCGCGGCGGCCAGCAGATCCGGTTGCAGCGGCGCGGCGTGCAACTGCTGCAGGAACGCCACCGCGTGCTCGTACCGGCCCTGCTCGGCCAGATCGACCAGCTGCTCGATCTTGGCCTCGACATCGGCGTGCCTGGCCCACAGGCCCTCACCGTTGATGACGCCGAGCCCGCCCAGTCTGCCCAGCTCCACCGCCATTTTCGGGGACACCAGCGCGTCGGTCGGGTGCGTCACCAGCGGAATCTCGAACCGGTAGGCGTCGAGTTGCCAGCCCAGCGAGACCTGCTTCGACGAGCGGGTCCGCCGCGAAGGAACGATGTCCACATCGTCCAGTTCGTAGGTACGCCGGGCCGTCCGGCCCATGCCGATCTCGACCATGTCGCGCACGTGAATGTCCTTTCGGTATCGGAAGTGCCGCTGCCCGACCGAGTGCCGTCGCAGTACGGCGTGTTCGCGGCCCCCGAATCCTCGCGAACGTGCTCGCTTCGACTCCCCCACACGCGGGGTGTCGCGAGCGTGATGGTTCTCGCAGTCTCGCGCCGGTGGAGAGACTATCGCGGACAGCAGTGACGGCCGGACCCCGGTGTCGGGCGGGTTCCGGCCGTCGGTGCGAGCGTTACTGGCGGCCCGTGTAGTTGGGGGCCTCCACCGTCATGGTGACGTCGTGTGGATGACTCTCCTTCAGCCCGGCCGCGGTGATCTGCACGAACTGCGCTTCCTGCAGATGAGCGATCGACTGCGAGCCGGTGTAGCCCATCGCGGCCCGCAGACCGCCGACGAGTTGGTGGATCACCTGGCTGACCGGACCGCGGAAGGGCACCCGCCCCTCGATGCCCTCGGGCACCAGTTTGTCCTCGGCGAGCACGTCGTCCTGGAAGTAGCGGTCCTTGGAGAACGACTTGGCCTGGCCGCGGCCCTGCATGGCGCCCAGCGAACCCATGCCGCGGTAGCTCTTGAACTGCTTGCCGCCGACCAGGATCAGCTCACCCGGTGATTCGGCGGTGCCCGCCAGCAGCGAGCCGAGCATCACCGTCGACGCGCCCGCCGCGATGGCCTTGGCGATATCGCCGGAGAACTGGATGCCGCCGTCGGCGATCACCGGCACGCCCGCGGGCTTGCAGACCGAGACGGCCTCCAGGATCGCGGTGATCTGCGGCGCGCCGACACCGGCGACGACCCGGGTGGTGCAGATCGAGCCGGGGCCCACGCCGACCTTGATCGCGTCCGCACCCGCCTCGACGAGCGCGGCGGCGCCCTGCCTGGTGGCGATATTGCCGCCGACGACCTGGATGCGATCGCCGACCTCGGCTTTGACCTTGGCGACCATCTGCAGCACCTGCGACTGGTGACCGTGCGCGGTGTCCACCACCAGCACATCCACGCCGGCGTCGGCCAGCGTCATCGCCCGCGACCAGGCGTCCTCGCCGACCCCGACCGCGGCGCCGACCAGCAGCCTGCCGTCGCGGTCCTTGGTGGCGTTCGGGTACTGATCGGTCTTGACGAAGTCCTTGACGGTGATCAGGCCGCGCAGCCTGCCGTTGCCGTCGACGATCGGCAGCTTCTCCACCTTGTGGCGGCGCAGCAGCCCCAGCGCGGCCTCCGCGGTCACGCCCTCCTGGGCGGTGATCAGCGGGGCCTTGGTCATCACGTCGGCGACCCGGCGGTTCTGGTCGACCTCGAAACGCATGTCGCGGTTGGTGATGATGCCCACCAGCGCGCCGGTCTCGTCGACCACCGGCAGGCCGGAGATGCGGAACCGCGCGCACATGGCGTCCACGTCGGCGAGGGTGTCGCTCGGGCGACAGGTCACCGGATCGGTCACCATGCCGGCCTCGGAGCGCTTCACGGTCTCCACCTGTGCGGCCTGATCGGCCGTGGACAGATTGCGGTGCAGCACACCCATGCCGCCCGCGCGCGCCATGGCGATGGCCATCCTGGCCTCGGTGACGGTATCCATGGCCGAACTCACCAGCGGTGTCCGGAGCCGGATTTCTCTGGTGAGGTTGCTGGAGGTCTCGACAGAGCTGGGAATCAGGTCCGAAGCGGCGGGCAGCAACAGCACGTCGTCGAACGTGAGCCCGAGCATGGCGATCTTGTTCGGATCGTCGCCACCCGTAGGGGGGCGGACTGCGATTCGTTCGCCCGGTACGGGATTACTCATTCGGATCGACCCCTCCTGGACGTCGAACAGCGGCAGGCGCCGGGGAGCGGCGTCGCGCACAACTGATGGAATGGACGGTGGCAGCGGGATCAGCGTGTCGGGTACTTCTCCAGCGCCTGCCCATCATGGTATCTGTACAGCGAACCGGCCCCGGACCGAGCCTGCCCACGAAACTGGCGCGCGGCAGCGCTGGCGCAGACCACCCTGTTCTGCGTACCGTGGGTGTGTGCGTGACCATCTACCACCTGGCTTGCCGCCGGATCCATTCGCCGGAGACCCCTCCGACCCGTCCGCCGCGCTCGATGCCATCGAGCCGGGCGAACCGCTGGATCCCCACGAGCGCCTTGCGGTCGAGGAGGATCTCGCCGACCTCGCGGTCTACGAAGCGTTACTGGCCCACCGTGGCATCCGCGGGCTCGTGGTCAGCTGCGAGGACTGCCGACAAGATCACTACCACGACTGGGACATGCTGCGCGCCAATCTGCTGCAATTGCTGGTGGACGGCACGGTGCGCCCGCACGAGCCCGCCTATGATCCGACCCCCGAGGCCTACGTCACGTGGGATTACTGTCGCGGCTACGCGGACGCGTCGATGAACGAGGCGTTCCACGGCGACGGATTCGACGGATTCGACAGCTGAGTCCCCCCACCTCGCCTTCGGCGGGGTGTTCGGCCGGGTCTTCCTCCCGGCACGATGATGCGCGCTCGCACGGGTCCGCTCACGCCGAGGCTGTCCGCACGCCGCCCGGCGCACGGGGACTCTCCCGGCAGCACCCACGAAGCAAACCCCCGGACGAACGCGAGAACCGACCGCCTGGCAGGCGGTCGGTTCTCGTGAGTTCGTGACGGAATCCGTCAGGTCGTCGGCCCCGGCGACAGCATGCCGGGCGGCAACAACTGCGTCGGGATCTCGGTCGGCAGCGGGATGCCGGCCGACGGGAGGGTCGGGATGATGTCCGACGGCAGGCCGCCGCCGTTGCTCGGCGCCGTGGTCGGCGGAAGCGGTGTCGTCGCCGGGTTCGTGGCCGGCGGCTCGGTCGGCGGCTGCGTGGACGGTTCGGCCGGATCGGTCGGATCGAGGGTCGCATCCGGCGTGTCCGAGGGCTCGACCGCCTGCGTCGGGTTCACCGGATCCGTGGTGCCCTGGTTCGGCGGCAGCATCGTCACAGTGTTGCCGGTTGTCGGATCCACCGTGACGGTGGTACCGGGCCGCGGCACAGTGGACGGCTGCACCGTCTGTTCCAGCTGTGTCGCCAGCTCAGGGGACTTCTCGCGCAGGTCGGTCAGCAACACCTGCCACGCGCGTTCCAGCTCCTGCTTCTTGCTGTTGTCGCTGACCTGGCCCACATTGGTCTGCGCGCGTTCCAGCAGGGCGGCGGCCTGGCTGTAGTTGCCTTGTTCGAGAGCCTGTTCCGCCTGCGAGAGCTCGTTGTCGGCACGCTGCACGACGGTGGTCTGGGCCTGTTCGCTGAACACGACCTCCTTGACCCGCCACAGCGGATCGCCCGGCTCCGCGCTGTAGGAGAACGCGGTGGTTCCGCCGATGATCAGTGCGAGAGCGGCGGCCGCTCCCGTGATGGGGTACAGCAGTCGTAGCTTCCCACGCGCCTGGGCGCCGACACGGACCTTACGAGCGCCGATCTCCTGGTTGACCGCGGCGACGACCGCGTCCAGATCGGGTGCGCTCGGCATCGGCGGGTCGATCAGCTCGGTCCGCCAGTCCGCGAGGAGCGCGGCGAGCTGGAATTCCTCCGCGCTGTCGGTCTGTACCGGACCGCCGCTCACGATGGCGTCGATCAGCGCATCGTCGCGGCGTACCGCAGCGATGTCCACCGGTCCGGCATCACCAGCATCCCCGGCGTAGGGACCGCTGTTCCGCGATCCGCGCCGCGCCTTCCAGTCGCCCCGACCGCGCTCGCCATCCCTAGCCATACATTTCACCTGCCCTCGCCACTTGTGCCTTCAGTTTTGCGAGCGCCCTGTGCTGGGCAACCCGTATCGCCCCCGCCGTACTGCCCACGGCGGCTGCGGTTTCTTCCGCTGACAAACCCATGACCAGGCGCAGGACCAAGATCTCCCGATGCTTTTCGGGCAGAGTCGCGAGCAGACGATTCATCTGCCTGCTCGTCTCCGATTCGAGAGCTCGTTGTTCCGGGCCGTGGTCGGTGGATATGACATCTGGTACTTCGGCCATTGCCTCCGCCTTGTTACGGGCGGCGTTGCGATGGGCGTCGGCGACCTTGTGCGAAGCGATTCCGTAGACGAAGGCCATGAAGGGCCTGCCCTGGTCCTGATACCTGGGCAAGGCTGTCATCACAGCCAGACATACCTCCTGCGCGACATCGTCCGCTGAGAGCTGACCGCGTTCCGCCGCGCCGATACGCGCGCGGCAGTAACGGACAACGAGCGGACGGACCAGCCCCAGTACCTGAGCTAGAGCGGCCCTGTCGCCCTGCGCAGCGGCAGTGACGGCGAGGTCCAACTCTTCGCCCGTATGCGTCATCGTCAGAGATATTCCTGGCGTTACGAGTGGCACGGTCTGCGAGCGACCGGTGCTTCCGCCGAACCGGCGGAACGGAAACAACAATAGCGACACCACCCCCTGCCCCGAGCACTGTGGGCTCTTGTCGCAACAACCGGCGCGGCCTCGGAAGTGATTTTCAGCACGTCCCGGCCGGTCGGAATCGTCCACCCAGATGCAAGATCATCTGCTCGTACGAATTCGCTTCGGCCGCCGCGCAAGTCCGGTCCTCGGGGGTGGCCGCCACGCCGGATCCGAGCATGGCGGTCGCCCACCGCAGCGGCAGCAGACCGTGCTCGGCCGCCCGCTCGCCGACCGCCTCGGCGAGTTCGGCGGCTCGGCCGTGGTCTCCCGCGGCCGCGGTGGCCGCGGCGACGAGCAGTGCCGACTTGATCCGATGCCGCGCCGAGAGTGTCGTCTCGGCCAGCCGCGAGCCGGCTTCGGCGTGCGAGAGCGCCCGGACCGCGTCGCCACCCGCCAGCGCGGTCTCGGCACGGACCCAACACAAGCGGATCCGAGCCCGCACCCGGACGGTCTCGTCGTCGCCGAGCAACGCCCGGACCCTTTCCAGCAGCCGGGCCGCCAGATCCAGCCTGCCCAGGCCGAGCGCGTCGGCGGCCAGACCGGTGAGCGCGTCGCACGCGGCGTCCACCCGGTCCGGGCTCGTGGCCCCGGACTCGGGGCTCACCGCGAGGAGCCCGGGCAGCACCATCGCGGCGGCCCGGCCGTCCCAGCCGGAAGCGGCGGCGTGCCAACCCAGCTGACGCAGCAGTGATCCCGTCGTGCTCGCGGCCAGGGAGGACAACACCGGATCAGGGCGTTGCCGCAGCACCCGCGCCAGTTCCGCCCTGGCCGCCGCGTATCGCCCCTGACCACCGAGCGCGACAGCGCGCAGCCAGGTCGCGAAGGGGTCCGAGACGGCCGGCAACCCGACAGCGGCCACAGCCGGCCGGGCCCCGAACGCCGCGTCGACGAGGATTTCGAATCGAGTATCCGCTAGCGGAACTGGTACGAACACGGGCCGCAGCGTAACCCGGAGCACCGCGGAGCCGAACCGTGCCCGGAGCCCGCGTGGCCCCTTCGGCAAACAATCAGCATTTCCACTCCGGCGCCATGTTTCTATCGGGTAAATCTCCCGGACGAGTAGCGCGACCAACACCGTCGCGAATTCACATCCGTTTCCCGCAATTTACCTGCGCGCCCCGTTCGCGCCATCTTGAAACATACCGCCCAACCTGGTTTGGGCGGTCCCCAGCACACCGACCCCCGAACCGAACGTGAGCCGAGCAACGCGCGCACAGTCTCAAAAACAAGGATCTAGCTGGGGTTACCCGCTAGATCACTTTGCGATCGCACACTGGCGTTCTCTCGGGCAACCGTCCAGTAGTACCGGACTGAAGCATGAATGTAAACAGTGCGGAGGTTAATTTTCACCTTCTCCGATTTGGAAAGCCGGCGCGTCGAACTATTGACGGAAATTCACGGCTGGCCCTAACGTAGCTCATCGCCACGACGGGCGCCGCGCGAAATTGCAGCGACCTCCCGGCGGGCGAGACCCACGGCCACGGCCGATCGGGCCGTACCCGATGACTGTGCAGAAGACAACTGCTCGACGACGCTGACGAGCTCGCATCACAAGGAGTTCACCATGCCCATGCCGACCCACCTCCCCGGACCGAACGCCGACGTCTGGGACTGGCAGATGCGCGGTTCCTGCCGTGGCGTGGACTCGGCGGTCTTCTTCCACCCCGATGGCGAACGCGGCCGGGCTCGCACCGCGCGCGAGATGCGCGCCAAGGAGATCTGCCGCGCCTGCCCGGTGTTGATGCAGTGCCGCAGCCATGCGCTCAAGGTGAGTGAGCCGTACGGCATCTGGGGCGGCATGTCCGAGACCGAACGCGAACTGCACGCCCGGCGCAATCGTCGCCGCATGGCCGTCTGACAGACCGCGCCCCATCCGGCAGACCGCGACCCATCCGGCGCCCGCACCTGCGCCGAATGCCTTGCGGAAACCGACCCGACGCCGGATCGGGCCCCGCTTTCGTCCCATCGAGAACCTCCCGAGCCGACACATTCGGCGAGCCGAGACGGTCAGGTGCGAGATGGACGGGCGCGAAACGGTCGAGGGCGAGATGCCCGAGACCCGGGCCATGTTTCCGACAACTATGGGCGTCCCCCGGGCCGCCGGCTCGTATCACGCCCGGCGTGTCGCGAGTTGCCACAACATAGCCGCAAAATTGCTGAGCCACTGACGGTTTCCGGCACCCACCGGGTGCGCCGGCGATAGCGGCGCGCTAACGTAGTGACCGATGACACAGAATGGAGCGTTGTGACGACGCGGCCGTCGGCCGCAGAGGGCGACTCGGTCCGAAGAGGAGCCACCCCACCTGGTGTGGAGTCTGCGGTGTCGGCACGTGTAACCGAAAGCCTCGAACTAGCCGCGCTGTTGCGCCGATGCGGCCAGGCCGACCAGACCGCTTTCGCAGAACTGTACGACCGGACGAGCTCACGCGTGTTCGGTCTGGTGCTCCGGGTGCTCCAGGATCCCGGGTACGCGGAGGAGACCACCCAGGAGGTCTACCTCCAGATATGGCGCACCGCAGCGAATTTCGATTCCACTCGCGGCTCCGCCATGACCTGGTTGATGACACTCGCCCATCGGCGCGCGGTCGACCGCGTCCGCGCCGAACAGGCCCACACCCTGCGGGAATCCGCCTACGGGGCGCGGGCGGGCGACAACGAGTTCGACCAGGTGGTGGAGGAAGTCGAGCGCAGAGCCGAACAGCGCGCTGTGCTCGCCGGCCTCGCCGACCTCACCGAGACCCAGCGCGAGGCCATCTCGCTGGCCTACTACGGTGGGCGCACCTACGCCGAGGTCGCCGCGCACCTCGGGGTCGGCCTGCCGACCGTGAAATCCCGGATCAGGGATGGTTTGACACGACTGAAGAAAAGTTTGGGGGTGACGTGAGTTGACCGACGCTCGGATCGATCTCGCGCACGCCGTCGCGCTCGGATCGATCGACGACGCAGACCAGCACGCCTTGCACGAAGTGCTCGATGACGAGGATCCCGCCTCCAGAGCGGGATTCCGCGCCGAAGTACTGCGCACCCGGGACGCCCTGGCCGCGCTGGCGGAGGTGACCGCCACCGCCCCACCGCCCGCATTACGGGCTCGCCTTCTCGCGGCCGTCGCCGCCGAGGACTCTCCGACCGCCGGTTGAGGCCGTTCGACGGATATCGTCCTCGAATTCCGTTCCCCTGACACCTCATCCGCCGGGACTTTCCTCCCCGGAACTCGTTCCCGATGTCCTTTTCCTCGATCGCGGCTGTCCGCCGCCGTCTCCCCTGCGCGCTCTCCCCGACTCGATCGACGAGCGCGCCGTCGAAGCCGACCGCGCCGGAGGCAGGCCGAGGGGCGTTCTCGCGCGGTGTCTGCGGCTACGCGGAGAACGCCCCGGCTGGTCGGCCGTGCGCACACGACGGCGCCCCCGGTCGAAACGACCGGGGGCGCCGTGGGTTCACGACCTGATCGGTGGATCAGTGCGCGTGCCCGTGGTGACCGTGATCGTCGGCCTCATCGGCGGGCTTCTCGACGATGGCGCTCTCGGTGGTGAGCACCATGCGCGCCACGGACGCGGCGTTCACCACGGCCGAGCGGGTCACCTTGACCGGGTCGACGACACCGTCGGTGAGCAGATCACCGTAGGTCAGCGTGGCGGCGTTGAAGCCTTCCTTGCCCTCGGCGACCTTGGCGACCACGACCGCACCGTCCATACCGGCATTGGTGGCGATCCAGAACAGCGGCGCCTGCAGCGCCTTACGTACGACCTCGACGCCGACCGCCTCGTCGCCGGACAGCGAGTCGCGCAGCTCGATCAGCTTGGTCGCGGCCTGTACCAGGGCGGTGCCGCCGCCGGGCACGATACCCTCGTCGACGGCGGCCTTGGCCGCGCTCACCGCGTCCTCGACCCGGTACTTGCGCTCCTTGAGCGCGGTCTCGGTGGCCGCGCCGACCTTGATCACCGCGACGCCACCCGCCAGCTTGGCCAGGCGCTCTTCGAGCTTCTCGCGATCCCAGTCCGAATCGGTCGCCTCGATCTCGCGGCGCAGCTGCGCGGAGCGAGCGGCGATGTCCTCGGCGGTGCCCGCACCGTCGATGATCGTGGTCTCGTCCTTGGTGACGACGACCCGGCGCGCGGACCCGAGCACGTCCAGGCCCGCCTCACGCAGCGTGATGCCCAGATCCGGGTTGATCACGGTGCCCGCGGTGACCACGGCCAGGTCGTCGAGGAACGCCTTGCGACGGTCACCGAAGAACGGCGCCTTCACGGCGACGGCCTTGAGGGTCTTGCGGATGGAGTTGACCACCAGGGTCGACAGCGCCTCGCCCTCGACGTCCTCGGCGACGATCAGCACCGGCTTGCCGGCCTCGGCGATCTTCTCCAGCAGCGGCAGCAGGTCGGGCAGCGAGCTGATCTTCTCGCGGTGCAGCAGGATGAGGACGTCCTCGTACACGGCCTGCTGGGTGTCGGTGTCGGTGACGAAGTAGGGCGAGAGGTAGCCCTTGTCGAACTGCACGCCCTCGGTGACGACCAGCTCGGTCTGCATCGTCGAGGACTCCTCGACCGTGACCACGCCGTCCTTGCCGACGGTGTTCAGCGCCTTGCCGACCATCTCGCCGATCTCCTCGTCCCGCGAGGACACGGTCGCGACCTGGGCGATGGCCTGCTCGCCGGAGACCGGGGTAGCGGCGGCCAGCAGTGCCTCGGAGACCACGTCGGTGGCCTTGGCGATGCCGGAGCCCAGGGTGATGGGGTTGGCGCCCGCGGCGACGTTCTTCAGGCCGCCGCGCACCAGCGCCTGCGCCAGCACGGTGGCGGTGGTGGTGCCGTCGCCCGCGACGTCGTTGGTCTTGGTGGCGACGCTCTTGACGAGCTGGGCGCCGAGGTTCTCGAAGGGATCCTCGAGGTCGATGTCACGCGCGATGGTCACACCGTCGTTGGTGACGGTCGGTCCGCCGAACGCCTTGGCGAGCACCACGTGACGACCACGCGGGCCGAGGGTGACCTTGACCGCGTCGGCGAGCTTGTCGACGCCGCGTTCGAGAGCCCGGCGAGCCTTTTCGTCGAACTCGATCTGCTTTGCCATGAGTCCTTTTCCTTGAATGGGGGCTGGAACGACGGTGCCCCGGGCCCCGCTGCGGGGGAACCGGGGCACGTCGCTACGACTCGATCCCGGACGGGTCCGGGTGACGCGGGCCTGATCGGACCGCGTCGAGCGCGATCACTTGCTGACGACAGCCAGCACGTCGCGCGCGGAGAGGATCAGGTACTCCTCGCCCTGGTACTTGATCTCGGTGCCGCCGTACTTGCTGTAGATGACGGTGTCGCCCTCCTGGACATCCAGGGGGATGCGCTTTTCGCCCTCGTCGTCCCAGCGACCGGGGCCGACAGCGACGACGGTGCCTTCCTGCGGCTTCTCCTTCGCCGTGTCCGGGATGACCAGGCCGGAGGCCGTCGTCGTCTCGGCCTCGTTGGCCTGGACGAGGATCTTGTCCTCGAGCGGCTTGATGTTCACGCTCGCCACGTTGAGCCCTCCACTTTCAGGGGATACGTCGTCCGGGACTGTTGTCCCGGACCATCGGGTTCGGTCACGGTGGGTGACCCTGCGCATAGCCCCGTCGTCGCGGGTGCCGGGACCCCTGCTCAGTAGTCACAACTGCGTTCGACATCGGTTGCCGTGGTGGGCAACCGCGTCACTAGCACTCTATACATGAGAGTGCCAGCGCTCAAGGCCGGGCGGTGCCAATTCTTCCGCCGACTTTCCATAGGTTCGTGGAAACTGTAACGTTCGGATAACGGATTGTGACAGTATTGGCGACGACCGTGCCACGGCCGTCGAGTCGTGCTGAGCCCGCATCGGTGCGGGCCTCAGGGCCCGGCCTACGGCCGGACCATCGTCACGAAGCGTTGCGCCCCACTGTCCCACCGCCCCAGCTGCTCCATTCGTCCCGCGACCCTCACCCGTCCGTTGAAGGGAGGTGAACATGCGAACGTCCCTCGGCATCTCCGCCGGAAACGAGGTCGTCTGCTCGGCGTTGGTCACCACCGCCGCCAACGGCGCCCAGAGCTTCGACTACCGCGTCGTCTCGGCGGACGCCGCCCAGTCCGACATCGGTGATCTCGTCGCCTCCTCGATCGACCTGATGACCACCCAGCTTCCGGTGACCCCGCCCGGGCGCGACGCCGCGTGGCCCACCCATTCGACGGGCGTGCGGCGCGCGGGCGAGCACGACGCCGACCCGTCCGCGCCCGCGCAGCCGCCGCCCACCAGCGTCGCGGTCGCCTACCGCAGCAGGGAGCAGGCCCAGGTCATCCGTTCGGCCATCGGCAAGCGGCGGGAACTCGAACTCGTCCACGAGGCGAACGCGGCGCTGATCTACCTGCGCCACACCGGCCTGACCGATCGCTACGACACCATCGCCCTGGTCGACCTCGGCGCCACCGGCATGAGCGTGACCGTCGCCGAGCAGGCCGACGACACCGTGCTGCACTCCCAGCGCACCCACGCGATCAGCGGCACCGCCATCGACGAGCTGATCTACCACCACCTGGTCGACGCGCACTTCGCCCGCCGCGGCACCCGTCCGAACCGAGCCATGCTGATCAATCGCGGCCGCGCCGCCAAAGAGCATCTGTCGGTGGCGCCCGCCGTCACGATCGACCATGTGGCGGGCCGTCCGCTCAAGCTCACCAGGGCCGATTTCGAGGTCCTCATCGGCGGCCTGCTCGCCGACACCGCCGCCTACGTCGCCGCGGCCTTCGCCCGCTCCCCCCGCGCGCCGGAGGCGGTGGCCCTCGTCGGCGGCGGCGCCAACATCCCGTCGCTCGCGCACACCCTGGGACGCAGGCTCGACATCCCGGTGATCACCGTGGACGATCCGGAAGCCGTGATCGCCAAAGGCGCAGCGCTCGTCGCCGACGCCGCGCAGCCGACGGCGGTTCCGATCGGTCAGATCGGCACGGAGTCCTCGGCGAGCACGTTCACCAAGGTGGCAGGCGTGCTGGCGTGCGCGGTCGTGGTGGTCGGGCTGATCATCGGCTACGGCATCAAGACTCTCGCGCCGACCGCAGGCAACGAGGTCTCCCCCGCGGGCACCACCAGCAGCGCCCGTCTGCCCGCCACCCCGACGACCACCACTCCGACTGTCGCCGAGCCGAACGCCACCCGGCCGCCGAGCGGCGCCACCGCCGTCGGCCCCGTGCCGGGAGTCGTCCCCGACAACCCGACGACACCGCAGACGACCACCCCGGACGCGGTCGCGCCGGACATCACCGGTTCCGTCACACCCAGCACCCCGCCGACGCTGCGCCCCGATCCGAATCTCCCGCCGATCCCGTTCCCCGAACTGCTCGGCGACCTGCTGGACCAGCAGGCGCCCGAGCCGGATTCGACTCCCCAGGAGCAGAATCGACAAGGCCCCGCCACGCCGCCCACGATCACCTCGCCGACACCGTCCGCACCGACCCAGTCCCCCGCCAGGACCAGGCTGCCTTTCCCGCCCGCCGAATCCGGTTCGGCCGTGCATGATTCGACCACCGGCGAACAGCGCATCGCGTAACACCCCGCATCGCCGCCGAGCCGTCCGGGCCGATCACCGGGCCGAGCCGTCCGGGCCGAGCCGAGGGACCGTGGCTCAGGAGATCTGGCTGACCGACACCGGGAGACCGGGATCGCTGGCGACCGTGAGCGGCGAAGGCTGCGCGCCGCCGGCGATCACATGCGCGCCCAGCGCGGCGATCATCACCCCGTTGTCGGTGCACAGCCGGGGCTTGGGCACCCGCAGCGTGATGCCCGCCGCGGCACAACGTTCCTCGGCCAGCGAGCGGATCCGGGAATTGGCGGTGGCGCCGCCGCCGAGCACCAGCGTGTCGACTCCGACGTCCTGCGCCGCGCGCACTGCTTTCATGGTGAGCACGTCGGCCACCGCTTCCTGGAAGGAGGCGGCGATATCCGGGATCGGCAGCCGGTCCGGCGCGACGCCCTCGCGCTGCGCGGCTTCGACATAGCGGGCGACCGCGGTCTTGAGCCCGGAGAAGGAGAAGTCGTGGCGAGCGTCGCGCGGCCCGGTCATGCCGCGCGGGAAGGCGATCGCGCGCGGATCGCCGCTGCGGGCGGCCGCGTCGAGCGCGGGCCCGCCGGGGAAGCCGAGACCGAGCAGCCGGGCGACCTTGTCGAAGGCCTCACCCGCCGCGTCGTCGACGGTGCTGCCGAGTTCCACGATCGGTTCGGCGAGATCGGTCACGTGCAGCAGATGGGTATGGCCGCCGGAGACCAGCAACGCCACACACGGCGGCATCGGGCCGTGTTCGAGGGTGTCCACGGCCACGTGGCCGCCGAGATGGTTGAGCGCGTAGAACGGCACATCCCACGCCGCCGCATAGGCTTTCGCGGCCGCGACGCCCACCAGCAGGGCCCCGGCCAAGCCGGGGCCGATGGTGACGGCCAACGCGTCGGGCGCGACGATGCCCGCCGCCGACAGCGCGCGCCGCATCGCGGGCACGATCGCCTCCAGATGAGCGCGAGAGGCGATTTCGGGCACCACGCCGCCGAAGCGCGCGTGCTGGTCGACACTGGAGGCGACCTCGTCGGCGAGGAGTTCGCAACTGCCGTCCGGATGCCGCCGGACGATGCCCACACCCGTCTCGTCGCAGGAGGATTCGATACCCATGACGATCACGACAACACCTCGTCGATCTGGCTCGCGCGCCATTCCCGGCCCTGCGCGGTGAGTTCCGGCCTGCGCATGGTGTAGGCGTCGGCGCCGCTGGGATGGTAGTAGTTCTTGCGCAAGCCGATGATGTGGAATCCGTGCTTGGCGTAGAGCGCGATGGCGGGCGCGTTGTCGGTGCGCACCTCCAGGAACACCGGGCCGCCGCGTTTGCCCGCCTCGGCGAGCAGCGCGTTGAGCAGCATGGTGCCGATGCCGCCGCGATGACAGTCGGGATCGACGCCGATGGTGTGTACTTCGGCTTCGGGATGTTCGGTGTCGCCGAGCAAGGCGATGCCCGCGTAACCGACCATCCGCCCCGCGCTGTCGCGGGCGGTGATGTAGCGGTTGTGCGCGCCTGCGAGTTCGGAGTGGAAGGACACCGCCTGCCAGGGATCGTCCTCGGGGAAGAGCACCTGCTCGAGCTCCACACAGCGTGCGATGTCGGCCTCGGTCATCGGCACGACACTGATGTCGGGAGCGTTGGTTTCGGCGTCGCGGCCCGGTGATTCGGTCACCGTCACGCTCCCGTCCGGTCGAGCGTGCGGAAGGCCTTCTCGACAGCGTCGGGCCTGCGCAGATACAACGGCGTCAGCGGCTCGGGCGCCGCACCCGCGAGCAGCCGGTCGGCGGCGACGCGGACCAGTCCGGCCGGTGAGGGCGTCTCCACCGGGATCACCGGCAGATCGAAGTAGTCGACGTGCGATGCGGATCCCGCGACCGCACCGGCGCCATCGTGGGCGAGGTCGGCGGGCTTGATCACCCCGGGCCCAGCGATGCGAACTCCGTCACGGTAGCGGGCCCAGTACACCTCGCGGCGGCGCGCGTCGGTGACCACCAGCAGTTCCCGGGCGGCGGGCAGATCGGCCGCTTCGGCCACATCGGCGGCGAGCGCGTCGAGGCTGCACACCCCGTGCACCGGCAGGCCGAGCGCGTCACCGAACGCCGCCGCGGTCGCCATGCCCACCCGCAGCCCGGTGAACGGGCCGGGGCCGACGCCGACGACGACTGCCTCGATATCGGTCCTGGAACGTTGTGCCTCGTCGAGACATTGGAGGATCTGCGGGGTGAGTACCTCGGCGTGGGCGCGCGCGTCGACGGTGATCCGCGAGGCCAGTGTGCGTGACCCGGCCGCGTCGACCGAACCGTCCGCGGCCTGTCCCAGTTCCACCAGTCCCGCGGTGACGGCGGGGGTCGCGGTGTCGACGGCGAGTACAAGCATGATTGCCCCACGATACCGGGTGGTAGCTCGCGTCTTCGCGCAGCATCGGGCTGTGGCCGAAGGCCGACGAGCCGGGGGCGCCCTCGGCACCGCCCACCTGTCAGCCGATCCACTCCCAGACCGCGGTGCGCACCTCCGAATCCGGTTCCCTGCGCAGTTCCACCCGCAGATGCCGTTCGCTGAGATGCTCGACGACGCCGCGGCCCCACTCCACGACCACGACCGCCTGATGCAGTTCGGTGTCCAGATCCAACGCGTCCAGCTCGTCGAGGTCGCCGCCGAGCCGGTAGGCGTCCACGTGCACCAGCGGCACCGGCGGGGCGTCCGGGCGCTCACCGGCGCGGTGCAGCCGGGCGATGATGAAGGTGGGCGAGCTGACCCGTCCCTGTACGCCGAGCCCCGCGGCGATGCCTCGGGTGAGTGCGGTCTTGCCCGCGCCGAGCGGGCCGTCGAGTACCACCAGATCGCCCGCCGACAGGCCGGCGGCCAGTTCACGGCCCAGCGCCTCGGTATCGGCGACGGTCGGCAGGCTGCGTTCGTGCCGCTGCGTCACAGCTGCTCTCCGTTCCGGTTCTCGACGTCGATGCCGGCGGCCCGCTGCGGGGCCGCTACCGGCGTCGAGCGTACCGGGGCCTTCGCACAGCCCTCGGCGGTCCCCGAGTCCGCCTACGGCATCCGCCGGGCACGGAGCCGGATCAGCTACCCTGCCGCAGCCGCATGTCCTCGTCGAAGATCCCGGCGCGGACCAGCAGGTCGTCGAGCGCGTCGTTCACCTGGTCGGGGTGTTGCAGGTGCGGCATGTGCGCGGCGTCACGGACTCGAACCAGCTCGCTGTCCGGCAGTGCCTCGGCCAGCAGGCGCGAGTGGCCGAACGGGATCACCAAGTCGTTGCTGCCGCCGAGCACCAACACGGGAGTGGTGGCCAGCGCGGGCAGCGCGGCGGATTCGTCGTGCAGGCGAATGGAATCGAGGAACTTCACGATCGTGTCGATCGAGGTGCGGTCGATCATACGGGTGGTGAATCGGGACAGCGCCGGGCTGACCGGGCCGTGGAAGGAGGTGACGTGCAGCAGCGGGGTGATCACGTGCCGCGCGGTGGTGCGCCCCGCCTGCACGAGGGCGGGCGCGAGGTGCGCGAACAGCCGGAAGCCGTCGACCGCCGGATTGCGCAGCAGCTGGGTCACCCCCATCGAGGTCACCTCGGCCGCCGTCGTGGAGATCAACGCGACCGCGCTGATCCGGGTGGCGAACAGTTCGGGGAAGCGTGCGGCGGCGGCGAGCACCGTCATACCGCCGAGCGAATGGCCCACCAGCACCACCGGCCCGGTCGGCGCGACCTTCTCGATGACCGCGCCCAGATCGCGGCCCAACCGGCCGACAGTGCAGGTGCCCGCGGCGGGCACCCCGGAGTGACCGTGTCCGCGCTGGTCGAAGAAGACCAGCCGCACGTCCGGACCCCAGCGTTGCGGCAGGTCACGGCGCTGGAAGTGGAAAGAATCCATGGTGTTGCAGAAGCCGTGCACGAATATCACGGTGGCCGCGGCATTCTCGCGTCCGTGGGTGCGCACCGCCAGCCGCACGCCGTCGGCGGTCCGCACCCAACTGGCCGGATCGCTGTCGAACAGGGTGAAGTCCTCGTCCCGATAGTCGTCGGGGAGTTTCGAGTGCAGTGCCCACTGACTCGCCCGGCGCAGTGCGTGCGCCCCGGCGAGCGCGCCGACCATGATGGCGGCGGCCAATCCTCCGCGTCCGACCACGGAACGTCGTGACCTCATCGGATGCATCCCCTCAGCAGACTGATTCCGAGTCCAGCACAGCACCCGACCGGTCGGCAAGCGATCCGACACACCTCACGAACCGGCTCCGATGTGACGTCGGCTCACCCGCCCACGCGGCGCGCAGACCACTTCGTAGTGGATGGTACCGAGCCGGTCCGCCCATTCCTGGGCACTGGGCGCCCCCGCGCCCCCGCCGAACAGCACGGCGGTGTCGCCCTCTTTCACCCCCGCCTGGTTCTCCCCGAGATCGACGACGAACTGATCCATGCAGACCCGGCCCACATTGGGACGGCGAGCACCGCCGAGCCACACGTCGAAATGTCCGCTCAGCAGCCGGAACACGCCGTCGGCGTACCCGGCGGGCACCAGCGCCACGGTGGTGTCGTGCGGGGCGGTCCACTGGTGCCCGTAGGACACGCCCTCGCCCGCGCCGACCCGCTTCACCTGCGCGACCGAGGCTTGGAACGTCATGGCCGGGCGCAGACCGAGGTCACCGAGCTCGGGCACCGGGCTCAAGCCGTAGACGGCGATGCCGGGACGCACCATGTCGAAGTGGAGATCCGGCCGCGTCATGGTCGCCGCCGAGTTGGCGATATGGGTCACTTCCGGGCGCATACCGCGCGCCGAGGCGCCGGCGATCGCCGCGACGAACCGCTCACGCTGTTCGTCGAGGAAGGCGTGCTTGGGTTCGTCGGCGTGGGCGAGGTGGGAGAACATCCCGCGCAGCCGGACCACCTCTTCCTCGACCAGTTCGCTCAACGCGGCCAGTGTCGCGGGCAGTTCCGCTTCGGCGATGCCGTTGCGATTGAGCCCGGTGTCGACTTTGAGGGTGACCGTGGCTCTTCGGCCCACCGTGCGGGCCGCCGCCGCGACCGCCCGCAGCTGCGCGGTGCTGGACACGCCGATCTCGACGTCGGCGGCGATTCCCGCGGCGTAGTCGGTGTCCTCGGTGTGCAGCCAGGACAGGATCGGCGCGGTGATACCCGCGTTGCGCAACCGCAGCGCCTCCGGAATCGTCGTCACACCCAATTCGCGTGCCCCCGCGGCCAGCGCCGTGCGCGCCACCTCCACCGCGCCGTGGTTGTAGGCGTCCGCCTTCACCACGACCATCAGTGCCGCGGCACCGGCATGGTCGCGCAGAACGCGGACGTTATGGGCGATCGCGTCGAGATCGACGACAGTTTCCACCTGGGCACTCACAACCCCCGATCCTGCCACTCATTGCCCCGAAAGTTATGGGCACCCCGTCTCGTCGTATCGCGAACAGGCAGGTCACAGGGATGTTCCCGCAGCGGACCACATGCGATTCTCGTTGCGGGCCTGATCGATCCGATCCGCGCCGGTCGAGCGAGGGTCACTCGGGGCACGAGGACGCGGCTTCGGCGAGCGCACGCAGATTCGCGATCGCGGCGGGCACGTGGGCCAGCAGTGGAGAGGCGGAGATGGGCGCACCGGCCGGGCCGTGATCATGAGCGGCCAGGGCCGCGGCGAGGGCGTGGGCCCGCGCGGCCGACGCGGCGGCTTCGGCAGGATCGTGACCGGCGGACAGCAGCGCGCCGATGATGCCGGAGAGCACGTCGCCCGCGCCCGCCGTCGCTGCCCAGGATCCCCCCGCCTCGTTGACCAGCACACGCTGTCCGGGGTGGGCCACCAAGGTGGCACGGCCCTTGAGCAGCACGGTGACTCCCCAGCGCTCGGCGAGGTCTCGGACCGCGGCGACGCGGTCGGGGCCGGGTTCGTGTCCGGTCAGCCGGGCGAATTCCCCTGCGTGCGGGGTCAATACGGTCGGCGCGGTGCGACCGCGCAGCAGTTCGGGTTCGCGCGCGAGCAGGCTCAGGCCGTCGGCGTCGATCACGACCGGCACCTCGGTGGCGAGGATCTCGACGAGCCGTCGACGCGCGGCCGCGTCGACGCCCGCGCCGGGGCCGAACACCCAGGACTGCACCCGGCCGGTCGTAGCGATGTCCCCGGTGGCGATCGTCTCGGGGAAGCGCGCGAGCACCTGCGCCGAGGCGCTTCCGGCATAGCGCACCATCCCGGAGGTGGCCGCGACCGCGCCGCCCACCGAGAGCACCGCCGCACCGGGATAGGTCGCGCTGCCCGCGCAGATTCCGGTGACGCCCTGGGTGTATTTGTCGTCGGTGGCGGCGGGCACCGGCCACCGCGCACCGACCTCCGCGGGCGAGAGCGCCGCCAGCCGCGCCGGTGGCAGGCGTAATCCGATGTCCACCGATTCGATTCGGCCGCACCAGGGCGCGGCCAGCGCGTGCACCGGCTTGTAGGCGCCGAAGGTCACCGTCACCGCCGCGCGCACCGCGGGCCCGGCGATCGCGCCCGTGTCCGGGTCCACGCCGCTGGGCAGGTCGACCGCCACGATCGGCGCGTCCACCCGCGCGATCACTTCCGCGGCCGCGGGGCGCAGCGCCCCTTTCCCTCCGATGCCGACGATGCCGTCGACGACCAGGTCCGGGTGCCCCAGCTCGCTGCCCACCCGGCCACCCGCCCGGCGCAACGCGGCGAGCCCCGCCGCATGCGCTCGCTCGGGCTCGAGCAGGATCGCGCGCACACGGACCCCACGTGCCCGCAGTTTCGCCCCCGCCCACAGCGCGTCACCACCGTTGTCGCCCGCGCCGACGATCAAGGTCACCGACCGCCCGGCCACCCCGCCGGTACGCTCCCGCAGTTCGGCGGCCACCACCCGGGCCAGCCCGTGCGCCGCCCGCTGCATCGGCACCCCCTCGGGCGCCCGCGTGAACAGTTCCGCTTCGGCGGCACGGACTTCGGCCACACCGAAGTAGCCGCGTGCGGGGAAGCGGTAAGGACCTGACTGAACGGACATCTACGCTCGCCTCCCACGATCGGCCGGACCGTACACCGACGCGCCGCCGCCCCCGCACGGCCCGTGCGTCCGGACCTTACCCGGCCGCCCACTACGCTCGTCCATCATGCCGATCCTGCACCGTTCCAGCCGCGCGCGTGCGATCGCCGCGCTCGCCCTGACCGCCTCGACCATTCTCGCCGGCTGCGGTTCCGATGACACCGACCCCGCACCGGCCACCACCGCGACCTCCGTCCCCGGCCCCACGGGCGGCCGGGCCGAACCGTCCGCACCCGCGGCCGCCGCGGCGGTCACCGTGAACGTCGACGACATGGCGTTCTCCCCGGGGAACGTCACCGTGCGTGTCGGCGACACCGTGACCTGGACATTCGCCGACAGCGTGCCGCATTCGGTCCAGGGCATCGGCGACAAGGCGATGGGCATCAACAGCCCCATCCTCACCACCGGCGAGTGGAGCTACACCTTCACCGTTCCCGGCGAGTACCGCTACCTGTGCAGTCTGCACCCGGACATGCGCGGAACGGTCACGGTCGAATAATCGCCCGATCGCTTCGCTCGAGGCCGGTGCCCGATTCACGCGGCAGGATTGCCCGGACCTGCCGCGAACTCGTTCGAGGGCCGGGATGTGCCGAAGTGCGGGCACCGAACGTGGCGGCGAGCACGGTTTCTCGCGCGACTCGCTGCTCTCGAGATCCGGCGCTTGCGAGCGGCCCGGTCACTCGACGGTGACGGACTTCGCCAGGTTGCGCGGCTTGTCGACGTCGTAGCCGCGCGCCTGCGCGATCTCGGCCGCGAAGATCTGCAGCGGCACCGTCGAGAGCAGCGGCTGGAACAGTGTCGGCGCGGACGGAATCTCGATGAGGTCGTCGGCGAACGGACGCACCGTGTCGTCGCCCTCCTCGGCGATCACGATGGTGCGCGCGCCACGGGCCTGGATCTCGCGAATATTGCTGAGCAGCTTGGAATGCAGCACCGCCCGGCCCTTCGGCGAAGGCATCACCACGATCACCGGCAGCCCGTCCTCGATCAGCGCGATCGGGCCGTGCTTGAGTTCGCCCGCGGCGAAGCCCTCGGCGTGCATGTAGGCCAGTTCCTTGAGCTTCAGCGCGCCTTCCAACGCCACCGGGTAACCGACGTGGCGACCGAGGAACAGCACGGTCGGCACCTGCGCGAGTTCACGGGCGATCGCGCGCACCTGCGGGGCGGTCTCGAGCACCCTGGCCACCAGCTTCGGCATCGCCTCGAGTTCCTGGAACTCACGGGCGACCTCGTCGGGGTACTTGGTGCCCCGTGCCTGCGCCAGCGCCAGACCGACCAGGTAGTTGGCCGCGACCTGCGCGAGGAATGCCTTGGTGGAGGCCACGCCGATCTCCGGACCGGTGCGGGTGTAGAGCACCGCGTCGGATTCGCGCGGGATCTGCGCGCCGTTGGTGTTGCAGATCGCCAGCACCCTGGCCTTCTGCTCCTTGGCGTGGCGCACCGCCTCCAACGTGTCGGCGGTCTCGCCGGACTGCGAGATGGCAACGACCAGGGTGGAACGGTCCAGCACCGGGTCCCGGTAGCGGAACTCGCTGGCGAGCTCGACCTCGACGGGAAGGCGGGTCCAGTGCTCGATCGCGTACTTCGCCAGCAGGCCCGCGTGGTAGGAGCTGCCGCAGGCCACCACGAACACCTTGTCGAATTCGCGCAGTTCCTGATCGGCCAGCCGCTGCTCGTCGAGCACGATGCGCCCGCCCGACTCGTCGGTGGTGAAATGTCCGATCAGCGTGTCGGCGACCGCGGTGGGCTGCTCCTCGATCTCCTTGAGCATGAAGTAGTCGTGGCCGCCCTTCTCCGCGGCGGCGATATCCCAGTCGATCGTGTACGGCCGGGTCCGCACACCGTCGGCACGCCCGGCGAAGTCGGTGACGGTGTAGCCGTCGGCGGTGATCACCACGGCCTGGTCCTGGCCGAGCTCGACCGCTTCCCGGGTGTGCTCGATGAACGCGGTGACGTCGGAGGCGATGAACATCTCGCCCTGGCCGACACCCACCACGAGCGGGGTGTTGCGACGCGCCGCGACGATCATGTCCGGGTGGTCGGCGTGCGCGAAGACCAGCGTGAACGCGCCTTCGAGCCGACGCAGTACGGCCAGCGCGCTGGCGGTGAAGTCGCCCGCTGTCGGGCCTTCGGCATAGGCCCGCGCGACGAGGTGGACCGCGACCTCGGTGTCGGTATCGCTGAGCAGTTCGACCCCCGCGACCTCGAGTTCGCGGCGCAGCGGGGCGAAGTTCTCGATGATGCCGTTGTGCACCACCGCGACCTTGCCGTCGGCGGCCTGGTGCGGGTGCGCGTTGCGGTCGGTCGGTGCGCCGTGGGTGGCCCAGCGGGTGTGCCCCATACCGGTGCTGCCCGCGAACACGCCCGGCCCGGACTCGGCGAGTTCGGCCTCCAGGTTCGCCAAACGGCCCGCTTTGCGTTCGACCGCCAGCGAGCCCGCGCCGTCCAGGATCGCGACGCCCGCGGAGTCGTATCCGCGGTACTCCATGTGGCGCAACGCGTCAACGACGACGCCGAGCGCGTCCCGGTACCCGACGTAGCCAACGATTCCGCACATGGCTCCCCAGAGTACTTATCGGATAACGTTCACGTCGTGTCGGTGTCTGTGAAAGAGCTTCTGAGCGCCCTGACCCGTCGTGGCCCGCATCGCGTGCTGCGCGGCAACCTGGGAATCGCGGGCCAGCCGGGTGTGGTCTACACCCCGGAGAGCGGGCGCGGGCTACCCGCCGTCGCCTTCGGTCACAGCTGGCTGACCGGCGCCGTCCGCTATCGCGAGCTCCTCGAGCACCTCGCTTCCTGGGGCATCGTGACCGCCGCCCCCGACACCGAGCGCGGCCCGATCCCGTCACACCTGGGCCTGGCCACCGACCTGCTCACCACTCTCGACATCTGCACCGGCGTCCGCCTCGGTGACGGCACGGTCACCGTCCACCCGGACAAGCTCGCGCTGGCCGGTCACGGCATGGGCGCGGGCGCCGCCGTGCTCGCCGCCGCCCAGCGCGACGTCGCCGCGGTCGTCCCGCTCTTCCCCGCTCCCACCGCGCCCGCCGCGGAATCCCTGGCGGGCAGGATTCGAACCCCAGCCCTGCTGCTGGCCGGCATCGACATCGCGGGCGTCAATTCCAACGCCCTGCCTCTGGCCACCGCCTGGTCGGGCCCGCTGATCCTGCGCCGCCTCGACGGCGCCACCCACAACGGCCTCGTCGAGGGCCGCCGCGCGCTGTCCGCCCTCGGTATGGGCAAGCACGAGCCCAAGACCCACCGCACCACCCGGGCGCTGCTCACCGGCTACCTGCTGCACACCCTGACCGGCGACAAGAAATACGCCCCCTTCGCCGATCCGGCGGCCGACATCCCCCGGACCACCGTCATCGACCCGCACGCTCCCGTCGAGGAGAAAGAGGCCAAGCCCGCCTTGTCCCTGGGCACCTTGCGCCAGCTGGTCCGCTGACGTCGGCTCCGCCGGTGCCCGAACACCCGAATTCCGACGTCCGTCGAACGCGGCGCCCTCGCTCGAACGACGGCGGCCTATCCCGCCCGGGCTTCGTCTCGCTCCGACGGAGGTCATGTCACGCCAGACATCAGACGAGCCAGCTCTCCCGCCGGTAGTACTCGCCCTCCGGGTCCTCGTCGTCGATCGGCACCACCACATCGCCGGAGCGCCGCGCCGCCGCCGACCGCGCCATCGCCTCGCGGTATTCGCGTAGCTCGGCCGCTTGGCGTTCCCGCTCGGCCCGTTCCTCGACCTCTCTGCGCTCCTGCTCCTCCGCCTCGGCCTGCGCTGCGGCGATCACCTCGCCGTGCTCCTCCCAGAACTCCCGCATCGCCGCGCGCGAACGCTCGGTCAGTATCGCGCTCGTCTCGGCGGTCCGGCGGTTGATCTCGGCCAGATCGTTCTCGATCGCCGCCGCGTCACGCCTGCACTGATCGATGATGCGCTCCATCTCGGCGCCGTAGTCCACCATCGTCGTCCTCCTTCACCGGCCGCGGTCGTTCCGGCGTGGCCGCCGCGTCACTCCCCAGGCACCTCTGTCACCGCGCGCGTCATCGCCACCGCGCGCGTTTTCGTCACCGTGGGCTCGGCGCACCCTCATCACAGCGGGCCTGCCTCGGCCAGCAATGCGCCGGTGTCGCCGACCGGCGGCTGATCCGACAACGGCTCGGCGGGTGCGGGTACTGGCGCCTCGGGTTCGGTCTCGTCCTCGGTGAACTCGGGTGCCGGAATGGGTTGCGGTGTGTACTCGCCGTCCTCCTCCTGCTCGATCGGCGCCGGAGCCGAGGGCACCGAACCCTGCCCTGCGGGCTGCTCCTCGGAGGCCGGAGTCCCCTCCGCGGGTGTCTCCTCCTCGCCCTGGTCTTCGCCTGCGGGCTCGCCGGTTTCCCCCTCGACCGCGGAGATGAGCGGCACACCGTTCTCATCGATCGTCATGCGGTATTCGGTGGTGGTCCCGTCAGGGCTCGTGACGACCATCTTCAGCCCGTCCTCCCCCTGCTCGAAGGTCACCTCTTTGCCCGCGAGATCGAACTCGGCCAGCGGCGTGGACTCCTCGTCGGGCTTGCCGTCGCCGTCCTTGTCCTCGCCGGTTTCCTCGGCCGGATCGTCCTCGGCGCTCGTGAGGTTCTTCAGATTCTCCAACGCTTTGTCGATCTCGGTGTCGATCGTGGTGGTCAGTGAGGTCAGCGCGCTCTGCACGCTCTCGGTCAGCGAGGACAACAGCGGGCTGAGCTGGCCGGCGATCTGACTCAGATTCGTCAAGCCGCTCAACGGGTTCGAGGTGCCGGCCGGATCGGTCGAATCGTCATCATCGTCGGTATCAGTGCTCGTCGGGTTGCTCGAAGGTGTACTCGCTGGAGTCGTCGGCGTATCCGTCGAGGACGGCGTATCGCCGGCCGGCGTGTCGCTCGACGGGTTGCTGCTTCCCGGGTCATCCCCCGTCGGATTGTTCTGTGTGGACGTCCCCTTCGGACGCGGATACGAAGCCGTCTCCAACTTGCCCATCGCATCGGTAATGGCCTTATAGGCGTCGGTGACTCCCCGGTCTGTACCGTCACATGCGTCGGCCAACAGATCTGCCTTCTCCGCATATTCACGCTTGAAAGTGCTGTCCAGCCAGTCCTTGCAGCGCTTTTCGATCAGGTTCGCGTACGGTGTCCCACCTATCACGAGACCGCCCAGAAGACTGTTCGTGGCAGCGTTGAATCCGTCGACAATCCCCTCGTCCATATCAGGAAATATGCGACGGATTTTATTCACCAACGTGTCGTCCCCGAACATGTTGGACAAGCCGACTCCTTCGGCCCCCGCGATGATCGCCTCGACGTCGTCTTTCGACTTGCCGTCCACTCTGGCCTCACCGTTGTCCAGAATACCGGCGACAGCATCGGATTTGAGTTTGACAGCCGCCCGGAGCGCGTCCGGCGCCAGTTCCAGAGCAGAAGCGATACTCTTCGCCACCTCCGCATCGGCGGAGGCCAAGGTGAGCTGAGTGTTGATCTTCTCCAAGGCAGTCGACGCGGCGGCGCCCTGCCACGCCTGGGAGATATTCTGCGAAATCGTCTGCTGAGTGCCGTGCTCATCGGCCATCGTATTCGCTGCCGCCGACACCGCTTCGAAAGCGTCGACCAGTGCGGCTTCGTTCATTCCATTCTGCTCGTAATATCGAGCATGCAGTTCCTGATAGCTCGCAACCGCCACCATGTCAGGGAATGCGCGCATGTACAGAGGCTCGAAGGTCTCGAAGTACACCAGCGTTTTGGAACCGTAGTCGAGCAATCCCGTAATGCTCTGGTCGGCAGGCCCCGAAGCGGTCACCGTTCCACCCCCGTGATCACTGATCGTCCATCTGCTTCGAGCGTTCCTTGTCGACCGTCGAGTACTCGACGGCCCCCGCGCCGATCACATCGGCGGTCGCGCCGGTGGCGATGGACCAGTCCTCGATACGCTTGCGCAGCGCCTCCAACCCGGCCCTGATGTCCTTACCCTGGGCAGAGTATTTGGCTCCGGCGTGCTCCGCCCCGAAGAGGTTGTCGTCGAGTTTCGCGACATGGCCGGCGACCACCTCCCCCGACGACCGCAGTTCGTTGGCCAGCCGTCCGAGCTCGCCGGTGCTCACGCCGAGTGTATTGGTGCTCATCGGCCAGTGCCCCCTCTTCCTCCGTGCGACCGGCCGCTCACGCACGAGAGCGACCGCTCTACTACCTTCGACTACTTCTTTCGACGCAGCGGGCCGAGGTACGGTTCCGACCATTCGTGGCTCGAAACGATCCCGGGTCGGCACTGACGGTGCCGAACCGGGTTCATTCGCCCAGTGTGCCCTGGTCGGTACGAACCCATTCCGAGGTGCCGTCCGGGTGACGGTGGAACTCCCATGAGGCGTAGTCGCCGTCGTTCTCGACCACCGTGACGTGGTCGGCGAGGCCGTCGTGGTCGAAGTCGGTCCACACCTGCATGGCGTCGAGACCGTGCGTGGTCTCGGTGTCGAGCAGACCGTCGCCGTCGATGTCCTGGGTGGGATTGCCGAGTTCGACGGCGCCGAGATCGTCGAGGGCGGTGGAAGTGTCGATTCCGGGCAGTTCCAGACCCCCGAATTCACCGGATGTGACCATGGCTCCTCCTCGAACATCGGCCCCTGCGATGACGCGCCGGCGAGACGGGCGCTGGATTCCTCCATCCTGTCATCTCCGCGCCCGCACGTCAGCCTCGCCCCGGCGACGAACGCCGCCGGGAGATCGGCCGGGATCAGCGCCGGGGAATCACCAGCCACAGCACGAGATACAGCAGGAACTGAGGGCCGGGCAACAGGCAGGACAGCACGAACACCAGGCGCACCGCGTTCGCGCTCCAGCCGAAATAGTCGGCGATGCCGCCGCAGACACCCGCGATCCAGCGATCGTCGGAGCGGGTGAGACGGCGTGTGGGTGCGGTCATCGGAAGATCCTTCCCTCTGAATCGGTATGTCTTCCACTGTCGTCGCGCGGGACGGATCGCGCATCGGTCGACCACCCCATATCGACCCTGATTTCCGCTCCGACGAACTGAGGGGCGAACCCCGACGACCGGGGCGACCGGCCGACGGACACCGAAGCGGGACGACGTGCGTGGACACGGCAGACTGGGCCGGGTGAGTACCACTCTGCACGCGCGCGGCCTGTCCGCCGGACACGGTGAACGAATCCTGTTCGAGGATCTCGACCTGACCCTCGCCCCGGGCGACGTGATCGGTCTGGTCGGGGTCAACGGCGCGGGCAAGTCGACGCTGCTGCGGATGCTCGCCGATCGCGACAGCGCGACCGGGGCCATCACCACCAGCCCGCCGGACGCGACCGTCGGCTACCTCGCGCAGGAGCCCGAGCGCGTGCCGGGCGAGTCGGTACTGGACTTCCTCGGCAGGCGCACCGGGGTCAGCGCGGCGCAGCTGGCGATGGACGCCGCGGCCGAGCGCCTGGCCGAGGGCGGCGACGACGACTACTCGCCCGCGTTGGAGCGCTGGCTGGCGCTGGGCGGCGCGGATCTGGAGCCGCGAGCCGAGGAGGTGGCTGCCGAACTCGGCTTGAGCGACTCGCTCGCCCAGGGACTGGCGACGCCGATGACCGGACTCTCGGGTGGCCAGGCGGCCCGCGCCGGGCTCGCGTCGGTCTTGTTGTCGCGCTATGACATTCTGCTGCTCGACGAGCCGACCAACGATCTGGACCTCGACGGCCTGGCGCGCCTGGAGGATTTCGTGACCGGCGTGCGGGTGCCGCTGGTGGTGATCAGTCACGACCGGGAGTTCCTGGCCCGTACGGTGAACCGGATCGTGGAGCTGGATCTGGCCCAGCAGCAGGTCGGCCTCTACGACGGCGGATACGAGGCGTATCTCGCCGAACGCGAGATCGCCCGGCGCCACGCCAGACAGGCCTACGACGAGTTCGCCGACACCAAGGCCGGGCTGGAGGCCAGGGCGCAGATGCAGCGCAACTGGCTCGAACACGGTGTCCGCAACGCGCGACGCAAGGCGAAGGCGGACTCCGACAAGGCCGGTCGCAAGATGCGCGCCGAGTCGACCGAGAAGCAGGCCGCCAAAGCCCGCCAGACCCAACGCCGGATCGAACGCCTGGACGTGGTCGAGGAGCCGCGCAAGGAGTGGGAGCTGCGGATGCAGATCGCCCCGGCCCCACGCAGCGGCTCGGTGGTCACCACGCTCACCGACGCCGTGGTCACGCGCGGGGATTTCCGGCTGGGACCGGTGAGCACCCAGATCGAGTGGGCCGATCGCATCGTGCTCACCGGTGCCAACGGTGCGGGCAAATCCACGCTGCTCGGACTCCTGCTGGGGCGGATCACCCCCGACAGCGGCACGGCCACGCTCGGTTCCGGCGTGCAGATCGGCGAGGTCGACCAGGCGCGTGGCCTGTTCCGTGGCGCCGAACACCTGGCCGACACATTCGGCGCGCAGATGCCGGACCAGCCCGATGCCGAGATCCGCACACTGCTGGCCAAATTCGGACTGCGCGGCCCGCATGTGATGCGGCCGTGCGACACCCTCTCCCCCGGCGAACGCACTCGCGCGGCGCTGGCACTGTTGCAGGCCAGAGGCGTGAACCTGCTGGTGCTGGACGAGCCGACCAACCACCTCGACCTGCCCGCCATCGAACAACTCGAGCAGGCCGTCGAATCGTTCACCGGCACACTGCTGCTGGTCACCCACGACCGCCGCATGCTCGATTCGGTCCGCGCCACCCGTCGCTGGCACCTGCGCGAGGGCCGGTTGCACGAGGACTGATCTCCGCGTCATCGGGCAGCCCCGGCTACCCGGTCCGCCTCGTCCGGAATCCGGTTCCGGACGCCGTCACCACCGGCGAGACAACGCGTAGGCCGGCGAGCAGCCCGGTCCGGCCGCGCCGGCCGCGCCGGCCGCACGGATGTCGGTGCGGGACCGGCCGTGCCGGTCGGCTCGCCGGAGCGCGCCGGCACCCTCGCAGCGGACGCGATCTCCACCAGTTCGTCCGCCTGTACCCTGCCTCGGCGACCCCGCTGTGTTTCCAGTTGCACGAACAGCGCCGCGGGCGAGATCCCCCTGTCCAACGCGGCTTCCACCACGGCGAGCGCCTCGGGCCTGCTCAGCGTGCGCGCCGCGTCCGCCACCGTGCGCACCAGCCCGGTGGCGGTCGTGCCCTGGACCAGTTCGAGCTCACGCGCATCGGCGGCGTCGGCGTGCACGATCAACCGCGGCGACCTCATCGGCCGGGCGCCGAGCACATGGGTCACCGAGTCGTCGAACACCGGCAGTCCGTGCAATCGCGCCGCCGTACCGTAGGCGGCCACGAGCCCGGGAACGCCGAGACACCATCGAGCCGCCTCCACCCGTAGCCGAGCCGTCGGCGGGGTCGACGCCTCGCGGTAGACCCCGCGGAAGACCTGCACCCAGGCCCCTCGGTCGATGATTTCGCGCATCTCGGCCCTGCTGTACTCGCACAGCACCTGCCAGCCGGTGAACACGCCGAACTGTGAGTCGCGCACCCGCGCCAATCCCGGTCTCATGCGTCGAAGCATGCACCGGCCGGTAACCGGCGCGGCCGGGCCGACCAGCGCGAACACCGAGCCTGTGGACAACTCCGCGATTGTGGGCAACTCGACGGTCGCGGAGATCAGCGGGCGTGGAAACCCAACCGGAGCCGTCGCCGGCGATGTCAGATCGAGGCGACCAGCTTGGCGAGATCCTCAGCCAACCGCTCGGCCTTCACCTGGTCGGTCGCCTCCACCATCACCCGGACCAGTTGCTCGGTCCCGCTGGGCCGCAACAGGACCCGACCGGAGTCGCCGAGTTCACGCTCGGCCTCGAGCACTGCCTCGCGCACCTCCCGTGCCTTCGCGACGGCAGCCTTGTCGCTCACCGGCACGTTCAGCAGAATCTGCGGAACGGTGGTCAGCACACCGGCGAGATCCGCCAGCGAACGCCCGGTCTGCGCCATCCGCGCCATCAGTTTCAGCCCTGTCAACACACCGTCACCGGTGGTGCCGAACTTCGGTAGGACGACGTGTCCGGACTGCTCCCCACCGAGCGTGTAACCGCCCGCGCGCAGGTCCTCGAGGACGTACCGGTCGCCGACGGCGGTGGTACGCAAGGTGATTCCGGCATCGCGCATCGCGATGTGCAGGCCGAGATTGCTCATGACCGTCGCGACCAGGGTGTCTTCGGCCAGCTGACCGGCTTCCTTCATGGCGATGGCCAGCACCGCCAGGATCGCGTCCCCGTCGACCACGGAACCGTCGGCGGCGACCGCCAGGCAGCGGTCGGCATCGCCGTCGTGGGCCAGCCCGAGGTCGGCGCCGTGCTCCACGACCGCGGTGCGCACCTGGTCCAGATGGGTGGAGCCGCAGCCCTCGTTGATATTGAGGCCGTCGGGTTCGGCGTTGATCGCGATGACGGTGGCGCCCGCCTCCCGGTAGGCGGCGGGGCCGACCTCGGCGGCCGCGCCGTTGGCGCAGTCCACCACCACGGTCAACCCGCTCAGATCCTGCCCGGTGGCCTCGACCAGGTGTTCGACGTAGCGCTCGTGGGTGCCTTCGACGCTGTACCGGTCGGGAATGATCACACCGTGGTCGCGGGCACCGGAGGCATTGAGCACCCGGCCGATCCCGGCTCCGGTCGGGCGGAACGGCTCATCGGCGGCGACGAGGGCCTCGATGCGATCCTCGGCGGCGTCGTCGAGCTTGTGCCCGCCCGCGGCGAAGATCTTGATGCCGTTGTCGGGCATCGGATTGTGTGAGGCGGAGATCATCACGCCGAGGCACGCGTCGTACAGGCCGGTGAGGTAGGCGACGGCCGGCGTAGGCAGCACGCCCACCGACAACACGTTCATTCCCGCGGCGGTGAGCCCCGCGGTGACCGCGGCCTCCAGCATCTCCCCGGAAGCCCTCGGGTCCCGGCCGACCAGCGCCAGCGCGCGCGTCCTGCCGCGTCCGAGCACCTGCGCGGCCGCGCCCGAGACACGGAGCGCCAGCTCCGGACTCAGCGATTCGTTGGCCAGCCCGCGCACGCCGTCGGTGCCGAACAATCGTCCCATACCTAGCCCCTATCGCGGTGAACATATGTCGATACAGCACGAGAGCAGGCGACCAGCGATGCTGGCAGCCTGCTCTCGGACTGCTGTCGGTCCGCGACCGTGCCGATGTCCGGTACCACAAGGGGTACCGGACACGGGTCCGCGGACCTGGAGATCAGCGCTTCGAGTACTGAGGCGCCTTACGGGCCTTCTTCAGACCGTACTTCTTACGCTCGGTGGCGCGCGGGTCACGAGTCAGGAAGCCGGCGCGCTTGAGGGCCGGACGGTCGTCCGGGGTGACCTCGATGAGGGCACGCGCGATGGCCAGACGCAGAGCGCCTGCCTGACCCGAGGGGCCGCCGCCGACGAGGCGGGCGTAGATGTCGAAGGACTCGGTCCGCTCGACGGTCACCAGCGGCGACTTGACCAGCTGCTGGTGCACCTTGTTCGGGAAGTAGTCCTCGATGGTGCGGCCGTTGAGCACGAAGTTGCCGGAGCCGGGCACCAGGCGAACGCGCACGACGGCTTCCTTGCGGCGGCCGACGGTCTGCACCGGGCGGTCGATGACGACCGGCGCGGCGTAGCTCTCGGACTCGCCTTCGGCCTCGTAGCCGTAGTCCTCGTCCACGACCTCGACGGCCGCGTCCACGTCCTCGGCGGCCGCGTCCTCGGCCACGAAGTCGTCGTTGAATTCCTCGGGAGCGGTCACTGGGCCACCTGCTTGATCTCGAACGGAACGGGCTGCTGAGCCGCATGCGGATGGTTCGGGCCTGCGTAGACCTTCAGCTTGCCCGCGATGGCGTTACCCAGCTTGTTCTTCGGGATCATGCCCTTGACGGCCTTCTCCACGAGACGCTCGGGACGGGTCTCCAACACCTGACCGACAGTGCGCGACTTGAGGCCGCCCGGATGTCCGGAGTGGTGGTGGATGAGCTTGTCCTGCCGCTTGTTGCCGCTGATGGCAACCTTCTCGGCGTTGATGATGATGACGAAATCGCCACCATCGACGTGCGGGGCGTAGGTCGGCTTGTTCTTGCCGCGCAGCAGATTCGCTGCCTGCACGGCGAGACGGCCGAGCACTACGTCAGTGGCGTCGATGACGTGCCACTGACGGGTCACGTCACCCGCCTTGGGGCTGTACGTAGGCACAGTGCATCCCTGTCTGTCGTCGGTGTTGCCGGCCCAGCGTGTGGTCGAGGTGATCCCGGCGGCCGGTGGAGACCCGGGCCCCGATATGGCCCACACGCCAGCGAGCCACGATACCAGGCGGGTATCGCCGGAGGAGAATCGCCCGCGCTCCGCTCCGAACCGGAGGCTAGATCCGGACCGGTGGACCGGGATCGGTCGCGCCCGGCGGACCCGGAACCACATAGCGCAGCGTGTCCATATTCGGACGACGGCAGTCGGGCACGGTGTCCGAGCCACGCACGGTGGCGATGCCCTGCCGCGACCGGTCACGCTCGGCCCGCGGGGTGTCCACGCAGGAGTGCTGCGCCTGCGTGACGCTCTGCGCCACCGGCCCGGCCCCCGCCGCCGGTCCCAGCTGTCCGGGCGCGGCAACCACCGCCAGCGCCATCACGCCGAGCACGGCGGGCACCCCGAACAGATTGTCCTTCAGCGTCGGGAAGAGCCTGCCCCGGTCCTGGCCGCCGTCCTCGCCGCGCGGGGGCTCCGCACGGGTGACCCGGGTGGTGGGGGCCTCGCTCGGCGCGGGCGCCGACGGGTACCCCGGTCCGTAGGTCATCGCCTGCGTGCCGGGCGCCTGCGACGGACGGGGCGGCGCGGCCGGGTACTGCGGGCCGGGCGTCGCGCCGGACGATTCGACGTCCTCGCTCTCGGTCACCAATAGATGCGTGGCGCCGAGCACCAGCGCGTGCATCGGATGCGCGGCGACGTGCAACCGATGACCCAGATGGTTCTGGAAGGCCAGCCGCAGCGCCTCGTTGAAGCAGGCATTGCCGCTGAGCAGCACTGTCGAGGTGTCCGCGCCGATCGAGCGGGCCGCGGCCATCACCTCGATCACCACATTGTCGGCAGAGCGGGCATCGCGCATGGCGTCGGCGGTGACCGGCACCTCGATCGATTCGGTGGGCTGCTCGTCGTCGCCGTGCACCGCGACCACCAGCATGGTCCGCCCGTCGCAGTACACCCCGGTGGCGCCGATGCCGCGTGGATCGCGGGCGTCCGGCGGCCGGACCAGCCCCAGGGCGCGCACGTACCCCGACAGCGCGACGCTCTCCGGCAGCGGCTCCACCACGACGTCGAGCTTTTCGACGAGGTCGGCGTAGAGCTCGATCTTCTCGTCGGGCCAGCCGTCCGGGAAAGGTAACGCGATCACCTCGGGCTTGCCGCGCAGGAAGGCGCCGATGGCCGCCAGCGGGTTGTACATCCTGGCGTGGAATACCAACTCCGCGGGCCAGGTCGCTCCCGCGACCACGATCTGCGGATAGCCGAGGATGTCGCGCACATCGGAGATGGCCATTCCCAGATCCGGTCTGGTCCGCTCGGCTCCGGCGGTGTGCAACCTGCCCGACGCGTCGGCCAGCAGGTACGCGGGTGGCGTATAGGTGCCCTCCACCTTCACCGGACGGATCGGGGTGCCGCCCCCGCCCGCCGCCACGGACACCACATCCCAGCCGAGATGTACTGCCCCTACTCGCACTGTCACAGGCTCAAGTGTGCACGGTGCGTGCGCGGCGCGCGCGGGATGCCCGCCCACGGCGCGCCGAGCCCGTTCGGCACAGTGCTCATCCGGCCGTCCTCTTCAGCCGGAGGTTGCGCCGGACGATCACCGCGAGCACCACTGTGATGACGACCAGTGCCGCGATATCGATCGCCCACCACTGCACGGTGTGCTGCCACAGCGTGTCCGGCTCGGCTTTGACGAACAACGTCGTCAGATCGACCGTCGAGGCCCCGGACGCGAAACCCCATCGCGCCGGGAACAGCCACGACAGCTGCTCGAGGCCGGGGCGTCCGGCCACCGGGATGAAGCTGCCCATCATCACCAGCTGCACGATGATCGCCAGGATGAGCACCGCCATCATCTGCTCGTTGGATTTCACCAGCGAGGAGATCAGCAGGCCGAGCACCACGCTGGACACCGCGAGCAAGGTGATGTCGAGGAACAATTCGACCGCGCCCGGCGGGATGACCACCCCCTCGCGCGGCCCGTTCTTGCCGACCAGCACGATCGCGAGCATCACCGCGACCTGATAGACCGCGGCCAGGCTGAACACCAGGATCTTGGCCATCAGATACGACGAGGGCGACAATCCCACCGCGCGCTCGCGCACGAAGATGGTCCGCTCGCCGACCAGGTCGCGCACGCTCAACGAGATGCCCATGAAGCAGGCGCCGATCACCAGGAACGACAGCAGTGTCTGCGCCTCGGAACTGATCGCCGGACCGATGCCCTCCGAGGTCTGCACCAGCGGCGGCGGCTGGAAGCCGTTCTTGCCCGGTGCGGTCAGGGTGACCGCACCGACCACGACCGGCAACAGCAGTAGCGTCAGCGAGTACACCCGGTCGGAGGCGATGAGCCGCAACTGCCTGCGCACCAGCGTCGAGAACTGCTTGACCGAACTGGTCTGGGGAGGTGAGCCCGCCGGCCCGTAGCGCGGTGGCGGAGGCGGAGGTGGCGCGAAGGCCTGCCGCGAACGGTAGGCCGCGAACGCCTGGTCGGGGTTGGCGGCCACCTCGGCGAAGATCTCGGCCCAGTCGCTGGTGCCCATGGCCGCGCCCACGCCGGCGGGATGGCCGCAGAAAGCCGTCTTGCCGCCGGGCGCGAGCAGCAGCACCTGATCGCACATGTCCAGGCAGGCGACCGAGTGGGTGACCACGATGACGACGCGGCCCGCGTCGGCGAGCTCACGCAGCATCACCATGACCTGACGGTCCAGCGCGGGGTCGAGGCCGGAGGTCGGCTCGTCGAGGATCAACAGCGAGGGGCCGGTCAGCAGTTCCAGCGCGACCGAGGCGCGCTTGCGCTGACCGCCGGAGAGCTTGTCGACCCGGGTGTCGGCGTGCTCGGTGAGCGAGAGTTCTTTCAGCACACCGTCGATGACCTGCTGACGGTCGGCCTTGGTGGTGTCCGGCGGCAGCCGCAGCTCGGCCGCGTAACCGAGCGCCTGACGCACGGTCAGCTGCCGGTGCAGCACGTCGTCCTGCGGGACCATGCCGATACGCGAACGCAGGGCCTCGTACTCGGCGTGCAGGTTGCGCCCCTCGAAGGTGACCACGCCACCCGAGGGCTGGGTGTTGCCCGCGACCAGTTTCGACAGCGTCGATTTGCCCGCACCCGACGGGCCGATCAGGGCTGTCAGCGTGCCGCGGCCCGCCTGCATGTTCACGTCGACGAGCAGCTGCTTGTTGTTCTCGACGGTGAACCCGACGCCGTGCACGTGCAGGCCCTGCTCGGTGACCGGCTTCTGCCGCAGCACCAGCGTGCCCTGCTGGACGGCGAAGTCGATGTTGCCGATGGTGATGACATCGCCCTCGCGCAGCACCGAGCGCTGCTGGCGGGTGCCGTTGACGAAGGTGCCGTTGGCGGAGCCGAGATCTTCGATGGTGAGGCCCTCGGGGCCCGCGACGAGGCGCGCGTGCTTGCGCGAGGCCAGCGGATCGTTGACGACGATCTGGTTGTCGGTGGTACGCCCGATGGCGAGCCCGCCGGGCGGGAGCCGGTCGGCTCGCGCGATCGCCGCGGTGGAGTTGCGCGCCCGCAGCGGCGGCAGTGCCGAGGTATCGGCCTTGGTGGTCATATTGACGTTGGGCTGCTGCTGCTGGGCCTGCTGCGCCTGTTGAAGAGAGGGCGGAGCGTGCTGCGCCTGCTGCGGCGCGTGCTGGGCCGGAACCTGCGGACGCGCGCCCGGATACTGTCCGGCGACCGGCTGCGGACCCGAGCCGGGGCCCGGCTGCTGCTGGAACGGCGGAGTGGGCGGGCGTTGATAACTCGGCCGTTGCGGCGGTGGCGCCGATCTGCCCTGGTGCGGCATCGGCACGGACGGCGGCTGCGGCCGCGGTGCCGGTGCGCTGGGAAGCAGGTGCAGCAACGGCCCGCTGATCGCGTCACCCAGCCGAACCTGCGTCGGCCGGTCGATCGTGACCGGCTGACTCAGGCGACGGGCGTCGACGAAAACGCCGTTCGTGCTTCCGTTGTCGGTAAGGACCCAGCCGCTCCCCTGCCAGGTCAATGTCGCGTGCACCCGCGACACCAACGGACTGTCGACGAACAGCGTCACTTCCGGGGCACGCCCCAGGGTGATCGGCTGGTTCGAATCGAAGGTCCGTTCCGTTCCATCATGGCGCACGGTGATGGTCTGCGCCCCCGGTAAAGACATGCAGCGGATACTATGCCATCGACCGGACATCGGGAGTGCCCCGGAAGCTCGTCCCACCCTGATCCGGCCCCTGATCCGAACCGCTGAACAGGCCGACGAGGGGGAGCCTTGGCCACACTCCGAGCGACGAGCGTTCTCGCCGTCGTCCTGTGCGCGCTCACCCTGCTCGCCGGGTGCACCAGATACGTCGACGGCCGAGCGGTCTCGGTCTACGACGACCCTTTCAAAGTGGCGGGCCTGCCGACCACCAGCGGTCCGAGCGGACCGCGCGAGGGCGTCGCCGACACCACCCTCACCGCGACCAACGGCGACGGCGGCGAGATCGACACCTTGGCGCTCAATGCCGTCGAGGACATCCAGACCTACTGGCGGGTGGAGTACGGCAAGGCGTTCGGGGGCGAATTCGAGCCGGTCGAGCGGCTGATCTCGTGGAGCGCCAAGCAGCGCTCGCAGGGTCCGGAGTTCTGCAAGGAGTCGACCTACCGCCTGGTGAACGCGGCCTACTGCCGGTTGGACAAGTCGATCGGCTGGGATCGCTCGGTGCTGCTGCCCACCATGGCCGAGACCTTCGGTCAGATGGCCGTGGTCATGGTGCTCGCCCACGAGTACGGCCACGCCATCCAGGACCAGTCCGGCATCGTGGCCACCAAGGATCCGGTCATCGTGAAGGAGCAGCAGGCCGACTGCTTCGCGGGCGCGTTCATCCGTCATGTCGCCGAAGGCAAGTCGGCGCACTTCACCATCAACACCTCCGACGGGCTGAACTCGGTGCTGGCCGCGACGGTCGCCATCCGCGACACCGACCCCGACGACCCCGCCAGCGTGCACGGCTCGGCGTTCGAGCGGGTCACCGCGGTGCAGATCGGCTTCACCGACGGCCCGGTGGCCTGCAAGAGCATCGACATCGACGAGATCAACCAGCGCCGCGGCAACCTGCCTCAGACACTGGGCGGTCACGACGGCGAATACCCGATCGACAAGGACAGCCTGATCGAGCTGAGCAAGGCACTCGCCGCCATCCTGCCGCTGGACGACAGCCCCACCTACGACTACTCCGGTGCCGCCATCGATTGCGCCGACGGGGTCACCACCGCGCCGGTGTCCTACTGCCCGGCCGACAACACCATCGCCACCGACATCCCGCTGCTCGCCGAACGAGGCACCGACGACAGCGATCCCGACGACCCGCTGCCGATGAAGGTGTCCGGGGATTACAACGGCTACGTCGTCTTCATCGCCCGCTACACCCTGGCTGTGCAGAACAGTCACGGCCAGTCGCTCAGCGGCGCCAAGACCGGCCTGCGCGCGGCCTGCCTGGCCGGAGTGGTGACCGGCGAACTGGCCGACCCCGACAGGCAACGCTCCGAGGGCAACATCTCGCTGGCCGCAGGTGACCTGGACGAGGCGGTCTCCGGCCTGCTCACCGACGGTCTGGCGGCCAGCGACGTGCAGGGCAAGACGGTGCCCAGCGGCTTCGCGCGAGTGGACGCCTTCCGCGCAGGGGTGCTCTATGGCGAGAACACCTGCATGTCGCGCTATTCCTGATCGGGTGACCGCACTCCCGGTTGCCGAATTCAGCCGCCGAACGGCGGCGGAGCGACCGGTTCCAGGCGCAGTACCCGATTGCCGAGCATGACCTCCGAGCCGGGGATCAGCGTCATCGGCTGATACGGATTGAGCCGGACCCAATCGCGGTAGCCGGGCAGCCGGGTCCTGGTGCCGTTGGTGGAGCCGCGGTCCACCACCGTCACATCCCAATTCACCAAACGGATCTCGGCGTGCGCACGGGACATGCCACCGGAGGCGTCGTCGATCTTCAACGGCACCAGGCCCTGCTGCGCGGCCTCGGAATGTTCCGGGTCACGGCCGAGCACGGCGTCGGCCGCCAGCATGTAGGTCATGCCGTCGTCGAGGACGAGCATGCCCAGCGGCGGACGCACCACCTCGATGAGCGCCTGCGTCTGGTCGACCGGCATGCCGCACACCGTGCAGAAGGCCGACCGCGGATCGCTGGGATGGGCACGCGCACACTTGAATCCGAGCACCTTGACCGTCAGCGCGGTCGCCTTCGCGGTGGCTTCCAGCCTGCGCTGCAGCTCGGGGTCCGGCCGGGGCGCGGGATTGGTGCCCATGCCCATGCGCGGCCGCGCGGCGGTCTGTTCGTCGACGGAATCCATCATCGACGTCGGTGCGGCGGTCCGGGTAGCGGTGTCACCGGAGTCGACGGCGGAGACCGCCGGTGCCTCGCGCGCCGAGACAGCCGACGCTTCGCGTGCTGAAACAGCCGACGCTTCGCGTGCTGAAACAGCCGACGCTTCGCGTGCTGAGACGGCCGACGCTTCGCGTGTGGCGGAGGGCGCGATGTCGCGTTCGGTGGGCGCCTGAGCTCGCGGCTCCTGTTCGATGCGCGCGGTCGGCACCGGCGGCGCGTCGGCGATCTCTCGTCGCGATCCGGTGCCGGCCGCCGACCAGCCACCGCCGGTCCACAGAATCGCGCCGCATGCCTGCGCCACACCGTCGACCAACCGGCCGATCCCCGGTGTCGCGGGCAATTCGGGCACCCGGCCGCCCACGTCGTCGACAAACAGGCCCGCCGCGCGAGCGGGCACCGTGACGACCCGATCGACGGTGAACGCCGCGTCGCTGCCGCGCAATCGTTCGACCGCGCCCGCATCGGCGAGCACGGCAGTGACACCACCGTGCAGGAACACCGCGAGCCCGCCCTGTTCGGCGGGCGAGAGGATGCCGAAATCGATGGGAACGCCGGGGCTTATCCGTTCGGCGTGCTTCATCAGCCAGCGGGTGGCCTCCCTGGCGACCAGCGGCCCGGGGCCGGACGGCTGGAACCGCTGGGCGTCGCGGACCAGATCACCGAGCGCGTTCAGAGCCACCGCCGCGGGCGACTCGGGACCGACCGGTCCCCGACCGCGGTGAGCGACCACGAGCACCGCGCCGCAGACCCGGGCCACCGCGTGATCACCGGCGACGATCTCGACCTGACGATCCTGCACCGCTATCGGTCTCCGCCTGCCGGGTGATCACGGGTCGTCGCCATGTGGTCCAGGGTATTGCACGACCGAGACCGACGCCGCAATCCCGGGAATCATCCATCGCTGTGGAGGGCCTGATTCCGGTAGTTTCTTCTGCAGGAACGGGAGGAACGAGGGGCACGTCATGGCACGTACTTCAGGGGTCGCGACAGCGCTGATCGCGGTGGCGACGGTGGCAGCTCTGGCCGGGTGCAGCGCGGTCTCCGGCACCGCGCTACCCGCCGAGCCGGACGTCAGGACTCTCGAGGTCGGCCCCTATCAGGTCACCAAGCACCGCTACGAGCAGGAATCCGGCGGCCGCGGCGCATTGTTGGAGGGCATGCGCATGTCCGAGGCCGTCGTGCCGACCGTGCAGATCGACCCCTCGCTGAAGTACGGGCGCGGCTCGAAGGTGCTCGCCGACAGCGAAGAGGCGTTGGCCTTCCTGGCGCAGGTGTCCAAGCCCGTGCTCGACACCCGCCGGTTCCTCACCGGATTCGCGGCCGCGGGCGCCGACGAAGCCGATCCACCCGGCCAGACCAGGCCCGCACCCGACACCACCGCGGTCACCAATGTGGTGCTGCGCTTCCCCGACGAGGCGGTCGCCAAGCTGGCGGCCCGTGAACTCGAGGACGCCGACATCGGCGTCTCCCCCGACAATCAGCGCCTGGGCTCTACCGAACATCCCGACGCCTACATCCACTGGCGGCCCGGCATCGCCAATGCCGGCGCGTTCATCGCCCATCGCGAATTCGTGGTCTCGCTGTTCGTCCAGCGACCGACAGCCGACAGCAGCGACCTGGTGAAGTGGATCGACAAGACGCTCGACGCGCAACTGCCCGCGCTCGACGCGTTCCAGCCGACCCCGATGGCGCAGTTCGACTCGCTGAAGGTCGATCCGGACGACCTGTTGGCCCGCGTGGTGGTGGAGGATCGCGACGACCGGGTGCCCGACGCCTCGAACTTCACGATCGTGGATGCCAACGACGCCGTGCACAATTCCGACGACCAGACCGCGGCGCAGCGTCTGGTGGAGCAGACCGGCGCGGACCGGGTTGCCGTCGTCGACGCCGACTCGGTGTTCCGTGTTCGCGACGAGGACGCCGGGCGCGCCCTGATCGACGGACTGATCGGCGCGGCAGGCGACCACTACGACCCGATCGATGCGCCCAAGGACGTGCCGGGCGCGAAATGCTTGCAGCTCAACGACAGCGGCGACCTGGAACGCGAATACAAGTATCGCTGCTACGTGCCCTACAAGCGCTACGTCGGCATTGTCGTCAGCGACAAGGAGCCCGATGTCCGCCAGAAGATCGCCGCGCAGTACGCGCTGCTGGCGAACAGCCTGTAAACGCCTCGGCCGCGGTCGGTAAACTCCGCGGCACGCGCATCATCGCACTCCTGGGGGGATGAACCGATGCCGAGCGACGGCTTTTTCCGAACGCGGTGGCGAGCACTGCTCGCCGCCGCGTCGATCGCACTGCTGACAGGCTGCGGTCAGACTGTGGACGGCCAGGCGACAGCCCTGATCGCCCCGGTCGACCCGACGACCCTCGAAACCGGCCCGTACCCGACCGAGCCGGCCGCTTACGAGCCCGAATTCGATGACAAGGAACAGGTCTTCGAGATCGAGTCGCGGCGCATGCTCGGCTACCTCGTCCCGCCCTTCGCCTTCGATCCCGAGCTGTCCCACCTCGACAGGCTGGGACTCGTCGATACCGGCGAAGGCCTGTACGGCGAGGGTTTCAACGCCGTCTATCCCGCCGAGTTCAAGCCCGTCGTCGATCGCCACCACCTGATCTCGGGCGTGATGACGACCCGGTCGAACGACAGCGTGCGGGCGTTGAAAAACGCCGTTCATTCGCTCTTGCGCTTCCCTTCCGGCGCGGCGGCAGGCGCGGCGGCAAGCGATTTCGCCACGGCGATGCACACCCTCGACCCCGCGCTGCGGAAGATCGCCGTGCCCGGACACGACGGCATCGAGATCAGCACTGCCGACGATCAGAAGGGCTATCTGTTCCTCGCCCGTGGCGCTTTCGTCGTACTCACCAAGTTGACCATGCCCGCCCCTGACGCCAACGCACTGGCCGAGCAGGCCGCCGTGCTCCTCGACCAGCAGCTCGAGCGGCTCGAATCAGCCACCGCGACACCCGTCGACGAGATCCTCGACCTGCCGTTGGACCCCGACGGGATCATGCGGCGCACCCTGCCCCGGCTCGAGGGCGAATACCTGACGAGCGACGAATTCTCCGGACCGCTGACCCCGGCCGCCCAGCTGCATTTCGAACGCGACGGCGCGGCGATGAGCGAGGTGTTCGCGAACGCAGGCGTCGACCTTGTCGCGCGCAATCACGCCACCGTGTACCGGACCCGCGATCAGCAATCATCCTTCCGCCTGCACACGGCTCTGACCCGCCTCGACCGCGACGACGAGGAGATCGACCCACCGCCGGGCCTGGACGACGCCCGCTGCCGGGTGCTCGCGGAACGCGACCCCGTCACCGATTTCACCACCGTGTGCGTCCTGCTCCACGACCGCTATGTCGCAGTCGTCGGATCGTCCGAGTCCCCGGACCACGGTCTCGACCCCGGCCTGTACCAGCGTGCGGCCGCGCAGTACTCGATCCTGGCGAGGAGCTGATGGTGCCGGCTCCGCAAACCACCGCCCGCCGAGCCCGCGCGCTGGCCGCGGCCCTGATCTACCTCACCGTCACAGCGTGCGGCGGTGACAGCGAAACCTCCACGCCCGCTCTCGATCTGGACCCGGGAAACTATCCGACTACTCCCCGCGACATCGAGGTCGAACGCACTCCCGCTACCGGTTCCCTGCAGGAGTCCGTTCGGATGGCCGAACACGTCGCCCTGATGATGGATCTGGACAGGCGCCTGGTGTTCTCCAACGGGTCGACGAGCACCCGCCACTACTCCGCCCAGCACCCGCCGGTGCTCGGCGGCGTCACGACGATCGACGACTTCAACGCCCAGGTTCCCGGTCTGGTCGCCGGCTGGCGCACCGGCGGCTCCCGCCGCGCCCACTCGGCGCTCGGCCTGGACGCCACCCTCCACCTGCTGCGCTTCACCACCCCGCAACAGGCCGACCACGCGATGAACCTGCTCGCGGAGAAGAGCAACCAGAAATATCCGCCCAAGCAACCGCTGGACCTGCCCGGCCATCCGAGCAACCGCACCTTCCTCAGCGCCTACGACGCAGTGCAGTCCTGGACGACCCACGGGGAGTACCTCATGTGGACCTACGTCTCGGACTCACTGGCCACTCCACCCGACCACGCGCCACTGCTCGAATTCACCCGGACGATCCTCGACGACCAGGTACGCCGCCTCGGCTCCTACCAGGCCACCCCCGCCGACCGGCTCGCCGAAGTCCCCGCCGACATCGACGGCCTGCTCGGTCGCACCCTGCCCTACCCGGATCCGGAAAGCTACGACAACCCCACCGCCGTCTACCCGGCCCAGGTCTTCCTGCACCTGGACTCCCGCCCCGACCTGACCGCCCGCGCCTTCGAAGAGGCAGGCGTCGACCTCGTCGCCCGCGGCGACTCCCTGGTCTACCGCACCGCCGACGCCGACGCCGCCGAACGCCTCCTCGGCGCCCTCGTCGACCAGCACACGGACATGTTCCCCACCGACACCCCCGCCGGCGCGCCGCCGGGCACCAGTTGCGTCCAGGAATCCGCAGGCACCCCGAACAGCCCACGACTCATCCGGACCACCCAGTGTTACCTCACCTACGACCGGTACGTGGGAGTTGTCGCCGCCACGCAACCCCAGGATCTCACCCAGCGCATCGCCGCCCAGTACCTGCTCTTGACTCACGAATGAGCCCGAGCCGGGACAACATTCGTGCCTGTGACGTAACATCCCCGGCGGATGTCCGGGTTCTCGGGGGGACCGAGCGGCTCGTCGCCTGACACGAACCATCCGGGCACCACAGAGGAGGGGACCACATGAGATTTGGAACAAGTGTGCTGGCTGTTGTGACGGCCAGTGTGCTGGCGGGATGCGCCGCGGAGATTCCCGGCAATCCCCAACCTGGACAGCTACCGGTCGATATCGCGGCCTTGAACACCGGCGCCTATTCGCCGCAGCCCACCGGACACGACTTCGAAATCTCGACGATCGGCGAATTGCGATTGGTCGAATCCCGCCGGATGCTCGAATATCTGGTGAGCCCATCGGAGATCGACAGCGACATCTCGGTCGCCGGTCCGCTCGCTTTGTTCTCGGGTCCGGACATAGTCGGTGAACAGACTTTCCCCGCGCAGTACGAGGCCGCGGCGGTGGACAACAACATGTTGCTCGGCGTCTACCTGTCGCGGATAAACGGTAATCTGCGCAAGCGGAAGAAACTGATCATTTCGGTCCTGCGCTTTCCCACCGACGACGCGAGCCGGCAGGCGGCCGAACAGTTCGACCGGATCACGAACGCCGAGCCGAGCCGTCACCCGCTCGCGGTGTCCGCCTATCCGCAGGCCGGGGTGTCTTCCGGTGACGACATCACCGCGGTGGGATTCCTGGCACACGGACCGTACGTCATCATGGTGAACACCGCGGTACCCGAGCCCGATGCCGGAGCGCTGGCATCGATCGTCGGCAGGACATTCCAGGCGCAGACCGCACGACTCGACCAGACGACGCCGACGCCACTGGACGACGTTCTCGACCTGCCGCTCGATCCTGACAGCATCATGCGCCGGACGTTGCCGCAGTCCTCCGACTACAGCGACCCGTTCTTCGGAGACTCCGACATCGGGGTGTACGCGCCGGCCGCCGCACTCCATTTCGAACGCGATCCCGAACGGATGCGAAAGGCATTCGAGGACTCGGGCGTCGATCTCGTCGCGCGGCGTGGCGGAATGCTCTATCGCGCGCGCGATCTCGCCGGAGCGTTCCGACTGCAGAACGCATTGATGACCGCCGGCCGCAAGGACGAGGAACTACCTCCGCCACCGGGTCTCGGCGACGCCCGATGCCTGAAACTCGATGTCGCCGACGAGACGCGAAATTTCGACCTGTTCTGCACCGTGGTCTTCGATCGCTATGTGGGAGTAGTGATCTCGAAGGCCGGCTTGACCGGGCGCATGGACGGCACACTGTATCAACGCGCGGCGGCCCAATATGCCATTCTGGCGAACAGCGAAGGTGCGCGATGAAATCTCTCCGTTGCCTTGCTCTCACCCTCGTGGCCCTGGCCGTTGTGGCCGGTTGCGGAACAACCGGCGACACCGGCACGCCGGAAATCGATCTCACGACCCTGGATTCGGGCAACTTTCCGACCCGACCCCGGACGGTCGAAGCCGCACCGGGAGCCGGCCACTATCTCGAAGCCGTGCGTATCGCGGATGTCACGCCCCTCGTGGTCGACATCGACCCGAGATTCTCGTTCCAGCGACTCCGGTACCAGGCCGACCGGCGCAACACCCCCGATTCCCCGCCGCTGCTGTTCTCCGTCTCCGAGGAGGCGCGGTTCGCCGACCTCGCGGAAGGGTTCGTGGCCGGGTGGCAGAGTAGCGGCGAGCGTCGAGCCCAACTCCTGCTCGGGCGTGAGGCCACGCTCTACAACCTGCGCTTCGAGACCGCAGCACAGGCGCAGGCAGCCGGCAACCGGATCGCCGACCGCCAGGCCGCGGATTCTCCCGGCGAATCCCTCACCCTCGACGGCTTTTCGAACGCACGCTCGAAGTGGGCGGTGGGTAAACGGTCCCTCGACACCTGGCTGGCCGACGACGTCATGCTGATCGGCGTACACATCGACGACCCGGTGAGCGAACCGGCCGATCCTGCCCCGCTGATCGAGTTCACCCGCCATGCGTTGACCACGCAATTGGAGATGCTGCGCGACTACCGACCGACCGCTGTCGCCGACTTGAACTCGCTGCCCGCCGATACCGACGGACTGCTCGGCCACACGCTCCCTGTCGAGGACAAGGATCGGCTCGCAAGCGGCATCGACCCGTCGTGGGTCGGTCCGGCGCGGGCCGCACTGCACCCGGAGAGCCGACCCGCACAGGTCGCATCGGCCTTCACCGATGCGGGGGTCGATCTGGTCGCCAGCGCAGGATCACGCCTGTACCGCGCCCGCGACGCCGGGGGCGCAATTCGTCTTATGGCGGCACTCACCAGGATCGAAGCGGAGCGTTACCTGCCGGCCCAGGCCCCGCCGAATATGCCGGACGCGCAGTGCTACGAAGTCGAGGACGAGTCGGACAACCTCATGTATCCGCCCTTCTGCTACTTCACCTACGGACGATTCGTCAGCCGTGTGCACGGCTCGAACACCCAAGAACTGCATCAGAAGACCGCCGCGCAGTACAAGCTGCTCGCCCACGGCGCTTGACCGGCAAGGAAAGCTCATGCGAAAGAAGACACTGGCACGAACGGCGCTCACCATGGCGACCGCCGCCGCACTGTCGATCACGGGGTCCGGATGTGGCTCGGACATCGAGGGCACGCCGGTCCGCGCGCAGACCGACCTGTCGACCTTGGACGTCGGCAATTTCCGGACCGCGCCCGAACAGTTGGGCAACGCCGAGAACGAGCGCCAGGCCAGGGTCCGGGAATCCCAGCGTCTGGGAGACTACGTGGCCTTGCCGTTCGAGGCGGATCCCTCGTATACCGAGGATGTCTGGTTTCTCAGCCCGCACGTCGTACTCGATCAGGACGCGCTGGGCACCCTGGTCATCAACGACACCTTCGACGACGTGGCACAGGATCTTGTCGCAGGCTGGGTGAACGCGTGGTCCACGGGCGGCGGTCCGGACGACCCGCGTCGCACCATGAACATCGCGGTGCTGATGTTTCCCGACGCGGCGACAGCCGATGAGGTCGGTCCGGCACTCGAACACGACGACTTCACCTACAACCCGGGTAACGAGCCGGTCACAGTCGGCAAGTATCCCGCGTCGAAGGCGCACTGGCGGCCGACGGTCTCCTCGATCGGCTCATGGACGGTGCGCGACCGGTACGTGGTCTTCGTGAAGATCGATGACGAGATCTCTCCACCCGACCTGCCCGCGCTGACTGCGCAGGTGGAGAAGATTCTCGATGTGCAGATCCCGCTGCTCGACGAGTTCGAGCCGACACCGGCCGACCAGTTGCGCCGTATCCCGCTCGACCCGGAAGGACTGCTCGGCCGCACCCTTCCGACCGATCCGGCCACCCCGATCCGAGCAGATCCGGACGGTCTTTACACCGGCCGCGCGATTCTGTCGTTGTTGCAGGCCGACCCCGGCGATCTGGACATGCTGCGCGAGCACGACGTCGATCTGGTCGCCTTCGGCGACGCGGTGGTCTTCCGCAGCAGGGATGCCGAGAACGCGGTGGCGCTGTGGCAGCTGTGGCGGCCTTCGGCGGCGCCCAAGCCCGAGCAACGGATCGTCGAACCCCCGTCGGGGCTGGGTGACAATGTCGAGTGCTACGCCGACCTGCATATCTTCGAGGGCACCGAGCGGGTCCGCGGGCACCTCTGCGTCTTGCAGGTCGACCGCTACACCGTGCAGGCCTTCGCGCCGCAGCTGCAAGTCCTGCACCAGAAGGTCTCCGCGCAGTACGCGCTGCTGACCGCACAATGAGGCGGCTCCGCCACCGGCCTGCGCCGCTCGACGCCGGACTGCCGGAGGCGGTACGACGGAAGTCGAGCGGCCGGTGCAAGCTTGCTAGATTCTCGTGGAGGCTCGTGGTCCGGGCGTTCGACGGCTGAGGGAGGACCGAATGGCGTTGCGGCCCGGCGCAATCGTGGGCGGCTACCGGGTGATCCAGGTTCTGGGTAGCGGGGGCATGGGCACGGTGTACCTCGCGCAGAACCCGATCCTGCCTCGCCGTGACGCACTGAAGGTGCTCAGCTCTGATCTGTCCACCGACGACGAGTTCCGTGCTCGATTCGAGCGCGAGGCCAATCTCGCCGCCGGCCTGGACCATCCGAACATCGTGGCGGTGTACAACCGCGGTGAAGAGGACGGTCAGCTCTGGATCGCGATGCAGTACGTGGACGGCACGGACGCCTCGGAGGAGACGGCCAAGGGGCCGGCGGTGATGACGCCGCAACGGGCCCTGCGCATCGTCTCCGAGGTCGGCAAGGGCCTGGACTACGCCCATCGCCGCGGCCTGTTGCACCGCGACATCAAGCCCGCCAATTTCCTGCTCTCCGCCGTCGAAGCCGACGATGAGGAGCGGGTTCTGCTCACCGATTTCGGTGTTGCCAAATCCGCCGAGGACGGTCAGGATCTCACCGCCACAGGAAACTTCATGGCGACGGTCGCCTACGCCTCGCCGGAGCAGCTGCTCGGCGAGCGGCTGGACCATCGGTCCGACATCTACAGCCTGGGTTGTTCGTTCTACCGGATGCTCACCGGTCAGAACCCCTACCCGTCGACCGTGCCGGCCGTCGTCATGATGGGCCACCTGCACGAGGCGCCGCCCAAGCCTTCCGCCGTGCGCTACGGTCTGCCCGTCGCGCTGGACGCGGTCATGGCGAAGGTACTGGCCAAGAACCCCGCCGACCGGTACTCCACCTGCAGGGAGTTCGTCCAGGATGCCGAAGCAGCCCTCTACGGAAGGCCACCGACGCGTACGCCGATCAGCGATCCGCGAATACCGCTGCAGCAGTTCTCCTCCGAACCTCAGGTCGCCAGCGCGATCCACCCGGCCACTGCCGTGTACGCGCCGACCGTTTCTCCCTACGAGCAGACAGATCAGCACCTCGTCGACACACTGCGCAACGGCAGGGCCACCCGATCCAAGGGCCGAGCCCTGCTGGTGCCCGCGATCGTCGCCCTGGTGGTCGCCGTCGTGGTGGCAGCGGGCACCTTCTTCCTCACCAGACCCGATGCGGCCGAGGGCAGCGCAGATCTGCTCGCGACCGTCCGCAGCGAATATCCGCAGTTCGCCGGGAAGTCGGTGACCGCGTTCAATTTCGGTGACGCCTCGTTGTCCGCCGTCCTGACCCCCAGTACCCAGGCGCGATTCCTGCAGGACATCGGTTTCACCTACAGCAGCGCGTACAAGGCTGTCGGGCAGGAGGAGTCGCCGCGACCGTTGTCGCTGGCCGCCTACGCGAACGAAGTCGACTCCGAGGTCGTCGTCGTATTGCGCAGCGACAAGGAGGCCGGGAACGGCGGCCTGCGCGGACTGCCCAGCTCGATCCTCAACAGCGGGGCGCGGATCGTCGTGATCGACGATCTGACAACGGTCCAGGCTTTCCAGGTATGGACCGACCAGTCGACGGCCACATTGGTCGAGAAAATGGTTCCGGTGATCGGCAAGGTCGTCACCGAGTAGGTGAACATGCTGGCGCCGTGGGGTGCCCGTTCGGTAGGGTATTTCCAGCCGGCCCACTTGCCGCAGGGGGAAGGAGGGGAGCAGTGGTGCTGGCGACCCTGCAGCGTGGCGATGCCGGGCTCCGAGCGCCTCAGCCGAATGCGGCGGTCCGCCGGTCGAGCAGCAGCGCCGCCGAGAACCGGCCATCGCCAGCCCGAGACGGGGACCAAGGGTTTCGCGGAATCAGGGGATCGAAAATTCTCACCGATCCGGTGGAACCGATCGGACACCGGACACGTCCAAACATATGAATCGGTCAGCTGACACTTGGCATGTTGACCATGACGAGAAGCAGGAGCAACCGCGATGACGAACAACTTCGTTGCAGATACCGGTGCAATCAATGCCAAGGCGAAAGAGTTCTTGGATCAGCACAGCGCTCTGATGGCGTCCATCCGTCAGCTGAAGACCGACGAGGACAACGTCACCAACGGCGCCAACTGGCAGGGTGCGGCGCGCGACGCCTTCAACGCGTTCATGGAGCGGTACTACTTCCAGGCCGACAAGATGAACGACAAGCTGATGGAAACCGCGCAGAACCTGATGAAGGTGAGCGGTCAGGTCTCCGACCACGACACGGACTTCGCCTCCCAGGTCCAGACCCAGGTCTCCAGCCTCGACCTGCCGGCACTCTGACCCAACCTTCAACTTCACGAACAGGAGTTCCGCTATGGATCGCAACATCTCAGCGAATTTCGAGGGCGTTTCCGACGGTGCGCAGACCATCATCAAGCGCGCCGAGGGCATCCGCGACGAACTGAACGCCTTCCACCAGAAGGTCAAGGAGTTCGCGGAGACCCAGGGTGGTGCGGCGAACGAAGCGTTCATCGCCTTCCAGACCCAGTGGCAGCAGCACGTCGAGCAGCTGAACACCACGCTGACCGGTGCTGGTCAGCTGGTCAGTTCCGGCAACTCGGAGCTGCAGAGCACCGACAAGGCACTGGCGAACCTCTTCAACTGAGCTCCGCCGCAGCCACTTCGGGCCCCATGCCGTGCGCGGGGGCCCGAAGTTCGTTCAGGGGCCGAGGTGTCTAGGGGCCTAGGCGTTCAGAAGTCTTGCGCTTTTCGAGGTAGCGCTGCCCTAGCTCAAGGCTGCACGTCGATCGAGGCGGCCAGTTCCTCACAGCTCGGTTCCAGCGTGGCCCAATCGATGTCGGCGACATACTGGCAGCCGACGCTGACCTGCGTTGCGTGTTCGAGCAGGACGTGCCACCGGACGGTCGAACCGCCTTCGGGGCGCTCGATGTAGGACAGGCCCGACCGGCCGGCGAAGACCACGTCGCGGCGCAGGGCGCCGAGGGAAGGCTTCTCGCGCATCTGGGCTTCCAGGTCCGCCGCGATCCTGGCGTAGCCGGCATCGGGAGCGACAGCGGTCTGGATGATGGTGAGCCGCAGGCGGGAGCCGTCCTCGGGGGCGAGGTCGACGCGGCTGCTCTGGGTGCTCGAGGAGGTCACGCGCCAGCCGTCCGGGATCCGGAAGGTGATGCGGCCGAGGGTTTCCGTGGCGGCCGGTGCGCTCGGGGCGGTTGAGGTGCGCGGCGCGGCGCTCGTCGAGCGGGCAGAGATCGGGGCCGAGGTGGCCGGGGCCGAGGTGGTCGGGGCGGCGGCGGACTCCTGGGAATCGTCCGAGCCGCTGAACGCGACGACCGCGCCGACAGCGGCGGCGGCGAGGACCACGACCGCGGCGGCGGCCGCCGCGTACACGACGGTGTTGCGCTCGGGTGCTCGGGCGGCGGCGCGTTGGCGCAGCGGCTGCAGCCATTCGGTGTCGGGCATGGCTCGCACCGGGTCGGGGATGTAGCCGGACCTGGGCTCGGGGCGGTGCAGGAGGTCGACGCCGGAAACGGGGCGCACTTCCACGTCAGCGCCGCAGACCTGGTGCGCCACCTGGTCGATGAGATCGAGTTTGGCGGGGTCGGAAGCCCCGAACACCTGCACGAGGTCGGCGCGGCCGCCGTCGAGCAGACGCTCGAGCATCGCGGCCAGTCCTTCTGCCGCGCCGGGGTCGGCACCGAGGTCGTCGAGAGCGAGATCCGGTTCGTATTCACAGGATTCGACCTGTGCACCGTCGTGGGTGCGCACGACCGTGGCAGCGGTGGTGGTGAGTGCGCCGAATTCCAGGACCACGACGCGGCGGGCGCGCAGGGTGGCCTCGTCGGTGGCGACAGACCGTGCGGCGATCGGCTCGAAGACGATGTCGCCGGCGAAGCGGCGCGCCGCGGTAGCGATCGTTTCGCGGCGGTGGCCACCCCACTCGGTCGGGCAGACGATGGTGAATCGCTCGCACGGACTACCGAGACCGAGGTTGTCCAGGACGGTGGCGAACAGCGCCGAGAGCGCCTCCGCGAGCTCGGGTACGCGCGGCAGCAACGCGATCCGCTCGGCGGCGACGAACTGCACCGCCGAGCTGACCTGACCGAGCGGGGTGAGCGGCTCGCCGACGACCAGGCTTCCGTTGCCCCCCAGCACGACCGAGGGCACACCGTCCCAGTGGGTCGACGGGCCGCGCGCCCAGATCCTGGTGTCGGTGAGGACCAGTTCGACCTGAGTCATCACTCGGCCGCCGGCATCCAGCCGAGCTGGATCAACTCCTGGCTGTTACGGGTCACGTAGGTACCGCGGCCCGGCGGAAGCTGGCTCGGGCGCACGCTGCCCATCAACACGCCCTCGTCCTTCGGGCAGCTCATGATCAGGCCCGCCGCGCCGAAGTCCTTCATTCGCGCCAACGTCGACTCGTACATCGCGCGGCTGGCGCCACCGGACCGGCGGGCGATGATCAGGTGGAAGCCGAGATCGCGCGCGTGCGGGAGGTGTTCGACCAGCGGAGCTGTCGGGTTGCCCATCGAGGTGGCGACCATGTCGTAGTCGTCGATGATCACGTACAGCTCGGGGCCGGTCAGCCAGGCTCGATCACGCACTTCCTGGGGGGTCACGTCCGGGCCGGGTCCGCGTTGGGCGACATAGGCCGCCAGATCGTTCATGTTCTTGGTGAACTGCGGTCCGGTGGAGCCGTATCCGGCCTGGTAGCCCTCGGGGATCATGCCGAGCATATGGCGCCGGTAGTCGCCGATGATGAAGCGCGCCTCGTTCGGGGTGTTCGACGCGGCGATGCCCTCGATGATCGAGCGCAGCAGCGTCGTCTTCCCCGCCTCGCTGTCACCGATGATGATGAAGTGCGGGGACTCGTTGAAGTCCAGGTAAACCGGGGCGAGTTCCGATTCGTTGATGCCGATGGGGATACGCAGGTTTCTGGTGCCACGCGGCACCTGCGAGGGCCAGTTGCCTGCCAGGTGCAACAACTGTTCGCGCGGCAGCATCTCGGGCAGCATGCGGGCGGCCGGCGCCGGGCGGCCCGGGGTGAGCCGGGCGATGGTGGCGACGGCGTCGGCGACGGCCTGGCCCAAAGTGTTCGGGTCGGCACTGCCGTCGATACGGGGCAGGCCGGTGAGCATGTGCAGGCAGTCCGGGGTCATACCGCGGCCGGGACGGCCCTGCGGGACCAAGGCGGCGAACTTGCGGCCGAGGTCGGAGTCCATCGGATCACCGAGGCGCAGTTCGATTCTGGTGCCGATCTGGTCCTTGAGGGCCGGACGCGCCTCGGCCCAGCGGGCCAGTGCGATCACCACGTGCACGCCGTAGGACAAGCCCTGCACCGCGAGGTTCATGATCGTCTGCTCGAGCGGGTCGAAATCCTGGCGGATCGAGCCGAAACCGTCGATGACCAGGAAGACGTCGCCGAAGGGATCCTCGTGCGCGCCCGCGGCGGCGTGGCTGCTGCCCGGATCCATCGACCGCAACCGACGGAACTCGGCCATCGATTCGATGCCGAGCTGGCGGAATCTGGCCTCGCGGGTGCGCACGATGGTGGTCATCTCGGCGACGGTGCGGCGGACCTTGTCCGCGTCGAGGCGACCGGCCACGGAGCCGACATGTGGCAGCCCCTCGAGGCTGGCCAGCGTGCCGCCGCCGAAGTCCAGGCAGTAGAACTGCACCTGTTCGGCGGTGTGGGTCATCGACATGGCCATGATCAGGGTCCGCAGCGCGGTGGACTTGCCCGACTGCGGTCCGCCGACGACGGCCACATTGCCGCGGGCGCCCGAAAGGTCGACCACCATCGGGTCACGACGCTGGTCGTAGGGGCGGTCGACGATGCCGATCGGCGCGCGCAGCGTGGCGATCGCCGAGTACTCGCCGGTGAGCACCGAACGCGGGATGAGCTGGTCGAGGCTGAGGGCCTCGTCCAGCGGCGGCAGCCAGATCTCGTGGGCGGGCCTGCCGTGGCCGCGGATACGCGAGACCAGCATGTCCAGGTTGGACAACTTCTCGCCGTCCTCGCCGTGATGCTCCTCGGGTTCGTCGGAGGAGGCGGCGGGCAGCGGCACCCGGTCGATCGCACGGAAGTCGACGTGATGCGCCGTGAACGGCCGTGCCTTGACGTCGATCTCGCCGCCGGCCACACCGGCCTGGGTGACCTCGCGCTGCGAACCCCCGCCGACGTAGGCACCGGAGACATAGGACGCCTGGAAGCGCTGGATCTCGCCGGAATCGGACTTGAGGTAACCGCCACCGGGAATGTTGGGCAGGTTGTAGGCGTCCGGCACGCCGAGCACCTGACGGGATTCGTTGGCGGAGAAGGTTTTCAGGCCGATGCGGTAGGACAGATGGCTCTCCAGGCCCTTGAGCTTGCCTTCCTCGAGGCGCTGGGAGGCCAGCAGCAGGTGCACGTGCAGCGAGCGGCCGAGGCGGCCGATCATGACGAACAGCTCCGCGAAATCCGGGTGCTGGGTGAGCAGTTCGGAGAACTCGTCGAGCACCACGAACAGCGCGGGCAGTGGATCGAGGTCGGCGCCCGCGGCGCGGGCCTTCTCGTATTCGGAGACGTTGGCGAAGTTGCCCGCCTGGCGAAGCACTTCCTGACGGCGGTTCATCTCACCGGCCAACGCATCCTTCATGCGGTCGACGAGATCGGCCTCTTCCTCGAGGTTGGTGATGACGGCCGCGACGTGCGGCACGCCCTCCAGGCCGAGGAAGGTCGCGCCACCCTTGAAGTCGACCAGGACCAGGTTCAACTGGTCCGGGGAATGGGTGGCCAGCAGGCTCAGCACCAGGGTACGCAGGAACTCCGACTTTCCGGAACCGGTGGCGCCGATGCACAGACCGTGCGGGCCCATGCCGCTCTCGGCGGCTTCCTTGATGTCGAGCTCGATGGGCATGCCCTCCGGACCGACGCCGAAGGGCACCCGCAGCCGTTCACGGCCGTAGCGGGGCCGCCACGCGCTTTCCGGGTTGAACGTGCCGATATCCCCGAGGCTCATCAGCTGCGCCCACGACGAGATGACCTCGGTGTCGTCGGTCTCCACGTCGCTGCTGCGCTGGGTCGCCGCGCGATAGGGCGCCAGCCGGCGCGCGGCCTGCTGGGCCTGATGCGCGCTGATGCGGTCCACGGTGGCGAAACGCTCGAGATTGCCGGTGGCGCCGCGGCCGACGCATTCGCCGTTCTCGACCACCATCTTGATGCCGCGCGACACCGCCAGGCGGGGCGCGTATCCGCACAGGTCGATGATGGTGACGCCCTCGTAGCCGGACTCGCGCAGCTGATCGTCCTCGGATTCGAGCAGGCCGCCGTCGACCACGATGACGACTTGGACGAGGCCGGGGTTGGCGGGCTGGTTACGCGAGTACCTGACCCGGTTGCCCAGCAGCGGATGCAGGCCGGCGGTGGCCTCGCGGATGGACCCGAAGAACATGCGCTGGCTGCCGATGCCGTCCTGGGAATCCGGATGCTGGGTGTGCGGCAGCCATTTGGTCCACTCCCACTCGCGCGCGGTGTCCGGGCCGGCGACGACGGCCACGAGCACCTGGTCGGGCCCCTGGAACATGCACAGCTGCAACAACATCGCGCGCACCATGTCGCGCGCCTGGGCGCGGTCGCCGTCGAGGGCGATGGTGGCGAAGCCCTTCACGGCGATCGCGGTCGGCAGGTCGGGCACGGTGGAGTGCGCGCGCACGAACCGGCGCAGCGACACCGCCGCGATGGGCTCGAGTTCCTCGACCGGACCGGTTTCGGGGGCCACCAGCCTGGTCGCCAGCCGCTGCGGGCCGATGCCGATGCGGGCATGGCAGAAGTCCTTGTCGCCCGCGCGGCGCTCCCACATGCGACTGGTGCCCGCGAGCATCCAGATCAGGCCCGGCTCGGGGTGGCTCCACTCGACCGAGGCGCGCTGCTGACGGGCGGTCTCGTCGACGTCCCTGCGGACCTGATCGAGGTAGCGCAGGTAGTCCTTGCGGTCTTCGTTGGCCTCGGCGGCCTTCTGGCCCTTGCCGCCGCCCTGCCCGGCGAACATGGTCACCATCGAGACCATCATCATGACCGGGAACATCAACATCATCGGGTTCTGCGCGATGCCGGTGCCCATGGTGAACATCAGACCGACCATGCCCAGCATGGCGACGACCATGACGACCGGCATCAGCTTCATGAGCAGATTGCCCGGTGTCACCCTGGGGATCTCGGGCGGCGGCTGCAGGGTGACCTCGCCACCCGGAGTGCGCGGCATCTCCCGGCGCGCACGACGCTGGAACCGGACAGTGCTCATCGCCGAAATCCCCCTACTTCGCATGCGGCAACTCCGGGCTCAGTGTAGAGGCACCGGCCGACATGTCGTACAGTTCGTCCTGCATTCTGCTGCCCGGACGTCAGGGTTCGCAAACCCACCCGGCGACACGCGGCTCAGCGGAATTCCGAGGTAGAGCACCAGGTTGGGGGAATCTTGACGCACGCGCGAATGGGCCACATCGACGAAGATGCATCACGCGGCATCGTACGCGCGCCGGACCTGGCCCGGGTGACGATCCTCGCCAAGCACACCCAGGTCGACATGGCCATCCCGGTCGATGTCCCGGTGGCGCTGGTGATTCCCAGCGTCGTGGACATGGTCGCCCAGCACAGCCGCAGCAACGACTTCGACAACGAAGGCGAACGGTTCGAGCCCGCCGAATGGGTGCTGGCCAGGATCGGGCATCCGCCCTTCTCCAATTCGCTGTCCCTGGGCGAGCACGGCGTGCGCGACGGCGAGCTGCTGATGCTCGAAAGCGCTTCGCACACCGCGCCGACTCCGCTGTTCGACGACATCATGTACAACGTCGCGATCGCCGACGCCGACCACTTCCGTGGCTGGACGCCGCGCACCGCGCGGCTGACCGGCTCGATCCTGGCGGCGCTCACCATGCTCGTCGGCTGCCTGGGCCTGCTGGCCGCGCCGGAAGCGCTGCCGGTGTGGGTGAGCGGTTCGGTGGCGCTGGCGGTGACGATCCTGCTGGTGGTGGCGGGCATGGTGCTGAGCCGGATGTACGGCGACACCGCCACCGCTCTCGTGCTCGCGGGGTGCGCGCTGCCTGCGGCATTCACCGCCGGAATGCTCTACGTACCAGACCATTACGGGTGGGCGCATCTGCTGCTGGCCTCCAGCCTGCTCGCCGCGACGGCCATCCTGGCCTGGCGGGTGACCGGGGTCGGGCTCGCGCTGTTCATCGGCGCCGCCACCCTCGCGGTCTACGCCATCCCGGCCTCGCTGGTCGGCCTGCTCACCGATCAGTCGGTTCGCGCGATCGGCGCGGTCGCCGCCGCGCTCGGTCTGCTCGGTCTGTCCCTCTCGCCCCGGGTGTCCATGTTGCTGGCGAAACTGCCGCTGCCGCCGGTCCCCTCCCCCGGCACCCCGATCGATCCGACCGAGGACGATCCGGACGACCACCGCGCCCTGCCCACGCTGGACGCGCTGCGGGCCAAGTCCGAGCACGCCAGGCGGTATCTGGCCGGCCTGGTCTCCGCGACGACACTGGTGACCGTCGCCGGCGCGCTCGCCGCGACCGATCACCAGGCCGACGACCCGTACTGGCAGGGCATCGCGCTCGCGCTGGTCTGCGCGGCGGTGCTGATGTTCCGCAGCCGCACCTACGCGGGCGCCGAGCAGGCGGTCGTGCTGATCGCCGGTGGCGCCGCGATCGTGCTGATCATGCTGACCGGCATGGCGCTGACGATGGAGCTTCCGCTCGCCGTGTTCGGCGTGGCGATGCTGATCCTGGTGTCGGCGCTGATCCTGGGCGTCATCATCCCGAACCAGTCGGCGACACCGCCGATGCGCCGCGCCGTGGAACTGCTGGAGTACGCGTTCGTGGCCGCGGTGCTGCCGCTGGTGTTCTGGGTGGCCTCGCTCTACTCCATCGTCCGCGGGCTGTGAGCGGGCGGTGGCGCGTCGCCGCCGCTGCGGTGACGCTGGGCATGAGCGCATCTTTCGGAGTCGGCGCGAACGGCGGTGTCGCGCTCGCTGATCGGCCGCCCGCGGTGGACCCGGGCCTGAAGCCGGCCGGTGATCCGGCCGCGCCGCCGGACAAGACCGAACGCCCCTCCAACTCGCATTGCGCCGACATCGTGACCGGCGGCGAAGGCCCGACGATCCCGGACGCCCAGCGGGCACTGGACCTCGAACGCGCGTGGCAGTTCTCCAAGGGCGCGGGCCAGCGCATCGCGGTGATCGACACCGGGGTGGCTCGTCATCCCCGCCTGCCCGACTTGGAAGCGGGCGGCGATTTCGTCGCGAATGTGGGTGACGGCACCGAGGACTGCGACGGTCACGGCACCCTGGTGGCGGGCATCATCGCCGCGTCGCAGGTCCCGGGCCAAGGGTTCGCGGGCGTCGCGCCCGAGGCGCAGATCATCACGATCCGCCAGACCAGCAAGATGTATCAGAAGGAAGGGCGCTCGGCGGAGAAGGCGCCCGAAGATCTCCCCGACAGCTACGGCAATCTGCACACGATGGCCTCGGCGATCGTGCGGGCCGCCGACATGAACGTCTCGGTCATCAATATCTCCGAGGTCTGGTGCGGCACAGGGAGCCCGGACGCGGACAACAAGGTCGGCGCCGCGCTGCGTTACGCGGCGGTGGAGAAGAACGTCGTCGTGGTGGTCGCCGCGGGCAACAAGGACGATTCCTGCAAGGGCGAGAACCAGGTCATCGACCCGCTCGACCCGACCGCCGACCCGTGGAGCAACGTCACCTACAACATCAGCCCGGCCCGCTGGGACGACTACGTGCTGGCCGTCGGCTCGGTCGACGCCAACGGCGCGCCGTCGAGCTTCACGATTCCCGGCCCCTGGGTAGGGGTGGCCGCTACCGGGGAGAACATGGTCTCGCTGGACCCCCGCGGCACCGGCACCGCGATCGGCACGGTCGACCAGCGTGGTCAGCAGGGGTACATCACCGGCACCAGCTTCGCGACGCCCGTCGTCGCCGGTGTCGCCGCGCTCGTCCGTGCGCGGTTCCCCGAACTGAGCGCACTCGAGGTGATCGAGCGCATCCAGGCGACGGCGCACGCGCCGGCCGAGGGCTGGAATCCCTACATCGGTTACGGCTCGGTCGATCCCGTCGCCGCGCTGACCAACGCCGTCCCGGACGCCCTGCCACCCAAAGAGCCCGCCCCGGCCAGGAGCAGGCAGCTGGCGGTGCCCGCGCCGCCCGCGCCGCCGGACAACACCGCACGCGATGTGGCGCTCATCGGCACCGGCGTGATCGCGACCGCGTCGATCCTGGGCTATCTGGCCTCGTTCCCGATCCGCCGCCGATTCGGCGTCACCGGCGACGAGATGTGAGCCGTTCCCGAGCCTGCCGACGCGCTGCCGCCTGCAGGCTCCGGCCGGAACCCCCACTTGCGCCGGCCGAGTTGGCCTGGCACGCACGTGCCGGCCCTCTGTTTCGGCGGTGAGTTACACGACCTCGTCGGTGCCCCGGCCGTTCTCGACCCCGCCGGTACGGGGTCTCTTTTCACGCGCACAGTGGCGGTTTCCGTATGTCGGCCCGGGCCCCGTCGGGATCGCATCGCTGTCAGCCGTCGTCGGTTGCTCGATCGAGCCGCCTCCACCACTGCCTCCAAGCGCGGCACACCGGCCACGTCGGGTGGCAGCGTGACGCCCGATGCCCGGAGCCGATCCGCCCTCGCGAGGAGAGCTGCGTGACGACTGCCGATCAGTCGCGGCCGGCCGCTGGACGCAGCGCCCGCCTTATACCGTTGCGCGACAACGCGATCAGTTGGTCTTGCCGACGGTGTTCTCGGCGGGCGAAGCGTCCGGCGCGATGCCGTCGTGGGCGACCATCGCCTCTTCGCGCCCCAGCGTCGGGCCGTTGGCGAGCAGTCCCACGATCGGCCACGGGGCCGGCTCCGGCTTCACCCCGGACTCGGTGTCCAGTCCGAGCGCCTTCTGGGCGTCGGCGTTCTTGATGCCGTACCGCACACCCGTGTCGGCGACGTAGAACATCGAATCCTTACGGGTGCTGTCCGGTTCGATGCCGGTGGACTGCACGAACGCGCCGGTGCCCGGCGGGATGTAGGTCGAGTCGGCATTGGGCCCGTTGCCGTCGGCCTGGGCGAGCGGGACCAGCTTGCCGCTGTCGGGGATCGGCAGCGCGAGGCCGGTGACCACCGACAATTCGGCCTGCTTTCCGCCCTCGTTGTGTTCGGCGGCGACCGGGTTCGGCGTCCACGACAGGCAGCTGATCGGCTCGTCCTTCAACTCGACGATGCTCATCTGCTGCTGCGGGTAGGTGGCGACCGCCAGGGTGTTCACCAGGTCCACGGCGACCCGGTCGGCCTGGTCGATCGTGGAATCGGTGCCCGAGGACCGGTAGGTGTTGCGGATGATGTCCGCGGTCAGCGGGGAGACTTCCTGCAGGCCGTCGGTGAGCACGACGTAGTTCTTGTCCGGCTCGGTCGACACCTGCACCACGTCACCGACGCGGTGGTCGCCGATCTGGTAGCTCACGCTCGCGCCGGGATCGTTGATCTTGGGCGGAATGATCGGCAGGACTTCGGGAATCGCGTTGAGCAGGCCCTCGCCGACCGGGCGCGGCGTCATTCCGGTGATGCCGAGGGCGTCGGTGACCTTGCGGTCGTTCATGTCGACGCGGGCCCGGGAGTTGTTGTAGACGAGGTAGTCCTCGTCCTGCGCGGTCACCAGCAGCGCTCGGTCCGATTCCATCGTCGAGGCCTTGTCGCCGAGCTCGAGATCACCGGCGATCACCGAGGTCGTCAGGTCGTTGCTGCCGTCGATGGCGAGCACGTCGCACACCGTCCAGGTGCGGCCCGAGCCGTCGGCGTCGTAGTGCAGCGCGGCGGGCGCGCCGGGGATACCGATCAGCTGTCCGCGCGGCTTCTTGGTCAGCTCGGATTCCTTGATGATCGCGGCTTTTCCGCTCTCGCCGGAGGCCAGCCGGGCCGAGGCGATGTTCAGCGCGGGATGCACGACATCGTCGATGACGACATAGACGCCGCCGCTCTCCTTGCCGATGAGCAGGGTGTTGTCGCCGATCTTGTCCTGCGGCCGGAACAACGCGAGGATGCCGCATCCCGCCAGCACCACGACGCCGAGCACCAGGCCGACGGCGTAGGCGCGCGACTGGGATCGCATCGGGTCGTGCAACATTCGCACGTCGCGGCGAACCAGCGCGTGTTCCATCCTGCGCACCAGGAATCGATAGCCGCTCACCTGCCAGCGTGTGGTGGGCTTTGAAGGCATGGTTCCTCCCCCGAACAGTGCTCACGTCCGCGCAACACAGTACAGTTCCTGGGGACTGTTGTTGAGTTCGGCCGGGCGGATTCGGCCGACGCCGGTTACTTGGGGGACGTGATGGCCGAAGCCACCGGAGCGGGGCCGCGCCCGCTCCTCGGACGCATCTCGATGCCGAATCTGCTCACCGCACAGGTCATCGCTGTCTCGGCCGGACTCGTCTCGCTGATCTGGTTGCCCGCGCTCTCCGCGCTCGTCGTGGCGCTGGCCGCTCTGGTGATCCCGCTGATCCCGATCGCCAAGCGCACGCTGCTGGACTGGATCATCACGGTGTGGCGCTTCAAGACCCGCCGCGACTACGAACTCGGCGACACCGTGGACTACCGCGGTCCCGACGACCGCTCACTCGGCCTGTACTGGGACGGAACCAGGGTGGTCACGGTTGTCGAGGTGCTGCCGCCGCGCGGCGGATTGACCCGCATCTCGAGCAGCACCGTGCTCGCCTCGCACCTGCTGCCGCTGCCGGAACTGGCGAAATGCCTGAACCAGCACGACATTCTGCTCAGCGGCATCGACATCGTCAGCCACGGGCACCGCAGCCGCGCGGGCACACCCGCGGGAAAGATCTACGAGTCGCTGCTCGGCCCGTTGCCCGCGACCGCCCACCGCTCGGTGTGGCTGGCGATCGGTTTCGACGCGGTCGCCGGTGCCGGGGCCGCGGCCCGCCGGGGCGGCGGCACCGAGGGCGCCTCCCGCGCGGTGACCATCGCGACCCAGCGCATCATGCGCGCGCTCGAAGACGCCGACTGCAGCGCCCGTATCCTCACCGCGCCGGAGATCCGCAAGGCCGTCCTGCAGATCACCGCGGGTTACGACCCACGCGAACTCACCCATGCCTGGCGCTACGCCGAACTGGGCAACGCGGTCAATATCGGCAGCGCGGTCGATCCGGAACACCTCGGCTCGGATCTGCTGGCCCAGCTGTGGGTCGCGCCCTCCCGCGGAACCACCATGACGGTGCGGCTGCGGCCGGGCAGTTCCGCGGAGTCGGTGAACATCGGCGCCTCCTGGCGGCTGACCACTCGTGAGCTGCCCGAGGGCGGCAAGCTCGACGGCATGATCTCGATGAACGGCCGCCATCGCGACGGGTTGCTGGCCAATCTGCCGCTGGCGGTGCCCGATGTCGACGACGCGGTGCCGATGACCGAGTACCCGATCGATGTCATCGGCGCGCTGCACCTGCCCTCGTCGGGCTGCGGTCAGCTGATCGGTTCGGACGAGAACAACCAGGGTGTCGCGGTGCGCATCATCGGGCAGGGCATCTCGACGGTCTACGTCGCCGGCGAGCTGTATCTGGCCCAGCAGCTGGTGTTCCGGGCGCTGGCCGTCGGGGAGCGCATCCTCATCCGCACCGATCGTCCGCACGCCTGGGATCAGCTGGTGCAGACCATCAACAACCCGGAACGGCTGGCGATCGCGGTGGAGACCCACCAGTCCGACGCGGGGTTCACCGCGGCCGTGGTCGACGGCGTGCTCGCGCCGGCGCCGCACGCCGGTGTCACCACCATCTACGTCACCGGTGATCCGATGGGCTGGCCCGCCACCCGGCCGGATCTGTCGATCCACCAGCCGGGCGCCATCGGCAACCGCGTCATCGTGCGCACCGGCACCACCCAGGTCGATCTGACCCTGGTGTCGATCGCCAAGGAAGCCACCTACATCGGGAATCCCCGCGGGCGCCGCCCGATGGCCGCCGCGCACTGACACCGCCCCGGCGGCCACGGCACGCTAGCCCGGATAGGGCTCGGCGTCTCGCGCGGCGCGCAAAGCCCTTCCCCACCAGGACAATTGGCCGAGCATCCGCTCGGCGGCGTCGATCGCGGCGCCGTCGCGGGTCCGGCCGTCGGCGTCGAACTGCCGCTTGGCCCGGTGGAATCCGACGCTTTCGCGCAGCGACACCATGTGCAGTTCGGCGACCACCTGACGCAGTTGCTCGACCGCGCGCAGCCCGCCCGACATCCCGCCGTAGGACACGAATCCGATGGGCTTGGCTCGCCATTCGTGTTTGGCCGAGTCGAACGCGGTCTTCAACGAGGCCGGATAGCCGTGGTTGTACTCGGAGGTGACCGCGACGAACGCGTCGGCCGCGCCCAACCGGGCCCGGAAGTCCAGGACGTCCGGCGTCTCGGTCAGGTCGGCGGGCAGCGGGGTGTCGAGCAGATCGATGACGCCGGTGTCGAACTCGGGGCGCTCACGCGCGGTCGCCAGGAACCAGTCGGCCACGACCGGCGCGAACCGCTCCGGTCGCACGCTGGCCACGATCACCTCGAGCCGCAACGGTGTGTGCGCGGCCCCGGTCATGGCAGGTCGAACGGCAGCACGACGCCCTCGTGCGGACTGCAGTGCGCGCAGGTCTCGGTACTCTCGACCGCCGCGATCGCCTTGCGGACCACCTCCTTGAACGGCTCGATATTGCGCTTGAACTCGGCGAACACGTCGACCGCGTGCACGCCGTCACCGCTTTCCAGCCCGGCGTCCAGATCGGTAACCAGAGCGATGGCCGAGTAGCACATCTCCAGTTCACGGGCGAGCACCGCTTCCGGGTGGCCGGTCATGTTGACCAGATCCCAGCCCTGCTCGGCGAACCAGCGACTCTCCGCACGAGTGGAGAAGCGCGGCCCCTGCACGACGACCATGGCGCCCCCCGCGCGTAGCGGCAGTTCCTCGACTTCGGCGCCGATCGCGGCGACGCGCAGTTCCGGACAGTAGGGATCGGCGAAGGAGACGTGCACGCCGCCGCCGTCGAAGTAGGTCTGTGCCCGTCCCGACGTGCGGTCCACGATCTGATCCGGCACCGCGACCGTGCCCGGACCCCAGTCCGTACGCAGGCTGCCGACCGCGCACGGCGCGAAGACCCGCCGTACGCCCAGCGAACGCAACGCCCACATATTGGCCAGATACGGCAGCGTGTGCGGGGCGTACTCGTGCTTCTTGCCGTGGCGCGGCACGAACGCGACCGGCCTGCCCGCCACATCACCGACCGCGATGGGCGCGCTCGGCTTGCCGTAGGGGGTGTCGATGTCGATCTCGCGCGTCTCGGCGTCGAAGAAGTCGTAGAACCCGGTGCCGCCGATGACGGCAAGGGCGGGACGGGGAAGCTCGCTCATGGCCGTTGATTCTTCCCGAGCGGCCGGGACGGCCCGCAAGGTGCCCCACCAACGCGCCCACCCCACCGACGGGCCCACCCCGCCGCCCCGCACCGTCGGCTCACCCCACCGCCCGACCGACCTATCTCGTCGCGCATGCTTGTCCACGGCAGAGATGGGATGTCCGAGCCGGCGGCCGAGTTCGAAACGTCGAGGAGGTGCGGTGTCGCGCGCACGTTCCGGGGTGTGGCTGACCGTGGCGAGCGGTCTGGCGTTCGCCAGTTCCGGTCCGCTGGCCAAGTCGGTGCTGGCGGCGCAGTGGTCGCCCGGCGCGATCCTCGCCGTCCGTTTGACCGGCGCGGCCGCGATCGTGCTGGTGGTCGCCGCGCTCGCCGATCCCCGCGAGCTGCGGGAAAGTCCGCGGCATCTGCGCACCATCATCGCCTTCGGCGTCGTCGCGGTGGCGGGTGTCCAGGCCACCTTCTTCCTCTCCCTGCAATATCTGCAGGTGGGCGTCGCGCTCATGATCCAGTTCCTGGCGCCGGTGGTGGTCATCTTCTGGGATTGGGCCGTGCGGCGGCGCAGGCCGAGCGCTCGCACGCTCATCGGCGCCGCGGTCGCGCTCATCGGCGCCGCGCTGGTGATCGATGTCCTCCACAGTGCGGGGCTGAGCGTGGCCGGTCTGGGCTGGGCCGCGTTGTCGATGCTGTGCAATGCGGCGTTCTTCCTGTTGTCGGCGCGCACTTCCGACAACCTGAGCCCGGTGACACTGCTCGGGGCCGGGCTGAGCGTGGCGGCGGTGACGGCATGGGTCCTCGGCCTCGTGACGGTGCTGCCGCTACAGGTCGGGGAGAGCACGGCTGTGATGGCCGAGCGCCCGCTGCCGGTGTGGGTGGCGCTGGCACTGTTGATCGCGGTCAGCACGGTGGTGGCCTACCTGTGCGGAGTGGCCGGTGCCGCACGAATCGGATCGACGCTGATGTCGCTGGTGCTGTTGAGCGAAGTGTTGTTCGCGGTCGTGCTGGCCCGGATACTGCTGGGCGAGGCGATCGCGCCGGTGCAGCTGGCCGGTGGCGTGCTGCTGGTCGGCGGCATCGCGCTGGCTCGTTCCGGAGCGGAACGGCCGGTCGTCGTCCCGGCCGAGACGACACCGAGTTCGCCCACGGCCTGACCAGCGGAAACCCCTGTACCCTCGGGGGGTATGGACCGCCTCATCGGCAGGCCCAGAGCAAGGAGGCAGTGGTGACCATCCCCGACACGACCGACAACCGAGAACCCGCAACGCAGGACCACGCCGCACATGATCACGCGGCCCACGACCATGCGGGGCACGGCTACATCACGAGCAAGGACGACTACCTCAAGCGACTGCGCCGGATCGAGGGCCAGTCCCGCGGCCTGCAGCGCATGGTCGAGGAGGAGAAGTACTGCATCGACATCCTCACCCAGGTCTCGGCGATGACCAAGGCGCTGCAGGCCGTGGCGATGGGCCTGCTCGAGGACCACATCAGTCATTGCGTGGTCGATGCCGCCCGGACAGGCGGCCCCGAGGCGGAGGCGAAGATCAAGGAAGCGACCGACGCCATCGCCCGGTTCGTGCGCTGACCGGCCCATCGAAAAACCGGCAGCGACGACCACGCAGATCTGGCACTCACCATGCGCGAGTGCTAAATTAGATGGTGCACAGCTTCCGGCGCTCGTCAGCCGAGGTGAGCGCCGCAGCGATCGAAATGGGAGGTGATTGCTGTGCTGCGATTCGATCCATTCCATGACATCGACACCGTCGCGCGCCAATTGCTCGGCGAAGGTGCCGGGACCGCACGGGCGCCCCGCTTCATGCCGATGGATCTGTTCAAGGCGGGCGACCACTATGTACTCAACGCCGACCTTCCCGGTGTCGACCCGGGTTCCGTCGACGTCAGCGTGGACAACGGCACGCTGACCCTGCGCGCTCAGCGCAGCCTCCCCAGCGAGGAAGGCGTCCAGTGGATCGCCTCCGAACGCTTCGCGGGCACCTACATGCGCCAGCTGTCGCTGGGAGACAATGTCGACACCGACAGGATCAGCGCCAGCTACAACAACGGCGTGCTCTCGGTGACCATCCCCATCGCCGAACGGGCCAAGCCGCGCCGCATCGAGATCAGCGGCGGCTCCGAGCACAAGACGATCGAGGCGGGCACCGGCAGCTGACCGCCTGACGCCGTCGGGTCCACACGATTATCCATCCAACACATCGCGCGTCGCCGAAGCCGGCGGCGCGCGTTTGTGCTTCCCAGCCCTGCACATCGCGAACCCGAACCGGGCACAGAGGCACGCGAAATCCGGCCCGAGGGCGCCGAGCACAGGGTGGCGGCGCGAGCGAGGATTCGGAACGGGGAACGGCGCGGATCAGTCTCCGCAGCAACCTTCCGCGGTGGGCACGGTTCGCATCTCCCTGGTCTGGACATTGCGGGCCGCCAGATCCGCCTCGGCCGGGTAGTCCACGGCGACGAGACTCAGGCCGTGCGCGGGGGCGACGGTGACCGAGCTCGAGCGCTGGGTTTCCCGCAGCAATCCACCGACCCAGTCCGGCGTGCGTCTCCCCTCTCCCACCGCGAGCACCGCGCCGACCAGGCTGCGCACCATCGACCAGCAGAACGCGTCCGCGCTGACGTGTGCGATCAGCAGATCACCCTGCCGCTCCCAGTCGTAGCGCTGCAGTTCGCGCACCGTCGTCGCGCCTTCGCGCCTGCGGCAGAACGCCGCGAAATCGTGCAACCCCAGCAGTCTTCGCGAGGCCGCGCGCATCGCCTCGAGGTCCACTCCCGGTTTGCACGGGACCACGCTGCGCGCCGCCAGCGGTTCCGCACCGTAGGGCGCGGTGGTCAGCCGGTAGACGTAGTGCCGCCGGACGGCCGAGAACCTCGCGTCGAACTCGGGCGGCGCCACACAGGCGTCCTTGACCCGCACGTCTTTCGGCAGGAACCGGGCCAGCCGGTGCACCAGCTTCGGCCCGTCGAATTCGGCCGCGCTATCGAAATGCGCGACCTGCCCCTCCGCGTGCACGCCCGCATCCGTGCGCCCGGCGACGGTCAGCTGGATCGGCTCGCGCAACACCTTGCTCAACGATTCCTCGAGCACCCCCTGCACGGTGCGCAGCCCGGGCTGCCTGGCCCAGCCGGTGAAATCGGTGCCGTCGTAGGAGATGTCGAGCCGCACGCGAATGAGCCCGCCACCCAGGAGGGCGGCGGGCTCATCCATGGAATCCCGAGTCAGCTCAGGCTTCCTTCTTGTCCTCGGCGGACTCTTCGGCCGGAGCCTCGTCAGCCTTGGTCTCCTCGGCCGGAGCCTCGGTGGTCTCGGCGGTCTCCTCGGCGGGAGCCTCCTCGACCTTCTTGGAGGCGGCCACGCGGCGGGCGCGATCGGCCTCGTTGGTCACGGTCTTCTCCCGGACCAGCTCGATGATCGCCATCGGCGCGTTGTCACCCTTGCGGGGCAGCGTCTTGGTGATGCGGGTGTAGCCACCCTCACGACCCTCGAACGACGGCCCGATCTCGGCGAAGAGCGCGTGCACGACGTCCTTGTTGCGGATCACCTTCAGCACCTCGCGACGGTCGGCGAGAGTGCCGCCCTTCGCCTTGGTGATGAGCTTCTCGGCATAGGGACGCACGGCCTTGGCCTTGGACTCGGTCGTGGTGATCCGGCCGTGCTCGAAGAGCGCCGTCGCCAGATTGGCGAAGATCGCCTTCTGGTGCGACGCCGACCCGCCGAAGCGGGCACCCTTCTTGGGCTTAGGCATTGTTGTTCTCCTGTGGTTTCGGCAAGGCCGGGGTGCCTACCCCAACCGCCTAGAGCTGTTCGGTCTCGGCGTAGTCCTGCTCGCCGCCGTCGTTGTCGCTGAAAGTGCCGCTGTCGCTCCACGTTCCGGTGCTCGCGTCGTAACCCACCACGGAGGACGGGTCGAACGACGCCGGGCTGTCCTTGAGCGAGAGGCCCAGCGCGTGCAGCTTGACCTTCACCTCGTCGATGGACTTCTGGCCGAAGTTGCGGATGTCCAGCAGGTCCGACTCGGTGCGGGCCACCAGCTCGCCCACCGTGTGCACACCCTCGCGCTTGAGGCAGTTGTAGGACCGGACGGTGAGGTCCAGGTCCTCGATCGGCAGACCGAACGAGGCGATGTGATCCGCCTCGGCCGGGGAGGGGCCGATCTCGATGCCTTCGGCTTCGACGTTCAGCTCGCGAGCCAGGCCGAACAGTTCGACCAGGGTCTTGCCCGCCGAGGCGAGCGCGTCCCGCGCGCTGATGGAGTTCTTGGTCTCCACGTCCAGGATGAGCCGGTCGAAGTCGGTGCGCTGCTCGACACGGGTCGCCTCGACCTTGTAGGTCACCTTGAGCACCGGCGAGTAGATCGAGTCCACCGGGATCCGGCCGATCTCCGCACCGGACGCCTTGTTCTGCACGGCGGGCACGTAGCCGCGGCCCCGCTCGACGACGAGCTCGATCTCGAGCTTGCCCTTGTCGTTCAGGGTGGCGATGTGCATGTCCGGGTTGTGCACGACGACTCCGGCAGGCGGCACGATGTCACCGGCGGTGACGGTGCCCGGGCCCTGCTTGCGCACGTACATCGTGACCGGCTCGTCCTCCTCCGAGGACACGACCAGGCCCTTGAGGTTCAGGATGATGTCGGTGACATCTTCCTTCACGCCCGGGACGGTGGTGAACTCGTGCAGAACACCGTCGATGCGGATGCTCGTGACCGCGGCCCCCGGGATCGAGGACAGCAGGGTACGCCGCAGCGAGTTGCCGAGGGTGTAGCCGAAGCCCGGCTCGAGGGGCTCGATGGTGAACTTCGACCGGTTCTCGGCGACGACCTCTTCGGTCAGCGTCGGTCGCTGGGAAATCAGCATGAGGATCTTCCTCCTTCTAGGGCGCCCGCTATTTGACGCCACGTTTCAGGGGTTGTGTGTGGCCGCTCGTCGTCGAACGGCCACACACCAGCGGCACAGCGCGCTGATTTACTTCGAGTAGTACTCGACGATCAGCTGTTCCTGCAGCGGCACATCGATCTGCGCGCGCTCGGGCTCCTGGTGGACCAGGATCCGCAGACGGCCGGGGATCACCTGCAGCCAGCCGGGAACCGGCCGGTCGCCGACGGTCTCGCGAGCCACCTGGAACGGCAGGGTCGGCAGCGACTTCTCCTTGACATCGATGATGTCGTACTGGGAGACGCGGTAGCTGGGCACGTCGACCTTCACGCCGTTGACCAGGAAGTGGCCGTGGCTGACGAGCTGACGGGCCTGACGGCGGGTACGGGCCAGACCGGCGCGGTAGACCACGTTGTCGAGGCGGGTCTCCAGCAGGCGCAGCAGGTTGTCACCCGTCTTGCCCTTCTGGCGGTTGGCCTCTTCGTAGTACCGGCGGAACTGCTTCTCCATGACGCCGTAGGAGAAGCGAGCCTTCTGCTTCTCCTGCAGCTGGAGCAGGTACTCGCTCTCCTTGATCCGCGCGCGGCCGTGCTGGCCGGGCGGGTACGGGCGACGTTCGAACGCCTGGTCACCGCCGACCAAGTCAACACGGAGCCGACGGCTTTTGCGGGTGATAGGGCCTGTGTAACGAGCCATTGTTCGCTATTCCTTTCCCGCTAGACGCGACGCCGCTTGGGCGGACGGCAGCCGTTGTGCGGCTGCGGGGTGACATCGGAGATCGTGCCCACTTCCAGGCCGGCGGCCTGCAGCGAACGGATCGCGGTCTCGCGGCCCGAACCCGGGCCCTTGACGAACACGTCGACCTTCTTGACGCCGTGCTCCTGCGCCTTGCGGGCCGCGTTCTCGGCGGCCAGCTGAGCGGCGAACGGGGTCGACTTGCGCGAACCCTTGAAGCCGACGTGACCCGAGGACGCCCAGGAGATGACGTTGCCACTGGGGTCGGTGATCGACACGATCGTGTTGTTGAACGTGCTCTTGATGTGCGCGTGGCCGTGCGGGACGTTCTTCTTGTCCCTGCGACGCGCCTTCTGGGTCTTCTTCGGGCCCGTAGCCCGACTCTTCGGAGGCATGGGATCCCTTACTTCTTCTTGCCGGCGACGGTCTTCTTCGGACCCTTACGCGTACGCGCGTTGGTCTTGGTGCGCTGGCCGCGCACCGGCAGACCACGGCGGTGCCGCAGACCCTGGTAGCAGCCGATCTCGATCTTGCGACGGATGTCGGCCTGCACCTCACGGCGCAGATCGCCTTCGACCTTGAACTCCGAGGCCTCGATGTAGTCGCGGAGCTTGGTCAGGTCGTCGTCGCTCAGATCCTTCGAACGCAGGTCCGGGCTGACGCCGGTGGCCTCGAGGATCTCCTTGGAGCGGGTACGGCCGATGCCGAAAATGTAGGTCAGCGCGATCTCCATGCGCTTTTCGCGCGGGAGATCGACGCCCATCAGACGTGCCATGGTGGCAGTTCCTTAATTGTTGGCGGAGGTCTGCTCCCTGTCCGTCCCCGCGTCTGTTGAATCGGGGCACCGGCCTCCGTACCGGTGGTTGGCATACACGCCCCAGGTCGTCCTCCTCGGGGGAAGAGCCCGGATTTTCCACAACGTGCAGCTGGAGCTGGGAGTTCTTCTCTGTTGGCCAAGCCGATCAGGCGATCGGTGCCCGGCGGTGGTTCGCGATCAGCCCTGGCGCTGCTTGTGGCGCAGGTTGTCGCAGATCACCATGACCCGCCCGTTACGGCGGATCACCTTGCACTTCTCGCAGATCTTCTTGACGCTCGGCTGAACCTTCACGTCTGTCCAATCTGTTGCGGGTTCACAGGGGTGTGAACACAGTTTTTCCCCAGCCGTCGGCTGGGGAAGTCTCTATACGGGATTCCGGGCGCAACGCATCACTGCGCCGCCGGCCCGGACTCACCCTGCCGCGCCCCGATACATTCGGGGCTCGACCTCACTTGTAGCGGTAAACGATCCGGCCGCGGGACAGGTCGTAGGGCGAGAGCTCGACGACCACCCGGTCCTCGGGGAGGATGCGAATGTAGTGCTGCCGCATCTTCCCGCTGATGTGCGCGAGAACCTTGTGCCCGTTCTCGAGCTCGATCCGGAACATCGCATTGGGCAGCGGTTCGACAACCCGACCCTCGACCTCGATGGCCCCGTCTTTCTTCGCCATGTCCTCCGCGCTCCCGGCCCGGAGGCGGCCGGAGCCGCTCGAACCTGGTTTGTTTGCCTGGTTTGTGTCCGCGTGCTTGCCGTTCGCAGGGATTCTGCTTGGATGTAGTCGTCGGGGGTCACCCGGCGACACACCGAACAGGTGGCACGCAGAACAGTCGGCGCATGGGTGCACCGCCGCTCCAGCTTACCGACCGCTGGACGATCAGGCAAAAGGCCCCCTCCGGCACCACGAGAGGGCAACGCTCCCTGTGCCACCCGGGGCCGAAGCGGTCCCGTAAACTGAACCGGTCCAGGCATCGGTCGAGAAGTTGTATCAGGGGGACGTCGTGAGGCAGCGCAGGGAGCGCGCGACGCTCGGCGGGCACCGGCGGTTTCGAACGACACGACCGACACCGATGGCGGGGGTCCTCGGCGTGGACGACGGCCGTGCGATGCAGAGCGGAGCGCGGTCGTGAGTCGTGTCGACGATGGCCTGCCCATGCTGCCGCCGTGGCTGTCGGAGAGCGATGTCGGCGACAGCTACGACGCCCCGCCCGTCCAGAACCTCCCGCACGACGAACTCATCGACGACGAGCCCGCCCCCAAGCGCAAGAAGCGCCGTTTCTTCGGCGGCCGCGACAAGGACGATCGCGCCCCCGACACCGCCGCACCCGGTGCCGACGATGTCGCCGACGGTAGGCCAACCGGTCCCGGCCCCCGCGAGGCCTGGCCGACGCCGCCCGCCCCCGCCGAGCAGACTCCGCTGGCACCCGAGCCGTTGGCCACACCCCGGCCCGCCCCCGAGGCCGTGGCTTCCCCGCCGGCCGCGCCCACGCAGTCCCCGGCCGAGCATCGTCCGCCCTGGACTTCCGCGCCGGAGAATCAGCTGCCGCTCCGCGCGCCCGAACAAGACACCGGCGCCCGGCTGCCCACCCGACAGCCCACCACCCCGTCGGCAGCCTTCCGCCCCCTCGGCGCCCCCGAGTCGGCTCCCCCGGCGTCCGTGCCCTTCGCGCCGGCTTCGCCACCGCCGCCGGGATCCGCGCCTGCCACGTCGGGATTCACACCGACGCCGGATGTCCAGCGGCCGCCCCTGCCGAACCCCCCGGCCGGCGTACCGCCGCTGCCTCCGCCCCCCTCGGGCGAGCTGCCGGTCCCGCCCCATGCACAGCGACCCACACTGCCCGCGCCCTCCATCGGTACGCCCACCCCCACGTCCCCGGCGCAGGTATCCGGCGATCCGCGCCCGGCGTCCGAGGCGCCGCGGCCGCCGTTGCCGAACCCCTCGATCGGCACCCCCACGCCGACACCGCCACGCGGCTCCGGCGAAATGCCCGCGCCGTCGGAGGCGCTGCGCCGCCCGCCGGTCCCGAATCCCTCGATCGGAACGTCCGCGCCGACGCCTCCTTTCCCTGCGCGTGCATCCGGTGACATGCCCGCACCGCAGGCCCAGGGGCCGGTACCGCCCCATCCTTCGATCGGCACGCCCACCCCGACGCCTCCGCCTGGCGCAGGCGAGGTTCCCGCACCGTCGGAGGCTCTGCGTCCGGCGGGCCCGAATCCCTCGATCGGCACGCCGACCCCGACAATCCCGGGCGGCACCGGCGAAGTACCCGCATCGCCCGAGGCTCTGCGCCCGTCGCTGCCGAACCCGTCGATCGGCGCACCGACGCCGACGCCGCCACACGAGTCCGATGCGCCTCTCCCCTCGGAGAGCCTGCGCTCGCCGTCGTCCGGGGCGCCCGGCGGGGCGACGTCGGCAGCGGCCACCTCCGCACGTCCGCCGCTGCCTGATCCGCCTACGCCAGGCCAGGTCGGCGACCGGTCACCGGATCATCGCTCGTCCGCCGACGCCGACGCTTCCGTGCCGCCGCCGGGATCGCGGAACGCCGACCGGTCACCGGCTCCGAGCGCACCTGTGCCCGGCGCACCGTCGATCCCCGGTCCGCCCGCAGCGCCCACCACACCACCGATCGCGCCGCATCCGCCTGCGGCGGAATCCGAAGCCGGGGGACCGAATTCCGGGCGTCATCGCATGGCGACCGGCGATCACCCGATCGCCGACGGCGATGCGCACGGGCCATCCGGTCCGCCGACGCCGGGGCAGCCGAGTGGTTCACCCGCGAGCCGGGATACCGAGGCGCCCGCCTGGCTCGGCGGCCCCGCCGGTGACGCGCCCGTCGGCGACAGTCCGGTACCCCCGATGCCGCCGGCTGCCTCGGCGTCGCCGGCCGACGACTCGGCCGCGGGCAGGTCCGAACCACCTCGCGACGAACGCTCGCCGTACGCCACGAATCCGGCCGGTCCGGCGGCGCCGGGTACCCACGCACCGGCCGAGAGCGGACCCTCCGCGTACGTACCGGCAGCCGAGACGCCCTACACCGGCTACGGGACGATGGACGGTCAGCCCGCCTACGGTCCCGGCTCGAATCCGGTGTACGGGCTGGAATCTCCGGCGACGGGCGAGCAGCCCTATGGTTCACCGGGTCCGCGCGGCGGGTGGCCGGGGCCCGAAGGTCCGGGCCACAACGGCGCTCCCGCGCCGGGTAGGGGTCCGGGGGCGGACGAGCAGCCCTGGCAGCACGGTGCGCCGCAACAGTCTTCGCATCGCGCGCCGGTGAGCGAGTCGTCCGGTCCCGTCGGATACCGCGACCCGCACACCTTCACCCAGCCCCCGTCCCAGGCGCCGGGCGGCGACCCCCGGATGCCGGGTGAACGCCGTGATCCCCAGGTTTTCGCGCAGCCGGAGCAACCGCCCGCGCCGTCGCCGTATCCACCCCAGCAGCTGCCCGGCCGGCCGGAAGGCATCCCCGCACCGTGGAATACGGGTCCGCAGGGACACCAGGTACAGGGTGCGCCGCCCGCGGCAGGCGGCTCCTGGGGTGCGCCCCCGCACGGTCATCAGCCCGCGCCGGGACCGCATCCGTCCCTGGACGACGTGCCGCTGCGGCGGGCGAAGAAGTCGCCGGGCAGCGGCTGGCGGAAAGCCGTGCACCACATGTCCGGCGGCGCGATCAATCCGGGCATGTCGGCAGAGGAACGACGGCTGCAGGAGCTGGTCGCGCGGATCCGTCAGCCGGTCCGCGGCGACTACCGGATCGCCGTGCTGTCGTTGAAGGGCGGGGTCGGCAAGACCACCACCACGATGGGCCTCGGGTCGATCTTCGCCTCGGTGCGCGGTGACAGGGTGATCGCGGTGGACGCCAACCCCGACTTCGGCACCCTGTCGCAACGGGTGTCGTTGCAGACCCGATCGACCGTGCGCGATCTGCTGCTCGATCCCTCGATCGAACGCTATTCCGACGTCCGCAGGCACACCTCGCAGGCCACCAGCCGATTGGAAGTGCTTGCCAGCGAACGAGATCCAGCTGCCTCGGAGTCGTTCAACGACGAGGAATACCGGGCGGTCGCGCGCATCCTGCAGCGCTTCTACAACATCATCCTGACCGACTGCGGCACCGGCCTGATGCACTCGGCGATGACCGGCGTGCTCGACCTGGCCCATTCGCTGGTGCTGGTCTCCTCGGCGGCCATCGACGGCGCGCGCAGTGCCGCGGCCACTCTGGACTGGTTGTCCCTGCACGGCCACGACCACCTGGTCCGCAATGCCGTCGTGGTGATCAACCTGCCGCGCGAGGGATCACCGAATGTGGGCGTCCAGCAGTTGCGCGAGTACTTCCTCGCCCGCTGCCGCGCCGTGCACATCATTCCCTACGACGCGCATCTGTCCGAGGGCGCCGAGATCGACCTGCACCGGCTGAGCAAGCAGGCCAAACGCGCCTACGTGGAGCTGGCCGCGACGGTGGCCGACGGTTTCGGCGCCGACCACCGGCGATTCCATCACTGACGGCGAGACCGCACCGCACCGCACCGCACCGCACCGCACCGCACCGCACCGAACCGCACCGAACCGCACCGAGGATCGGCTCACCACTCGGGCAGTCGACGGCGGCCCGCGAGCACATCGCGGATCAGATCGTCGTAGGCGTCGGCGATTTCGGCCAGCCGATGCCACGCACCGTGCAGCAGATCGTCGTTCGCCGCGAGAGTCATCAGCGCGTGGTGCGCACGGACCGAAGACTCGGCGATGCGGTCGATCACCGCGCCGACGGTCTCGGTGTGCAGGGTCGCGCCGAGGCGGTGCTGCAGCACATTCCGAGCGACCCAGTCGTCGATCGCCATGACCAGTTCGCTTCTGCGCCGCTCGATCTCGAGCAGCGCGACGGGCTCGGTGTCCGTCGCACCGCCACGTCCCACCAGCCGCTTCTCGTGGAGTACCGCGAGATCACGGGCGAACCAGAGCACCGGCCCGCCGACCACTCGATGCCCGCGGCACGCGCGGACCAGCAGATCGGAGGTGGGTAGCGCCCCCGATTCCGTGGCGCCGTCCGCCGAGTCGGCGCACCAGGGTGCGCCGGGAAGAGCCATTACGACCGTAGATGAATTCGAACCTGCCACGTTGCCTCGCCGTTCATCGCCGCACAACACCGGATCAGGACGCCATCACACTAAACCGCAGTGCCGTGCTGTCAAGCGTTTTCGAGCCCAGCGGCGGCTCGCCGTAAGCAGTTCGTTATCTCGTCCGCCCGTCGTCACAGCGGTGGCAGGTGAGCGATCTGCACCATCTCCTGACCGCGTGAGCGCGAGACGAGCACACCGCGCCCGGGCGGCAGCTTGCTGGGCCGTACATCGCCGATGAGCTTGCCCTCGTCGCGCGGTCCGCTCATGATCAGCGTGTCCACCGACATGTTCTTCATCGTGCCGAGCACGTTGTCGAACAACGCCCGCGAAGCACCGCCGATACGCCGCGTCACGATCAGGTGCAGGCCGATGTCCCGCGCTTGCGGCAGGTACTCCACGAGCGGCACCAGCGGGTTCATGCCGGTGGCGACCATGTCGTAATCGTCGACGACGAGGTAGATTTCCGGCCCCGTCCACCAGCTGCGTTCGCGCAACTGCTGCGGGGTGATGTCGGAACCGGGGATGCGCTGGGACATGTATTTGGCCAGCCCGGTGAGCATCTTGCCCGAGGTCTGCGACGACGTGGAGTATCCGGCCAGGTACTCCTCGGGCACCACACCGAGCATGGTGCGCCGGTAGTCGATGAGGATGATCTTGGCCTGCTCGGGTGTGGAGTTCTCCAGCACACCCATGACGACATTGCGCAGCAGGGTCGTCTTGCCGCTTTCCACATCGGCGAATGCCATGAAGTGCGGCTCGGACCCGAAGTCCATGACCCACGGTTCCAGTTCGTTCTCGCCGAGCCCGATCACAACCTTGGTCGGACCGGGTTTCACATCATGGTCGGCCGCGATCGCCAGCACGTCTGCGCGGCTGATCTCCAGCGGCAGCATGCGCACCTCGGGTGCGCGGCGGTTGCCGTACATCTGGACCAGCTCCTGCTTGGCCTGCGTGACACCGTCTGCGATGGTGGTCGCGTCCGAATCGGAGTCCAGACGCGGCAGCGCGATCAGCATGTGCAGCTGTTCGGGGGTGAGGCCGCGGCCCGGCCTGCCCATCGGCACCAATGCCGCGGTGCGCCTGCCCATCTCGGAGTCGCTCGGGTCGCCGAGGCGAAGCTCGAGCCGGGTGGCTATCTGATCCTTGATCGCCGGGCGAATCTCGCCCCAACGCGAGGCGGTCAAGATCAGGTGGATGCCGTAGGACAGGCCCTGCGCCGCGATCGCGTTGACCTGCGATTCGAGCACGTCGAACTCCTCGCGCATCGCGGCCCAGCCGTCGATCACCAGGAAGACGTCGCCGAACTGGTCGGCGGCCAGCGGATCCCGCGCCTGATCGGCAGGCGTGCCGTTGATCATCCTGGCCTCCACCGAGGCGAACTTGCGGCGCCGGAACTCGGTCATCGACTCGATGCCGAGTTCGGCGAAACGCTCCTCGCGCTGGCGCAGCAGGGTGGTCAGCTCGGCGACCGTGCGGCGCACCCGGTCACTGTCCAGACGACCGGCCACCGAGCCGACGTGCGGAATGCCGGACAGGCCGGACAGACTGCCGCCGCCGAAGTCCAGGCAGTAGAACTGCACCTGCTCGGGGGTGTGCGTGGCGGCGGCCGCCATGACGATGGTGCGTACCGTCGTCGACTTGCCCGACTGCGGGCCGCCGACGATCGCCACGTTGCCCGCCGCCCCCGCCAGTTGCACGGTGAGCACGTCGCGACGCTGTTCGTAGGGCTTGTCGATGATGCCGATCGGCATCCACAGCTGACCGTGTCGGTTCACCGGCGAACGCCAATCCGGCTCCGGCAGCAGCATGTCCACGCTGGGCGACTCGTCCAGCGGCGGCAACCACACCTCGTGCGCCGGACGGCCGTGCCCGGTGAGCCGTTTGACGACCACCTCGAGCAGCGTGTCCGGAAGGCCTTCTTCCCGCATCGGTGTCGTGGGCGGCGGCGGTGGCAGTTCCGGCAGTCCCGGTCGTTCGGCGGCGACCGGCAGCTCCGTGGCGGTGATTTCGACGGGTGCGGCGGTGAACACCGTCGGGCTCTGACCGCCGACGACCTGACCGTCCACCTCGTTGCCGCCACTCGGCGAGACGTACGATCCGGACACGTAGGTGGCGTTGAACCGCAACGGGTCGTCGGCGTCGCTCTTGAGGTATCCGGAGCCCGGCACACCAGGCAGATGGTAGGCATCGGTGATGCCGAGGACGGCGCGGGATTCATTGGCGGAGAACGTGCGCAGGCCGATGCGATAGGACAGGTGTGAGTCCAGGCCACGCAGCTTGTTCTCCTCCAGTCGCTGCGAGGCGAGCAGGAGATGCACGTGCAACGAGCGGCCGAGCCGGCCGATCATCACGAACAGGTCCGCGAAATCCGGTTTCTGCGAGAGGAGCTCGGAGAACTCGTCCACCACGACGAACAACGCGGGCAGCGGGTCGAGCGGTGCGCCCGCGGCCCGAGCCTTCTCGTAGTCGGTGACGTTGGCGAAATTTCCCGCCGAGCGCAGCAGCTCCTGGCGGCGATTCATCTCGCCTGCCAGAGCGTCTTTCATGCGATCGACCATCGAGAGTTCTTCCTCGAGGTTGGTGATCACGGCCGCGACGTGCGGCAGCGGCTCCAGTCCGAGGAAGGTGGCGCCGCCCTTGAAGTCCACCAGCACCAGGTTCAGATAGTCCGGGGAATGCGTGGTGACCAGCGACAGCACCAAGGTGCGCAGGAACTCCGACTTGCCCGACCCGGTGGCGCCGATGCAGAGGCCGTGCGGGCCCATGCCGTTCTCGGCGGATTCCTTGATGTCGATCTCGACCGGTGTGCCGTCCGGGGTGACGCCGATGGGCACCCGCAGCCGCTCGCGCGCTGTGCGCGGCCGCCACACCCGCGCGGGCTCGATCTGGGCGGCGTCGGAGATCTTCAGCAGCGCCATCAGGCCGGGATCGGCGCGGGTCTCGTCGCCGAGGCTGACGATCTGGGCGGCAGTGGCGATCCGGTATCGCGCCACACTACGACCGAACGCCTCGGACTCCGCGACGCTGGTCTCGTCGGCGACAGCGAATTTCTCCACTCCCGCCGCGCTCTTGGCGCTCACATCGCCGTCGGCGACGACCAGTTGCAGGCCTCGCCGCGCGGCGAGGCCGTTCTCCGGCGCGTTCAGGTCGAGCACGGTCACCGCGTCCAGGCCGGACTCGCTGATCAAGCGCTCGCTGCCGTTGACGTAGCCGTCGTCGATGACGACCACCAGGTGCAGCCGTCCCTGTGTCGGCTGTGGATTGCGCATGAAACGGCCACGCTCGAGCAGCTCCTCGTTGAGGGCGGTTTCCAGTTCGCCGAGCGAGCCGTACATCATGCGGGCCGAGCCGATTCCGTCACGGACAGTCGGATGCTGCAGGTGCGGCAGCCATTTCAGCCACGACCAGGTGGGCGCGTCGGGGTCCGCGCAGACGACCGCGACCGCGACGTGGTCGGGTCCGTGAAAGGCGGTGAGTTCCATCAACATCGAACGCACCAGGGTGCGCGCCTGCTCGGCGTCGCCGCCGACGTTGATGGCCGGGAACGCGCGCAACGACACGGCGGTCGGCAGTCGATGCACCACCGAGTGAGTGCGCACGAACCGGCGCAACGCCACCGTGGACACGGGCTCCAGATCCTCGAGCGGCCCGGTCTCGGGACGGGCGAGTTTGGTCGCGAGCCGATGGCTGCCCACGCCCACCCGGACATGTCCGAAATCCGGGTCGTTGGGCCTGCGCTCCCACATCCGCCTGGTGCCGACCACCGAGATCAGGTCCCGCGGTTCGGGATGACTCCACAGCAGCGAGTCCAGCTGCTTCTTCCCGGTGCGGCGCACATCTTTGCGCATCTGATCCAGGTAGCGGAAGTAGTCCTTGCGTTCCTCGTTGAGCTCGGCGGCCGACTTCGAGGTACCGCCCCGGTAGCCCATCATCATGCCGACCATCGACATGATCATCATCATCGGGAACATCATCATCATCGGATTGGCCAGCAGGTTGCGACCCATCATGGCCATCATCGCGATCATGCCGACGACCGCGACGACCATCACGACCGGCATCAGTTTCATCAGCAGTGGCGCGGGCAGCGGCCGGGGAATCTCCGGCGGCGCGTTCAACGCCACCTCGCCGCCCGGCGCGCGCGGCGGCGCGATGCGCGGTCGGCGCACGAAACCTTCGGTGACCATTCGCTACCCCTCAGTGCTTTCCTGGTCGAGATGGTCGAGATCGAGTTCGCGCCGATTGCGAAACGGAATCGACAGCGCGGCACCGATACCGAGAGCGGCCAGGGCGGTGATGGAGCCGATGGCAGCCACCCGGCGCGGCAACTGGTCAGGCCCTGGCGGATGGAACGGCGCGGGCAATGCCCGCGGCGTATCGGCCCCGGCGTAGACAGGCTGATCCGGCAGGTCGGCGGTCAGTGCGGCGACCGGGTCTATCAGGCCGTGGCCGAGTTCGTCGTCGCGGCCGGTGCCCGGCGCGTGAGCAGTGTGGATGACGCGGTCGATGACCTGTGCGGCGCTCAGTTCCGGGAACCGTGCCCGCACCAGGGCGACCAGGCCGGACACGTACGGCGCCGCGAAACTGGTGCCCTCGATCGGGCTGATGCCCTCGCTGGTCTGCACGCCGTCGACCAGGCCGGTGCCGCCGGGCTTGCTGTCGAGCGAGACGATCCTGCGCCCGATGGCGGCCGCGCGTACCCACGGCCCGTGCAGCGAGAGTTCGGAGACCATGCCGTTGGGGTCGATGGAGGCGACCGAGAGCACGTACGGATCGAACCAGGCGGGGCTGGCCACCGTCTGCACGGCGGACCAGCCGGGTTGTTCGTTCTGCGTCTTGCAGGCGCCCTCGGACTGCAAGTTGCCCGCGGCGGCGACCACGACGACGTTGCGGTCGAAGGCGTATTTCACCGCCGCGCCCAGGGCGCCGTCCTGCGGCGACCCGCCCGCGCTCGAACACGCCACCTCGGAGATGTTGATGACGGTGGCACCCATGTCGACAGCGCGCACGACCGCCCCCGCCAAGGTGAGCACGTTGCCGTAGCCGGAGGTGGTGATGGCGCCGGACTCCTCGCCGGACCGGCGGTTCTCGGGCTCGTATGCCAGGCTGAGCTGGCGGATGGCGAGGATCTCGGCGTCGGGAGCCACACCGGCGAACGCGTCGTCGGGACTCGGCACGGCGGCGATGATGCCCGCGACGAGAGTGCCGTGGCCGTCGCAGTCCACCGTGCCGTCGGTGTCGGAGACGTAGTCGCCGCCCGGCTGCAGCGCGGGCAGGCGCGGGTGCCTGTTCACGCCGGTATCGATGACGGCCACCTTCTGCCCCGCCCCGCGGCTGAACTGCCACGCCGTCGGAAGGTCCAGAACCGCTTGGGCCACCGGCGGTTCCGCGGGCGGGGCGCCGGTGAGCATCGGTTCGGCGCACACCGAGCGCTGTTCGGTCGGCTCGAGCGGCGCGGGTCTGCCGCTGATCGCCAACGCCGGGCCCAGCGCCGCGTCATCGACCGCGGGCGGGCCGATCGCCGCCGCCGGGGCAGGCCAGCCGAACACCGCCGCACCGAGAACCACGGCGGCGCTGATGATTCCGGTACCGCGGCGCAGCCCCAGCCGCCCGGTCATAGGTTCAGGTTCCTCGCCATCGAGTAGATACCGAGCAGCCACAGCGCCAGCGGGATGATGGCGCAGATCAGCAGGTATTCGAAGATTTCGCCGATTCGCCTGGTGACCGGCGTGATCTCGAGGTGCGGACCGATGACGCCGAAGGCCACGACAGCAGCGGCCAGCGCCAGCAGCAAGCCGCCTGAGAGCAGCAGCCGTCCGGAGTCGCCGAAGGCCAGTCCGGTCAGCAGCCCGGCGATCACCGACGCTCCCGCGACGATCAGCGTGCCCGCCTGCACGAGATCGGCGAACGCGCGTCCGCGCAGGCAGAGGATGATCGCGGTGATCACCGCCAGCGTCAAGCCCTGCCAGCGCACCTGGCCCAGGGTGTCGGCGGTGCCGAGCGCGCCGACGGTCGCGGCGACCGCGCTGCCGATGACCATGCCCGTCTGGTACTGGTTGGCCGCCCGGGCTCGCTGTCCCAGTCCGGCCGCCGACGGCAGCGCCGTCGCACCGATCGCACCGATGCCCTCGATGGTCGGGCGTTGTTCATGATCGGCCGGATCGATGGCCGCGCCCGCCGTCGGCACCGGCGGCACCGGCAGCCTGGCCGCGACGGCGGCGAGGCGGGGGATCATGGAGATCATGATGATCGCGCCGACCAGCATGCCGACGGCGATCTTGGGCAGCGAGGGCTCCCATACCATCCGCACGAGCGCGGCCACGCCGCCGAACAGCGTGAGCGTCACCGTCGCCGCACACAATGTCGCGCCAACCCCGGTCAGGCGATACAGCCCGACGGCGATCACCAGGGTGACGGCGCAGCCCAGCATCAGATGCGGACTGCCGAGCTCACCGGGTACGAAAAGCGCCGCGCCACCGAAGAACAGCAGCAGCGCGGTCAGCGACAACCACAGCGCGGTCAACTGGGCGAGGTACTTGCGCGCCGCGATGACGGCGCCGGCCGTGGCGGCGAGCCCACCGCCGGTCGCGAGGAAGGGCGCGGCCGGTCCGCCGCCGTGCGATCGGCCGATCGCGAACAGCGTCAGCGCCAGCAGCACCGTCGCCACCCCCGCGGCCAGGCCGGTCCAGCGCGCCGATCCTGGCGACCAACTGTGATGATCCTCGGCCGTCAGACGCGAGACCGCGTCGATGACGTCATCGAACAGCGCGGGTGATTCCTTGGCCGTCACCGCCCGCAGCACCAGCAGTTCGCCGTCGTATACCTCGGCTTCTGTGAGGCTACGGCTCGGCGGAATGGCCTCGCGGCCGAGCCTGGCCAGCGTCCAGTGCGCAGGCTCGAGCGGCGCGCCACCGTCCTCGCTGTCCACCGGATCCGGATTGCGGGATTCGATCAGCGTCACGAGATCCCGCATGAACGAGGCGATCGGCACGGTCGCGGGCAGACCGACGTCCACCTGTGTATTGCCGCCGATCACGGAGACCCGGCACAGTTCGGGTTCAGCGGCTACCGCGCCACTGCTCAGCGATTCGGTCAATTGCTGAACGACCCCAGTTCCCTACTGAACTTTCCCGACAATGAACATTCCCGACCCACCCGCACCGTCGGCGACGAACCCGCGCGCTCTATCGCGCGGCACCGTTCAGGCACCACACGGTGCGTCCGTTGCGGCGGACCGGCAGTGAAACCTAATGTATCGGACAGACTCAACGCACGCGATCGGTAGGCTGGCTGAAAAATGAACGCAGGCAGTATCACTGGTGAATACCAGAGGGACCGGCTTCGATGAGCGGCAACAGACAGGCACAACGCGCCTTCGACGCGGGGGTGCTCTCACTCGGGCTCACCATCGACGGCCAGGAATCGGCCCGTGACCTGGAGTACGCGAAACTGGCGTTTCAGCGTGCGACCGAATGGGATCCGTCGATGTGCGACGCCTGGTTGGGGCGCGCCGCCGCCGGCGAGGTGACCGCCGAGGTCTTGCACAACCTCTACAAGACCAGCACGACAACGCTGTACCGCGAACAGCGCCGCCTCGGCCTTGCGCCGCGCGCGCTGTCGGGCCGATTCCTGTCCGGCTTGTACATCGACTACCCGCTGTCCAGTTACACCGAGATCTGCCTGGCCAAGGCGGCGCACCTGATCGGCGAAAAGGAGTACGGCGAGGCCGAGAAGGTGCTCGACGACCTCGCCGTACATCGCCGCAAGCTCACCTCCGACACCGATCGGGTGGCCGACGACAGGATCAGCGCCTACATCCGCGGTGTACTGCACTTCAACACCCAGCGCTGGCCCGATGTGATGAGCGTGCTCGCGGGATCGGCCGAGTGGGACGATCCGTACCTGGCTTCGGGCGCGCACGTGATGGTGGGCACCGCGTGCGCTCAGCTCGGCCTGTTCGGTGAGGCGATCCGCCGAATGGAGCAAGCCGAAGCGGGCCCGATTCCCGCCGCACGCACCACCGCCATGTTCTGCCGCGGCCTGTGCCTGCGCGAGACCGGCGAGGAGGACAAGGCACAGTCCCTGTTCGAGAAGGTCTATTCGCAGGCACCGGATTTCGCGGCCAACACCGCCGCGATGCGCGACCGCACCTACCGCCTCACGGTCACCACGAAGGAGTCCATCGACGCCAGGACCGATCGTTGGGACCCGGCGTCCGCGCCGTCGGCGGAACAGATGCAGAGCGCCGACGCCGAGGATCGCGCGAAGCGGATCCTGGCCGAGGCACGCGCCGAACTCGACCGCCAGATCGGTTTGGACTCGGTGAAAACGCAGGTGGCCAAACTGCAGGCCACCGCGCAGTTGGCGAAGATCCGTGCCGAGAAGGGCATGGCCAGCGTGCCGCGCGGTAATCACCTCGCGTTCACCGGACCGCCCGGCACCGGCAAGACGACCATCGCCCGTGTCGTCGCCAAGATCTACTGCGGTGTCGGCCTGCTCAAGACCGACAAGGTCGTCGAGGCCAAGCGCATGGACCTGGTCGGCCAGCATCTGGGCAGCACCGCGATCAAGACCGACAAGCTGATCGACACCGCGATGGACGGCGTGCTGTTCATCGACGAGGCGTACACACTGATCCAGACCGGCCTGTCCGGCGGTGACGCCTTCGGCCGTGAAGCCGTGGACACACTGCTGGCGCGGATGGAGAACGACCGCGACCGCCTGGTGGTCATCATCGCCGGTTACGACGGCGAGATCGACCGGCTGCTGGCCGCCAACGACGGTTTGGCCTCCCGTTTCGCCAAGCGCCTGCAGTTCCCTTCCTACACGCCCTCCGAACTCGGGAAGATAGGCAAACTCATTGCCGGATCTCGGGATTCGGAGCTGTCCGACGAGGCCCTGGAGTTGCTGGAGAAGGCCTGTGAGGGTCTCTACAACTCCGAGCGCGTCGACCAGAGCGGTCAGCCACGGCGGGGCATCGACCTGGCCGGCAACGGCCGCTTCGTGCGCAACGTCATCGAGGCGGCCGAGGAGGAGCGTGAATTCCGGTTGGCCAACGATGATTCGCTCGATCTGAGCACGGTCGACGAGGCGGTGCTGATGCGCATCGAAGCCGCCGACATGCACGCCGCACTCACCGGCGTGCTGGCCTCCCTGGGTGTGACCAACCCGTCCTGACCCGATCTCCCGCTGGTCTGATCCCCGCGGGATCAGATCAGCGGGCGGTGGGCAGCACGTCGTGCTGGACCAGCGCGTCCGCGACGGACAGCGTCGGCCCGGGGACCAGTTGGCCGACGATCGCCCACGGCGCAAGGCGCGGCTCGGCGTCGAGACCGAGCACCGCCGCGGTGTCCATGTCCGGGATGCCGTAGCGGATGCCGTTGTCGGCGATGTAGAACAGGCTGCCGCGCCGAGGGGTACCAGGGGCCATGCCGGTCATCTGGACGAATTCGCCGGAGGAGGGCCGCAGGTAGGCGGTGTCCACCCGGTCTCCGGTCCCGTCGGAGGTGGCCAGCGTCACCGGCCCCGCCGACTCCGGTACCGGCGTCCTCGTGCCGGCCAGCAGCGTCACGGTGGCACGGTCCGCGCTGCCTTCGGCGGTGGAGTCCTCGGTGGGATCGGTCTTGCCCCAGGCCAGGCAGGTCACCGGCGCGTCCTCGGCGGACACCAGTCGCGGCGCGGTCGCCGGGAAATGGTCCACGGGCAGCACGGTCACCTGGGGGACGCCGGAGAGCACGTCCGGCGGCATGGTCTTGATCTGACTCATGCCCTGCGAATTCGCGGTGCGGATCACCTCGGCGGTGAAGGCACTGACCCGCTGCACCCCCTGCGCGAGCACCACATACAGGTCGCCCGCTCCCGCGCCGGCGCCGCCGACCGAGATGACACCGCCGACCGGCACCTCCGACAATCGGCCGGGCCCCGGCTTGCCCGACTCCGGGATCTCCGGTGCGGCCAACGGCGGAACGGCGGCGGCCGCGTCCAGCAGCCCGGCGCCGACCGGGCGCGAACGGTGACCGGACAGGTCCAGCGCCCTGGCCAGAATCGAATCGGCCGGGTCGAGGGCGGCGCGTTTGCCGTCGTAGAGCAGGTAGGTCTGGGTGCCGCGCCGCACCAGCACCGCCTCGTCCTCATCCAGTTCCCGGATACGCTCACTCACCTGCGGCCTGCCCGCGATCACCGTGGTCGCCACGCCGGAGGCCGAGGCGGCGCTGCCGGTGATCGACAGTTCGACCGTGTCGCAGATGCTCCAGTCGGAGCGATCCCCCTGCGCCGAGCCGGGCAGCGCGGACGGCGCGCCGGGAATGCCGAGCAGCGGTCCGCGCGCCTCGCCGGCGAGCTTGCTGTCCTTGACCGAGTGCGGCGATTCGCTGCTGCCCGAGATCAAGCGGGCCGAGGCGAGATTGAGCACCGGGTGGAGCCGACGCTCGCCGGAGTCGCTCTGCACCACGACATAGAGCGCGCCGCTGTCCTTGCCCATCACGATCAGCGAGTCGCCGATGGCGCCCTGCGGTCGCAGGAAGGCCATGATCGCCGCGCCCGCGACCACCAGCAGCCCCAGGACCGCGCCGACCATCAGTGAGCGGGCCTGCGAGCGCATCGGATCGTGCAGCATTCGCACGTCACGACGCACGAGCGCGTGGTCGAGCCTGCGCAAGAGGAAACGGTATCCGTTGACCTGAGCCTTGGTAGTCAGCTGGGCAGGCACGTGGTCTCCATCGAATGCTCGGCGAGGGCGGTTGTCCGGCAGTTGTTTACAGTATCGGCCCCCCTGCCGGTGTCAATTCACACATCGCGTCCGGCCCGTGCGAAGGGATGCCGCTGCTCCCGGGCGCGGCCGAAATCCGCACGGTAAGGTGAGCGTGAAAGAGACCGCCGGAGCAGGTGACCCTGAACGTATCGACCGGCGTGACCGGGTCCGATCATCGTGAACGAGGCCGATCATCGTGGACGAGGCAGTGAACGAATCCGAATCCGCGCGGGGCGGTGCCGAGCGAACGGAAACGCGAAACTCGGTGAACACCGCATTACACGATCCGGAATTCTGGTTGTTTCGGCATATTCCGCTGCATTACACAGTGCCGCTGGCATTGTTCGCCGCGGCGGCGGCGTGGCTGGCGACGGCGTTCGGGGCGCCGGCCTATGTGATCGCGATCGTGGTCGCGGTCGTACTGCTGGCCGGCGCGGCGCCGGTCCGCCGCCGCCACCCTCGCAACGTCGTCGGAATGATCGCGCGCACCATCGCCTACCGCAGGCGACGGATCCGTCCCGACCGCCTGCCGTCCGGCGGCGAGGCCGTCGACGTCCCGCTGACCGAGGGCGGCAGCTACGGGATGCGCTGGGACCGCGGCCTGCTGATCACCATGATGCGGATCGACCCGCCACCGGACGCGCTGACCCTGTTGCGCCGCGGCTCGCTGAGCACCGCGCAGGTACTACCGCTGACCGAGATCGGTAAGTGCCTGAGCCAGTTCGACATCAAGCTGGCCTCGATCGACGTCATCAGCACCGGCGCACGCACCGCGAGCAATGGTGTCGTCGCGCGACTCTACGACAGCATCATCGGTCCGCTGCCGGCCATCGCGCACCGCACCGTCTGGCTGGTGCTGCGATTGGACCCGCTGGCCAACGCCCGAGCAGTCGACAACCGCGGCGGCGGCGCCGAGGGCACACTGCGCACCGCCATCATCGCGACCCGCCGGGTAGCCAATCGGCTGGCCGCGCTTGACATCTCCACGTCGGTGCTCGCCGCGGGCGAGATGAACGCGGCGATGCGCATGCTCACCCGCAACGTCGCGTTGGAGGACTTCGTCGAGACCCAGCACTCGCTCGTGCACGACGGCGTCTACTCGACCAGCTACGAGATCGGCCCGGACCTGATCGGCTCTCGTGGCTTCGCCGACATCTGGGCGACACCGAGCCTCACCACCACGGTCACCGTCCGGCTGCGGCCCGGGACGCACCGAGTCGACGAGCGAACCGTAGAATCACCGCCGATCACCTTGGGCGCCCTGGTGCGCTTCGACACCGCCGCCGAGCCCGAACAGCCGCCCGTCGAGGGGCTGCGACCATTACCGGGACATCAGTTCCGTGCGCTGCTCGACTGCCTGCCCGCCCAGCTGAGCGCCCATGACGCTGTCGGTGACTATCAGGGCCCGCTCGACGCACTGACAGGCATCGCGCTGCCCACCGCGGGCTGTGGGCAGCTGATCGGCGCCGACGGACTCGGGCAGGGCATCGCCGTGCCGTTGATCGGTGAGGGCACCCGCCACCTCGAGGTGATCGGGAAACTCGACCTGGCCCAGCAGGTGATCCTGCGCGCGATCGCACTCGGCGCGCGCGCGGTCGTGCACACCGACCGGCCCGACGCCTGGCACACCATGGTTGTCAATGTCGGTGATCCGCACGCACTCTCGCTGGCATCCCGGCTCGCGGGCACCGGTCAGCAGCCCGCTCCCCCGGTCGCGACGCCCGGCCCTTTCGCCACGACCACCGTGATCGTCTTCGACGGCATCGCGCCGATGGCGCAGACGGGTGGCGCGACGATCGTGCACGTGCGGGCGCCCGGAACCCCCGCCGACGAACTGGACGCCGATGTCGTCCTGATCCAGGATCCGGTCGCTCCCAATTCGATCACGGTGCGGACCTCGACCGCGAGCACCACGGTCACCATGGTCACCACCCCGGACGAGATGCGATACATCGGCGAATCGCTCGTCGCCGCCCGCTGATTCGCGCCGCTACGAAGCACACCCGCTCCGGTCGCTCCCCCACCGACACCGAGCGCGCGAAACGGCCGGTCGAAGTCGAACTCCGACCGGCCGTCTCAGCGGATCGTCACGCGCCGAAGCCGTCGCCGATCGTCTTGTCGGTGTGGAACGCGTTCTGCATCGCGCTGTCGACCGCCGCGGCGATCTTGTTCAGCAGCGCGAGCGCATCCTGGTACTCGGGCTCCCACTTGCCGACTTCTCTGTTGAAGCCTTCGAGACCGGAGCCCTGCCATGCCTCGTTCATCTTCTTGGCGGCCTGGCTCATGTTCTCGGCCTCTTGCGTCAGTTTGTTGTAGTTGTCGTGCAAGTCGTTGTACAGGGCGGTGATCGCCGCCTCGTCGTAAAGCATGCCGTCCGACATGTGCTGTGTCCTTCGCTATCTGTGGTGAATGCGGGCGAATGTGTCAGGCGAGGCGAAGGCCGCCGAAGTCGTCGTTGTTGCTGGTGTCCATCGCCGTGAATTGCGCGGTACCGACACCGACCTGCTGCTCGATGGCGGTCAGGACGCGGTTGAGGTCGTCGTTCTTCTTGTTCCACTCGGCCGCGGCGGTCTGGAACCCGCCGGCGGCTTCACCCTTCCAGCCCGCCTTCGCGGCATCGACTGCCGAGTCGATCGCGGCAAGGGCCCGCTGAACCCCGTCGACCGCATCGACCATCTCCTGCTGCGCCTGCTTGGCGAGGTCGTTGTTGGCTTCCAAGAGAGCCATGATTGTTTCCTTCCGAATATCTGGTGTGCTGGAGGGTGATGGTGTACTCCATCACCCGGTCGGAGATGATTACTGCGGTAGCCACCTCCCCCCGGGCAGAATTTCGATCAATCCGGAGATCGCCTGTGCGACACGGTGATCGGTGCCCGGTGTGACGGTGGACCAGACCTGGAGGTCCGGGGCAGCGCCAGGCGCGACCACGATGCGGCCGCGCCCCGTCTCGTACACCACGGCCGCGCAGGGCGGTCGCGTGGTCACACCGTCGACGTGCGCGTAGGCGACGATCTCGGCGTAGGCACGGCAGGACTCGAAAGCGAGCCCGTAGCGGGTGGCGTCGCGTTCGGCGACGCCGAGGGCGTAGACGGCGTCGGCGAAATCCGCGGAGGTGCGCGCTGCCGACAGCCGGTCGGCCAGGTCGGCGGCGGGCGCGCTGAACGCGGCCACGTCCGCGGGCTCACCGGGACCGAGCGCGCGCAGCAACCGCGTGGTCAGTGCCGAGCCGGATTCGTCGGACCAGACCGTACCGACCTCGATGCGATCGCCGATCCGCTCGGCCAGCGCGTGCTGGTCGGCGCGGCGGGCCAGACAGAGCCGGATCGGTACGCCGTCCTCGCGGTAGATCCTGGCGACCAGCTCACGATCCGGCTGGGCGAGGGTGTGCATGGCCTGCGCCAGATCCGGTTCGACCTCCCCGTACCCGTCGATCAGGCCGGAGCCGGTCAGCTCGGTGACGACCTCGCGCTGGGCGTCCGCCCACTCCTGGTAGGTCTGCTGCTGCGGGGCGATCGCCAGTACCAGCGGCATGGTCTGGATGCCGAGCCGCTCGGCAAGGGCGAGGACGCCGTCGTTGGTCAGCGTCGTCATGCGGCACCGCCCGTCCCGGTACCTCGATCCGACGGTGCCGCACCGGCTTCGGGGGCTCCGAGGACGGCGGGCGCGGCGACGATGCCCAGGTCGGCCCCGAGCGCGTCGCCGACCGCTGCCGCCCCGGTCTGCGCCTCGTATTCCTGCTCCTGCGCGGCCCCGGCGGCGCCCACCGCACCCGGCAGCAAGGGCACCGAGGAACCGCCGGTGGCGGGCACCGGCTGGGCCGCGGGCGTGGCCTGCGTGACCGCCTCGGCCACCGGCGACTGGGCGAGAACCGGCGCCTGGTACGCGGTCTTCGCCCGCGGGATCGCACCCAGGCCGAACCCGGCGGGCCGGATCATCCCCACCGTGCCGGGCGCGGCCGCACCGGCGACGGCGGCGGCCGCGGATTGCCCGGCCTGTTCGGCCTCGAGCGCGACCGGTGAGACGAGCGCGGGCGGTTCCCGCTGTTCCCAGGGCATCGCCAGCGGTTCGGTCGCCGCCTCATAGGCGCGCATCACCCGGGAAGCCGCCGCCTTGGCGACGTCGGCGTCGGCGTCGGTGCGCGCCGCGACCGCCTGGATGGGCGCGCCGAGCCCCGCGGTCATCGCCTCGAGCAGTCGTTCGGCCTCCGCCAGCGCGGCGAGTTCACCGCCGTCCGGCATCGCCAGCCGCGCCACCTCGTACGCCGCCGCCTGGGTCTGCGCCTTGACGGCGTGGTCGGCGGCCGCGCCCGCGGCCTCCATCAGCCAGTCCCGCAGTCTGCTCACCCGGTCGAGAACGTCCCGGCTGGTGGTGGACTGCCACGCCCCGCGCAGGCTCGCCACGATCAGCTCGTATTCGACCACCGCGGTGCCGAAGCTCTCGGCGAGCCTCCCCCATGCCGCGCCCGCCTCCGCCAGCGGAACCGCACCCGGTCCGGTGGTGAGTTCGCGCGCCATCCGGTCCGGCTCGACAGCCTCCCAGACGACGCCGGTGAATCCGGGCTGCGGTGGTTCGATCATCGTCGTACTCCGTACCTGGTCCGCGCGGAACTCAGCCGGCACCGCCGAAGCCCGCCGCGTTGTCGCCTTCCACGCGGCCGAATCCCTGGACCTGACCGCGCAATACCGCGGCCAGCCTGCGCAGTTCGAGCACGCCGGCGGCGGCGTTGTCCGCGTAGTTCGCGGCGACTTCGTTCATCGTCTGCGCCGCACGTTGCGACACCGCGTCGAGACCGGCGGGCTCGACGGCCAGGGCGGGCTCGTTGTCGCGCAGCCCGCGTTCGAGCCGATCGGCCAGGCCGTCCAGCCTGTTCGCCGCCTCCTGCGCGGCCACCGGGTCGAACTGCACTCCCGCGAAATCAACTCCGCCGCTCACCATGCCGAACCTCCTGATCAGAGCGTGAGATCTATGTCGGGCGGTGCCTCCGCCGACGTCTGCTCGGCCGCGCCGACCACCGGCAGCGAGACCCCCTCGATGTCGCCGACGACATCGTCGCCGTGCTGGGCGTTCACCAGGAATCCCGGGACGTCACCGCCGTCCCCGGCGCCCCGTGCGCCCGCGGCGGCCCCGGCACCACCCATCGGCATCATGCCGCCAGGACTGCCGCCGGAGACGGGCACCGACGAGCGCGCGGGCGACGCGGAACCTGTCGAAGCGGGTTCGGCGCCGAAACCGGCCCCACCCGAGGGCAGACCGGCGGCCTTGGTCCCGGTGTAGGGACTCAACGGCGTCGCGGCGGGTGCGATGCCGCCGAGACCGCCGCCGAATCCTCCGCCACTGCCGCCCGCACCGCCGAGCGACTTCGCCTCGTCGAGTTTCTCACCGTCCAGGGACGCGGCGTCCGCGGTCGTCTTCGGGGCGAGCAGTCCGGTGTTCGCCGCCGCCAATTGGGTCAGGCTCTGCGCACCCTGGCCCGCCATCGTCATCAGCGGCGTCAGCATCTGCAGCATCTGCATCGCCTGCTGCATCGAGTCGACGCCCTTCGGCGCGTTGGTGATCGGCACCTTCTGGCCCGCGGCGGTCATGCTCGCGGACTCGGCGGTGAGTTCGGTCCTCGTCTTCGCCACCACCGCCAATGCCTCGGTGACGGCCTCGGTGGTCGCGGCGACCATGAACAACTGTCCGCCGGGCGAGCCCAGCAGCGGCGCGGCCGCCACCATCGACGCTACGTATTTGGCGATGACCGCCGACATGAGCCCGGCCCCCACCGCGACCGAGGTCGCGGCGCCGGTGAGCACCACCTTCTCCTGGGCACTCTGAGTGGCGAGTTCGGCTCCGTCCTGCTGCGCCTGGCCCGCCTTCGCGGCGGCGGCCGTGGCGCCCATGCCCTGCCATACCGCCATCACGGCCTGCAATGCCGTGGTGCCCAATGTCGTCGCGGTCTGCAACGCGGTGCCGATCCCGGTGAGCATCTGCGTCGGATTCGGGCCGGAGCCCGCCGCTGCATCCAGCGCGCCGGTGCCGAAACTACTCGCCATATCCGTGAGCGGACGCGCCAGCGCGGCGATGTCGATCACCGGCAGCGGAGGCAGCTCGGGCAGCGGCGGAAGCGCGGACGGGTCCGGCAGCGGAGGCAGGCCCATGTCCCGCAGGATGTCGTTCACGGGCCGGTCGATGAACGGGGCGAGCGCGCTGCCCCGCATCAGGTCCAGGACCGTGGGATCCACCGGCGGATTCATGCGAGATCGTGCGTGACCGAATCGAATCCGGCCCGCGAGGTCGCCTCGGATGCCTCGTAGGCGAGCGCACTCTGCTGGGCGGTGACCGCCGTCGCGGCGTGGACGGCTGCCAGCTCCATCACCCCGGACAGATGATTCGCCTGCGCATGGGCGAACGCGAACAGGAAATCCTGGCCGATCAGGCCGAACACCGGAGCCACCGCCGCCATCGTGGCGGCTTGGTCGACCGTGCCCGCGGTCGCGACGCCGGACGCCATCGCGGCGGCGGCCGCCGCGTATCCGCGGAGGGCATCGGCTTCAGCTACGAGCTCGCTCATCGTATTCCCCGCTCCCATAACGGAATTGAACACTTCCCCAGTCGAACATACCAGCGACGCTTCCGCTCCCGGAAGCCTTTTCGGGCGTGTCCGATCTTCTCGAACTTCCGTGTCCTCGGAAGACTCTGACCTAGATCCGTGAACGACAGATGTCTACCCGACGACTTCCTCGTTGAATGCGGTGACCAGTTCGGCCCGCCGCGCGAAGGCCGCGGCCGCCGCCGCGGTCGCGGTCGACACGAGGCACTGTTCGAAATCGTCTGGCGAAAGTGTCGAAATCGCCTGCTGAAAAGAAAGATTCAGCAACGCTCCGTTGCCGTCCACCTCGACGGTGATCGCGCCGTCCTCCGACGTCGCGGTGGCCCGCACGTCCGACATCTCGTCGACGAGATCGCGCATTCGGTACAGCCGTTTACGCACGCTCGCCTCGAGCTCGTCCATCGTCTCGTACACGAAATCCCCTCTCCCGCCGTTGCAGCGCGCGCCCGACCGCTACACCTCCCGCAGCCAGCTGCGCTGCTCCATCTCGTATTCTTCCTCCTCGGCCAGCTCTTGACCAGCCACCTCTTCCTGGGTCGGCAATCCGAGCAACGCCAGCATCTCGGCGGGCATTCCCGCCTCCGAAAGCTGCTCCCGGCGTGCCATCCCCGCCCGGTTGGCCGCCTGCCTGCACAACCTGAAGACCTCCGCCGCCAACTCCCCCGGATCGCGGCGCAATTCCGCCGCCTCGATCGAGATGCCGCGCGGCAGACCTTGGTCGGTGGTACGCACCGTGATCGCGCCGTCACGCGAGGAGGCGCTCCACTCGGCCGGGCCCTGCTGTTGCTCACTCATGGCGCCCCTCTCACACCCGCTCGTCCTTGATCGCACGCACCACCGCGGCGATCCGGGTATTGATCATCTCCGTGAGCCGGCGACTGCTCGCGGGCATCGCGACCGGCGGCGTGCGATCGTCGATCACATAACGCCCGTCGTCGACCAGATCCCGCCAACCCAATCTGTGCTTGGTGATGCCACGCGGACCGAACAGAGAACGCCCTTGGATCACCGAGATACTGCCGACACGCTCGGTCGGCGTCTTCAGGAATTCCTCGCTGCTCTGGTCCATCGAGTCGGCGAACGAATCACGCACGGCCGACCTGCCATAGGAATAGTCCAGCCCGTCGTCGCCCTTGTCGGTCGACAGGACCACCTCGCGCCGACTGCCCGGCTTCACCTCGGGCATCAGGTCGACTGCCGCCGAAGCCAGCTCGAGTGCGGGGCATTCGGCAACAGTGAAACCACCACCGTGCCAGAACGTTCTTCCCGGCCGCTGGCGGATCACATACCCGCGATCACCGCGGCGGGTCGCCAGAACGCGCACGATGCCTTCCTGACGATCGGCGTCGCCCTCGTCCCACGCATCGATGATCAGCCGGATGTCGTGGTGGACGAGCGTGTCGACCATTCCGTCCCACTGCGGGTCCCAGCGCGTACGCAGTTCATCCAGCGTCTTCCGCGCCACCTCGTCGAATTCCGTACTCGTGGCGATCCCGCTCCGGAAGACGAACGGCGGCGGAACATGCTCGTGTTCTTGCGCCCGGCACATGACGAAGAACTCGAAATCGGTGAACGTCCAGGTCGGTGTCATTTCTCGACAATGGGTTTCGCGACGATAGGCGCCTCACCGAGCGCCTCCTCGAGGTGTTCGACCGAGTCGAGGTAATCGGCCCGCTTGTGCTCCCTGTTCTGGCCTTGTCCGGCACCCTGGCCCGCCGCACCCGTCGCGCCCGGCGCGCCCGGCGTTCCCTGGCTTGCCGCCGTCACCCCGGTCCGGCCCGCGACGATGCCGGTTTCGGCAATCGAGGCGCGGGGGAACAGCTTGGATGTCGCGGCCAGGTCTTTGAGAGAGCCGCCGCCGAGTCCGCCGCCCGCGCCACCGCCGCCCGCGCCCTTACCGGCGCCACCACCGCCGCCCCCGGCCTTCTTCTGCAGTTCCTTCTGCAGGTCCGACAGCGAGCCGGGCACACCGGCCATCCCCGCGGGCGTCAGATTCTGCTGCGCGCCTTGCAGAGCCTGCTCTACCGCCTGCTGCGCGCCCTGCAATCCCTGCTGCAATCCCTGCTGCAACGCTTGCTGAGCTTGCTGGGCGGCCTGTTGCGCCGCCTGCTGGGCGGCTTGCTGAGCCGCCCGCTGCTCGGCCGCTCGTTGTTCGGCGGCTTGCTGGGCGGCGAGCTCCTTCAGGCGTTGCTCCTGCTCTCGCGCCGCCCGATCCATCTGCTGCTGCAGGTCTTTCTGCTGCTGCAATTGCGCACCGGTCAGTCCGTTGGCGTTCGGCGGCTTGGCGCCGCCACCCGGTCCTCCTGCCGAGGGCCCTCCGCTGGTCGGCGTCGTGCGGGGGTCGGTCCGAGTGTTCACCGGGGGGATCGCCGGCGGCAGGAGCGGCACCGCCGAACTCGCCTGTGACACACCGGGCTTATACCAAGCGTTGTAGGCCGCGATCGCGCGCGGCAGCATCGAATCCCGCTGGTATTCGAGGGTCATGACATACGGCGATTCGGCGGGCAGCGAGCTCGCCAAACCCTTCATAGCGCCGGAGAACTGGATGAGGTTTTCGCCGAGCAGGGACATGCTCTCCGCGAGGTTTCCGAAATTGCCCGCGTAGGCGCGAATCGCGCCGTTGGCGGTCCTGGCGGCGTCGGAACTCCACATCCCGCCGTTGACCTTGGCGGTCACGAGATTGGCGAAGACGACCGAATCGGCCCGCAGTTGATCTGCCATCCACTTCCACAGCCCGCCGAGGTCCGCGACCTTGCTGTGGTTCGAGCCGACGTTGGTACGCAAATTGTAGTACTGCACGGGGCTCAGCTCGGTGGCCGGCTCGGGCTCGACCGGCGAGGTGTCGCGACCTTCCTCGGCATCGGCCAGCGATTGCAGTCTCTTGGGCAGGTCGGGAGGTCCGGTTGCCACAAGCGGCATCGCATTCGCCCCGCCCGCCCAGGCAGGGGCCGGCGTCGCACCGTCGCGCGGCACCCCGGCGATCTGGCGCCGATCGTTGGCGGTGTTCTCCCGCTTGAGGCGGTCGAACGCGGCCTCGGTCGACTCCTCGTTCGCCTTGTATTTCTTGTCCGCCGTGATGAAGGTGTTGATCACCTCCCTGAGGATCGCTTTGTGATCTCGCAGTGTGCTCACCAGCGAGTCCCCCGCCTTGAAGAACTTGGAGCCGAGAGCGCTGCCGGAGGGCAGACCGCCGAACATGTCGGGTGTGTAGCCTCCGCCTCCGGCGACCAAGTACGCGTAACCATCGACCATCTCGACGGTGAGGAGCAGATCGGTGGCGGCGTTGGACAGTTCCGCGGCCACACCGTGGTCGACTTGCAGCGCCTTCCCGCCCGCCGCCTGGTCGGCGATTCCCTTCCACGGCCCCGTCTCGGGTGGTTGGCCCATCCGTCAACTCCTGCCTCGATCAGCGCGGCCATCGTGCCACTTGTTTTCCCGAGCCCCTGGTGATCCTTGCCTGCGACCGGCAGGTCACTCCCGCCGATCATCCCACGGATCGCGTGAGCGGTCAGTAGCCGAATCGTGAATCATGCTCTGCCAGGACACTTTGCGCATATCACGGGGAGGCTGCGAAATCACGTCCCCACCGCTCCGTGCCGCTGCTGGAAGCGGCGCTCGAATTCGGTGACGAACACCGAGGGCGCCACCGACGACGAGGACTGTTCCAGCACACCGTCGTCGGCGATGTAGAAGATCGCGCGGCCCACCGCCATCTCGCCGGGGCGGGTCGGCGCGTAGACCATCCAGCCGACGCTGATCCGGTCGGCGCGCAGTTCGTCGACCGGGTAGCCCGCCGCGTCCATGCCACGATCGATGACGAAACGGCGCACCTTCGCGACAGCGTCCTCCTGTGGCATCGGCTCGGGCACGGTGACCGCGACGCCCGCCATCGTCAGCTGATAGAAGGCGCTGTCCACATCGAAATCACCGTTGTCGCCGAAAGCGGCGACGAGGGTTTCCCTGGTGACCACCCCGATCTCGGCGGCCGAGACGAGCGTGTCCACCGCCGCGCGCTGCTGCTCGGAGGGATCGGCGGCGAGCAGTCCGCAGACGACCTCGGTCACCGTGTCGGTGGTCCAGATGCCGGGTACCGCGTCGGCGAGCGCCTCGGCGCCCGGGGATTCCCCGCGATGCCAGCTGCCCCCTTCCCACCAGTAGCAGAACGACAGCAGGCCGTTGCCCGCGCGCGGGTTCAGCACGGGGTTGGCGACCCATTCCGGCGCGCCCGCGTACACCCTGGGCGTGTCCGCGCCCCGGTTGTAGGCGCCGTCGAGTTCGGGTGCGTTCCAGACGCCGCCCGACAGGACGGCGCGCCCGCCCGGCAGCATGTACAGCGTCGCGCCGCTGCGCCGCGCGCCCTCGAAGAAGCCCAGCGCCGGCAGAATCCGTGGGCCCCACTGCGATCCGGCGGCGACGAACGCCGCCGCCATCACCGCCCAGCGGCCCCACATCACCGGGAGCGCCGGAAAGTCGGTGTCGCTGCGCACCGCTCGCACACCCTGCGCCCGGTCGGCACGGGCCTGCACGGCCGCGAGCTGCGCCGGGCGCGACTGACGGCCGCCGTGCCGGATGTAGGCGGCCAGCCAGACCGGCAGCGTCGCCCGCGGATAGGTCTCGAGATCGGCGGCGTAAACCTCCGGCGGGAACAGCTGGTCGTCCGGGAACGGTTCGTCGCCGTAGTCGAAATCGACCTCGATCGCGCCGTTGTTGCGCAGGATCAGCAGCATCCGCCACCACGGGCCGTCGCCGAGTTCGGCGGACAGGTGCCGGTGGTCGCGGACCCAGGCCAGCACTTCCTGGCTCGGCTGCACCCGCAGGGCGCGGTCCTCCTCGTCCGAGAAGAACACCTGCACCATCTCGGTGCTGGTGGTCAGCGTGAACATCGCGTCCAGCCGCGCCCAGCCCTTCGGGCCCTGCGCCGCGAGGCCGCGCGCGATGCGGTGGCACAGCTGTTTCGCACGCTCGGCCAGCTCCCCCGGGTCCTCGGACAGGGTGAACCCGATATCGGGGTCGTCGTCGGCGTCCTGCGTGTCGGCGGGGTCGCCGGAATCGGCGTGAGCGGCGGTGGCGGTCTCGATGGCGTCGGGCCGAGTGTCGGGAACGTCCGGCAGACCGGCCGGGTGCGACGCGGCGGCCGCCGGGTCCGGCCGGTCGTCCCGCGGCGCGGTGTCGTCGGGGTTCCGATCGTCAGGGGTGGTCACGTCGCAGCCCTCTCCTCGTCTTCGTGCCGCACCGCCGCTGCGCGCGGAAGGCATTGTGCCGCCGAGTCATACCGGCTACCCCGAGGCATCTCTGCACTCCGAGGCAAGGTGCGTTCCGGGGCCGCGGCCGTGCTCGCGCCCCATCCTGGCACAGCGGCCGCGATCGGATCGCACGGTCGGCTCGCCCGCATCAGGCGAACACCCGCGCGCGGCGGCCGGGATCGGCGCAGACATCCCGGAGGAACAGGCCGATGTCCAGTTCGGCGGGCAACGTGCGGTAGGTCAAGCTGCACAGCACGGTAGGCCCGGCGCTGATGGTGAGGGTGGTCAGGCGTTGCGGACCCACCAGCCGATCGACCGTCACCGGCTCGTCCAGCTCGATCAGTTGCCCGCCGATCCGCACCGCGAGCCGGGAATCGTGCCGGAAGAACACGACCGGCACACCGGCCAGATCGCCGTACACACCCGACTCGACGCCGGAACGGATCGAGGTCGCCTGCAGCGCACCGGTCGCCGGGTCGAACTCGGCCGACACACCGAATCCGGAGTGCGGACGAACCAACAGGGTGGTCGGTGCGCTCTCCTCGGAGGGCCGATGCCCGTTCCCGTTCGCCCGGCGCCCGCCCGCCCGGGTCGGCGGTGCCCCGCCGGCACCCGGCATGCCCGGAACACCCGGCGGCATCATCGACGTCGAACTCGACGGCGGCACGGACGGATTCGGTTCGCCGGGCGGAGGCAGCCGATCGGCGTGGCGGCCACCCGATGGCGGCGAATCCGGAGCCGGCGTCCACCCGCCCGGCGGAACACCCGGCGGCAAGGAGCCCAGCGGCCGCCCACCGGGCGACCCGGTTCCGTAGCCCCCGCCATTCGGCGTGCCGGGGCTCGGCGCGCCGTTCGGCGGTTGCGGCGTTCCCGGCGGCAGCCACGAATCCGGCGGTGACCACGAACCGGGCGGATATGCACCCGCGGGCGGCACGGGTGCTCCCGGTGCCCGACCACCGGGCGGCACCTGACCTGGCCGGCCACCCGGCGGCCAGGTGCCCGGCGCCCCGGGCGGCCATGCCCCCGGCGGCACCGGCCCGGGCCGGCCGCCCGGGGGCCAGGCGCTGCCGGGCGGGTACTGGTGCCCCGGCGGTGGGGAGCCCTCGGGCGGGCACGTTCCCGGCGGTAACTGCTGACCAGGAGGCTCGGTGCCCTCCGGCGGGCACGAGGGAGCCGGCGGCGGCGTCGATCCCCCCGGCGGGGGAGGCTGTTGCGGCGGGCAGTCCGAACCGCCCGGCGGAGTATCGGGCGGCGTGTCCGGCGGCCCGGGCTCCGTCGACCGCTCCGGCATCGGCCAGGGCGCCGCTTCCAGAGGCGGAACGACCTTCGTCGCGGGCAACTCGAAGTCGTAGTCCTTGGGCGGATGCGGGATATGCGACCGCAACGACGATCCGGGCAATGTGGGCGGCCTCGGCGCGTCGGAATCGTCACCGGCGCGGGGCGGCTCGTGCCCGTCGTCGTCACCGTGACGCGACCGTGCCCGCGCCCGCCCGTTCCTCGATTCCCCCTCGTTGCTCGATGTCGCCTCGTTGCTCGATGTCGCCTCGTTGCTCGATGTCGCCTCGTTGCTCGATGTCGCCTCGTTGCTCGATGTCGCCTCGCCGGGCTCGCCATCCGGGTGCCGGTGAGCGCCCTGCTCGGGCTCCGGTTCGGCACCGGCCCGGGGCTGCGACCGCTGCCCGCGCGAATCAACGGGTTCGCCGGCTTCCTGGCGGCTGCTCTCGGGCGGTTCAGCCTCGCCATCGGCCCGACGACGCGGGACGGACGCCTTCGCCTCGTCGGCGCCGCCCGCACGCGGCACCGTCCCGTCGGCCGACTCCGGTTCCTCCCGCGAGTCACGCCGTGCTGGGGTGCCCGGCGGGTCAGCGGAATCGTCGCCGTCACGGCCTGGTTCGAGCGGCTCGGATCGAAGTGCCGGCCGCTCACCGGCTTCGGCATCCCCACTTGGTGGCGCGGGTTGCGTCACCCGGCCGTCGGCCGCCCGCGGCGTGCGAGTGTCCGGCGAGTCGGCGTCGCGGGATGCCCGGTCGTCGGCCCCGGCCCGGCTCGGTTCCTCGGGGCGCGCACGCGAACCTGTCTCGCCCACCCGGCCTTCCGGCGTTCCCGACTCCGGGAGGCTGTCCGTGTCGGGCCGGGCGGCCGGAGCCTGATGTTCGGCGGGGTCTTCCGGCGGCCACACGCGGCGGTCCGGCGGAACCGGTCGATCGCCCGCCGTCTGCTCCGGCGGCCAGACCCGGCGGTCCCGCGGCGGTCTCCGGTCCCCGGCGGTTTCCGGTTGCGCCGCTTCGCCGGTCGGCGGGGTCGCCGACGCGGGTGGCGCCGCGGGCGGTTGCGAGGGCGGGGGCAGGACGGGGCGCCCGCCGGTCGCCCCGTCCTCGGGACCGTGATCGGGACCGTCGGGGCCGGGGAGGTCGTTCCCCGGCCGACGCGGCGGCGTCCATCCTGGGTCGACGGGCAGCGGCGCGGGCGCGTAGGGGATTCCGGCGCGCCAGCCGGTGAGCGGCGGACGGTCGGCGTCCCAGTGGTGGCCGAGGCCGATGGCGTGGGTGTTCGCGTTCCGCCAGCCGGCGTTGGGATGCCTGCGCAGGTAATCGGATTCGGCGAGGGCGTCGCGCAGGAGCACGAAGTCCTGCCGCAGCGGCTCGCCCGCCATGAGCCGGTTCCACGCCTCGGCGACGTCGGCGAGGCGGTCCATCGGCCTGCGCACATACCCGCCGTGCGGGTCGGTGTGGTCGCGCACCCGATGCTCGTCGCGCATCAGGTGATCCTTGATCTGCTGGATCTGCTCGCGGGTGAAGACCGGCACGTCGTCGCGCATGTACTCGGCGAGCAGGCGGGCGAGGCCGTCCTCGATCGACTCGCCCGGCCGCAGCGCGGTCGCGAATCCGCCGGCCTGGTCGGGGTTCAACAGCAGTTCCCGGATGTCGGCCACGGTGTCGCGCACCGCCTCCGGATCGTCGGTGGCGAACCGGTCCGCCAACCCGTCGGCGACCCTGTCGATGTCGGCCCCCACCCGGGCGAGCTGGGCATCCACGTCGCCGGCCGGATCGATGCCGCGATGCCGGTCGACCAACTGCGCCCGCACGGCCTCGACCATGTCGCGGGCCGCGGCCTCCTGCTGCGCTCGACGATGCGCGTCGAGCCCCTCGAGGACAGCATCGACGTCGGAATCGTCGGCCAGGAAACGCTCGTACTCCGCATCGGCCCAGTCCTGCACCCGTTGCCACTCGGCGATCTCGCGCTCCCACTCCTCCCCCAGCCCCAGCGGGATGTCCACCCGTTCGGCGGGCGGGGCATGGTCGGCCGGGTCCCAGCTGCGGAACATCGGCTGCACATTGCGTTCCGGCGGCGCGAACCACTGGTAGTCGCGGAACACGGTGCCGAACGGCGGCAGGTGCCGCAACCACGGCCTGGCCTGCACCCAGCGACCGATCTCCGGGTGCCGCTGGATCCACGCTTTCACCGCCGGATGCTTCGGCACCTGCGCGGCCATCAGGATCAGGCGCACCACGTTGTAGGAGTCCGCGCCCCAGTGCTGGCCGAACACCGTCACGCCGTCCGGAACGCCGGAGGTGTTGTACTGCGTGGGCGCCTGCGGCGCGTTGACCGGCAGCAGGCTCTCCGGCAACTGCCCGGGCGGCACGTCGTCGGTCGGCAGCGTCATGTCGTTGACGACGTCCTCCATCGCCCAGCCGCTGACGCCGTCCGGCGGATCCTTCGGCGTGAACTTCTTCGGCAGCTCGCCGCTGTCGCGACCGGTGGTCCAATCCGGGCGAGTCGGGTCGACGGGATGCCAGACGCCCTCGGCGTCGCGCCAGCGCGTCATGTCCAGGCGGCGCCCGCCGAAGCCGCCCGTGGACATCCGTTCCACCTGCGGCGGGGGCATCGGTTCGCTGCGCACGACGCCCTGCCGGTCGGCGAGCAGACGCCGGTACTCGACGGTGGTCTCCGGCCGGACGATCGCCTGCGCGACCGACGCGTCGGTGTGCACCGCCTCGTCGAACGCCCGATCATGGTCCGCGCGCGGCGCGTCCGGGTCCGGCCGCGGACCGAACACGACGATGCGGGGACGCTCCCCCTCGATGATGCCGACCCGCTCGGTGACCATCCGTCCGCCCTCGGCCTCGATCTGCGTGCGCCACGCGCCGGCCAGACCCGCCATCTCGTCCTGCAGGCGGCCGATCCGGTTGTGCGCCGCGGCCACGTCGGAGGCCGCGTCGGCCAGTGCGTCGACGGCCCGCAGCCGCGCCGGCAGCTCGTCCACCGGCAGTGCGCCGGAACGCAAGTCGTCGGCGACCCGGTCCCCGAGATCGTCGAGGGTGCGGTCGAGGTCGCGGGTGAGCGCCGTCTCGTCGGGGACACCGGACTCGTCGACCACCCCCAAGCGCACCGCGAGATCGTCGCGCATCGTCCGGCGCGGTTTGATATTGCGCAGTTCGGCCGCCCGCTCGCGCGCCAGCTCGTCGAGCCGCTCGGCGACCTCGGCCGTCGGCGGGCGATGCGCGGCGATGCCCGCGTTCTCCAGTTCGGCGAGAAGCTGTTCCCGCTGCCGCACCTTGTCGGCGAGCTCGTCGAACTCGCCGGTCGTCGTGATGAGCTTCTCCAGGTCCGCCAGGCGCCTGCGCACATCGTCGTCGTCGGCCAGTCTGCGTTCCTGGCGGCCGGCCTCGTCGAGAGCGGCCGGCAGGTCGACCAGGTCGGTGCCGGCTTCGGCGTAGAAGGCGCGGATGGCGTCGTCGCGGCTCTCGGCGTCCCGGTCGGTCCACGGCGGGTCGTCGGCGCCCAGCAGTTCCGTCGCGCGCTCGTCGGCCTTGCGGCGGACGAATTCGCGCTCGCGCACCAGTTCCTTGTGCTCGGCAAGCAGACGGTCGTATTCCTCGAGCAGACCGACGCGGGCGGCGAGGTCGGCCACATCGGCGTTCGCCTCGAGGTAGCTCGGCAGCAGGTCCACCAGCTCCGCGAACGCGTCGGCTTGGTCGCCGGCGAGTCGCCATTCCGCCATCTCGCGGACAGTGGCCTGGATCCTGTGCAGATCCAGCGCGTCCGGCTCCCTGATCCGCAGCCGCTCCCCGAGGGCGCGAATCCGCTCCGTCAGCGCATCACGCCGGGCCACGGCCTCGGCGTGCGCGCGCAGCGCGTCCTCGCGCGCGGAATCGCGGGAGTGCTCCTGCTCGGACGAGTCGTCGACATCGTCCGGACTCTCCGGCGGGGCGTCGTCGCCGGCATCGCGGCGCTCATCGGTGGGACGAGGCTCCTCGCCCGCTGAACGCCGCTCGGCGGGCCCGGACTCCACGCTGTCGCGAGTTCCGCCGACAGGACGGGGCTCCTCGGCGGAATCGTCCGTGCGCGGCCGGTCGGTGTCGGGCGGCGGCGAGAGCGCCTCGGGTGTGGGGGCAGTCGGCTCGCCGGAGTCGGCGCGCACGGCCGGGACGTCGGCGGGGCCCGGCTCAACGAGCGCAGGCTCGGCGAGGCCAGGCTCGGCGAGGCCGGGGACAGCACTTGTGGGCGGATCCACCAAGTGGGCGGTGATGGTGCCGTTCTCGTCGATGGTGAGGCGGAGTTCGCGGATCTGCGCTCCCGGCTGACGCAGCAGCTCTGCCAGCGCGGGTTCGGCGGCGAGGGCTTCGGTCACGGCGCGGCCGGTGTCGGCGCCGCCCCATCCCGCGACCAGGTACCGGGGAGGTTCACCGGCGAGCACGCCCACCCGGGGACCGATGAGCTGAGCTCCGGCTTCGAGCAGCGCGTGGCGCGCGTTCGCGAGCAGCAGAGCGTCTTCGAGCTGAGCCATCCGCTCCGCCGCATCGGCCGCGGCGCGCTCGTCCCCGGCGGCGCGGGCGGCGTCCCGCTCCCGTGCCGCGGCCTCGATATCGGCCGCGATGCGGTTCATGACGGCTTCGCGGAACTGCGACTCCGGGTTCGCCGGGCGGTCGGGCCTGGACGCCGCACCGGGCGGTTCCGGCGCCTCGGCCGTCGCGATGTCGCCGGTGTTGCCCGGCTGCTCCGGCAGTCCCGGGTCGCCCGGGTCGCCCGCGGCGGACGGTGCGGCCGGCGGCTTCGACGGCGGACCGGACGGCGGTGCGGCGGAAGCTGATCCATCGTCGGGATCATCGTTCGCCGTGGGCTCATCCGGCCGGGTCCGCTCAGCCTCCGTCACATCCGGCCGCGTCTGCTCGACCCGGGTCACATCCGCACGGGTGCGCGGGCTGTCGGAGAGCGTCGCATCCGTATCCGGCCGAGTTCGGTCGAGGTCGGCACGAGTCGCCGTGCCGTCCGGGAGCGGCTGGGTGTCCGCATCCGTGCCGCTGTTCGGACGCGTGGTGCCCGCGGGTTCGCCGGCCGGCAGGTGCTGAGAGCGATCCTGGGGCGGTAGCGCGGGTGTCGGTGGAGCTTGGGGGCCGACGGGTCGCGGGGCGTAGGGGATGCCCGCGCGCCAGTCGGTGAGCGGGGGACGGGCGGCGTTCCAGTCGTAACCGAGTCTGATGGCGTGCTGGTTGGCGTCGCGCCAGGTGGCGATCGGGTTGTCACGCAGGAAGTTCGACTCGGCGAGGGCATCGCGCAGCAGCAGCAGATCTTGCGGCAGGTGGTCGCCGTTCACGAGCCGGTTCCACGCTTCGGCCACGTCCGCGAGTGCGTCCAGGCGCCGCCGCACCAGGGCGCCGTCCTCCGGATCACGGATCAGGTGCTCGGCGTGCATGAGATGGTTCTTGATCTGCTGGAGTTCCTCCCAGGTGAACTCCGGTCGGCCGGTGCCCAACTGCTCGGCGACCACGTCGACCAATTGCTCGTAGGCTCCGGCGTCCAGCGGCCTGCCGACGACCTCCATCAGGTCGGCGACCAGCCGCGCCGCGTCGCCGGGCTGTTCGTCGGGCAGCGTGCCGGTCAACTCCGAGATGGTCGCCTCGGTGTCGGGGGCGTCTTGCGCCGCGAGCACCCGCAGTCGGTCGATCAGTTCCCGCGCCCGCGCATCGCGCTCGGTCCGAGCCACCTCGGTGAGGTTGTCGAAGATGCTCACGATGTCGTTGCCCGCGGTGTCGTTGCGGAACCGTTCGTACTCCCCGTCGGCCCACTCCTGCACCCGCGCCCACTCCGCCCGCGCCACCTCCTGACGAGCACGGAATTCCGGAGTCAGATTCCCGTCGTCGGGGATCCGGTCCGCGGCATTCCACTCCCGAACCATCGGCTGCACATCAGCCCGCGGCGCGCGGAACCACGGATGCCCCTTGAAACCAGGACGAATCCGACCCGGATGCGCACTGTCGGCGAACCAGGTGAACCCGGACAACTTCGCCGACTCCAAAATGATCCGCATCGCGTGATAGAACGCATCCGCGAACGGCAACGAGTAGCTCGGAATATCCGACGGCGGCATCCCACCCGGAATCGCGGGCAGGAATCCCTCGTTGATCGCACCCGGCGGCGTACCCCCCGAAGGATCGACGAACGGATCGACCACCGCCGCCTGGAACGGATTCACCGCCCAGCCACTCACCCCCTCCGGCAGATCACGCGGACTGAACTTCTTCGGCACCCCACTCTCGTCACGACCGGTATCCCACTCCGGCCGCGACGGATCGACGTTGTGCCACTGCCCCTCTCCATCACGCCACCGAGTGAGGTGAATCCCCGGCCTGCCCGCGATCGGCGGGGAGTTCACGAATTCCCGCACCGGCGCGCGCAGATCGACGGACTCCCAACGCCCTTCCCGGTCGGAGACGATCTGGCGGTACTCGATCGTCGTCTCCGGCCGCACCATCGCCTGCGCCAACGCACCACTACCCCGCAACGCCTCCGCCAACGCCGCATCATGATCAGCGAACGGCGCATCCCACCGCCCCCGCGGACCCACCACCACAATCCGCGGATTCTCACCGGTGACAAGCCCCACCCGGTCGGTGATCCGCCGCGCGCCGACCTCGGCGAACACATCCCGATTCGCCCCCGCCAGCTCCGCCATCCGATCCTGCAGACGACCGATCTCGTTCTCCGCCCGATTGAACCGCTCCGCGGCCTCGGCGAGCAGTTCCAGATTCCGCGCACGCAACTCGACCTCGTCGGCGGGGACCCGGCGATTCGCCACCTCGTCGAGCGTGGCCGCCAACTCGTCGGGCCCCAACCGGCTCGGGTCGATACCCAACCGAGCGGCGATGTCGTCGCGCATCACCCGCCACGGCTTCTGCCGCAACACCTCGGCCGCGCGTTCCCGGCCGAGCCGGTCCAGTTCGCTCGCGACCTCAGCGCTCGGCGGCCTGTCAGCGCCCGCGCCCTCGGCTTCCAGTGCGGCGATCCGACGATCCACCTCAGCGAGGGCGTCGGTGGCCGCGTTGAACTGTTCGGCGGCCTCCTGCACCAGGAAGATCGCCGCCCGGCGCTGCGCGATCTCCGCCTGACCCACCATTTCCGGTGTCGGCCTGGACAATTCCTCACCGGTGCCGACCATGTCACGCACGCCCACGACCCGCTCGAGCAGGCGTTGCAGCGTCGGCTCGAGCCGGTCCGGACCGAGTTCTCGATCCGGGTCGGCCAGGTCGACCCGCGAGGCGCGATCATCGCGTTTGGCACGCCAGAACTCGCGGTCGATGGTCAGCGCGGCCCGATCTCGCAGCTCCGCGGCGTACGCGTCCTCGGCGTCGGCGCCCAGCCGCTCACGCGCGCCCACCTCGTCGGGGCGCGTCACCTGCGCCGGGTCGGGCTCGCGCTCGTTGTCGGGGCGCGTCATCTGCGCCCGATCGGGCTCGTCGTCCGGGCGCGTCAGCTGTGCCTGGTTAGGCTCGCGCTCGTTGTCCGGGCGCGTCACCTGCGCCGGATCGTGCTCGTTGTGGGAGCGCGGCGGTGCGGAGTCCTGCGCGAGCTCGGGGGCCGTCCCCGGATCGGCCGCGACGGGAGGCCGCAGATCGGAGACCGTGATCCGGCCCGCCACGTCCACTTCCACCAGACGGTATTCGACGGCGATGCCGCCCTCGGCCAGTTGGCGCCGAGTATCAGCGGGCATGACAGCGTCCGGCCGTGCCAGCGGCGAGGCGACGACGACGCGACCGTCGTCGGGCACGACGCCGACTCCCTCGCTGACCATCCTCGCGCCCTCGGCGGCCAGCACGTCGCGCGCGGCCAGTACACCCGCGGTCATCCTGGCATCGTTCTCGGCGCGAACGGCCTCGATCAACCGGCCGATCTCGGCGCGCGCCGAGCGCACCGTACGAACCGTCTCGGAGAGGGCGGACTGCGCCGCACGCAGGTCGTCGAGGTGCCGGACCATCTCCGCGGCCGGCACCTCGGGCCGGTCGCGCAAGCGCTCGACCCGCTCCTCGGCGGCGGCGAGGCGATCATCGACCGCCCGCGAGATCTGCTGGGGCGTAAGGCCGTCCGGATCGATCCCCAACTGCCGGGCCAGTTCATCGACCCGGTTCTCGGCCAGGCGTCGGGCGGTGACCGCGTCGCCGATCCGCTCCCCGGCCCGCACCATCGCCTGGCGAACCTGCTCGCCGGTCGGCTCGTGCACACGGCCCGGCCCCTCCGGCGACCAGTCCCGCCGAGCGGGTGCGCTCTGATCCGGAATGGGCTGATGCGCGCTCGATTCGGGATCGGAGGACGATCCGCGAGCCGGGTCCGGTTCGGCCGGGTCCGGCGCGGCCGACACCGGCGGCTGCCCGGGCGGCTTGCCCGCACCACCACCCTCGGACCCGGGCTGCGGCGGCGGCGTGTCGCCACCATCCGGACGTGCGCCGCTGTCCGACGAGCGCGGCTCCTGCGGCACGTCCTCCACCCGGCGCACCGTCGCCCGGCCCGACTCGTCGAAGCGCAGCTCCCGCACGCGGACGCCGGCATCCGCCAGCAGCCCGGCGAGCTCCGGATGCCGGGTCGCCGCGTCCGCGAGCACCTGCCGGACGTCGGCGCCGTCGAGATTGGCGACCACCACCATCGGCCGATCGCCGTCGACGACACCGATCCGGTCGGACAGCGGCCGGGCGTCGACGGCGGCCAGCGCGTCGCGGGCGCGGGCCCCGTCGATCTCGTCGGCGAGCTGATCCGCCCGCTGTCGAGCGGCTTCGGCGCGTTCACGGTCGCCTGCCGCGCGGGCCTGTTCATGTTCTCGCAGCGCGGCGGCCTGCTCGGCGACGAGCCGGTCGATTGTCGCGCGCCGCTCCTGCGCGGCGGCCGCCCTGGCCGCGTCGTCGTTGTCGCCGTGCTCGGCCGGGAACTCCGGCGGCTCGATCTCATCGAAGGCGGTCTCCGCACGATCACGCGCGTTCGGGGGCGCCGCGATGTCGCCGGCGGAGTCCGAGGTGAACGGCAACCGGTTCAGCATTCTGCGGAACCCACCGCGCTCCGGCGGCGCCAGCTCCGCCGATCCGTCCTCCAGAATCCGGCCGATCCGCTTCACCAAGCGCTTCGGATCGGAATCCGACATCCCCGCGAACAACCTGCCGACCGCGTCGTCGACCACGTCGTGACCGGACGGCTCGGGGATGCGCCAGCCTCCGTCGCCGTCGGTCAGCATGGCGACAGTGAACGTGCCGGCACTGAGCCGCAGGTCCTCTGACCTGTAGAACTTGTAGTAGCGCGGTATCGCGCCGTCGTCGTCATAGCGTGTGGCCGTATCCGCGACCTGGCGGGTGTACAGCCGCCGCGCCACCGAGGCCGGATGATGTTCGGGCAGCTCCGGGCTCTGCTCGGTCATCCGGAAGGCCTTCTCCAAGAAGTCCGCACTGAGGTGCCCGGTGCGGATGCTGCGTCGGTGGCTGGCGCGTGCTTCGGCCCGGCTGACGAACGCGTCGTCCGGCAACGCGCGCAACCACTGCCGGAATCCGACGTCGATCAAACCCTCGGCACGGTATTTGAGGTAGTGCACCAGCATCTGGTCCCTCGCGTCGCGCGCGCTCGGGGCCTGGTACGGCTGCTCGGCGAAGAAATCGTGCAGCTGCGAAAGCTCGGGCACGCCGCGCCGCCCGCTCGACACCGACAGGTATTCGAGACGGAACTCCTTGCGCCACAACGCGCCTTCATACCGTAAATCACTCAGCTCGAGGGCGCGCACGGCATCGATGTGCCCGCCCGGCTCCGCGACGACCAGCAGCCGCTCGACCGGTGCGCCCTCCAGGCTGAGCCGAGCGACGTTGTCGGTCAGCCGCGTCGCGTCGGGGTGGTGGACGAGTTCGGCGTCGAGCCCGCGGCGGGCGAGGTCGCCGGCGTCGGCCTCCGGCGCACGCGGAGCCGTCGCCGACTCCGCCTCCTGGGTGGGTCGTGTCGGCGTATCGGCCTCGATGAGATCGGCCCACGGCCGGTAGCCGCGCGCCTGTTCGCCTGCCCCGCGCACGACGGCGAAGATCAGCTCGGCGTGCGCCAAGCCGACCTTGTCGAGGTAGCGGCGGATCGCCGCCCGGCCGGCATCGTAGGCCTGCCTGCTCGGCGGCACGCCCCCGGTGTCACGACCACGAGCCTGCGCCCGTTCGGCATCTCGGTAGGCACGGTCGTAGGCATCGGTATAGGCGCGTTCGGCGGGCCCGACCGGCACGAACCGGCGAGCCTCCCGCAGGGACCGCAGATGTTCGATCTCGAACGCGTAGTCGGCGCTGCGCCGGTCACGCAGCGCCGGCGAATCGGTGGTCCGCGCCGGCGACCGGTGTTCCCCCTCGGTCGGTGTGATTCCGTGGGCGCGGTCCCATTCCGCACCGTAGTGCCCGGCGTAGTCGCGATCGCCGAGACGCAACGCACCCTGCGCCAGGTGCTCGCGGATCGCTCGCGCGCCTGCCTGATGGGCGGCGGCGTCGATCATGGAGTCGAGCACCGAACCGTTGCCGCGGAAGACCTTCCGCGCCTCGTCGGCTGCCGCCTCCCGAGCCTGCACATACTGCGCGTGCAATCCGTCGGAACGATAGGCGGAGTCGGGAGCGATCTCGGCGCGCCGGTAGTTGAACTCGTAGGCCATCGCGAGCGCACGCGCCTGCCGGTCCAGCATCGTGTCGATGTACTCGTCCCGAGTGAGCGTCAGCCGCTCAGGCGGACCCTCCTGCGCCGCGCGCATCTGGAGCGCCATCGTGACCGCGTGGACCACGTCGGTCCCGATATAGGCCGGACTGCCGTGCAGGTCGACGATGAGCACACCGGTGAGCGGGTCGTACCGGGTGCCGACATCGGGAGTGACCGGCGCGGCGGGATCATCGAGTACGAAACGGATTCGGATGGCGTCGTCGAGCCGCGCGGCGGCCCAGTCGCCCACCGGGTTGCGCCGGCGGTCGACGACCCGGTCGAGCAGTTCGCGGGTGTCGCTCAGCGCTTGTTCCGCACGCTGGGTCACCTCTTCCGGCGTGAGCACGGGCAGCTCGCCCTTGGGACCGTCGGGCGTCCGGGGAGTGACCAGGTGGTCGAGAACAGCAGGGCGGGTGGGATCGGCCGCCCAGGCGTTGTGCAGGTCGACTTCTTCCCGCCGCACATGCACCGCGCCGTCGTCCCCGACCAGCACAGTGACGCGTTCGGCGGGCACCCCGCGCGTCGAGACCGTCTCCCGGAGAGCGGGGTCGGCGTTCACGGCGTCTCGCGTCACCGCCGCGAAATCGCCGCGGCTGTCGACGCCGAAGAGCCTGGGGGGATCGCCGGGCAGCACGGCGACCCGATCCCCGATCCACCGGACGCCGTCCGGCCCGAACTCGCCGGCGACCAGATCCCGCGCGATCTGCGCGGCGAGCTGCTCGGCGAGTCCGGCGCGCCGAGCTTCCACGTCGGCGTGTCGGCGGGTCGTCTCCGCGAGCGCGGTCACGTTGGAGACGAACTCCGCCCGGGTGCGTCGCCAGATGTGTTCGCCCGACATGGACCGGATGTCGGCGACGATCTCCTCCAACGCCGCGTGCCGCCCCCGGTCGAGCATGGCGCGGTCGGCCGGCACCGCGGCAGGATCGAACGGGCGCAGATGCCGGACCGCCCTGAGCCATTCGTCCTGCACCGCGCGCAGCTCCCGGTCGAGTGCGGCCGACTCGCGGACCAGTCGCTCCACCTCGCGACGGGCCTCCGGCGTGGTCGGGCGGTAGGCGTCGGGAGGGCTGTCCGGGACAGACCGGGAATCGTGATCGCCCACGAAGACATCGCCCGCGAGGAGCGCGTCCACCCCCGCGTCGATGCCGATGCGCCGGACCGTGGTGCTGTCGGCCGACGGGTCGGCCGCCCGCGCCTGCGTGACCGCGGCGTCGTAGGCGTCCAGATACCGCGCGTGCAGTTCCCGCGCGAGAGCGGTCTCGGTCCGATCCGCCACCGCCATATCGGTGTCGGGATATCCCACCCGGGTCAGTTCGGCGAGGAACTCCGCCCGCCTGCCGACCGCCTCCGCTTCCACCCGCGCCCGCGCGTCCGGCGCGACCTCGGCACCGGGCAGCGCCGGAACCCGCCCCGCCAGCACCGCTTCCGCGATCGCGGCGACCCGCACCAGTTCGGCGGCCTGCGCCTGCTCGCCGCGGCCGTGCGTGTCGATGACCACGTCCATCGTGGCGGGGTTGAAGACATCGGCCTCCCCCACCCGGTCACCGAGGTCACCGAACCGCACCGCCGCGCCCGCATCCCGCAGGACCGCCAGCGCGTGTCGGCCGGTGCCGGTGTCGCCGAGAATCTGGTGCACCCGTGCTTCGGCCGGGTCGGTCGCGGGCGCGAACCAACCCGCGCGCGGCGGCGCGGGCTCGTCGGCCGGGCGCGGGCCGTCCGCCTGTTCCGGCGGTCTGCCCGGGTCCACCGGCGGCGAACCAACGTGATCCGCGGGCTCGTCCGAGGACAGCATGTCCGGCGGTTCCGGCAGCCCACCGTCCTGCGGAGACTCCAGCCGGGCCGTCTCGCTCGGCGCGGCCGGGCGGATCACCAGATAGCCGCGCTCGGCCGCCTCTTTTTCGGTGAAGACCCGCGCGACATCCTCGACCATCGGGATCGGGCTCTCGCCGTCACCGTGCGCGTCGTACAGCTCGAACATCGCCTCCGGAGTGGTCGCCCCGACGTCCAGGTCGCTGTCCGGCCGGAACGGCAGACCGGACTTCTCCGAGATGCCGGTCTGCCTGCTGCCGAACAAGACCAGCGCCGTGTCGCTTTCGGCGACCGACCGCATCGCCGCCTGCAGCATCTCCGGTGTGACACCCGGTCCGGGTTCTCCGAGCAGTTCCACACCCCACTGCTCCGGGTTCCGGTGCTTCGCGGGCTTGTCGGTAACCCCCTGGTCCTGATCAGGGGGGACGGTGTCGGCGGCGTTCGGGTCCCGGGGCACCGCGAAGTCGTCCGGCCTGACGAATCGGGCTGTGACGCCGGTGTTCTCGCCGAGCGGACCGACCAGCGCGTCCGGGCCGAACTGGACCTCGGTGAAACCGAGATCCGCGGCGAGACGACCGGTGAAGGTCGACAGCGCCGCTTCCTCGGGCGTGGCGAAGAGGTCCTGGATGGCGGCGTTGAAGGTGGCCAGCTGGTCGTCGAAGCCGCCTTCGGAGAACCAGTCGGCTTCGATCACACGCACTTCATGGCCGAGTGCGCGCATCATGTCGGCGAACATCTCATGGCCCGAAGGCGTGGCCCGGCCGACGCGGATCTCGTAGTGCAGCACACCCTCGGCGTCCACCACACCGGAGATGCCGTAGCGGCGGTCACCGCCGTAGCGGTTGACGTACACGGTGTCGCCGTCGTTCGCCTCGATCGGCCGGTCGGGTGCGGGCGGCGGATCGGGTCTGGCGTGGTCGGCGAGCGCGTCGAGGATTCCGAGCACGTCGTCGTGCCAGCGTGTCCGGCCCAGTCGCTCGAATTCCGGGCGCAGCGCCTCGACCCGCTCGCGCAGGTTGGCCACCTCGCCCCGGGTGAGGTGGTGGTCGACGACCTCGACGGTGCCGTCCGGACCGCCGCGCTGGAAATGCGAGGCGAAGGGACTCAACGCTTCCGGAGTGACGGTGCCCTCGAATGCGCGGTGGTTGCCGATGCCGTGGATATCGCCGTCGCGATCGACCATCCAGCCGCGCGCGTCCCGGTCCGGGATGCCGGCGAGCGCGTCGGCCAGGCCGAGTGCGCGCCCCGCGTCGGAATCGTGGGCGCCGAGTTCGTGCGGGTCGCTGAACGCGGGCCAGCGCTGCTGTGCCGTCGATCCGGGCACATGCCGCAGCAGGACGACGTTGCGCCCGGCCCGCTCGGCCTCGGGGACCGGCGCGCCCAGCGCACGGGCGAGCGTGGCGAACAACTGCTCGGCATCGGCGTGCCGGGAGTTGATCATCGTCTTGCGGATCAGCTGGGTGCCGTCCCCGTAGGTCACCAGTTCGACGCGGCGAGCGCTGTTGACCGAGCGGCCCTCGTGCAGCACCCGCACGGACTGCTCGCCCGAGGCGAGCGCGGCGCGCACGACGGACTCGAACGAGCGAATCCCGTGCGCGCTGTCCCACTCGGCGCGGAACGTCTGGGCATAGGTGGCGCCGTCCGGGCCCGAGGGCTGGTTCTCCACCAGCGGGCGCAGCGCGCGCAGACCGGCGTCGTTCGCCCTGCGGTCGAGCTCGTGCGCGGCGGCGTCGGGGCTCTGCTGCGCGGCGGCGGCCCTGGCCTCGGTGAAGGCCCGGATGTACTGCTGCTCGCCGGGAACGAGCGGCAGGTCGTGTCCGGCCGCGCGCAATTGACTGCGCGCGACCACCTCGAGCGCGTAGGCCCTGGTCTCCTCGTCGAGCATCCGGCCGACGTATGCCTCGCGCGGAGTCCGCATGCGGTCGATCGCCCCGCCTGGCGTTTCCCGCGCCTGCGCGATCTCGACATGGATCGCGTTGCGCACCAGCGCGGCCATCTGCTCCGCATCGGTGGCACCGACGTCCAGCCGCACCGCGCGTGGCGTCGGCAGGTAGCCGTCCACGCCGTCCGAGCCGTAGACGACGCGCACGCCGTTCTCGTCGAGCACCCGGTTCGCCCAGCGGCCGATCTCGGTGGCCTCCAGTTCCGCGCGGACCCGGGCGATGCGAGTCTCGGCCGCCGCGGCGGCGGGATCGTGCGGAAGGACCTCCGGCCGGTCGGCCGGGTCGGCGCGCGTGTTCGGGTCGGCGCCGTCGAGCAGCACCCGCCCGTCGTTGTCGACGCGCGCGTCGAGGTGGACGCGTTCGACGTCGCCGCGGTCGAGCAGCGCGGCGAGCTCCGGGTTCGTTCGCGCGCGATCCAAGACGGTCTGGTGCTCACCGGGAGGGGTGGTGACGAGCAGACGATCCGGTTCCCCGGGCAACAGCGCCACCTGCTCGGCGAGCAGACGCGCGCCCGGTTCGGCCCCGGCCCGCTGGGCCGTGTATTCCCGGGCGCCGCGAGCCGCGAGTTCGGCGCCGCGCCGGTCGATCGTGTGCTGCATCGCGTCGCGCTGGTTCGCCAGGGCCGTCAGCGTCAGCAGGTCGTGTTCGGTCCGGCGCAGAATCGCGGCCTGGTCGGGCGAGAGCCCCGCCTCTCGCCACCGCGCGTCGACCTCCGCGAGCCGCTCGGCGATCCGGCCGTCGAACACCGCGCGCGGCGCGCTCGGGTCGACGCCCAGCGGGGCCGCGAGGACACCCAGGCGCTCGGATATCTCGCGCAACGCCAGCATGTCCGAGCGCAGTGCCAGCGCGCCCGCGCGCAGGTCCCGGGCGGCCTCGGCGTGCGCGGGCCGGAACACCTCGTCCGAGGCAGGTCCGTCGCCGCGCGCGGACGGAAGACGCGCTGTCTCCCATGCCCTGCCGTAGAAGCGGGTGTAGGTCGCGCCGTTGTCGAATTCGAAGTGCGTCAACGGCTCCCGGAGGGCGTCGACGCCCACCTCGTGCGCGATCCGCGCCACCTCCTCGGGCGGCATGTCGGGCTCGGTGCGCTGCAGGCTGATCTCGGCGCGCTCGTATGCGTCGGTGTAGACCGCTTCCAACTGGTTGGTGCCGACCTCGAGACCGAGGGCGCGCAGGTCCCTGGCGAGCTGGAAGCGCCTGCCGGTGGCCGCGGCTTCTTCCTCGATCATCGCGCGCACGTAGTCCTCGCGAGTCATCGAGCGCACGATCTCGACGGAGTGCGGCGTCTGCCCGTCGACGTATCGCTGCGCGTGCACCGATTCGTGCGCCAGCGCCAACGCCTGCCTGACGTGGCTGTTGCCCTCGGTGAACGCCACCGCGGCGAGAACGCTGCGACGGAACGAACCGACTCGGCCGTCCGCCGACGGGCTGTGATCGTAGAGGTCGCGCACCGGGCCGTTGTCCAACGTCGCGAGGATCTCCCGCCCGGTAGGCGTCTGCGCGAGGATCTCGCGCACCTGATCGCGATGCTCGTCGATCGAGCGGCCGACGCGGACCACCGCCTCGCCCGCCTCCGCGACATCGCCGAGAGGGTGCGTGTCGTCGTCGGGGAGGGCCCGGCCGTCGACATCGAGCAACACGGCCGAGACGCGGTTCAGCTCCGCGGGCACCTGCGGGGGGAAGCGGCGGGGCGCTCCAGCGGCGGGGTCGATGACCTCGAGGTAGCGCTCGCCCGTCACCGGGTCGACTCGAACGGTGACCAGGTAGGCGTGCGCGCCGACGCCGTAGTCGTCCACGATGCCGCGATATTCGTCGACCACCAGTGCCCTGGTCGCCGGATTGTCCTCGGCGAGCAGGACATCGGCGAGGGACTGGTGCCGCGGCGCTTCCGCGTCGGCCGGCGTCGGGACGTCGTGCATACGCCCGCCCACATGGCTCTCCAGCTCGGCACGCGTCATACCCGCCGGGCCGACGTTCGCGGGTATACGCACGGACTCGCTGCCGGTCTCGGCGACGATCCGGCGCAGCGCGTCCGGCACGCACTGCCCGCGACGACCCGGTTCGTCCTCTGGACGTGACGTTTCCGCGGCAGATGTGCGATCGGGCCGGTCGGCGCCGGGTTCGTCGGTGCGCGGCGCGGCGTCCTTCCGCGGCGGGGCGTCCCTCTGCGGCGTGGACGCCTCCGCGAGCGGCGGTACGGCGAGCACGCTCTCGGGCGACACGGCCGGGTTCGTGCCGTCGACCCGCTCCGGTGAGAGCTGCTGGCCGCGTGCGGGTTCCGCTTGCGGCGCCGGAGCGTCGGCGCGGTGGGCCTGCACGCCGCCCTGACGGCCGAGGGGGCTGCTGGTGCCGTCGGCGATGCCCGCGCGGCCGATCGGCGACGCGGCGGGGCGGTCGGTGGGTGCGCCCGGCAGCGGGCGGCTCTCGCCGGTGACGGCGGGGCGCTCGGGCACCTGCGGGCCGGACGGGTGCTGGGTATTGCCTGCTGTCGCTCCGGCGGCGATGGCGCCGGTTCCGGCGTTCGGACCGATGGACGACGCCCCTGGCGTAGTGGCCGCGCCGGGCGGCGGGCCCGCCGAGACCGGACCGCCCGGCGCGGCCGGGCCGCCGCTGGAGAGGGGGTGGCTCCGGGAAGTCCGGACATCGGGAAGGTGGCGGGTTGTGCCGGG
>NZ_BDBT01000020.1 GCF_001613125.1 Nocardia shimofusensis NBRC 100134
GCGTTGCCCACCGCCACGGTGACCGCCGTGGAGTCGATCCTCGACGAGGTGGCCGCGCAGGCCGGTCCCGGCTCGGCAGCCCGGCGCAAGGAACTGCTGACCGAGCTGTGGTCGGCGGCGACCGCGGCCGAACAGGAGTATCTGCCCCGCCTGCTCACCGGGGAACTGCGCCAGGGCGCGCTGACCGCGCTGGTCGCCGAGGCCGTGGCCGAGGCGGCCGGGGTGCCGCTGCCGGTGGTGCGCCGCGCCTACATGCTGTCCGGACGGTTGCCGGTGACCGCGGTCGCGGCGCTGCGCGGCGGCGCCGAGGAACTCGCGGCGTTCCGGCTGGAGGTGGGCAGGCCCATCCAGCCCATGCTGGCCTCGCCCGGTTCCTCGCTGGACGAGGCCACGGCCGAGTTCGGCGGCGAGGTCAGCATCGAGCACAAACTCGACGGCGCTCGTATCCAGGTGCACCGGCACGGCACCCGGGTCCGGGTGTTCACCCGCGCGCTGCGTGAGATCACCGACGGCGTGCCCGAACTCGTCGCTCTGGTGCGCGGGCTGGAGTGCGAGAGCGTGGTGCTCGACGGGGAGACGCTGGCGCTCACCGACGACGGTCGTCCGCGGCCGTTCCAGGAGACGATGAGCCGCTTCGCCACGCTCGTCCCCCCGGTCGACGCCGACGCCCCGGTTTCGGCCGGTCCCCGCCTCGCCGCGGACTCCGGCTTCGCTGCGGACTCCGGCTTCGCCGAGAAGGTCGACGGCGCCGAGGGCAGGCGTGCTTCCGACCGCTCCGGGCCTGCTGGATCCACGGTCGCTGCCGGAGGAGCCCGTCCGCCCGGCCTCACGGTGACCCCGGAGTTCGACGCCGCGACGGCCAGGCACCTGCCGCCCGGCGCGCTGCTGCTGCCTCCGCTGAGTTCCTCGCGTGAACTGCTGCTGCATCCGTACTTCTTCGACTGCCTGCACCTGAACGGGCGGGATCTCCTGGACGCGCCGCTGTCGCAGCGGCGCGAGGCGCTGCTGTCGGTGGCAGGCTCGCATACGATTCCGGCGCTCATCCGGCCCGACGTCGAGACCGCCGCCGAATACCTCGACGGTGCGCTGGCAGCCGGGCACGAGGGTCTGATGGTCAAGTCGCTGAGCGCGCCGTACGCGGCGGGCAGGCGCGGGCGGTCCTGGTTGAAGATCAAACCGGTGCATTCGCTGGATCTGATCGTGCTCGGCGCGGAATGGGGTTACGGCAGGCGCACCGGGTACCTGTCCAATCTGCACCTGGGCGCGCGCGATCCGCGCACCGGCGAGCCGGTCATGGTCGGCAAGACGTTCAAAGGTCTCACCGACGCGCTGCTGGCCTGGCAGACCGCCGAGTTCCCGCGGCACGAACGCGCCCGCGACGAACACACCGTGTACCTGTGGCCGGAGCTGGTGGTGGAGATCGCCCTCGACGGCGTGCAGGTGAGCCCCCGCTATCCCGGCGGCGTCGCGCTGCGTTTCGCGCGGGTGGTCCGGTACCGGCCGGACAAGACCCCCGATCAGGTCGACACCATCGACACCGTGCGCGGCCTGCTGCCCTGACCGGCTCGATCACGCCGCCGACCAGGGCGGACGCGCTGCGGTCCGGTGCGGGGGTTCGGCATTATAGGGTGCCGATACCACGCGCACGCGGACGGCAACTGCATGGCAATCGAACATTCGGTTACCGCACACTGGACAGGTGACCGCCGAACTACTGGTGCTGCTGATCGTCATCGCGACGGCTCTCGCGTTCGATTTCACCAACGGCTTCCACGACACCGCCAACGCGATGGCGACCTCCATCGCCACCGGCGCGCTCAAGCCCCGCGTCGCGGTGGCGCTCTCGGCGGTGCTGAACCTCATCGGCGCCTTCCTCTCGGTCGAAGTGGCGGCGACGGTGGCCAAGGGGATCGTGCAACTCGACGCCGTCGACGGGCAGGATCTGTTGCTCATCGTCTTCGCCGGACTGGTCGGTGGCATTCTGTGGAACGTCGCGACCTGGCTGTTCGGGCTGCCGTCGAGTTCCTCGCACGCGCTGTTCGGCGGCCTGATCGGCACCACCATCGCCGCGCTCGGCTGGAACGGGGTCATCTGGTCGTCCGGGTCGTCGGGGGTGCTCACCAAGATCGTGCTGCCCGCGCTGCTCGCTCCGGTGGTCGCGGCGCTGGTCGCCTCGATCGGCACCTGGGCGGTCTACCGCATCACCGCTCCCGCCGACGAGGAGACCAGGCGCACCGGATTCCGCTGGGGTCAGGTCGGCTCGGCCTCGCTGGTCTCGCTCGCGCACGGCACCAACGACGCGCAGAAGACGATGGGCGTGATCTTCCTGGCGCTGGTCGCGCACGGCACGGTGACCAAGGACGACGAACTGCCGCTGTGGGTGATGGCTTCCTGCGCGGTCGCCATCGCCGCGGGCACCTACCTCGGCGGCTGGCGCATCATCCGCACCCTGGGCAAGGGATTGGTGGACATCGAATCGCCGCAGGGCCTGGCCGCGGAGACGTCGTCGGCGGCCATCATCCTGAGCTCGGCGCATTTCGGCCTCCCGCTGTCGACCACGCAGACCGCGACCGGCTCGATCCTGGGCAGCGGCATCGGCAAGGGCGCGGAGGTGCGCTGGTCGGTGATGGGCCGGATGGCGGTGGCCTGGCTGCTGACGCTGCCGATGGCCGGTCTGGTCGGCGCGATCTGCTGGGCGCTGGCGCACTCGATCGGCGGGCTGCCCGGCGTGCTGGTGGTGTTCGCCCTGCTGGTCGGGCTGTGCGGGTTCATGTGGTTGCGTTCGCGCCGGGACCGGGTCGACACCACCAATGTCAATGTCTGGCCCGGGGACACACCCCCGGCGGCCGAGGCTGTGAAGCCGCGGCCCGCAGAGCCGCAGCCCGCAGAGCCGCAGCCCGCAGAGCCGCAGCCCGCAGAGCCGCGGCCTGTGGAACCACAGCCCGCCGGACCGGCCGGGGCCGACCGGAACCCGCCGTTCCCGACCAGTCCCACCCGGCCGTAGAAGGAGCCAGCCCGTGCAGACACTGCTCACCAATCTGAGCTCGCTGTGGCACGTCGTCGTGGCCGCGCTGGTGCTCGGCGTCGGCCTGCCTGCCGTCTTCGCGCTCGGCGTGCGCTGGTGGTCGGCGGCCGATACGGTCGACGAAGGCGGCGTCGCCGAGCGCAACAGAGTCGCGATGGCCGGTGCGTTCGCCTGTTTCGGCCTGATCATCGCGGCGGTGCTCACCGGCATCCTCTACACCGCCAAGGCATTCCTGGCCGCCCGGCTGGGAATCCATCTGTTCGGAGAGTAGGAGGCGTCGTCCAGTGACCGAGCCAGAGTCGAATTCGGGGATGCTGGCGCGCATCCTGGACTGGCTGCGCGCCGGATATCCGCAAGGCGTGCCCACGTCGGATTACGTCGCGTTGTTCGCGGTGCTGCACCGGCATCTGACCGACTACGAAGTCGTGATGGTCGCCGAGGAACTGGTGCGCGACAACCCGGAGACGGAGATCACCCGCGAGGCCATCGTGAACGCCATCGCGCGCTTGGCCATGGAACAGCCCGACCCGGTCGATGTGGCCAGGGTCGCCGAGCATCTGGCGGCAGGCGGCTGGCTGCTGGAGGACACCCTCGCCGATCCGCCCGCGACCGAAGCGGCAGGGCCGAACTAGGTCAGGGGTAGTTCGTCGATCCGGACGGTCGGCGCGAGCTGGGTGCGCAGACTGCGGTCGATCTCGCCGGCCACCGGGATGACCACCGCGGCGGCGGCCGTGGCGACGGCGTCGACGAGGATGGCGGGCCAGTCCGGCGCGCCGGGCGCGGCCAGGGCGGAGATGACCGCGGCCGCCGCGGAGTCACCGGCTCCGGTGGGGTTGCCCGCGAGCGGTCGCGGCAGGCCCGCGGTCCAGGCACCCTCCCGGGTGACCGCGACCATGCCCTGCGCGCCCCTGGTCACCACCACCGCTCGGACCCCGGACTCCACCAGCGGGCGCGCGCAGCGGGCGACCTCGCGTGGCGTGGCGGGTTCCTGCCCGGTCAGGGTGCGCAGTTCGGAGCGGTTGGGCATGAGCACCACGCCGGGCACTTTGGCCACCAGCCGCAGCGCCTCGTCCTCGACATCGCAGATGGTGGGCACCCCGGCCGCGATAGCGGTGTCGGCGATCGCTGCCGGGAGGCTCGCATCGATACCTCCCGGCAGCGACCCAGAGATCACCAGGCCGCCGATGTCGGGCAGCAGCCCGGCCACCCGTACCGCCAGCTGATCGCCCGCGTGCGGGTTGGTCACCCGGGCCCCCGGCTCGGCCAGGGCGGTGGCGGTACCGTCGTCGGATTCGCTGACCACCACGGTGCGCCGGACCCACGGCAGCGCGTGCACGAAGTCCACCGGCAGTTCCAGCTCGGCGGCCGCCGCGAAGGCGTGATCGGAGAATCCCGTCGCGCGCGCGTAACGTCCGAGCTGATTGAGCACCCGCGTCACATTGATGCCCTCGCCGCCGATGCGCTGCTCGACCGAACGGACCCGATGGGGGCGTCCGCGTTCGAATCGCTCGACCCGGTAGGTCATGTCGTAGGCGGGATTCATTGTCACAGTGAGGATCACGTCAACCACTGTCCCCCATCGGGCACCGGGCGCAACTGTGGTTCGTCTTACCGCCGGGTGCGAGTCGGCTCCCCCTCGGGGGAATTACAGTCCCACCGTGGCGCGCCCGTCGAAAACACCGGTCGCGGGCAGCGCCGCGCCGTGCTGGGACAGCGAGCCGCCGTCGCGGCCGGTGCGCACCGCCAGCAGTTCGGCGATGATGGCCACCGCGGTCTCGGCAGGGGTGTGCGCGCCCACATCGAGACCGGCCGGCGAGTGCAGCCGCGACAGCGCCGCCTCGTCGAAACCACCCGCGCGCAGATCCTCCATCCGGCGCAGGTGCGCGGTGTAGGAGCCCGCCGCGCCCAGGTACCCGAGGTCGGTCAGGCGAAGGGCGACGGTGAGCAACGGGATCTCGAACTTCGGATCGTGGGCGAAAGCGACGATGGCGGTGCTCGCATCGATCTCGCCCGCGCCTGCCAGGGTGTTCAGATAGCGGTGCGGCCAGTCGACGACGACCTCCGCGCCGGGGAAGGCCTCGGGGGCGGCGAACTCCTCGCGCGAATCGCAGATGGTCACGCGGTAGCCCAGCAGCCGGGCCTGCACGGTGAGCGCGGCGGCGTAGGCGTTGGCGCCGAAGATGATCATGCGCGGCGCGGGCGCGAACGAGGCGACGAAGATATCGGACTCGGGCAGTGCGACCAGTTCGGTGTTGTGCCGTTTGTCGGTGATGAGGTGCTGGCCGATCAGATCGGTGTCCGGGTTCCACACCACGGTGAACACCGTCACCCGCCGGTGCGCGGCGATCTCGGCCGCGACCGTGGGGAACTCGGTGAAGTCGTGCTGGGAGAACGGTTCGGCGAAGACGTCGATGGTGGCGCCGACCGCGACGCCGGGCTCGCCGGTGGGGACAGGCAGCCGGTGCATGGCGCGCCTGCCGGTGCGTGCGGCGGTGGCCGCCGCGTCACGGATGGCGTCGTCGACCGAGCCGCCGAGGCCCGCGCCGTGCACCACGCCGTCGGGGTCCACCAGCAGCGCGCTGCCGACCGGCCACCGGCCGTCTCCGACGCTGCGCACGACGGTCGCGAGTCCACCCGTCCGACCCGAGTACCACACCTGTAAGAGGTCGTCGACGATGTCGCGCATCAGTTCTCAACTCCGCTCAACGTGCGGTAGTGGCCGGGAAGTCATGGTCGATACCCGTCGCCAGATCATCGCACGTGACGCACACCATATCGTCCCTGGCGCTGATATAGGCCGCAGCGCCCTGATCCGCTGTAGCAGCCGCGACCACTCCGGCCCAGTGACTGTGTCCGATCACAACGGGATGTCCAGGACGACCCGCGAAAACGGCCCGGGCCAGCCCGCTCGGAGCGTGTAAGGCGGCCTCGACGACGCGGGCCACCACCGCCGCGCCCACGTCCGGGGTGTCCACCGGCATGATCACCGCGTAATCACCGCCCGCGGCCGCCCGCAGCCCGGCGCGAAGCGACGCCGACAGCCCCCGTGCCCAGTCGTGCGCCCACACCGTCCGCACATCCGGCGGTATGCCGAGCCCCTGGTGATTCGGCCCGGTCGCCCCGAGCACCACGACCACCCGCGCGCACCCGCCCTCCCGCAACGCGGCGATCGCCGCGCGCAACCAAGCGCCGCCCTCGGCCAGCGCCTTCGGGCAGCCGTAACGGGTGCCGGCGCCCGCGGCGAGCACGATTCCGACGGCAACGGCAGACATGACGGTCACCGTAACCACCTCGGGTTGCGGCCGTGTGACCATCGGGAAACGTGCGGCGCGAGTGGCCGTCACGATTCCGACACGCCGGAAGTGATCTTGTCGCCTCGGCTGGCGAGACCGCGCACGGTCGCCGATGCTGGACCGATGAGGCGCGACTCGGGAGAACCGGTGGGCGCGGAGGCGGGCGCCGGGCCGGCGCACGTGCCCCTCGACGCGACCGGCGGCACCGGGACCGGCGTGGCATCCATCGCGGATGCGGTCGAGGAGGCCGCCGGAACCGATGCGGCCGCGGGGACCGGAACGACCGGAACGACGCCGACGGGCGCCCCGGAGACGGCGGCAGCGTTCGACGCGCTGAGCGAGGACCACGCGGCGGCCGCGCTGAGAGCGTGCTGTTCCTCGCCGGAGTGGGTACGCGGTGTGCTGGCGGGTAGGCCCTACGTGACCGCCGAGCGATTGTTCGCCGCCGCCGACGCGGTGCTCGCCGACCTCGACGAGCACCGGATCGCTGCGGCGCTGGCCGGGCATCCGCGCATCGGCGACCGGCCGGTGGACGCGGAATCGGCGCGTGATCAAGCGGGGGTCGGCGGCGCGGATCGCGCGGTGCTCGACGCGCTGGCCGAGGGCAATCGCGCCTACGAACAGCGCTTCGGCCACATCTACCTGGTGTGTGCCGCCGGACGCAGCGGCGGGGAACTGCTCGAACTGCTGCGCTCGCGGCTGGACAACGACCCGGCGACCGAGCGGGAGGTGGTGCGCGTGGAGTTGGCCGCGATCAACCGCGTCCGGCTGGAGCGTCTGCTGGCCGAGCTGAACGATGCCGACGGCGCGCAGCGCAGGCCCGGCGTGGGGACGCCGGTGAAGCCGGAGTCGTCGCCGACATCGGAGGCAGGTGACCCGGACGGATCGGTGCGGGGTGACCCGGATCGGGCCCGCGAGACCGGTGCGCCCGACGTGCCGGGCTTCGGGGCAACCGTGAGCACGCACGTCCTCGATGCCGTGCGCGGGATGCCCGCCGTCGGTGTGGGTGTGGCCCTGTACGCGGACGGAGATCGGATCGCTGTGGCGAGCACGAACGGTGACGGCCGGGTGCCCGGACTGGCCTCGGGACTGGGTCCGGGGACCTATCGCCTGGTGTTCGCCACCGGGGACTATTTCGCGGCGCGGGGCGAGGCGACCTTCTACCCGGAGGTGACGGTGACCTTCGCGGTGACCGGCCCTGGGCACCACCACGTGCCGTTGCTGCTGTCGCCCTTCGCTTTTTCCACCTATCGAGGGAGTTGAGCGCCGATGCCGCTGACCGGGCCGATCGAACTGACGGACAACCGCTACGGCAAGTCCGAGAACCGCATCGTGCGCATCCGCCGCGACGGGCCGCGCCACGAGATCCGCGACGTGAACGTCTCCACCACGCTGCGCGGCGATTTCGCCGACGCCTACATCAGCGGCGACCAATCCGCGGTGCTGCCGACCGACACCCAGAAGCAGACCGCCTATGCCTTCGCCAAGGATCCCGGCCTGAGCCCGATCGAGGAGTACGGGCTCGCGCTGGCCAGGCATTTCGTCGACGACATCGCGCCCGTGCACGCCGCGCGCATCGATATCGAGGACTACCCGTGGCAGCGGGCGCGGGTCGGCGCGGGCGAACACGCGTTCACCTGGGTCAGGCAGGGACCGCAGGTGCGCACGGCGGCCGTGACGGTCGGGCACGCCGGTTCCTGGGTGGTCGGCGGGGTGCGGGATCTGGTGCTGCTGAAATCGACCGGCTCGGAGTTCGCCGGATTCCTGCGCGACGAGTTCACCGTGCTCGAACCCACCGACGACCGCATGCTGGCGACCTCCCTGACCGCGCAGTGGCGCTTCGCCGAGATCGAGGGCGTCGACTGGGAGGCCACCTACACGGGCGTGGTGGCCAGGATGATCGCAGTGTTCGCCACCCACCACTCGAAAGCGTTGCAGCAGACGCTGTTCGAGATGGGCTCGGCCGCGCTCACCGACTTCCCGGTGCTGGCCGAGATCCGCCTGGCCGCACCCAACAAACACCACTTCGACTACGACCTGGGCCGGTTCGGCATCGCCAATCACGGCGAGGTCTACCACGCCGACGACCGGCCCTACGGACTGATCGAGGCCACGCTGCGCCGCACTGACGCACCGGATGCGGGGCAGGCATGGCAGTTGTGAGCACGAGCGAGTGCGGTGGGCGGAGCGCGGTGACAGCGAAAGCGGCGGCAGTGCATGGGGTGGGGCGCGGCGCGCCGACGATGGTGATCGACGGCTGTGCCGTGGCGACGGTCGACGCGGCCGGAACCGAATACCGCACCGGCCATGTCGTGCTGCACGGCAACCGGATCGGCGCGGTCGGCTCCGGTCCCGCGCCCGCCCTCGACGCGCCCCGCATCGACGGCCGAGGCTGCCTGCTCACTCCCGGCCTGGTGAACACCCACAACCACCTCTACCAGTGGATCACCCGCGGCCTGGCCGCCGACCAGACCCTGTTCGAGTGGCTGCGCACGCTCTACCCGATCTGGGCGGGCATCGATGAGGACGCCGTGCGCGTCGCCGCCACCGGCGCGCTGGCCACCCTGGCCCGCACCGGGTGCACGACCGCCGCCGACCACCACTACGTGTTCCCGCGCGAGGGCGGCGACCTGCTCGGGGCCGAGATCGCCGCCGCCGCCGAGGTGGGCCTGCGCTTCCATCCCTGTCGCGGTTCGATGGATCTGGGCGTGAGCGCCGGTGGGCTGCCGCCGGATTCGATCGTCGAATCGCTCGACGACATCCTCACCGCGAGCGCCGATGCCATCGCCCGCTGGCACGACCCGTCCTTCGACTCGATGCTGCGGATCGCCCTCGCCCCATGTTCTCCGTTCTCGGTCACCCCCGACCTGCTGCGCGGATCCGCGGCGCTGGCCAGGGCGCACGGCGTGCGCCTGCACACCCACCTGGCCGAGACCGTCGACGAACTGGACTACTGCCGAGAGCATTTCGGCGCGACCCCGACGCAGTACCTCGAGAACCTCGACTGGGTCGGTCCCGACGTGTGGTTCGCGCACGCCATCCACCTCGACGATCCGGCGATCTCCACGCTGGCCCGGCACGGCGCGGGCGTCGCGCACTGCCCGACGTCCAACGGCCGCCTCGGCGCGGGCATCGCCAGGGTGCCCGATCTGCTGCGCGCCGGGGTCGCGGTCGGGCTCGGCGTGGACGGCGCGGCGAGCAGCGAGTCCGGCGCCATGCTCGACGAACCGCGCACTGCCCTGCTCTACGCCCGCGCGGTCGGCGGGCCCACCGCGATGAGCGTGCGCACCGCGCTGGAACTGGCGACGATGGGCGGGGCGAGAGTGCTGGGCCGGGAGCGCGAGATCGGTTCCATCGAACCCGGCAAGCTCGCCGACCTGGCCCTGTGGCGGCTGGACACCCCCGCGCACGCCGGCATCGACGACCCGGTGGTCGCGCTGATCCTCGGTGACCGTCCGCCGCTGGCCGCCCTGCTCGTGAACGGGCGGATCATCGTGCGGGACGGGCAGGTTCGCACGGTCGACGAGGCCGAGACCGGCCGCGCGGTCGCCCGCGCCCAAGCCGCCCTGATCGCCCGGGCTCACTGATCGCGGACCTGCTCGCCTGTCGACCCCGAACGTGCACGAGCTGCCGCGGTCGCCGACTCGAACAGCTTCCCGTCGAGCGTGATCCCGCGGATGATCGAGATGAACCGCCCGAATCGTGCAGCGCCGGTCAGGGGCAAGTCCGAATGTCTGGTGTAACAGGGCGATCGGACGGTGTCCTGAATCCGGGCTACCTCGGGGAATTCCCTGATGTGTGTGGGTGGTCGCGCCGCCTAGCGTTGTCGGGGTGAAGGCAATCGTGCAGCAGGTTTACGGGTCATCGGCGATGTTGGCGGTGGCCGATGTCGGGTGCCCGGAAGCGGGGGCGGGGGAGGTGCTGGTTCGGGTTCGTGCGGCGTCGGTGAACGCGCGGGACTGGCATGTGATGCGGGGGGATCCGAAGATCGCGCGGTGGATGGATCGGTCGGTGTTCCGTGGCAAGGGGCCGGCGAACCTGGTGCAGGGCGGGGACTTCGCGGGGACGGTCGAGGCGGTGGGCGAGGGGGTCACCGATGTCGCGGTGGGCGACGAGGTGTTCGGGGAGGCGGTCAGCGGCGCGTTCGCGGAGTACCTCGCGGTACCGCGCGTTCTGCTCGACCGAAAGCCGAAGAATCTGAGCTTCGAGGAAGCGGCGGCCGTGCCGCTGGCCGCCAACACCGCCCTGACCTGCCTGCGTCACATCAACGCCGGGGAGCGGGTGTTGATCATCGGTGCCTCCGGTGGGGTCGGCACGTTCGCGGTCCAGATCGCCCGGGCCAAGGGTGCCGAGGTCACCGCGGTGTGCAGTACCCGCAATGTCGAGGCGGCACGGTCCCTCGGCGCCGGGCACGTGTTCGACTACACCCGCGAGACCGTGACCGGCCGCTACGACACCGTTCTCGACCTGGCGGGCACCCGGGGCCTGCGCGAGCTCCTTCGCCTGGTCGAACCCACCGGCACCCTGGTCCTGTCCGGTGGCGGCAACTTCGACGGTGGCAGCTTGTTCGGCCCGGTCGGTTTGCTCGCGCTCGGCCAGCTGGCTCGGCCGTTCGTGAAACCGTCGATCCGTGGTCCGCTGGCTGAGCAGAGTCCGGCGTCGCTGACAGAGCTCCGCGAGCTGATCGAGTCAGGCGATGTCCGCCCGGCCATCGACCGGACCTATCCACTGGCCGAGACCCCCGCGGCCATCGACTACATGGAGTCCGAACATGCCAGGGCGAAGATCGTGATCACCGTCGCCCCATAGACGGACATGGCTGCCGGTCGAACCGGCTCTCAACGAGCTCGACTCGCCGCTGCTGTAGCAGTTCATTCCGGGCAGCCGGCGGCCGAAGACGTTGTCGACGGTGGCGGTCATAAAGCACCCCGCTGCGCCTCTAGTGTGGAGCGGCCCAGGGCAACCCTGCTGCTGTCGCGGCGTCGCCGAGTCGTTTGTCGTAGGCGACCAGTGCGGTCAGGTCGGCCGCGAGTTCGAGGGCGGTGGCGAGGTGGATGGCGTCCAGACTTCGGACAGTGGCCGGACTCACCGCCGCGGCGTTCGCCCGCACGATGCCGTCGATCTCCACCAGGTCCAGCCGGGAGAGGACTGCGGGCACATGGATCAGATCTGCCGGTTCGGCGATGCGTACCGCGCGGACCAGTTCTACTTCCACCAATGCGGATGCGACCCATGGAATGTCGGGTCGATCGTCGAGCCAGTTCACGAGCGCATCGGTCTCGGCTTCCTGGTGGACCAGCTTCACCAGCGCGCTCGTATCGAGATAGATCATCAGTACCGCTCACCGTCGCGGAGGTCCTGCAACGCCGCGCTACCGCGCCCGACGCCGTCGGCGGGGGCCTGCGCAAGGCGGCGGCGAAGCTCGGCGAGGAGGTCCGACCGGCCACGCGACGCGGGGCGTATCCGACCTGCGGCCGTGAGGCGAACCCGCACGTCGTGCACCGGGTCCACGGGGACGATGCGGCCGATGATCGTTCCGCGCTCGGTGATATCGACCGACTCCCCGGCTTTGACCAACGCCAGGGTCCGTGCGGTGTGGTGAGACAGTTCGCGGATCGGAATGGCGGTCATGCCTCGAGTGTGTCACAAAAATGTGTCACATGCCGCCTGTTCTGGCGGCGGGCGCGAGTGTTCACCCGATACGGGGAATCGGCCTGCGGAGCTTGACCTCAACAATAGTTGAGGAAGAAAGGTGGTGTGCGGGCGACCGACGGAGTCGCCGAACGCATGAGTGGGAGATCGCGATGACGCACACATCGACATCGATCAGTTCAACGGTCGCGCCGCCGCTGCGGCTGGCCGTGGTGGTCGGCAGCAGCAGGCAGGGACGTTACGCGCCGGTCGTGGCCGACTGGTTCCTGGCACGAGCCGAGGCCCGGCCGGATCTGTTGGTCACTTCCGTCGATGTGGGGGCACTCGACCTGCCGCACACCTTCGGGGCGCCCGCGCCGGGGGCCGCCGACACGCGTGCCGCGCTCGCCGACGCGGACGCGTTCGTGATCGTCACGCCGGAGTACAACCACAGCTACCCGGCGGCGCTGAAGAATCTCATCGACGCGCACGGCCGGGAATGGCAGGCCAAACCCGTGGGGTTCGTCAGCTACGGCGGGATGTCGGGCGGGCTGCGCGCGGTCGAGCACCTGCGGGGCGTGTTCGCCGAACTCCACGCGGTCACCGTGCGTGACACCGTCAGCTTCCACAACCCGTGGCGGTCCGAGGACGCACCGGGCGGACCGGTGGCGGGTGGGGAGGCCGATACCGCCGCGACAACCCTGCTCGACCAGTTGGTCTGGTGGGGCGAGGCGCTTCGCGCGGCGCGGGCAGTCCGCCCGTACGGGCGGTGAGGGACATGCGCCCCAGCGTGCGGGCGGCCGAGTCCGAGGCCCGGCCGGAGCAGGCGTCCCGCAACCCGATGACGGTGGCCCTCGTCCTGGTGGTCGGTTCGATCATGGCCACTTTGGACCACACGATCGTCAATGTGGCGATCAACCGGCTCTCGGCCGAGTTCGCGGCGCCGCTGACCACCATCCAATGGGTGTCGACCGGATACGCGCTCGCGGTCGCCGGAGTGGTCCCGGTCGCCGCGTGGGCCATGGGCAGATTCGGGGCCAAACGCTTGTACCTGGTGGCCGTGACGATCTTCGCGGTCGGTTCGCTGTTGGCGGGCGCGGCATGGAATATCGAGTCGCTGATCGCCTTCCGCATCCTCCAGGGGGTCGGCGGTGGGCTGCTCATGCCGGTGGGGATGACGGTTCTGCTGCGCGCGGCGGACCCGGAGCGGCTGGGTCGAGCCATGAGCACGATGGGGCTGGCGATCCTGGTCGGTCCGCTCGCGGGGCCGGTGCTCGGTGGCTATCTGATCGACGAGATGTCCTGGCGCTGGATGTTCTTCGTCAACGTGCCCGTCGCCGCGGTGGTGCTGCTCCTCGCCGGGCGGGTCTTTCCGCGCGATGATCCGCAACCGCGTCGGCGCATCGACACGATCGGGCTCGCGCTGATGTCGCCCGGCCTGGCTCTGCTGATCTACGGGCTCACCGCCGCGGGGGAACACGGCGGGCTACCGTTCGGGCGGGTCGTGCTGCCGCTGCTGGCAGGCGCGACGCTGGTGGCGATCTTCGTGCACCGCGGATTCACCGCCCCGCAGCCGCTGCTGGACCTGCGGATCCTGCGTCGGCGCGAGGTCGGGGCCGCGTCCGCCCTGGTCGGCCTGTTCGCGGCGGGCTATTTCGGCGCGATGCTGTTGCAGCCGCTGTACTTCCAGGTGGTGCGCGGTGAATCCGCCTTGGTGGCGGGAGCGCTCGGTATCCCGTTCGCGCTGGCGTCCGGTGTCACGATGCAGGTCGCGGGCAGGCTCATCGACCGGTTCCCGCCGGGCCGCTACCTGCCTGCCTCGATCGCGGTCGGCATCGTGGGCTTCCTGCTGTTCCGCGCCCAGGTGGACACCGAGAGCTCCTACTGGGGACTCTGCGCGGCGATGCTGCTCATGGGCGCGGGCGGTGGCGGCACGATGATGCCCGCCATCACCACCGCTACCCGCGCGCTCACCCCGGAACAGCAGGCGGGCGGCAGTACGACCGTGAACCTGATCAGCACCACGGCCATGGCGGTCGGCACCGCGGTGGTCGTGGTGGTGCTGTCCGCCCTGCTGCCGATCACCGGTGGTCTGCAGGCGCTGCACGATCTCGATCCCGCCGCGCACGCCGCACTGGCGCCCGCCCTGGCGGAGGCGTTCAGGGACGCCTACCTGGTCGCGCCGATCCTGATGGCCCTCGCCGCGATCCCCGCTCTGCTGCTGCCGCGCCGCTCCGCAGGGCGCGTTGATCACTGATCGGTTGCTCGGCCATGGATACTGCCGTGGTGCGTCGGCCGCGGCCGGGGTCGGTGACGCGGACGCAACACGGTCGTGCTCGTAGCGCAACACCGCGGCAATCGCGCGCCCCTACCGTGGGCCGTCCGGGAGATGGAGGTGCGAGATGGATCTGGACACGATCCGGGAGGTCGTCGTACCCCGTGACCGGGCCGAACTCGCCGCGGCGAGGTCGTCGGCACCGGGGACCGCGATCCTGGCGGGCGGGACCTTCCTCTATTCCGAGCCGCAGGAGCGCCTGGATCGGCTCGTCGACCTCACCGGCCTGGGCTGGCCCGCGCTGACCCTGCACGAGTGCGGTCTGGAGATCGCCGCGACGTGCACGCTGGCCGAGTTCGCCGGGGCGACGCCGGGGCGGGAACTCGGCCTCTCCCCGCGCTGGTTCGGTCTGCCCGCCACCGCCTTGTTCGCCGCGTCCTGCCGGGCGCTGCTGGCCTCGCACAAGATCTGGCGCAGTGCGACAGTCGGCGGAAACATCTGCCTCGCGCTGCCCGCGGGCGCGGTGCTGGCCGCCCTGGTGGCCTTGGACGCCGACGCGGTGATCTGGCCCGCCTCGGGTGGGGAACGCCGGATCGCCCTGCGCGACTTCGTCCTCGGCCCGGGGCGCACCGTGCTCGAACCCGGCGACGTGCTGCGCGCGCTGAAGGTGAATTCGCTGATCCTGATGTCGCGCACGGCGATACGCAAGGTCGCGTTGGCTCCGCTCGGGCGCTCGGGCGCCGTGGTGATGGGCCGCCGCGATATCGACGGCACGGTCGCGCTCACCGTCTCGGCGGCCACCAGCAAGCCGGTCGTCCTCGGCTTCTACGGCGCGCCCACCCGCGAGGAGATCGACGAGGCCGTGGCGGGCATCGATCCGGAACTCTGGTTCGACGATCCGCACGGCGATCCCGCATGGCGCGCGCACGTCACCGGCCTGCTCGCCCACGAGGTGTGCTCCGAACTGGCAGGCGGTGCCCGGTCGTGAAATTCGAGATCGATGGCCGCACTGTCGAAACCGGCGCCCGGCCCGGTCAGTGCCTGCGCACCCTGCTGCGCGAGCACGGCGCGCTCGCGGTGAAGAAGGGCTGTGATGCCGGGGACTGCGGCGCGTGCACCGTCATGCTCGACGGGCTGCCCGTCCACTCCTGCGTCACTCCCGCTCACCGCGTCGACGGCGCCGCGGTCACCACCGCGACCGGACTCGGCACTCCTGAGCAGCCGCATCCGATCCAGCGGCGCTTCCTCGAGGAATCGGCCTTCCAATGCGGCTTCTGCACTGCGGGCATGGTCGTCACCGCGGCCGGCCTGTCCTGTGGGACGCCCGCCGCGCCCGCGGCCGAGGATCTCCCGGAACTGTTCAAGGGAAACCTCTGCCGCTGCACCGGCTATCGGCCGATTCTCGCCGCACTCGGTGCCGCGCGCACGCGCGATCCCTTCGGCCATGCCGAGACCGGCGGGTCCACCGTATTCCCCGAGGTGGCCGGGGCCGCTGGGGCGAGCGATCCTTTCGGCTCCGCCGGGAGCGGTGGCTTGGCTGGAGCACCCGCGCCCGCCGAATCCACTGCGACGACGGGACCGGCTGTATCGACCGCGACGGCCGGACCAGCCGGGCTCGCCGCTCCCGCCGAGTCGGCGGGCGAGCGCTATCCGTTCGGGACCGGATCCGTGCTCGGCGCGGACCTGCGCGCACCGGCGGGCCCGCGCATCGTGTGCGGGACCGAACCGTTCACTATGGATTTCCTCGCGGGGGAATCGGATCAGGCGCCGCCGACCGCGCCGCTGGAGCTGGCGGTCCTGACCAGCCCGCACCCGCACGCGCGGATCGTGTCGATCGATACCGCCGAGGCCGAGGCGCTGCCGGGGGTGCGCGCGGTGCTCACCCATGCCGACGCGCCGGATCGCGCCTTCTCCACCGCCAGGCACCAGGCGCGCGCCGATGATCCCGACGACACCTACGTGCTGGACGACACGGTGCGGTTCGTGGGGCAACGGGTCGCGGCCGTGGTGGCCGACGACCTCGGCGCCGCGTTGGCGGCGTGCCGGTTGCTGCGCGTCGAATACGAGCTGCTGCCCGCGGTGTTCGAGCCGGAGGACGCACTGGCCGAGGGAGCGCCGCTGTTGCACGGTGAGAAGACCGGTGACGCGCGGATCGCCGACCCGGCGCGCAATCTCGTCGCCGAGGTGCACGGGGAAGTCGGCTCGCTCGCCGACGGCCTGGCGCGGGCGGCGAAGGTGGTGCGCGGGGTGTGGCACAGTCCGCGCGCGCAGCATGTGCATCTGGAGACACACGGCGGGATCGGCTGGCTGGACACGAGCGGACGGCTGGTGATGCGGTCGAGCACGCAGGTGCCGTTCCTGGTGCGGGCGGAGCTGTGTGAGATCTTCGGACTCGAGCGGGACCGGGTGCGGGTGTTCGCCGCGCGGGTCGGCGGCGGGTTCGGGGCCAAGCAGGAGATGCTGGTCGAAGACCTCATCGCGCTCGCCGTGCTGCGGACGGGGCGGCCGGTGCGCTACGAGTTCACGCGTTCGGCGGAGTTCGTCTCCGCGACCAGCAGACATCCGATGCGGGTCGAGGTCACCGCGGGCGCGGACGCGATGGGCACCCTGACCGCGCTGGCGGTGGACGTGCTCACCGACGCGGGCGCGTACGGCAATCACAGCCCGGGCGTGATGTTCCACGGTGTGAGCGAGTCGGTGGAGGTCTACCGCTGCCCGAACAAGCGGGTCGACGCCCGGTCGGCCTATACCAACAATGTGCCCTCCGGCGCGTTCCGCGGATACGGGCTCGGGCAGATCATCTTCGGCATCGAGTGCGCGCTCGACGAGCTGGCCAGGGAACTGGGGATGAACCCGTTCGAGTTCCGCGCCCGCAATGTGATCGTCCCCGGGGACCCGTTCGTCGGCGCCGATGTCGAGCCGGGCGACCTGATGTTCGGCAGCTACGGCCTGGACCAGTGTCTGGCGAAGGCGCGGGCCGCGCTGCGGCGCGGCAACGGCGTCACCGCGCCCGGCCCGGACTGGCTGGTCGGGGAGGGGATGGCGCTGGCGATGATCGCGACCATCCCGCCGCGCGGCCACCATTCGGACGCCTCGATCACCCTGTGCCGTGACGGCCGCTACGAATTGCGTGTCGGCACAGCCGAATTCGGTAACGGTACGACGACCGTGCACGTCGGCCTCGCCGCCGCCGCGCTCGGGGTGCCCACCGGCCTGATCGACATCCGCCAGGCCGATACCGACCTGGTCGGCTACGACACCGGCGCGTTCGGCTCGACCGGCATCGTGGTCGCGGGCAAGGTCACCCATCTGGCCGCTGTCGAGTTGCGGCAACAGATCCTGGCCAGGGCCGCCGAGCTGACAGGTTCCGCACCGGGCGACTGCGCGCTCGGCCCCGACGGTGTGCGCTGTGGTTCCCGGCTGGTCACCGCGGCCGAGCTCACCGCCGACGGGGATGTGCTCGCCCGTGCGTCGCACGCGGGTACACCGCGCTCGGTCAGTTTCAATGTGCAGGCTTTCCGGGTGGCGGTGCATCCGGCCACGGGGCAGGTGCGCATCCTCCAGTCGATCCAGGCGGCCGACGCGGGCACGGTGCTGCATCCGGCACAGTGCCGCGGACAGGTGGAAGGCGGTGTCGCCCAGGCCATCGGCACCGCGCTGTACGAGGACATGCGCAGCGAGCGGGGAGTCGTCACCACCGACGTGCTGCGCCACTATCACATTCCGCAGGCCGCCGATCTGCCCGTCACCGAGGTCGAATTCGCCGCCACCAGTGACGAACTCGGTCCGCTCGGCGCGAAATCCATGAGCGAGTCCCCGTACAACCCGGTCGCGCCCGCACTGGCCAACGCCATTCGCGACGCCACCGGCGTCAGGATGTACCGGCTGCCCATGACCGCCGACCGTATCTGGCGAGCCCTGCGAGAAGGAGTGTCACGATGACCGCGACGCGGTTGCCGGAGAACGTCCGCGCCCGGATCGAGGCCATGCTCGAGGCCGTCGACGCGGGGTTGCGGGCGCACTATCGCGGACCGGGGGAGCGGGTCCAGCCGATCCACACCGCGTACGTGCCCGCCGACCAGGTCACCGCCGAGACCCCGGCGACCTGGGGCGCGGCCGCCCTCGCCCTCCTCGACCGGCATCGCGACGATCTGGCCGACCTCGACACCGCCGGGGTGCTGGACGCCGTGCGCGAGCGGCTGCGCGGCGACCCGATCCAGGACCTGCGCATCGACTTCGAGGACGGCTACGGCCCGCGCCCGGACGCCGAGGAGGACGCGGCGGCGCTGGCGGCAGGGGAGATCCTGGCACACTGGGCGAGCGCCGCGCACGGACCGCGCCGGTTCGGCATCCGGACCAAAGGACTCGGCGGACTGGAACGGCGACGCGCGCTGCGCACGCTGGAGCTGGTTTTCGACGGGGCAGGCGGCGTGCCGCCGGGATTCGTCGTGACGGTGCCGAAACTGCGCGCCGCCGAACAGGTCTCGGCGCTGGTCGCGCTGTGCGAGGGACTCGAACGCGGCAGCGGATTCGCCGCCGGGTCGCTGCGCTTCGAACTGCAGATCGAGAGCCCGCAGGCGATCGTCGGTCCCGACGGCAACGCGCCGGTCGCGCGGATGATCACCCTCGCCGAAGGCCGGTGCGACGCCCTGCATTTCGGCACCTACGACTACACCGCCGACTGCGGCGTCGCCGCCCCGTACCAGGCGCTCGACCATCCCGCCGCCGACCACGCCAAAGCGGTCATGCAGGTCGCCGCGGCGCAGACCGGGGTGTGGGTGTGCGACGGCTCCACCCAGATCGTGCCCGAGACCGACCCGCCCGCCGCCCTGCGCGAACACCACCGCCTGGTCACCCGTTCGCTGCGGCGCGGCTACTACCAGGGCTGGGACATGCACCCCGGTCACCTGATCACGCGCTGGGCGGCCACCTACGACTTCTTCCGATCCGCCGTCGAGGTCGCGGTGCCTCGGCTCGGCGCCTACCTCGGCGCGCGCGGGGGCGCGGATGTGGTCGACGAGCCCGCCACCGCGCAGGCGCTGGCCTCGACCGTGCTGCGCGCGGTGCGGTGCGGGGCGTACACCGAGGAGCAGTTGCGCGCCGACGCCCCAGGTCTCGGACTCGACGTGGTGCGCGCGCTGGCCCTGCGGCAGCCGGTGCCCACCCCCTAGGATCGGTCGGTGCTCTCGTACACCGATCCGTTGCCCGCGCGCCCGGAACGAGTGCTCGTGGCAGGTGTGTCGGGGGCGGGCAAGACCACCCTCGCGGCCAGGATCGCCGAGATCTCCGGCGGCGCGCACACCGAGATCGACGGGCTCTTCCACGGCCCCGGTTGGACCCCGCGCGGCGCCTTCCTCGACGATGTGCGCGCCCTCGTCGCAGCGCCTGCGTGGACCACCGAGTGGCAATACGGCATCGCCCGGCCCCTTCTCGCCGCCCGCGCCGACCTGCTGGTCTGGCTCGATCTGCCCTTCTACCGAGTGACCTTGCCCAGCGTTGTGCGGCGCACGCTGCGCCGCAGGCTGCGTCGCGAAGAGCTGTGGAACGGCAATGTCGAAGGCCCGCTGCGCCATTTCTTCACCGATCCCGAACACATCGTGCGCTGGGCGTACCGGACGCGGAACAAGTACACCGAGCTGGTGCCGCCGCTGGAGGGCATCCACGGGCAGCTCGTGGTCGTGCGGCTCCGCAGCAGGCGCGAGGTCGACACCTGGGTCACGGGCTCGCTCGCGGCGGCCTGCCGCGAACACCTCGCGCGCTCAGTCGAAGAGGGCGCGCACGAACGGAATCGAATCGACGAGTGAGGCGTTCACCGCGCTGCTGTGGTCCTCGTTGTAGACCTTCAGTGTCACCGGCTCGCCGCGCGCCATCAGGGTGGCGGCGAAGCGCAGGGTCTGCGGGGTGAGCACGTCGGTGTCGCGCAGGCCGTGGCCGAGGAACAGCGGGCGGTCGTAGCCGGATTCGGGCAGGCCCAGGTAGCTCGCGAGCATGCCGTGCGCATCGGGCAGGGAGCTCAGCGGGCGGGCGAACAGGGTGCCGAGCACGACGTTGTTCGCGCTGAGTTCGTTGCCGAAATCCTCGAGGCACGCGCTGCGCCCGCGCTCGACCCAGTCACGGCCCGTGTCGGTCAGCAGGGTCTCGATGCCCAGCTCCGGATGGGCGGTCTCGAGGCCGGCGAGCAGGTACAGCACATAGGCGCTCAGATGCGGGCCGAGTTCGATCGGCGGCACATTCGGGCCGAGGAACTGCAGCGCGTCTTCGATGTAGGCGGGCACCCCGGTGCCGACCGCGCCCCGGTAGTCCAGGTCAGGGCCGCCCAGCTCGGTGGCGTGGCGGGCGGTGAACACGGCCGCCGCGCCGCCCTGTGATTGGCCGACCACGACCCACTTGCCAGACAAGGACGGGTACTCGGCGGTGGCCGCGCGCACCGCGTCGACGATGTTGTGCGCCTCCACCATGCCGTCGAGATAGGGATGCTCGCCCGGCGTGCCGAGCCCGGCGTAGTCGGCGGCGACGATCGCGTAGCCCTGGTCGAGCCAGGCGCCCAGGTAGGCCCAGTCGCGTTCGCGCGCCCCCGGTCCGGCGATGCTGTAGGCGCAGTCGTCGCCGATGCCCACGGTGCCGTGCGCCCAGGCGATCACCGGCCAGCCGCCGGCAGGCGGTTTGCCCTGCGGAAAGTAGACGGCCGCGCTCGCCGTGGTGGGCGCGTCCCCGACGGTCGTCGAGCCGTACAGCAGGCGGGCGCCCGCCCCGGCCGCGGGCGGCGTCGCGATCGCGGCCAGCGGCTCGACCGACTCGACCACGCCGGTCGCCGGCGCGGCCTGCGCCGCGGTGGGCACGACGAACGGGGTGACCGCGCAGCCTGCGGCGACGGCCGTGGCGGCAAGGAATCTGCGCATCGCTGTCTCCTGTCGGGGCGGGGCTCGGCGATCTGCGCGAGCCGGCACGACCAGTCTCGCGCATGCCGGCGGCGTGCCGGGCCGAACCGGGCCCGGTGGCGCGAGCCACAGGGAGGGCGCCCGCCCGCTCTTGTGAAACGACTCACAACAACGCTACTACGGCGCGTCGTGCGGGGTCCCCCGGAGGGCGGGCAAAACAGTACGGGCGTTATGGTAAAGCCGCACGTCAGGGCTACCCGTGGGTAGATTTCACCCCTGCTATTCGCAGGCAAATTTTGCAAAGTTAGCAACGAGGGCCGCAAAGCTAGCTGGATTTCACACAAAGAACAGGTAGACGGCCATTTCTTCGTATGCCATCGTTTGTGAGTACACCCCGAAGGCATAGCAAGCCTGCAAAGCGCCGCCCCAGCAGTTCGAGCGTGATGCTCGGTCTCGTAGCGGCCGACCTACCGACCTACCGAAGGAAGTGGAGTCAGGAATGTCGACCACCGGCACCCCGAAGACCGCCGAGGAAATCCAGCAGGATTGGGACACCAACCCGCGCTGGAAGGGCGTCACCCGTAACTACACCGCCGAGCAGGTTGTGAAGCTCCAGGGCACCGTCGTCGAGGAGCACACCCTCGCCCGCCGCGGCTCGGAGATCCTCTGGGACCTGGTCAACAACGAGGACTACATCAACTCCCTCGGCGCCCTCACCGGCAACCAGGCCGTGCAGCAGGTCCGCGCCGGCCTGAAGGCCATCTACCTGTCGGGCTGGCAGGTCGCCGGTGACGCGAACCTGTCCGGTCACACCTACCCCGACCAGAGCCTGTACCCGGCCAACTCGGTGCCGCAGGTCGTGCGTCGCATCAACAACGCGCTGCTGCGCGCCGACGAGATCGCCAAGGTCGAGGGCGACACCTCGGTCGAGAACTGGCTGGCCCCGATCGTGGCCGACGGCGAGGCCGGCTTCGGTGGCGCGCTGAACGTCTACGAGCTGCAGAAGGCCATGATCGCCGCCGGTGTCGCCGGTTCGCACTGGGAAGACCAGCTGGCCTCGGAGAAGAAGTGCGGCCACCTCGGTGGCAAGGTGCTCATCCCCACCCAGCAGCACATCCGCACCCTGACCTCCGCGCGTCTGGCCGCCGACGTCGCCGGCGTGCCGACCGTCGTCATCGCCCGCACCGATGCCGAGGCCGCCACCCTGCTGACCTCCGACGTCGACGAGCGTGACCGCGAGTTCCTGGACGGCACCCGCACCGCCGAGGGCTTCTACGGTGTCAAGAACGGCATCGAGCCCTGCATCGCCCGCGCCAAGGCCTACGCGCCCTACTCCGACCTCATCTGGATGGAGACCGGCGTGCCGGACCTCGAGGTCGCCAAGAAGTTCGCCGAGGCCGTCCGTGGCGAGTTCCCGGACCAGCTGCTGGCCTACAACTGCTCGCCTTCCTTCAACTGGAAGGCGCACCTGGACGACTCGACCATCGCGAAGTTCCAGAAGGAACTGGGCGCCATGGGCTTCAAGTTCCAGTTCATCACCCTGGCCGGCTTCCACTCGCTCAACTACGGCATGTTCGACCTGGCGCACGGCTACGCCCGCGAGGGCATGACCGCCTTCGTCGACCTGCAGGAGCGCGAGTTCAAGGCTGCCGAGGAGCGTGGCTTCACCGCCATCAAGCACCAGCGCGAGGTCGGCGCGGGCTACTTCGACAGCATCGCCACCACCGTCGACCCGAACACCTCGACGGCCGCGCTGAAGGGCTCCACCGAAGAGGGTCAGTTCCACTGAGCCGAAACGGCCGGTGACAACTCCGGTTTCGTGACGGGACCACCCATGCCCCGTCTGCGGACCAGTCGTCCTCTACGCCAGTAGGGGTGTACTGCCCTCCCTCGCTGAACAGCCCCAGCGAGGGAGGGCATCCCTATACCTTGGGACCAGCCAGCCCAGCCAGACCAGACCCCAGCCACACCAGACCAGCAGGAGCGGGACGTGAGCAGCGAGAAGATTCAGCGTGTCGGAGTCATCGGCGCCGGACAGATGGGTGCCGGAATCGCGGAAGTGTGCGCCCGTGCGCACGTGGACGTGCTCGTCTACGAACAGACCAGGGAACTGGCCGCCGCAGGCCGCGCCCGCATCCTACGTTCGCTGGACCGCGGCGTCAGCAGCGGCAAGATCACCGAGCGTGAACGTGAGCAGGCCGCCTGGCGGCTGCGCTTCACCTCCGATCTCGCCGACTTCGCCGATCGTCAGCTGGTCGTCGAGGCCGTTCTTGAGAACGAAGAGGTGAAGACCTCGATCTTCGCCGAGCTCGACAAGGTCGTCACCGATCCGGACGCGGTGCTGGCCTCCAACACCTCCTCCATCCCGATCATGAAGATCGCCGTCGCCACCGCCAGCCCCGAGCGCGTGATCGGCATGCACTTCTTCAACCCGGTGCCGGTGCTGCCGCTGGTCGAGTTGGTCACCACCCTCAAGACCAGCGCGGCCGTCTCCGCGCGCGCGGAAGCCTTCGCGAGCGAGGTGCTGGGCAAGCAGGTCGTGCGCTCGGCCGACCGCTCCGGTTTCGTCGTCAACGCGCTGCTGGTGCCCTACCTGCTCTCGGCCATCCGCATGGTCGAGTCCGGGTTCGCCACCAAGGAAGACGTCGACAAGGCGATGGTGCTCGGCTGTGCGCACCCCATGGGTCCGCTGGCGCTGACCGACCTGGTCGGCCTGGACACCGTCAAGTCCATCGCCGACTCCATGTACGCCGAGTTCAAGGAGCCGCTGTACTCGGCCCCGCCGCTGCTCATGCGTATGGTCGAGGCCGGTCTGCTCGGCAAGAAGTCCGGCGCGGGCTTCTACCAGTACAACAAGTAACAACCCAGGTCTGCCGCGGGTCTGTGACGCACCCCGTTACCGCCGCGTGCGGTAGCGGGGTGTCGCGCACCCCGCTACTGCCGACAGCGACAGCGACAGCGTGGATACCGCTGCCGACCGGCGCTTCGCGGTGCTTCCCGCGGCGGCCGACATAAGCTGCAAGGACGAGAGCGCAACGCTGTGCGTCGCCGTTCGGCGGTTCACGCGCAGCCGATCGAAAGAAGGTTCCCGCGCATGGTCAACGTCACCGAGGGTTACGGATCGAGCATCCTGGGCTACCCCAGGATCGGACCGCACCGGGAACTCAAGCGGGCGCTGGAGTCCTACTGGCACGGCACGCTCAGCCGCGAGGAGCTGGTCGAGGTCGGGCGCGACATCCAGGACCGCCAGTTCCGCGAGCTGGCCGCGACCGGTCTCACCCAGGTCCCCGGCAACACCTTCTCCTTCTACGATCACATCCTGGACAACGCGCTGCTCTTCGGCGCGGTCCCGCAGCGCTTCCGGTCCCACCAGGACGGAATGGACCCGCTGGACTTCTACTTCCTGATGGCGCGCGGCCGACCCGATCTACCGCCGCTGGAGCTGGTGCGCTTCATCGACACCAACTACCACTACCGCCAGCCCGAACTCGAGCCCGACACCGAGTTCTCCCTGCATCCGGAGGCGCTGCTCGACGAGTTCGACCGCGCGATGGCCGTCGGGATCGAACTGCGCCCGGTGATCGTCGGCCCCGCCTCGCTGCTGCTGTTGTCCAAGGCGGGCGCCCAGCCCGGCGAGGCAGGCTTCGACACCCTGACTCTGCTCGACAAGCTGCTGCCGTACTACGAGGAACTGTTCGAGATCCTCGCCAAGCGCGGCGCCACCTGCGTGCAGCTCGACGAGCCCGCCTTCACCGGTGAACGCACCGAGGCCGAACTCGCCGCCTTCGAGCGCGCCTACCAGCGGCTGTCCAAGGCGCCGCTGCGTCCGCGCATCCTGGTCACCGGCCAGTACGGCGATTTCCGCCCGGCGCTGAACATCCTGGCGGCCACCGGCGTCGAGGCCATCGGTTTGGATCTGGCCAGCTACCGCATCGACCCCGACGAGCTGGCGAAGGTGCCCGGCATCCGCCGCAAGCGGCTCTACGCCGGCGTCATCAGCGGCCGCAACGTCTGGCGCGCCGACCGCTACGTGACCTTGGAATACCTCAACGCGCTGACCAAGGTCTGCCCTGATCTGGTGGTCTCCACCGGCAGCACCTTGCTGCACGTGCCCTACGACCTGCTCGTCGAATACGACATCGACGGCAATGTCGCCGACCGGCTCGCCTTCGCCAAGCAGAAGGTCGGTGAGGTCGTCTCGCTGGCCAAGGCGCTCACCGAGGGCCCGTCGGACAAGTGGCGCAAGCGTCCGCGCGAGGTGCACTTCAAGCAGAAGCACGCCGTGCGCCAGCGCGTCTACGCCATCACCTCGGAGATGCGTTCGCGCGAGCCCTACGAAGAGCGTCGCGCCGCCCAGCAGGCCAGGCTGAACCTGCCCCCGGTCCCGGCCACCACGCTCGGTTCGTTCCCGCAGACCGATCGCATCCGTCAGGCCCGCTACGACCTCGGCGAGGGACGGCTGTCCTACGAGGAATACCGCAAGCGCATCGAAGCCGAGATCGAGGCCACCATCCGCCTGCAGGAGGACATCGGCCTGGACGTGCTCGTGCACGGCGAGCACGAGCGCAACGACATGATCCAGTACTTCGCCGAACTGCTGGACGGTTTCGCCACCACCCACTTCGGCTGGGTGCAGGTCTACGGTTCGCGCTGCGTGCGCCCGCCGATCATCTACGGCGACGTCTCGCGTCCCGCGCCGATGACGGTGGACTGGATCAGCTACGCCCAGTCGCTGACCGACAAGCCGGTCAAGGGCATGGTGACCGGTCCGGTCACCATGATCGCGCGGTCGTTCGTGCGCCAGGACCAGCCGCTCTACGAGACCGCCGACCAGGTGGCGCTGGCCATCCGCGACGAGGTCGTGGATCTGGAGAAGGCGGGTATCGCCATCATCCAGGTCGACGAGCCCGCCATCCGCGAGATGCTGCCGCTGCACGATCGCGGCCGCGCCGAGTACCTGCGCTGGGCGGTCGGCGCGTTCCGCCTGGCGACCTCGGGGGTGCGGGCCGACACCCAGATCCACACCCACATCGGCTACTCCGGCCGCACCGAGATCGTCGACGCCATCGAGGAACTCGACGCCGACGTCACCGCCATCGTGGCCACCCGTTCCACCGAATGGGTGCTCAAGGCGCTCAAAGAGGACGCCGCGGGCGGTCACGGCCTCAGCCACGGCGTCGGACCCGGCGTCTACGAGAGCCGTTCGGCGCGGATTCCCGACATCGACGAACTCGACGAACTGCTCTCGGCCGCGGCCGAAGCCGTCACCCCGGAACGGTTGTGGGCCAACCCCGACGGCGGTCTCAAGACCCGCCACTACTGGCAGCTCGAGCCCTCGCTGCGCAATATGGTCGCCGCCGCCCGGCGCGTCCGGCGCCGGGCCGCCGCCGCTGTCGAAAAGTAACACTGACATCCCGGAGGTGACGTGCGGGCGCGCCACCGACCTTCGGCGCGCATGCGCTCGGCTCGGTCAGCCGTTATCCTTCCGCCGCGGGTTCACCCGCGGGCTGTCCGCGGGGTGTCGTTTCGACGGGAGAAAGCCGGTCCAGCGCTTCTTGCGGCCGGTTTTCCCGCCGGGCTCGGGTGTACCGGTGTCGTCGGACTTGACTTCGTAGCGGCGGATATAGGCGCCGGCGAAGGCCTGGACGGTGGCGGTGACGGGGATGGCCAGCAGTGCGCCGGTCGGGCCGAGCAACGCCGCGCCGGCGAGGACCGCGCCGAAGGCCACCGCGGGGTGCATGTCGAGAGTGGTGGCGGTGATTCTCGGCTGCAGGACGTAATTCTCGAACTGCTGGTAGATCAGGATGAAGCCGAGGATCCACAGGGCCGCGCGAGGGTCGTCGACGAGGGCGACGATGACCGGGAGCGCGCCGGCGAGGTAGGTGCCGACGGTGGGGATGAACTGGGAGACGACGCCGACCCAGAGGGCGAGGGCCAGGGCGGAGGGGATGTCGAGGATGCGCAGGGCGGCGTAGTGGGCGACGGCCGCGCACAGGGCGAGCAGGGCACGGGAGTAGATGTAGCCGCCGGTCTTGTCCACGGCGATGTCCCAGGCGCGCAGCACGTGTACTTGCTTCTCGGGTGGGAGCAACGAGCAGACGGCATTGCGGAAGCGGGGGCCGTCGGCGGCGAAGTAGAAGGTGAACAGCAGGATGCCCAGGACCTGGAACAGGGCGCCGACGGCCGCTGTGCCGATGCCCCAGGCGTTTTCGGCGAAGCCGACCAGATAGCCCTCGAGCTGGCCGCTCCATTCCGTGGCGTACTTGCTGATGTCGTCGGCGGACAGCTGGGTGTTGAAGGTGCGATTGATCCAGTCGACCAGCTGCACGACATTGGTCGGCGCGTTCTGAACCAGGGAGATGGCCTGGTCGACCAGCAGGGCGCCGAGCGTGCCGAAGAAGGCGGACGTGACGGCGATCAGGCCGATGAACACCAGTCCGGTGGCCAGACCGCGTCTCATGCCGCGCGCGGCCAGCCAGTTCACGGCGGGCTCGATCGCGAACGCCAGGAACAGCGAGACCAGCAGGATGGTGAGCAGGCCCTGCAGGCGCTCGAGCATCCACAGGCCGACCAGCAGACCGCAGATGGTCGCCGCGCCGAGGAGGAAGACCCGCAACAGCCACGGCGGCGGCGCGATGTCGACCTCGGTGCGTACCGCTCTCCTGGGCCGCGCCGACCCCCCGGCGAGCGGAGCGCCCGGCCGGTCCGCGCCGTCGTCGGTGGGAGTGGAGCCGACGGGAATCGCCCCGGGAGGAGCCGTGCCGGGGGAACTCTCCTCGGCGGTGTTCGCGTCGGTCTCGTTGTCGGCCACAGCACAAACGTAGCGATCGGGCCGGACCCGCGCTCACTCCATGCCGGGCGCGGCTACATGGTGGCCGCGTCGATGACGAAGCGGTAGCGCACGTCGCTGTCGACCACCCGGTCGTAGGCGTTGTCGATCTCGTCGGCGGAGATGACCTCGATCTCGGCGCCGATCCCGTGCTGGGCACAGAATTCCAGCATCTCCTGGGTCTGGGCGATGCCGCCGATCATGGAACCGGCCAGCGAGCGCCGGACAGCGGCCAGGTGGAAGGTGCGCAGGGTCACCGGGTTCTCCGGCATGCCGAGCATGACGAAGGTGCCGTCCCGGCGGAGCAGTCGCAGGTACTTCTCCACGGGCAGGTCGGCGGAGACGGTGTTGAGGATGAGATCGAAGCGGTTGCGCAGGTCGCGGAAGGTCTGGTCGTCGCTGGTGGCGTAGTAGTGGTGGGCGCCGAATCGCTTGCCGTCCTCCTGCTTGCTCAGTGAATGGCTCAGTACGGTCACTTCCGCGCCCATCGCGGCGGCCAGCTTCACGCCGATATGGCCGAGACCGCCCATGCCGACGATCGCGACCCGCTTGCCGGGGCCGGCATCCCAGTGCCGCAGCGGGGAGAACAGGGTGATGCCCGCGCACAGCAGCGGCGCGGCGACATCCAGGCCGATGCCCTCGGGGATGCGCAGCACGAAATTCTCCGTGACGACGATCTGCGTGGAGTAGCCGCCGAGGGTGTAGCCGCCCGGCTGCACGGACTCGGCGACCGGATGGTTGTAGGTCATGACCGAGCCGCGCAGGCAGTACTGCTCCTCGTCGGCGAGGCAGTTCTCGCACTTGCCGCAGGAGTCGACCAGACAGCCGACACCGACCCGGTCGCCGGGAGCGAACCCGGCGACCGCGCTGCCGACCGCGGCGACGATGCCCGCGATCTCGTGACCGGGCACGCACGGGTAGTGCGCGCCGCCCCATTCGTTGCGGGCGGTGTGGATGTCGGAATGGCAGATCCCCGCGTATTTCACGTCGATGAGCACGTCGTGCGGGCCCAGTTCGCGGCGTTCGACGGTGATCTTCCGGAACGAACCCTCCGGCGAGGACAGGGCGTATGCGGCAGCAGCGGTGCTCATGCGTACATGCCTACCGGCGCATGCACCGGATTGCCAACCGATCGGCGTCGTCTACCACCACAATGGGACGAGTTCCGGTCGCCGGACCGGGGGAGGCGGTGGGCGCATGCACGACGATCGGCGCGGTGGCGGCGGCGCGACCGCTGTGCTCGTGATCGTCGCGATGCTGGTGACCGCATTCCTCGGATTCGGCGGCGGGTGGCCGTTCCAGGAATCCGGCACCACGACCGCGACCCTCACCAGGCCGCCCGCGCCGCCCTTGGACCAGGCCGAGGTCGCCGCCGCGCTGAGCCCGGCGATGGTTCACATCACCACCCGCACCCGCGCTTTCGGGCAGGGCACCGCGGGCTCGGGGATCGTGCTCACCGCCGACGGGCAGGTGCTGACGAGTCATCACGTGATCAAAGGGGCCGAAGAGGTCGGTGTCGTCTCCGTCGCGACGGGTGAGGAGTTCGAGGCGACCGTGCTCGGCTACGACTCGACGGCCGACATCGCGCTGCTGGCGCTGGTCGGCGCGAAGAACCTGCCGACCGCCCGGCTGGGCAGTTCCTCCGGGTTGCGGGTGCGCGACGAGGTGCTCGCGCTCGGGAACGCGGGCGGCGCCGGCGGCACGCCCACCGCGACCCCCGGGCGGATCACCGCGCTCAACAGCACGATCGTGGCGCTCAATGCCGCCGATTTCTCGCGAAAGGCGCTGCGCGGCATGGTCGAGATCGAGGCGCCGGTGAGTTCGGGGCAGTCCGGCGGCGCGCTCGCCGACCGGCAGGCGACCGTGGTGGGCGTGGTGACCGCGTCGTCGGGGGAGACCCGGCCGGAATCCGAACCGGCCGCGCCCGCGAGCACCGAATCGCAGCGGCCGATCCCCTCGCCGTCGCGTGCTCGGGCCGAACCGGCGCGGGCGGGCGGGTACGCGGTGCCGATCGACACCGCCATGAAGGTGGTCGAGCAGATCCGGTCGGGCATTCCCAGCGACAGCGTGCACATCGGGCAGACCGCCACACTCGGTGTGCTGATCTCCGACGCCCGGCCGAGCGGCGCCCGCGTCGACGTCGCGCTCTACGGGATGCCCGCCTACGGGGCAGGCATCAGGGACGGGGAGACCATCGTCTCGCTGGACGGGCGGGCGATCGGCACCTCGCGCGCGTTGCGCGCCGCCATCGACAAGCGTCGTCCCCGGGAGACGGTGCGCATCGGCGTGGTCGGCGCGAACGGGATCGAGCGTGTGGTGAGCGTCGAACTGGGGTTGGGAACTCCGAACTGATCCCGCGCCCGGCCGCCACCGGGGCTCGCCGAGCCGGAAGCCGTCGCACCGGCGTATGGCTCGTCGGTGCGCGTCGAGGCTCCTGTTGCTCAGGCGAGGCTCAGCCAGTAGTCCTGGAAGCGCAGGAAGACCAGCAGCAGCACCACCGCGTAGAACACCGCGACAATGGTCCAGCGCCACTCGGCCAGTATTCCGAGCGGGCCGCCGGACCGTCCCCACAGCAGGTCGGTGAGCACCGCCAGCAGCGGGGTGACGACCGCCCACACCACCATGCAGTAGGGGCACAGCGCGCCGATCCGGTAGAGGCTCTGGAAGATCAGCCAGCAGACGAAGACGACGCCGAGCAGCATGCCCGCCCACAGCCCGCCCCAGATCCAGCGGGGCATCCCGACATGGGCGACGGCGAGCACGCCGAGCGTCACCACTACCGAGAAGCCGACGATGCCCATGAGCGGGTTGGGGAAGCCGAAGACGGCGGCCTGATCGGTCACCATCACCGAACCGCAGGACAGCACCGGGTTCAGGCTGCACGACGGGGTGTAGGCCGGGTCGACGAAGATCATGAATCGCTCGACGGTGAGAGTCACCGAGGCGATCCAGCCCGCCAGGCCGAACAGCAGGATCAGCCAGGCGGAACGAGCAGGGGCGACGATCACTGTCCCGCAGCCGCCTCGGCGATCGCCTGCTCGAGCTCGGTCGGCGCGATCTTCGCACCGTCGACGAATACCGTCGGCGTCGAGTTGACGCCCTCGCCGAACACGGCCTGGGTCTTGTCGGCCACGAACGTCGCATAGGTGCGGTCCTCGATGCAGCCCGCGACGGCGTCGGTGTACCCGGACTCCACGGCGATCGCGACGAGCTGTTCGTCGGTGTGGCCGGGACCGCCCTCGGCGGGCTGCTGGGCGTACATGCGGTCCAGCCAGCCCTGGAACTTCGCCGGATCCTGCTCGGCGACGCAGTAGGCGGCGTTGGCCGCGCGGCTCGAGTACTCGTTGGTGGAGGCGCGATCGAGGAAGGAGATGACGTTGTACTCCACGGCCGCGACGCCGCTGTTCACGGCGTCCTCGAGGACCTTGCCGTAAGCGGTCTCGAAGTTCTTGCAGGCCGGGCACTGCAGGTCGGCGACCACTCGGACGGTGACGCGGGCATCGGCCTTGCCGACGCGCACGGCGCCGCTGTCGGTGATCGAGCCGGTCACCGCGCCGGCGACGGGATCGCTCGGGGCCGGAATGGTCGGGGTGGCGGCCGGACCGTCGTCGCCGCGCATGGCGATACCGATGCCGATCGCCGCGATGAGGGCGACCAGCACCACGGCCACACCCGCTTGGATGACGATCTTGCGCCTGCGGTCGGCTCGCTCGGCCTCCTGCAAGAGATTGCGCCGTCCCGGATTGTTGCTCACCGTGCGTTCACCACGCCTTTCGCTAGCCTGACGATGGGGCCTGCTCCGACGATGCTAGTGGCGTGCGCGCCGCCGGGCGGTCGGGCACGGCCCATCATCGTCGGTGAACCTGAGAGAACACGAAACGAGGCGCGGGTCGGTGGCCTTCGTCGGTGTCCCCGTGGCCGAGGGTCTGCGCCCGCCGTGGCCTTGGTCTGCATCGGGTGGGCCGTTCGGCCCGGACCGGCTGATCTGTCTGTGCCGAAGCTCACCGCGTCACGGCCTACCATGCCCCGGTGACCGACTACGACTTCGAGTATCTGGACACCTCGACCCTGCCCGAGCGGCAGCGCCGCATTCTGGAGGTGATCCGGGAGTGGGTGGTCGAGCACGGGTACGCGCCCGGCGCCAGGCAGATCGGCGAGGCCGTCGGGCTGCGCTCGCCCTCGACGGTCGCCCGGCATCTGCGCGCGCTCGAGGAACGCGGGTTCCTGCGGCGCGGGACGGCGGTCGCGCGGCCGATCGACGTGCGGCTGTTCCTGCGGGCCGAACCCGGCGCGGTGAGCAGCGCGAACACGGTGACCGTGCCGGTGGTCGGCGACATCGCCGCGGGCACGCCGATCCTGGCCGAAGAGCACTGCGACGACACCCTGACGCTGCCGCGCGAACTGGTGGGCCGGGGAACGGTGTTCGCGCTGCGGGTGCGCGGCGACTCGATGGTCGAGGCGGCCATCTGCGACGGCGACACGGTGGTGGTGCGCAGCGGGCAGGAGGCGCAGTCCGGGGACATCGTCGCGGCCATGATCGGCGAGGAGGCCACCGTCAAAGTGCTGCGCCGCCGCGGCGGGCACACGCTGCTCGAGCCGCGCAATCCGGCCTACGAGGTCATCGACGGAGACCAGGCGGTGATCCTGGGCACCGTCGTCTCGGTCATGCGCCGGCTCTAGGCACGGTCGCCGACCGGCCGGGCGGTGGCGTCGGGAGCGGCTGGTGCGGAATGCCGGTGGGTCAGGACGCTTCGAGGCGGCGCTTCTCCGCTTCGATGTCGAACTGGGCGTCGGGCCAGTCCAGGTTCAGACCCGACAGGGCGTGGATGAGCAGTTCGTTGATGGCCAGGCGGGAGTACCACTTGCGGTCGGAGGGGATGACGAACCAGGGGGCGTGTTCGGTGCTGGTGCGGTCCAGCATGGCTTGGTAGGCCTCGCGGTATTCCGGCCAGAAGGCGCGTTCGTCGATGTCGGAGGGGTTGAACTTCCAGTATTTGTCGCGGCGTTCCAGGCGTTCGCGCAGCCGGTTCTTCTGCTCGTCGAGGGAGACGAACATCGCCACCTTCACCAGGGTGATGTCCTCGTCGCGCAACAGCTTCTCGAAGTGGTTGATCTCGTCGTAGCGCCGCTCCCATTCCCGGACCGGCACCAGCTTGCGCACCCGGGCGACGAGCACGTCCTCGTAGTGCGAGCGGTCGAACACGCCCAGCTGGCCCGCGCGCGGCAGCGCCTTGTTGATGCGCCACAGGTAGTGGTGGCGCTTCTCCTCCTCGGTCGGCACCCCGAACGCCGCGTGATCGACGCCCTGCGGGTCCACCGCGCCGATCACCGAGCGCACGATGCCGCCCTTGCCCGCGGTGTCCATGCCCTGCAGCACCAGCAGCACGCTGCGCGGGTCGCCGGATCTGCCGTTGGCGAACAGCTTCGCCTGCAGATCCGACAGCACGGCGGAGCGTTCGGCGAGCAGGTCCATTCCTTCGACCTTGGTCCCGTCGAAGCCCGGGGTGGCGGACGTGTCCAGGTCGGCGATCCGCACGCCCTCGGCGCGCAGCAGTTCGGCGACGTCCCCCGGCCAGTTGTTCGGCATCGTCCACAGTTACCACACGCGAGCGGGCCGTCGGGCCGATCAGCGGATCTGCGCGAGCCGCAGCAGATGCTGGGCGAAATCCTCGTCGGAGACCGGGGCGAGGATCAGGTCGTGGGAGGTGGTGAGCAGGTAGCGGCCGTCGCCGGAGACGTCGAGCCAGCTGCGGTGCCGGGTCGGCGGTGACATCGGGTTCTCCGGATCGACGGTGACGGTGATGAAGCCGCGCCCGTCCAGCGGTTTGCGCAGAGTGTTGCGGAAGCGCTCGGGGCCGTTGCCCGGCGCCGCGCCCTTGGTCAGCTCGCCGAGCACCATGTCCCGCGGCTCCCGCATCGTGCCGAGCCTGCCCGGCTGGGCCGAGCCGATCGCCTGCACCAGGCGCGCGCCCAGGGTGCGGGCGTGGCACATGAGCACCGTCATCTTCTCCGGGCTCGCGATCAGGATGCCCGCGTGGTGGTGGACGACGGCGGCGAAGATCAGCACGCGGTTGTCGCCGCTGCCGTTGCGGCCGGGGAAGTTTCGTTCGCCGGAGACGGTGATGGTGGTGGCGTCGTTGCGCGCGCACAGCATCAGCGCGGCGGCGAGATCCGGATCGGCCTGCCGGGCGAACCGCTGCGGCAGCCGCAGCGCCGCGTGCTCGGCCTCCGTGCGCACCAGCGAGGCGGGCATCATGTTCACCGGATACGGCCTGCGGTCCAGGTTCGTTTCGCTTTCCCAGACGTGGGTGAACTCGTCCGGGGTGAGGACCCATCTCACCGTGCGGCGCTCCCACCCGTCGGGCCTGGATCGGGTGGTCTGAACCGGGGCACGCTGTCGCCGGTGGCGGGCATGGTGGGTGAGTAGACGTAGGTCATGATGTCGCGCACGTCGGCCTCGACCTCGGCGGCGGCGCGTTCGTGCTCCATCCGCCGCCGCCCGCCCAGCACGGCCTCGGCCACCGGATCGGCGAGCGGGACGTAGCGCGCGGGCGGCGGGACGGCGGCGCGGATGGTCTGTGCCACATCGCGATCGAGCTCGATCAGCCGTTGCACCGTCCGGCACACCTCGTGCGCCTGGGTGCCGAGAGTGACGAACGAGCGGGTCGCCCGGCTCGCGGCCTCGGCGGAACCGCCCGACCAGCGGGCGAATTCGCGGGCGGTGGCGTCGGCGAAGGTCTGGAACGCCTCGGCCAGGGTGTCGGCGCCGGTGCGCCACGCCTCGGCGGTCTCGCCCAGCGCGGCGGGGTCGAGGGCCTCGCGCACCTGCTGCCAGATCTCGGCGTGGGTGTAGGCGGCGAACCGCTCGCGCTCCGGAGCATAGGCGGGTTCGACTCCCGCGCCGGAGGTTTCGGCGGCGTCGGCCAGCGCGCGGCCGCGCGCGAGGATCTCTTCGGCGGCGGCTCTGGCAGCGGGGTCGACCATCGGATCACCGCGCCGTCGGTAGGTGGCGAGCACCGATCACCGCGGGATCGGCGCTCGTGCCCGCGTCGCAGGGCGCGGGGTTCATCGCTGGTCCAGATAGTCGGCGACCGCCAGCAGGGCGTCGCGATGGGCGGCTTCGGCTTCGGCCAAGCGCTGGCCCGCGGCGAGATAGGCGGCCTTGAACAGCAGGGCGGTCTCCTGGAAAGCCGCTACCGTGGCCCGCAATTGGGTGCCCTTGTGCGCGAAGCCCGCGGTGAGCGCTCGGCCGGTGGGCAGATCGGGGAAGCCGGTCACCGTGCTCGCGGCTTCGCCCGCGGTCAGCGCGGCGCCGAGATCCTCGACCAGCTTGTCGCACGCGGCGGCGAGATTCACCGCGACATCCGGGGCGAGTTCGAAACGCTCGCCCCCGCTCCCGCTCACCGCCGCCGCGTACAGCCCCCTGGCCAGCCCCTGCCCGGTATCCGGCACCATCCGCCTCGCCCCCTCGCTTCCGGGTACAACCGCCTACCGGTGGGGACTCTAGCGGCGGGCGAGGGTGGTGCGGGGCAGGTCCGGGGTCGATTGTGAGCGGACGCACGCGGATTCGCGGGCGCCGCTCACCCGGTGCGGCCTCAGGCGGGTTCGACCTCGATGGTCATGCCCGCCGCGCGCAGCCGCGCGGTGAGCGCGTCGCCCACGGCGGCGGCCGGGGTGAGCACGCCCGCGATCTCCGGCAGGTCGTCGAAGGCCAGCGCAAGGCCGGTCTCGCCGATCATGACGGCGGTGGCCTGGTAGCCGGGATCGCCGGTGCCGGCGAAGGTGGCCAGGTATGTCGCGCCGGAGGTGGTGTGCGCGACGGTCTTCATGCTGAACCAGCCGGTGCGCCTGGTCTCCTCGCTGGGCCCGGTACCGGGCGCGGGCAGCACCTTGTCGAGCAGCTTGCGCCCGAACGACACTCGCGACAGCGAGGCGAGGGCGCCGACACCGACCAGCGAAGCGCCGCTGATCGCGCCCGCGATGACCGGCGCCAGCGTCGAGGAGCCCGCGCTCATCACCTCGCGGTAGCGGAAATTCTTGCCGTACACCCAGCCGAGCAGGCCGTTGCTACGCCGCACGATCCTGGTGTTGTGGGCGGCCATCACGAAGGTGCCCACCCAGCCGTCCAGACTGGGGTGGATGTCGCTCGCGCGCCCGAGGGCCTGATCGGACAGTTTCCCGACCTCGGGCTCACGGGCCGGATCCGGGGTCAGCCCGTACGGATCGGTCAGTACCTTCGTCTTCGAGGGGTCCTGCGCCACCGCTTCCATCAGGGCGCGCATGGAATCGATGGTGCCGCCGCTGACGCCGCCCTTGGCCGCGGCGACCAGGGTGACGTCGGTGAGTTCGCCGGTGTTGTCGGCGACAGTGCGGCGGTAGAGCTGGTAGACGCTCAGATCCGAGGGCACCGAGTCGTAGCCACAGGAGTTCAGGATCTTGGCGCCGGTGGAGACGGCGGTGTCGTGCCAGGTATCGATGGCGTCGCGGATGAACAGCGGCTCACCGGTCAGGTCGGCGTAATGGGTGCCCGCCTTGGCACAGGCCTCGACCATCGGCATGCCGTACCGCAGATACGGCCCGACCGTGGTGACGACGACCTTGGTGCGGGTGGCCAGGGCATCGAGGGCGGCCTGGTCGGCGATATCGGCCACCACCAGCGCCCAGTCCTTCGCGCCCGGCCCCAGTTCCTCCTTGACCAGCGCGAGCTTGGCCGCCGAGCGGCCCGCCAGCGCGATGCGGGCGTCGGCGGGAGCCGCGCCGAGCAGGTATTCGGCGATGAGCTTGCCGACGTATCCGGTGGCGCCGAATACGGTGAGATCGAATTCGCGGGTCTGTGTCATGACTGTCTGCCACTCCTGATCATCGTCGCGGCGCGCGGCCTGCCGACGCTTGTCGGTTCTGCGGTGGAAGGTGTTCTTCACGCCAGCGGCGGTGGGCCTTGCCCAGATCGGTGACCGGCTCTTCGTCGTAGAGCCATTCCCTGGCGATGCGATGCCAATTCGCGGTGGTGCGCAATTGGCCGAGCATGCCGAAGGTGAGGAAATCCGCGCGCCGGGAGAACAGGTGCTCCGGCGGCAGATTCTGTTGTTTCATGCCGGCGAATTCGCTCGCCCGCGGATCGACCGCGAGCAGGAAAGCGCCACTGGCCAATTCGGGAGTGATGGTGAGTTCCTCGTCCACCAGACACCATTCCGACGCCGACAGCACGTATTCGAGACTCTCCTCCGCACCGATCTCCTCGGGGGAATCGATCACACCGTGCTCGATCATCAGCTCGCGCAGGTCCTCGGCGCGCTCCTCGGCGGCCGCGCGCAGGCAGGTGATCTCGAAATCGACGTGCTTGCGATCCATCCGGTTGTAGAGGCCGAAATCGAGGAAGCCGACACGCCCGTCGTCGAGGACGAGCACATTGCCCGGATGCGGGTCGCCGCAGAATTCGGCGAACTCGAACAGCGAGCCGACGTAGAAGCGGTAGATGATCTCGCCGATCCGATCGCGTTCGGCCTCGGGCAACTCCCTGGCCTCATCGAAGGAACGTCCCGGCAGGTACTCCGAGACCAGCACGCGGGTGGTGCAGTGCTCGACCAGGGTGCGCGGCACCACGATGAACGGGTGGTCGGCGTAGAGCTGGGCCAGCTGAGCCTGAGTGGCTGCCTCGGCGCTGTAGTCGAGCTCGCTTTCGATGTTCAGCCGCAGCTCGTCGAGCACCGCCGGGGTGACCCACGGCATCGCCGACTGCAGCACCTTGCGGAACATGGCGAGGTTCTTCAGATCCGCGCGCACCGCGACGTCGATGCCGGGGTACTGCACCTTCACCGCGACCTGTCTGCCGTCGTGCAGCCGGGCGCGATAGACCTGGCCGATGGAGGCCGCCGCGATCGGCTCGGGCTCGAACTCGGCGAACACGCTCTCCAGCGACGCGCCGAAATCCTCCTCGACCACTCGGCGCATCCCGGCGAACGGCACGCTCGGCGCGGCATTGCGCAAGACGGCCAGGCGCTGCTGGAAGCGATCGCGATGGGTGTCGGGCACCAGATCCAGATCCAGCACCGACATCATCTGGCCCAGCTTCATGGCGACGCCCTTCATGGTGCCCAGCACCACGACCACCTGCTCGATGGTCCGCAGCATGGACTCCTCGGCCATCTTCTCCCGGACCGCCTCCGAGCGGCCGCGCATCGACAACCGGGTGCGCTGATTGCGCAACACCGTGCCCGCGGCCACCGCGCCCAGTTTGGTGCCACGGGCCAGCCGCGAGGTCGGCACGTGCTTCGCCATCGAGGTACCTCCATTGGTGCCGCCGAGATCGGGTGGTGATCCTGCCCACCCCCGGCTTCGACGAACGAGGGCGCACCACCGCGTTCAGCCTAACGGCAGACGGTGTGATGTCGACCGCACGGGAACCGGTCGATATCAGACCGTCGGATCGACTTCCGGGACCGGCAGCACATGCTGCTGCTTGTTGAATTCCACCCGCGAGCCGCCGGTGCGGGCCATGCCCTCGATCGCGCTCCACACCATCATCGTGAGGTAGTCGATGACTTCCTCGCGGGTCAGCGACTTGTCGGTGGTCCACCAGTGCGTCGCCAGCTGGATGCCGCCGACCAGCACATACGACCACAGCTGGGAGCCGGTGGTGTCGATACCGCGCGAGCCCGCGCGCTCGCTGAGCACTACGGAGACGACATCGGCGAACAGCTTCTCGAACTCCGCCAGCGAGGAGGAGTCCGAGCCGTTGCCCATGATGAAGCGGTAGACCTCGGGGTCCTCGTCCACGGTCACCACGTAGGCCGTCAGCGCCGAGCGGGTCAGTTCGTATTCGCCGGCGTCCAGGCTGATCGCGCCGTACACGCGCGGCATCAGGGTCTGCTCGATGAATCGCTGCATGGTCGCGTGGACCAGGTCGTTCTTGTCGGCGAAGTAGCGGTAGAGGACGGTTTTCGAGACGCCGATCTGGGTGGCGATCTCGTCCATGCCCGCGGAGGCGCCGCGGGCGCGCACCGCCGCCAGCGTGCCGTCGACCAGCTCTTCGCGACGATCGATCTTGTGCTGGCGCCACCGGCGTTTGCGGCCGTCCACCCGGCCTGAGCGCACGGCCGCCGGTCGGTCGGCACGTTCACCGACGTCGACAAGGTCTTCGGTGGACAGGGTCGGCTCCCTCGTTCGGTTCGGGTGGGACGGTCCGGTGGATCGGTCTACAGCTTATGGCACAGCAGAATGGATGACATGGAGAAAGCTCCCGGCAACCTCACCGCCCCCGAGATCGCGCCCCCGCGGCCCGCTCCCGCGGTGAATCCGGCCGCGCCGACGGGATTCTTCGTCGACGAGGCGGCCAAGAAGCGCGATCTGCGCCGGATGAAAGTATTCGCGACCGGCCTGCTCGCCCTCGCGACGGTGATCTACCTGTGCTGCCGATGGCTGGAATCGCGCGGCGGCGGTGGGGAGTGGGTCGGCTACGTGCGCGCCGCGTCCGAGGCGGGCATGGTCGGCGCGCTGGCGGACTGGTTCGCGGTGACGGCGTTGTTCCGGCATCCGCTCGGTCTGCCCATCCCGCACACCGCGATCATCCGCAAGAAGAAGGATCAGCTCGGCGCCAGCCTGGGCAGCTTCGTCGGCACCAACTTCCTGGCGCCGGAGGTGGTCTCGGAGAAGGTGAGCTCGGCGCAGGTCTCGCTGCGGGTCGGCCGGTGGATGGCCGACCGCGGGCACGCCGAACGGGTCGCGCAGGAGAGCTCGACCATCCTGCGTGCGGTGGTCGGGGCGGTGCGTGACGAGGATGTCGAGCAGATCATCGACAACACCATCGTCAAACGGATCGCCGAACCGCTGTGGGGACCGCCGATCGGGCGGGTGCTGGCCGAGCTGCTGGCCGACAACCGCCAGGTCGCGCTGATCGATCTGCTGGCCGAACGCGCGCACCAGTGGGCGCTGGCCAGTCAGGAGACCGTCGACAAGGTGATCCTGGAACAGGCGCCGCAGTGGGCGCCGAAGTTCGTCAACATCTTGCTCTCGGAGAAGATCTACCGCGAGCTGGTGGAGTTCACCTGGAAGGTGCGCTCGGAACCCGGTCACGAGGTGCGCCTGGCCGCGAACCGGTTCCTCGAGGAATTCGCCCACGATCTGCAGCACGACGAGGCGATGATCAAGAAGGCCGAGCGGGTCAAGTCCGAGGTGATGGGCCGCGAGGAGATCACCGGCCTGGCCGAGGCGACGTGGCGCGCGGCCAAGCGGCTCATTCTGGAATCGGCCGACGACCCGGACAGCACGCTGCGGCGTAAGGTCGCCGAGAACGTGCAGCAGCTCGGCCAGCGCTTGCGCGACGACGACGAGATGCGCACCAAGGTGGACGGCTGGCTCGACCGCGGCGTGCGGTATCTGGTGAGCAATTACGCCGGGGAGATCACCACGCTGGTCACCGACACGGTGGCCAAGTGGGACGCCGAGGAGGCGAGCAAGAAGATCGAACTGCAGGTGGGGCGGGATCTGCAGTTCATCCGCATCAACGGCACGGTGGTCGGCTCGCTGGCCGGCCTGGCGATCTACACCATTTCGCACCTGCTGTTCCAGGGCTGAACGACACTTGCCTCGACAGTCCGGCGCGACGACACACTGCTAACAGAGTGCTTGCAACTGCTAGCACTCTTCCCTAGACTCGACCATGTACAACCGCCAGAAGGTGAGTGATGGCAGACCATCCCGAGCGGCGCGTAGCGCACGCGGCGCACGACATCGGAGGTTTCATCAGGGCGCAGCGCGAAGCCGCGCAAGTCTCGTTGCGTCAGCTGGCCGCGCTGGCGGGGGTGAGCAATCCCTATCTCAGTCAGATCGAGAGGGGGTTGCGCAATCCGTCCGCGGAGGTGCTCACGCAGATCGCGAAAGCGCTGCGCGTGTCCTCGGAGGTCTTGTACGTACGGGCCGGCTATCTCGAGGAGCGGCCGCACAGTCCGGTTCGGGACGCGCTGCTGGGCGACACCTCCCTCACGGAGCGTCAGAAGCAGGTCCTGCTGGACATCTATGAATCGTTCCGCCGCGAGAACGGCGCGGACGAGAAGCAGGGGGAATGGGACAGCGACGTTCCGAGCCCGACACCAGAAGACACTCCGCCACGCCAGGAGAGCCGATCATGACCGAGAAGACCGTAACCGTGACCAAGCCGCTGCTCGCCGCCGTCGGCGCCGGGGACGCCGTGTACGCGGCCGCCGTGGACGTCGTCACCCAGGTGCGCGAGAAGGCGGGCTCGACAGCCGACGTGACGGGCCAGGCCCGCGAGCGCATCGCCCACGTGCCCGCCGATGTCCAGGCCCAGTTCGAATCGCTGCGCGAGCGGCTGTCCGGCCTGCCGGGCGAGCTGCCCGACGACCTTGCCGAGCTGCGCGAGAAGCTGACCGCCGAGGAACTGCGCAAGCTGGCCGAGGAGTACTACGCCAAGGCGATCGATCTCTACGCCGAACTGGCCGCCCGCGGCGAGGAGACCGTCGAACGGCTGCGCGCCAACGACGTGGTCGAGCAGCGCATCGGCCGGGTGGAGACCCTCTACAAGGACGCCACCTCGCGGGCCGAGGATGTCGTCGGCAAGGTGAACGGCCTGCTGGGTCGTCCCGCCAAGACCGAGGAGCCCGCGCAGGTCATCGATGCCGATGTGGTCGAGCCGGTGGTCGAGGCGGAGGTCGTGGACATCGCCACCGAGACTGCGACCGATCCCGCCGCTCCCGCTCCGGCCGCGCCGAAGCCCGCCGCCAAGAAGGCGCCCGCCGCCAAGAAGGCGCCGGCTCGCAAGACCGCGCCGAAGTCCGTCTGATCCCGCGTTCCGGCGCCGGATCGACCCGCCCTCGCGCAGCCCGGCTGCGTGAGGGCGGTTTTCGTATCTCGGCTTTCGTATCATGGACAGGTGGACACCGTGAACGGCCTGACCGGCCTGATTCTGCTCGTGCTGTGGCTCGCCGCGCTCGGCGCCACGATCTTCGCGCTGATTCACGCCGTGCGGCAGCGCGCCGATGCTTTCACCGCTGTGGACAAGCAGACCAAACCGATCTGGCTGGCCATTCTGGGCGTGGCCACGCTGCTGTTGCTGTTGCAGCCCGGCGGCCTCGGCCTGCTGGCCTTCGTCTCGATCATCGCGACCGGCATCTACCTGGCCGATGTGCGGCCGAAGGTGGACGAGGTGCAGCGCGGACCTCGATGGTGATCGACCACACGTAGCCCTGGCTGTCACATCTCACTGTCACATCTCACGGTGGCTTCGAACTCCGACAGGTATTACTGTTCCTAGCAGTAACACAAAGGAGTGTCCGATGCGTGCACAGCTGGCCGCCGTCTTGGCGCAGCTCCGGGCGTGGTTCGCAGCGTGGTCCGCCGCGCACCGGGCGAAACTGCGCTCGCGCCGTTACCCGACAGCGGCGTTCGACCCGCCCACCGCGGCGTGCGATGTCATACCGGTGACCACCGCCGACGGCGCGCGCCTGCGCGTGCACGCCTACGGCCCGGCCGAGGCGCCGGTCGTCGTGCTGATCCACGGCTGGACCTGCGCCATCGAATACTGGAACGCTCAGATCAACGCCTTCGCCGGGGAGTATCGGGTCATCGCCTACGACGTGCGCGGTCACGGCGAGAGCGAACGCGGCGACGCGCCGCTCACCATGGATCTGCTCGCCGACGACCTGACCGCGGTACTCGATGCCGCCGTGCCCTCGGGTCGCCGGGCGGTGCTGGTCGCCCACAGCCTCGGCGGCATGACCGTGCAGGCCTGGGCCGCGCGCTACCCGCGCGAGGTCACCCGCCGGGCGCACGCGGTGCTGATGACCAACACCGCCCCGCACGGCCTGGTCGCCACCACCACTGTGGTGCCGTTGTTCAACCGGCCGATGCCGTTCAAGCGGACCGGGATCTCGCTACCCGCGATCGTCGGACGGCTCGGCCTGGGCTCGCCCATCGTGTTCCCACCGATCGCCCCGGTGCGCTGGCTGTTCGCCCGCCAGATCATGTCCCTGGCCAGTCCGCGCGACCACATCGATTTCGGCATGGCGATCGTGCGCTCGTGCCCGGCGGCGATCCGCGCCGAATTCGGCAAGCTGCTCGCCGTCATGGATGTGGGCGAGGCGGCGAAGAATCTGCTGGTGCCGACCACGATCCTGGCCGGTTCCCGCGACGATCTCACCCCGCCGGTGCACGCCGAACTGATCGCCGAGATGCTCGAATCGGTGGGCAGCCTGGAACGCTACGAGGTGCTCCAGACAGGGCACCTCGGCAATGTCGAGCAGTTCGAGCGCTTCAACGCCGTACTCGCGCGGGTGCTGGACGCCGCGGGTGCGCGCCGGACCGAAGTCGCGGGCTGACGCGGCAGTAGCGGACCCGGGGCGCGGCAGCGGGGCGGACGCCGCGACGCCGCCCGCGGACGTATCGGGAGATCGGCGTTCAGGAGAAGACGACGGTGCGGCGGCCGTGGACGAGCACCCGGCCCTCCAGGTGCCAGCGCAGGCCCCTGGCCAGCACCACCCGTTCGATGTCACGGCCCTGGCGCACCATGTCGCGCACCGTGTCGGCGTGGTCGATGCGGATGACGTCCTGCTCGATGATCGGGCCCGCGTCCAGTTCCGGGGTCACGTAGTGACACGTGGCGCCGATCAGCTTCACGCCGCGGGCGAACGCCTGGTGATAGGGCCGGGCGCCGACGAACGAGGGCAGAAAGCTGTGGTGGATGTTGATCGCCTTGCCCGCCCAGTGCTCGCACAGCTGCGGCGGCAGCACCTGCATGAAGCGGGCCAGCACCACCGCGTCGGGCTCGTGCGCGTCGACCAGCGACCTGACCTCGTCGAAGGCAGGGCCGCGCTCGGCCGGGTCCTTGGGGAAGGGCACGTGGTGGAACTTCACCCCGTGCGCCTCGGTGATGCCCGCCAGATCGGGATGGTTGCCGATGACGGCCTCGATGGTGGCGGGCAGCTCGCCGGACGCCGCCCGGCCGAGCAGATCGTGCAGGCAGTGGCCGTCGCGGCTGACCAGCAGCACCGCGCGTCTGGGCACCCCGGAATCGAGCACCTGCCAGTCGGTCTCCGGGCCGAACGCGGCCGCGACCTCGCCGAAGCGGGCGCGCAGTTCCTCGATCGGGAACGGCACGGTGGCCGCGGTGATGGCCTGGCGGGTGAAGAACCAGCCGGTCTCGGCGTCGGAGTGGTAACCGGCTTCGGAGATGGAACCGCCGAACTCGGCGATGAACGAGGTGATCCTGGCGATGATGCCGGGGCGGTCCGGGCATCCCAGGGTCAGCACGTAGCGGCGGGCTTCCAGGTCGGGCTGAGCGGGACTCATGAACTCATTCTCACAGGCTCCCGGAACCGGGTCGCCGGGTGTCGGCGACCCCTCGCGAGCGATCGCCGATCACAGCTCGTAAAACGGCTCGGCGTAGTGGAATTCGCCGGAGATCTGGGGCTCGAAGGCGGTCAGCGCCCTGACCTGGAAATGCGAGACCCAACGGGGTTCGTCGGGGGTGATGCCCAGCCGCGCGGACGGCACGAAACCGAACCGCGGGTAGTACTCCAGGCTGCCCAGCAGGCCGATCAGCGGTTCGTCGAGTGCGTCGGCGGCTCCGATCGCCGCGTGCATCAACGCCGAACCCACCCCGGCGCGCTGGTGGTCGGCATGCACGCCGAGCGGTCCGAGCGCGAGCGCGGGGAACGGGCCCACCGCGGCCCTGGTGAGGCAGATGTGCCCGACGACCTCGTCGAATTCCATCGCCACCAGTGACAGGGTGGCGATCCACGCGGAATCGCGGCGCAGCTTCTCGACCAGCCCCACCTCGACCGGCTCGGGTCCGGCCTGCGCGGCATGAGCTGTGTCGTTCTCCCGGCTCGTCGGCGTGGCCGCGGTGCTCGTGCCCGTGGTGCCGGCGGAGGTGATGTTCGTGGTGGCGCCGACCGTGCCGTGCACGGCGGCGAACGCGCTGCGATGCACCCGCGCGATGGCGGGAGCGTCGGCGGGTTGTTCGCGTCGGATCAGCATCGTGTCTCCTCCGGGACGTGATGAGCCGTGATGAGCCGTGATGGGCCGTGCACACGATCCGCCGACCTGTCTGTTTTCAAGTCTGCTGGACGCACCGCCGACCTGGCAACGCCATTTCCCTGCCTCCGCGGCGGTGGCGCGGCCGGTGTGTGCCAGACTGCGCCGCATGCCGGAAAACCCGTCGTGGACCAGGGCCGAGGTGGCCGACCGCATCGATCACACGCTGCTCGCGCCGGAGGCCACCGATGCCGACGTGGCCGCGCTGGTGGCCGAGGCCAGGGAACTCGGGGTGTACGCGATCTGCGTGTCGCCGTCGATGCTGCCGGTGCGGGCGCCGGGTCTGGCGGTGGCGACCGTCGCGGGGTTCCCCTCCGGCAAGCACCACTCGCTGGTGAAGGGCGCCGAGGCCAGGCTCGCGGTCGATCAGGGGGCCGCCGAGGTGGACATGGTCATCGACGTCGGCGCGGCGGTGGCGGGTGAGTACGACGCGGTGCTCGCCGACATCCTGACCGTGCGCGAGGCGATCGCCGATCGGGCGGTGCTCAAGGTGATCATCGAGTCCGCGGCGTTGCCGGACGAGGCGATCGTCGAGGTCTGCCGGGCCGCCGAGCGCGCGGGCGCCGACTTCGTGAAGACCTCGACAGGGTTCCATCCCGCCGGTGGAGCGAGCGTGCACGCGGTGCGCCTGATGGCCGAGACCGTCGGCGGACGCCTGGGCATCAAGGCCAGTGGCGGCATCCGCACCGCCGAGGCGGCCGCCGAACTGCTCGCGGCGGGGGCGACGCGCCTCGGGCTGTCCAAATCACGTGCTGTTCTGGAAGGTTTCGGCGTGCAAGGTTCCGGCGTGGACGGTTCCGGCGACTGAGCGGGTCTCGCGGCCCGAGCCTCAGCAGCGGACGTCGCCCTGGCCGGTGCTCTCCAACTCGGTGCGCCCGCCCGCCAGGGTGACATCGATGCCGTTGTCGGTGACCTCGATGTCGGTGGCCTTCAAGCCCATCGGATAGCTCTGCAGGCTCTGGGTGAACACATCCACGATGCCGGCCACCAGATCGGTGGGCAGGCCGATGCCGAGCAGTTCGGCGGACATGGTCTGCACGTCGACCGCGCCGTCGATCACCTGCGGACGGACCTCGAGCTGAGCCAATCCGCCGAGCACGTCCAGGGTGATCGTGTCGCTGGAAGCCGACGAGTCCACGCCGCTGACCAGGCCGCCGAGGGTCTCGGCGATACCCTCCTCGCTCCAGGTGACCTCGGCCGAGGAACTGCCGACCGTACCGCTGCCGTCCTCGTTCATCTCCAGATCCTCGAACGTGGCGTGCACGTCCATGCCGACGGCGGGACCGAACTTGTCGCCCTCGCTGTCGATGGTCACCGAGGAGACCTTGCCGTCGACCCAGGTGATCAACAGCGGCTTGGCGCCGAAGTCGACATCGATCGTCGAGCCCATCTGCTGCTCGAACTGGTCGCTGATGCAGGAGGAGACGCGGTCTCGTATGTACACCTCGGCGGCGACCAGGGCCGTGACCAGCAGCGTGGCCACCACGGCCAGGGCGATCACCAATGTGCGCCTGCTGACCCGCGCGGTGACGGGGGGCTTCGTAGTCATGCCGACGATTCTTCCGCACATTTCTGTGCGGGCTCTGTGATGGCATTGAGGGACCCGAATGTGACATCAGACACAGGATCGCGGCGTAGCCTGTGATCATGGCTGGCGAAGCGGCGGGTCGCGCACCCGAATCCGTCGACCGACCGTGGCGTGTCCTGCGGCGACTCGCGGGTAGGCATGCCGGGTACTTCACCACCCGTCAGGTGCTGCGCACCGGGTGTGAGGCGCGGGTCCGCGACGCGCTGGCCGCGGGCACGGTCCGCCGGGCCGGGATCGGCATCCTGCGGCTGAGTGAATGGCCGGACGGGCCGCTCGACGAATTCGCGATGTGGTCGGCCTGGTTCGACGGCGCGGTCGCGGTCTCCCATCACAGCGCCGCCGATCTGCACGGCCTCGGGCGGTTGCGCCCACGCTTCCTGCATCTGTCGGTCGGCGCGGGACGTCCGCCGGTGACCTCGCATCTGGTGGTGCTGCGTCGCACGCTGGCCGGGGCGGATGTGGAATCGGCCGGGCCGTTCCTGGTCACCACGCCGGTGCGGACCATCACCGATCTGGCCGAGACGGACATCGCCCAGGCCGCGCTCGACGAGGTGGTGCGCGACGCGGTGACCATCGGCCGGTGCAGGCCCGCCGAGATCGCCACCGTCGTCGCCGGACTCCCGCAGCGCAGCGCCGTGCGAGTACACCGCGCGCTCGACGCCGTGTGAGCGCTCGACGCCGTGTGAGAGGCCCCGCGTCGCCGGGTTCGCGGCCCGAGCCCGCGCCATGCTCCACCCTGCATCCTCCGGACAGCATCACGACGACGGACCGCGTGTGGTCGGGGGACGCGGGCCGTGATCAGGCGGCGGGAGCAACCGCGGACCACGGCACGGAGAGCACGTTGTCGCGCATCCGCCTGCGGTATTCGCGAACCGGGAAACCCTGCTCACGCATCAGCCGCGCGGCCGCCCGCCAGCGCACCCGCGGACCGAACGGGGCCATCGCCGCCGCGTGCGCCCACGCCCGATCGGCCGCGGCCAGCAAAGCGTGCACCTTTTCGCCGGGCACATTGCGGTGGATGAGCACCTTCGGCAGGCGTTCGGCCAGATCCGAGGGCGTCTCGACGGTGAACGGATCCCAGGCCAGCGTCAGCGAGACCGGGCCGGCGCGGTCGAGCAACACCCATGCGCACCGCCGGCCCAGCTCGTCGCAGGTGCCGTCGACGAGCAGTCCGTCCGGGGCGAGGTTGTCCGTGATCCTCGCCCACGCGCCCGCCACCTCGGCCTCCTGGTACTGGCGCAGCACATTGAACGCGCGCACCAGCACCGGTTGCAGACCGGCCAATTCGAAACCGCCGCGCGCGAACACCACGCCGTCGCGGCCGGGGACCACCCGGGCCGGATCGATCTCCAGGCCGACCACCCGCACGTCCGGACGGGCGGCGCGCAACCGGGTCGCCAGTTCCAGCGTGGTCCACGGGCTCGCGCCGTAGCCGAGATCCACCACCAGTGGATCGGGGGCCTCGCGCAGCCTGGTCCGCACCAGCTCGTCGTGCACCAGCCACCGGTCGCTGCGACGCAGCCGATTCACCCCGGTGGTGCCGCGGGTGATGGTGCCGATCGGGCGGGTGCTCAGCTGGTCGGCTTGCGCTCTTCCAGCCACTTCACGGTTTCCTCCGCCTCACCGCGGAACAGATCGACCAGGTTGACCAGCATCAGTTGCTCCAGGCGCGGGCCCACCATCGGGATGAACACCTTCGCCTCGGAGGAGAACCGCATGGTGCAGCCGGTGTCGGTGGGGAACAGCGTGATGTCGCCGCGCAGGGTTCCCGGGCCACCGGGGATGGACGCGGAGAACCGGCCCTCGGTCTCCTCGTGATCGAACCGGCTCCAGCTCTCCTTGCGGGTGATGACCATGTCCTTGCGGATCACCGTCTGCGCGATCTCCGGCAGCATCTCCCGCGGCAGGATGTGGTGCAGCACGATCTCGATACCGGAATGGGTGACCTCGAGGCTGTGCACGTCGTTGCCGGGCGTCAGCTCGCGCATCCTCTCCATCCGCGCCTCCCAGTAGTCACGGGAGGACAACGCTTCCCACAGGTCCGCGGGGGTGTGCAACGGATAGCGAGCCGAGTAGTCCAGACGACGTGCCATGCTGCCTACGTTAGAAGGCGGCGACCCGATCGGTGGTCGCGGGGCCGGTCAGCGACCCGACAGCCACGTGTTGGTGAACTCTTCCTCCGCACGCAGGAGCTCGACCAGACGCTCCCTGATCGCGGCCTCGATCTTGCCGCCGAACAGCGGAACCTTCACCTCGATGGAGCCGTCGACCACGGTGGTGGCGGCCTTGTCGTCCCCACTGAGAACGATGGTGCCCGACATCTTGGCGGGCGCGCCCTCGACGGTGGCGTCGAAGGTCCCCGACAGGCCGTTCCAGGTCTCGACGCGGGGAATGACCAGGTCGCCGGGGCGCACGGCGGTGATGGCGGGCGGCAGCAGCTCGGCGGCGATGACCTCCACCATGCGGATATGGACGGTGTCGCCGCCCTGGGCGGTGACCGACTCCAGACGCGCGTGCGGACCGCCGACCTCGGCGATGCGGTCCTTCCAGTACTGCTCGTCGGAGAATGCCGCGCGGACGGCCGAAACGGAATGGGAGTAGGCGGCCGTGTACGCCAAGGGTGTTGCCATGGGTCGACACGCTACCGTCTGGGGCGTGCGAATCTCACCTGTGGTGTCGGGCGATGCGGTCCGCGACCTGCTGGCCGGAACGGGCGCGGTGGTGCGCGAGGGGGTCCGGCTGGCGGAGCTGACCACCCTGCGCGTCGGCGGTCCGTCGGTGCTCGCCGAATGCGCGAGCACCGACGCGCTGGTGGCCACCGTGCGGACGCTGGATGCCGCCGGAGTGCCGGTGCTGCTGATCGCGGGCGGGTCCAATCTGCTGATCTGCGACGAGGGCTTCGACGGCGTGGTCGTGCGGGTGGCCACCACCGGCGTGGAGATCGCCCGGCCCGAGGACGCGGTCGCGGCGACAGTGGCCGATCCCGGCGCCGACAGCGTGTCCGTCGAGACGGGCGCGGCACGCGTGATCGCGGAGGCCGGCGCGGACTGGGACGGGGTGGTCGCCGCGACGGTCGCCGCCGGCTTCGGCGGGCTCGAATGCCTTTCCGGCATCCCGGGTTCCGCGGGCGCGACGCCGGTGCAGAACGTGGGCGCCTACGGCGTGGAGGTCGCCGATCAGCTGCGCCGGGTCCGGCTGCTCGACCGGGCGAGCGGCGAGATCCGCTGGGCCGAACCCGCCGAACTCGGCTTCGGCTACCGCACCAGCGTGCTCAAGCACAGCGACGCCGCCCTGGTGCTCGCCGTCGAATTCGCGCTGCGCGCCGACGGGCTGAGCGCGCCGCTGCGCTACCGCGAACTCGCGGGCGCGCTGGACGCCGCCGAGGGCGAGCGCCGCCCGGCCGCCGACGTGCGCGCCGCCGTGCTGCGACTGCGCGCGGGCAAGGGCATGGTGCTCGACCCGGCCGACCACGACACCTGGAGCGCGGGCTCGTTCTTCACCAACCCGGTGGTGCCGCAGGCCAGGGTCGAACCGGTGCGCGAGGCGATCGTCGCCCGGTTGGGCGAGATCACGATCCCCACCTATCCCGCGCCCGACGGCGTGAAGTTCTCGGCGGGCTGGCTGATCGAGCGGGCCGGTTTCGGCAAGGGCTTCCCCGGCGAGGACGCGCCCGCCCGGCTGTCCACGAAACACACGCTGGCCCTGACCAACCGGGGCGAGGCTCGCGCGGCCGACATCGTGGAACTGGCCCGCACCGTCCGCGACGGCGTCGCCGAGCGCTTCGGCATCGTGCTCGAGCCGGAACCGGTCACGGTGGGCCTGCGGCTGTAGACCGCCCCGGTTCAGCCGCGGCGGGCGAAGCGGCCCGGAGCCGCCTGGTCGCGCGGCGCGACGATGATCTGGTCGAGGTTGACGTGCGGCGGTCGCGAGGCCACGAAACCGACGATCTCGGCGATGTCCTGGGCCACCAGCGGGTCGATGCCCGCGTAGACCTGGTCGGCGCGTTCCTGATCGCCGTCGAAGCGCACCAGGGAGAACTCGGTCTCCACCGCGCCGGGCGCGATCTCGGTGAGCCGGACCGGCTTGCCGAGCAGCTCGCCGCGCAGGGTGCGGTGCAACACAGCCTGGGCGTGCTTGGCCGAGGTGTAGCCGGAGCCGTTGTCGTAGGCGTGGAAGGCGGCGACCGAGGTGATGGTGACGATCAGGCCGTCGCCGGAGTCGATCAGCTTCGGTAGCAGCGCCTTGGTGACGCGCAGCGTGCCGAGCACGTTGGTCTCCCACATCCAGCGCCAGTCGTCGAGATCGGCCTCGGCGACCGGCGCCAGGCCCTTCGCGCCACCGGCGTTGTTGACCAGCACGTCGACGCGGGGAATCGCGTCGGTGAAGGCGCGCACCGAATCCTCGGAGGTGACGTCGAGTTCGAGTGCGGTGCCGCCGATCTCGTCGGCCAGCTTGCGCAACCGGTCGATCCGGCGGGCGCCGATGTAGACGTGACAGCCCTGGCTCGCGAGGTGGCGCGCGGTGGCCTCCCCGATGCCCGAACTTGCTCCCGTGACGACCGCGGTGCGAGTGCTCATGAGCCTCGATCCTAGGCCGGTGCTGCGGGCCACCCGGCGCGCGGTGCGTGACCGGCACCTAGCATGCGGGTATGGCTACACGGGACGCGGTCAGCGCGGATGGCACCAGGATCGTCTATCGGGTCAGCGGACCGGAAGGGGCCAGGCCGCTGGTGCTCGTGCACGGATGGTCGGCCAATCTGACCTGTTGGGGCGAGGCCGCCGAGCAGCTGGCGCAGCGGTTCCGGGTGATCGCGCTCGATCTGCGCGGCCACGGCTACTCCGACGCCCCTGCCGCAGGCTACGACGATCCGGCCAACTGGGCCGCCGATCTCGCCGCCGTGCTGGCCGCCGAGAACGTGACCGAGGACGCGATCCTGCTTGGCTGGTCCTACGGCGGCATCGTGATCAGCGACTACCTCACCGCGTACGGCACCGGCGCGGTCGGCGGCGTGGTCTACGTCGGGTCGATGGCCAATATCGGCCGGGTGCCCGGCGCCGAGGTCGGCACGGCGCTGACGCAGGCGATGGCCGGGGTGTTCGAGGAGAGCCCGGGCAAGGCGATGCGCGGCTTCATGGCCTTCGGCAACGCCAACACCGGCGACCGTCGCGACAAGGGCGTCGACGCCCAGCGCCTGTTCGGCATGAGCCTGGCCACCCCGCCCGCCGTGCGCAAGGCGCTGTTCTACCGGACCTCCGACAACACCGAGACCCTGCGCAAGCTGGACGTTCCGGTGCTCGTGCTGCACGGCACCGCCGACCCGGTGGTGCCGATCGCCAACGGCCGATTCATCGCCGAGACGGCCCCGAAGGCGCGCGGCTCGTATTGGGAGGGCGCACAACACGGACTGTTCATCGAGGACCCGGAGCGGTTCGTCGCCGAAGTCGGGCAGTTCGCCGACGACATCGGGTGACGGAAGTCCGTCCGTGACGGACCCGGACGGGCACCTGAGGTGATAGGGGTCACTCGGCGGAGACCAGCCGTCCGGCTGCCGGAGGATGCGTGCACACTGGACGGCGTGAGTCATCGTGTGGACCGTCGGCCGAACCGCATCGCCGTACTGTCTGTGCACACCTCCCCGCTTGCCCAGCCCGGCACCGGAGACGCCGGCGGGATGAATGTGTATGTGCTGCGTACGGCTGTCGAATTGGCGCAGCGAGGCACCGAGGTGGAGATCTTCACCCGGGCCACGTCCTCGCACGTCCCGCCGGTGCAGGAGGCCGCGCCCGGCGTGCTGGTGCGCAATGTGGTGGCCGGTCCCTTCGAGGGGCTGGACAAGCACGACCTGCCCACCCAGCTGTGCCCGTTCACCGCGGAGGTGCTGCGGCAGGAAGCTCGGCAACTTCCCGGCTACTATGATCTCGTGCACTCGCACTACTGGCTGTCCGGCCAGGTCGGCTGGCTGACCAGGGACCGCTGGCGGGTACCGCTGGTACACACCGCGCACACCCTGGCCGCGGTGAAGAACGCCGCGCTCGCCGAGGGGGATGTCCCCGAACCGCTGGCCCGCGAGATCGGCGAGAAGCAGATCATCGCCGAGGCCGACCGGATGGTCGCCAACACCGCCGAGGAAGCGCGTCAGCTCGTCGAGTTGTACGGCGCCGAGGACCAGCGGATCCACGTGGTGCCGCCGGGCGCCGACCTGAGCCTCTACCACCCCGGCGACCGTGCCGCCGCGCGTGCCGAGTTCGGCCTGTCCCCGCACGAGCGGATCGTCGCGTTCGTCGGCCGCATCCAGCCGCTGAAGGCGCCCGACGTGCTGGTGCGCGCCGCCGCCGAGGTGTTGCGCCGCGATGCCGAACGCGGGGCGCCGGAGCGTGCGCTGCGCGTGCTCATCGTCGGCGGCCCGTCCGGCTCGGGCCTGCAACGCCCCGACGCGCTGATCGAACTGGCCGCCGAGCTCGGCATCAGCGATCGAGTCACCTTCTTGCCGCCGCAGCCGCCGGAGAAGCTGGTGCGGGTCTATCGCGCCGCCGATCTGGTCGCGGTGCCCAGTTACAACGAATCCTTCGGCCTGGTCGCCCTCGAGGCGCAGGCCAGCGGCACCCCGGTGCTGGCCGCCGAGGTGGGCGGGCTCGGCACCGCCGTGGTCGACGGGGTGACCGGCCTGCTGGTGCGCGGGCATCGCATTCCGGACTGGGCCGACGCCCTCGGCGCGCTGCTCGACGATCCGGAGCGGCTGCGCGTGATGGGTGAGCGCGCCGTCGAGCACGCCACCGGCTTCTCCTGGGCGCACACCGCGCAGGGGCTGCTGGACAGCTATTCCGCCGCACTGCACGATTTCCACGGCGCGCGTTCCGGTCCGGGCCGGAGCACGCCGTCCCAGACCAGATCGCGGGCGTCGCGACGACGCCGGGTGGGAGTGTCCTGATGAGCGTGACCGGTGGGATCGCCGAGACCACGGCGATCATCGACGAGACGCTGCGCGAGCGCGAGATCGAATACACCCGTCCGGCCGACGACGTCTTCGTCGTGGTGTTGCCCGGTGAGCGCAAGCTGAAGACCACCGTGATGCTCAACGTCGGCAAGCACGGTGTGCGTGTCGAGGCCTTCGTCTGCCGTAAGCCGGACGAGAACTTCGAGGGCGTCTACAAGTTCCTGCTGCGACGTAATCGCAGGCTCTACGCGGTGTCCTACACCCTGGACCGGGTCGGCGACATCTACCTGGTCGGCAGGCTGGCCTCGCACGCGATCACCCCCGACGAGCTGGACCGCGTCTTCGGTCAGGTGCTCGAGGCGGTCGACGCCGACTTCAACACGCTGCTGGAGCTGGGCTTCGCGGAATCGATTCGCCGGGAATGGAAGTGGCGGGTGTCGCGCGGTGAGTCGCTGAAGAATCTGCAGCCTTTCGAACACCTGGTGAACACCGGCGAGGACGGCTCCGGCGGCGATTCCTGACAGCCTCCGGTACCGGTACCCGACAGCCTCCGGCACCGGTACCTGACGCCGGTCGCGCGGCGGCAACCACGTAGCGTTACCGCGCGAGACAAGCATGCGCGCACGCCGACGCCGCCCCGCGCGGCGATCCGGTGTGCACGCCTGGGGAACCGGGGGTTCGGCTGATGACTGTTCTGGCACTCGACATAGGCGCCACCAAGATCGCCGTCGGACTGGTGGGGGCCGACGGAGTCACCCACGAGGTGGGGCGAATCACCGTGCCGCCCAGCGGAGTCTGGGACGCCGTGCGCGGACTGCTGCTCGCCGCGGCCAACGGCCACACCGTCTCGATCGTCGGGATCGGCGCGTGCGGGCCGGTGGACGCGACCGTGGGAGTGGTCGAGCCGCTCAACATCCCCGAATGGCGCGACGGCTTCGCGCTGGTGGACGCGGTGCGCGAGCTCTTCCCCGGCGCGACGGTGCGAATGGCGGTCGACGGCGTCTGTCTGGCGTTGGCGGAGCGGCATTTCGGCGCGGCCCGCCAGACCCCGGACGCGCTGGCCATGACGGTCTCCTCGGGAATCGGCGGCGGGATCATCGTCGGCGGCATGGTCGCGGTCGGGCACACCGGCAACGCCGGGCATATCGGCCACATGATCGTGCCCGGCTCCACCGATCCGTGCGCGTGCGGGGGTGTCGGTTGCGTGGAGGCGGTGGCCAGCGGTCCGTCCGCGGTGCGCTGGGCTCGCGAGCGCGGCTGGGAGGGCGCCACCGGAGTGGAACTCGCGGCCGCCGCCGAGGCAGGCGATCGGATCGCGAAGGCGGCGCTGCGGCGCGCGGGTATCGCACTGGGACAGGTCATCTCGTCGGCCGCGGCGCTGCTCGACGTGGATCTGGTGGTGGTCGGCGGCGGGTTCGCCCAGGCAGGCGAACCGTTGTGGCGGCCCTTGCAGGAGGCGCTCGGCGCGCACGCGCGCATCCAGTTCCTCGGCGATCTGCGGGTGGTGCCCAGCGAGCTCGGGGAGAACGCGACGCTGGTCGGGGCAGGTCTGCTGACCGCGCTCGGCGCGTCGGCGTGAGGAGACCGCCACCGGGATCGCCCCCGGCGCGTCGTTAGACTACGGGCCATGACGTACACCCTCGTGTTGCTGCGCCACGGCGAGAGCGAATGGAACGCCCTGAACCTGTTCACCGGCTGGGTGGACGTGCACCTCACCGACAAGGGCATCGCCGAGGGCAAGCGCGCCGGTGAACTGCTCGCCGAGCACGGCATCGCGCCCGACATCGTCTTCACCTCGCTGCTGCGCCGCGCCATCTCCACCGCGAACATCGCTCTGGACGCGGCCGACCGGCACTGGATCCCGGTGGTCCGCGACTGGCGGCTCAACGAGCGCCACTACGGCGAACTGCAGGGCAAGAACAAGGCCCAGATCCGGGACAAGTACGGCGATGAACAGTTCATGCTGTGGCGTCGCAGCTACGACACCCCGCCGCCGGCCATCGAGGCCGACAACGAATACAGCCAGGCGGGCGACCCGCGCTACGCCGGTATCGAGATCCCCGAGACCGAGTGCCTGCTCGACGTGGTGAACCGGATGGTGCCCTACTGGGAGTCCACCATCTCCAAGGAACTGCTGGCGGGCAAGACGGTGCTGGTCGCCGCCCACGGCAATTCGCTGCGCGCGCTGGTCAAGCATCTGGACCAGATCTCCGACGAAGAGATCGCCGGGCTGAACATTCCGACCGGCATCCCGCTGCGCTACGAGCTCGACGAGAACCTGCGCCCGGTGCGCGCCAGGGAATACCTGGATCCGGAGGCCGCCGCCGCGGGTGCGGCCGCGGTCGCAGGTCAAGGCGGCAGGTAATCCCCGTTCGACGCTTTCGCGTCGCAGAGTGAGTGATTCGTTCCGAAAGGCCCGGCCGGGTGACGGCCGGGCCTTTTTCGGCACTGCGGACCGGGTCGCATTGTCACGCCGGGCATTTGCCCGAGCGGGTGAACAGCGGATCGTGACTGTTCACAAGGCTCGACTCGTCCACACTGTCGGTCGTCCATGGTTCTTACTCCACGGTAAGTGTGGGAGAATTCCGCCGTCCCATTTCAGCGGAGAGGTGGACCACAGGCGATGAGAAAAGCGTTCCGGATCACGGTGGCCGGTATGGCGGCCGCGCTGATCCTGCCGTTCCTCGGTGCGGGCGGTGCGACGGCCGGGCCGTTGCCGACAGGTCCCGACGGCGGCGCCGCCGGGCAGGCATGGGCGGCCACCCACGACGGCCCGCAGACCTACCCGAACATCCATATCACCTGGGATGTGCCGATCACCATGAGTGACGGCACGGTGCTCAAAGCGAATCTCTACCGTCCGGCAGACGTTTTCGGCCTTCCCGCCCCGATCGCCGCGCCCACGGTGGTCAACATGACCCCCTACACCAAGCTGGTCTCCAACCTCGCCGACCACGCGAGCGAGGTGCCCGGCCTGTCCGACGCGATGATCGGCCTCGCCCGCGAGATCGACATGACCGGCACACCGCTGTCGGGCGTCACCGATCTCACCAAGGCGCTCGGCGGCGGTGCGCTGCGCAACTTCTCGGTGGATCGCAGCCTGGTGCGCAGCGGCTACACGCAGCTGGTGGTCGACGTGCGCGGCACCGGGTTCTCCCAGGGCGAGTGGGACATGCTGCGCGACCGCGAGCAGCGCGACACCGTCGAGGTGATCGACTGGGCCTCCCGCCAGCCGTGGTCCAACGGGCGCGTCGGCATGTCCGGCATCTCCTATTCCGCGATCAATCAGGTGCAGGCCGCGGAGAAGGCGCCGCCCGCGCTGCAGGCCATCTTCCCGATCGTGCCGGGCAGTGATCTGATCAACGACGTGCTCGCCCCCGGCGGCGGCTTCGGCATGAACTTCATCCCGCTGTGGCTGACCGCGATCAACTCGCTCAAGTGGATTCCGGACGTGCAGTCGCTGGTCACCGGCAATTTCGATCAGCAGTGGCTGACCGACCGGATGGACTCGCCGCTGACCTACATGGACGTGTTCCTCAACGCCTACAGCCAGACCCGCGTCGAGGATCTGGACCCGCGGGTGCGCAGCCTGCTCTCGGCCGACAGCCCCGAACGCGCCGCGTGGCTGGGCGATCCGAGCCGGATCACCATCCCGACCTTCGTGGTCGGCGGCTGGCACGATCTGTTCACCTACTCGCAGTCCCAGATCTACAACCAGATCGCGGTCGCGCCCGGCCAGAAGCAATTGCTGATGGGCAACACCTACCACCTGAACTCCGGCGCCGAGTCGGGCAAGCCCGGCCTGCCGCCGCGGCTGGACGTGCTGCAGCGCGCGTGGTTCGACCGCTGGCTCAAGGACATCGACAACGGCATCGATCGCTACGGCCCGGTGACGCTGCGCGAGCAGGGTGGCGGCTGGATCACCCGCGCGGGCTTCGGTGACTCCGCGCCCGTCCAGGAGGCCGCCGAGCACCGGCGGATGTACCTGTCGGGCACGCCGAGCGGCACCGCGCACAGCGTGTACGACGGCTCGCTGCTGGCGAGCGAGGACGGCAGCACCCAGCGGCTCACCGTCGCTCCGGGTCTCACCGGCCTGTGCTCCAACGACGCCGGACAGGCCACGGCGGGCGTGCTCGCCGCGATCGACGCCTGCGGCGCGGACGCGCGCATCCACGAGACCAACGGGCTGACCTTCACCAGCGCGCCGGTGGCGGAGGCGACGGAGATCTCCGGTCCGGTGGCGATCCGGCTGAACACCGTGCACGACGCGGTCGACGGCTACTGGTCGGTGACGATCAACGACGTCGCCCCGGACGGTCGCTCCACGGTGTTGTCCTCGGGGCAGCTGGCGGCCTCGCTGAGCGAGATCGACGAATCGCGCAGCAGCCGCTCGGCCAACGGCGACTACACCGATCCGCGGCCGGTCGCCTCGCTGGAGAACCGGAAGCTGGTGACGCCGGGCGAGGCGGTCACCCTCGACATCGCGCTGCCCGCGACCCATGCGGTGCTGAAGCCGGGACACCGGCTGCGCGTGGACGTGTTCGCGGGCAATTTCCCCAAGGGTCTGCCGATCCTGACGATGCTGGCCGACACCGGTCTCAAACCGCAGCATCTGCAGCTGGATCCGAACCGGCCGAGCTTCGTCAACGTCCCGGTACGGGGCAACCCCGGCTGGTGATCGGATGTTCGCCAGGCGTGTCATGACACGCCTGGCGAACAATGCGTTAACACCCGGCCAACGCGGCTGAAATCGCCTGTGACCTGCGTGGAACTTCACGAACCCGGCGTTGTCCTCGGCGTCGGCGACCGTACGATTCAAGTGTGAGTGTCGCGCAGTCCGTTGTTCTGGCAGTCCTCGCGGCTGTCGCTGGACTGGCCGTCGGTGGGCTGCTCGTGCCGTATGTCAACGCCCGGCTGGCGGCCCGCAGGCAGGTCGACACCGGGCTGACCATGTCGCAGGTGCTCGACCTGATCGTGCTCGCCTCCGAGAGCGGCATCGCCGTCGTCGACCGCTACCGCGACGTGGTGCTGGTGAACCCGCGCGCCGAGGAACTCGGGCTGGTCCGCAACCGGTTGCTCGACGAGCGCGCCTGGGCGGCGGTGGAGAAGGTGCTCGCCACCGGCGAGTCCGCGGAGTTCGACCTCACCGCCAAGAACCCGCTGCCCGGCCGCAGCCGCATCGCCGTGCGCGGCGTCGCCCGGCCTCTGTCGCAGGAGGAGACCGGCTTCACCGTCCTGTTCGCCGACGACGACTCCGAGCAGGCCCGCATGGAGGCCACCCGGCGGGACTTCGTCGCCAATGTCAGCCACGAGCTCAAGACCCCGGTCGGAGCGATGAGCCTGCTGGCCGAGGCGATGCTGGAGTCGGCCGACGATCCCGAGGCGGTCCGGCACTTCGGCAAACGAGTGCTCGGCGAATCCCGCAGGCTCGGCAAGATGGTCACCGAGCTGATCGCGCTGTCGCGATTGCAGGGCGCGGAGAAGCTGCCCGAGCTCGAGGTCGTCGATGTCGACACCGTCGTCATGCAGGCCGTGGATCGTTCCCGCACCGCCGCCGAGGCCGCGGGTATCACCGTCAGTACCGACCGGCCCAGCGGGCTGGAAGTGCTCGGCGACGAGACGCTGCTGGTCACCGCGCTGTCCAATCTGGTCGAGAACGCGATCGCCTACTCACCCAGCGGCTCGCACGTCTCGGTGAGCCGGGCGCTGCGCGGGCAGTATGTGGCCATGTCGGTCACCGACCGCGGCATCGGCATCGCCAAAGAAGACCAGGAAAGAGTGTTCGAACGGTTCTTCCGCTCCGACAAGGCGCGCTCGCGCTCGACCGGCGGCACGGGTCTCGGCCTGGCCATCGTCAAGCACGTCGCGGCCAACCACAACGGCGAGATCGCCCTGTGGAGCAAGTTGGGCACCGGTTCGACGTTCACCCTGCGCATACCCGCTCATCTCGAAGCCGGCCTCGACGAGGAATCCGACGGCGCCGAGACGAGTACGAAGGAAAACGCGCCGCGTCCGCAGGGACCGGGCAGACCGAATGGTGTGGAGGCACGCAGATGACGAGAGTTCTGATCGTCGAGGATGAGGAGTCGCTGGCCGACCCGCTCGCGTTCCTGCTGCGTAAGGAGGGATTCGAGGTCACCGTCGCCGGTGACGGTCCGTCCGCGCTGGCCGAATTCGACCGTTCCGGCGCCGATATCGTGCTGCTCGACCTCATGCTGCCCGGCATGAGCGGCACGGACGTGTGCAAGCAGCTGCGCACTCGCAGCGGCGTGCCGGTCATCATGGTGACCGCGCGTGACAGCGAGATCGACAAAGTCGTCGGGCTGGAACTGGGCGCCGACGACTACGTCACCAAGCCGTACTCCGCGCGCGAGCTCATCGCCCGCATCCGCGCGGTGCTGCGCCGCGGCGCGGGCGAGGATCTCGAGGGCAACGGCGAGAGCGGCGTGCTGGAGGCGGGCCCGGTGCGCATGGATGTCGACCGGCACACCGTGCTGGTCAACGGCAGCCCGGTCACGCTGCCGCTCAAGGAGTTCGACCTGCTGGAGTACCTGCTGCGCAACTCCGGCCGGGTGCTCACCCGCGGCCAGCTGATCGACCGGGTCTGGGGCGCGGACTACGTGGGCGACACCAAGACCCTCGACGTGCACGTCAAGCGCCTGCGCTCGAAGATCGAGGCCGACCCGGCCAAGCCGGAGCACCTGGTGACGGTGCGCGGTCTCGGCTACAAGCTCGAGGCCTGAGCGCCCGGAAACCGGTCGGCCCCCGAACGCGGGAAGCATTCGAGGGCCGTGTGGTGTTCAGTGGTGATGTTCGAGGGGCGGGGCCGCTCTCGGGGAGAGGCTGCCGGTTCCGGGTCAGGGCAGGTAGTACCAGGTGGGGCCGAGGCCCGGCAGATCGGTAAGGCGCAGGGTGATCCAGCCCAGGTCGTCTTCCTGCTGGCAGTCGTAGTACGGCACCGCGGCGCCGTCGCCGCGGCAGGCGATCGTCCGGGAGACACCGTAGGGGCTCATGATGAGGTTCTTGCCCTGGGCCTTCGCCTCGAGCGCCGCGGGATCGAGCGCGTCGACGAAGGTGGCGGTGACATCCGAGTACCGGGTGGGATCGGCGGCGGGTTCGGCGTGCGCGCCGCCTGCGGCGGCCAGCACCGTGCCCGCGGCGAGCGACGCGACGATCAGAGCTTTCCTCATGACCCACAGACAACCACACGCCGGGCGGATTGCCACTCGGCGGGACGCGTTGTACGCGCGATGTTCAGGGCTTCTTCATCGAACTCGGGCCGAGCGAAACGCGCGGGGGAGGGCGGGGCCGCCGTGCGGCCGGACGGGTCGCCGCGCGGCGGGTCAGGACTGTTCGGCCGCGCGTGCGGCGTGCACGGTGGCCGGGTGCACGGCGACCAGGCCGAGGCCCTCGCGCCTGCGGCAGTGCCTGGCCAGTTCCTCGTAGGCGGGCGCGCCGAGCAGTTCGGTGAGCTCGGGGCCGTAGGACTGCCAGACCGGCCGCGTGCCGACGTGCGCGTCCGGTGATCCCGAGCAGTACCAGTCCAGATCCGCGCCGCCGGGGCCCCAGCCGCGCCGGTCGTACTCGGTGACGACGGTCCGCAGGATCTGGACGCCGTCGGGCCGGTCCACCCACTCCTGGGTGCGTCGGATCGGCAACTGCCAGCACACATCCGGCTTCACCGTGTGTGGAGGCAGATCGCGGCGCAGCGCAATGGTGTGCAGCGCGCAGCCGACCCCGCCTTCGAATCCGGGGCGGTTGAGGAACACGCACGCGCCCTCGTAGCGGCGGGTACGCAGGGCAGGTTCGTCGTCGAGTTCGTCGAGTTCGAGATAGCCCTTCTTGGTGAGCTTGCCCTTGTCGTCACGAGCCTGGTCCATCAGCTGCCAGTCCTGCGGTGTGAGCATTTTCACAGCGTCGCGCAGACGTTGCTGGTCTTCCTTGTCGGAGAGGAAAGCGCCGTGCGAGCAACACCCGTCGTCGGGGCGATCGGCCAGGATGCCCTGGCAGGCGGGGGTGCCGAAGACACACGTCCAGCGCGACAGCAGCCAGGTCAGGTCCGCGACGATCAGGTGTTCTTCGTCCGCGGGGTCGAGGAATTCGATCCATTCGCGCGGAAAATCCAGATCCACCTCGGGGGCCGGGGTGATCTTGTCTGCTGGTCGGGGCCGGGTCGGGCTGTCGGCCGATGCGCCTACCGTCACGGTCTGTGACGCTAACAGTTCCCCTCGCCCGCACGTAACCGCTGGTCGACCCAGTAACGTATTCGTGTGCGCCTTGGGGTACTCGACGTCGGAAGCAATACCGTCCACCTGCTCGTCGTGGACGCGCATCGCGGTGGCCACCCCATGCCGATGAGTTCGACTAAAGCCACTTTGCGGCTGTCGGAGAACATGGACGACGACGGTTGCCTGACCGAAGCCGGCGCCCAGCGGCTGATCTCGACGGTGGACGAATTCGCCAGCATCGCCGAGACCTCGCAATGCGAAGAACTCATGCCGTTCGCGACCTCCGCGCTGCGCGACGCGACCAACTCCGAGGAAGTGCTCGAGCGGGTACGCACCGAGACCGGGGTGCGATTGCAGATCCTCAGCGGTGAGGACGAGGCGCGGCTGACCTTCCTCGCCGTGCGGCGCTGGTACGGCTGGAGCGCCGGCCGCATTCTCAACATCGATATCGGCGGCGGCTCGCTGGAACTGACCTCCGGCGGCGACGAGGACCCCGATGTGGCGCTGTCGCTGCAACTCGGCGCGGGCAGGCTGACCAGGCAGTGGCTGCGCGAGGACCCGCCGGGCAAGCGCCGGATCGCGGTCCTGCGCGACTGGCTCGACGCCGAACTGGTCGTGCCGAGCAAACAGGTGATGGGCGCGGGCCTGCCCGACCTGGCCGTGGGCACCTCGAAAACCTTCCGATCGCTGGCCAGGCTGACCGGCGCGGCTCCATCGGGCGCGGGACCCAGGGTGCGACGTACACTGACCAGTTCAGGCCTGCGTCAGTTGATCGCGTTCATCTCCCGGATGACGGCGTCGGACCGGGCGGAATTGGAAGGCGTGAGTGCGGATCGGTCGCAACAGTTGGTAGCTGGGGCGCTGGTCGCGGAGGCGAGTATGCGGGCGTTGTCGCTGGACAGCATCGAAATCTGTCCCTGGGCGATGCGCGAAGGGCTGATCCTGCGCAAACTGGATACCGATACCAACGGTGGCCCGGTGGTCGCGGTGCCCGGCGCGATGATCAACACGGTGCCACTGTCCGAGGGTGACGGCGCGAAATCGGGTCCGATCGAAACGGTGTCGTAAATGAGCGAGGATTCCAAGCAGTTGTCGGTGGCCGAACTGCTGGCGCGCAACGGCCAGCAGGGGTCGTCCTCCGGCGGCGGCAGGCGAAGGCGCGGTGGTCGCGGTATCTCGGTGGCCGAACTGACCGGCGACCTACCGGTGATCCGCGACGGCGGTGCGCACTCGGCCCCCGACGCGGAGGCGGCCCACGAACCGGCCGAATCGCCCGGCGATTCGCCGATGTCGGGTCCGATCACCCGCTACGACCCGCTGGCCCCGGCCACCTCCGCGCCCCCGGCTCCCGCCGCCAGGCACGGCGTCCCCGGATCGGACGACGACCCGGCTGCCGCCCCCGCGCCGTCCACCGGCCGCAGCGGACGTAGGCGCAAGCTCGACCCCGACGACAACGCCACGGTCATCGTCGGGCGCCCGACCGCCGGGGTCGGCCCGGCCTCCTTCGCGGCCCCGCCGCAAGCCTTCGAGCCCCCGGCTCCGCCGAGCTTCGAGCCGCCGGCTCCACCGAGCTTCGAGCCCCCGGCTCCACCGAGCTTCGAGCCCGCGAACTCCCAGCCGCTGCCTGCGCCACGGGCTTTCGAGCCGCCTGCCCCGCCCGCGGCCCCCGCCCCGGTCCCGCTCGCGCCCCCGCCCCAGGCCGGTCCGACGCAGAGCGCCGACCGTCCCGGTCCCGACAGCGGCCGCCTCAGCCGTGCCGATCGCCGGCGCGCCGCCGAGGTCACCGAGATCTATCCCGCCCCCATCGCTCCCGCCGACGAGCCGAGCCCGCCCGCCACCGGCTGGGCGCCGCCACCGCCGGACTTCGGCCCCGCGCCGCGGCCGCTGTCGCCGATGCCGCCGCGCCCCGGTCCGGATGCGCGGGCACCCGAGCCCCCCGCGCGGGGGCGCGGCGGCCTGCCCGCCTGGTCGGCCCGCAGGCGTAATTCGGCCGCCCCGCCCGGACCACCCGCGCCCGCCGGACCTCCCGGATCGCCTGTGCCGCACGGGGCTCCGGCGCCGGAATCCGGCGCCATCCCCACCCAGGCGTGGAGTCTGGCCAGCCAGGACCAGCAACTGCTCTCCGGTCAGACCGTCGCGGGCGACCTGCTGCGCGACGGCGCCGAGCGGGCCGACGCGGCCCGCCGGGCCGGCCGCGAGCAGCGGCGATCGGCACCCGCGTTCGGCCCTCCGCCCCCCGGATTCGGCGGTCCGCCCTCGTTCGAGAAGGACCGGCGCGGACGCGACGACTACCCCGGCGAGGACTTCGAGCAGGGCTCCTTCGGTGAGGACTACCCCGACGAGGACTACCCCGGCGAGGACTTCGAGCAGAACTCCTTCGACGAGGACTACGACCGCGAGTTCGACGACGGGGAATTCTTCGACACCGGCGAGCATCGTCCCGGCCCGTACGGCTACGACGAGGACTACACCGGCGAGGACCTCGAGCCGATCGACTACGACGACGAGCCGCCCGCGAAGGGCAAGCGGTCGATCTCGGGCCTGGCCTCGCGGGTCAAGTCGGTCAAGCCCGCCCGGCTCACCGGCGTCAAAGGGCTGAGCGGGGCCGCCGCCCTGGTCGGCGCCAAGCGGGCGGGCGGCGAGAACCCGAAGGGCAAGCGGCGCGGCGAACCAGCCGCTGCGCAACGCGATCCCGAGGCCGAAGCCAATCGCAGGCAGTGGATGATCCTCGGCGCGCAGAGCACGGGTGCGGCGATCGCGGGCATGCTGATGTTCAAGGGATTCGAGCGGATGTGGGAGATGCTGCCCTGGGTCGCGCTGACCTTGGCCATGATCGTCATCCTCGGCCTGGTGGCGCTGGTGCGCATCCTGCGCCACACCGACGACATCCTGAGCACCGTCATCGCGGTCGTGGTCGGCATCTTCGTGACGCTCGGGCCGTTGGCATTCCTGCTCAGTACGAACTGAATTCGACACGAACCGATCCATTCGGAACCGATTCGGGAGAGCGGTGGTTGTGGGGCACGTGGGGCACACCGACCAGGCGGGGCAGGGCGACCCCGGGACCGCCGCACCGCTCACCAGCGCACCGGCGGCAAGCGCGAATCTGCCCGCGCGCCGCGCGATCCGGGTGGGCCTGTCCACCGCCTCGGTCTACCCGGAGAACACCGAGGCGGCGTTCCGCTACGCCGCCGAGCTGGGCTACGACGGCGTCGAGCTGATGGTGTGGGCCGAGACGGCCAGCCAGTCCGTCACGACCGTGCGGAGCTACGCACGCCGCTACGGCGTGCCGGTGCTGGCGGTGCACGCGCCGTGCCTGCTGATCTCGCAGCGAGTGTGGGGCGCGGACCCGGTCGCCAAGCTGGAGCGCAGCGTGCACACCGCGGAGGCGCTCGGCGCCGATACCGTCGTGGTGCATCCGCCGTTCCGCTGGCAGCGCCGCTATGCCGAGGGGTTCGCCGAGCAGGTGGCCGCGCTCGAGGAGGCGAGCGAGGTGGTCGTGGCGGTGGAGAACATGTTCCCGATGCGTGCCGACACGCTGTTCGGTCGCGGGGAGAAGGCCGCCCAGCGGCTGGCCCGCCGGGGCGGACCCGGCTGGGGGCTGACCGCGTTCAGTCCCTCCTACGACCCCACCGACACCGGTTTCGAGCACTACACGCTGGATCTGTCGCACACCGCCACCGCGGGCGCCGACGCGCTGGCGCTGGCCGCGCGGATGGGCCCGAACCTGGCGCACCTGCACCTGGCCGACGGCCGGGGCGCCGCCCACGATGAGCACCTGGTCCCCGGTGAGGGCTCCCAGCCGTGCACGCAGGTGTGCGCGCAGCTGGTGGCGGCGGGTTTCTCCGGGCACGCGGTCGCCGAGATCAACACCCAGAACGCGCGCGGGGCCTCCGCTCGCGCGGCCATGCTGGGCCGCACGCTCGCCTTCGCTCGCGAGCACCTCAACCGGTTGCCCGCGCCGAGCCCGTCCTCGGCCCGTGCCGGATCCACCTGACCGACCGGCTATTTCGGACACCCCCGACGCGATGTCTCGTATCTCGGTCCGCTAGCGTCCTTGTACGCTGTACGAACCCCCTGCGATCCCGGGGCCGGACCGCCGGGAGTGGACGAAGGAGTGCTCATGACCACGGACGTGTCCGAAAGCGCGGCGACCGCTGGCGCCGGACGACAGGCCGCGCTCGATGCGCCGTTCGGCGAAGTCTGCGCGGTGCGGCGGATCGACGACGGTGCCCTCGGGTCGGCTGCCGGCGACGACACGGCCCGCTATCGCGGTGTCATCGCCGATACCTGGACCGTCGGCCCCAAGGTGCACGGCGGCACCATGGTCGCGGGCAGCGCCGCCGCGGCGACCGCATGGCTGCGCGCGAGCGAACCCGAGCGGGCGGACATGGCCCCGATCGCCGCGAGCTCGGACTTCCTCGGCGCTCCCGAACCGGGCGAAGTGGACTACGAGGTACGCACCCGCAAGGTGGGCCGCCAGATCTGCCTGGTCGACGTGACCCTCATCCAAGACGGCAAGCCCCGGGTGCGCAGTGCGTTCACCTTCGGGCACCTCGACGACGCCGAGCCGATCTTCGCCCACGATCACGACGACATGCCCGCCGAGCCGTCCCCGGACGCGGTCGGCTACGCCGACACCCCGATGGGCAAGATCGTCAACGTCTCCGTGGGCGCCGACCTCGCGATGGACCGGGGATGGGCGCCGTTCCTCGACGGCGAGCAGGGCCTGCCCCGGCTGCGGCTGTGGATCCGCCCGTTCGACGGCGATCAGCGCGACCCCGAGGTCGCGGCGTACTTCGCCATGATGACCGCCGACATCAGCCCGCCGGTGCCGATGAACCTCGGCCGTTTCGGCTGGGCGCCGACCGTGCAGATGACGACCTACCTGCGCCGCAGGCCCGCCCCGGGCTGGTTGCGCGTCATCGCCACCACGCACGAAGTGGGCGGGCGGATGTTCGACTGCGATCAGCTCGTGCTCGACAGCACCGGTGCGGTGGTCGCCCAGAGCAGGCAACTCGCCCTGCTGCCGCAGCGCTGACTCGCTCTGCCGTCGCGGCTGACTCGCTCCGCTGTCGCGGCTGACTCGCTCTGCTGTCGCGGCTGACTCGCCGCGACCGGCGTTCCCCGCCGCGGCTAGCCTTGACAGCCATGACGAGAATTGCGGTGATCGGTGGTGGCCGGATCGGGGAGGCGTTGATCGCCGGACTGCTCGAATCCGGCCGGTTGGGCAAGGATCTGGTGGTCGTCGAGACCCATGCCGACCGGGCCGAGCTGATCGCAGGCCGGTTCGGGGTGCGGGTGACCGGCGAGATCGCCGACGGGGCCGTCGGGGCCGATCTGCTGGTGGTCGCGGTCAAGCCGGGGGATGTGGACGGCGTGCTCGTTGCCCTCGGCAAGGCCGAGCTGAACGTGGGCGGTCGCGATCAGGTGCTGGTGTCGCTGGCCGCGGGCGTGCCGACCGCGCGCCTGGAGGCCAAGATGCCCGCGGGCTTCCCCGTCGTGCGGGTCATGGCGAACACCCCGATGCTGGTCGGGCAGGGGATGAGCGTGCTCGCGCCCGGCCGCTACGCCAAGCCCGAGCAACTCGAGCTGGTCGCCGATGTGCTCTCCAGTGTGGGCAAGGTGGTCACCGTGCCCGAAACCCAGATGGACGCGGTGACCGCGGTGTCCGGGTCGGGTCCGGCCTATTTCTTCCTGGTCGTGGAGGCGATGGTGGACGCCGCCGTCGGGCTCGGGCTCACCCGTGAGGTCGCCACCCAGCTGGTCGTGCAGACGATGGTCGGCTCGGCCGCGCTGCTCGACGAGGCCGAGCAGAGCGCGGTGGACCTGCGCGCCGCGGTCACCTCGCCCGCCGGGACCACTGCCGCCGCCCTTCGCGAACTCGAGCGAGCGGGAGTACGCTCGGCATTCCTGGAGGCGTTGCACGCGGCCAAACAACGTTCGGTCGAACAGGGCGCCTCGTCGGAGTAGAGATCAGGTCGCCGTGGCAGGGTCGCCGTCGCGGGATTGTCGCGATGGCATTCGTTGTGACGGCGGCGGTCGATGTGACGGTGGCGAGGTGACGGTTGCGTTGTAGCGGTGGCGTCGTGGCTTCGTCGTAACGTCGTAGTCATGAATCCGGCGTAAAGGGCGTATTTCTCACACCCGTCGCAGTAATCCCACTGGTCCCGCTAAGCTTCAAGGAGCACGTGCGTGTCTGTTCCGCCGGTGGGGAAGCCGGCGGCGCGGACGTGCCGGAGGTCGATGGTGCAATGATGTCTGACAAGATGTCTGGAAACAGTTCGGGATCGTCACCTGGAACGCCGGGCTCGACCGGCGGTCGTGGTGGTTCCCGTGCACAGAGCGGTCCCGGCGCGCCGGGGCAGTCCGTACTCGGCGGTGGAACGCAATTCCTCACCGTCGCCGAGGTGGCGAATCTGATGCGGGTCTCGAAGATGACGGTCTACCGATTGGTGCATTCGGGCGAGTTGCCCGCGGTGCGGGTCGGCCGGTCCTTCCGCGTCCATGCCAAAGCCGTCCACGACTACTTGGAGACGTCCTACTTCGACGCCGGTTGATCGACCATCCCCCCGGTCGGGCGCGAGCCGGGCGACCGGTAGGATGAATCCTCGGTTCGTGTCCGCCTGCCTGCGGCGCCAGTTCGTGGTGTCCGGTGGCCGCCGGCGGCCCGGACGCCGAAACAAGCTAGGCGTACGCCACGGCGTGCGCGCCGAGTAGAGAGAACGCGAGGACACCCTATGGGTTCTGTGATCAAGAAGCGCCGCAAGCGCATGTCGAAGAAGAAGCACCGCAAGCTGCTTCGCCGCACGCGTGTTCAGCGGCGCAAACTCGGCAAGTGAGCCTGCGCGATCAGCTCGAGGCGAGGCCCGTCACCTTCTCGGTGGCGGGCCTCGCTTTTTGAAATAATTCGGTTTGAAACCGGACGGTGTTTCTGGTGACTGAAGTCATTGTTAGGACCTGGTTAATACTCTCGGCAGCGGTGGTGTAGCGCCGCTACGCTTGACTCGAATACCGGTACGGGGGCCTGGCAGGTGGGATTCGGCGCGATGGGTTCTGACGTGAGAGAAGGGCACACTCCCAAGGTGGTGCTGGTCACCGGCGCCGGCCGATTCTTCGGCGGCAATGTCGTGGCCGAACTCGCCCAGGACCCGGCGATCGAACGTATCATCGCGGTGGACACCGTGACGCCGAGCCGGGAGTTCCAGCGCCGAATGGGGCACGCGGAATTCGTGCGCGCCGATATCCGCAATCCACTGATCCGCAAGGTGATCGGAGGAAACGAGGTGGACACTGTGGTGCATACCGCGGTGCTGTCCCGTCCGCCGTCGCCGGGTGGTCGCGCGGTGATGAAAGATCTGAACGTTCTCGGCGCGATGCAGTTGTTCGCGGTGTGTCAGAAAACTCCGTCCATTCGCCGGGTGGTCGTCCGCTCGAGTTCGGCGGTGTACGGCTGCAGTCCCAAGGACCCGGCGAAATTCACCGAGGAAATGAGCGCGCGAAAGCCACCGAGCGGTTGGTTCGCCCGCGATTGCATCGAAATCGAAGGTTTCGTCCGGAGTATGGCGCGCCGCCGTCCGGATATCGCCACCGCGATCCTGCGGCTGGCCCCCACCGTCGGGCCGCGATTGGCTCGCCGGGGTGTGCAATACCTGCGCTGGCCGCTCACGCCCACGGTGTTCGGGCGTGACGCGCGCATACAGTTGCTGCACGAGCAGGACGCGGTCGCGGCCTTGGCGCACGCGGCGCGCACCGCGCGCAGCGGCACCTTCAATGTGGCGGGTGACGGCGCGCTGACTCTGTCCCAGGCGGTTCGGCGGGCCGGTAGGCTGGAACTGCCGTTGCCGTTCGCACTGTTCCGTACCGCGGGACGGGCGCTGATGGAGAACGTGATGCGTGACTTCAGCGCCGAGCAACTCGACTATTTCCATTTCGGATGTGGTCTGGACACGACCCGCATGCGCGCCGAGCTTCGGTTCGAGCCGCGGTGGACGACGGTTCAGGCGTTCGACGACTTCATAGGGGGCGCAGCGTTGCGACCCGTCATCGATTCCCGGTGGATCGATGCCGCAGAAAAGAGACTGCTCGGCCTCGTCGGGGCCGGTACGGGAGCACATACATGAACGACGTCGCGAAGATCATCCACCTGCGTGAAGCGACCATGGAGGCCAAGTCGCGTCCGCCCACCCGTCGCTGGCCGGAACTGCCGGCCGGGACCGTCTCCGGCGGGGTGACTTCGCTGACCGACCGGCTGACCGCCGCCGAGCCTCCGCAGCCGCAATCACTGAGCGAGCTGATTCGCGACGGGCTGACCAAGCGGATCAGCGGCGCCGCCGAATTCGCCCGGCGCCGGGTGGCGGGGGATTATCAGGTCGACGAATTCGGTTTCGACGCCGATCTGCTCGAGAACGTCATCCTGCCCACCCTGCGCCCGTTGTCGGATCACTGGTTCCGGGTGCAGGTCGAAGGCATCGGCAATATCCCCACGACCGGCGGCGCGCTCATCGTCGCCAACCACGCGGGCACCATTCCGGTGGACGGGCTGATGCTGCAGCTGGCGGTGCACGACAATCATCCGGCCCAGCGGGCCCTGCGACTGCTCGCCGCCGATCTGGTCTTCGAGACACCGGTGCTCGGCATGCTGGCGCGCAAGGCGGGCCACACGCTGGCCTGCCGGGAGGACGCCGAACGGCTGCTGCGCTCCGGTGAGCTCACCGGAGTGTTCCCCGAGGGCTTCAAGGGCGTGGGCAAGGGCTACGCCGACAGGTACAAGCTGCAGCGGTTCGGCCGCGGCGGTTTCGTGGCGGCCGCGGTGCGCACCGGCGTGCCGATCATCCCGTGTTCGATCGTGGGCTCGGAGGAGATCTATCCGAAGCTGGCCGATCTCAAGCCGCTGGCGCGCCTGCTCGGCCTGCCGTACTTCCCGGTGACCCCGACCTTCCCGCTGCTCGGTCCGCTGGGCGTGGTCCCGCTGCCGTCGAAGTGGTACATCGAGTTCGGCGAGCCGATCCCGACCACCGGCTACGACCCCTCCGATGCCGAGGACCCGATGACCATGTTCGAGGTCACCGACCAGGTCCGCGAGACCATCCAGCACACCATCTACAAGCTGCTGACCAAGCGGCGCAACCCGTTCACGGGTTAGCGGTCGGCCACGGGCCGTCCCGTCACACGTGCTCGCGGCGGCGGGTGATCGCCGCCGCCACCGCGCCACCGGCGACGCCGAGTGCCAGCGCGGTGGGCACGCCGATCTTGGCGGCCTTGCGCCCGGTCCGGAAATCGCGGATCTCCCAGCCCCGGTTCTTGGCGACCTCGCGCAGGTCGGCATCGGGATTGATGGCGACCGCGGTGCCGACCAGCGAGAGCATCGGCACGTCGTTGTGGCTGTCGGAATAGGCCGCGCAGCGCTTGAGGTTCAGCCCCTCCCGGATCGCCAGCGCGCGCACCGCGTGCGCCTTGCCCAGCCCGTGCAGGATGTCGCCGACCAGGCGTCCGGTGAATGTGCCGTCCACGCTCTCGGCGACCGTGCCCAGCGCGCCGGTCAGGCCGAGGCGCTTGGCGATCACCTGCGCCAGCTCCACCGGCGTCGCGGTCACCAGCCAGACCTGCTGACCGGCGTCGAGATGCATCTGTGCCAACGCCCTGGTGCCGGGCCAGATCTTGTCGGCGATGATCTCGTCGTAGATCTCCTCGCCGAGGGCGGCCAGTTCGGCGGTGGAGCGACCGGCGATGAACGCCAGGGCCTTCTCCTTGCCCGAGGCCATGTCGGTGCTGTTCTCCTTGCCGGTGACCCGGAACTTCACCTGCTTCCAGGCGACACCGACCAGGTCGGAGGTCTTGAAGTACTTGCGCGCGGCCAGGCCCCGGGCGAAATGCACGATCGAAGCGCCCTGCACCATCGTGTTGTCCACGTCGAAGAACGCCGCGGCGGTCAGATCGCGCGGCACCTCGGGACGGTGGCCGCTCTCGGCGAGCTCGGATTCGTGCAGCGACAGCGCCGCGTCCGCACTGGCCTCGCCGGCGACATTGGCCCGCAGCTCCTCTTCGCTCGGCCCGAACGGGCTGCGCGAGATGCGCGCGAGCTGCTCCTGCAGGTTCTGACCGAGCGGGCCCAGACTCCACCGCACCGGCAGCTCGCCGAACCGGCCCGCGACGAAACCCGTCCTGCCCACCTTCGATCGTTCCGGCACCACAACCTCCGCCCGTTCGCGCGAACCCTGTCCACACTAGTGTCGAACACTCGCCGCCCACGATTTAATAGCCGCCATGACAGATTCCATGGAAAACGGCGCGCAACGCGACGGAACGAGTTCGGCTCACACTGTGACATTGCTGACTCGGGCCGGCTGTCATATGTGTGTCACCGCACTTGCGCAACTGCGTGAGATCTGCGCAGATTTCGATATCGAACCGTCGACCGTGGACGTCGACGAAGTCGCCGCGACCGACCCCGAACTGCGCGCCGAGTACGGTGACCGGCTGCCGGTCGTGCTGCTCGACGGGCGTGAGCACAGTTATTTCGATGTCGACGAGCCGCGCCTGCGCGCCGATCTGGGCCGCTGAGGAGCCACGATCGTAGTCCGATTTCGCCGCCGTGCTGGTCGCGCCGGAAAATGAGGCCAATTTCACCGACTTTGTGCATGGCTTCACAAGCGGTTACGGTGGTGGCACGCGACCCGCATGCCGAGGCTGCGGAGCCGCCGCGAAATCCGACAGAAATCGACCAGGGTACCGGCGTTCGCCCGGACCGGAGGTCGAATGACGAACCGGGCCTGTGCGCAGGTTCGGCAGGCAGGAGCCGACGACGTGACAGAGCAGCACGAGACGCCTGGTGGCGTCTCCGGCGAAACTCTGCGCGCCGTGCAGAAGGACATTCCACAGGCGACCGTCGCCCGGCTGGCCGCGTATCTGCGGGTGCTGGCGATGCTCGCCGACGATGGTGTGCCCATCGTATCGAGTGAGGAACTGGCTGTCGCGGCGGGTGTCAATTCGGCCAAGCTGCGCAAGGATCTGTCGTTCCTCGGCCCCAACGGTGTTCGGGGTGTCGGCTATGACGTGGCGAAGCTGCGGGCCAGGATCGAGGACGTGCTCGGTCTGTCCGAAGGACATCGCGTGGTGCTGGTCGGTGCGGGCAATCTCGGCCGCGCCCTGGTCGGCTACGGCGGCTTCCGCAGGCGCGGATTCACCGTCGTCGGCATCTTCGACAACGATCCCGAGATGATCGGCCTGCCGGTGGCCGGACTCGAGGTCCGCGACGTGGCGGATCTGGCCGAGGCGGTCGCCGAACTGCGCCCGACCATCGCGGTGCTCGCGGTCCCCGAAGACGCAGCCCAGCAGGCCTGCGACCAGCTGGTCGCCGCCGGGTTGCAGTCGATCCTGAGCTTCGCCGCGCTCGGCCTGCAGGCCCCCGCCTCCGTCGAGGTGCGCCGGGTGGATCTGGCCGTCGAGATGCAGTTGCTGTCGTTCGAGCGGGCACGCAACGCCGAGAACGACAACGATGCGCTCGCTGTACTGCCCGAAGCCGCGGCCGCCTCCGGCCGGGCCGCGCGCAGCCCCGCCTCCGCCGCTCGCGCGGCGACCGTTCCCGCCGCCATCACGCGCTCGGCGGGCCCTCGAGCAACCTCGCATCAGGCAATGGAGCCAACCAGCAAGGGATCGGTGGTCACACCATGAGCGTTCTTCTCGTCGGGGTCTCGCATCGCAGCGCGCCCGTATCGGTACTCGAGAAGGTGGCGATCACCGACGCCGACCGGCCCAAGCTGATCGACACCATGCTGGCCTCCAGCCACATCTCCGAAGCCATGATCGTCTCGACCTGCAATCGCGTCGAGGTGTACGCGGTAGTCGACGCCTTCCACGGCGGCTTGGCCGAGGTCGGCGAACTGCTCGCCGAGCATTCCGGTCTGCCGATGGCGGAGCTGACCAGGCACGCCTACGTCCGCTACAGCGAGGCCGCCGCCGAGCACCTGTTCGCGGTGGCCAGCGGCCTGGACTCGATGGTGATCGGCGAACAGCAGGTGCTCAGCCAGATTCGCGGCGCCTACGCCACCGCCGACGACCGGCAGGCCGTCGGGCGCACCCTGCACGAACTGGCCCAGCACTCGCTGCGGGTCGGTAAGCGCGTGCACGCCGAGACCGGCATCGACCGCGCGGGCGCGTCGGTGGTCTCGGTGGCGCTGGACCGCTCCAAGCAGGTGCTCGGTGACCTGGCGGGCAAGACCGCCGTGGTGGTCGGCGCGGGCGCGATGGGCGGACTGTCGGTCGCGCACCTGGCCCGCGGCGGCATCGGCCGCATCATCGTGGTCAACCGCACCATCGAGCGGGCTCGCAGACTGGCCGAGACCGCCGCCTCGCACGGGGTGGAGGCCGCCGCGCTGGAACTGTCCCGGCTGCCCGAGGCGATGTCCGGCGCCGACGTGGTGCTCTCCTGTACCGGCGCGGTCGGCGCGGTGGTGACGCTGGCCGACACCCATCGCGCGCTCGCCGATCGCGATCGCGCCGAGTTCCCGGTCGGCGAACGTCCGCTGGTGTTCTGCGATCTCGGTCTGCCGCGCGATGTGGAACCGGCCGTGGCCGGACTGCCCGGCGTCGCCGTCATCGACATCGAGTCGCTGCAACGCGATCCGGCCGCGGGCGCCGCGGCCGACGACACCGCCGCCGCGCGCTCGATCGTCGCCGAGGAACTGGCCAAGTACCTGGCCGGACAGCGGATGGCCGAGGTCACTCCCACTGTCGCGGCGCTGCGTCAGCGCGCCGCCGAGGTGGTCGAGGCCGAACTGCTCCGCCTGGATTCGCGACTGCCCGCCCTGGCCGAACCGGAACGCGACGAGGTCGCGCGCACGGTGCGCAGGGTGGTGGACAAGCTGCTGCACGCGCCGACGGTGCGGGTCAAGCAACTGGCGTCCACGCCGGGGGGCGACAGCTACGCCGAGGCGCTGCGCGAGCTCTTCGAGCTCAAGCCGGGCGCGGCGCAGGCGGTGGCCGCGCCGATGGAGATCAGCACGATCGGCAACGACGGCAGCGCCGGCTTGGCCGACGACTTCACGCCCGGGCACACCCTGGGCCTCGAGCAGTACCTCGGTGAGGAGGAAACCCCGGCATGACCGTCGCGCAGGAAGAGGGCAATGTGACCGCGGTGGGGACGGGTGCCCCGCTACGCATCGGCACCCGCGGCAGTCTGCTCGCGATGACCCAGGCGGGCACCGTGCGTGACGCCCTGGTCGCCGCGGGTCACCCGGCCGAACTGGTGGTGGTCAAGACGCCCGGCGACATGTCCTCCGATCCGGTGGCGAAGATCGGCGTCGGGGTGTTCACCTCGGCGCTGCGCGACGAGCTCCTGGCCGGCTCCATCGACGTGGCGGTGCACTCCTACAAGGATCTGCCGACCGCGCCCGATCCGCGATTCGTCATCGCCGCGATCCCGCCGAGAGAGGACCCGCGCGACGCCCTGGTAGCGCGTGACGGTCTGGTCCTGGGCGAGCTACCCGCCGGTTCCACGGTGGGCACCTCCGCCCCGCGGCGTATGGCACAGTTGCGCGCGCTCGGGCTCGGTCTGGAGGTCGTGCCCCTGCGCGGCAACGTCGAGAGACGGCTGGGCATGGTGAGCTCCGGCGAGCTCGACGCCGTGGTGATCGCCCGCGCCGGCCTGGCGCGCATCGGTCGCACCGAGGTGGTGACCGAGGCGCTCGAACCCGTGCAGATGCTTCCGGCCCCAGCGCAAGGGGCGCTGGCGGTCGAGTGTCGTAGCGAGGACACCGCGCTCGCCGAGGCGCTGGCCGGGCTCGACGACGCGGCGACCAGAGCCGCGGTGGCGGCCGAACGCGCGCTGCTGGCCGAACTGGAAGCCGGATGCACCGCGCCGGTAGGGGCGCTGGCCGAGGTCGTCGAATCGCTCGACGACGACGGCAGGATCGTCGAGGAGCTGTCGCTGCGCGGATGCGCCGCGGCGATCGACGGCTCGGAGGTGCTGCGCGCCTCGGTGGTCGGCGACCCGACTCGGGCGGCCGAACTCGGCCGCGCGCTGGCCCGCGAACTGCTGGAACTCGGCGCGCGCGACCTGCTCGCCGACGCGAGCCCGCCAGACACAGACTTCAGCAATCCCAGTCCGATGGAGAACCCTCAATGAGCCGAGCCACCAAGAAGCACCCCGGTCGGATCCTGTTCGTCGGGTCGGGACCCGGCGACCCGGCGCTGCTCACCGTGCGTGCGCGCGAGGTGCTCGGCAGGGCGACGCTGGCCTTCACCGATCCCGATGTGGACAAGGGCGTGCTCGCGCTGATCGGCGTCCAGGTCGAGGAGAACGCGGACGGCACCCGCCCGGTGGACGTTCGTCCGGCCCTCGGCGAGCCCGCCGAGGTCGCCAAGACCCTCATCGCCGAGGCCCGTAACGGTCACGATGTGGTGCGCGTCGTCGCCGGTGACCCGCTGACCACCGATTCGGTGATCACCGAGGTCACCACGGTGACTCGTTCGCACATGGTCTTCGAGGTGCTGCCCGGCCTGCCCAACGGCTCGGCAGTGCCCAGCTACGCGGGCATCGCGCTCGGCTCCGGCCACACCGAGGCCGACGTGCGCGGTGAGGTCGACTGGGCGGCGCTGGCCGCCGCGCCCGGCCCGCTGGTGCTGCACGCCACCTCCGGTCACCTGGCCGAGACGGCGAGCGCGCTGGTGGAGCACGGCATGGCCTCGCAGACCCCGGTCGCGGTGACCGTGCGCGGCACCACCCGTCAGCAGCGCACCATCGAGGCGACCCTGGCCACGCTCAACAGCGCGGCCTCGGAGTTGGTCGGCCCGCTGGTGGTGACCATCGGCAAGGCGGTCTCCAGCCGCTCGAAGATGTCGTGGTGGGAATCGCGCGCGCTCTACGGCTGGACCGTGCTGGTGCCGCGCACCAAGGACCAGGCCGCCGAGATGAGCGAGCGGCTGGTGACCCACGGCGCCATCCCGATGGAGGTGCCGACCATCGCCGTCGAGCCGCCGCGCAGCCCCGCGCAGATGGAGCGGGCGGTCAAGGGCCTGGTCGACGGCCGATACCAGTGGGTGGTCTTCACCTCCACCAACGCGGTGCGCGCGGTGTGGGAGAAGTTCGCCGAATTCGGTCTGGACGCCCGCGCGTTCTCCGGCGTGAAGATCGCCTGCGTGGGCGAGGCCACCGCCGAGAAGGTGCGCTCCTTCGGCATCAACCCGGAGCTGGTGCCCTCGGGCGAACAGTCCTCCGAGGGTTTGCTGGCGGACTTCCCGCCCTACGACGACGTGTTCGATCCGGTGAACCGGGTGCTGCTGCCGCGTGCCGACATCGCCACCGAGACCCTGGCCGAAGGTCTGCGCGACCGCGGCTGGGAGATCGACGACGTGACCGCCTACCGCACGGTGCGCGCCTCCCCGCCGCCCGCGGAGACCCGCGAGATGATCAAGACCGGCGGTTTCGACGCGGTCCTGTTCACCTCGTCCTCCACGGTGCGCAATCTGGTCGGCATCGCGGGCAAGCCGCACGCCCGCACCATCGTCGCCTGCATCGGCCCGAAGACCGCCGAGACCGCTGTCGAGTTCGGCCTGCGCGTGGACGTGCAGCCCGAGGTCGCCCAGGTCGGTCCGCTGGTGGAGGCGCTCGCCGAGCACGCCGCCCGCCTGCGCGCCGAGGGTTTGCTGCCCCCGCCGCGCAAGAAGAGCCGCCGCAGCCGATAGGTCGCAGGCAGAGCCGACAGGCCGTCGGATGGGGCGGGCGAGTGATCGCCCGCCCCATCCGGTTTTCGGCGGCGGTGGACTCAGCGGCTGTAGCGCAGCAGCGTGCGCACCAGACGGCAGGTCCGATCCGACGGCGGGCGGATGCCCACGGATTCGGCGGTGCGCCGGATCTTCTCGTTGCTGGCCTGGGCGGGGTAGTGGACGCCCGAGTCGAGCAGGGCGATGGACAGGCGCATGGCCTTGAGCCTGCGGTTGTGGGTGATGTACCAGGAACGCGGCCGTCCGGCGGGCAGCGGTTGCTTCTCCAGCGGCCGGTACGGCGTGATGGCCCGGGACTGTGTCTGCCTGCCGGCTCCGGCGGTTGCGGTGGTGGGCACCTGCATCCTCCCCTCACGATCGGGAACCCGGCGGATTCCCTCGAACACATCTTCGATTGTACCCGTGGGCACCGACAGAAATCGGCTGGCCACAAGGGATTTCGCTCCTCGGTGAGTGGAGCGGAAACGGCCGCTCGAACCGGGCCCGCAGCGCAGGCGTATCGTGCGATCCATGACCGGAACGGACCGCCCCCGACGGTTGCGCCGCACCCCCGCGCTGCGTCGTCTCGTGGCCGAGACCACCCTGGAGCCACGGCAATTGGTGTTGCCGATGTTCGTGGCCGACGGACTCGACGAACCGCGCGAGATCGGCTCCATGCCGGGCGTGCAACAACATTCGATGGATTCGCTGCGCAAGGCCGCCGTCGAGGCGGTCGCCGCGGGCGTCGGCGGGCTGATGCTTTTCGGCGTCCCGCTGGCCGAGGACAAGGACGCCGCGGGCAGTCAGGCCAGTGACCCCGACGGCATCCTCAACCGGGGGCTGCGCGCGCTGGCCGAGGAGGTCGGCGACGCCACCGTCGTCATGGCCGACACCTGCCTCGACGAGTTCACCGACCACGGGCACTGCGGCGTGCTGAACGCTGCCTGCGAGGTCGACAACGACGCGACTCTGCACCGCTATGTGGACATGGCCATCGCGCAGGCCGAAGCAGGCGCGGATCTCCTCGGCACCAGCGGCATGATGGACGGTCAGGTCGGCGCGATCCGGCGCGGACTCGACGCGGTGGGCCGCTCCGACACCGGCATCCTGGCCTACGCCGCCAAGTACGCCTCGGCCTTCTACGGCCCGTTCCGCGAGGCCGTCTCGTCCTCGCTGGAAGGCGATCGCCGTAGCTACCAGCAGGACCCGGCCAACCGCCGCGAGTCCATGCGCGAGCTCGATCTGGATCTGGCCGAGGGCGCCGACATCGTCATGGTGAAACCGGCGATGGCCTACCTGGACATCCTGCGCGAGGTCGCCGACCGCGCCACGGTGCCGGTGGCCGCCTATCAGATCTCGGGGGAGTACTCGATGATCACCGCGGCCGCCGAACGCGGCTGGATCGATCGTGAGGCCGCCGTGCTCGAGTCGTTGACCAGCATCCGGCGGGCCGGGGCCGACATCGTCCTCACCTACTGGGCGACCGAGGCCGCGCACTGGTTGTCGTGACGCCGCCATCCCGCTCCGCCCCGCCCAGCGGTTTCCCGCACGGATCCGCGCCGCCGGGCACACTGCCGCCCCCGCCGCCCACTTCCTTTCCGGCGAAACCCGAACTCGCGCCGCCCGCACCGGAGAGTGTGCGCACTGCCGCCCAGTTGTGGTGGGCCGTGATCGCTCTCGGTGTCGTGCGGGTGATCGCCGGTGCGATCGACACCCTGGGCAATCGCGCGGAGTTCGAGCGCCGCCTCGTCGAGGACGCGCAGCAGCCGATGCCGGAGGCGGGCGCGCAACTGTACGTCTCGATGTATGTGGTGTTCCTCGTCATGGGCGGGCTGGTGCTGGCGGCCGCCGCGGCGGGTGCGGTGCACCTGTTCACCAAGGGACGTGTGTGGAGCCGCACGCTGTTGACGGTGGGCGGCACATGGTTCGTGCTCGCAGCGCTGGTCGCCCTGTTCACGCTGGGTGGTTCCGGCGGCGCGGTGGCTTTCGTGGCGGGTGCGGTGACCATCGTGCAGGGGGTGCTCGCCGGCGGCGCGCTGTACGGAAGTTACCGACCGGAGTCGAATGGGTACTTCTCCATAACCAACAAGTGAACCGGGGTTGGCAACCGCATCGAATTGGTCGCACTGAGCTGGACCTGTATCGTGAGGGTTGTCACAGGAGACATGGGAACCGGTGGTCGATGGTCATACGTTATCGGGCTTTGCGCGCTGACGGTGTCCGGAGACATCCGGGAGATCGGAGGCATCGATGCGCGTGGTGATCCAACAGCCGCAGGGCATTCGGAAAGACGTGATCGTTCTCAGCCTGCTGGTTCTGTTCGGACTGGTCACCGTGGCGCTGCTGCTGCTGCCCGGATTGGCCGGCTGACGGCAGCGCGAGGGGGCGGCGCGTGACCGAGAGGGATGCCGACGAGGTCCGCGACGAGCGGGTCGAGCCCGCTGAGGAGACCGTCCTGTTCTACGAACCGGGAGCGTGCTGGTGGACCGTGAGCTACGGCCCCATCGCCTGCGCGCTGATCCTCGTGGCCGAGATGGCGGCAGGCGCGACACCCCACTGGTTCGCCCTGACCTTCTGCGGCGCTCTGATCGCCGCTTTCGCGTCCGTGCAGGTGCTGGCCGCGCGCACGCACGTCAGCGTGCGACTCACCCCCTCGGCGCTGCACCAGGGTGCCGAGACCGTCCCGCTGTCGGCCATCCGCGAGGTACTGCCCGAAGACGGGGTGGGCCCGCTGGACGCGGCTTCGCTGCAAGGGGTTTCGTGGGATGACGCGGACTCCTGGACCGACGACGAATGGAAGTCGGCGAGAGCGCTGGGCGAGCTGAGCGGCGTGCCGCGCAGGCGCACCGGCATCGGGCTCCGGCTGCGCGAAGGGGGACTTGCGCAGGCGTGGGCCAAAGACCATCGGGGATTGCGGGCGGCGCTGACCGAGGCGCTGGCCGCGCGCGGCGGGTCCGCCGGCGCGAACCCGGCCGAGGGGAGCGGAGGGTGACCGTGCGACGAGGTCGAGGGTTCGCGGCGGTGGAAGTCGTCGTGGCGGTGCTGCTGGTGGCGGCCGCGGTGGCGAGCTGGCGCAACGGGGTGCTGGACACCGCGTTCGCGGCGCAAGGCGAACTCCCCGCCCATGATTCGGTGCGCTATGCGGGCCCGTGGCTCGTTCTCGCCGCCGCGCTGGTCGCGCTGGCCGGCGTGGCTCTCGTCGATGCTGTCGACCGGATCCTGCGGAGTCGTTCGCTTCGCTCCTGAGGCGATCGGCACGCCGTACGTCGAGGAGGCCAGGGCACGGATCGCCGCAGGGTGATGCGGCCGACGTCCTGGTCCGGGCGGGATCGAGGTGCTGCCCGGTGGCGAGGTGTTGCCCGGTGGTGAGGTGTTGCTCGGTGGCGGAGACCCGGCCGCGCCCGGACTCAGTCGCCCCAGTTCTGATACACGTCGATCACCCGCCCGTTGTGGGTGCCCGGCGCGTTGAGGAAGATCGAGACGGTGCCGTCGGGGTGCCGGGCGCTCTCGGAGATCACCTGGCGCAGCGACGCGCGGATGTTGCCGTTCCCGTCGCGCCACAGGGCGGTGTCCGGATGCAGGCCCGCCCCCAGGGAACTGGGCGGGATCACCATCGTCACCAGCGCGGGGATCGGTCCGCCCGCGAGCCATACGGTCTCGTCGTGGTTCAGGTGGACACCCGCGCGGCCCTGATCGATGGCGAGGACGGGTTCGGCCGCGGTCGCGGGCCCGGCGCAGATGGCCAGGGCGGCCAGGGCGCCGGTGGCGACCGATGCGAGACCGATCGCCATGGATCCGATCGGCGCAGAACGGACCGACGCGCAACCGACCGGCACCGAGCCGGACGACGCCGAGCCGTACGACGGTGAAACGACCGACGGTGAAACGACCGACGCTGAAACGACCGAGGCTGAACCGACCGCAGAGAGCATGTGATCCTTCCCGACGCTGGGTGCCCGACGCACAGAGATTACGCACCGGCCGCGCCCGTCGCGGGTAATCCGCGGAAACCGTTTTCGGCGCGTCGTTGCGGTGCGTATCACGTGTCCTACACCCTGTCGTCGATGCCCTCCGGCGGGGCTGCGACACTGGAGGCCGTGAGTTCTTCTCCGCGCGCGACCAGTGCCTCCTCGATCGGTGACGCGTCGGCGGTGGTGTCCGCCCGCCTGTTCGACAGGGCAAGCTCGGTGATTCCCGGTGGGGTCAATTCGCCGGTTCGCGCCTTCAAGGGCGTCGGCGGGACGCCGCGCTTCATCGCCTCGGCGGCCGGCTGCACCATGACCGACGTCGACGGCAACAACTACGTGGATCTCGTCTGCTCCTGGGGTCCGATGATCCTCGGGCACGCGCACCCGGCGGTGGTCGAGGCGGTGCGCGAGGCCGCGACCGGCGGCCTGTCCTTCGGCGCGCCGACCGAGGGCGAGATCGAGCTGGCCGAGCACATCGTCGAGCGTGTCGAGCCGGTCGAGCGGGTGCGGCTGGTGAACTCGGGCACCGAGGCGACCATGAGCGCGGTGCGGCTGGCGCGCGGCTGCACCGGACGCACCAAGATCATCAAGTTCGCCGGCTGCTACCACGGTCACGTGGACGCGCTGCTGGCCGACGCCGGCTCCGGCGTGGCCACCCTCGGCCTGCCCACCTCGCCCGGCGTGACCGGCGCGCAGGCCGCCGACACCATCGTGCTGCCCTACAACGATCTGGCCGCGGTCGCCGCGGCCTTCGACGCCCACCCCGGCGAGATCGCCTGCGTGATCACCGAGGCCGCGGCGGGCAATATGGGCGCGGTCGCCCCGCTGCCCGGCTTCAACGCGGGCCTGCGCGAGCTCACCGCGAACAACGGCGCACTGCTGATCATGGACGAGGTCATGACGGGCTTCCGGGTCAGCCGCTCGGGCTGGTACGGCCTCGAGGGCGTCGCGGGCGATCTCTACACCTTCGGCAAGGTGATGAGCGGCGGCCTGCCCGCCGCGGCGTTCGGCGGACGCGCCGAGTTCATGAATCAGCTCGCCCCGCTCGGGCCGGTCTACCAGGCGGGCACGCTCTCGGGTAATCCGGTCGCCGTCGCCGCGGGCCTGGCCTCGCTGCGCGCGGCCGACGACGCGGTGTACGCCGCGTTGGACAGCAATGCCCGGCGTCTGGGCGGACTGCTCGGCGAAGCGCTGACGGCGGCAGGGGTCGAGCATCAGGTCCAGTTCGCGGGCAATATGGTGAGCGTGTTCTTCGCCGATCGTCCGGTCACCGACTACGCCACCGCCAAAGCCAGCCAGACCTGGCGTTTCCCCGCCTTCTTCCACGCACTGCTCGACGGTGGCGTCTACGCGCCGCCGAGCGCGTTCGAGGCGTGGTTCGTCTCCGCCGCGCTCGACGAGAACGCATTCGACCGTATCGCCGCCGCCCTGCCCGCCGCCGCTCGCGCGGCCGCGGCCGCCACCCCCGAAGGAATCCGCGCGTGAGTTCCGACCACGACAAACCAGGCGCCGACAGCCACGAACCCGTCGATGCCGCCACCCCCGCCGCCGAGCGGGCCGCCACCGAGACACCCGCCGCCGCGGCGGTAGCCGATGCCGCTCCCGCCACCACGAAACCCCCTGTGGCGCAAGCAGACCCGGACATCGTCGACGACGAGATCGAAACCATCGTGCACGTGCTGCGCCACGGCGAGGTGCACAATCCCAACGGGATCCTCTACGGACGCCTGCCCGGCTTCTCGCTCTCGGTGTCCGGTCGCGCGCAGGCCGGTGCGGTCGCGCGCGCACTGGCCGATCACGACATCGCGCTGGTCATCGCCTCGCCGCTGCAGCGGGCGCAGGAAACCGCCACGCCGATCGCCGAGCAACACGGTCTGACCGTGCGCACCGACGAGAACCTGATCGAGGCGGGCAACACCTTCGAGGGCCTGCGGGTTTCCGTCGGTGACGGCGCGCTGCGCAAGCCGAGGCACTGGTGGAAGCTGCGCGACCCGTTCACCCCGTCCTGGGGCGAGCCCTACCTGCAGATCGCGCACCGGATGCTGGCCGCGGTCAACAAGGCGCGCGTCGAGGCGGCGGGCCGCGAGGTCGTGCTGGTGTCGCATCAGTTGCCGGTGTGGACGCTGCGCCGTTTCCTGCAGGGACAGCGCCTGTGGCACGACCCGCGCCACCGGCAGTGCTCGCTGGCCTCGCTGACCTCGCTTGTCTATCGCGGCGACACCCTGGTCGACATCGTCTACTCCGAGCCGGCGGGCGCATCGGATCCCACGGTGCACGGCGCATGAGGCGCCCCGCGTCGGTTCCCCCGAACCGGCCCGCGCCCGCGGGGGCGCCGGGCCGGGTCGTCGCGGTGCTGCTGGCCTGCGTGGCGCTGGTCGCCGGGATCGCGGGCTGCTCCACCGGAACCGACGCGGTAAGCCAGGGCGGCACCTTCGAATTCGTCTCTCCGGGCGGCAAGACCGACATCTACTACGACCCGCCCGAAACGCGGGGCACCATCGGTGAACTGTCCGGCCCCGACCTGATGAACGACGGCGAGACGATCTCGGTGTCGGACTTCGCGGGTCAGGTCGTGGTGATCAATCTCTGGGGACAGTGGTGCGGCCCGTGCCGCGCCGAGGTGCCCGCGCTCGAGGACGTCTACGAGGCGACCAAGGATTCCGGCGTCGCTTTCCTCGGCATCAATGTGCGTGATCCGCAGCGGGACAAGGCGCAGGATTTCGTGACCTCGAACAAGGTCGCCTACCCCTCGATCTACGACCCGCCGATGCGCACCCTGCTCGCGCTCGGCGGCAACTTCCCGACCAGCGTGATCCCCACCACCCTGGTGCTCGACCGTGAGCACCGAGTGGCCGCGGTGTTCCTGCGCACGCTGCTGGCCGAGGATCTGCAGCCGGTCGTCGAGAGGATCGCCGGGGAGGCCAGGGTATGACCGTCGTGCTCGCCGGGGTGGGGGATTCGTTCCAGCAGACCGCGGCCACCGGTCCGCTGTTGCTCGCGCTCGGCGCCTGCCTGCTGGCCGGGCTGGTGTCGTTCGCCTCGCCGTGCGTGGTGCCGCTGGTGCCGGGCTATCTGTCGTATCTGGCCGGTCTGGTCGGCGCGGAAGCGCCGCCGGTCACCGCCTCCGAAGCGAGTACAGCCAAGACAGCGGGCGCGGCCGCGAACTCGCGCACGACCACCGCGACCGAGGTGCGCCGCGGATCGGCGAAATTGCGGGTGGCGGGCGCTGCCGGACTGTTCGTCGCCGGATTCACCGTGGTCTTCGTGCTGGCGACCGCGACGGTGTTCGGCGTCATCCAGACCCTCAATGTGAACCGGGACTTGCTGCAACGGGTCGGCGGCGTGGTCACCATCGTGATGGGCTTGGCCTTCATCGGCCTCATCCCGGCATTGCAGCGCGACACCAGAATGGAGCCGCGCAGGCTCACCAGTCTCGTCGGAGCGCCCCTGCTCGGCGGCGTGTTCGCGCTGGGCTGGACCCCGTGCCTCGGCCCGACGCTGTCCGGCGTCATGGCGGTGGCGGCGGGCACCGAGGGCGCCACCGCCGCGCGCGGCGTCGCCCTCATCGTCGCCTACTGCCTCGGCCTCGGCCTGCCCTTCGTCGTGCTGGCCTTCGGCTCGGCGGGCGCACTGCGCGGAGTCGGCTGGTTGCGCCGCAATTCCCGCACCATCCAGATCGTCGGCGGCATCCTGCTCGTCGCGGTCGGCGTCGCGCTGGTGACCGGCGCGTGGGATCTGTTCGTCGCCTGGGTGCGCGACGCGTTCGTCTCCGAGGTGACTCTGCCGATATGACCGTGACCGACCAGCGACCCGATTCCGCTCCGACCACCCCGCCGCGTCAGTCCGCACCGGGCCGCGCGTGGGCACTGGTCCGCAACACCTGGCGTGGGCTGACCAGCATGCGCACCGCGCTGGTGCTGTTGTTCCTGCTCGCGCTTGCCGCCATTCCCGGCGCGCTGTTGCCCCAGCGCAGCCTCAACGAGCAGAAGGTCGAGCAGTACATCGCCGACCGCCCGACGCTCGGACCGTGGATGGACCGGGTCGAACTGTTCGACGTGTTCGGCAGTTCCTGGTTCACCGCCATCTACGTGCTGCTGTTCATCTCGCTGGTGGGCTGCATCCTGCCCCGCACGGTCGATCACTACCGCGCGCTGCGCACCCCGCCGGTGCGTGCGCCGCGCAACCTCTCCCGCCTGCCGCACCATGACACGGCGGAGTCGGCGCGCACGCCGGACGAGGTCGTCGAACACGCCAGGGCCGGACTGCGCGGCTGGCGCACGGAGGTCCGCACCGGGGTCGGTCGCGAAGGCGAGATCACCGTCTCCGCGGAGAAGGGCTATCTGCGCGAATTCGGCAACCTGGTCTTCCATCTGGCGCTGGTCGGGCTGCTGGCCTCGATCGCGGTGGGCAAGCTGTTCGGCTACGAGGGCAGCGTCATCGTCATCGCCGACGACGGGCCCGGCTTCTGCACCACCTCGCCCGCGGTCTACGACTCGTTCCGGGCGGGCAATGTCAACGACGGCACCGGGATGACCCCGATCTGCGTGCGGGTGAAGGACTTCCGCGCCGACTACCTCGAGACCGGCCAGGCCGAGATGTTCACCTCCAACATCTCCTATCAGGCAGGCGAGGACCTGGCCACCGGCACCTGGCGCGACACCACGCTGCGCGTGAACCATCCGCTGCGCGTCGCGGGCGATCGCATCTACCTGCAGGGCCACGGCTACGCGCCGACCTTCACCGTCACCTTCCCCGACGGCCGGACCAGGACCGAGACCATCCAGTGGGCGCCCACCGACGCCCGCACCTTCCTGTCCGGCGGCGTGCTGCGCATCGACCCGCCCGGCGGCATGTACGCCACCGACGAGGAGCGCCGCAAGAACCAGATCGCCATCGAGGGTCTGTTCGCCCCGACCGCCATGCTGCACGGCAGCCTGCTGACATCGGTCTTCCCGCGCATGGACGACCCGGCCGTGGCCGTGGACATCTACCGCGGCGACACCGGCCTGGACACCGGCCGCCCGCAGTCGCTGTTCTCGCTCGATCAGGAACTGGTGCGTCAGGAGCGGCTGACCAAGGAAGCCAGGGTGAACCTGCGCCCCGGCGAGTCGGCCACGCTGTCCAACGGCGCCGTGGTCACCTTCGACGGGGCCAAGGAATTCGTCAATCTGCAGGTCTCGCACGATCCCGCCCAGCAGTGGGTGCTGGTGAGCGCACTGACCATGCTGGCGGGTCTGCTGGTGTCGCTGCTGGTCAAGCGGCGCCGGATCTGGATCCGGGTGTACCCGGCGGCGGCCGCGACCGGTACCGTGGAGCAACGACGCACCGTAGTAGAGATGGGCGGCCTGGCCAGGACCGACCAGGCGGGCTGGGGCGACGAGTTCGACCGGCTGCGCGCCCGGCTGCTCGACACGGACAAGACCACGGCTCGCACCGGGGCCGACAGCACGGGAGATTGACGATGCCGATCGACGACACCCTCGCCCAGTACAGCGACCTGGCCTTCAAATCGGCGCTGGTCGTCTACGCGCTGGTGCTCGGGCTGCTGCTGTGGCAGTTCGCCTCCGCTCAGGTTCGCAGGAGCGAGGAGCGTGAACTCGTCGGTGTGGGCGGCGGCAGCGCCGATCGGCCGAGCGGCCCCGGCAAGGTGATCGAGGCGCCGTCCACGCCACTGCCGGTGCGCCTGGGCAATATGGCGTTCTCGGTGCTGGTCGTCGCCTTCGCCCTGCACGTGGCTTCGATCGTATTGCGCGGCTTCGCCACCGACCGGTTCCCCCTGGGCAACATGTACGAGTTCGTCACCATGGCCTGCGCCGCGACCGTGCTCGTCGGCTTCTGGCTGCTGCGCGAACAGCGCCACCGCGCCACCTGGGTGTTCCTGCTGGTGCCCGTGCTGGTCCTCATGTTCCTGGCGGGCACGGTCCTCTACGCCGACGCCGCGCCCGTCGTCCCCGCGCTGCGCTCGTTCTGGTTGCCGCTGCACGTCACCATCGTCAGCGTCGGCAGCGGAGTCTTCATGGTCTCCGGCGTCGCCAGCCTGCTGTTCCTCTACCGCTTGCGCCAGCCCGAAGGCGAGGAGTCCTCGAACGTCTTCGGCGCCATCGCCCGCCGCCTCCCCGACGCGCGGACCCTCGACCGTCTCGCCTACCGCACCACCATCGTCGGCTTCCCCCTCTTCGGCGCCGGCGTCGTCCTCGGCGCCATCTGGGCCGAAGCCGCCTGGGGTCGCTTCTGGGGCTGGGACCCCAAGGAAACCTGCTCCTTCATCGCTTGGGTCCTCTACGCCGCCTATCTGCACGCCAGGGCGACGTCCGGCTGGCGCGACACCAAGGCCGCCTGGATCAATGTCGCCGCTTTCGTCGCCATGCTGTTCAACCTCTTCATCATCAACCTGGTGATCAGCGGTCTGCACAGCTACGCCGGCCTGACCTAGGCCCTACCTCTGACGCACCGACCAGTGGCGGATCTGCTTCGTCTGGGAAGCGGCGCGGCTGGGCCGGGGGGCCGGGCGGCTAGTGCTCCTTGGGGCCTTCCCTGTCGCGGCGCTGCTGCTCGCGCGAGATCCGCCAGAGGAAGTCGGGATCGTCGTCGGGGCCCAGGATCGGGCGACGCCGCGGAGGGGCTGGAGGGGTTGCGGACGGATCGATTCTTCCCGGGCCGAACGCCTTCCACATCAGCACTGCCACCGCGATCACTGCGATGAGGGCCAACAGATATGCCACGTGGCTCACCTCCTGCTACCGAGGGTAGCCCTGCGAGTGGTCCACGCACAGCGTGGACCACTCGGGAAGTGACCTTCGGCAGCCGGTCAGTGCTCCGTTTTGGCCTCGGTGGTCAGCGACTTCAGCAGTTGCATGACCTCGGACTCGCGGAAACGGCGATGTCCGCCTGGAGTGCGCAGCGATCCGAGACGGCCCGCGTGTGCCCACCGGGTGACGGTCTTGGGATCGACATGGAACAGTGCGGCGACTTGCCCGGGGGTCAGCAGGGTGTCCTGGCCGCCGACGGTGATCGCACTCATAGCAAACCTCTCCGTTCTTCGACAGTCCCTCATCAGATGGCGCCATCGTCGCACTCCACCCCCTAGGTACTCGAATCACCTACAGCGGGTAAAGGCGAAGTAATGGACAAATCGGATGCCTGTCCGGCGAGGGCGCGTCGGGCCCGCAAACCGGGTCGCCTACCCTGGTCGGCGTGAGCGAATCGACTGGATCGAACCCGCGCGTGGGCCGCAGCCTGGCCGTCAACCTGGGCTTGTACACCCTGGCGCGGCTGGCCTTGGTCGCCGTCATCACCGCGGTCGTCCTCGGTGTCGCCGCCCTCATCGATGTGCAGGTGCCGCTGGTGGTGGCCGTGCTCTTCGCCTTGCTCATCGCGATGCCGTTGTCGCTGACGCTGTTCAAGGGGCTGCGCGGGCGGGTCAACGCCGACATCGCGGCGGTCGACGCCAAGCGAAGGCAGGACAAGGCGCAGTTGCGGGCCAGGCTACGCGGTGAGTCCGAGGGCGACGGACCGGCATAGGGCGACTGCGAGCGAATGCGAGGCATCCGGTGAAGTACTGCGATCGCAGCGCCCCGCGCGACTGGGTGGACAACGCCGTCCGCCTCATCGACGCGGATGCCCAGCGCAGCGCGGACACCCATCTGCTGCGTTATCCGCTGCCCGCCGACTGGAATGTCCAGCTCTATCTCAAGGACGAGTCGACCCACATCACCGGCAGCCTCAAGCATCGGCTGGCCCGCTCGCTGTTCCTGTACTCGATCTGCAACGGCTGGATCACCGAGGGCACCACGGTGGTGGAGGCGTCGTCGGGATCGACGGCGGTGAGCGAGGCGTACTTCGCGAAGCTGCTCGGGCTCGACTTCGTGGCGGTGATGCCCGTGGGCACCTCGCAGCGCAAGATCGCGTTGATCGAAGCGCAAGGCGGCCGCTGTCATTTCGTGAGCCGCCCGCCGGACATGTACACCGAGGCGGCGCGGCTGGCGGCCGAGTCCGGCGGCCACTACATGGACCAGTTCACCCACGCCGAACGGGCGACCGACTGGCGCGGCAACAACAACATCGCCGACAGCATCTTCACCCAGTTGCAGTTGGAGACCCATCCGGTGCCGGAGTGGATCGTGATGGGCGCGGGAACCGGCGGCACCAGCGCCACCATCGGCCGCTACATCCGCTACCGCAGGCATGCGACGAGGCTCGCCGTGGTCGACCCGGAGAACTCCGCGTTCTACGGCGGCTACGAGACCGGCGACGCCGGCTACCAGACCGGCATGCCCTCACACATCGAGGGCATCGGCAGGCCGCGGGTGGAACCGTCGTTCGTCGGTCAGGTGGTCGACCGGATGATCGAGGTGCCCGACGCCGCCTCGATCGCGGCCATGCGCTACGGCGGCCGGGTGCTCGGCAGGCGGATCGGCGCCTCGACGGGCACGAACCTGTGGGGGGTGTTCCACCTGATCGGCGAGATGCTGGCGCGAGGCCGCAGCGGCAGCGTGGTCACCGTGCTGTGCGACGGCGGCGATCGCTACGCCGACACCTATTTCGACGACGACTGGGTGGCGGCGCAAGGCTGGGATCTGACCGAGCCGACCGCCGTCATCGATGAGTTCCACAGCACCGGGATCTGGAACGGCTGACCCCTTCTCGGCGCGTGGATTCCGGCCCGCGCTTCTCCGCAGCCGATGCTGTGTTGTACCTCCGAGCAGCCCCTTTCGCCGAGTTCGTCAATTTTTGTTGACAAGCGCCGAGAGTGTCAATCAAAATTGACGCCATGACCGAAGCGACAACTCTGGCGGCCGCGGCGGGCAGCCCCGATCCCGAGATCGGGCTGCGCGCGGTCCGCGCACTGCGCAGGCTGCTCGAGCGTTTGGAGGCGATTCAGGTGCGAAACGCCAGGGACCAGGGCTGGTCCTGGCAGGCCATCGCCGACGCGCTCGAGGTCAGCAAGCAAGCGGTGCACCAGAAGCACAACCGGAAAGGCGGCAAGTGATGTTCGAACGATTCAGCCGATCGGCGCGGACGGCCGTGGTCGCGGCGCAGGAAGAGGCCCGCGAACTGCGCTCGCCTCGCATCGACGTCGAGCACGTGCTGCTCGGCCTGCTCGCACACGCCGAACCGGGCCTGTCGGCGCTGGTGGCCGACAGCGCCGGGCTCACCCACGAGAGCGCGCGGCGGGCGCTCGCGGAGGCAGGCGCGGGTGCGCCGCTGGGGCCCGAGGACGCAGAGGCGTTGCGCTCGATCGGCATCGACCTCGACGCGGTGCGCGAATCGCTGGAAGCGAGCTTCGGCGCGGACGCGCTCGACCGCGCCGAGCCGCAGCAACGGCGCGGACTGTTCGGTCGCGACCGCAGCGGCGGGCACGTCCCGTTCACCCGCGAGGCGAAGAAGGTGCTCGAATTGTCCTTACGAGAGGCGCTGGCGCGCAAGGACAAGAGCATCGAATCCGGGCACATGCTGCTGGCCGTGCTGCGCGCCCCGAACCCGGCCACGGTGCGATTGTTCGGCGGCGCGGGCATCGTCGAGGATCTGCGCCCGCGGGTGCACGTGCTGCTCGACGCCGGCCGCGCGGCCTGAGCGGCTTCCGGCCGTCTGCGCGCGAGACCCGCGCGAACAGGCCTGTGCCGCTTAGCATGGGCGCATGCAGCTTGTGATCCGACTGATCATCAACGCGGTGGCCATCTGGCTGGCGGCGGCGTGGGTGAGCGGTATCGATATCCTCAGTCCCGACGATGCCGGGACGGGGGCGAAGATCGTCGTCGTGCTGGCCATCGCCGCCCTGTTCACCCTGGTCAATGCCCTGGTCAAGCCGATCGTGCAGCTGCTGGCGCTGCCGCTGATCCTGCTGACCCTCGGGTTGTTCCTGCTGGTCATCAACGCCCTGATGCTGTGGCTGACCGCGGCGCTCACCGACGTGGTCGACACCGGTGGTTACGGCTTGGAGGTCACCGGCTTCTGGGCGGCGGTCTTCGGCGGCATCATCATCTCGCTGGTGAACTGGGTGCTCGGCGTGCTGGTTCCGGACGGGGACTGAGCTCCGCCGAGTACGGCGCGGCCACAGTCGCTCGCGCGGAATGTGGCGCCGTATCCGAGGTGCGCCGACTGCGCGGTGGTGCCGGATGTGTGGTGGCGCCGGTCGCGTAGTGGCGCCGCGGACTCCGGAACGGCTCAGCCCAGCCCGAGCGCGACCGCGCAGAGGATCGACCAGGCCAGCAGCGCCAAGCCGGAATCCCGCAGGGCCGGAATCAGTTCGAGCCCGTTGCCGCCGCCGCGCACCGGGGCGTTGGCCCGCACCGCGAGCGGCGCGGCCAGCAGGCCGGCCAGTGCCCACGGCGTGTGCAGGGCCAGTGCCAGGGTGAGCAGGAACGGCACCGTCAGCAGCACGAGATGCAGTGTGCGGGTGCGGGCGTCGCCGAGGGTGACCGCCAGGGTGATCTTGCCGGTGGCGGTGTCGGTCGGGATGTCGCGCAGGTTGTTCGCCACCAGCACGGCACTGGAGAACGAGCCGACCCCGACCGCGAGCGCCGTGCCCACCCAGTCGATCCGCTCGGCCTGCACGAACTGGGTGCCCAGCACGGCGACCAGGCCGAAGAACACGAACACGGCCACCTCGCCGAATCCGCTGTAGCCGTAGGGCTTGCCGCCGCCGGTGTAGAACCAGGCGCCCGCCAGGCAGGCCGCGCCGATCAACAGCAGCCACCAGGCGGTGCTGAACACGAGCACCAGACCCAGGACCGCGCCGAGGGCCAAGCAGCCGATCGCGGCGGTCTTGACCGCGGTGGGAGAGGCAAGCCCGGAGCCGACCAACCGCAGCGGACCGACGCGATCGTCGTCGGTGCCGCGCACGCCGTCGGAGTAGTCGTTGGCGTAGTTCACCCCGAGGATCAACGCCACCGAGAGCAGGAGCGCGACAACGGCTTTCCACCAGACGACGGCGTCGAGCGCGGCGGCGGCTCCGGTGCCCGCGATCACCGGGGCGATCGCGTTCGGCAGGGTGCGCGGCCGCGCCCCCTCGATCCATTGCGCTGCTGTGGCCATGCGGGCAGCCTAATGCGCCCGCTCGCCCGGTCTTCCGCGACGGCCCGGCACGGGGTCAGGTGGCGGACCGAGCCGTCAGCAGTTCGCGCAGTTTGTTCCGGTTCGGCTTCCCGGGGCCGTGCAGCGGCAGTTCGTCGACGATGGCGAGTTCGCGCGGGGCGGAGGTGGGGTCGAGTTCGCGCTCCACATGCACCCGCAAATCCTCCAGCGTCGGCGTCGCGCCCGCGGCGGGCACGACGGCCACCGCGACCCGCTGGCCGAGTCGCTCGTCGGGCAGGCCGAGGACCGCGCACTCGCTGATCGACGGATGGGTGACGAGCACGTCCTCGACGACCTGGGGAATGACCAGCAGGCCGCCGGTGAGAATGGCTTCGTCGAGCCGGCCGGTCACCCGCAGTACGCCGTTGTCGAAGCTGCCCGCGTCGTCGGTGCGGAACCAGCCGGGTTCGGCGAACGCGGGATGGTCGGGCTGACCGCGGTAGCCGCGGGCGATCATCGGTCCACCGAGCACCACCCGGCCGTCCTCGACGCGGACCTCGACGCCCGTCAGCGGGACTCCGTCGTAGACGCAGCCGCCGCAGGTCTCGCTCATGCCGTAGGTGCGCACCGCGTTGATGCCCATCGATCGGGCCCGCTCGTAGACCGGCGCGGGGGTGGCGGCGCCGCCGACGAGCACCGCGTCCAAGTCGGCGAGCGCGGCGGCGGCGTCGGGTTCGTCCAGGGCCTTGATCAGCTGGGTGGGAACCAGCGCGGTATAGCGGCGCTCGCCGCGCATCCCGGAGATCGCGCCGGCCAGCGCTTCGGGCAGGAACCCGCCGGACACGTCGAGCACGGCGGGTTCGGTGCCGGCCAGGATGCTGCGCAACAGCACCTGCAGACCGGCGATGTGGTGGCTGGGCAGGGCCAACAGCCAGGTGCCCGGACCGCCGAGCCGCTCGTGGGTGGCGGTGCCGCTGGCCCGCAGCGCCGATGCGCTGAGCATCGCGCCCTTGGGCACGCCGGTGGTGCCGGAGGTGGTGACCACCAGCGCGACGTCGTCGTCGATCGGCTCGCCGGGGGCGAGCGCGTCGGCGAGCCTGCGCGCTTCCCGGCGGTCGGAGGTGGGAACCGGCAGCCAGGCGGGACCGTGCTCACCTTCGAGCGCCTCACGCAGATGCGGGAGCACCTCGACGACGCCCGAGCCCGTGGGCATGGGCAGTGTTCGCAGGGTGTTGCTCACGACGCGACCTCGTTCCAGCTCATGGTTCGCTCGCAGCAGGGCCTCACGATAGGGATGGTGTCATGTCGGCGGGCCCGCACGCGGAACGGGTGGGCCTCGGGGACAGGGGGTGCGCTGGGCCGGACATCGGGACTGCGATTCACTCGGCAGACGGGACTGACGGGCCCCGGGCATCGACGGCCGGGAGCCGCTACGGGTGTAATCGTCCCCGGCGGGTGGGCGAAAGGCAACTCGATGCCCGCGTCCCGGCCCGCCCGCCGGGCCCCGGTCAGTTCTGTGACCTGCGCGAATCCCGCCGGAGCGGATGCTCGGCCGGAATCTGGACCAGGACTATCGGCACTCCATCGGGGTCTTTGGTCCACATCTCGATCAGTCCCCACGGCTCCTGTTTCGGCGCGCGGTCGATCACGATGCCCTTGGTCGCCAGTTCGGCCGCCGCGTCCTGGACGTCGCGGACCTGCAACCAGAGTGCGCCGTCGAAGGTGCTCGCCTCGCCGGAGCCGCCGTGGGCGGCCACCTCGATGAGCGACTGCCCCGCGAAGAACACCGTGCCGCCCGGGTACTCCCTGGCCACGGCCAGGCCCAGCCCGTCGCGGTAGAAGGCCAGGGTGGCCTGGTAGTCACGCGGTCGCAGGATCACTCGGCTGCCGAGGATGTCCATGACGGGATGTCCCTTCTCAGAAGTACCACGGGTAGGGCGTCCAGTCGGGGGCGCGCTTCTCCAGGAAGGAGTCGCGTCCCTCGACGGCCTCGTCGGTCATGTACGCCATCCGGGTGGCCTCGCCCGCGAACAGTTGCTGACCCACCAGGCCGTCGTCGAGCAGGTTGAACGCGTACTTGAGCATGCGCTGGGCCTGCGGCGACTTGCCGTTGATGTCGGCGGTCCACTCCAGCGCCTCGATTTCGAGCCGGTCGTGGTCGACCACTTTGTTGACCGCGCCCATCTGGTGCATCTCCTCGGCAGTGTAGGGGCGGCCGAGGAAGAAGATCTCGCGGGCGAACTTCTGGCCCACCATCTTGGCCAGGTAGGCGCTGCCGTAGCCGCCGTCGAAGCTGCCCACGTCGGCGTCGGTCTGCTTGAAGCGGGCGTGCTCGCGGCTGGCCAGGGTCAGGTCGCACACCACGTGCAGGCTGTGCCCGCCGCCCGCCGCCCAGCCGTTGACCAGGGCGATCACCACCTTGGGCATGAACCGGATCAGCCGCTGCACCTCGAGGATGTGCAGCCGGCCCGCTCGCGCCGGATCCACCGTGTCGGCGGTCTCGCCGTCGGCGTACTGGTAGCCGCTGCGCCCGCGGATGCGCTGGTCGCCGCCGGAGCAGAACGCCCAGCCGCCGTCCTTCGGGCTGGGGCCGTTGCCGGTGAGCAGCACCGCGCCGACGTCGGAGGTCATCCGCGCGTGGTCGAGCGCCCGGTAGAGCTCGTCGACGGTGTGCGGACGGAACGCGTTGCGCACCTCCGGCCGGTCGAACGCCACACGCACGGTGCCCTGCTCGATGTGCCGGTGGTAGGTGATGTCGGTCAGGTTCTCGAATCCGGGGACCGGTCGCCACAGCTTGGGATCGAAAGTCACGCCGGTGATTATCGCCCCGGCCCGACGTGACGCGGCTCGCGCCACGGTCACCGGCGGTACCGACCCGTCGACTTGACGGTGTAAAGCCACGCGATACCGTGCAGGTATGAGCGAGGAAGTGACACCTGTTCCCGATGACGCGGCAGCAGGGAGCGGTGTGGCCACGAGCACGCGCCGCATCGACACCAGTGCGATCGATCCGGACCGCTACGAATCGCACGGCGGATTCCCCAAGATCGCCCCCGCATCGCCCGGCCCGGAGTTCGGCCCGTTCGTGGAAGCCATGCGGACGCTGCAGGACCTGGCCGTCTCCGCCGACGCCCCCGACGAGGTCTACGGCGCCGCGCTCGGCAAGGCCCGCGAGCTGATCGACCTGCTCGAGCCCTACCGTGCGCCCGAAGGGCATTCGCCCGCGGGCCGCTCGGTCGAACTGCCCGGTCGCGGCAGTTTGCTGATGCTGCCGTGGACCGTGGTCGAAGCGGGCCCGGACGGCATCACCACCACCGGTGTGTTCCGCCGATACCACCTGGGCGGCAACGGCGCCGCGCACGGCGGTGTGCTGCCGCTGCTGTTCGACGATCTGTTCGGGATGATCGTGCACTACGCGGGCAGGCCGATCAGCCGGACCGCGTACCTGCACGTCAACTACCGCAAGGTGACTCCGCTCGAGACGCAGCTGACCGTCACCGGTCGCGCGGATCGCATCGAGGGCCGAAAGACGTTCGTCACCGCGGAATTGCGCGACGAGCAGGGCGAAGTGCTTGCCGACGCCGAAGGATTGATGGTTCAGCTGCTGCCCTGGCAGCCCTGATCGACCAGGCTGCGAGCCGATAGCCGGACTTCCGTAGCGTGCGCGGGCGCGCCTGTGCGTATAGTGGCGTGCGCTCGTTCATCGACATCTATTCGGAGGACCCTCAAAGTGGTTGCAGCACTGTCTGAATCCCTGCTCGACGACACGAAGCGCTCGGCCTTCCTTGCCGAAGCCAAGGAGGTTCTGGACGCTGAGGTGTCGGACAAGGGTGGCGCGTCGGGCCTGGCCGTCAAGGGCGGCTACGCGGCCGTGAACAAGATCGGCCCGTCGATCGTGCCCGACGCCCTGGAGTCGTTGGCGCCCAAGCTGCTCGAGCAGCTGCAGCCCTACTGGGCGGAGTACCAGGCCGCGGGCACCGGCACCTTCGCCGACCTGCTCGTCGCCAAGTCCGACGCGGTCGCCGAGTCGCTGCTGGCCGTGACCGACGCGCGCGCCGAGTCGTCCAGCCGTCCGGCCCTGCAGAAGGTGTACAACTCGCTGCGTTCCTCGGCGAAGAAGAACGTCATCGAGGCGCTGCCCCGGGTCGGCAACCTGGTGCAGAAGCACGCCAACTGAGCCGACGCTCCCGAGCGAGGTGGCGACGCGACTCGCGTCGCCACCTCGACGCGTTTCCCGGTGGTTCGTCACCGGAAGCAGGCGGTGATCGGCGCCGGTGGTGCCAGGGTGCCGGTTGTGATCAGGCCGACCGAGCCGAGAGCGTCGGCATCTGACAGGCTGGTGAGGTGAATCCGTCCACTGCGCAGGCCAGGGTTGTCGTCGACGAGTTGGTGCGCGGCGGCGTCCGTGACGTGGTGCTGTGCCCCGGCTCGCGCAATGCCCCGCTGGCCTTCGCGCTGCAGGCCGCCGACGCGGCCGGGCGGCTGCGCCTGCACATGCGCATCGACGAACGGACCGCTGGATTCCTGGCGATCGGCCTGGCGATCTCGGCCGGCGCGCCGGTCCCGGTGGTGATGACCTCGGGCACCGCGGTGGCCAATCTCGGACCGGCTGTGCTGGAAGCCAATTACGCGCGGGTGCCGTTGATCGTCCTGAGCGCCAACCGGCCCTACGAGATGCTCGGCACCGGCGCCAACCAGACCATCGAACAGCTCGGCCTGTTCGGCAGCCAGGTGCGCGCCACGGTCAGCCTCGGTATCGCCGAAGCCGACGGCGCGGGGGCGGGCACCTACGAACAGCAGAACAGCGTGTGGCGATCCTCGGTCTGCCGGGTGCTGGCCGCCGCGCGCGGCACCCGTTCGGGCAATGCCGGGCCGGTGCACTTCGACATTCCGCTGCGCGAACCGCTGGTCCCCGATCTCGCCGCGGGCGAATCCGAGCCCGCGGGCCGCCCGGGCGGCACGCCGTGGACGGCCACCCAGTACGCGACGCTGGACGTGCCGCTCGAGATCGATCTGAGCATCGACACCGTGGTGGTCTCCGGGCACGGCGCGGGCCCGCGCCCCGAACTGGCGCAACTGCCCACCGTCGCCGAACCGACCGCCCCCATGCACGGCCCGGCCCTGCATCCGCTGGCGCTGCCGCTGCTGAAGCCGCGCCAGGCGATCATCACCGGCCGCCCGACCCTGCATCGCCAGGTGTCGCGACTGCTCGCCGATCCCGACGTCACGGTCTACGCCCTGACCACCGGCCCGCGCTGGCCCGATGTCTCCGGCAATGTGGTCGGCACCGGCACCCGCGCGGTGACCTCCGGCGCGCCGCGCCCGGAATGGCTAGGGCACTGCGCCGACCTGAGCGCCACCGCCGAGCGAGCGGTGCGCACCGAGCTGGCCGGGCATCCGAAGCCGACCGGCCTGCACGTGGCCGCCGTGGTGATGGACGCGCTGCGCGAGGGCGATCAGCTGTTGCTCGGCGCCTCGAATCCGGTGCGCGACGCCGCCCTGGTCTCCACGCCGCGTCCCGGCGTGCGGGTGCTGTCCAACCGCGGTGTGGCGGGCATCGACGGCACCGTCTCGACGGCGGTCGGCGCGGCTCTCGCGCACGAGGGCCGAACCATCGCCCTGATCGGCGACCTGACCTTCCTGCACGATGCCTCGGGCCTGTTGATCGGGCGGGGCGAACCGCGTCCGGCCGATCTGACCATCGTGGTCGCCAACGACGACGGCGGCGGCATCTTCGAACTGCTCGAGCAGGGCGACCCGCAGTACGCGGGCGTGTTCGAGCGGGTCTTCGGCACCCCGCACGGCATGGACCTCGCCGCGCTGTGCGCGGCCTACCGCATCCCGCACCGCCAGGTCGACCCGGCCGAGCTGGCCGCCGAACTCACCGGCAACGCCCACGGCCTGCGGGTGCTCGAGGTCGTCACCGAGCGCTCCAGCCTGCGCGAACTGCACGCCACCGTGCGGAGCAAGATCGCCGGCTGAGCAAGCCGGAGCCCGTCTCCGGGCCGCTGTCACGCTGCCCGGTCAGATCTCCTCGATGTCCTCGTCGTCGATCGGGACGGCGAGGAACTGGTCGACGACATCGGCCGGGTCGGCGTCCCATCCGGCGCGCGGGTCCGCTTCCGGCGGCGGATCCTGCGCGGTCACCTCGGGGTCGTCGGGTTCCTGGTAGTCCGCCGGTGTCGTCTGATCGACGAGATCCGGCTCGGACACCTCGTCCGCCGCATCGAACGCGCTGCGATCGACCATCGTGCGCTCCTCTCCGCTCGTGCACTTCGAGAATTGCCTTCCCCGATCATGCCCGAAGTCGGTGTTACCCGCTCTCGATCGTTCGACGCAGCCGCGAGATCGGTCGCGTCGATGTCGTTCCGGCGATGACTTCCGGCCGTTCGCATCGTCTGCATTGCGAGCCCGACTTCGACCCGCCCATCCTGGAAGGACTACATGCAGCCCCGTTTCGACATGGAACCCGCCACGAGCACCCTCGAGAAAGTGGTGGCCGGAATACGCGAAGACCAACTCGACGCCGACACCCCCTGCGCGGACACCTCGGTGCGCACCCTGCTCGTGCATGTCCTCGGTCTGGCCGAGGCATTCCGGCAGGCGGCCACCAAGGAATCCCTCGGCCGCTCACAGGCCCCCGACCTCGCGGCGCTGCCCGACCTGCCGCCGGACTGGCGTCCGCGCATCGCCGAGCGCCTGCGGGCGCTGACCGATGCGTGGCGCGCACCGGAGGCATGGGACGGCGAGACCGAGGCGGGCGGTGTGCGCGAAGCCGCCCCCGTCATGGCCACGGTGGCGCTCGACGAACTGGTCGTGCACGGCTGGGATCTCGCTCGCGCGACCGGTCAGCCGTTCGACTGCGCGGACGCCCACATCGAGGTGCTGCTGGAGATGCTCAGCGGCACTCCGCCCGAGGGCGTGCCCGGCCTGTTCGGTCCCTCCGTCGCGGTCTCGCACGCCGCCCCGCCCCTGCACCGGGTACTCGGCCTCACCGGCCGCGACCCGGAGTGGGCCGGGTGAATTCACGCCGATCGACACGCGCCGCGGACGGGTTCTGTAGCGACGGCCGTGGTCGGCGCTCCGGTGGTTCGGCCGCCGCCGCCGCTGTCGCACTGTCGACCTGGTAGGCGGCGGCTGCTCCCGTACCGGTCGCTCACGAGACGACGAACACTCCCGCCTCGATCGCGGCGATCACCGCTTCGGCGGCCACCACCGCCGCCGCGTCGTCGATGGGGTCTCCGCTGGCGAGCAGCCGGTAGTACAGCGGCGCGGCGACCGAGGAGAACACGGCGCGCGGATCGGTGCCGCTCGGCGCCTCCCCGCGCTCGACGGCATCGGTCACGCACGCCCCCCACTCGCGCAGTCGGATGTCGTAGAAGCGGTGCAGGGCGGTCTCGGCTTCGGGGTCGCAGGTGGCGGCGGCGATGACGGCGCGGAACAGCCTGCCTTGCCGGGGATCGGTGAGGGTGCGCGCGATCAGGCGCGCGTTCTCGGTGAGATCGCCACGCAGTGAGCCGGTATCCGCGCGCGGCACCGACTGTTCGGCCATGTCCTCGAGCAGGTCGGCGACCACCGCGGTCGGGGTGCCCCAGCGCCGGTAGACGGTCGTCTTGCCCACACCGGCTCGTGCGGCGACATCGGTCAGATCCAGGCCGGCGAAACCGCGCTCGGCCAGCAGATCGCCGGCCGCCCGCAGCACCTCGGCCCGCACCCGGGCGGTGCGGCCGCCCGGGCGCACCGAGCCGGGGGAGCGGTCATCCTCGGTCTGCGCTGGCTTGGTCATAACGGGACTCCAGTTCCATTTATAGCCATCAGGGCGTACAGTCGTCGTTGTTAACGGAACTATAATCCCTTTAGGAGGGATCATGGAGTATCGGCGACTGGGTGTCTCCGGGCTCGAGGTGCCCGCTCTGAGCTTCGGCGCGGGCACCTTCGGCGGCCGCGGCGAGTTGTTCGGCGCGTGGGGCGATGTCGACGTGGCACAGGCCAGGCGCATGGTCGACATCTGCCTGGAGGCCGGTCTGACCATGTTCGACAGCGCCGACGTGTACTCCGACGGCGCGTCCGAGGAGGTGCTGGGCGCGGCCGTCAAAGGCCGCAGGGACCGGCTGCTCATCTCGACCAAGGCCGGCTTGCCCACCGGCCCCGGTCCCAACGAGTCGGGTTCGGGCCGGGCCCGTCTGATCGCCGCGGTCGAGGGCTCGCTGCGCAGGCTCGGCGTCGATCACATCGATCTGTTCCAGCTGCACGCCTTCGACGCGCACACCCCCGTCGCCGAAGTGCTTGCCACCCTCGGAGATCTGGTGCGAGCGGGCAAGATCCGCTACGTCGGCGCGTCCAACTTCGCCGGATGGCAGCTGATGAAATCGCTTGCCGCCGCCGAGGAACACGGGCTGCCGCGCTACGTCGCCCACCAGGTGTACTACTCGCTGGTCGGCCGGGACTACGAGTGGGAACTCATGCCGCTCGGACGCGATCAGGGCGTCGGCGCGGTGGTGTGGAGCCCGCTGGGCTGGGGGCGGCTCACCGGCAAGATCCGTCGCGGCGCACCGCTGCCCGCGGGCAGCAGGCTGCACAGCACCGCCGAGGCCGGGCCGCCCGTCGAGGACGAACTGCTCTACCGGGTGGTCGATGTGCTCGACGAGATCGCCGCCGAGACCGGCCGCACCGTCGCGCAGATCGCGCTGAACTGGTTGCTGACCCGCCCGACGGTCTCCTCCGTCCTCGTCGGCGCCCGCAACGAGGAACAGCTGCGCCAGAATCTGGGCGCGGTCGGCTGGCGTCTGGACGACGAGCAGATCGCCCGCCTGGACAAGGCGAGCGCCACCACACCGCCGTACCCGTACTACCCCTACTACCGTCTCCCGGATTTCACCCGGATCAATCCGCCTGCCGTATAACGCGACTCAATACACATCGCGGACGTAGCGCTTCTCCGCGACGAGCTGTTTACGGAAGGCGATCGCGCCCTGCTCGTCGAGCTTGCCGTGGATCCTGGCCAGCGCGAGCAGGGTGTCGTCCACGTCCTTGGCCATCCGCGCGGCGTCACCACAGACATAGAAGTAGGCGCCGTCGCGAAGCCAGGACCACAGTTCCGCACCGTGCTCGATCATCCGGTGCTGGACGTAGACCCGCTCCCGCTGATCGCGGGAGAAGGCCAGGTCGAGGCGGGTCAGGAAGCCGGTGCGGAACATGTCCTCGAGTTCGCCGCGGTAGTAGAAGTTCTGCGCGGCGTGCTGGTCGCCGAAGAACAGCCAGTTGCGGCCGGTCGCGCCGAGCGCGCGGCGTTCGTGCAGGAAGCCGCGGAACGGGGCGATGCCGGTGCCGGGACCGACCATGATCATCGGCGCGGCGGGGTCCGCGGGCGGGCGGAAGTGCGGGGTGCGTTGCAGATAGATCGGCACCTCGGTACCCGCGCGGTCGGCGAGGAATGTCGAGGACACCCCGCCGCGGCGATCGTGGTCCCCGTAGCGCACCACGCCGACGGTCAGCTGTACCTCGTGCGGATCGACCAGCGGGCTCGACGAGATCGAATACTGGCGCGGCTGCAGCTTCTTCAGGGCGCCCAGCCATTCGATCAGATCCGCGTGCACCGGGAACGCGCGCAGCACGTCCACCGCCTGCCGGTCCCACAGGAAGCTCTCCAGCTCGTTGCGGTTGTCCCGGCGCAGCAGCTTGGCGAGCTGCTGGTTCGGATTGTGCCTGGCCACGAAATCCAGCAGATCCGAGCCCACCCTGGTGATGTCGTAGTGGGTGCGCAACGCCTCGGCCAGCGGCATCTCGCGCTCGTCGATCGCCACGGTCCGCCGCCCGTCCAACCCGGTCACCGACAGCCATTCCTCGACCAGATCGGGACAGTTCGACGGCCAGACGCCCAGCGAATCGCCCACCTCGTACTCCACGCCGAGCCCGCGCAGATCGAAGCCGAACCGCCTGACCTCCTTGACCGAATCCGGATGCGTGAGCGTCTCGTTGCGCACCAGCGGCGCGATGACCGGCGCGTTCCGGGTGAACAGCGCGGCCCGCCCGCCGGGCTTGGTGAGCAGCATGGTCGAGCCGCTGCCTGCGGGAGCGGAGGCCGAGGCTCCGGCCGGGTCGGCGTTGCGCCCCGCACCGGCACTCGTGCCGCCGAGAGCGCCGTGGCCCGCGGTTCTGCCGCGATGATCGGCTCCTGCGGGGGCCGTGTCGCGGAGCGCGGCTCCACCGGGAGTCGTTGCCCCGGCGAAAGTCGCCGGGGCGCCCGGAGATCCGCGCAGGGCGAGGACGACCTCGTCGAGCCAGGCTTCGGCGAGTTCCTGGTGATCGGGCTCGGAATCGACGCGCTCGAGCAGTCTCCGTGCGCCCCGTTCGGCGAGCAGAACGTCGAGTTTGCGTCCGTGGCCGCAGAAGTCGTCGTAGGACGAGTCGCCGAGCGCGAAGACCGCGTAGCGAAGGCCGGGGAAGCGGACGGCGGAGTCCGACAGGCGTTCCCAGAAGTCCACGCCGTTGTCCGGCGGCCCGCCGTCGCCGAAGGTGCTGCTGATGATCAGCACGTCGCCGGTGAGCGCGTCGAGTGCGCAGGAGTCCATGTCCAGCAGTCGCGGCGCGAATCCCTCGGCGGCCAGCCGCTCGGCGATCTCGGCGGCGATCTCCTCGGCCGTACCGGTCTGCGAGGCCCACAGCACGGTGACCGGCGCGGGCAGCGCGGCGGTGGGTTCGGTCTCCGTGCCCGCCGAGCCTTCCGTGTCGGCCCTGGGCTCGGCCACGGCGAGGCCGCGTGAGTACATGCCTGCCAGTAGCCCGTCGACCCACACCCGCCGAGATCCGGAGATCGGCGCGGCTTGCGGCAGCACGGGCGTTCCCGTGACCGGAATCGTCTGCAGCGCCGCCAGAAACCCGCCCAGATAGACGCGTTCGAGTTCGGACAGCGTCGGTGCGACCACGGTGTCCAGGCCGAGCGCGGCCGCCAGCGGATGCGGTCCGGCCCCGCCGGGACCGCCCTCGTGATCGGCAGCCGCTCGCTGTCGCGTGTCCGCCTGCCCGTCACCGGCACGCGGCATCGGCGCGACCCGGCGCAGGGACACCGCGCACTGCTTGAACTCCGGTTGCAGCGACTGCGGGTCGACCGCGTCGTTGGTCACCGCGTTGATGGTCAGGTACTCGCCCTGCTCGTCGTTCCAGTGGAAGGGCGCGAAGCAGTCACCGGGCCGCACCCGGTCGCTGACGCGGACAGGGAGCACAGCCCGGCCGCGGCGGGAGGCGATCTCGAGGTGGTCCCCGGCGCGCACGTCGAGCCGTTCGGCGTCCTGGGGATGCACCTCCACGAACGGCGCGGCGTCGAGCCTGGTGAGCTTGGCGACACGACCGGTCTTGGTCATGGTGTGCCATTGGTGTTGCAGGCGGCCGGTATTGAGCACGAAGGGATAGTCGTCGTCGGGCAGTTCGGCCGGCTCCATGTGCGGGCGGGCGAAGAACGCGGCGCGCCTGCTCGGGGTGGGGAAGGCCAGTGCGGGGCGGTGGCCTCCGGCGTCGGTGAACAGGTCCTGGCTGACGCCGTCGTTGCGATAGCGGATCGGGTTGCGCCGTTGCGCCGGGTCCGGGCACGGCCACTGCATCGGCCCCTCGGCCAGCGCGTCGTAGCTCATGCCGCGCAGGTCGTACCCGGTGCCGGGATTGGCGAAGGAGACGATCTCGTCGAAGATCTCGGCGCTGGAGGCGTAGTCGAAGCCGGGGAAGCCCATGGCGGCGGCGACCTGGGCGATCAGCTGCCAGTCCGGGCGGGCGTCGCCCACCGGGTCCACGCAGCGCCGCATCAAGGTGACATTGCGCTCGGAATTGACCATCACCGCGTCGGACTCGGCCCACAGCGTGGCAGGCAACAGCAGATCGGCGTAGGCGTTGGTGGCGGTGTCGGTGTAGACATCCTGGACGATCACCAGTTCGGCGGCCTCCAGACCGGCGATCACCGTCTTGCGGTTGGACACCGAGGCCACCGGATTCGTGCAGATGATCCAGGCCGCCTTGATCTCGCCCTCGGCCATGCCCCGGAACATCTCGATGGTGCCCGGTCCGGCCTCGGTGCGCAGCGTGCCCGGCTCGAGGCCCCACGCGGTCTCCACGAAGGCCCGGTCCGCCGCCGAGAGCAACGAGCGCTGACCGGGCAGTCCCGGTCCCATGTAGCCCATTTCGCGCCCGCCCATCGCATTGGGCTGACCGGTCAGCGAGAACGGCCCCGACCCGGTCCGGCAGATCGCTCCGGTCGCCAGATGCAGATTGCAGATCGCGTTGGTGCTCCAGGTGCCGTGGGTGGACTGGTTGAGCCCCATCGTCCACAGCGTCATCCACTCACCCGCCTCGCCGATCCAGCGGGCCGCGGTCCGGATGTCGGACTCCGCCAGGCCGGTGATCTCGGCGACCACCTCGGGCGGGTAGTCGGCCAGGAACTCCGGCATCGGGTCCCAGCCCTCGGTGTGCTCGGCGATGAACTGCTCGTCGATCGCGCCCTCGGCCACCAGCAGATGCAGCAGGCCGTTCAACAGCGCCAGGTCGGTGCCCGGACGCAGTTGCAGGAACAGGTCGGCCCTGGCGGCGGTGTCGGTGCGGCGCGGGTCGGCCACGATCAGCTTCGCGCCCGCCTTCAACCGGTCGGCCATGCGCAGGAACAGGATCGGATGGCAGTCGGCCATGTTCGCGCCGATGACGAAGAACACATCGGCGTGGTCGAGATCGTCGTAGGAGCCGGGCGGGCCGTCCGCGCCGAGGGACTGCTTGTAGCCGGTGCCCGCACTGGCCATGCACAGCCGCGAGTTCGCCTCGATGTGCTTGGTGCGCACGAAGCCTTTCGCCAGTTTCGTCGCCAGGTACTGCGCCTCCAGCGACATCTGCCCCGAGACGTAGAGCGCGATCGCGTCCGGCCCGTGCTCGTCGAGGACGGCCCGCAACCGGTCGGCGGCCTCGCGCACCGCCTCGTCGACCGGGATCGGGACCGGCACCTGGTCGCGCTGCGGACGGCGGTAGGCCGATTCCATCCGGCCCGGCGCCCGGGTGAGTTCGAGGTGGGTCGCGCCCTTGGTGCACAGCCGCCCCGCGTTGGCGGGATGCAGTTTGTCCCCGGCGACCTTGGCGATCACCGGGGCGCCGGTCACGCCGGGCGAGGTCTGCACAGTGATTCCGCACCCCACGCCACAGTACGAGCACGCCGTTCGGGCGGTACCCGGTGTGGGGTCGATGGATGCGTCCGACATGCCCTCGATCATGCGGATCTCCGATTGCGCCGGATTTACCCCGCGTTAGCGACAGATGACAATCCACCTCACCGCGCCGGATCGCGGCTGTGAGGTGTGTCCGATATCACCTGCGTCACCCCGTTCGAGCTGGTAGGCGTGGTGCCGAACGGTGTGCAGAGCGGGGAGGGGCGGGTCAGCCGAGCTTGTAACCCCGATGGAGGGCGACCACACCGCCGCTCAGATTGCGCCACTTCACCTCCGACCAGCCCGCCTCGGCCATCCGCATGGCGAACTGACGCTGGTTCGGCCAGGCCCGGATGGATTCGGCGAGGTAGACGTAGGCGTCCGGATTGCTGCTGACCGCGCGCGCCACCCGGGGCAGCGCCTTCATCAGGTACTCCATGTAGACGGTGCGGAACAGCGGCAGGACCGGCGTGGAGAACTCGGCGATCACCAGCCGGCCGCCGGGCTTGGTCACCCGCAGCATCTCCCGCATCGCCAGATCCGGGTCCGAGACATTGCGCAGGCCGTAGGAGATGGCGACCGCGTCGAAGGATTCATCGGCGAACGGCAGGGCCATCGCGTCACCGGCCACCATCGGCACCGGACGGAAACTGCCCGCCGCGAGCATGCCCTTGGAGAAGTCGGTGGCCACGCACCACGCGCCCGACTTGGCGAATTCGACGGTCGAGACCCCGGTGCCCGCGGCCAGATCCAGCACCCGCTCGCCGGGCCGCAGGTCGAGCGCCTTGCGGGTCGCCCACCGCCAGTAGCGATCCTGACCCGCCGAGATCACCGTATTGGTGAGGTCGTAGCGCTTGGCGACACCGTCGAACATCGTCGCGACTTCGTGCGGTTGCTTGTCCAGCGAGGCCCGGAACGACTCGCGCTGCTGCTCTGTCTTCGCCACCCCTCGACCCTAGTTCGGGACAGCCGGATTCGTCTCGCCGGGTGCGCGTTTCCTCCGGACGAGCCGACGAGCCGACGAGCGGGTCAGGCGGTGTGCCTGCGCCGGTCGTCGATGCCGGTGACCTCGGCGTAGTGGCCCATCAACTCCGCGCAGACCGCGGGCCAGGTGCGCCGTAGCACCGACCTGCGGGCCGCCGCGCCGAAGCGCCTGCGCAGGGACGGATCGCGTAGAGCGGAGACCGCGCTCGGCAACAGTTCTTCGAATCTGTCCACCGGCAGCAGATATCCGTTGCGACAGTGTGAGATCAGATCGCGCGGGCCGCCCGCGTCCGGGCCGATCACCGGGATTCCGGCGGCCAGCGCTTCCTGAACGCCCTGGCAGAACGTCTCGTGCTCGCCCGGATGCACCATCACGTCCAGGCTCGCGTACGCCTCGGCGAGATCGTGGCCACCCAGTTCACCGGTGAACACCGCGCCGGGCAGTACCCGGCCCAGCCGCTCCCGCTCGGGACCACCACCGACCACGACCAGCCGGATCCGCGGGTCCCCGGCCAACGCCGCCAGTCGCTCCACATGCTTCTCCGGCGCGAGCCGACCGACGAACCCGACCACCAGCCGGTCCCGACCGCGCAGCCACCGCTCCCGCAGCGCGGTGCTGCGCGCCGACGGCGTGAAGCGGGCGATGTCGACGCCTCGGCCCCAGCGATGCACCCGGGGGATGCCGTGCGCGGCCAGATCGGCCGCGGCCGCGGTGGAGGGGGCGAGGGTGCGGGTGGCGCGCAGGTGGATGCGGCGGGTCCACGCCCAAGCGGCCCTGCTCGCCGGTGCGAGACCGTAGCTGCGCGCGAACCCGGCGACATCGGTCTGATACACCGCCACCGTGGGCAGATCCAGCCGCAGCGCCGCGGACAGCCCGCCCGCGCCGAGCAGGAACGGCGAGGCCAGATGCACCACATCGGCGTCGAAATCGGCCAGCACCCCGGTGATCCCCGGCTGCGGCAGCCCCACCGGCAGCGAGCTGATCTTCGGCGCCATCACCGCGGGCACCCGGTACACCGGTACCCGCCCGTGCTCCCACGGCGCCGCGGGCTGCCCACGGACCGTGTCGGGCGCGATCACCAGCGCCTCGTGGCCGTGCCTGTCCAGATGATCGAGCACCTGGAGCACCGAATTGACGACGCCGTTCATGTTCGGCAGGAACGACTCCGAAACAATGGCTACGCGCACCCTGACAGGCTGTCGTGTCGGCGCCGCCTCCGCGTCACAGCGACATGACCGGCGCGCGAAGTTCCGGCGAACACCTGTCCGCTCACCCGCCCCCGGCAACTCCGGGCTCGCGCCGCCCCGCGCGCACCAGCAGCCACCACACCGGCAGCGCCAGCAACCAGGTGACCACGATGACCGACAGCGCGGGAATGATGGCGACCCGCACATCGCGCCCGGCGACGCGGACCAGATCGGGATCGCTGCGACTGTATTCGACCTTGATGCGCTCGCCCGCGGTGAGATTGGTCGGGTAGAGGATGCCGACCTTCGGATTGTGGGTCACGCCGTCCGGAGTGACATACACCACCGCCGAACGCAACCGGCCCGCCGAGAGCACTTCGCCGGTCGCCACGACCTTGTCCGAGGAGATCAGGTGATCGTTGCGCCACGCCGCGAACACCAGCAGCACCATGAGCACACTGACCGCCGTCGCCGCGACGAGCACCCCGGCGCGCCATCGCCGCAGCCGGGTCGTCCGCCTTTCGGACTGGCTGGTTTCCGACACGGCCACAGGCTACCGACGCACTCGGCTAGCGTGACCGCCATGTCCCGAAAAATTCGCTTCACCGTGCCGTACAGCGTTCCGGTCGATGATCTGCACCGGGCCTTCACCAGCGGCGACGCCTGGCGCACCCGCTTCGCCGAAGCCCCCACCGCGACTCTGGACGTCTCGCACCCCGACGGACCGGGCACCGCTCGCATCCATATGACCGAACGGGCCAGGAAGGACAAGATCCCCGCCCTCGTCGGCAAAGTGCTCTCCGGCGACCTCGTCTTCGACCGCACCGACAACTGGCGGGCACTGTCCGGTGAGACAGCCGAAGGCGACTTCCGGGTAGCCACCACCGGCATCACCGCCGCCATGACCGGCAGTCATCGCCTGCGCCCCACCGCCGAGGGCAGTGAACTCGAGGTCACCGGCACGCTGGAGGTGAAGGTGCCGCTGGTCGGGCGCGCCATCGAACCGCTCGCCGAACAACTGCTGCACCGGGTGCTGAACAGCGAGCGCCACTTCTTCGAACAATGGTGCACTCAACGCTCGCCGTCCTGAACCGATCGTCGCCGGCGGGCAGCCTCCCACGCGCTGCCTGCCCGATATACCGGCCCGCTCGACAGCGGCCGCGGGCATCGGGAGCAACCAGCGCGCTGACCGCGGGCTGGTTTCGCCGAGTACAGCTGGTCGCGAACCTGCGGCACCCTCGGCCCGGGCGCTGCCCGAGAGCGCTGGTCGACGGCCCCTCGGACGGTGGTCCGGCCCGGTCGGCGGCTCAGCCGAACGGCACCAGATCGTCCGCGCGCATCGACAACCGGCCCGCGGTGCGCCAGGCCCGCGCGGTCAGATCCACGTCCTCGTCGGTGACGAGATTGCCCATCACTCGAACAGCGGTGCGCTGCAAGTACTTCGAGCGCATAACCGGCGGCCCGCCGGTGGGCACCATCCGCGGATGGGTGGCCAGCCCGGCGATCCGCCGCGCTACCGAGAAGGTGCGGCCGTAGCGTTCGCGCAGCAGGTCCGGCCACAGCGCCGTGAAGTCGAGCGTGGCGAAACTCTCGGAGTCCAGGATCCGGCCGAGCATGTGCCCGCCCTCGAGCCCGTAGTCGATGCCCTCGCCGTTGAGCGGGTTCACACACCCCGCCGCGTCGCCGACCAGAACCCAGTTGCGCCCGGCCACATTCGACACCGAGCCGCCCATCGGCAGCAGTGCCGAGGCCACCGCCCGCAGTTCGCCCTCGAAACCCCATTCCTCGAAACGCTGCGAGGTGTAGTGGCGCAGCAGCGGTTTGAGCGCCACGTGCGAAGGCCGCCGCTCGGTCGCGAGCGATCCGACGCCGATATTGACCTCGCCGTTGCCCAGCGGGAACACCCAGCCGTAGCCGGGCACCAGCTCACCGTCGGCGTCGCGCAATTCCAGATGCGAAGTGATCCACTGGTCGTCGCTGCGGGCGGAGCGGATGTAGGCGCGCGCGGCGGTGCCGAAGGCGAACCGGCGATGCCAGGTACGGCCGAGCTGCTTGCCGATCGGGGAGCGCACGCCGTCGGCCACCACCAGGATGTCGCAGGTGACGGTGACGGTCTGCTCGCCGACGGTGAAGCTCACCCCGCTCACCCGCTCGCCGTCGCGGACCACCTCGACGGCCTTGGCGCCCTCGACCATCCGCGCGCCGGATTTCACCGCCGTCTCGCGCAGCTTGTCGTCGAGTTCGGTTCGGGGGACGGCGCTTCCGTAGGAGGGGAACGATCCGCCCGGCCAGGGCAGCAGCGCCTCGCGGCCGAAGCCGGTCATCCGCAGGCCGTGGTTGACGGTGTGCGCCCGTAGCCAGCCGCCGAGACCGAGCAGCTCCAATTCCTTGGTGGCGCGCGGCGTCAGACCGTCACCGCAGGTCTTGTCCCTGGGGAAGACCGCGGCGTCGGTCAGCGCGACATCGCGGCCCGCGCGCGCCGCCCACGTCGCGGCTGCCGATCCGGCCGGACCCGCGCCGACCACGAGCACCTCCACATGCTCCGGCAGGACGCGACCGGTCACGACATCGGCTGAACCCATGCGATCCATACTGGCACGCCGCACGACCAGCCCCGCGCGGCGTGTGGAAAAGTGTGCGGTAGGCCGCCGAATGGCGGTGTTCATGGGCCGCGCGGCGGGGACACGCTAGGTTCTCTACCCGTGGGGTCGGACGCGGCGCTGGGAGACGAGATGAGCACATCGGCAGTGAGCGGCTCGGAGAGTGCCTCGAGCACGGTGGTCGCCGGAGTGGAACTCGGTGACGCGGAGCTCGCCGCGACCGTGCGCAACGGCCTCGAAGAGGTCGAGAAGCTGCTGATCGCCGAACTCTCCGACGGCGCGGATTTCCTCCAGGACGCCGCACTGCATCTGGCCAAGGCCGGCGGCAAGCGGTTCCGTCCGCTGTTCACCATCCTCACCGGCCAGCTCGGCCCTCGCCCCACCGATCCGGCGCTGGTCACCGCGGGCACCGTCGTCGAACTGGTGCACCTGGCCACCCTCTACCACGACGACGTGATGGACGAGGCCACCATGCGCCGCGGCGCACCGAGCGTGAATTCCCGCTGGGGCAACAACATCGCGATCCTGGCCGGGGACTATCTCTTCGCGCACGCCTCCCGGCTCACCTCGACGCTGGGCCCCGACGCGGTGCGCATCATCGCCGAGACCTTCGCCGAACTGGTCACCGGCCAGATGCGCGAGACCATGGGCGCGCGCGAGACCCAGGACCCCATCGAGCACTACCTGCGGGTGGTGTGGGAGAAGACCGGTTCGCTGATCGCCGCCGCGGGCCGCTTCGGCGGTACCTTCTCCGGCGCGGACGCCGGACACGTCGAACGCCTGGCCCGGCTCGGTGACGTGGTCGGCACCGCCTTCCAGATCGCCGACGACATCATCGACATCTCCTCGGCCTCCGAGCAGTCCGGCAAGACGCCGGGCACCGACCTGCGCGAGGGCGTGCACACCCTGCCGGTGCTCTATGCGCTGCGCGAGGACGGCCCCGAGGCCGACCGGTTGCGTGAGCTGCTGGCCGTGCCGCCGCAGACCGACGAGGCGGTGGCGGAAGCCATCGACCTGCTCGCCCGCTCGCGCGGGATGGTGCTGGCCAAGCAGAAGCTGCGCGACTACGCCGAGCAGGCCTACACCGAACTGGCCGCACTGCCCGCGGGCCCGGCCAACGACGCGCTCGAGCAGCTCGTGCGCTACACCATCGAACGGGTCGGCTGAGCCGCCTCCCACCGTCCGGGCCGCGCGCTTGCCCCACCCGCCGCTGTGGTCGCGCGCCATTGTCCGCCTGAGCGGTCGATCCTGCCGTGACCAGCGGACATCGGCGAGCCAGGCACGCGGCGGCGCGGAACTCCGGCGCGTCGGCGATCGTTGCCATCATGTCGGCCGAGATGCCGGCGAAGCGAAGAACGGGGGACTGGCAGGAGGCACATGCACGGGCGCGGATTCGCGAACGATCTGAAGACGTTCGGCCTCATGGCGGGGCTCTCGGCGCTGATCGTGTTCGCCGGAGCCATGTTCGGCGACACCACGATCCTGATCTTCGCTGTCGTGCTGGCCGTCGCGGTGAACGGCTGGGCGTACTTCAACAGCGACAAGCTGGCGTTGAAGGCCATGCGGGCGATCCCGGTCAGCGAGCTGGAAGCGCCGGTGATGTACCGGATCGTGCGCGAGCTGGCGACCACCGCGCGCCGTCCGATGCCCCGGCTCTACATCAGCCCCACCAACGCCCCCAACGCCTTCGCCACCGGCCGCAGCCCGAGGCACGCGGCCGTCTGCTGCACCAGCGGCATCCTGCGCATTCTCGATGAACGCGAGCTGCGCGCGGTGCTGGGCCACGAACTCTCGCACGTCTACAACCGCGACATCCTGATCTCCTCGGTCGCTGGCGCGCTGGCCGCCGTCATCTCGGGCCTGGCCAACTTCGCGTTCTTCGCCGGCGCGTTCGGCGGCAACAACAACGGCGACGGCCAAGGCGGCAATGTCATCGGTGTGCTGCTCGTCTCACTGCTGGGCCCGGTCGCCGCCACCCTGGTGAAGCTGGCGGTGTCGCGCTCGCGCGAGTACGAGGCCGATCAGTCCGGCGCGGAACTGACCGGTGACCCGCTCGCGCTGGCCTCGGCCCTGCGCAAGCTCGAACGCGGCGTGCAGGCCGCTCCACTGCCGCCGGAACCGCGGCTGACCGCGCAGTCGCACCTGATGATCGCCAATCCGTTCCGGGCCGGTGAACGCGCCGCCCGGCTGTTCGCCACCCACCCGCCGATGGCCGAGCGGATCGCCCGGCTGGAGGCGCTGGCGGGCGGCGGCCGCGATCCCTACCGCACCGACTACTACCGCTGAGCGAAGGACCGCAAGCCCGCGGTAGCTCTCCCCGGGGACTAGCGGTAGTTGACGAACTGCAGGGCGATGCCGAAGTCCTCGCCCTTGAGCAGGGCGATGACCGCCTGCAGGTCGTCACGCTTCTTGCTGCTGACCCGCAGTTCGTCGCCCTGGATCTGCGCCTTGACACCCTTGGGACCCTCGTCGCGGATCTTCTTGGAGATCTTCTTCGCGTGCTCGGTGTCGATGCCCTGCACCAGCGTGCCGGTGATCTTGTAGGTCTTGCCGGAGGCCGCGGGCTCACCCGCGTCGAACGCCTTGAGCGAGATGTCGCGGCGGATCAGCTTCTCCTTGAAGACCTCGAGCGCCGCCTTGACGCGCTCCTCGGCCTCAGCGGTCAGGACGATCTTGTCCTCGCCGGACCACTCGATCGTCGCGCCGGTGCCACGGAAGTCGTAGCGGGTGTTCAGCTCCTTCTCCGCCTGATGCAGGGCGTTGTCGACCTCCTGCCGGTCGACCTTGCTCACGACATCGAATGACGAATCGGCCACACTGCGCTCCTGTTCCTCATGGGGTCCGACGACTCCACGCACCACCGGGCACACACCGGGGCCGGGAGTACGGGCGACGTCGGCACACTACCCGGAAAGTTCTTCCCCCCGAAACGCGACACCTGCCCCGTCGGCACGGCGTTGGCCAGCCGGTTTGCATTCCGGACGGGGGTTCGTTGTATTCTGCTCCACGCACCGGCAACGGTGGCACGGCAGGTTGCCCGAGCGGCCAATGGGAGCAGACTGTAAATCTGTCGGTGAAAGCCTACGTAGGTTCGAATCCTACACCTGCCACAAGATCGGCAGAGAGCCCCGCGAGCGAGAAATTCGCTTGCGGGGCTCTTCTGATTTAGGAGCTCCGCCGGGTGTTTTTCGCCTCGCCGGCCGGCTCCGCTCGGCTCGCGTCGTGCGCCGGAAAGGTCCGGCCCCCGGTCGGCTCGGCGGGGCCGGAACGCCCCGGAGGCCCCGAAACGGCCGGTGGCAACGGCGGATCGCCTCCCCGGGATGCCCGCTCACAGCTACCGAAAAATGTCTCTGACCAGCCGATTTGTAACTCACCGTGGCGTGTGTGTAATCTCTTTCAAGACGTCGCCGCCCCGGAGTCGCGAAGAGTGACAACGGAGCGGATGTAGTCATGCCCCCTTAGCTCAGTCGGCAGAGCGTTTCCATGGTAAGGAAAAGGTCAACGGTTCGATTCCGTTAGGGGGCTCGCCGGATTGCCGGTGGTGTCCGACTCGGCAACCTCGCCGCGGCGTCGCCGACGGCAGACCGCGCACAAGGCGGTGTAGCTCAGGCGGTAGAGCAAACGACTCATAATCGTTGTGTCGCCGGTTCGAGTCCGGCCATCGCTACCCATACTGATTATTCAGGTCGACCCGGAAAGAAGGCATAGTCGTGGCCGCGAAGTCCACCGATGTCCGGCCAAAGATCACCTTGGCCTGCGAGCAGTGCAAGCACCGCAACTACATCACCAAGAAGAACCGGCGTAACGACCCGGATCGGCTGGAACTGAAGAAGTTCTGCCCGAACTGTGGCACGCATCGCGCACATCGCGAATCCCGCTGAACTTCTCACGCGTGACATCCTCCGCGTGAACGCAAGGGCCGGACGGCATCGTCCGGCCCTTAGCGCTGTCTGCGGTAGGGTGCGACACAGGTGAACGCCCCCGCCGACCCCCGGCTGTGGGGTCAGATAGGTACAGTCCCCTCGTGACAACGAACACCGGTACACAGCAAGCGGTCCAGGCGAGCGAAGAGGTCTTCGACGCCGCGGCACACGCGGCGGCCATGGTCGGTCACCACTACCGCGTCGACGACTACTACGAAGTCGGTCGCGAGAAGGTCCGTGAGTACGCCCGGGCCGTGCAGGACTACCACCCGGTGCACTGGGACGAGAGCGTCGCGCAGGACTACGGCTACGACGGCCTGGCCGCTCCGCTCACCTTCATCTCCCTGGTCGGCATCCTGGCCCAGCGCAAGCTGTTCGAAACGGTCGTCACCGGCTACGACCTGAGCCAGATCATGCAGACCGACCAGATCCTGGAATTCCACCGCCCGATCCGGGTCGGCGACCAGCTGACCTGCGACGTGCACCTGCACTCGTTCCGGCAGGCGTTCGGCGGCGACATCATCGTCACCAAGAACATCGTGACGGCGCAGAACGACGAGCTGGTGCTCACCACCTACACCACTCTCGTCGGACGCAGCGGCGCCGACATCGACCCGAACCTGGCGCACGCGGTGCGCAACGTGCTCATGCACGGGATCGGCCCCGAGGAGCCCGAGCACCACCCGCGCGGCGATCGACCGCTGGGCGAGGTGCCGAGCACGCCGTCGGTGCCCGTCGTCAGCGTGCCCGAGCCGTTCGTGAGCAAGCGCGCCCGCGCCTTCGACGAGGTCTCCGCCGGCGACGAGCTGCCCGCTCGACTGGTGCGGCTGACTCGCGGCGATCTGGTCAACTACGCGGGCGTGTCCGGCGACGCGAACCCGATCCACTGGAGCGACGAGGTCGTCAAGCTGGTCGGCCTCGACGACGTGGTCGCCCACGGCATGCTGACCATGGGCCTCGGCGGCGGCTTCATCAGCTCCTGGCTGGGGGACCCCGGCGCGGTCAAGGAATACAACGTGCGCTTCACCAGCCCGGTGTTCGTGCCCGCCGATTCCGCCGCCGAGGTCGAGTACACCGGCAAGGTGAAGTCGGTGGATCCCGAGACGCGCACCGCGGTGATCGCCATCGTCGCCAAGTCCGCGGGCAAGAAGATCTTCGGCCGCGCGACCGCGACCGTGCAGCTGTCCTGAGCAGCCGATAAGTGCTCGCTGACCTGCTGTATCGGCCGGGAGGCGGGCCGGATTGGCTATTGCGCGGGTCGGTAAGTACACTCGGGAACCTGGGGTCACCAGCCGCTGCGCGCTGCTCTGTGGGGCTGGTTCCTACGGGAGCCGGCTACCGCCGACGCGGCGCGCGTGTTGTGTAGGGTGCCTCCAGGAAAATTGAATATCGAACGGTGGTTGGACAGCTGTTCCACACGGTCCAACCGAAGGGGCGTAGCTCAACTGGCAGAGCAGCGGTCTCCAAAACCGCAGGTTGCAGGTTCAAGTCCTGTCGCCCCTGCCCTTTTGCCAGCGACGAGAGAGGATCGACGTGAGCGACGAGCGGGACACTCGCCACGGCGCGCATGCGGCCGACAATGGCGATGGCACCGCCGAGGTGAACCGGCCGAGCGGCAAGCGTTCGGCCCGGCGGACCCGCTCCGGCTCGTCCTCCTCGGTCGAAACCGGTGCGATCGCCACGATCGACCGGTCGTCGAACAAGGCGAACAAGTCTGCCGGCAAGGCCACACGCGAAGGAACGGGTAACCCGTTCAAGCGGCTGATGAAGTTCCTGCGAGAGGTCATCGCGGAACTGCGCAAGGTGATCTGGCCGAGCCGGAAGCAGATGGTCACCTATACGAGCGTTGTTCTGGTGTTCGTGACCTTCATGGTCGCGTTCATCTGGGGGTTGGATCTGGCGTTCATCAAGGGTGTCGACTGGCTGTTCGGCTGAGGCCGAACTGTACGGTCGACGGTGAGGCTGTTCGGCCGACGCCGACGCCGTAGCCGATCCCCGGGGCGGACCGGCGGAGGAATGTCCGCCGTGCCCGGCCCGGCACGCAGAGGATGTACGTGACGACACAGGAAGCGAGTGCCCCAGTGAGCACCCCGGAGAACGACACCAACGCCGAGTTCCCGGTCGACGACGTGGTGGCCGAGCAGGCCCGCGACGAGGTGGACGACGCGGCGCCCGCCGAGGAGCCTGTGGCCGATGACGCTGAGCCCGCGGACGCGGTGCCCGCTGCCCCCGAGGAGCCGGCCGATCCGGTCACCGAGATGAAGGCCGCGCTGCGCCGCGCCCCGGGCGACTGGTACGTCATCCACTCCTACGCCGGCTACGAGAACAAGGTGAAGGCCAACCTCGAGACCCGCGTGCAGAACCTGGACCTCGAGGACTACATCTTCCAGGTCGAGGTGCCGACCGAAGAGGTCACCGAGATCAAGAACGGCCAGCGCAAGAACGTCAACCGCAAGGTGCTGCCCGGCTACATCCTGGTGCGCATGGAGCTCAACGACGAATCCTGGGGCGCGGTCCGCAACACTCCCGGCGTCACCGGCTTCGTCGGTGCCACCTCCCGGCCCTCGCCGCTGTCCATCGACGACGTGGTGAAGTTCCTGGTGCCTGCCTCGCAGCAGAAGAAGGCGCCCGCCGCCGCTGCCGCGAGCGCCGAGTCCGGTGCCGGAGCCGAGGTGGCGACCAAGCCGGTCATCGAGGTCGACTTCGAGGTCGGCGAGTCGGTGACGGTGATGGACGGCCCGTTCGCGACGCTGCCCGCCAGCATCTCCGAGGTCAACGCCGAGCAGCAGAAGCTCAAGGTGCTCGTGTCGATCTTCGGCCGCGAGACCCCGGTCGAGCTGGCCTTCACTCAGGTCGCGAAGATCTAGTTGCTTCCGTCGCGGCCTTGGCGGCCTGCGACGGGATGGTTCGGCCCGCGCCGCGGGTTCGACTTACGCGAGGCTTGCACACAGCAAGGACACCAACACCTAGGAAAGAAAGATGCCCCCCAAGAAGAAGAAGCTCGCCGGGATCATCAAGCTTCAGATCCAGGCCGGTCAGGCGAACCCGGCTCCGCCGGTGGGCCCCGCTCTCGGTCAGCACGGCGTCAACATCATGGAGTTCTGCAAGGCGTACAACGCCGCGACCGAGTCGCAGCGTGGCAACGTCATCCCGGTCGAGATCTCGGTGTACGAGGACCGGTCGTTCGACTTCAAGCTGAAGACGCCGCCCGCCGCCAAGCTGCTGCTCAAGGCCGCAGGCGTGCAGAAGGGCTCGGCCGAGCCGCACCGCCTCAAGGTCGCCACGGTGACCATGGACCAGGTGCGCGAGATCGCCAAGACCAAGATGGAAGATCTCAACGCCAACGACATCGATCAGGCCGCGAAGATTATCGCGGGCACCGCTCGCTCGATGGGCATCACCGTCGAGGCGTGAGCCCGACACGATGCCGGGCGTGAGCCCGACACGATGCCGGGCGTGAGCCCGACACGACGCTGAGGCGTGAGCCCGACACGAACGCGTTGGGCAAGAACTCGGTGGGAGGGTCGGCCAGACCCGTGAACCACTTCTGAACCACGAAGGACAGACAATCATGGCAAAACGAAGCAAGGCGTACCTCGCCGCGGCCGAGAAGGTCGATCGCGACAAGCTCTACTCCCCGCTGGCCGCCGCGCGGCTGGCCAAGGAGACCGCCACCACCAAGACCGACGCGACCGTCGAGGTCGCCGTCCGTCTCGGTGTGGACCCCCGCAAGGCCGATCAGATGGTTCGCGGCACCGTGAACCTGCCGCACGGCACCGGTAAGACCGCCCGCGTCATCGTGTTCGCGGCCGGCGAGAAGGCTGCCGAGGCCGAGGCGGCGGGCGCCGACGCGGTGGGCGCCGAGGATCTGATCGAGCGCATCCAGGGCGGCTGGCTGGACTTCGACGCCGCGATCGCCACCCCGGACCAGATGGCCAAGGTCGGCCGCATCGCGCGTGTCCTGGGCCCGCGCGGTCTGATGCCGAACCCGAAGACGGGCACGGTCACCAACGACGTGACCAAGGCCGTCAACGACATCAAGGGCGGCAAGATCAACTTCCGCGTCGACAAGCAGGCCAACCTGCACTTCGTCATCGGCAAGGCGTCCTTCGACGACGCCAAGCTGGTGGAGAACTACGGCGCCGCGCTGGACGAGATCCTGCGCGTCAAGCCCTCCACCGCGAAGGGCCGCTACGTCAAGAAGGTGACGGTCTCGACGAACACCGGACCGGGCATCCCGGTGGACCCGAACCGCACCCGCAACCTCCTCGACGAGGACGCGTGAGCGCCGACAGGTAACCCCTGATCCGTCCGTGAGGGTGGGAACGCTGCTACAGCGTTCCCACCCTCACGGCGTTTCGGCGGGAGTAACCGGCCGTGCCGTCCGGTTGATCTCGGTATGACCGAACCCCAGACATCCGGTTCCGTGACATCGGCCTCCGTGACATCGGCCTCCGTGGCACCGGGCTTGCCGTCCAGCTCTGCGACGTCCAGCGCGGTGACATCCGGCGCGGTGACGCCGCGGATTCTGCTGATCTCCGGAAGCACCCGCGAGGGCTCCACGAACACCGCCGCCCTGCGCACCGTCGCCGCGGATGCTGCCGGAGGGGTGCACGTCCAGCTCTACGGCGGGCTGCGCGAGCTGCCCGCTTTCGTGCCGGGCGCCGACCCGGGGCAGTTCCCCGCCGTCGTCGCGCTGCGAGCCGAATTGGCTTGGGCCGATGCGGTATTGATCTCGACCCCGGAGTACGCGGGCACCTTGCCCGGTGCGATGAAGAACCTGCTCGACTGGACCGTGGGCACCGCCGACCTCTACGAAAAGCCGGCGGCTTGGCTCGTGGTGGCCCCGCCGGGACGCGGCGAGGGTGCTACCTCGACCTTGGCGAGCGTGCTCGGCTACGTCGGTGCGCAGGTGGTGGAGGCGGCCTGTCTGCGCAGCCCGGTCCTCGCCTCCGATATAGGCGACGACGGCCTGGTGACGAGCACCGCATTCCGCAGCGTCGCCGCCGATGCGGTGAACGCGCTTGCGGCACAGGCCATCACAGTGCCGACCGCGCGCGGTTGACGACGTACCCGTGATGCCGTGGATGGGGTCGGAGCGCCCGACGCCGACCCGTTTTGGCAGATGAGGGGGCTACCGGGTACTCTGATCGGAAGTTGTCGACATGTTCGATCGCTACCCAATCCGTTCTACCGAAGACCGTTGGTCGCCGTGCCCGTGAGGGTTCGGTCGAAGGTCCGGCATTGCGCCGGCGGCCCACGCAGGGAGAGCCGAGGCTGGGAGCCCCGTTCGAGTGCGAGCTCGTGACAGGTCTTTCTGATGCGCCCCGGAACGCTCTGCGTCCGGGGCGTTCGTGTTGCCGGGGACTTTCCCGCAGCAGACTCCCGCGGTGATCGGTAGGGGGAGACACCAACCGAGCATCAGAGAGGAGGCGAAGTATGGCAAAGGCTGAGAAGGTCACCGCGGTCGCGGAGATCGCTGAGCAGTTCAAGAGTTCGACGGCCACCGTGGTCACCGAATACCGTGGCCTGTCCGTCGGCAAGCTCACCGAACTGCGGCGTGCGCTCGGTGACGAGGCCACCTACTCCGTCGCCAAGAACACCCTGGTCAAGCGGGCGGCCGCCGAGGCGGGCGTCGAGGGTCTGGACGAGCTGTTCGTCGGTCCCACCGCGATCACCTTCATCACGGGTGAGCCGGTCAACGCGGCCAAGGCGCTCAAGACCTTCGCGAAGGACAACAAGGCACTCGTCATCAAGGGCGGCTACATGGACGGCGCTGCGCTGTCCGTCGCCGAGGTGGAGCAGATTGCCGACCTGGAGACCCGCGAGGTCCTGCTGGCCAAGCTGGCCGGTGCGCTGAAGGGCAACCTGGCGAAGGCTGCCGGTCTGTTCAACGCTCCCGCGTCGCAGGTGGCCCGCCTGGCCGCCGCGCTCGAGGAGAAGAAGCGGACCGAAGGCGGCGCGGAATAATTTCCGCGAATAAAAACCCCCTGCATACTTTTAAATCGAAAGGAACCAACAATGGCCAACGTTGACGAACTGCTCGAGACCTTCGGCAACATGACCCTGCTCGAGCTGTCGGACTTCGTCAAGAAGTTCGAGGAGAAGTTCGAGGTCACCGCCGCTGCTCCGGTCGCCGTCGCCGCCGTCGGTGGCGCTGCCGCTCCGGCCGAGGCCGCCGAGGAGCAGGACGAGTTCGACGTCATCCTCGAGGGTGCCGGCGACAAGAAGATCCAGGTCATCAAGGTGGTCCGTGAGATCGTCTCCGGCCTGGGCCTGAAGGAAGCCAAGGACCTGGTCGAGGGTGCCCCGAAGCCGATCCTGGAGAAGGTCGCCAAGGATGCCGCCGAGGCCGCCAAGGCGAAGCTGGAAGAGGCCGGCGCCAAGGTCTCCGTCAAGTAATTCCGCCGAATTACTTCTACGGGCGGTCCCCAGTGCGGGGGCCGCCCGTTCGCCATTTTCCAGGTGGAATACGCAATTCGCGGCATCGGCGTGGTTACTCTTCGGTCAGGTAGCGGTGTGCACATCACATCGATGCGTTAGAGTGACCGAACCCACTGTGACGTGACGCACCGATCGTCATTCGTGTACCCGGTGGGGGGCTCG
>NZ_BDBT01000021.1 GCF_001613125.1 Nocardia shimofusensis NBRC 100134
GGTGGGAGGCGCCGTTGCCGTGCGACGCCGGAGCGCCAGGGCGGCGAGACGGGCGGCCGTGGCGAAGGGCATGGGGCGAGCCTAGTGGCGAGGTGAGGGCGGCGTCGCCGATCCATCCGGCGCGTGGCCGCCGGATCAGTAGGGTGGACCCCATGTCTGTCGAGAGTCAGGTGGCGGCGCCGATCGCCAAGCGGGTGCCGACCGAGCGGGTCCATCACGGCGACGTCTTCGTCGACGAGTACGAATGGCTGCGCGACAAGGAGAGCCCCGAGGTCATCGGCTACCTCGAGGCCGAGAACGCCTACACCGAGGCGCAGACCGCGCACCTGGCCGGGCTGCGGGACAAGATCTTCGAGGAGATCAAGTCGCGCACCCAGGAGACCGACCTGTCGGTGCCGACCCGCATGGGCGAGTACTGGTACTACTCCCGCAGCTTCGAGGGCAAGCAGTACGGCGTGCACTGCCGGTGTCCGATCGACGCGAGCGCGGGCGAGATACAGGCGTGGACGCCGCCGCAGCTCGAGGTCGACCGGGAGATCCCCGGCGAGCAGGTGCTGCTCGACAGCAACGCGCTCGCCGAAGGCCACGATTTCTTCGCCCTCGGCGCGTTCTCGATCAGTCACGACGGCCATCTGCTGGCCTACTCGGTCGACACCGTCGGCGACGAGCGCTACACGCTGCGGGTGAAGGATCTGCGCACCGGCGAACTGCTGCCCGACGAGGTCGCGGGCACCGCGCCCGGGGCCACCTGGTCGCTGGACGGGACCCACATCTTCTACCAGACCGTCGACGAATCCTGGCGACCCGACACCGTCTGGCGCCATCGCCTCGGCACCGCCACCGACGCCGATGTGAAGGTCTTCCACGAGCCCGACGAGCGCTACTGGGTCAGCGTCGGCGCGACCCGCTCGGAGAAGTACCTGATGATCTGGGTCGGCTCCAAGATCACCACCGAGGGCTGGGTACTGGAGTCCGACGATCCCGAAGGCGAGTTCCGGGTGATCCTGCCGCGCCGCGAGGGCGTGGAGTACTCCGCCGAACACGCGGTGATCGGCGGAGTGGACCGTTTCCTGATCCTGCACAACGACATCGGCGCCGACGGTGTGAAGGCACAGAACTTCGTGCTGACCGAAGCGCCCGTGGACAACCCGTCCGAGCTGCGTACCCTCATCGAGCACCGCGACGACGTGCGGCTCGAGGACATCGACGCCTTCGCCGACCACCTGGTGCTCAGCTACCGTCGTGAGGCGCTGACCCGGGTCGCGGTCTGGCCGCTCACCGAGTCCGGCTACGGCGAGCTGCGCGAGCTGGAGTTCGATCTCGAATTGTTCTCCGTCGGCATGGGCGGGAACCCGGAATGGGAACAGCCGACCCTGCGCATCGGACTGACCTCGTTCATCACCCCGATGCAGGTCTTCGACTACGTGCCCGCCACCGGCGCGCTGCTGCTGCGCAAGGAACAACCGGTGCTCGGCGGCTACGACGCGGGCGACTACGAACAGCGCCGGGACTGGGCGGTCGCCGAAGACGGCACCCGGGTGCCGATCTCGGTGGTGTGGCGCAAGGGCTCGGCCGATCCCGGTGAGCAGGCCCGCCCGCTGCTGCTCTACGGCTACGGCTCCTACGAGTCGAGCATCGATCCGGGCTTCTCGGTGGCGCGGTTGTCGCTGCTGGACCGCGGCATGGTGTTCGCGGTCGCGCATGTGCGCGGCGGCGGTGAGATGGGCAGGCTCTGGTACGAGAACGGCAAGACGCTCAGCAAGAAGAACACCTTCACCGACTTCGTGGCCTGCGCCCGCCACCTGATCGAGACCGGGGTCACCGCGCCGGATCGCCTGGTCGCCGACGGCGGCAGCGCGGGCGGGCTGCTGATGGGCGCGGTCGCCAATCTGGCGCCGGAGCTGTTCGCGGGCATCCTGGCCAATGTGCCGTTCGTCGACCCTCTGACCTCGATCCTCGACCCGTCGTTGCCGCTCACCGTCATCGAGTGGGACGAGTGGGGCAACCCGCTGGCCGACAAGGACGTCTACGAGTACATGAAGTCGTACTCGCCGTACGAGAACGTGCGGGCCGGGGACTACCCGGCGATTCTGGCGATCACCAGCATCAACGACACCAGGGTGCTGTACGTGGAGCCGGCCAAGTGGGTCGCCAAACTGCGCGCCACCCGCACCGGCGACGCGCCGCTGCTGCTCAAGACCGAGATGAGCGCCGGGCACGGCGGGGTCAGCGGCCGGTACGCGAAGTGGAAGGAAATCGCCTTCGAGTTCGCCTGGGTGCTCGACACCGTCGGTCTCGCCGCGTGAGGTGACGGACTGCGCCGTCGCGGTGCCGGTGGTGCCCGTGTGACGGTATTGCCGACGTCGTGACAGGGAGTTCGTCGCCCCGTCATGTCGGCTGCACGGGGTGTACACGTGCGTCCGGCATCGTGGTGTCATGAACGCCGAGCTGATCGTTTCCGTGTCGGGGATCAGGGACACCACGCGCGATGCGGCGATCGAATTCGCCGCCGAGATGGATCGGCGGCGGGTCCGGCTCTCGCTGTTGGTGGCACCTCGGCTCAAAGGCGGCTACCGGCTGACCGAGGACCCAGCCACCCAGGCGTGGTTGCGCGGCAGGCGCGCCAGGGAGGACGCGATCGTGCTGCACGGCTACGACCAGGCCGCCACCAAGCGCCGCCGCGCGGAATTCGCCGCGCTGCCTCGCCATGAGGCGCGGCTACGGCTGACCGCCGCCGACCGGGTGATGGAGCAGGTGGAGTTGCGCACCCGCTTGTTCGCCGCGCCCCGCTGGAGCGCCTCGGACGGCGCGCTGGACGCGCTGCCCGACGTCGGCTTCCGGGTCGCCCTCGGTCTGACCGGCATCTACGACCTCGAACGCGGCAGCGTGCAGCGGGCCCGTGTCTACGGGATCGGCGAAGGGTTCCGTGCCGAGCCCTGGTGGTGCCGGGCACTGGTGATGGGCGCGGCCAGAACCGCGCGCCGGGGCGGTGTGCTGCGGCTGGCGATCTCCGGTGCTCAACTCCAGCGCCCCGGCCCGCGTCAGGCGATGCTCGACGCGGTGGATCTGGCGCTGTACCACGGCGCGATCAGCGAGGTCTACCGCCGCGAGCCTGCCTCCGTCCGCCGCGCGGCGTGAGCCGGCTCCTCGGGGGATGACAATTCGGGTCGCGATTCCGCGGCGCAATTGTGACCAAGATCGCGGGTAGTGGCGCGGCCGGGCGGCATACCCGGCCCGAGTGATCCGAATCAGGCTGTGGGTGGCGGCATTCGCGGCGTTCGATTCCCGGCGTGCAAACACACCGCTATCTACGATGTCGGCGGCGATTTCCGGTGTTTCGGTCGGATTCCTGCGATTTCAGATGATCGTGGCCGGTCAATCCGGTGGCCTGGGAAAGATTTTCGAGAAAATTTCGCCCGCGCGGTTTGTGATCACCGCGAATGAGCAAACCTCCCAGTGCAAGCACCCATGACACAGACGAAAGGATGCACCATGGATAGCCTGCTCGAACTCATCGTGGAACTGATGGTCTCGCTGAGCGCGGACGATCCGATCTGAGTCGGTTCCGCCGTTCTCTTGACCGCCGCCCCGCACCGGAGTTCTCCGGTGCGGGGCGGCAGTCGTTCGCCCTTGCTCGTCGCGGCGCGAAACAGTCGCGGGAGAAGGGGATCAGGCCGGGAAGTCGCGGCTGTCCTCGGCGGGCAGCACGGTGAACTCGGTTCCCTCCGGTCGCATTTCGGTGAGCCGCCCGAAGTAGATGCCCCTGGCCTCCGGGGCGACGATGCCGTAATGGATCGGAATCGCGGTGCGCGGGTTGACCGCTCGCAGATAGTCCACCGCCTCGCTGATCTTCATCCACGGCGCGGCCGCGGGCGTGGCCAATACGCCGACCGGCACCGGCGGCACCCACAGCGAATCGCCGGGGTGCACCAACTGTGCGGGGTCCTCGGCCGTCCCCAGCTGGAAGACGGTGTTGTCGATCACCGGCAGCTCGGGATGGATGACCGCGTGCCTGCCGCCCCCGCCGGTGATGCGCAGCCCGTCGAGATCCAGGACGTTGCCCGCGCGCACCGCCTCCCAGCGGCCGCCGCGCTGTACCGCGGTCTGCGGGTCCGACAGCAGCCGCGCGCCGGGATTGGCCTCGGTCAATGCGTCGATGCGTGCCGGGTCGATGTGGTCGGGATGCTGATGGGTGATCGCGATCGCGTCCAGGCCGGTGATGCCTTCGAAACCGTGGGAGAACGTCCCCGGATCGAACAGGATCTTCTTGCCGTGCAGCTCCACGAGCAGGCAGGAGTGTCCGAAATGGGCTATGCGCATGGCGCCATGCTATGCGGCTCGACCCCGCAGGTGGCCGGACACCGGAGGACAACTAGGCTGCATGGGTATTCCCCGCAACCACCACCCTGCTCGGGTGGTGTCCTCAGAGCTAGGAGCAACTCGTGGCACGAGTCGTGGTCGAGGTGATGCCGAAGGCCGAGATCCTGGACCCCCAGGGACAGGCCATCGTCGGCGCACTCCCGCGCCTGGGATTCGAGGGCATCTCGGATGTCCGCCAGGGCAAGCGGTTCGAACTCGACGTGGCCGACGACGTCAGCGATGCCGAGCTCGAGCAGATCGCCGAGCGCCTGCTGGCCAACACCGTCATCGAGGAGTGGAAGGTGGTGCGGCTCTCGTGAGCGCGCGCATCGGCGTCATCACCTTCCCCGGCACCCTCGACGACGTCGACGCGGCGCGGGCGGTGCGGCTGGCCGGCTCCGAGGCGGTGAACCTCTGGCACGCCGACGCCGATCTGAAGAACGTCGACGCGGTGATCGTGCCCGGTGGCTTCTCCTACGGCGACTACCTGCGCGCGGGCGCCATCGCCCGGTTCGCGCCGGTCATGGGCGAGGTCGTCCGGGCGGCCGGGCAGGGCCTGCCGGTGCTGGGCATCTGCAACGGCTTCCAGGTGCTCTGCGAGGCGGGCCTGCTGCCCGGCGCGCTGACCCGCAACGAGGGCCTGCACTTCATCTGCCGCGACCAGTGGTTGTCGGTCGAGTCGGTGAACACCGCCTGGACCTCCCGTTACGAACCCGGCGCGCAGATCCTGGTGCCGCTGAAGTCCGGCGAGGGCCGCTACCAGGCCTCGGCCGCGGTGCTCGACGAACTCGAGGGCGAGGGCCGCGTGGTGTTCCGCTACGCGGGTGAGAACCCGAACGGCTCGCAGCGCGGCATCGCGGGCATCGCCTCGGCCAACGGCCGGGTCGTGGGCCTGATGCCGCACCCCGAGCACGCCACCGAGCCGTTGACCGGTCCCAGTGACGACGGCCTCGGCCTGTTCCTGTCGGTGCTCGACAGCCTCGTCACGGCCTGATCCCGACGCCGTGGAGGGTGTCGACGATCTCGAAGTCGACGCCATCGACGCGTGCCAGGCGGCTGGGGCGCACGGCTTGCCTGCCACGGAAGAAGCACGGCCCGTCCGGTGCGTCGAAGGCGGGCTTGTCGCGGACACTCCGCTCGATGGCGGGCACCTCGAGGGAGCCCGCGGTCTCGGCGACCTCGCGCAGTGTGTGCAGGGCCTCGTACCCGGCGTTGCTGAAGGTCGTCAGGCCCGGGGTGAAGGTTCCGAAGCGGCGGCGATATCGCGCCCTGAGATCGTTGCCACGGCACTGACCGACGAAGAAGCTCGAGGGCACGTAGAGATTGCGGTGCGCGGTCGGACCGCCCGCCAGCAGCACGTTCTCATCGACCGACGGGCCGACCCTGACCTGCGTACCGTCCCGGCCCGAAGCGGCGAACTGCCGGTTGAACGCCGCGGCGTCGGCGCCGAGCAGCAGGACCAGCACGCCTTCGGCGCGGTCCAGATCGGGGTGGTTCAGGAAGTCGGTGAAGTCGCCGAGACCCGGCGCCAGGAACTGTTCGAGCACCACCTCGCCGAACTCCGCGTCCTCCCGACGCATCGTCTTGGCGAGTTCGCGCGGCCAGACGTAATCGGCGCCGATGATCGCCCAGCGTTGCACCCCGAGTTCACGGCGGGCCCAGGACAGCGCCGCCAAGGTGTGCTCGGCCGGATGCTCGCCGAGCATCAGCACGCCGGGTGGCGTCGGCAGGCCCTCGTGACAGGCGGCGTAGACATACGGCACGCGCCCGCTGTTGGCCTCCGCCACCGCCATCCGCACCGCCGAGGTGTGCCAGCCGGTGATGGCGTGCACCATGCCGGTCGCCAGCAGCGCCGAGATCTCCGCCGCGACACGTTCCGGCGCGCGTCCGCCGTCGATGTTCGTGACGCGGATCTCGCGGCCGAGAATCCCGGTGCCCGAGTTGATCTCCTCGGTGGCCAGCGACACCGCGTTGTCGCTGGAAGGGACGGCGATCGCCAGCGGTCCGCGCATCGGCACTATGTTGAGGATCTCGACGGTGTCCTCGGCGCTCTCGCCGTACGCGGACATTCGGTACTCTTCTTCTCGATCGAGCGAAAATGGCAGGCGGGAAAACGATGACCACCATTGTAAGCCGCACCGCGACATTGCACGGTGCGCTGCGCGCCGCGGAACGCCGATGGCTGCGCCACCTCGACGACACCCTGTGCGCGCGGCAACTCTCGCCCGATCAGTGGTCGATGCTGTGCAATCTGTCCGCCGATACCGGCATCACCATGAGCCAGCTGGCGGCCAGGGCGCAGCTGGCGCCGTCCTCGGCCACCCGGCACGCCGACCATCTGGCCGAACGCGGACTCATCTTCCGGGTCGCGGCCGAGGAGGACCGCAGGCGCATCCTGATCGGGCTGAGCACGCGCGGTGTGGAGCTGGTCGCCGCGGTGCGCGCCGACGAGGCGCTCGCCGAACAGCGGGTACGGACGACGCTGGGCGCGCGCCGCTACGAGGAGCTGTTGCGGCTGCTCGAGGTCGTCGCCGAGGCCTGAGCGCGGCGAGCCGCGGACCGTCCCGGCACCGTGGTCTTTCCCGGCGTCGCGGGCGGTGCTGCCTAGGATCGGCGGTATGCCAGTTGCCGCCACCCCGACCACCCCGACCACCACCGCCACCGCCGAAGGGCTGTGCGCTTTCATCGACGCCTCGCCCTCGCCGTTCCACGTCTGCCGGACCGTCGCCGCCGAACTCGACGCGGCGGGTTTCACCCGGTTGTCGGAATCCGCCGCGTGGACCGCGGGTGCACCGGGCAGGTACTACGTGGTGCGCGGAGGTTCGCTGGTGGCCTGGGCCGACACCCCCGGCTCCGCCGCCACGCCGTTCCGGGTGGTCGGCGCGCACACCGACAGTCCCAACCTGCGCGTCAAGCAGCATCCCGACCTGGTCTCGGCCGGGTGGCGGATGGTCGGCCTCGAGCCCTACGGCGGCGCGTGGCTGAACTCCTGGCTCGACCGTGAGCTGGGATTGTCCGGCCGCTTGACCGTCCGCGACGGCAACTCCGTGCGCACCGAACTGGTCCGCATCGACGATCCGATTCTGCGGGTGCCGCAACTGGCGATCCACCTGTCCGAGGACCGGCGCGGGGTCAGTCTCGATCCGCAGCGCCACGTCAACGCCATCTGGGGCGTCGGCGAAACGGGCGGCGCGTTCCTGGATGTGGTCGCCGAATATGCCGCAGTGCCACCGGAATCGGTGCTCGGCTGGGAACTGATGACCCACGATCTGGCCCCGAGCCGCCTGGTCGGCCGCGAACGCGACCTGGTCAGCGCGCCGCGGCTGGACAATCAAGGCACCTGCTACGCCGGTCTGCACGGGTTCCTGGCCGCGGCCGCCGCGCCCGGCACGGCCACCCCGGTGCTGGCCATGTTCGATCACGAGGAGGTCGGCAGCCAGTCCGACCGCGGCGCGCAGTCGGATCTGCTGCCCGCCGTGCTCGAGCGCATCGTGCTCACCCGGGGCGGCGGCCGCGCCGAATACCTGGCCGCGCTGGCCGGTTCGATCTGCGCGTCCGGGGACATGGCGCATGCCACCCATCCGAACTACCCCGAGCGCCACGAACCCGCGCACCGCATCGAGGTCAACGGCGGACCGGTGCTCAAGGTCAATCAGAACCTGCGCTACGCCACCGACGCCACCGGCGCGGGCGCGTTCGCGCTGGCCTGTGCCCAGGCCGGAGTCCGGTTGCAGCGCTATGTGCATCGCGCGGATCTGCCCTGTGGTTCCACGATCGGCCCGATGACCGCGGCGCGCACCGGTATGCCGACCGTGGACGTGGGAGCGCCGCAGCTGGCGATGCATTCGGCGCGCGAACTGATGGGCGCGGCCGACGTGGTCTCCTACGCCGCCGCGCTGGCCGCGTTCTCGGCGCCCGAAGGCGAGGCCGCGGACTCGGGCCGGTAGGTGAACGCGGCGACCGCGAGTACGCCCAGGGTGACCAGCACGTAGCTGCTGCCGATGATCTGTTGCCACCACGCCCAGTCGAGCTCGCGGTCCTCGGAATGCGGCAGCAGCCAGTGCGGCCCGATCAGATACAGCACGGTGATCGCGCCCGCGACGCCGGCGAACAGCCGCCACGGCGCCTGCCCCGCGCGTCTGCGCACGATCACCTCGGCGGTGAGCAGCAGGGCGGGCGCGGCCCACACCCAGTGGTGCGACCAGGAGACGGGGGAGACCAGCAGGATCGCGGCCGCGTTCACCAGCAGCGCCGCGACGTGCGCCCCGGCCCGGATCAGATGGTGCATCCACACCGCGGCCAGCGCCACCGCGATCACCGCGAGGACGAGCCAGACGACCGTCGCCGCGGTGTCGGGGACGCCGAGCCGGAAAGCCAGGCCCTTGAGTGACTGGTTGCCCGCGAAGTAGGGCGGACCGATGCGGCCGGTGTCGGCGAGCGTGCGGAACCAGTACTCCACCGAATCGCTCGGGAACAGCAGGAAGCCCAGCCCGACCGCGCCGATCGCGGAGACCACCATGGTGCCCGCGGCCTTCCAGTCCCGGCGCAGCAGGAAGTACAGCAGGAAGCCGCCCGGAATCAGCTTGATGGACACCGTGATACCGATGAGCATGCCGCGCGGCCAGAAAGGCTTGCGCACCAGGCAGTCCACCGCGACCGCGGCCATCAGCACCAGGTTGATCTGACCGAAGCCGAAGGTCTGGCGCACCGGTTCCAGGTAGAGCGCCAGCGCCAGCGCGGCGATCACCACCGGCACCGCCACGCGCGGGTCCAGGCCGGGGCGCAGCCGGGCGAGCACCAGCCACAGCGTCAGGCCGAGGCAGCCGAGCGAGGTGAGCAACACGACGACCTCGGCCAGTACCAGCGGCATCAGCGCCAGCGGGGCGAAGAACAGCGCGGCCAGCGGCGGATAGGTGAACGGCAGTCCGATCCCCGCGACCGGCGGCATCGGCCCGTACAGCTCGCCGCCGTCCAGCCACACCCGGGCGCCGTTGCGGTAGACCTGCAGGTCGATGTATCCGCTCCACCAGTGCGCCAGCAGCGAGACCAGCGCGGAGACGGCGAAGAGCGCGAGCGCCGCGGCCAATAGGCGCAGCCGCGAACCCGCGGGCCCGGCCGCGGGTTCTGCCGATCGGCGGGAGGGGGATTCGGCGCTGTCGGGGTGGGGGGTGCCCAGGTCGGCAGGCTTCGCGGCCTGCTCGGCCACCCCCGATCGTTCGTTCACCCGCCCAGAGTACCGGTGCGCTCCCCTTGCCCGGCCCGGAGTTCGGAGTCCGGGCAACCGCACGGTCACGGGCGGTGCTCTGTTCCTGACCGGCTGTGTGGTGCGCGGACACTCTGTGCCGCGCGCGATCTCGGGTGCGCTGCGCGCCCGCGGCAACGGCGCAGCGACCGCAGTGGACGGGGAATCGGTTGTCGGCGGGGCGTGCCCGGTATGTCCGAGTGTGCCCCCGCGGCCGTCGGCGGGGCCCTCACCTGCGGGGCCGTCGCGGGTGACCCGTAGACTGAGCCCGCCCTCCCGTCATGTCGACGGGACCGGAGCTCGTCGCTTCACAATGCCCGGCCGAAAGGACCCTGGTACTCCGTGACTCCGCAGGTCGACACCGTCAGCGCAGCCGCAGCAACCCCCGAGGTCGCGCAACCCTACAAAGAACTGGGTCTCAAGGACGACGAGTACGCCCGCATCAAAGAGATCCTCGGTCGCAGGCCGACCGACGCCGAGCTGGCGATGTACTCGGTGATGTGGAGCGAGCACTGCTCGTACAAGTCCTCCAAGGTGCACCTGCGCTATTTCGGTCAGACCACCACCGACGAGATGCGCGCCTCCATGCTGGCGGGCATCGGCGAGAACGCGGGCGTGGTCGACATCGGCGACGGCTGGGCGGTCACCTTCAAGGTGGAGAGCCACAACCACCCCTCCTACGTGGAGCCCTACCAGGGCGCGGCCACCGGCGTCGGCGGCATCGTGCGCGACATCATGGCGATGGGCGCGCGCCCGATCGCGGTGATGGACCAGTTGCGCTTCGGCGCGGCCGACGCCCCCGACACCCGTCGCGTGGTCGACGGCGTGGTGCGTGGTGTCGGCGGCTACGGCAACTCCCTCGGCCTGCCGAATGTCGGCGGCGAGACCGTCTTCGACGCCTCCTACCAGGGCAACCCGCTGGTCAACGCGCTGTGCGCGGGCGTGATGCGGGTCGAGGACCTGCACCTGGCCTTCGCCTCCGGCACCGGCAACAAGATCATCCTGTTCGGCGCGCGCACCGGTCTCGACGGCATCGGCGGCGTGTCCGTGCTCGCCTCGGACACCTTCTCCGGTGACGAGTCGGGCTCCGGGCGCAAGAAGCTGCCCAGCGTCCAGGTGGGCGACCCGTTCACCGAGAAGGTGCTCATCGAGTGCTGTCTCGAGCTGTACGCGGCCGAGTTGGTGGTCGGCATCCAGGACCTCGGCGGCGCCGGATTGTCCTGCGCCACCTCCGAACTCGCGGCGGCCGGCGACGGCGGCATGTTCATCGAACTGGACAAGGTACCGCTGCGCGCGACCGGCATGACCCCGGCCGAGGTGCTCTCCAGCGAGTCCCAGGAGCGCATGTGCGCCGTGGTGACCCCGGAGAACGTCGACGCCTTCATGGCGGTCTGCGCCAAGTGGGACGTGCTGGCCACGGTGATCGGCGAGGTCACCGACGGTGATCGCCTGGTCGTCAGCTGGCACGGCGAGACCGTGGTGGACGTGCCGCCGCGCACCGTCGCCCACGAGGGCCCGGTCTACGAGCGCCCGGTGCGGCGTCCCGATTACCAGGACGCGCTGATCGCCGACGCCGCCGACGCGCTGGCCCGGCCGAAGACCGGCGAGGAACTGCGCGAGACGCTGCTGAGGATGATCTCCAGCCCGCAGCTGTGCAGCCGCAAGTGGATCACCGAGCAGTACGACCGCTACGTGCGCGGCAACACGGTGCTCGCCGAGAACGCCGACGCCGGCGTCATCCGCATCGACGAGGAGTCCGGCCGCGGCATCGCCCTGGCCACCGACGCCTCCGGCCGCTACACCAAGCTCGACCCGTACACCGGCGCGCAGCTGGCGCTGGCCGAGGCGTTCCGCAATGTCGCCACCACCGGGGCGACCCCGAAGGCCGTCACCAACTGCCTGAACTTCGGTTCGCCCGAGGATCCCGGCGTGATGTGGCAGTTCCAGCAGGCCGTGCGCGGCCTGGCCGACGGCTGTGTGGCCCTGGGCATTCCGGTGACCGGCGGCAATGTCAGCTTCTACAACCAGACCGGTCAGGACGCGATCCTGCCGACCCCGGTGGTCGGGGTGCTCGGCGTCATCGACGACGTGCACCGGCGCATCCCCACCGGTCTGGGCCTCGAGCCCGGCGAGACGCTGATCCTGCTCGGCGACACCCACGACGAGTTCGGCGGCTCGATCTGGGCGCAGGTCGTCCACGATCATCTCGGCGGCGTGCCGCCGAAGGTCGACTTCGCCCGTGAGCAGCTGATCGCCGAGGTGCTGGTCGCCGGCTCGCGCGACGGCATGATCTCGGCCGCGCACGACCTGTCCGAGGGCGGTCTGGCCCAGGCGGTCATCGAGGCCGCGCTGGCGGGAGAGACCGGCTGCCGCATTCTGCTGCCCGAGGGCGCCGACCCGTTCGTGACGCTGTTCTCGGAATCGGCCGGTCGCGTGCTGGTGGCGGTGCCGCGCTCGGAGGAGACCCGGTTCACCAAGATGTGCGAGGCCAGGCAGCTGCCGTGGGTCCGCATCGGCGTGGTCGATCAGGGCTCCGAGGAGATCGAGGTGCAGGGGCAGTTCTCCATCCCGATGACCGAGCTGCGTGCGGCCTTCGAGGGCACCCTGCCGAAACTGTTCGGCGCGCAGACAGTCTGAGCGGACAACCGGCATCCGGTCGCGGCCGTCCGGCCACTCCGTGGCAGGCCGGGCTGCGCCGGGCAGGTATCCGGACCGACCACGCATACTGTTCGGGTGCTCGAGAAAGCGGACACCTTGACGAGGCTGCGTACGCGCGGCGCCGTCCTGGCGCGCCGGGCCGAGGTCGTCATCGACCTCAATTACGTCGGAATGGTCGTCGCCACGCTGTTCTTCGCGCTGTCGGTGACCCCGTCCCTGGTGCCGCGTGACTGGCTCTTCCAAGGGCTGATCAGCGGGGTCAACGCCGCGCTCGGCTACGGCCTGGGCTGTCTGCTGGAGTGGGGCTTCCGTTCCTGGATCCGGCCCAGGCTCACCAGGATTCCGCCCGCGCCGACCTGGGTGCTCTACGCGGTGAAGACGGCGGTGCTGGTGACCGCCGGGCTGACCGCGGCGCTGATGCTGGTGCAGTCGGCGCGCTGGCAGCGCGAGATCACCGCGCTGATGGGCATGGAGGGCACCACCACCCCCGCCTACCTGCGTACCGGGCTGCTGAGCCTGGTGATCGGCGTCGTGGTGGTGGCCGTCTACCGCACAGTCCGCGAGATGGTGCTCTTCCTGGCCAGGCACCTCAACCGCTGGGTGCGGGTGCCGCGCGAGCTGGCCCCCGCCGTCGGCGCGCTGGTGCTGGTGGTGGTGGCGACCACGATCTTCAACGGCGTCGCCACCCGGGCCTTCTTCGCCGTCGCCAACTCGGCGTTCAGCGTGCGCAACGATCACACCTCGCCCAACGCGGTGCAGCCGCAACTGCCGCAGCGCTCGGGCAGCCCGGATTCCTTCGCGGCCTGGGACACCCTGGGTTTCGAGGGGCGCTGGTTCGTCTCGCAGGGGCCCACCGCGAGCCGGATCGCCGCGGTCACCGGCCGTCCCGCTCGAGAGCCCATCCGCGCCTACGTCGGCCTGGAATCCGCCGAAGGTGCGGAGACCCAAGCCGAGCTGGCGGTGCGCGAGCTCGACCGCGCGGGCGCTTTCGACCGGAAGGTGCTGGTCGTGGCCACCAGCACCGGCACCGGCTGGGTGAACTCGATGGCCGCGGGCGCGATCGAGTACATGTACGGCGGGGACAGCGCGATACTGGCCACTCAGTACTCGTATCTGCCCAGTGTGCTGTCGTTCCTGGCGGACAAGAGCAAGGCCGCCTCGGCGGGCAGGCAGATCTTCGACGCGGTGTACCAGCGCTGGTCGCGTGAGCCGGTGGAGGGCAGGCCGAAGCTGTTCGTCTACGGGGAGAGCCTCGGTTCGCAAGGGTCGGAGGAGGCGTTCACCGGGCTGGCGGATCTGCGCGGCAAGGTCGACGGCGCGCTGTGGGTCGGGCCGCCGAATTCCAACCGGCTGTGGAAGCAGATCGTCGATCGCCGCGACCCCGGCTCGCCGGAGGTACTGCCGGTGTACGCCGACGGGCTGGTCGTGCGCTTCGCCGCCGACGCACCGGATCTGGCGGTGCCCGGCCCGGAATGGCAGTCGCCGCGCATCGCCTACCTCCAGCACGCCTCCGACCCGATCGTCTGGTGGTCGCCTGACCTGATCTTCTCCCGCCCCGACTGGCTGGCGGAACCGCGCGGTTCGGATGTGTCCTCGCAGATGCGCTGGGCGCCGTTCATCACCTTCTGGCAGGTCACCGCCGACCTCACCAACGCTCAGGGTGTCTCCGACGGTCACGGCCATCGCTACGGCAGCCTGGTCGTCGACGCCTGGGCCGCCATCGCCCAGCCCGCCGGCTGGACCCCCGAACTCGCCGAACGGGTGCGTTTCCAGCTGGAGTCGGCCGAGGACTTCGAACGAGCCACCAAGTGAGCCGGCGCTTTTCCCGCGGGCACGCGATCCGGTCGCTCCCCGCAGTCGCCGCGCTGATCGCCCCGCCGCTGTGGAACAACCGGATCGCCCCCGCGCTCGGCCTGGGCCGCCGCGGCCGCACCCTGGCCCACCTGGGCTTCGCCGCCGGTTACGCCGCCATCCTGGGGGGTCGGCCGAACTGGCGTTCCACCGAGGGCGTTCGGGTAGGGCTCACGGTGAGCTCGGTCCTCGCGACCGGCGCCGCCGCCGCGCTCGCCGTCGCCCCGGTGCGCTCCGCCCTCATCGAGACCCCCGCCCGCGTGCCGGAGGTGTCACCGGCGGAATGGATCGCCGTGCACATCCCGTTCGGCACCGTTCTGGTCGAGGAACTCGTCTTCCGCGCCACCCTCGACCCGCTCCTGGCCGACCGGTTCGGCCCCCGCCCGGCCCTGTTCCTCGGCGCGGCCGCCTTCGGCCTCTGGCACGTCCACCCCGCCCGCAGCGCGGGTGATCCGGTGATTCCCACCGTCGTCGCCACCACCGCCGCGGGCGCCCTGTTCACCCTGCTGAACCGCTACGCCCACAGCACCGCCGCCCCCGCCCTGCTGCACTTGACCCTCGATGCCACCGGAGCGGTGATCGCCACCCTCGTTCGGCTCGGCGGATAGCGCGCCACCGGGCACTGTTCCCGTGTGCCGGTAGCGAGCGGTCCGCGGCGTCGACGGTGTGGGCAACGGACACCTCCCGAAGCCGGTCGGTGTCGTCGCAGGACCGAGACGTCGTGGCAGCGGCCGGCGAGGACGGCGGTAGCCTCGGCGGGTGGCACGGCGCAGAGTTGATCCGGGGGAGTTGCTGGCCGCGGTGGCGGCGGTGGGCGAGTGGTTGCGCGACGAGCGGTCGGCCGCGCCGACGCGCGCGGAGATCGCGGCCGCGGTGCGGGCGACCGCGCGGGCGCTGGCGGATTCCGCGCCGGGCCACTCCGTGGAGGTGCGGGTACCGCCGTTCGTCGCGGTGCAGTGCGTGGAGGGGCCGAGGCACACGCGCGGGACGCCGCCCAATGTCGTGGAGACCGATCCACGCACCTGGTTGCTGCTGGCCACGGGACTGTCGGAATTCGCCCGCGCGGTAGAGGACGGGGTGGTCACGGCGTCGGGAAGCCGGGCGGGCGAGATCGCGCGCTGGCTGCCGATCACGCGACCGCCCGCTGAATAGTAGGCGACGAACAGCCCGCGACCGATCTCACACCCGGTCCGCGCCCGAGCGCGTGCCGAGCCCACGCCGGGCGCCCCGGCTCAGGCGGGAACGCGCTCGCCCGCGCTGCGGTGCAACCCCTTGTGGTCGTAGAAGCGGGTGACCACCAGGCCGAAGATCGCGCCGAACACCAGGCCGAAGATCGTCATCCACAGCCCGCGGCTCAGCCCGGCCGTGAAGTCGGCGTTGAAGTACAGGATGGCGCGCACGGACAGGTACACCTGGTGCATGGGCTCGAACGTCGCCAGCCAGGCGAAGTAGCTCGGCGTCGCCTCGATCGGCACGGTGCCGCCCGAGGAGGGCAGGCCGAGCACCACGAACAGGATCAGGTTCACCAGCAGACCGGCCGAGCCGAACGCCGCCAGCATGGACAGGCCCGTCACCCCGACCGCGATGATCGCCAGCGCGCTGTAGAGGTACAGCGCCAGCGGGCGCTCGACCGGCATGTCGAGGGCGTGCGCCACCACCAGGAAGACCCCGGCGATGACGATCGCCGCGACGGTCATCACGCCCCATTTCAGCGCCAGGGTGCGCACCCGCGAGATCGGCGTCGGCGGGAAGTGCACGTACCAGGGGCCGTACTCGGTCGGAACGAAACCGAACGCCGCGTCGACCATGGTGTGGATCGTCATCGCGCCGATCACGCCGACGAGCAGCAGCAACAGCGCGAAGAAGAACGCGGTCAAGCCCTCGCCGGTGCCGCTGGGCAACGGCCGGAACTCCTCGTGCACCAGCCGGAGCGGGGATTCCAGGGTGAGCTGGGTCGCGCCGCTGATCTCGGTGGGCTCGCCGCCGTCGGGCGGGGTGAGCTGGGCCCGCACCTGCTCGGTCAGCTGTCTGCCGACCTGCTCGTTCACCCGGGGGAACATCTGATCGGCGATGCGGTCGACGATGGTGGTCGCGAACGGGCCGACCCGGGGATTGGTCTGCACGATGATGATCGGCTGCTCCATGTCGCCGGGCACCACGCTGCCCACGCCCAGGATGCCCAGGCGCTTGCTGAAATCGCCGGGGATGATGATCGCGCCGTACACCTGCCCGTTGCGCAACTGCCGTTGCGCCTCGCCGATGCCCAGCTCGCGCAGGTCGATCTCGTCGGCCGGAACCTCGGCCAGGATGCCCTCGGCGACCTGTGTGCCGAAATTCACCTGCCTGGGTTCTTCGGGTGTGCCGAGCGTGTCGCCGACGTCCATGTTCACCAGCGCCACGGGGAACCCGTGCAGGTTCTCCTCCGGATCGGCCACGTAGGCCAGGTACAGATAGCTCAGCAAGGTCGCGACCAGTGTGATCACGACCAGCGGAAAGACCGTCGCGCGCAGCAGTGTGTGCGACCCGCGCGGGCGGGACGGTTCGGTCTTTTCCGTCGGCTGGTTCTCGATGGTCACGATCGAAAGGTACCGCCGAGGCGGCTGTCGGCACATCGGCCGGAAGTGTGATTGCCGTCGGTATGCCGAAGCGATGATCGCGCGACCAGCCGACACCCGTAGAATGGCTGGAGCCCCCAAGCCCGCCCGAACAGGGAGCGTACGGTGATCAACGCCGAATCCGCGGCCGACTACGTCGCCGCCACCTCGGACCAGGACGAGAACGAACCACGCGAGGAGTGTGGTGTTTTCGGTGTCTGGGCCCCGAGCGAGGACGTGGCAAAGCTCACGTACTACGGCCTCTACGCGCTCCAGCATCGCGGCCAGGAAGCAGCGGGCATCGCCGTCTCCGACGGTCAGCAGATCCTGGTGTTCAAGGATCTCGGCCTGGTCAGTCAGGTGTTCGACGAGCAGACGCTGGCCGCCATGCCCGGTCACATCGCCGTCGGGCACTGTCGCTACTCCACCACCGGTGGGGTGACCTGGGAGAACGCTCAGCCCATCTTCCGCACCACCGCCGTCGGCTCCGGCCTGGCCCTCGGCCACAACGGCAATCTCGTCAACACCGCCGAACTGGCCGGTCGCGCGCGGGAACTCGGCCTGATCGGCACGCCGGTCGCCGAAGGCCGCCCGCAGCCGGTGGGAGCCACCTCCGACTCCGATGTGATGACCGCGCTGCTGGCCCACGCCGCCGCGGACTCGAGCATCGAGCAGGCCGCGATGACACTGCTGCCGCAGTTGCGCGGCGCGTTCTGCCTGACCTTCATGGACGAGCACACCCTCTACGCCGCGCGTGACCCGCACGGCGTACGCCCGCTGTGCCTGGGCAGGCTCGAGCGCGGCTGGGTCGTGGCCAGCGAGACCGCCGCCCTCGACATCGTCGGCGCCGCCTTCGTCCGCGAGATCGAACCCGGCGAGCTGCTGGCCATCGACGCCGAGGGCGTGCGGTCGATGCGCTTCGCCAACCCCGAGCCCAAAGGCTGTGTCTTCGAGTACGTGTACCTGGCCCGCCCGGACTCCACGATCGCCGGCCGCTCGGTACACGCGACCCGCGTGGAGATCGGGCGCAGGCTCGCCAAGGAGCATCCGATCGAGGCCGATCTGGTGATCCCGGTGCCCGAATCCGGGACGCCCGCCGCGGTCGGCTACGCCCAGGGTTCCGGGGTGCCCTACGGCCAGGGTCTGATGAAGAACGCCTACGTGGGCCGCACCTTCATCCAGCCCAGCCAGACCATCCGTCAGCTCGGCATCCGGCTCAAGCTCAATCCGCTGCGCGAGGTCATCCGCGGCAAGCGCCTGGTCGTGGTCGACGACTCGATCGTGCGCGGCAACACCCAGCGCGCCCTGATCCGGATGCTGCGCGAGGCGGGTGCGCTGGAGATCCACGTGCGCATCGCCTCTCCGCCGGTCAAGTGGCCCTGCTTCTACGGCATCGACTTCGCCTCCAGGGCCGAGCTGATCGCCAACGGCGCGGGCGCCGACGACAGTTACCAGGACATGGTCGAGGCCGTGCGGCGCTCCATCGGCGCGGATTCGCTCGGCTATATCTCCACCGAAGGCATGATCGCCGCCACCGAGCAGCCGCGCTCGCGACTGTGCTGCGCGTGCTTCGACGGCGATTATCCGATTCCGCTCCCGACCGAAGCTTCCATCGGGAAGAATCTGCTGGAGGGCATGCTCACCGGACAGCCGGAATCGGTTCTGCTCGGCGACAATGCCAACGCCAGCGCGCTGAGTCGACCCTGACTACCGAGTCGACCCTGACTACTGTCCTCGAGCCGTCTCGCGATCGGGTCGCGTGCGGCCGACACCATGCGTGCCCGATATCCGGTTCGGGTAGCGTGATCAGGCATGTATCCGCCGATCCGGTTTGGAGCTCTCCCCGAAAATGACTGAACAGACCCCCACCGGCGGCGCCTCGTACGCCGCGGCAGGCGTGGACATCGAAGCCGGTGATCGCGCAGTCGAGTTGTTCGGGCCATTGGCGAAGAAGGCCACTCGCCCCGAAGTCCAAGGTGGCCTCGGTGGGTTCGCCGGTCTCTTCGCGCTCAAGGGTGGCTACCGCGAGCCGCTGCTCGCCGCCTCCACCGACGGCGTGGGCACCAAGATCGCGGTCGCCCAGGCCATGGACAAGCACGACACCGTCGGACTCGACCTGGTCGCCATGGTGGTCGACGACCTTGTCGTCTGCGGCGCCGAACCGCTGTTCCTGCAGGACTACATCGCCATCGGCAAGGTTGTCCCGGAGAAGGTCGCCGAACTGGTCTCCGGCATCGCCGAGGGCTGTGTGCTGGCCGGCTGCGCGTTGCTCGGCGGCGAGACCGCCGAACATCCCGGGCTGATGGACCCCGACGACTACGACCTGTCCGCCACCGGCGTGGGCGTCGTGGAAGCCGACGCGGTGCTCGGTCCGGACCGGGTGCGCCCCGGCGACGTGGTGCTCGCCATGGGCGCCTCGGGCCTGCACTCCAACGGCTACAGCCTGGCCCGCAAGGTGCTGCTGGACATCGACCGGATGTCGCTGACCGGTCACGTCGAGGAGTTCGGCCGCACCCTCGGTGAGGAACTGCTCGAGCCGACCCGCATCTACGCCAAGGACTGCCTGGCGCTGATCGCCGAGACCGATGTGCGCACCTTCGCGCACGTGACCGGCGGCGGCCTGGCGGCCAACCTCGCGCGCGTGATCCCGGCCGGCCTGGTGGCCGAACTCGATCGCGGCACCTGGAACCCGGCGCCGGTGTTCAAGATGATCGCCCAGCGCGGCCGGGTCGAGCGGGCCGAGATGGAGAAGACGTTCAATATGGGTGTCGGCATGGTCGCCGTGGTGGCGCCCGAGGATGTCGACCGCGCGCTGGCGGTGCTGACCGCCCGCCACGTCGAATGCTGGACGCTGGGCACCGTGAAGAAAGCCAAGGACGCCGATTCCGCGCGGGCCCATTTGCTGGGCGAGCATCCTCGATTCTGAGGTTTTTCGCGGACCGACGAGAAGGGCCGATCATCCGTTGTGCGGACGATCGGCCCTTTTTTCGTGCCGAGGGAAAATCCGGTTCCGGTGAATTCCGCGGCTGATCGGTATCGATGAGAAATTGCCGGACGCCCGCGCTGCGGCGACGACGAAATCGTCGTTCGGGACTACCCGGCGAAATTCGTTGCCCGGCAACCACAAAGGGTCACCGGCCACCGAATTGTCTTGGCAAGCCTGCTCGACCGAGCCGCGTACCCGGCAACGTGCAAAAGGGAGGCCCCGTCGGCCTCCCCTGTTGACGTTGATTCCGAGTCAGCGGCGCCAGTCGTCGTAGTCGTCCTCGTCCCAGCGGGACAAGGAGTCGTCCGAGTCGTGCTCATCGGACAACACGCCACCACTGTGCTTGGTGGGGTGTCCCGAGAGCTCGCGCTGAAGGCTCGCGAAGTCGGTTGGCGTCGAGCTGTACTTGAGCTCTCGAGCAACCTTGGTCTGCTTTGCCTTAGCCCGGCCACGGCCCATGGCTGACCCCCTCGCGTCACAGCGGGGCGGCCTGGGGTGTGTTGGCGGCCCCGTTCGAATTAATACTCTTCCTGACAGACACTTTAGCGTGTGTCAGGCGTCCGCGCCTCCATGAGTGACCGAAGTGCCCTCACCTGGGGTTCGGGTGCCGGAATTCCGCCGTATGCCGCGTCGCTCAGAGTATGCCGGGGATGGCCCGGATCACCCCCACCCGAGCGCCGCCGCCGAGCACCGGTCGGGCCGCCAAATCGTCATGGACGGCTGTCCAATGGATCCCCATCCGCTGCAGAATCGCCAGCGTCAGGGGCATGCGCGCGCGGTCGCCGCCGTCTTCGATCTTGTAAGCGAAAGCCGATCCGTCGGGCAGCGCGCCGGCGTGCACTCCGTCGGCCCCGATCTTGCAGACGAGTCCGGGAGTCGCGTTCATGATCATCAGGTCCGGCGCGTTCGTGCCCGAAATCACTCGCGGATGGGCGCGGATGGCGTCGGCGACCCGACGCTGCGGGGTGCCGGCATCGGCGGTGGCCAGCCGGGCGTACGCGCGGGCGAGGTTGACCAGCGAGACGGGGATGATGGGCAACCCGCAGCCGTCGATGCCCAGATCGGTCTCGGGTTCGCCGGTCAGTTCGACGACCGTGGCGGCGACGGCCTGCTGCAGCGGGTGGTTCTCCGCGAGGTAGCCCTCGGTGGGCCAGCCGTTGACCGCGCAGGTGGCGAGCATGGCGGCGTGCTTGCCCGAGCAGTTCATATAGATCGGGCGCGGGCCCGCGGCCAGTGCCTGCGCGCGGGCGTGTTCCTCGAACGGCAGATCCGGTGGGCAGGCCAGGTCGGCCTCGGTGAAACCGAATCGGGTGAGCAGGCGCTCGACCAGTTCGATGTGGTCGCGCTCGCCGTAGTGCGAGGCGCTCGACAGCGCCAACTCCACCTCGTCGGCAGGTTCGAACCCGAGACGCAGCAAGGTCAGCGCCTGCATCGGCTTGTTGGTCGAGCGCGGGAAGATCGGCAGATGCGTTTCGCCGAGCGACACCGTCGGTTCGCCGTCCGGGCCGAGGACGACCACCGAACCCCGGTGCACGCACTCGCGGAAGCCGGAACGCACCACCTCGACCAGTTCCACGCTCATGAGGCCACCTCGTCCTCGACGTTCCCCCCGGGTACAGCGCCGGCGGGCACAGCGGCGGTGGGGGAGAAGACTCCGTGACGGCGGGCATGCCGGTCGATCTGCATCCGGACGTCGTCGGAGATCGTCGGCTCCTCGGCGAGCAGGGTGGCCAGCCGGTTCATATCCCCGCCGGTGAACACATCGCGCACGGTGATGCCGTGGCCGGGCTGGTGCACCACCTCGACGCGATCGCCCGCCCCGATCGTGCCGGCTTCGAGCACCCTCAGGTACGCGCCGGTATGCGCGCGCTCGGCGAAGCGCTTGACCCACCGTGCCTCACCGGCCACGTGTCCGAAGGTCGCGCACGGCACGCGTGGCGCGCTCACCTCGAGCAGGGTGTCGCCGATCGCCCAGCGAGCGCCGACCACCGCGTCGGAGACGGCCATCCCCTCGATGCGCAGGTTCTCGCCGAACCAGCCCGCCGGTAGCTCACGGCCGAGTTCGGCCGCCCACAGCCGCGCGTCCTGCTCGGCATAGGCGTAGACGGCTTGGTGCACGCCGCCGTGGTCGGCGGTGTTGCAGACGTGGTCGCCGGTCAGCCCGAGCGGACCGACCTCGACCCGGCCCGGCACCGGGCGCTTGTCGATGGCGGTACGCCCGACCCGGCCCGGCACGATGAGTTCCGCGTGGACCACGCACACGGCGAGCACCCGGGCGGGCCCGGGGTGATCATCGGTACGCCGCATCGGTTCGCCTCCCCTGTTCGGCCGAGCGCGCGAAGCGGCTCGGTACGGACACGTCATCGCTGCCGATCCGGCGCCGCCCGCGCCGGGGGGTGCCGATCACCGGCCCCGCAGCCGCTCGACCGCGAGCCTGCCCGCCTGCGGGCCGCCTTCGCCGGGCACCGAGTCGGGGTCGATGGCCGCGGCGCAGGAGCCCACGGTGAGCGCGGTATCGACGGGCACGGCGCGCTTGATCAGCGCCAGGGCGATCGGGCCGTATTCGAAGTGGTCGACGACGGTGCCGAGCCTGCCCACCGTGCGCCCGCCCGCGGTCACATCGTCACCGGGTGCGGGGCGCTCGTCGCTGGAGCCGTCCAGATGCAGCAGCACCAGCTGCCGGGGCGGCTTGCCGAGATTGTGGACCCGGGCGACCGTCTCCTGCCCGCGGTAGCACCCTTTGTCCAGGTGCACGGCGCCGCGTTCGGCGACTCCGCCGATCCAGCGCGCCTCGTGCGGGATGGTGCGCTCGTCGGTGTCCAGCCCGATCCGGGGGCGCAGCGCGGCCACCCGCAGGGCCTCGAACGCCCACATCCCGGCGGGCTCGGCGCCTGCCTCGGTGAGTTCGGACCACCAGGCGGTGAGCTGGTCGCGGGGGACGACGAGGTCGTAGGAATCATCGGTGGGCCAGGGCATCCGGCGCAGGAAGCCGCCGCGGGGCAGCGGGGTGACCTCGTAGACGTCCGGCAGTTCGGGCACGCCGAGCGCGTCGCGCAGGCTGTCCACCCGGGGACCGAGCAAACTCAGCACCGCGTGATCGGTGGCGGCGACAGGTTCAGCGGCGGCCCAGAACACCATCTTCGTCAGGAAGTCCAGCAGCGCGGGCCCGCGCTCGCCTTCGGTGTCGATCCACAGGGTGCCGTCGAGATCGCTGAGCACGAAGTGGTGCTGCACGCGACCGTTGAGATCCAGATCGAGGTTCTCCGCCGACTGCCGGTCGGCGAGCCCGGTGAGATGCTGACTGGAGATGGTGTGCAGCCAGCTCAGCCGCTCGGCTCCGGTGATCCTCAGGACGAACCGGTGCGAGCGATCCACGATCGCGACCCGCTCGGCGGCCGCGCGTTGTTCGCCGAGGGGATCGCCGTGATGCCAGGCCACGGCGGCGTCCGGAGAACCGGGCGGGCCCGCGACAGCGCCCGCGACGGAGAGCAAAGGGCTGGGTGCATCGTCCACGGACACCTCATCCACTCTAGGCGTGCCCGGGCTCAGGTGTGCGCACCGGTCCCGGACGAGCCCGAAATCTCACGCGCCGACGGTGAATACGCGCCGTTTCGGCGGTCGCGGGACGGGCGGGGGCGCATCCGGTGCGAAGAATGCGAATCCGGTGGTGGAAACTCGCGATTGACGTAGGCACGGGCAACCCGTTCCGCCTAGGCTCGACGCATGGTAGATCGAGTTCTTGTCACCCTCGACGGCGTCGTTCGCGACGCCGACGAGCCGCTGCTGTTCGCCGACGACATCGGGGTGCTGCGCGGCGACGGAGTCTTCGAGACGGTGCTGGTGCGCGATGGCGATCCGTGTGCGCTGGAATTCCATCTCGGCCGGCTGCGCCGCTCCTCGCAGGCGCTGGATCTACCCGAGCCCGAACTGGCCAAGTGGCGCGAGGCCGCGCAGATCGCCGCCAAGGAGTGGGGCAGCGACCGCGAGGGCATCCTTCGCCTGGTGCTCACCCGCGGCCGCGAGTCCGAACTGAACGCGCCCTCCTCGGTCACCTCGGGTGATCTGGCCGCGGCGGTGCCGGTGCCGACCGCCTACGTACTGGTGACGCCGGTGCCCGAGCGCGTCGAGAAGGCCCGCACCGAGGGCGTGTCGGTGGTGACGCTGGCCCGCGGTATCTCGATCGACCTGGCTCAGGCCGCGCCGTGGCAGCTCATCGGCGCCAAGACGCTGTCCTATGCGACGAATATGGCCGCGCTGCGGTTCGCGCACCGGATGGGCGCCGACGACGTGATCTTCACCAGCACCGAGAACCGGGTCCTGGAAGGGCCGCGTTCGACGGTCGTCATCGCCAGGGACAAGGAGCTGATCACTCCACCCGCCAAGAACAGTGTGCTGCCGGGCGTGACGCAGCGCGCGCTCTATACCGAGGCGACCAAAGCGGGCTGGGAATGCCGCTACGCGCCGCTGTTCACCGCCGACCTGCTGACCTGCGACAGCATCTGGATGCTGTCGAGCGTCACGCTGGCCGCGCGGGTGAATTCGCTGGACGGTCTGCGGATGTCGGCGCCGGACAACGCCGAGGAGATCATCGACCTCGTCGGTCGCGGCATCGAACGCGGCGGAGCGATCGGCGACTGGTGATCCTCGCGGCCCGGCGGCGTGACGCTGCGCACTTCCGGTGCGTGGTAGGCACCGCCGGGCCGGAAAACCGCAGCTCAGTGACGAGGTGATGTCAGTTCGTGATGCGCGCCTCGTTCTCTCCTGGCGCCAGCCGACGTAGCCTTGGCTACGACATTTCGTAGTAGGTCGGGTTGGAGGTTCGGATGGATGTGCTGGACATATCCCGGTGGCAGTTCGGTATCACCACCGTCTACCACTTCATGTTCGTCCCGCTCACCATCGGTCTGGCGCCGCTGGTCGCGGGCATGCAGACCGCCTGGGTGATCACCGGCAACGAACGCTGGTATCGCCTGACGAAGTTCTTCGGCAAGCTGTTCCTGATCAATTTCGCGCTCGGCGTCGCCACCGGCATCGTGCAGGAATTCCAGTTCGGCATGAACTGGAGCGAATACTCCCGCTTCGTCGGCGACGTCTTCGGCGCGCCCTTGGCGCTGGAAGCGCTCATCGCCTTCTTCATGGAGTCGACCTTCATCGGCCTGTGGATCTTCGGCTGGACCCGGCTGCCCCGGCTGGTGCACCTGGCCACCATCTGGATCGCCGCGATCGGCGTGAACGCCTCCGCCTACTTCATCATCGCCGCCAACTCGTTCATGCAGCACCCGGTCGGTGCGCGCTACAACCCCGAACGCGGCCGCGCCGAGCTCACCAGCATCTGGGAAGTGCTCACCAACAACACCACCCTGGCCGCGTTCCCGCATGTGATCGCGGGCTCGTTCCTGGTGTCGGGCACCTTCGTGGCCGGTATCGCCGGCTGGTGGATGGTGCGCAACGCGCGCAGCGGTGACCCCGAGAAGCTGGAAGAAGCGCGCAGCATGTGGCGTCCGGCCGGGCGGATGGGCGCGTGGGTGATCGCGGTCTCGATGATCGGACTGGTGATCACCGGCGACATCCAGGGCAAGCTGATGTTCGACCAGCAGCCCATGAAGATGGCCTCGGCCGAATCGCTGTGCCACACGCAGGAAGATCCCGACTTCTCGGTGCTCACCGTCGGCACCCACAACAACTGCGACAGCGTCAGCCACCTCATCGAGGTGCCCTATGTGCTGCCGTACCTGGCCGAGGGCAAGTTCGACGGCGTCACCCTCGACGGTGTGAAGGACCTCCAGGACGCCTACGTCGAGAAGTTCGGCCCCGGCGACTACCGGCCCAACCTGTTCGTCACCTACTGGTCCTTCCGCGCCATGATCGGCCTGGCGGCCGGTTCGATCCTGCTGCTGCTGGCCGGATGGTGGGTGACCAGGCGCGGCCGCGTGCCCGATCAGCGCTGGTTCTCGTGGCTGAGCCTGCTGGCCATCCCCACACCGTTCCTGGCCAACAGCGCGGGCTGGGTGTTCACCGAGATGGGCAGGCAGCCGTGGGTGGTCGTGCCCAACCCGACCGGCGACCCGTTGCTGCGGATGACCGTGCAACAGGGCGTCTCCGACCACGCGACGAGCACGGTGGTCATCTCGCTGGTGGTGTTCACCCTGCTCTACGGCCTGCTCGCGGTGGCGTGGTTCTACCTGATGCGCCGCTATGTGATCGAGGGCCCGGACCCGGCGAGCCGCCCCGAACCCCACGGTCCCGAGGACTACACCGGCGGCGCGGGCGGTGACCGGGGCGAGAAAGACCGAGAGCCCGCCGTCGAACAACTGTCGTTCGCGTACTGAGGAGCCAGGCAATGAGTCTCGCGGAATTCTGGTTCGTACTGATCGGCGTCCTGTTCACCGGCTATTTCGTGCTGGAGGGCTTCGACTTCGGTGTCGGCATGCTGATGCCGATCCTCGGCAAGGGCGACGACACCCGCAGGCGGGTCGTGCTCAACACCATCGGCCCGGTGTGGGACGGCAACGAGGTCTGGCTGATCACCGCGGGCGGCGCCATGTTCGCCGCCTTCCCGGAGTGGTACGCCAGCGTGTTCTCCGGGTTCTACTTCGCGCTGCTGTTGGTGCTGGTGGCGCTGATCCTGCGGATCTGCGCCATCGAATGGCGCGGCAAGATCAACGATCCGCGCTGGCGGGCCCGCTGCGATCTCGGCATCGGGATCGGTTCGTGGGTGCCCGCGTTCGCCTGGGGCTGGGTGTTCGCCACCATCGTGCACGGCGTTCCGCTGGACGAGGACAAGCAGATCACCGGTTCGGTGGGGGATCTGCTCAGCCCGTACTCGCTGCTGGGCGCGCTGACCACCGGCCTGCTGTTCGCGCTGCACGGCGCGATCTTCCTCGGGCTCAAGACCGGGGGCGAGGTGCGCGCGGACGCGGTGCGCATCGCCAAGCTGCTGCTCGCTCCGACCGCGCTCGTGGTGGCCGGATTCGGGATCTGGACCCAGGTGGCCTATGGGCAGGGCTGGACCTTGATTCCCCTGGCGCTGGCTGTGGTCGGGCTGGTCGTCGCCGCTGTCGCGGTGCTGGCAGACCGGGACGGCTGGGCGTTCACCGGCACCGCGCTGACCATCGCCGCGGCCACCGTGCTGCTGTTCGGCGCGCTGTTCCCGAATGTGCTGCCCTCGACGATTTCGGATGCCTTCTCGCTGACCGTCGACAACGCCTCGTCGACGCCGTACACACTGAAGGTGATGAGCTGGGCGGCGGTCGTGGTGACCCCGGTGGTGCTCGGCTATCAGGCATGGACCTATTGGGTGTTCCGTCAGCGCCTGAGCGTCGAACACATCCCGGCGCCGATCGGGCTGAGCCGGCGGCCGGGCAAGGTCTGAGCCCCGATGGCCCGTCCGCCCGTCGATCCCCGCCTGTGGCGCCATGCCCGCTCGGCGCGCCGCTATCTCGGCTACAGCGTCGGCCTGTCGGTGCTGACCACGGTCTGCATCGTCGTCGCCGCCGTGGCGCTGAGCCGGGTGCTGGCGGGGGTGATCACCGACCCGACGCGCCGCGAGTTCGCCGACTGGACGATCGAACTCGCGGTGCTCGCGGTGGCGCTGGGCGGGCGCGCGGTGGCGAGCTGGTGGCAGGCCAGGCTGGCGCACCGGGCGGGCGCGAGCGTGGTCGCCGAACTGGAGACCGCCGTGCTGGCCGCGGGAGCCGGGCTCACCCCGCGTGAACTCGACAATCGCAGAACCGAACTCGCGGTCGTGGTGGGCACCGGACTGTCCGGGTTGCGCGACTACCTGACCGGCTACCTGCCCGCCCTGCTGCTCACCGTCCTGGTGCCCCCGGTGCTGCTGGCGGTGATCTTCGCCCACGACCCGGTTTCCGGCGGCATCGCCGTGGTGACCCTGCCGCTGATCCCGATCTTCATGATCCTCATCGGCCTGCTCACCCAGGGCCGGGCGACGGCCACGCTGGAAGCGACCACCCGCCTGTCCGACCAGCTGCTCGACCTGTTCGCCGGCATGCCCACCCTGCGTGCGCTCGGCCGCGAAAGCGCCGGGAACGACACGGGCGCGTCGACGGCGCCGTCGATGGTCCCGCGCGTCCGGGCGCTCGGCGACAGCCTGCGTATCCGCACCATGCGCGCGCTGCGCGTGGCCTTTCTGTCCTCGATGGTGCTGGAACTGCTGGCCACCCTCAGCGTCGCCCTCATCGCCGTGTCCATCGGCCTGCGCCTGGTCTACGGCGGGATGGACCTCTACGACGGGCTGGTGGCGCTGATCCTCGCGCCCGAGGTCTACCTGCCATTGCGCACCCTGGGGGAGCGGTTCCACGCCGCTCAGGACGGAATGGCCGCCGCGGACAAGGCGTTCGCGGTGCTCGAGCCCGCCGGTGCGCGCCCCGGCGGGACCGCCGTGACGACCGAGAAGCCGGGCGCGCGACGGCCGAGCCAGGGCGCCGCTCATATCGAAGTGCGGGGTCTGGGGGTGCGCGCCCGGGAAGGCTGGGCGCCGTGGGAACTGAACGCCGATGCGCGGCCGGGGGCGGTGACCGTGCTGGCCGGTGCCAACGGCAGCGGCAAGTCCACCGCCGTGTCGGCGATCCTCGGGCTCATCGAACCCGAGCAGGGGCGGGTGCTCGTCGACGGGGTGGACGTACGCGCGCTGGATCAGCGGGCGTGGTGGGACCGGCTGGCGTGGCTGCCGCAGCGACCGGTGCTGGTGCCGGGCACACTGCGGGAGAACCTGGAACTGCTCGGCGCGGGTGACCTCGCCGACCTCGATCGCGCCTGCGCCGCCACCGGATTCGACGCCGTGCTCGCCGAACTACCACGCGGATGGCAGACCGTCGTCGGTGCGGGCGGGCACGGCCTGAGCCTCGGACAGCGGCAGCGACTGGCATTGACGCGGATGCTCGCCACGCACCGGCCGGTGCTGCTGCTCGACGAGCCGACCGCGCACCTGGACGAGGCGAGCGAAGCGGGCGTTCTCGCCGCGCTGCGCGAGCGGGCGGCCGCGGGCGCGACTGTCGTGGTGGTCGGGCACCGGCCCACCGTGCTGGCATCCGCCGACGAGATCGTGCCGGTGCTGTCGAAGGACGCGGTGAGTGCGTCGTGAGCGCGTCGTTCCGCCCCGACCTTCGTCCCGGCTCCGGCTCCGGCTCCGGCTCTGGTTCTGGTTCTGGCATCGGCTCTGGTTCTGGCATCGGCCCCGGCTCTGGTTCGCGCTCCGGTTCTGGTTCTGGCATCGGCTCCGGTTCGGGTTCGGGCTCCGGTTCGGGGTCTGGCATCGGCCTCGGTTCGGGCTCGGGTTCCGATTCCGGTTCAGGCGCCGGGGCCGGGGTCGGCTCAGGCGTCGGCCCCGGTGCTCGCGCGGGCATCGGGTCAGGGTCAGGCACTCGCACCGACGTCGACAGCGATCCCGGGCGACGGCGATCGGGACTCACGTCGCTGTTGGCGGATCTGCGCAAGATCTGGCGGTTGCTCGAACTCGCGCCGCTGCGGGTGGGCGTCGCGATCGGGTGGGGTGTGTTGTCCTTCGGTAGCGCGCTCGCCCTGGCGGGGCTGGCCGCCTGGCTGATCGCCCGGGCCTGGCAGATGCCGCCGGTGCTCGACCTCAGCGTCGCCGTGACCGCGGTACGCGCGCTGGGCATCTCCCGCGGCCTGTGCCGGTACCTGGAGAGGTTGGCGACCCACGACGTCGCCCTGCGCTCCATGACCACGGCGCGCACCAGCGTCTACCGCGAACTGGCCGGCTCCGACATCTGGCTGCGCCGCGAACGCCGGACGTCGGAAGCCGCCGAGGGCCCCGGCCGCCCGTTGCGCCGCGGCGACCTGCTGGTCCGGGTCGGCAGCGATATCGACGATCTCGGCTCGGTGGTGGTGCGTGCGCTGGTCCCCATCGCCGTCGCGGTGGTGCTCGCGCTGGCCGCGGTCGGCGCCATCGCCTTCATCTCGCCCGCGGCCGCGGTGATACTGGCCGCGTCCCTGGCGGTGTCGGGAGTGCTCGCCCCCTGGCTGTCGGCCCGCGCCGCCCGTGAGGCCGAGGTCGCGGTGGTCGCCGATCGCGCCGAGTTCACCGCTCGCGCGCTCACCGTTCTCGACCACGCTCCCGAACTGCGGGTGGCGGGCCGCCTCGACGACACCGTGGCCGCTGCCCGGACTTCGGGACAGCGCGCGGTGGCCGCCGAGGACTCCGCCGCCGCCCGGACCGCGTGGTCGGCCGCGGCCACACCGCTGGCGATGGGCGCGAGCGTCCTCGGCGCGCTGCTGGTCGGCGTCGCCGTCTACGGCCCCGGCGGAGGCCTGCCCGGCGGCATGACCCCGATGGCGCTGACGATCCTGGTGCTGCTGCCCTTGTCGTCCTTCGAGGCGATGGCCGCACTTCCCGCCGCCGCCAGAGCCGTCACCACGGCCCGCGCGGCGCTGGGCCGCATCGAGCGCGCCGAACGCACCGTGCCCGACAGGGACGATGCCATGCCCGATAGGGACGATGTCATTGCGGCGATAGGGGAAGACCTTCCGTCCGACCTCCCCGGCCTCCCCCCGGGCCGCCGCATCGCGGTGATCGGTCCCAGCGGTGCGGGCAAGTCGACGCTGCTGATGGTCTGGGCCGGTCTGCTCGGTGACCAGGGCGCCGCTCAGCGTGCCGGGATCACCTACTTCGCCGAGGACGCGCACCTGTTCGGCACGAGCGTGCTGGAGAACCTGCGCGTCGCCCGTGGCGATCTCACCGAAGCCCAAGCCGAGGACGCACTGCGCGCCGTCGGTCTCGGGAACTGGCTCGACACCCTGCCCGACGGTGTGCGCACCGATCTCGTCGGCGGCGCGTCGGCGGTGTCCGGCGGCCAGCGCCGGCGTCTCCTGCTCGCCCGTGCCCTGGTCTCCCCGGCCCGAGTGCTACTGCTCGACGAGCCGACCGAGCACATGGAGGCCGATGCGGGCACCGACCTGCTGCGCGCCCTGCTCGACGTCGACTCCGGCCTGGTGTCGCCCGATCGCGTGGTCGTCGTGGTCACCCATCAGCTCCCCGCCGAGCACCGCGCCGACACCGTGGTCCGGGTCGCACCGCCCTGGCGGATCGATATCGTCCCCGGCCCGTGCGCGCCGGATTCGCGCACCGCGAACGTCGCGGAAAATACATTGCCGACCTCCTGAACGGCGACTACTTTCGTCGGTACACAGGAAGGGAGGTGGTTCGAGGAATGGATAGTTCCAGGACATGTGAGGTGGCTGTCCGCTAGGCGCCCACCACTGGTGGTATCCGCCCGTACCCTGTGCGCCGAGCGAATACCAGACAGTCACCCGGCCCCCGAGTCCCCGGTCGAGTCCGCCCGGGATCGGCGCAGGCACCAGCCCGCGCCGATACGACTCGGGGGTCGTTCCGTTTCCGGAACGATCGACTGCCGGACCGATCGACGAGAGAAAGTTACGCTGGGACGATGACCGTCGAGTCGCTCCCCGACTGAGTGATCCCCCCTCGTGCTCGCGGTCGAGGGCGGTCTTGCCGGATTCGGTGGAACGCGACAGGGAGACCGAGCCGCTGAAGTACGCGAATGCCGGTATCCCGCATTTCTGGCGTGTGGAGCGCGGAGCCGATGATCGTGTCGTCGTCTACGCCTACGAACTCGATCCGGCGACGAACCGCTATGTCCCGGTCGGCATCTTCCATGACCGGGTGCGGATCTCCGCGCCGTTTCCGATCGACATCGACCTGACCGCGCTGGGCTGTCGCGGCTGAGCGGCGACGTGGGGTTCGGACGATCCGGTCAGCCGATGTAGCGCTGGAGCCGAGCGGACAGGCGCGGTTCCAGCGGTCCGTCCGCGACGACGCGCTCCTCGACATATGCCAGGTCGCCGCCCTCGACGATGCCGTAGAGGCGCTTGGCGCCGCCGACGACGATGCCGGACTGGCTGCGGATCACCACGTCGGTGGCCAGTTCCCAGGACGCCTGGGTGAGGGCGGTGCCGTAGAAGAGTTCGACGATGCCGGTGCTGTGGGTCAGCAGCAGTTCGATGACTTCGTCGTTGCCGTCCACGCCGACCCGCCAGAAACCGGTCTCGCGCAGGTCGGGACCGTCGTAGTTGCCCTCGTCGTCGAGGAACCAGCTCCGCGATTCCCAGGACAGATAGTCGCCGCCGTCGTGGGAGACGACGATCTGCTGGCCGAAGCGGTAGTCGCCGCGCGCGGGGTCGTAGCCTTCGCCCTCGCCGCGCCAGACGCCGACCATCGGCAGCAGCGCCAGCACGGCGTGATTGAGGTCGGGTCCGAGCCGCAGATTCGCGGTGTCCTCGGGCAACGGCAGATCCGGCAGCACCGGAATGTTGCGGCCGGCGGTGGATTCGGCGCGCTCGGCGGCGTCGGCAACGGCTCGATCGCCGCTGCGGCGTGGCGCTGCGGCGTGGCCGTTCATGGTGTCACTCGCTCGCTCGGCCGGTTCGGAACCTTCGCTCGCGAGACCGCTCATGATTCGGTGAACAGCCGGTAGAACACGTACAGACCGAACCACGCGATCAGTACCGACACCAGGACCAGCAGAACTTCGAAGAAGAGGACCACGTCGCCGAGTCTATCGAGCCCGTTCCGAGACAGCGAAACGGCCCCGCGGCAACCCGTCGGATCGTACCGATCCGGCGGGGCCGCGGGGCCGTTCGCGCCCTGAGGGTCTTACTTCGCGACAGCGACGTCCACGTTGTGGATGCCCGCGCCTTCGGGCCTGACCTCGGCCGAGCCGTTGCCGGCCGAGGACAGCGCGCGCACGGTCCACGAGCCCGGCGCGGCGAAGAAGCGGAAGTCTCCGGTGCCGGAGGCGACGACCTCGGCGGTGAAGTCACCGTTGCCGTCGAGCAGACGCACGAACGCGCCGCCCACCGGCTGACCGTCGGTGCTCAGGACACGGCCGGTGATGACCGTCTCCTTCTCCACGTCGACGCCCGCCGGAATGGCCTGTCCCTGAGTAGGTGCTGCACACATGACTGATTACTCTCCCAACTCGATCGGTGCACCGATGAGGGAGCCGTACTCGGTCCAGCTCCCGTCGTAGTTCTTGACGTTCTGGTGGCCCAGCAGTTCCTGCAGGACGAACCAGGTGTGCGAGGAACGCTCGCCGATGCGGCAGTAGGCGATGGTCTCCTTCTCGCCGTCCAGGCCCGCGTCCTTGTAGAGCGCGGCGAGTTCCTCGTCGGACTTGAAGGTGCCGTCCTCGTTGGCCGCCTTGCTCCACGGCACGTTGATCGCGGTGGGAACGTGGCCGGGCCGCTGGCTCTGCTCCTGCGGCAGGTGCGCGGGGGCGAGGATCTTGCCGGAGAACTCGTCGGGCGAACGCACGTCGACCAGGTTCTTGGTGCCGATGGCCGCGATGACCTCGTCACGGAAGGCGCGGATCGACAGGTCCGGCGCGGCGGCCTTGTACTGGGTGGCCGGGCGGCTCACGGCGTCGGTCGACAGCGGGCGGCCGTCGAGCTCCCACTTCTTGCGGCCGCCGTCGATCAGCTTGACGTCGTTGTGGCCGTAGAGCTTGAAGTACCAGTAGGCGTAGGCCGCGAACCAGTTGTTGTTGCCGCCGTAGAGCACGACGGTGTCGTCGTTGGAGATGCCGCGCGCGGAGAGCAGGTCGGAGAACTGCTCCTGGCTGACGAAGTCGCGACGGACCGGATCCTGCAGATCGGTCTTCCAGTCCAGGCGCACGGCGCCTTCGATGTGACCGGTGTCGTAGGCGGAGGTGTCCTCGTCGACCTCGACGAAGACCACGCCGGGGGTGTTGAGGTTCTCTTCGGCCCAGTCCACGGAGACCAGGACATCGGAGCGAGCCATTGTGTTCCTTTCAGCGATGACAACTGCAGGGTCGGAAGTAACAGTGCAGGGTCAGTTCGATGCCGGGGATCCGGCCGGACGGAAACGGGCGACCAGCGGATAGATCCGGCAACCCAGGCAGATTCCGAACGCGGCGTTCAGGAACGCCGCGAACAGGGCGAAGCCGGCGAACACCGCGCCGACCACGGTGGAGCCGAGCACGAAGCCCAGCAGGGACACGGCCGCGAAGGCGAAGCCGAGCAGCTGGGCGAAGCGCAGCGGCGGCGTCGGCTCGGTTTCGGTGACCGGCCCCAGCCGCGGCGCGACCAGCGTGCCGAAGATCAGGCCGTAGGGATGCTTGCGGGGCCCCGTCAGCGCGCCGACGGCGAACACGACCGCCTGCACCGCGATCAACGCGGTGGCCAGGCCGGGGGCGGCGGACGCCGCGAGCAGCACCAGCACCAGCACGGCGGTGGTGATCCAGGCGACGAACCGCGGTCCGCGCACATCGACCTGATCGAATGCGGGCCGCGAGGCGGCCTCGGTGCGGGGCTCGAGGCCCGAAGACGTTTCGAGGTGAGAAGACATGGTGCGTACTCCTGCGCTGATTGCTTTCGGTGGCGGAATGGCCAGGTCGCCGGAGGATCTACCGGAAGGGATCACTCGCGCGGCGGGCAGCGGTCGGCGTCGGATGGAACTTCGGAAGACGGCCGGCCGTCAGCGGCACAGGCAGCAACAACCACCGAGTCGACACAGGTCAACTGTGCGACGTCGGGTGAGCATCAGCTCGTGGTTGGCTTGCACGGAAGGCAGTTTACCCAATTCGAGCGGGAAATGGACCAGCGGGGTCGGGCAACGGGTGCTCAGCCCTGGTCGGCCCCTGTCAAGGGGTCCAGCGCGGAGCGCAGGTCGGCCGTCTTCGGAACGCCGGAGATGCGGAAGCGTTCACGGCCCGCGGCGTCGAACACGAAGGTCGTCGGCAGCGAGAGCACATTGAGTTCGCGGGCGAGGGCAGGCTCGGCATCGATGTCGATCTCGATGTCGCGCGGCGGTTGCGGGCGATCCGCCAAATCCGCTGTGACGCCGGAGACCACGCGCCGCACCGCCGCGCACGGCCCGCACCATTCGGCGGAGAAATGCAGCACCGCCGGACCGGCCGTGCCGATGCCCGCGGCCGTGAGCAGTTCGGTGCGCCGGGTGTCGGTCGCCGCGGCCGCCGTCGGCCTGGCGCGACCGTCCCGACGCCGCACGAACAGCCCGATGCCCGCGGCGACGATCAGGACGACGATCAGGATTGTGATTTCGGTCATGGCCTCTGCAACTGATCCAGGTCGATGGTCACGTTCTCGCCCCGGCCTTCCACCACGATCTGGCCGCCGAGCGCGAACGCCTTGGTAGGGGTAACGCCGAACGGCAGGTCTTTGGTGTCGATCGTGCGGGAGAACATCGCGAGCACGGCGGGCTCGTCCACCTCGGGCACCACGGCCGCGGTGGCGAGGTCGCTCTCGTCGCTGCGGTGCAGGCCGGTGGCGGTGATCCGGATCTGGTCGCCGTCGAGCACCAGATCGGCGTCGACGGCCACCGCGACGCCGGTCTGCCCGGCGGCCATGTTCGTCGGCGCGCCTGTCCGTGGGACTGTGCCGGTGAGCACCAGCGCCCCCTCGGTCGTCATGCCCGATCCGCCCGATCCGCCGGTCCCGTCGGATTTGTCCGCCGGGCGCGAATGCACTTGCAGGTCGGGGATGTTGAACAGCCTGCCGAGTTCGGTGGGCCGGACTCGCATGGCCGCGTCGACCCGCTCGACCGGCACCCGCCTGCCGCCGCCGTCGTCGAGGTCCTCCAGGTTCAACCGGACACCGGTCAGCGTCGCATCGATGGAGATCTCGCCGGGGATGTCGGGCCGGACGGCGACAGCGGTGATGACCACGCTCTCGAACCTGCCGTCCAGGGCATGGGCGAGGAAGGGGAAGCCGTGGATGGTCACCTCGGGGTCGGCGCCGAGGTCGGCTCCTTCGCGCAGGGTGCGCGAGACCTGGTACTCGGAGTAGGCGGCGGCGCCGAAGTCGACGATCACCGCCAGGCCCGCCAGGCACAGCAGCCCGATGATCACCTTGCGCATGTTCGCCCACACTAGTGCGGCGCCCGGTTGCCGGACGCGACGGTCCCGGCGCGGGTACATTCACCCGGACCGCGAGGTCATCGGGTTGCACGCGCTAATCTTGCATCCGATCACCTGTAACAGCGATGCGGCTTCGGTGCTCCGGTGTTGCTCGTGCTGCCCGGCTTCGGCGCCGTCGCCACACGTAGGCCGTGCTATGAGATGGGAGGAGGGCTTGTGGAGCTGCTCCTGCTGACCTCCGACCCCAATCCTGAGTCGGTGCTGCCCTCGCTCGTGCTGCTCGCGCACAATGTGCGACCCGCGCCGACCGAGGTCGCTTCGCTGCTCGAGGCGGGAACCGCCGACGTCGCGCTGGTAGACGCCCGGACCGATCTGGCCGCCGCGCGCGGACTGTGCAGGCTGCTCGGCAGCACCGGGTCGTCGGTGCCGGTCGTGGCGGTACTGACCGAGGGCGGGCTGGTCGCGGTGAACGCGGACTGGGGTCTGGACGACATCCTGCTGCCCGGCACCGGCCCCGCCGAGCTGGACGCCCGGCTGCGCCTGCTGGTCGGTCGCAACGGCGGCGTGGCCAGCCCGGAGAACACCGGCAAGATCACGCTGGGCGAACTGGTCATCGACGAGGGCACCTACACGGCCCGGCTGCGCGGTCGCCCGCTCGACCTCACCTACAAGGAGTTCGAGCTCCTCAAGTACCTCGCCCAGCACGCCGGCCGGGTGTTCACCCGCGCGCAGCTGCTGCAGGAGGTCTGGGGTTACGACTTCTTCGGCGGCACCCGCACCGTGGACGTGCACGTGCGACGCCTGCGCGCCAAGCTCGGCAGCGAGTACGAATCGCTGATCGGCACCGTGCGCAATGTCGGCTACAAGGCGGTGCGCCCGGCACGCTCCTCGGCCAAGGGCGGCGAGGCGGCCGAGGCGGCAGGGGTAGGGGAAGCGGTGACCTTCCCCGACGAGGACGGCGGCTCCCCCGAAGCGCCCGGTGACGACGCGTTCGCCCCGAGCAACAGATCGGCCCAGTAACCGATGAGCGACCTCGTCCTGCGGTGGCAGGAGACCTCGAACATCACGGACGAGGCGGTGCGGGCGCTGCTGGAGCGGGCTCGCGTGGCCGACAGCGTCGCGCCGGTCTCCGAACAGGCGGTGCTCTCGCTGACCACGCCCGGCACGGCGCGGCACCTGCTCGCCGAGCAGGACGGTGCGCTCGCCGGATACGCGAATCTTGTTCCCGCGCACGGCGACCACCCCGCGATGGTGGAGGCGGCGGTCGATCCCGGGCAGCGCGGTCGCGGTATCGGCACCGAGCTGGTGCGCGCCGCACTGGCCGAGGGCGGTCCGGGCGCGCGGATCTGGGCGCACGGTGATCTGCCCGCGGCCAAGAGCGTCGCGGCGCGGCTCGGGCTGACGGTGGCCCGCGAGCTGTGGCAGATGCGTCGCAGTCTGGCGACCCCCCAGCTACCCGAGCTGGAGGTGCCGGAGGGGCTCGTGCTGCGGACCTACGCCGGACCCGCGGACACCGCCGAGCTGCTTCGCGTCAACAACGCCGCGTTCGACTGGCATCCCGAACAGGGCGGCTGGACCGAACGCGAGATCGAGGCCAGGCGCGCGGAGTCCTGGTTCGATCCGGCGGGCCTGTTCATCGTGGCCGAGGCCGCCGCGCCGGAACGGATCCTGGGCTTCCACTGGACCAAGGTGCACACCGAGACCGCGCCGCCGCTGGGCGAGGTCTACGTGGTCGGCATCGATCCGGTGGCGCAGGGCCGTGGCCTGGGCAGACTGCTCACCCTGGCCGGCCTGCGGCATCTGCGTTCGCGCGGCCTGGACACCGTGCTGCTCTACACCGAAGCCGACAACACCGCGGCGGTGGTCACCTATACGAAACTGGGGTTCACCCCGTTCCATGTCGACGTGGCCTACAGCGAGCCGGTCGCCGGTTAGCGTGCTCCGCGCAGGGTAATCACCGGGTGTCGATCCGATGTCGGCGAAGTGGCGCGTAGCGACACGGTGGCAAATATCACGCAATTCAGACGCAATCGCGCGATCCTGTTCACCCTGCGTTCATCCTGGCTCGTCCGACTGTCAACCGGAGAAATCTACTTTGTTCCTTGGGCAACACGATTGTTGCCCGGTGCGCGAGTTCGTGTGAACGGCCACCATGACCACCCGCCCGGGCCGGTGAGGGACCGGGCGTGTCGGAAGCGATCCCCGGAGGAACAGTGAATTTCAAGCGGAGCAGCGCCTTCGTCGGTGTGCTGGCGGCGGTCTCCATGCCGCTCGTCGCCTGCGGCAGCGACGACAACTCCTCTGACGGCACCGCCGAGGCCAACAGCAGCGTGGCCTGCGGTGGCACGACTGCGCTGAAGTCGAGCGGTTCGTCCGCGCAGAAGAACGCCATGGAGCGCTTCGTGGCCGCCTACGAGGCCAACTGCGACGGGTACACCCTGAACTACACCTCGAGCGGTTCGGGTGCGGGCGTCAACGAGTTCCTCGGTGGACAGACCGACTTCGGCGGCACCGACTCCCCGCTGAGCCAGAGCAAGGGCGAGCCCGCCAAGGCCCAGGAACGCTGCGGCTCCCCGGCGTGGAACCTGCCCACCGTCTTCGGGCCGATCGCGATCACCTACAACATCGACGGCGTCACCGATCTGGTGCTGGACGGCCCGACCACGGCCAAGGTCTTCAACGGCACGATCAAGACCTGGGATGCCCCCGAGATCAAGGCGCTCAACCCGAACGCCGCGCTGCCCGCCGCGCCCATCGCGGTCGTGTTCCGCAGCGACGAGTCGGGCACCACCGACAATTTCCAGCTCTACCTCGACGCCGCTTCGCAGGGCGCGTGGGGCAAGGGTGCGGGCAAGTCGTTCGCCGGCGGTGTCGGCGAAGGCGCCAAGGGCAACGAGGGCACCTCGGCCGCGGTGAAGAACACCAAGAACTCCATCACCTACAACGAGTGGTCGTTCGCGAAGGCGCAGAACCTCTCGGTCGCACGGGTGGTCACCTCCGCCGGTCCCGAGCCGGTCGAGCTGACCGTCGAGTCGGCGGGTAAGGCCATCGACAGCGTCAAGATCAAGGGCGAGGGCAACGATCTCGTGCTCGACGTCTCCTCGTTCTACAACCCGACCTCGGCGGGCGCGTACCCGATCATCCTGCCGACCTACGAGGTGGTCTGCTCGAACTACGCCGACGACGCGACCGCGACCGCCGTCAAGGCGTTCCTGGTGTCGGCCGTCACCAACGGTCAGACCGGTCTCGAGGACAACGGGTACATCCCGATCCCCGAGAAGTTCAAGACCAAGCTGACCGCCGCCATCGACGCCATCTCCTGATCGCGTAGCCATGACCGTGCACCCCGAGGTGGCCGCTGTGGGCCAGTCCGACTCGACTGGCTCGGCAGCGGCTGGAGATACTGCGCTTATGCCGAGTGAACCGAGCCCCGAACCGTCCGCCAAGCGGGCGCGGAGCGTCCCCAGTCAGCGAATGGAGGTCGTGTTCCGATCTCTGGCGACAGCGGCCGGTGCGACCATCGTCGCGGCCATCGCGCTGATCGCGCTGTTCCTGCTGATTCGCGCAATCCCCTCGGTCATGGCGAACGAGGCGAACTTCTTCACCAGCACCGAGTTCAGCACCGGCGATGCCGACCATCTTCGGTTCGGCATCCGCGACCTGTTCATGGTCACGGTGCTGAGCTCGCTGTTCGCGCTGGCCATCGCGGTGCCGATCGGCATCGGCATCGCGCTGTTCATCACCCACTACGCGCCGAAGCCGGTCGCGCGACCGTTCGCCACGCTGATCGATCTGCTCGCGGCGGTCCCGTCGATCGTCTTCGGCCTGTGGGGCTTTCTGGTGCTCGCCCCGAAGATCGAGCCGGCGCAGCGGTTCCTCAACGACAACCTCGGCTGGTTGTTCCTGTTCGACGACGGCAACGTCTCGATCTCCGGCGGCGGCACCATCTTCACCGCGGGCATCGTGCTCGCCGTGATGATCCTGCCGATCATCACCTCGGTCTCGCGTGAGGTGTTCAACCTGACGCCGGTCTCGCACATCGAGGCGGCGCAGGCGCTCGGCGCGACGAAATGGGAAGTCGTGCGGATGACCGTGCTGCCCTACGGGCGAAGCGGCGTCATCGCCGGCTCCATGCTCGGCCTCGGCCGTGCGCTCGGTGAGACCATCGCGGTGCTCATCGTGCTGCGGACTTCGGCACAGGCGGGGAGCTGGTCGCTGTTCGACGGCGGCTACACCTTCGCCTCCAAGATCGCTTCGGCGGCATCGGAGTTCAGTTCCCCGCTGCCCACCGGCGCCTACATCGCGGCCGGCTTCGTCCTCTTCGCGCTGACCTTCGTGGTCAACGCGCTGGCCCGGCTCGCCGCAGGCGGAAAGGTGAACGGCTGATGACCACGCTCACGAAGTTCGATCAGCCGGTCAAGGCGCCCACCTTCCGGCATGTGAGTTCCGCCAGGCGGTTCAAGAACAACCTCGCCACCGCCGTCGTGACCCTGTGCTTCGCCATCGCCCTCGTTCCGCTGGGCTGGGTGCTGTGGATGGTGGTCGGCGAGGGCATCGGCGCGATCATGTCCTCGACCTGGTGGACCAACTCGCAGAAGGGGATCCTGCCGGAGCAGAGCGGCGGCGGCGTCTACCACGCGATCTACGGCACGATCGTCCAGTCCGCGGTCGCCGCGGTCATCGCGGTGCCGCTGGGCATCATGGCGGCGGTCTACCTGGTCGAGTACGGCAAGGGCAGGCTGGCCAAGGTCACCACCTTCATGGTCGACATCCTGGCCGGTGTGCCCTCGATCGTCGCGGCGCTGTTCATCTTCGCGCTGTGGATCGCCACTTTCGGCGCGCCGCAGAGCGCCTTCGCGGTCTCGCTGGCCCTGGTGCTGCTGATGCTGCCGGTGGTGGTGCGCAGCACCGAGGAGATGCTCAAGCTGGTGCCCGACGAGCTGCGCGAGGCCTCCTACGCGCTGGGCATCCCCAAGTGGAAGACGATCGTGCGGATCGTCATCCCGACCGCCGCGCCCGGCATGATCAGCGGCATGCTGCTGGCGCTGGCCCGCGTGATGGGCGAGACCGCGCCGGTGCTGGTGCTGGTCGGTTACGCCAAGTCCATCAACACCAATCTCTTCGACGGCAACATGGCTTCGCTGCCGCTGCTGATCTACCAGGAGCTGGCCAACCCCGAGGCGGCCGGTCGCGAACGAGTCTGGGGCGCGGCGCTCACGCTGATCCTGCTCATCGCGCTGCTGTACGGGGCTGCCGCGGTCGTCAACAAGCTGCTCACGCGGAACCGATAGAAGCGAACGGAAACTCACATGGCCAAGCGGATCGACGTCAAAGAACTCAACATCTTCTACGGCAAGTTCCACGCCGTGGCCGATGTCTCGCTGACCGTGCTGCCGCGCAGCGTGACCGCGTTCATCGGTCCGTCCGGCTGCGGTAAGTCCACCGTGCTGCGTTCGCTGAACCGGATGCACGAGGTGACTCCGAACGCCCGTGTCGAGGGCGCGGTGCTGCTCGACGGCGAGGACATCTACGGCGACAACATCGACCCGGTCGGTGTGCGCCGGACCATCGGTATGGTCTTCCAGCGCCCGAACCCGTTCCCCACCATGTCGATCCGCGACAACGTGGTGGCCGGCCTGCGTCTGCAGGGCGTGCGCGACAAGAAGGAACTCGACGAGGTCGCCGAGCGCTCGCTGCGCGGCGCCAACCTGTGGAACGAGGTCAAGGACCGGCTCGACAAGCCGGGCGGCGGCCTGTCCGGCGGTCAGCAGCAGCGTCTGTGCATCGCCCGCGCCATCGCGGTCTCGCCCGACGTGCTGCTGATGGACGAGCCCTGTTCGGCGCTGGATCCGATCTCCACTCTGGCGATCGAGGATCTGATCACCGAGCTGAAGAAGGACTACACGATCGTCATCGTCACGCACAACATGCAGCAGGCCGCGCGCGTGAGCGATCAGACCGGTTTCTTCAACCTGGAGGCCCAGGGCAAGCCGGGCAGGCTGATCGAGATCGACGACACCGAGAAGATCTTCTCCAACCCGGGCCAGAAGGCCACCGAGGATTACATCTCGGGCCGTTTCGGCTGATCGGCCGCTCCGGCAGAACCCGTGGTGGGGTGAGCCGGTCCGGCTCACCCTCGCTCATACAGCAGGCCCGCGCGATTGTCGCGCGGGCCTGCTGTCGTGTCGGGGTGTCTCAGTTGTCCTTGTCGGGCGGGAGCTCGCCGGTGACCAGGAAGATGACCCGTCTGCCGATTTCCACGGCGTGGTCGGCGAAGCGCTCGTAGTAGCGCCCGAGCAGCGTGATGTCGACCGCGGCGGCGACGCCGTGCTTCCATTCCCGGTCCATCAGCAGGGTGAACAGATGGCGATGTAGGTCGTCCATCGCCTCGTCGTCCTGGTTGAGCTGGGCGGCGCGCTCGGGATCGCGGGATTCGAGCACCTCCCGCGCGCTGTGGCCCATGTTGACCGCGATCCGGCCCATCTCCGCGAAGTAGCCGTTGACTTCCTCGGGCAGGGCGGGCTGGGGATGGCGACGGCGGGTCACCTTCGCCACGTGCACCGCGAGCACGCCCATGCGATTGACATCGTTGACGATCTGGATGGCGCTGACCACCTGGCGTAGGTCGCCGGCGACCGGCGCCTGCAGCGCGAGCAGCGCGAACGCGCGTTCCTCGGCGTCGGCGATCAACTCACCGATGCGATCGCTCTCGCCGATCACCTGCTCGGCGAGTGCGAGGTCGGCCTGGAGCAGCGACTGGGTGGCCCGGTCCATGGCCGAACCCGCCAGATCGGCCATCTCGCCGAGAAGGGAGGCGAGATCGGCCATTTGCTCGTTGTAGATGACACGCATGCTTGCAAAGCGTAGTGCGGTGTGGCGACCACGTCACCAACGGTGGGTTACAGAAGGGTGCGGCGGTGTTGCCGACCGCCCGGGAATCGCCCGGGTGGTCGGCTCACGCGCACAACTCGCCCGCCGCGTTGACGTGCTCCAGGTCTTCGGGCAGTTCCAGCGGAGTTTCCTTGGACGCGCCCACGGCGGGCAGTCCGGTGATGGTCGCGCCGACGTCGGTCGGGCTCTGCACCACCAATCCGTTCGCCGAGTCGGCGCCGATGACGATCTCGACGATGCCGCCCAGATCCTCGTCGATCTCCAGGCTCGCGCCCGGCACCGCGCTCGCGACGGTGGCCGCCTCGGCCTCGTACCCGGAGGAGAAGCGGACCTTGGTGACCGAGGAGGTGCCACCCTCGAAGTTGGCGGTGTTGTAGATGGAGAAGCCCTCGTTGCCGAACCTCGTCGCCGCGGCGGCCGCCAGGCCCGAGTAGCCCGAGCCGTTGGAGACCAGCAGGCTGATCGTCTCCGGATCGACCGCGACGTACTCCGGCGGGGTCTGCGGTTCCGGCGGGGTCTGCGGTTGCGGCTCGTCCGGGGTCTGCTCACCGGGGAGCGGCCGGTCGTCGCGGATCGCGGAGAAGATCGCCTTGATGTCGGTCTCGCGCGGGATCTCGTTGCCGTAGGAGGTGGTGCCCGCGGTGGGGATGGTCAGGAAGGTGACCGCGCCCGCTTCGACCTTCTGCAGCGAACGACCCAGTCGCAGCAGATCCTCGGGCTTCACATTGTCGACGAAGGTGTGCTTGGTGAAGGCGTTGATGAAGCCGTTGAGCTTGCCGGGATCGAGCAGGACATTGCTCGACAGCGCGCCACGCAGCAGCGAGGCCATGAACCGCTGTTGCCGGTTGATCCGGTCGTAGTCGCTGCGTTCCTCGCCGTAGACGTGGCGCGCGCGCACGAAGTTCAGCGCGGTGTGGCCGTTGACGACCTGTTTGCCTGCCTTCTCCAGTACGGTGCCCAGGATGCCGTCCTCGAGCGGCTGGTTCGAGCACACCTCCACGCCGCCGATCGTGTCCACCATCGCCTCGAAACCCGCGAAATCGATGCCGATGAAGTGACCGATGTTCAGGCCGGTCATCTTGCGCACCACGTTCACCAGGCAGCGGGGACCGCCCAGGGCGTACACGGCATTGAGCTTGTCGCCCATCGCCGGGGGGAAGGTCTCGTCGGTGTAGTCGGCATTGTCGTTGTCCCAGCGGTCGCACTGCGGCCGGGTGACGTCGAGGTCGCGGGGGAACGACACCGCCACCACCCGGCGCCGGTCCTTCGGGATGTGCACGAGCATGACGGTGTCGGCCCGGGCGCCCTCGGCGTCCTCGAGCGTGCCCGCGCCCATCTTGCCGTTCACGCCCGCGCGGGTGTCGGTGCCGACGATCAGATAGTTCTCGTCGCCGAGCTGGGCGTCGCCGTCGACCACGTCTTCCGGGTTGCCGTCGAGCGCCGAGACCTGGGTGAAGCTGTTGTTGGTCGACTGCAGGTAGCTCCAGCCGCCGCCGGTGGTCAGCAGGGCGAGCACCGCGAACACCGCCGCCATCGAACGGCCCATCGTCCTGGCCCTGCGGCTGCGGCGTTGCTTGTTGGCGGCCGCCCGTGACAGTGGAGCGCTGGGCACCGATTTCGGCTCGGCCCGCGAGCCGCCCTTCGCGTCGCCGCCGCCCTTCGCGTCGCCGCTGCCCTTCGCGTCGCGGCCGCCCTTGCCGCCGCTGTCGGTGCCGCCGCTGTCCGTGCCGACCGCGGCCTCGAGGTCACGAGCCTTCGTGGCCCTTCCGGGGCGGCCGACCGGCCACCGGCTGCCGCGGCCGGTCTTGTCGTCGGCCACCGGCGGCAGGACGTCGGTGACCTCCTCGGCCCGTTCCGGCGGCACGGCCTTGCCGGGGGCGCCGCGTTTGCCCCGTGCCGGAGCCGCGAAGGCGACCTGCTGTCCGCCCGTGATGTCCTCGACGACGGGCGAGGTCCGGCCGCGTCGGGTGGACTCGCCGCGGCCCGGGGGTGTGGCGGCACGACGTGTCGAGGTCGGCTCCGCGGCGGCGCCACGCCGCGGCGGGGGTGGCTCGGCGGGGGCGGTTCGGCGGGTCGCGGCGGGGTCGGCCGAGGCGGCGCGACGCGCGGGGGGACTGTCGGCCGCAGGAGCGCGACGGGGCGCGGCCGGTGGCTCGGCGGGAGCGGAATGCCGCGACGACGGTGCGCCGGGCGGGGTGGCGCGAGGCGCGGGGGACGCGCCCGCGGTCGGGGGCCGGGAGGCCGGGATATCGGGAGCACCGCGACGCGGCGCGGCCTCGGGATTGCGCGCACCGGACACACCGCGTGGCGGCGTGGCGGCGGGGGGACGAGCGGGCGCAGCCGGGTCGGCGTCACGCCGGGCGGATCGGGCGCCGGCGGGATCGGCGCGGCGGCGCCGCGAGATGCGCTCGCTGTCGACCTTCTCGACGAGATCCTGAACGGTCAGCGGGGCCGCGTCGTCGTCGGTCTCACCGTGCCTCGAACGCCGTGAGGTCCAGACGCCCTCCTGCTCGTCCTCCGCCGCGGGAGTGCGCTCCCACGGGGCACGACCTCCGGGCCGCTGGGCATGCCCGTGCCGATCGTCACCCACCAACGAACCTCGCTTTACTTCTTTGCTGTCGCTTGGGCCGAGCTCGACCAGCACGAAACGATTTCGCCAATGATAACGATTCCGCCACGGTCAGGCAGTCCGGTGCGAAATCGGCTACGCCGCAACAACGTTTCCGCAGATCAACCGCCGCTGTGCATGACATCGGCCGCTGCCGGGACCGCTGGATCGTCGGGATCGTCGAGCCAGCCGTGCGGCAGCGCCACCTTGCCCGGCGAGCCCTGACGCCCGCGCGGACCCTCCGCGTGCCGGGGGAAAGGCGCCCCCGGATCCAGTTGCCCGATCAGATCGCCGAGTTGGTTCAGGCTCGACACCGTCGCGAACGAACGGCGCAGATCGGCGCCGACCGGGAAGCCCATCAGATACCAGGCCATGTGCTTGCGCAGATCGCGCATCGCCTTGTCCTCGCCGAGATGCTCCGACAGCAACGCTCCGTGCCGGTAGAGGATCTCGCCGACCCGCCCGAGGTTCGGCGGCGCAGGCAGCGGCTCACCGCGCAGCGCGGCCTGCAGTTCGGCGAACAGCCATGGTCTGCCCAGGCATCCGCGCCCGACCACGACGCCGTCGCACCCGGTCTCGTCCATCATCCGCACCGCGTCCTCGGCGGCGAAGATGTCGCCGTTGCCCAGTACGGGGATGGTGGTGACCGCTTCCTTGAGCCTGGCGATGGCCGACCAGTCCGCCTGCCCGGAATAGCGCTGGGCGGCGGTGCGCGCGTGCAGCGCGACCGCCCGGGCGCCCTCGCCCTCGGCGATGCGGCCCGTGTCCAGGTAGGTGTGGTGCTCGTCGTCGATGCCGATACGGAACTTCACCGTCACCGGCACGCCGGCCGGTTCGGCGGCGGCGACCATGGCGCGCACGATGCGGGCGAACAGCGCCCGCTTGTAGGGCAGCGCCGCGCCGCCGCCGAGCCTGGTCACCTTGGGCACCGGGCAGCCGAGGTTCATGTCGATGTGATCGGCCCAGCCCTCGCCGACGATGATGCGCACGGCCTCGCCGAGCGTTTCCGGGTCGACGCCGTAGAGCTGCATCGAACGCGGATGCTCGTCGGCGTCGAAGGACATCATGTGCAGCGTCTTCTCGTTGCGTTCCACCACCGCGCGGGCGGTGATCATCTCGCAGACGTAGATCGACGTCGGGCTGCCGAACTCCCGGCACAGCTTGCGGAACGCCAGATTGGTGATGCCCGCCATCGGCGCGAGCACAACCGGCGGGTCGACCGGATACGGGCCGATCCGCAGCGTGGTCTTCGCCTCGGTAGTCATCGTCACGGTCTCCAGTGTCTCATCACCGCGCCCACGGCAGGCCGGACGCCCGAACCGGGTGTAGGACGCGCCACACGCACGACAGACGAGAGCACCGCCTCCGGAAGCCCGGCGGCGGTGCCCTGGGTCGTGCGAGTGCGCGGAGATCAGCCCGCGGTCGCCCCCGTGAGTTCGCGCTTCTTCGCCTCGCGCGCCAGCATGCGGTCGCGCTGCTCCTCGAATTTGACGACGTCCTGGGACAGCTTCTCCAGGAAGGCGGCCAGCCGCTCGCGGGTCTGCTCACCGCGCGCGGTGAAGTCGTTGCGTTCGAAGATGTCCCACTTCTTGAGCACCGGCTGCACCACCTCTTCGAGATGCTGACGCAGGTCGTAGATGCCGTGCTTGGCCATCAGCACGCCGTTGCGGCGGAAGTTGGGCATGCCCGCGCCGGGCATCTGGAAGTTCTCCAGGATCAAGGTGATCGCGTCGAGCGCCTGGTCGGGCACCAGATCCAGGGCCGCGCCGCACATGTTGCGGTAGAAGATCATGTGCAGGTTCTCGTCCGCGGCCACGCGCTGCAGCATGCGGTCGGCGATGGGATCGTCGCAGACCTTGCCGGTGTTGCGGTGGCTCACGCGGGTGGCGAGCTCCTGGAAGGTGACGTAGGCGACCGAGTGCAGGAAGCCGGCGTCGGCGTCGGCGGGGGAGGCGAAGCCGTTGGTCATGTGGATCATGCGCGCTTCTTCGAGCGCGACCGGATCCACGCCACGGGTGACGACCAGGTAGTCACGCATGACGATGCCGTGGCGGTTCTCCTCGGCGGTCCAGCGGCCGACCCAGGTCCCCCAAGCGCCGTCCTGCGAGAAGTTCTCGGCGATCTCCCGGTGGTAGGAGGGCAGATTGTCCTCGGTGAGCAGATTGGTGATCATGGCCGCCTTGGCGACCTCGCTCAGCTTGGACTGCTCGGGATCCCAGTCCACGCCGCCGAGCGCCGCAAAATTGCGCCCCTCGTCCCACGGGACGTAGTCGTGCGGATGCCATTCCTTGGCCAGAGAGAGGTGACGGTTGACGTTCTCCTCGGCAACCGGCTCCAACTCCGTGAGCAGCTCGAGTTGAGTCAGATCCCTTGCCATGTATCAGCCCTTCATAGTCTGCGTGCGCTCTTGCAGGTTGTTTGTCGGAGCGGACCGTGCCCGATGCGGCCATACCTTACGGCACCGTAGGTGTGATACGGAACGCTATCGGCGGTGTGGACCCGAAGTGCGGACCGAAGTCCCCACGCCGGACGACGATGGTCCCCGCGACGGCATTGCCGCAGGCTGCGGCCACTCCGAGTGTATGCCCGACCGGGCGGCGAGTGGGCTGGAAGCCCCGCGCCGCGACCCTCGTTCCCGTCTCTATCGGCACGGCGGCCGATTCGTTAGCGCCGGGTCCGCGTCGAAGGGGAAACGGCGACTGTGCTGGGCCGACGGCGGTGCCCGGCCGCGCGGGCATCCGGCGCGCGGCCGACGGCCCCCTGTGTCTGTTCACGCCCCGGCTCCGGTAGCTCTGTGTCGATTCACGCCGTGCCTGATCAGCCCGATTACCGATTTTCCGCCGGGTGTCGTCTCGTGCACGCACAACGGCCTGTCCGCCGATGCGGTGGGCAGGCCGTTGCCGGCCTCCCGGCGCCGAGGCCGGGATCGGTTTCAGCGCTTGCCGCCGAGCAGCCCGCCGAGAACGTTGCCGAGCGCCCCGCCCGCGTTCTCGGCGATGGCCTTCCCGATCACGGCACCGATGCCGCCGTTGCCGGCGCTGCCGCCGATGAGCCCGCCGAGGATGTCGCCGAGCGCGCCGCCCGCGGGGGCCGGGGCCGGCGCGGGCGCCTGGGCCTGCGGCGCGGCATTGCCGCCCAGCAGCTGCTTGGACAGGTAGGCCAGCACGATCGGCGCGAGGATCGGCAGCAGCTGGGCGACGAGCTGGTTGCCGCCGGTGCCCTCGGTGGCACCCAGCGCGCTGATGACGGGTTCTTCTCCCCGCCGAAGACCTTGTCCACGATCTTGGCGCCGTCTGCCGCGTCGACCTTCTCGATGTCCACCGAACCTGCGCCGGCCACCAGGCTCGGATCGTGCTTGTTCAGCGCGCCCATCAGCGCCGCCGCACCCTCCGGCTGCGTCGCGTTTGCCCGCAGCCCGCCGAGCAGGGTCGGCAACGCGGCCTGCACGGCCGTGCGCGCGGTGGCTTCGTCCACACCCAGCTGGTCGGCGATCTGGGTGACCGGAACGTTGGAAAGCAGTTCGTCGAAGGAAGTCATCGGCTCCGCCTGTGTAGAAATAAGCCACGAGTATGCCCGTGACGTCCCCACAGTAAAGGAAAACCCGTCGGGCATACCCTGTTTCATGGTTGCTGCGACGATGCCGAAACCCCTCTCTGTCGCGCGCGGTGAGAGCGCCGGGGGGACC
>NZ_BDBT01000022.1 GCF_001613125.1 Nocardia shimofusensis NBRC 100134
TGTCCGAGGTGCCCCCACCAGGGCTCGAACCTGGGACCTGCGGATTAAAAGTCCGTAGCTCTACCAACTGAGCTATAGGGGCGCGTGCGGCCAGTGTAGTGGGCAGGGTCCTCGTTCGGGAAACCGGGAGCGAGGGACCTCCGGGGGCGCGTGGGGCGAAGTGGCGGGCGCGGGTCTGCGTGCGGCCGCTCGGGTGAGAGGGAAAGCGTTGAGCCTCAGCTTTGTTCATTCAGGCATCGGCTGGATACTATCGAATCATGTTGCCTACCAATCAGTTTGGTTCTGCTTCGGTAGGCCGCCCGGAGGGAGTGTGAGCGTGGCGCTGGGGACCGACCGCCCCGGGTGGCCCGCGCGGCCGATGCGGTCCCGGAATCAGGCTTCGCGCCGTGGTGGCGCGGGGGCTGTGGCGAATTGTAAATACCCGCTGCGCAGACCTTTTGGATTGCGAAACATTAGCTGTATGCGAGTTGTGTCGAGTGGGCTATCGGACTCCCCGGTTTGCCGCGTGTCGCAACGCGATTGCAGGTACCGTGGCGCATTGATGAATTGCGGGCGAATCGCCGATTTCGGTGATACGTCTTCCGGTGGCGCGGTTCTCGGCGATGCGGTGCCGGTGAATCGCCGTCGCGAGGGGGTCGTCATCGCGTCCGGTGATCGGATTTCGACACGTCATTGCAGTGTCCGCACGCAGCAACGATTGCCGCAGGAGGCTGATCGGAGGCAGGTCCGGGACGTAGGTGGGCCCGGGTGCGCACCCCCTGCGGTGCACCCGGGCACGAAGAATTATACCAGCCGGTGTGTTATTCGTAATTCGTTCATTTTCATACCGAAAGTATGAATTGGACCGGAAAAACCGGCTCGAAGTATTCAATTATTCAACTAGTGCGCCAGGGGTCCGTTCCTACGGGGGGCTTCGAATGGCGGTGAGTAGCTTCGGAGGCGTTTCGAGCATGGCACGGCAGCAAGAGCGGGCCCGCCGGACACGGGCGGCGATAATCAGGTCCGCGGCCGTCGAATTCGGCAAGAGCGGCTATGCCGCGGCATCGCTGAACAGAATCCTGGAAGGGTCGCGCGCGACCAAGGGGGCGATGTACTTCCACTTCGACTCCAAGGAAGAACTGGCCAGGGCGGTACTGGAGACGGCGGTGGAGCGCTACCGCGCCACCGCCGAACGCTGGCTGGCCCGAACCGATCTGGGTCCGCTCGACGTGCTGCACGGCATGATCGACGAGCTGGCCCTGCGACTCGAGCACGACATCATCGTGCAGGCGGAGTACCGGCTGATCATCGAGCCCGACTTCTATCGTGACGTCCAGGCGGGCGGCGGGCGCATCCTCATCCGGGCGACGCACTCGCTGGCGCAGCGGGCCGTCGAGCACGGACAGCTGCGTGAGGACGCCGATCCGGATCGCTTCACCCGCACGCTGAGCGCGGCGCTGGCCGGCCAGCGCTATCTGATCGATCTGCCCGGCGCCGCGGCCGATCTGCGCGGCCGGTTCCAGGAGGCGCTGGAGGTCGTCGTCGAGTCGATGTCGACGCCGGAGTGGCGGGAGAAGTTCGCCGTCGACGGGTGGGCGGCGTCGGCTCGGCTGGAAGAGCTCGGTTTGGGCGTCTGACCAGCCGATTTGGAACTCTCGGCGATGCTGTCATAAGCTATGCGAGCTCCCAACGGAACACCGTTGAAAGCCGGTCCGGAGAAATCCGGGGCGAGCCCCCTTCGTCTAGCGGCCTAGGACGCCGCCCTTTCAAGGCGGTAGCGCGGGTTCGAATCCCGTAGGGGGTACGGTCTTCGGACTGTTGGTAGCACAGCAAGGCCCTGTGGCGCAGTTGGTTAGCGCGCCGCCCTGTCACGGCGGAGGTCGCGGGTTCGAGTCCCGTCAGGGTCGCAAGTAAGCGCCGGAGAAATCCGGCGCTTCGCGTATGGCATTCGGAACGGGTGCCTGCGGCCAGGTAGCTCAGTTGGTACGAGCGTCCGCCTGAAAAGCGGAAGGTCGCCGGTTCGATCCCGGCCCTGGCCACGTCCATCCCCCTGGCGCAAGTACTCGCCAGGGGGATTTTTCGTCTGCACAACCGGCCGGGGCCCGGAGATGGAATGCTGGAGGCATGGCTGAACGGTGGTACTACTGCTTGAAGCACCAGCGGGCCGAGCGGGGCAGGCAATGCTGGTTCCAGGATCGGATGGGTCCGTATCCGGATCAGGCCACGGCCGAGCGGGCTCTGGAGATCGCGCAGGCGCGCAACGAGCGCGAGGACGCTCGCGACCGGTCCTGGCGCGAGGGCGACTGACAAGCGCCGCTGCGCGACAACCGTTTTCGCCGGCCCGAGTCGCTGCCACCCGGTGTGCGGGCACGTTGCCGCAGGTCGGTGACTCGATCTCGGTCCGGCGTCCGCACGCGTCCCGGCCGCGGCCGCTCAGCTGCTCATCAGGCGGATCGAGTACGGTTTCTCGGTAATCGACTATCGCTCGTCCCGGTCCGGCCTGGGCCGGCGAGCTGGACAGGTGAGCAGGGAGGGCGACCCTTGAGGGTTACCGTTGTTGTGCCGACCTACAACGAGCGGGAGAATCTGCCGGTGGCGGTGGACCGGCTGACCGCGCTGGCGGTACCCGACCTGCATGTCCTCGTCGTGGACGACAACTCCCCGGACGGCACGGGGGAGGTCGCCGACAAGCTCGCCGTCGAACTGCCCGACGTGGTGGGCGTGCTGCACCGCACCGAGAAGGACGGCCTCGGCCGCGCCTACGTCGCGGGCATCACCCGGGCGCTGGAAGAAGGCGCCGACGTGGTCATCCAGATGGACGCCGATCTGTCGCATCCCGCCGAGGTCATTCCGGCGATGCTGGCGAAGCTGAGCGAATCCGATGCGGGCGTGGTGCTCGGATCCCGCTACGTGCCCGGCGGTTCCACCGCCGAGGAGTGGAAGTGGTACCGCAAGGCGCTCTCGGCCTGGGCCAACTTCTACGTCAACCTCATCCTGCGCCTGGGGGTGAAGGACGCCACCGCCGGTTTCAAGGCGTGGAAGGCCGACACCCTGCGCGCCATCGACGTCGCCTCCATCCGCAGCAACGGCTACTCGTTCCAGGTGGAGATGAACTACCGAACCGTCCGCAAGGGCATCGCCATCGCCGAGGTGCCGATCCGTTTCGAGGAGCGGACCCTGGGCGCCTCCAAGATGAGTCTGAAGGTGCAGCTGGAATCGGCGCTCATGCCGTGGAAGCTGCTGTTCGGCCGCTCGGTCTGACCGGCGCCGCCGCTGCGGACTAGCGCGGCGCGGCCTCGTCGGGTTCGGGCCAGTCGAGCAGGGTGTCGACGAACAGTCGCCGCACCCGTTCGGCCTGCGCGTCCAGCTCGGCGAGATCCCATTCGCGCACATCGATGGGTTCCAGGATCGCCACGTCCACCGTGCCCGCACGCGCGACCATCGAATTGCGCCTCGCGATCTCACCGGCGTTGCGGATCACCACCGGGATGATCGGCACGCCCGCCTGATGGGCGATGTGGAAGGCCCCTTTCTTGAACGGGCCGACCGCGGGGGAATAGGACCGGGTGCCCTCCGGTGACACGGCGATGGACAGCCCCTCGCGCAGGGTATGGACCACCGGCGCCAGCGCGGCCCTGGCCTTCTCGGTGCTGGACCGGTCGATGAAGGTCACCCCCACGAAGCGCATGAGTGGTCCGAAGACCGGATTCCGGGTGAGTTCCTTCTTGCCGATTCCGGTCACGCCGCCGTGCAGGACATGCGGGACGATGATCACGTCGAACTGGCTCTGGTGATTGAACAGGAACACCGCCGGTCGCGGTGAACGGGCGTTGCGGGCCCCGCTCACCCTGACCCGCACTCCGAGCGTGGCCAGTGTCGCCGCCGTGCCGAAGGCCATCAGCCCGTCGGCCATCGCCCGTCGCTTGCGGGTGTAGGACTTGGCCAGCACACCGGACAAGGCGCCGAGCAGCAGCGCGGCGAATCCGGCGACGGTCCGGACGTAGTCGACCAGCTGTGGATCACGCCTGCGCCGGAACGACACCACCGGCCAGTCGTGATCGCCGGCGGCCGCGCGCAGGATCCGATCGGGATTGATCACCACCGGGTGCGCGCTCTGCGCCAGCAGCGGCTGATCGGTGGTCGCGCCGCTGTAGGCGTAGCCGGCCTTCGGGTCGAGGCCGCGTTCGATCGCGAAGGCCCGCACAGCCTGGGCTTTGCCGTTGCGCCACAGCGTCTTGCCCGCGACATAGCCGGTGAGCGCGCCGTCGGCGTCGGTGTCCATGGCCGTGCACAGCACGTGTTCGATGTCGAGTTCGGCGGCGACCGGCGCGACTTGGCACTCGGTCAGCGCGCTCACCAGCACCACGGTGTGCCCCCGCGCCAGGTGCGCGTGGACGAGTTGCCATGCCTCGGGGAACAGGTGGCCGTAGACATCGCGCCGGAACAGCCGCACGCCCAGCTCGGCGAGCTCGTCCCGGCGGCGCCCGGCCAGTCGCGCCGAGGCCTGGTGCAGGAAGCGGCTGTAGCCGCCGTCGGTCAGTGTGGGCTGGAACCCGTCGAGCAGGATACGGGCGGCGGGGTCGCGGACGCCGCCGGGCCGGGTGCGGCGCAGCGCCGAGGGGGCGGCGAACCCGTCCAGTACAGCGGACAGGTCGAACACCGCGAGCACCTCGGGTCCGGCCGGTCCGGAGCGGATGCGCGCGAGCAGCCCGGTGAGGTCCTGGGGCGCCGCTGTGTCGCTCATCGTGTCACCGGGCCGAGCGTGTTGGACGGATCGAGGTTGGCTGCCAGTGAGATGCGGGAGCTGATCGCGCGCAGCTGGGTGGCGAACTCGGCGCGCCGCCGGGTCAGGTCGGTGCGGTCGGCGGCTGCTGTCGCCTCGGCGGGCTCGATCAGGTGGTAGTTGTCGGCGAGTTTGATCGCGCTGGAGAACAGCTCGGTGGACACCGACTCCGGGCTGTGCAGGCGCCGCTGCAGCAGCATCTGCTTGCCCACCGACACGCATTCGGCGATCAGTTCCTTGCGATCGATCGGCGCGGCGGCGTCCTTGTCCGCCAGGCGTTCGGCCACCACCAGCTGGGCGTCGAAGAACGAGCGCAGCACGCGGTGAGCCATCATGAAGCCCGATCCGCGCAGTCGCGCGACGATCTCGCTGCCCTGGGTCTCCCTGCCCCTGGCGTTCCATTCCGGGTCCACCAGCAGCATCTCCGCGGTGATCCGCTCGGAGAACTCGGCGCGGTCGGGGAAGAAGAACTCGAACTTGAGCAGATCGCGCAGCCGGAACGCCTCTTCCCAGCCCGCGCGCAGATTGTCGTCGGCGGCTTCGATCGCGGCCAGCACCGACAGCTCCATGATGGCGCGGTCGACGAACCAGTGCACCGCGCTGTTGCGATAGAACGCGGCTTCCAGATGCGCGCCACTCTCGATCGAATACACCGGCTCGATACCGCCGCGATAGACCGTCACCACCCTGGCCAGCGAGAGCTGCTCGAGCACGACGGCCAGCGAGGGTTCCTCGGTCAGTGCGGTGAGTTCGCCGGAGGGCAGTTCGCGGCGGCCGATGTAGGCGATGACCGGGGCGAGCAGCGCGCGGACCTCACCGAGGGTGAGTGCGCGCTGTTCGACGCCGAGCAGGGCCAGGGTGGCCAGCGCGTTCACCGTGATCGGGGTGACGTTGTTGATGCCGACGGCCACCTCGAAGGCCAGCAATTGCACGGCGCGGCGTTCCTTCTCGGCGATCTCCTCCTCGGCGGGCGCCGGGACAGGCGCCGCGCCGTCGGGGCCGTGCAGCGGAATGGTGACCGTCGCCTTGTGCATCGGGTCGCCGAGCGCGGCCAGGCGAGCGCGCGCCGAGAGCGGTTCGCCGAAGCGGACGTAGACGTGCCCGGCCGAGTGTTGTTGCGAGCGGATGTAGCGGGCCAGCCAGGTCAGGCCCTCGGGCTTCTTGCGCCCGCCCAGTTGTTCGGTGGCGATGGCGCCGAGCTCGTTGAGACGTTCGTAGGTGATCGAGACCGGCACCAGCATCACGTCGTCGACGCGGTCGGCCCGCACCGCGGCGGCCAGGTAGTTCAGCAGGCCGTAGCGCGGCGGGCGCAGCTTGCCGGTCCTGGTGCGCCCGCCCTCGAAGTACCACTCCAGGTTGAAGCGCTTGCTCAGCAGATAGGCGAAATACTCCTCGACGACCGCTTTGTAGACCTCGTCGTCGCCGAAGCTGCGGCGGATGAACACCGTGCCGGTGCGCCGGGCGATCGGCCCCATGGGCCAGAACCCCAGGTTGGCCCCGCCGATGACGTGATTGGGCGGGAAGTCGTTGCGCGCGAGCACGTCACCGAGCACGAACGCGTCGACGTAGGAGCGGTGCGAGGGGAGGAAGACCAGCGGATAGCTGCGGTTGAGCGTGCGCAGCCGGGCGAGGCCGGTGGCATCGGTGTCGACCTTCCAGGTGGAGGCGTGCACCGGGCGCATGGCCTGGGTGAACAGGTCCGACACCAGCCGCGACTGGGCGGCCACCAGTTCGTTGAGCCCCTTCTCCGCGCGGCGGTAGACATCCTGCGGGTCGGCGTCGATCCGATCGGCGATGAGTTCCAGGCGGCGCAGGAACTCCGGCGAGTCCAGGATCTCCTCCGCCACCAGCCGGGGCACCTTGTACCGGTCGCCGATCACGGTGCGTTCGGCGCGTTCCAGCGCCACCACCGCGGCGCGCACGATGGCGCGCGCGAAGGGCTCGGCGCTACCCGTGGTGTACAGGGCGGCCGCTTCGGGGTGGTTGGCGCGCAACTCGCTGAGCAGGGCGGGCGCACCGGTGAGGATGACGTGCCGATCGGGGGCCTTGCGTGAAAGCCTGCGCTGTACGAGCCGATTGGGCTTGCGCGGATTGGTCAGCATGGCCAGATCGCCGAAGCTCATGCGCCGCACGCCGTCGCGTTCCGGCGGCAGCCACAGCACCCGCACCGGGACCACCAGCGGATCGTCGCGGCGACCGACCAGCCGGGCGGCGACCGCGGCGGCGTCCAGATCGAGCTGGGTGATAGGGGCGTCGGTGCGGAATTCCTCCGCGATGCCGCCCTCGGCCAGCCAGGTGCCGATCAGTTCGCGCTCGACGCCGGAGGACGCGTCCACCAAGGCGACCACCGACCGTGGCGCCGGGCGTGGTGGCTGCGAAGCGGCGGGCTCGATCATGGGGCCTCCGTCTGGCTGTCGGCCCCGCCGCCCGGTGCGGCGGGGTCGCCGAAGTCACGGCACCCCATTGTCTCGCGTGCGGTGATCTTGCGCCCTGACTTCGCGACCCCGAGTTCGTCGAGGCGACGCCGGGCTCTCGAGCAGACCCACCACGCGAGACAGGTAATGCTAACCTTACTTCGCATCAAGTTAGGTCATCTTAATTCTGGAGGATCGTTGTCGACGACGGATGAGCGCTCTCGCGTTGAGTATGTAACCGATCCGGCGGCAGCGATGTCCCGATTGGCGAGTGCGGATCGTTTCGGCGAATACGTGATGTACGAGCGTCCCGGGCAGTGGGTTTTCGCCGCCGACCCGATCGGCAGCATCGAGCTCGACGCCACCGAGCTGCGGGTCGGCTGGGCGGGCGAGACCACGGTGACAGCCTGGGAGGGCTCGCCCGCCCGCGCCGTCGATCGCGCACTGGCCATGCTGCCCGCGCACTCCGCCCGTGCCTACGGCTGGATCGGATTCGAGTTCTGCGCCTGGGCGCTGCGGGCGACCGCGCACGTCGACGAGCGGACGTCGCTGGCGCATCTGATGATTCCGCGCGTCGAGGTGACCGTCGACGAGTCCGGCGTGCGGATCGTGGGCGCGACCCCCCAAGAGGCCGCCGACATCCACGATCTCATCGCGTCCGCGCAGGACACCGAACTGCCGCGCGCCCAGCCGGTCGACGTGCGCATCGACCCGACCGGATATCGGGACCGGGTCGCCGCGGCCGTCGCCGAGATCGGCGCGGGCAAGTACCAGAAGGTGATCCTGTCGCGAAAGGTGGATCTGCCCTTCACCGTCGACGTGCCGGCCACCTACCGCCTCGGCCGCGCCAACAACACCCCGGCACGCTCCTACCTGCTGCGCCTGGGCGGCCTGGAATCGGCCGGGTTCAGCCCGGAGCTGGTCGTCTCCGTCGACGACGACCGGGTGGTCACCACCGAGCCGCTGGCGGGCACCCGCGCCTTCGGCCGCGGCCACGCCGAGGACATGGCCGCGCGCGCCGATCTGGTCAGCGATCCGAAAGAGATCGTGGAGCACGCCATCTCGGTGCAGCTGTCCTTCGCCGAGATCAGCTCGGTCGCCGATCCGGGCACCCCGGCGGTGTCGGACTTCATGGCGGTGCGCGAGCGCGGTAGCGTGCAGCACCTGGCCTCCACGGTGCGCGGCACGCTTGCCGCCGATCGCTCCGGCTGGGACGCGCTCGAGGTGCTGTTCCCGTCGGTCACCGCGTCGGGCATCCCGAAGCGCGAAGGCGTGGATTCGGTCTTCCGGCTCGACGGCGCGCCGCGTGGGTTGTATTCCGGTGCGGTGGTGACGGTTTCGCCGACCGGTGCGCTGGAGGCGACCCTGGTGCTGCGCGCGGTCTACCAGACCGCCGAGGGCGCGTGGCTGCGCGCGGGCGCGGGCGTGGTGGGGCAGTCCACGCCGGAGCGGGAGTTCGAGGAGACCTGCGAGAAGCTCGGCAGTATCGCTCCCTACGTGGTCAAGGCCTGACCGACCGCCGGCGCAAACGCGCACGGGCGGCGCAGTTTCCGGTGCGCCGCCCGTCTCGCGTGGTGGCCGGCTCGCGGAGCGGCGGCCCTTCCCGGGAGGCCGGGCCGACGGGCGGAGCGGGGCCGGGGCGGAGCGGGGCCGGGCCGATCAGCTGTAGGTGGCCCGCAGAGCCTTCTTGTCGATCTTGCCGACCGCGGTGATCGGCAGGACATCGGTCTGCCGCAGCACATCGGGCAGCTTGTAGGTGGCCAGCCCGCGCTCGGTGAGGAAGGTCTTGATCTGCGGCAGGCTCGGCATCTCGCCGTCGACCACCAGCACCGCGCACACCTTCTCGCCCAGGGCCGCGTCGGGCAGGCCGACCGCGGCGGCGTGCCGGACCGCCGGATACGCCAGCAGGTGCTCCTCGAGCTCGTCACAGGAGATGTTCTCGCCGCCGCGATTGATGACGTCCTTGATCCGGCCGGAGACGATCAGGTGCCCGGATGCCAGGCGGCGCACCAGATCACCGCTGCGGTAGTAACCGTCGGGGGTGAAGGCGCGGGCATTGTGCTCGGGGGCCCGGTAGTAGCCGCGCAGGGTGTAGGGGCCGCGGGTCAGCAGTTCGCCCTCCTCGCCGGGGGCGACGTCGTTGCCCTCGCCGTCGACCACGCGCAGCTCGTCGGCGGGCGACATCGGCCTGCCCTGGGTGGTGCAGATCAGCTCGTCGGGGTCGTCGAGCCGGGTGTAGTTGAGCAGGCCCTCGGCCATGCCGAACACCTGCTGGAGCCGCGCGCCCAGCGCGGGCGTGACCTCCCTGGCGTTCACATCGGCCAGCCGCGCGCCGCCGACCTGCAGCAGGCGCAGCGAACTCAGGTCGGCGGATTCCCATTCCACCGCCGCGCAGTACAACTGGGCCAGCGGCGGCACCACGGCCGTCACCGTCACGCCGTGGCGCTCGATGGCGGCGAAGACGTTCTCCGGGCTCGGATCGCCGACGAAGCTCACCGAGGCGCCGACGCTCACACTGCCGAGGATGCCGGGGCAGGCGAGCGGGAAGTTGTGCGCCGCGGGCAGGGCCGCCAGATATACGTCGTCGGCGGTGAGTGCGCAGATCTCGGCGCTGGCGGTGGCGTTGTAGACGTAGTCGTCGTGGGTGCGCGCGATCAGCTTGGGCAGGCCGGTGGTGCCGCCGGAGACCAGCATCAACGCGATGCCGGAAGGATCGATCTCGGGCAGCGGATCGCCTTCGCGGGCAATGCTGTTCAGATCGGTGAACGGTCCGGGGTCGCCGAGCACCAGGACATGGCGCAGGCTCGGAACCCGCTCCCGCACGGTCTCGGCCAGCTCGCGGTAGTCGAAATCGCCGAAGGTGTCGGCGATGACATAACCCACCGCCTCCGACAGCGCGGTCAGGTGCTCGATCTCGGCCCTGCGGTGCGCGGGGAGGGTCAGCACCGGGATGGCGCCCGCGCGCAGCAGGCCGAACAGGATCGTCAGGAATTCCGGCACGTTCGGCAGCTGGACGACCACTCGGTCACCGGGCGTGATGCCCAGGGCGATCAGGCCGTGCGCGATCCGGTCGGCTTCGGCGTCCACCCAGGCGTAGTCGCGGGTGCCCTCGTCGGTGCGCAGAGCGATGCGCTCGGGGTGCTGCTTCGCGGTGGTACGCAGCAGGTCGCCGAGCGGAGTGCCGGTCCAGTAGCCCGCGGCCCGGTAGGCCTCGGCCGTCTCGGCGGGAAAGGGCACATAGCCGTCCCGATGGTCGGTGGTTGTCGTCACGATTCCTCGCTGGGTTCCGGTGGTGTCGGATGAGGTTAGGCAACCCTATCTCAACTCCGGGTGGCGACTGATCATCCGGGCTAGACTCTTCGCATGAGTCGCTGGGAAGCCGCGGATATCGCTGATCAGACCGGTCGGACCTTCGTCGTCACCGGTGCCAACGGCGGACTCGGCGCCGTCACCGCCCGGGTCTTGGCGGCCAAGGGCGCCCAGGTGATCATGGCCTGCCGTGATCTGGCCAAGGCCGAACGTGTCGCCGCCGATCTCGGGCCGCGCGCGGACGTCCGTTCGCTCGATCTGGCCGACCTGTCCTCGGTGCGCGCCTTCGCCGCCGGCGTCGAGCGGGTCGACGTGCTGATCAACAACGCCGGGGTGATGGCGGTGCCGAAGCGCCGCACCGCCGACGGCTTCGAAATGCAGGTCGGCACCAACCATCTCGGTCACTTCGCGCTCACCGGACTGCTGCTGGACAAGATCGCCGATCGGGTGGTCACCGTCTCCAGCGGCGCGCACGCTGTCGGCAAGATCGACCTGAACGACCTGAACTGGGAACGCAGGCGGTATCAGCGCTGGCTCGCCTACGGCCAGGCCAAGTTGGCGAACCTGATGTTCGCCTACGAGTTGCAGCGCAGGCTCACCGCGGCCGGGTCACCGATCCTCTCGGTGGCCGCCCACCCCGGCTACGCGGCGACGGATCTGCAGTCGCACACCGAATCGTTCATGGACTCGATCATGGCCGTGGGCAACCGGATGCTGGCCCAGAGTGCCGAGAGCGGCGCGCTGCCGCAGCTTTTCGCCGCCACCGAGCCCGTCGAGCCGGGTGCTTTCTACGGTCCCGACAAGTTCGGCGGTATGCGCGGCCATCCCGCTCGCTGCGGGTCGTCGAAGGCCTCCCGCGACGAGACGGTGGCGCGTGAACTGTTCGCACTGTCCGAGCGCCTCACCGGGGTCACCTACTCGATCTGAGTCCGAGCCCGCGTCGTTCCGAGTCGCGCCGGAACATTGTGAGGACCGTCACTTCTCGGGGTGTCACACTCCGGTGGTCTGCGACGTCGTCTGTGTGTGAGCCCCTCGGCGGGAGGCCGGGGCGAGACATCGAGGAGCAGATCATGGAACAGCGGTTCGACTATGCGGGACAGGCTCTCGGCGCGAAGTTCGTCAAGCGGATCAACAACGCGGGCATGGTCGTGGGCGAATCCACGCTGGCCCCGGCCACCCGCGAACTGGTGCTGCTGCGGGTCAGCCAGATCAACGGCTGCGGGTTCTGCGTCGACATGCATTACAAGGACGCCGTCCACGCCGGTGAGGATCCGCTGCGGCTGAACCTCGTCTCGGCCTGGCGCGAGGCCACCGCGTTCACCGAACCCGAGCGGGCCGCACTCGCGCTGGCCGAGGAGGGCACCCGGCTGGCCGACACACACCAGGGCGTGTCCGACGAGACCTGGGCGCAGGTGGAGAAGCACTACGACGCCGAGCAGATCGCGGCGCTGATCTCGCTGATCGCCCTGATCAACGCCTACAACCGGATGAACGTCATCAGCCGCACGCCCGCGGGCGGCTACGTCCCCGGCCAGTTCCACTGACCGTCCACGCGGGGGCGCGGCGGTGACCTCCGTCGCCCCCGCGTCACCGCGGCGTGGACCGCTGGTATGGTTTCTGTCGTGCAGCGCGCGTATTTCTGGTTTAGCAAGCCGGCCCCGGGTGGGTCGGTCTGCGGCAACCACCTGCGCTGACTATCCCACCCCGAGCCGGATGATGGACCGGCTCTACGGTGTTCATGATTTCCGTGGGTCGGCCTGGAGAAAAGGAAACGACCACGATGACCACAGCGGTAGACGTCGACGCACGCCATGCCGACCTCGATCACCAGCGCACCCTCGCGGTGAGCCCGTTGCGCTCGCCCGCCGAGGTGCGCATGGTCCACCGGATCACCGATGCCCACGCCGATACCGTGCGCGCGGGCCGCAAGGCCACCGTCGAGGTGCTCGATGGTGGTGACGATCGCCTGATGGTGATCGTCGGGCCGTGCTCGGTGCACGATCCCGCCGCCGCCCTGGACTACGCGCGCCGCCTGGCCGCCAAGGCCGACGAACTGGGCGAGGATCTGCACATCGTGATGCGGGTCTACTTCGAGAAGCCGCGCACCAGCCTGGGCTGGAAGGGGCTGATCAACGATCCGCACCTGGACGGCTCCTTCGACGTCAACACCGGCCTGGGCATCGGCCGCAAGCTGCTGGTCGACATCACCGCGCTCGGGCTGCCGGTGGCGTGCGAGTTCCTCGACCCGATCACCCCGCAGTACATCGCCGATCTGGTCTCCTACGGCGCGATCGGCGCGCGTACCGCGGCCAGCCAGGTGCACAGGCAGCTCAGCAGCGCGCTGTCCATGCCGGTCGGCATCAAGAACGGCACCGACGGTGATGTGCAGGTCGCGGTCGACGGTGTGCGCGCGGCCGCGGCCAGCCATGTGTTCCCCGGCACCGACCTCGACGGGCGCGCCGCGCTGATCCGCACCTCCGGCAACCCGGACTGCCACGTGATCCTGCGCGGCGGCAGCAACGGCACCAACTACGACTCGGCCTCCGTCGCCGACGCATGCCTGCGACTGGAGAAGGCGTCGCTGCCGCGGCGGGTCGTGGTGGACGCCAGCCACGGCAACAGCAACAAGGACCACAACAAGCAGGTCGACGTCGTCGCCGACCTCGCGGGCCGCATCGCCGCCGGCGAGCGCGAGGTTGTCGGTCTGATGTTGGAGAGCTTCCTGGTGGCGGGTCGTCAGGACCTCACCCTCGGGCATTCCGGCGAGCTCGCCTACGGCCAGTCGATCACCGATGCCTGCATCGACTGGGACACCACGGCACGGCAGCTGGACCTGCTGGCGGACGCGGTCCGGCGTCGGCGCGGGCTCTGATTCCGCCCGAAGTTTCGCGCATCCCCTGATACCGCCCTGTCCCGTCACCCGCGCGTGGGTTGTCGCGCGGGAAACGGGGCCAGGCGTTGTCTCGCCTGCCCCACTCTGAAACGCCTGTGGTACTTGACCTGGCCTTTTGTTTCGATACGGTTGTGCGGCATTCGCAAGAGATCGCTCCACTCGGCGCGCGATCCCGGGGGCCCCGACGGCTTGTTCGGTATTGGGTCCTGGTCGTGCGCTGCTCCTGAAATTCCGTCATTTCGAGAATTCCTTCGGAGAGTGAGGACAAGCGTGAATCTGCATGTCGTATCGGTTCGCTCAGCGAGCCACCGTGGTCGCCGAGGCGGCACCCGTCGTGGGTTCGGCGGCGTGGTCACCCTGGCGGCTTCGGCGCTGCTGCTGTTCGTGACGGCCCTCGCCGCCGCGATGGTCGGGCCGGGCGCGGGTCCGGCGGCCGCCATCGGCGAGAAGACCCTGTTCGTCGCCGAGAGCACCGCGGGCACGGTGGTGGCCGTCTCCGAGGACGGTGCTGTCGACCCCCTGGTCACCGGCCTGAGCTCCCCCTTCGACGTCGTGGTCGACGGCGATACTCTCTACATCTCCGAGTCCGGCGCGGGCCGGATCGTCACGGCGCCGACCAGCGGTGGAACGGCCACACCGCTGGTCATTCCCGGTCTGTCCGCGCCGAGCTACATCGCGATCTCCGGGGACACCCTGTTCATCGTCGACTCCGGCACCGTGTACGCGGTGCCGAAGGTCGGGGGCACGCCGGAGGTGCTGCTGGAAGACCTGGGCAACGCCGGCGGCATCGCGGTGTACAACGGCCAGGTGTACGTCACCATCAATTCCATGACGGGCAGTGTCGTCTCGGTGCCGGTCACCGGCGGCACGCCGACCACCGTCGTGAGCGGCTTGACCAACCCGCTGGCCATCGCGGCCGACAACGGCACCCTGTACATCACCAGCTCCGTCGGTCCGGTCTGGTCCGTGCCGGTCACGGGCGGCACGCCGACCGAGCTGGCCGAGCTGAACGTGGGTCTGGGCATCGCGGTCGACGGCGACACGCTCTACCTCACCGAGGACCAGAGCGGCACCGTGTACTCGCTGCCGGTCACCGGTGGAACGCTCACCGAGATCGCCACCGGCCTGAGCTCGCCCGCCGGTATCGACGTGGGTGTGGGTGGCTGCACGGGGTCGGTCTGCCTCGGCGGCAGCGCCTTCTGATCGAGTCGGGGAGCGCGCCACTCGAGCGGTGAGTGACGCTGTCCGAAGTGCATGAACGAGCCGGGCCCCGAATGTCACCGGTCGGGGTCCGGCTCGATGCGTGGCCGCTGCCCGGCCGAGGATCGCGACGACATCCGGCACGCTCGCCCGGCGTTCAGGCGCGGACGGCGCGGACCGCGAGCAGATCGCCGTGCGTCGTCACGGTGGTCGCGAAGCCGCTCTCGGCGAGCCGCCGGGTGAGCTCGCTCGCCTCGGGCTTCGGCCCGGATGACGCGGCGTCGTAGCCGTAGCAGAGGAAGAGTGCGCCGTCGGGGGCGAGCAGTTCGCGCACCACCGTCAGTTCGGCGGTCGGTCGCTTCTTCGTCCAGAAGGCGTTGACGTTGACCGCGAGGATCTTGTCGAACCCGGCCGGAGCGTCGAAATCGGCGCGTACGCGGTCGGGGTCGAGCCGCCCGAAGTCCTTCTGCCACAGGGTGATGCGCCCGGAATCGAGGTGCCGGGCATTGCGTCGCGCCGCGCGGTCGATCGCGGTGGCCGAGCGGTCGACGGCGAGTACGCGTCCGCGGGGGAGTTCTCGCGCGAGGTATTCGAGCGATGTGCCCGAGCCGGGCCCGATCTCGAGGACGAGGTCGGCGGGTCGCATGTCCATGACCTCGACGATCCACCGGAATCGTGCATCGCCCACCATCGCCTCCCACGAGTCGTGCTGTTCGGATGAGCACAGCATCTCAAATGAGCACAGCATCGCTGCCGCATCGCGAGCGGGGAAGAGAAACACCGGATCGGGCCGTGATCGACCCGATCCGGTGCGCGCGTCACGGGTAGGTCGAGCCGGTGAAGAAATCGCCGGTCGAGGAACCGAGGCCGGCGTCGGGGGTGGACGAACCCAGCCCCGCGTCGCCGGTGGAGGATCCGGTGAAGAAGTCGCCGGTACCCGCGATCAGATCGTGGGCCACGTCGCGGATCGCGCCCAGTACCGTTCCGGCCACCTCCGACGCGGCCGGATGCAGCAACAGGTCGAGATAGGCGCCCATGTGCGCCCCCTTTCATGCACCGCCGCCGGAACGGCGGTAGTGGTGTGAGGTGGAACACGAGGAGGCTAGCCGTCGCTCGGATAACACACAAGCATGCAGGTAGAGGCGCGAAAACAAATGTGAAATATAGCCTTTCGCTATCTGTTCGCAACTTTGGCGATCGCTCGGCTACTCTGCGAGCTATGCCTGCACGTCCTGCCACCGTCGAACGCCTGCGCCCGTTCGGCGCCACGATCTTCGCCGAGATGACCGAGCTCGCCATCGCGCACGACGCGGTGAATCTCGGGCAGGGCTTTCCCGATTCCGACGGTCCCGCGGGCATGTTGGAGGTCGCGCGCCGGGCCATCGCCGAGGGACTCAACCAGTACCCGCCGGGGCGAGGAATGCCGGTGTTGCGCCAGGCGATCGCCGACGATCGGCTGCGTCGTTACGGCACCGGGTACGACCCCGACACCGAGATCCTGGTGACCGTCGGCGCGACCGAGGCGATCAGCGCGACTCTGCTCGGTCTGGTCGAACCGGGTCAGGAGGTCGTGCTCATCGAGCCCTACTACGACTCCTATGCCGCCGCCGTGGCCTTGGCGGGCGCGCACCGCCGCACGGCCCGGCTCGTCGCCGACGGCGACCGGTTCGTTCTCGACCGGGACAGCCTGCGCGCCGCCGTCACCCCGGCCACCCGGGTGATCATGGTGAACTCGCCGCACAATCCGACCGGCGCGGTCCTGTCTCGCGAGGATCTGACCGCGATCGCCGAGATCGCCTGCGAGCGCGATCTTCTCGTGGTCGCCGACGAGGTGTACGAGCACCTGGTCTACGACGGCGCCGAGCACATCAGCGTGTCGACGCTGCCCGGCATGGCCGAGCGGACCGTGGTGATCTCGAGTGCCGCCAAGACCTTCAGCGTGACCGGCTGGAAGATCGGCTGGGTGTGCGCGCCCGCCTACCTCCTCGACGCGGTGCTCGCGGCCAAGCAGTTCCTGACCTTCGTCGGCGGCGGCCCGTTCCAGCCCGCCGTCGCCCATGCGCTGAACGAGGAACTCGACTGGGTGGCACGGCTGCGGGATTCGCTGTCGGACCGGCGTATCCGGCTCTCCGCCGCGCTGACCGAGAGCGGGTTCGGCGTGCAGGCCAGTGACGGCGGTTACTTCGTCTGCGCCGACGTCGCCCCGCTCGGGGAAACCGACGGGCAGGCCTTCTGCCGCGCGCTGCCCGCCACCCTCGGGGTCGCGGCGGTACCGGTCAGCGTGTTCGCCGACAACAAGGCACCCTGGAACAGCCTCGTTCGCTTCACCTTCTGCAAGCGTGACGAGACCCTGGACGAGGGCGTCCGGCGGCTACGCGGGAATCGCCCATGAACCCTGACACACCCTGTCACGTCTGCCTGCGACGATCGCCTCATGACGACGACGCAGTACTACACCGCCACCACTCTCGACGGCTTCCTCGCCGACGAGGACAACTCGCTGAGCTGGCTCTTCGCCGTGGACGACGGCGGTCGCGCGGCCCAGGAGATCGACGCTTTCACCGCGAACGTGGGCGCCATGTGTATGGGCGCGACCACCTACGAATGGCTCCTGGCCAACGAGCCCCCGCAGACCTGGTCCGACAACTACGGCGACCTGCCCTGCTGGATCTTCACCCACCGCGATCTGCCCGTCATTCCCGGCGCGAACCTGCGTTTCGTCTCCGGTGACGTCACCGCCGTGCACAAAGAGATGGCCGAGGCCGCGGGTGAGGGCACTATCTGGGTGATGGGCGGGGGAGATCTCGCCGGACAGTTCGCCGACGCGGGCCTGCTCGACGAGGTGATCGTGTCCGTCGCCCCGGTCACCCTCGGCTCGGGCGCGCCCCTGCTGCCCCGCCGCATCCTCTCCGACCGCCTGCACCTGACCGCCGCGTCCACCATGGGCCAATTCGCCGTGCTCACCTACCGATTGAGCGCCCCGGCCTGAGCGCGGCGGATCGAGGAGCTATCCCGGGGTGCGGCTCGCGGCCGGTTCGCGCGTCGAGGTGATCGCGGCGCGCAACAGTTCCAGGGTGCGGTCGGCGATCGTGGTGGCACGTTCGGCCGAGACGATCCCGTCGATGTAGGTGAAGTTCCAGAACAGCTTGCCGTGGCTGGTGTTGACGGTGCCGACGTAGTAGCCGCTCATCGAGATGCCGGCGATGAACTGCGCGCCCGAGAGCGTCCACTCCCCGGCCCGGGTGGGGAAGTCGTAGCGGCCGATATTGGACAGGCAGATGTTGCCGGGCCCGCGTCGTTCGGCGGTCTTCATCGCGCCCGCGCTGTCGGCCGGCGTTTTCGGGGTGATCGCGGCGAGCATGGCGACGAGGGCGAAGTGTTGCCCGGCCGACGTCCGTTCGCGCAGATCACGATTGGTCTGCGCGGCGGCCGACCAGATGTCGGGTTCGGGGGCGTAGCGCACGACGGTGGGCAGGGTGCAGACGTAGGCGCCTGCTTCGTCGGGGCGCACGGGCGGTTCGAGCTCGCCACGGAAGTCGACGGGGGAGCCGATGGTGAGCTTGCCTGCCCCGCCCTCGCCGATCTCCTCGCCGATGGCCTGCGCGAGCGCCCCGCACAGTGCGCCGTGCACGGAGACGCCCGCGGCGCGGCAAGTTTCGACCAGGCGCTCGACCTCGGGTGTGTCGAGTTCCCTGCGCAGCAGGCGGGTTCGGCGTTGCGTCGGCTCCACCTGGGCCTGTGCGGGCAGTCGGCGGGGGCGGGCGGCGAGCATGCGTACTTGCCCGGCCAGCGCGGTGCACACCGCTCGCGCCACGCCGAGCGTGCCCTGGTAGCGGCTGGGGAACCGGGTCTCGGGCGCGTCGACGGTGTGCAGCGGCTCCACGACCACGGGCGCGCCCTGCTGGGCGGTGGCGGCGTACTCGACCAGATCCCGCAGCATCGACAGGGCGGAGGTGCCGTCGGCGACGATATGGGATACCACGAGGACGACATCGTGGGAATTGCCGTGCGCTACACGCAGAACGCGCGCCAGGGGCGCGCCGGGCGCCGACGAGCGGGCCAGTTCGACGGTGTCGACCTCCTCGGCCCAGGTCTCGGCGGCGCCGGTGATCGAGCGCACCGGCAGCGCCGCGTCGGTGGGCTCGAAACCCGGTCCGGACTTCCCGTTCTCCACCACCGTGACCCGAAGCAGCGGATGGCGTTTCGCCAGCGCGTCCGCCCCGGCGCGCAGTGACGATTCGTCCAGCGCACCGTCGACCCGGACCCGGGCGATCACATCGAGCGGCGAGATCTGGTCCAGGATCCAGTACCACCGCTCCATCGGGCTCAGCGCCCGCCGCACGGCGGTCACCGATTCGATCCGGTCGTGGCGCCGGGCAGCGGGGTGATGGCGAAGCGCATGGGATCGGCGTTGATCTTCCTGACCATCGGCATCGGCAGATGACGCAGCACGGCGTCGCGCGCCAGGCAGGCCAGGGGGTTCGACCACTGCTCGGTCCGGCTCAGCCGCCGCGACCCCGACACCAGCTCCTTCGTCCTCGGTATCCGTGCCCGTTCGTAATCGCGCAGACCGGCCACCAGGTCCCCGTCGCCGAGCAGTCGCTCGCCCAGGTGCTGCGCCAGCACATAGGCGTCCTCGACGGAGGCTCCCGCGCCCTGGCTGAGGCTGGTCAGCATCGGGTGCGCGGCGTCGCCGAGCAGGGTCACCGGTCCTTCGCCCCAGTGCGCGGAGAACGGGCGATCCTGCGCGGGCACGGAGACGATCGTCTCTTCCGGCGTGGCCTCGACGGCCGCGCGCAGTTCCGGAGCCCAGCCGTCGAAAGCGGTCAGGATCGCCGCCTTTCCGCCGTTCCAGTTCCTGGCGTGCTCGGCGGGCATGTTCTTGGTCCCCCACCAGTAGGCGCGGCCGCCGCCGATGTCGATGAGGCCGAAACGCTGTCCGCGACCCCAGTAGTGGCCGCACCAACCGGGCGTCATGCGTTCGTGCGCGAAATCGACCACCGCCAGCCAGCACACGTAACCGTGCTCGGTGACCGGCTGCTCGCCGTGCAGGGCGGCGCGGATCGTGGAACGGATGCCGTCGGCGCCGATCAGCACATCGGCTTCGGCGGTGCGGCCGTCGGCGAAAGCGACCTCGACCCCGCCGCCGGGCAGCACGCGGTATCCGGTGGCGCGCGCGCCGTACTGCACGGCGGCGGCCGAGGCCCCGCGCAGGGTGTCGATCAGCTCGTTGCGGTGGATGCTGACGATCGGCGCGCCGAGTTCCTCGGTGATCTGCGCGAACGGCAGCGCCCGCAGCGGACCGCCGCTCGGCGTGAGCAGTTCGAATGCGCGCACCGGCTGCCCCACGGCGGTGATGTCCACGCCGAGCGCGGTCAGCACGGCGGTGGCATTGGCGGCGATGCCCAGCCCGGTGCCGGTGCGTCGCTGCTCAGGTGAGGCTTCGTAGACCGTCACGTCGATGCCGACGCGCTCGAGCGCGACCGCGGTGGTGAGTCCGCCGATGCCCGCGCCGAGCACCATCGCCTTGGTTCTGCTCATGTCGGTCGCTACCGCCTTCCGGTCGTCGCGGATTCCGCAGTGTGGAGAGTGGCGGCCAGGGTGGCCGCCACCGTCTCGACATTGGGTTCGATCATCATGCTGAGGTGGTCACCGGGGATGGTGACGATGGACAGTTCGCCGCGGACGTGGTCGGCCCACCCGTTGGATTCGCTGTCGAACATCGTTCCGGCGATCTGGTGGGCCATGTCCACGCCGGGCGGCAGCCCGTCGGTCGCGCGCATCAGGGTGACGTCGGCGTCGATCGGCTCGAGGCGGTAGTCCTGCACCGCGGCCACATTCGCGGCGAAGATGTCGTAGAGCCGCCGGATCGCCCGCGAGGAACCGCCCGCGGGCAGGATTCCCGCCGCGACGGATTCGGTCAGCATGGCATCGAAGAGTTCGTCGGTGCCGGTGATCGACTCGTCGAATTCGAACTCCGCCGCCTGCGCGTCCCGCGCGTACCAGAGCAGTTCCAGGAAGAACCACTTCATCAGCGCCGGTTCGGGCAGTCGCGGGCGGTGCCCCTCGCGCAGGGCGATGGTGTCGAGCAGGGTGACGCTCGCGAGGTCGGTCCTGGGCAGTTGCCCGGCCAGTTCCAGTGCGACGTACCCGCCGAACGACCAGCCGGCCACATGGCACGGCCCTTCCGGATGCACCCGGCGGATCGCCGCGAGATAGGACTGCGCGAGCTCCCGCATCGAGCGCAACGGCACGCTGCCGACATCGGCGCCCGCGGCCTGCAGTCCGTAGACCGGGCGGTCGCCGGGCAGGTGCCGGATCAGCGGGATGTAGCAGAGCACATTGCCGCCGATCGGGTGGATCAGGAACAGCGGGGTGCCGGAGCCGCCGGTGCGCAGCGGCACGATCGGGTCGAATCCGCGTCTGCTGCTGTCGTTTCGGACGATGGCGGCCAGCGCGGCCGCGGTGGGTGCCCGCAGGAAGGTGTCCAGGGCGATGTCGGCGTCCCAGCGCTTGTTCAGCGCCAGCACGACGCGCATCGCGCCGACCGAGGTACCGCCCAGGTCGAAGAAGCTCTGGTCGACGCCGATGTGCCGCACGCCCGCGTATTCGGCCATGACCTCGGCGATGGCCGCCTCGATCTCGTCGCGCGGCGCGAGCGATTCCTCCGGTTCGGGTGCGGTGTCGAGAGGCAGTTCGCGCAGGCGCGCGTCGTCGCGTTTGCCGCTGGGGGTGCGCGGCAGGTCGTCGAGCCAGACGAACCGGGCCGGAACCATGTGCGCGGGCAGCAGGATGCGCAAGTGCTCGGCCAGAGCCGTCGTCTCGGTGGCGAGTTCGTCGCCGACCAGGAACGCGGTCAGCGCGGCGTCGGTGCCGCCGAAGCGGCGGGCCACCACGGCGACCTCCTTGATACCGCCGTGCCGGGCGGCCCAGTCGCCGATGCGCAGCTCCACTTCCGCGGGCTCCACCCGGAATCCGCGGATCTTGACCTGGGTGTCGGCGCGGCCCCGGCAGATCAGTTCGCCCGACGGCAGCCGCACCCCGAGATCGCCGGTGCGGTAGACGATCCGGCCGCCGGGCCCGGCGGGGACGAAGCGCTGCGCGGTGAGCCCGCCGCGCCCCTCGTAGCCGTGGGCCGGCGTGTCGCCGCCTAGGTAGATCTCGCCCTCCACACCAGCGGGTACCGGACGCAGCCGGTGGTCGAGGACGTGGGCCTGCGCGCCGTCGATCGGGTGGCCGATCGGCGGCAGGTCCGGCCAGGTCCGCGGGTCGCCGGTCATCGTGTGGGCCACGGCCACATGGGTTTCGGTGGGCCCGTATTGGTTCTCCAGCACGATGCCGGGAACAGCCGCGAGGAACTGGCGGATCTCCGGCGTCAGCCGCAACTGCTCGCCCGAGGAGACCAGCACTTTCAGACCGACCGGGTAGCGCCCGGTCGTGACCGCCGTCTCGGAGAACGCCTGCAAGGCCACGAACGGCAGGTACATGCGCTCGATGCGCTCGTCGACGACGGTGTCGAGCAGGGCGCGCATATCGGCGCGGTGCTCGGCGTCGGCCGGCCGCAGCGTCGCCCCGGCCGTCAGCGTCGCGAAGATCTCCTGGAACGACACGTCGAAGCTCAGCGGCGCGTACTGCAGGGTGCTGCCGATGCCACGGCCGGTGACGGCGCGGTTCTGCCAGCCGACCAGGTTGGCCAGGCTGCGATGGGGCATGACCACGCCCTTCGGCTCCCCGGTGGACCCCGAGGTGAACAGCACATAGGCGGCGGCGGATTCGGCGACCACCGGCGCGATCCCCAGCGGTTCGATCCCGGGATCGGTGAGTTCGGCGGCGTCGAGCACCAGGTCCGGATCGGTCACGATGCCCGCGTAGCGGGCGTCGGCGAGCACCCGGGCCGGCGCGGCTCGTTCGATCATCATGCGCAACCGCTGTTCGGGGTAGCCGACGTCGAGCGGGACGCAGACCGCGCCGACCTTGGCGAGGGCGACCACGGTGGCGATGAGTTCGGGGCGGCGGTCCATGAGCACCGCGACCCGCGCCTGATACGGCAGCCCGAGAGCGAGCAGTGCCGCGGCGATGCGGTCGACCCGCTCGCCGAACTCGTCGTAGGTCCACACGCCCGAGGCGTCACGCACCGCGATCTGCTCCGGCTTGCGCGCGGCCTGTTCGGCGATCAGCTGCGCGAGGCCGCCGGTGCGAATCCGGTCCGCGCCCAGATCGATCGGCGCCTCCTCGTCCTCGATCAGACAGGTCAGCACGCGTACACAGGTGGTGACGAGGGCATCGCACTGGTCGACGGTGAGCGTGTGATCGCCGTCGGCGCGGACCAGGATGCGGCCGGTGCGCGGGTCGGTGGCGACGGTGAGCAGGGCCGCGAAATCGGTCTCCTCGAAGACCTCGACATCGCGCAACCGCACGCCGTCGACCGCCGCGAGGACGTCGAAGGTGTGGTAGTTGACGAAATTGAACGCGGTGTCGAAGATCGTCGTCCCACGGGCGCGTCCGTTGCCCGCGGCGGCGAGATCGCCGAGCATCGAGCGCAGCGGGTAGCGGCGGTGCGGGTGGCTCTCGCGTTCGCGGCGCGCGATCTGCTCGATCGCCCCTGACCAGGTCCGCGCCCGGTCGTCCAGACGCATGGGGACGGTGTTGAGGAAAAGTCCGGCGACCGCCTCGGCGTCGGCGCGACCGGGCCTGCCGTGGCCGATGACGCCGGTGGTGATGTCGTCTGCGCCGGTCAGCGCGCGCAGGGCCAGGCAGTGCGCGGTCAGGAACAGCGTCTTGAGGCCGATCTCGCGCTTCGCGGCGAAGCGCTCCACGGCGGTCTGCAATCCGCGCGGCAGCAGGTGCGTGACACGCGACCGGACCGGTGCGGTGTCACCGGGCATGTGCGGGCGCAGCGCGGGCAGGGCGGTCGGGGTCGCCCCGGCCAGGAACTCCTGCCAGTAGCGGGAGTGCGCCGGGTCGGCGTCGGCACGCTGCTCGGCCCTGGCGTACTCGGCCAGGATGTGCGCGGCGTCGGCGGGGCGGATCGGGGCGGGTAACGGCGATCCGCAGCGGCGCAGGTAGTCCTGGACGAGGCTGCGGATGACGGTGGCCACGCTCCAGCCGTCGAGGATCGCGTGGTGGAAGCTGAACACCAGGTCGATGCCCTCGGCGTCGGCGAACACCCGGATCTCGTAGAGCGGCTCGGCGGTCCGGCCGAGGGGGTAGGCGGCGTGCCTGCGCTGCTCGATGTAGTCGCCGATCTCGGCGGGTGCGGCACCGGTGACCACCGACCACCGGGCGGGCAGATCGCGGTGCACGATCTGCAGCGGCACCGAGAACCCGGTCAGGTCGAACGAGGAGCGCAACGCCGGTTGCGTGGCGACCACGGCATCCACCGCCGCGCCGAATTCCTCGGCACGCCAGCTCAAATCGAGCCGGTAGCGGAAGACGTCCTTGTAGAGGGTGGACTCGGCGCTCTCCGCGGCGTGGAACAGCATGCCCAGCTGTAGCGCGGTCACCGGGAAGGCGTCCTCGGCGGTGTGCAGGGCGGCGCGGTCGACCAGCGGGACGAGTTCGAACGCGCTCCGCACGCCGGGTTCGTGATCCGGCGTGGCGGTCACGTGGGTGGCGAGCTCGGCGATCGTGGGGCGGGTGAACAGCACGTCCACGTCCAGATACAGCCCGCGCCGCTCGACGGCGGTGCGCAGGGCCAGCGCGAGGATGGAATCGCCGCCGTGGGTGAAGAAGTTGTCGTGGACACCCAGCCGTGTGCCCAGCACCTGCTCGACGGCCTCGACCAGGGTCCGCTCCACCTCGGTTCGTGGTGCGTCGTCGCGGTCGGCGGTGCTCGTCTCGGCGGCGAGAGCGGCCAGGGCGCGGCGGTCGGCTTTGCCGTTGGAGGTCAACGGTATCGACGCGACCTCGACGAACCGGCTCGGCACCATGTAGGCCGGCAGCCGGTCGGCCAGGCGCGCGGCCACCGTGTCGGTGTCCGCCCCACCCGTCTCGTCGGCGGCGAAGAAGCCGACCAGAGTGGTGCCGTGGCGCGGTGCGGGCAGGTCGATCACCGCGGCGGCGCCGACACCGGGGAGGCCGAGCAGGGTGTTCTCGACCTCGCCGAGGGTGACCCGGTTGCCGCGGATCTTCACCTGGTCGTCGCGGCGGCCCAGATATTCCAGGGAGCCGTCGGCCAGCCTGCGCACGATGTCGCCGGTCCGGTAGCGGCGTCCGCCCGGCATGCGGTCGTCGGCGACGAAGGCCGCCTCGGTGAGCTCGGGGCGGCCGAGATAGCCGCGGGCCAGGCCGATTCCGGCGATGCCGAGCTCACCGGGCATGCCGGGCGGCACCCGGCGGCCGTGCTCGTCCAGGACGCTGAGCGCGATGTTCTGGATCGGCCACCCGATCGGCACCCGGGACACCTCCGCTTCGCCGACGGGCAGGTCGAAGGAGGACACATCGACGGTGGCCTCGGTGGGGCCGTAGAGATTCACCAGCTGCGGCGGGTTCTCGGTGCGGGCGAACGCGCGGGCGAAGCGGTTCACCAGCTCGGCGGGCAGCGCCTCGCCGCTGCAGAAGACCCGGCGCAACGAGCCGATCCGCCGCAGCGTTTCCGGGGCCGCCTCCAGTTCGGTGAGGAACGGGCCGAGCATGGAGGGCACGAAATGCATGACGGTGACGCCGTGGCGCTCGATCGCCTCGACGATCGTGCGCGGATCACGTTCGCCGCCCGGGGCGAGCAGGGCCACCCGTGCCCCGGTGATCGCCCACCACATCAGTTCCCACACCGAGACGTCGAAGGTGGCGGGCGTCTTCTGCAGGATCACGTCGGTGCGGTCCAGGGGATAGGCGCGCTGCATCCAGTCGAGCCGGTTGACGACCGCGCGGTGCTCCACCATCACGCCCTTGGGGCGGCCGGTCGACCCGGAGGTGAAGATGACGTAGGCCAGTCCGTCGGCGGCAGGCGCTGTGCCGGAGGTCGATTCGGCCTCGGCCGGTGGTGCCGCGAGTGCAGCGATCGGAATGCGGATCATGTCCGGCCCGAGCGCTTCGGCGGGCAGGTCGAGATCGGTGACGACGAAGCGCGCGCCGCTCTCGGCGAGAATGGTGGCGATGCGCTCGGCGGGGTGCTTCGGGTCGATCGGAACGTAGGCCCCGGCGGCGGACAGCACGCCGTAGATCGCGGCGAGCAGTTCGTGCGAGCGGGGCGCGATCACCGGGACCGGCTCCTCGGCGCGCACACCGGCGCGACGCAGGGCCGAGGCGACGGAATCGGCGGCGGCGGACAGCTCGGCGTAGGTGAGCGAGCCCTGCTCGCCGACGACGGCCACCGCGCCCGGATCCGAATCCACCTGTCCGGCGAAGAGATCCGCGATCGTCGTCTCGGGAATCGACACGACGGGACCGCATTCCACCTCGGCCAGCGCGGCGCTCTCGGCGTCGGACAGCCACGGCAGTTCGGAGATCCTGAGGTGTGGTTCGGCCAGTGCGGCACGCACCAACCGCCCGACCCGGCGCAGCGCGTCCGGCAACGGGAAGTCGGCGTCGAAGACGTCCTGGGATTCGAAGACGTGCAGGTCGACGGTGCCGTCGCGCTCGCTCTCGACCGCGACGATATTGATCGCGTCGGCCACCGTGCCCGCGCCGAAGACCTTCGAGCGCTCCATCAGCCGTTCGAGGTGGTCCGAGGACGGCATCCGGTTGTAGGAATAGGTCACGTCGAACAGGGTGGGCAGCGCGGCGTGACGTTCGGCCAGGCCGCGGGCGATGTCGCCATAGGCGAAGCGCTGGCGCTTCTTGAGGTGCCGGACCGAATCGGCCACCCGCGCGCCGAGTTCGCCCAGGGTCGGGTTCCCGGCGAGGGAGACCCGCAGCGGAATCATGTTGGCGAAGTGGCCCGCGGTGAACATCTCGGCCGGTTCCCGGTTGAGCATCGGCACGCCGAGCACGACCTCGTCGGTGCGGTGCACGCCCGCCAGGAACACGCTGATCGCGGCCGCGGTGAAGGAGAAGATGGAGACGCCGGTCTCGCGCAGCCCGGCCACGAGGCCGGGATCCAGTCGCAGCGTGGTCGATCCGCGGCGCACGGTGTCGAGAGTGGCCGTGCGGGGGCACAGTGCCGGTTCGACGCCGTCGAGGTAGTCGAGGAACCAGTCGCGGTCGGCGACCCATGCCTCGGAGTCGCGATAGGCGCTCGCGCGCTCGATGAACGCGCGATAGGACGGCATCGCGTACTCGGCCGACACGCCGGTGGGAGTGGCGCTTTCGTACTCGGCGATGATCTGGCCGAGCATCAGGTTCACCGCCCAGGCGTCACCGGCGACGTGATGCTTGTTGGCGTAGAGATAGAACGAGTCCGGACTGTCGACGAGGACGGCCATGCGCACCAGGGGCCCGTCGGCAGGCATCGCTCTCCGGTTGGCCTCGGCCATCCAGTCCTGGCACGCGCGATGCGGATCCGGCTCGCCGAGGAAGTCGAACACCTCCAGTGGCGGAACGATATTGCTGAAGAATTGCCGCAGCTCGCCGTCGGCGGTGATGATGCGGGTGCGCAGCGCGTCGTTGCGGCGCACCGCCAGCTCGGCGCAGCGCCGGATCCGGTCGGCGTCGAGTGCCCCGTCGATGTGCGACCAGCCCGACATCTGGGTCAGGGGAAGCGACGGATTGCGCGCCGCGACGGCCATGATGTCGCGCTGGTAAGCGGTGAGCGGCCAGTGTTCGCCGGGTAGCGGTCCATCGATTTCGACACGGTCGCTCATCAGCAGTCCCCCTTCGGTCCGGCGCCGCGCGCGCCGACCCCGGCATTGATCGAATTGCTTGTCGTGGAATGAGTTCGATGAATTGCCGACGGCGGGTCCGCCGGACGGGCGGACTGCGCGGCCGGGTTGCGGCAGGCCGTCGTTGTACATACCTTGGCAGCACTACTTGTAGGTAGCAACATCCAGGCGTGCCACCAGTGACCAGGGTCACGCCCCCCGGAGGCGCCATTCGGAAACGAGGTGGGCAGTGGCAACGACCGAGCGATCCTCGCGCGGCGTCGTACTGGTGACAGGAGCGTCGACAGGACTGGGCCGGGCGGCCGCGATCCGGTTGGCCGAGCAAGGTTTCCAGGTGATTGCCGGTGTCCGCAAGGATGCCGACGGTGCGGAATTGGCGGCCGCGTCGCCGCAGGCGCCGGTGACGCCCGTACGCCTGGATGTCACCTCCGAGGCCGAGATCGAGCGTGCGGTAGGCGTTGTCGCGCAGCGGTGCGGCGACGCCGGTCTGCGCGGTCTGGTCAACAATGCCGGTATCTGCGTCTGCGCGCCACTGGAGACGGTGACCTCGGCGCAGCTGCGGGAACAATTGGAGGTCAACGTGATCGGCGCGCTCGCGGTCACCCGTGCCTTCCTGCCGCTGTTGCGTACCGGGCCGAGCGGCGCGGGCCCGGTCGGGCGGATCGTCAATGTGAGTTCCGGTGTCGGCAGGCTGGCCTCGCCGTTCCTCGGCGCCTACGCCGCGGCGCAATTCGCGAAGGAAGGCATGTCGGATGCGTTGCGCCGGGAACTGGCCGCGCAGTCGATCAGCGTGTCGGTGATCGAGCCCGGCGCGATCATGACGCCCATCTGGGGAAAGATCTCCGAGGCCGCCGATCGGGTGCTGCCAGGTGTCGATCCGGCCGTCGCGGAGTTCTACCGGGAGCCGTTCGCCGCGTTCGTCCGGATGAACGACGGCCTGGCGCGGGACAGCCGGACCACGCCCGAGCAGTTCGCCCGCACCGTCGAGCGCGCACTCACCGACCGCAAGCCCAAGACCCGTTATCGCGTCGGCGTGGACGCCGTGGGCGGGTCGCTCGCCGCGCGACTGCTGCCGGATCGGGCGCTGGACGCCATGCTCCGCGCCATGCACCGGATGTCGCGACCGACGCCTGCCGCTACCGGGGAAGCGAGTTCGTGATGAACACGATCGAATTGTCCGCCGGACGGATCGACTACCTCGACTCGGGCGCGGGCCCCGCGGTGGTGTTCCTGCATGGTGCGATGAAGGACGCGGCGGTCTGGGATCAGGTCGTCGCGAAGCTGCCCAAGGGTTTTCGCTACCTGCGCCCGACCATGCCGCTCGGCAGTCACCGCACGCCGATGCGTCCGGACGCCGACCTGTCGGTGCCCGGTCTGGGCGCGCTGGTCGACGAGTTCTGCGCCGCCCTCGGCCTGGACACCGTGATCCTCGTCCAGAACCATTGGGGCGCGGCGCAGGTCATGCTCGCCGAGGGGCACGGCAAGCGACTGGCGCGGATCGTCGCCGTCGCCTGCGAGGCCTTCGACAACTACCCGCCCGGCGCGCCCGGTCGCGCGCTGGCCGCGGCCGCACGGATTCCCGGCGCGTTCGGTCTCGCGGGCTGGGCGCTGCGCAGGCGATCTGTCCGGCGGCTCATGGCGGGCAACGATGTGACCAGCCTGCACCCTGTCCCGGACGCGCTCGGGGAACGCTGGCAGACTCCGTTCGCGACCTCGGCCGAGGTGCGCCGCGACGTCCGCAAGATTCTCTCCGGCGACTACTCCCGTGCCGCGCTCGACCGCTGGTCGGCGGCGACCGCCGATTTCCCCGGCCCGGTGCTGGTGGTGTGGGCGGGCGAGGACAAGCTCATGCCCGCCGAGCACGGCGCCCGCCTCGCCGAGTCCTTTCCGAACGGGACGCTCGTCGAGATCGCCGACAGCGCCACCTGTGTCCCGCTGGACCAGCCCGACATCCTGGCCGCCGCGATCGGCCGCTTCCTCACCCGGTGACGCCCGGCCTGCGCAGAACCAGCCGGGCCTCGGGATCGGCCGGTGCGATGCTCGGGGCGGATACGGCCCGCCGAGAGCGACCGGTGTCGCCGAGGGACGCGCGGGCGGGGACGGCGGGCTCGCGAGCAGGTGTGTGGGTCAGGCCGGTAGCGGCCGGGTGCGGTCGGCGACCAGGAACGCCGCGACACCGGCCAGTGCGGCGCCCATGACATAGCGCTGGGCGCGCAACCACAGCGGACGGCGGGTGAGGAACCTCACCAGCCCACCCGCGACGAGCACGATCAGCGCGTTGACCGCCAGCGCCACGGTGATCTGCACCGCGCCAAGGCACAGACTCTGCAACCAGACGGGGCTGTGCCCGGGCTGCACGAACTGGGGGATCAGCGCCATGTACATGACCGCGATCTTCGGGTTCAGCAGATTGGTGACCAGCCCCATCGTGAACAGCTTGCGCGCCGGATCGGCGGGCAGTTCGGCAGGGGCGAACACCGAGACGCCGCCGGGTCGCAGCGCGTTCCAGGCCAGCCACAACAGATAGGCCGCACCCGCCACCTTCACCGCCGTGTACAGGCCGGGCACCACCGCGAAGACCGCCGTGATGCCCGCGGTCGCCGCCGCCAGATACACCGCGAAGCCCGCCGCGACCCCGCCGAGCGACACCAGGCCGGCCCGCTTGCCCTGCGCGACCGTGCGGGAGACCAGATACATCATGTTCGGCCCCGGGGTGAGGACCATCGCCAGCGCCGCCGCCGCGACACCGAGAACCGCCGCCGTCTCGATCATGATCACCATCCTCGCCCGCCCCGCTCGGTCGCGTCTCGGTCCAGTCGGGAGCCCCTGGCCCTGTGCCGCCGTGCCGCGGACCCCGCCCCGCAACGAACCCGCCCGGAACAAAACCGCCGCCCCGAACGCTGTACCGGCGAGAATGCGCCGTGGGGGTTGTCGGCGGGGTCGGGGACAATGGACGCAACCCCACGAGGGAAGCGCCCTGCCAGGGACGGGCAGCACCGGGCTGTGCGGGCAGACCCGCGCCGATGCGCCGAGACGAGGAGAGACTGTGACCGACGGTCCGCTGATCGTGCAGAGTGACAAGACGCTGCTGTTGGAGGTCGACCACGAGCTGGCCGACGCGGCGCGGCAGGCCATCGCGCCGTTCGCCGAGCTGGAACGCGCTCCCGAACACGTGCACACCTACCGGGTGACGCCGCTGGCGCTGTGGAACGCGCGCGCGGCCGGGCACGACGCCGAGCAGGTCGTCGACGCGCTGGTCAGCTTCTCCCGCTACGCGGTGCCCCAGCCGCTGCTGGTCGACATCGTCGACACCATGGCCCGCTACGGGCGCCTGCAGCTGGTCAAGCATCCCGCGCACGGACTCACCCTGGTCAGCCTGGACCGGGCGGTGCTCGAAGAGGTGCTCCGGCACAAGAAGATCGCCCCGATGCTCGGCGCGCGCATCGACGACGACACCGTGGCCGTGCATCCCTCCGAGCGCGGCCGGATCAAGCAGATGCTGCTCAAGATCGGCTGGCCCGCCGACGACCTGGCCGGGTACGTCGACGGCGAGGCGCATCCGATCGAGCTCGACTACGAGGGCGGGCACTGGCACCTGCGCGACTATCAGGAAATGGCCGCCGACTCGTTCTGGGCGGGCGGTTCCGGTGTGGTGGTGCTGCCCTGCGGCGCGGGCAAGACGATGGTCGGCGCGGCGGCGATGGCCAAGGCCAAGGCCACCACGCTGATCCTGGTGACCAACACCGTCGCGGGCAGGCAGTGGCGGCGCGAACTGCTGGCCCGTACGTCGCTGACCGAGGACGAGATCGGCGAGTACTCCGGCGAGCGCAAGGAGATCCGGCCCGTCACCATCGCCACGTATCAGGTGATCACCCGCCGCACCAAGGGCGAGTACAAGCACCTGGAACTGTTCGACAGCCGCGACTGGGGCCTGGTCATCTACGACGAGGTGCACCTGCTGCCCGCGCCGGTCTTCCGGATGACCGCCGACCTGCAGTCCCGGCGCAGGCTCGGCCTCACCGCGACGCTGGTGCGCGAGGACGGCCGCGAGGGCGACGTGTTCTCCCTCATCGGTCCCAAGCGCTACGACGCGCCGTGGAAGGACATCGAGGCGCAGGGCTGGATCGCCCCGGCCGAATGCGTCGAGGTGCGTGTCACCCTCACCGACGCCGAGCGGATGGCCTACGCCACGGCCGAGCCGGAGGAGCGCTACAAGCTGTGCTCGACCGCGCGCACCAAGGTCGCGGTGGTCGAATCCATCCTCGACAGGCATCCCGATTCACAGAAACTGGTGATCGGCGCCTACCTCGACCAGCTCGAGGAACTGGGGGCGGCGCTGGACGCACCGGTGATCCAGGGCTCGACCAGGACCAAGGAACGTGAGGCGCTCTTCGACGCCTTCCGGCGCGGGGAGATCCCGGTGCTCGTGGTGAGCAAGGTGGCCAATTTCTCCATCGACCTGCCCGAGGCCTCGGTGGCGGTGCAGGTGTCGGGCACCTTCGGGTCGAGGCAGGAGGAGGCCCAGCGCCTCGGTCGCCTGCTGCGACCCAAGCAGGACGGCGGGCAGGCGCACTTCTATTCGGTCGTCGCCCGCGACACCCTCGACGCCGAATACGCCGCGCACCGTCAGCGCTTTCTCGCCGAGCAGGGCTACGCCTACCGCATCACCGACGCCGACGATCTCCTCGGTCCGGCGATCGGGTGAGAGCGCCGGTCGGATCGGGGACGCGGCCGGATAAGTGGAGGCAAAACCTCCGCAACGTGTGCTAGGAAGAATACGTGCGAAGCTTCGAATTCGCGGTGGACCGGGGGCATGCACACGCGGTGAACGAAGTGCTCGCCGCCATGCGTCGCCGTCGCCTGCTCGCGATCGCCGCGGCGATCGCCGCGGCGATGGTGACCGCCCTGCTCATCCGGCTGGACCATCCGTGGTCCTATCTGCTTGCGGTGGCCTTCGCGCTGGGCACTCTCATCGCCCTGTGGGTGGCGCTGCGCGCGCCGCGCCGGTCGAGCATCGATCGTCTCTACGCCGCGGGGGAACTGGTGCCCGCGGTGGTCTCGCACATCCGTCCCCGCGCACTGGTGCTGTTGGCCCTGGTCGATGTCGCCGGGCCGGATGCGCCCGGCCCGCGCTACGCGTTGGTGACCAGGCGGGTCCGCGAGCTGCCCGGTCACCAGAAGCGTCCCGGTGAACGGGTGCCCGCGGTGGCGGTCCGCATCGAAGCGGCGCCGCGGCCGGTGGGGGAGCGCTGGCAATCGGTGAGCCCGATGCCGATCGCCTGGGGCACCACCGACGCCGCGGTGATCGAGCGTGCCCGCGCGGCCATCACCGAAGCGGAGTGGCGGCTGCTCGCGGACAATCTCGGGCTCGCCGACAAGGTCAAGCGGACCGCGGCCAAACGCTTGCTGCTCGACCACCGGCAGCTGCCCGATCTGGGCGGCTGAAGCCGCCGCCGGTCCTCGCACCCGCACACCCGGTGGTACGGCGATCGGGCGCTCCGACGACCGGGTCGGCACACCCGGCGGTCGGCGAGGGTGAACCGACGCCGAGGGAGTCCGGCGGGCGGCGCGGCGCGTCGAGTGATCGGGTGGGTGCGACGCGTTAGCGTGCACGGTGGATCCGGCTCGTCGGCCGGGCGGCGGCTCGTCGGAAAAGGGGTGGCAGCGGGTGCGATCGGCGATTCTGGGCGCGGCGGTGGTGACCGCGCTGCTCGCGGGTACGAGTCCGGCTGCGGCGCAACCCGATCCGTTCGCCGGAGCGCCGGGACTCGGCGACCCCTATTACCCGCTGGACGGCAACGGTGGCTACGACGTCCGGCACTACGACCTCGTCCTGGCCTACGACCCGCCGAGCAGGCGGCTGGACGGGACCGCCCGCATCGACGCGGTGACCACGCAGCCGTTGCGCGCGTTCAACCTCGACTACAGCGGACCGCCGGTCACCGGCGTGACGGTGAACCAGCTTCCGGCCACCTTCGATCGCCACGGTGAACACGAACTCACCGTCACCCCGGTGCTGCCTCTGCTGCCCGGCCTGCCGTTCACCGTGACCGTCCACTACGGCGGCGAGGCGGTGGAGACCGCGGGCGAGGGCTGGACGTTCACCCCGAACGGCGGCGCGTTCGCGGCGGGTGAGCCGCATTCGGCGACCACCTGGTACCCGCTCAACGACACCCCTCTGGACAAGGCGACCTTCGCGCTGCGCGCGACCGTCCCCGCCGACTGGGAGGTCGTCTCCATCGGCCGGCGCACCGGCAACGTGGTCGACGGGCCGTCGCGCACCGTCACCTGGGAAGCGCGGCACCCGGTGATCGGCTACCTCACCACCGTGGCCATCGACCGGTTCACCTTCCTCGAACAGCGACGCGCCGACGGCACCCCGCTGCTGAGCGCCTTCGCCCCGGCGGCCGGGAACAAGATCGAGCTGGAACGCCGGCTGCCGGAGATCCTCGACTTCACCGAACAGCTCTACGGTCCCTACCCCTTCGACACCGCGGGCGGTATCCACCTCGACACCGCCCTCCCGTTCTCGCTGGAGACCCAGACCCGCCCGCTCTACGCGCCCTGGACCGACCTGAACACCGTCGTGCACGAGATCGCCCATCAGTGGTGGGGCGATTACGTCACCCTCCGGAACTGGTCCGACATCTGCCTGCACGAATGCTTCGCCGGCTACACCGCCGACTACCTGTGGCCGGAGCGCGTCGAGGGATTCGACGTGGACGCGCAATACCGGAGGACCATCGCGCAGCGGCGCAACTCGCCGAAATTCTGGGAGATTCCGCTGCAGAATCCCGGCGAGGGCCGCGAATTCAGCTCGGTCTATTACCGCGGACCGCTGTTCCTGCACGCGTTGCGCAGGCTGATCGGCGACGAGGTCTTCTTCTCCGCCCTGCCGGAATTCCTGGCCCGCCACGCCTACGGCAATGCCGCCATGGCGGATTTCCGCGCTTTCATGCAATCGACGACAGCGACGGATCTGACCGGGTTCTTCGCCGCCTGGCTCGACGGGACGACCCCGCCGCCCCCGGAGTATCTGTATCCGGCGGATCTGCGGCCCTAGCGGCTCGCGTCGGAGAGGTCCCCGATGCGCTCGCGTGCGCGCTGCACGCGGCGTTCGGCCCGTTCGACCTGCCGTCGCGCGGCGTCGAGGTCGTCCTGTGCCGAGCGTTGCGCGGTGCGGGCGAACCGGCGCTGCTGCTCGGCATGGGCCAACTCCGCGCGCAGCCGCTCGATCTCCGCCGCACAGCGCAGCAGCGCCCGATCGGCGCGTTCGGCTTCGGCGTGGGCCGATGCCAGCGCCGCGCGCTCGGATTCCAGCGTCTCGACGAGATCGTCGAGTTCCCCACGGGCGCGGGCGAGTTCGCCTCGGACTCGGGTCTGCTGTCGGTTCCGGTCGGTGCTGTCGGCCTTCTTCGAGGTCCTCGCGCGCGGCTTGTTCTTCGTTTCCTTCCCGGCCCGTGCCGAGTCGTCCTCGACGTCCGTGCTGCGAGTTCGGCCGCCCCGTGTGCGGCTCGGGCGCTCGTTCGCCCCGCCGTCCACCGCGACCAGGTCCGGCCCCGCGGGTCCGAAGCCGGAGTAGGTCGCCGCGGTGGCCAGCGTCCCCGCGCGCACCCGCTCGGCGATGTCCGGATCGGCCAGCGCGGCGTTCAGGGTCTGGACCACCTCGCGGATCGCGTTCTCGGGCAGCCGTTTTCCCTGTTCGGCGGTCAGCTCGCTCGCTCGCCGGGCGAGTGCGGAGACCGCATGCCGACGTTGTGTGGTGAGCGCGCGCAATTGCTCGCCGGACAGTTCCCGCTGGGCTCGCCGCAGCGCCTCGCCGAGCGAGAGCAGGGCCGATACCTCGTCGGGCGATCGTCTGGCGAGCAGGTTCACCGCCCAGGCGGTGAGCGTGGGTTTGCGCAGGGCCCCGATGGCGGCGGCGAGCCTCTTGTCGCCGGCGCGGGTGGCGGCGGCGACCCGCTCGTTGCGGGCCGCGACGAAATCGGCCGGTACCCGGCCGTACAAGTCGACGGCGACCTCTTCCAGCGGCATACTTGCCAAGCGTAACGACCCGGCCCCGGTGAGCGACACTGTTCATGAATTGGACAGACGTCCACCTCGTGGGCGATTTCTGAAAGGCTTATGTCAGTGGAACTTTCCGGTTACCTCCTCCTCGGCCAGCTTCTTCCGCGCGTTATCGGCCTGTCCCTGCTGGGAATGCAGGGGCTCAGCCTCTGAGGTCTGCCCGCGCGCGCGAGGGCGGTGCCTGGACGACTCCGGCGCGCGCGCGGGTATCCTCACGTCGTTTACGAAAAGCGGCGTTCACGAAAATCACCGTGAACGACATTCGGTGAGAGAGGTTTTCACGTGAAGTTCCGGGGACCGAGGCTGCTGGCGCGCATCGTGCTCGCCCTCCTGGCGGCGGCCGCACTCGCGGTCGTGATGAGTGGCTGTTCGGCCATCGACGACGCGACGAAGTCCGATGTGGCCAAGACGAAGGTCGGCGACTGCATCAACATCACCGACAATTCGACGACCGCCACCGAAGGCGAGCCCGCCGACTGCTCCACCCCGCAGGCGGTCTACAAGGTGCATCAGAGCTTCGACGAACAAACCGAATGCGCCTCCAACGAGTACACCAGCTACACCGAACAGCTGCCGACCGGCGGCACCACGTTCCTGTGCCTGGCCCCGAACTTCGCGCAGGACGCCTGCTACAACGACGTCGGCACCTCGCCCTACAAGTGGGTGGACTGCGCCTCCCCGGACGCGACCTTCAAGGTCGTGCAGCGCATCGACGGCGAGACCGACGAACTGCTCTGCGACAGCGGCGAAGAGTTCATCGTCGTCTCCGATCCCAAGACGCTGTTCTGCCTCAGCACGCCCTGATCTTCACAGCACGGCCCCACGGGATGTCCGGCCCGCTCACTCCAGCAGCGCCACCGAGGCGATGCGATGCAAGGTGAAGTGCCTGACCACACCGGTCACCGGGTCGAGCGCGTCCAACTGGCCGTTGCCGACTTTCAACGGCTCCACGACCCGCTGCAACGCCATCCCCTGGGCATCGACGTAACCGATGTTCACCGGCCGCCGCGCCCGCGCCGCCAACTGCAGCAGCGCGAGTGTGGCGGCCGTGCTGGTTCTGGTGCCGTCCGAGCGCACCGCTTGCCCCGACCGCGCCCCCGCGGCCCGTTCGCCCGCCCGTAATTCGGCGACCAGCAGCGCGAGCTGTTCGGTGTTCGGCGGCATCGGCCGATAGGCCTGCCTGGCGTGGGGACGGGTGGGGATGCGCGCGCCGCGCGGGCGCAGGTCGACGATGCCGCCGGAGGAATCCTCGCCCGCCGGGGCGAAACCCGCGCCGCGCAATTGTTCGAGCACTTCACCCAGCGGCGCCTGTGAGATCGCCACCGTCGGGGCCACCGCCCGCAGCGCGAGCAGCCCGGCCACCGGGGCGGCCAGGACCTGCGCCAGCAGCGCGGGATCGTCGCTGCGCACGAAGGACTGCGCCATGCCCGCCCTGAGCTGTCCGTGCCTGCGCGCCACATCGTCGATCAAGTAGGTCAGGGCCTGCGGCACCGGGGTGCGGGAGCGGGTGGCGAACAGGCTGTGCAGCTCGGCGGCGGTCAGGCCGGCGTCGAGTGCGCGGCGCACCGAGCTCTCACCGATCCGGTACACCGTGGCCGCGCCCGCGGACTCGATGTCGGCCACCAGCGACATGCGCTGGGCCAGCTCTCCGACCAGCGGTCCGGGCGCGATCACCGTCAGATCGGCCTGTACCAGCACGTGATCCACCGGTTCGGGCAACGCGGTGTCCATCTCGGCCTCGGCGTCGGCGGCGGAGGTGACCGCCTCGTGCAACAGCGCCCTGGCCGCCGGGGCCACCGCGCCGCGTCCGAGCAGTCCGAGGGCAGCGGCCTCGTCGAGGGTGTTCGCCACGGCCTCGCGCCGGAACTGCCTGCGCCGCCGCGGTTGCCGCCAGGCCAGTACCCGGCCCAGATCGGCGGGATCCAGCGCGGTGCCGGAGGGTTGCTCGGCGAGCGCGCCGAGGATGGCGCGGCGGTCGCGCGGGGCGTGCGGGACGCGCAGTTCGGCCGACAGTGCCGCCAGCGGCTTGTCGTTGCTGTCGCGCATCCCGATCATCCACGGCATTCGGTCCAGATCCAGCCAGACCATGGCCAGCACCGTCCAGCGACGCGCGGGCGGACCGTCCAGCCAGGCGTCCGAGGCGGGGGTGGGCGCCCAGTAGTCGGCGGAGTCGGAGTCCGCATCCGGCGGCGGCTCGGGCAGGCCCTTCTCGATGAGCTTCGCGGCGGCGAGCACCTCCACCAGCAGCGCGGCCCGGTTCTCCTCGATGCCGGTCTGTTTGGCGATGCGGCGCAGCTCCCGCACCCCGAGCCCGCCCGCCCGCAGCGCTGGGGCGGGCGACCGGCTCAGCGCCGCGAGGATGTCCGCGCAATGGCGCAGCAGCTCACCGACTTCGCCCGCGGCCACGGCGGCGACCTCGGCAGGCGCGTGCTTGGCGGGCGTGGTGCGCGGCGGGGTCAGCACATTCGGGGCGGTGACCGGTTCCCGGCGCAGCATCTGTGCGACGGTGACCGGCAACTCCACGGTCTCGTCGTCGATCCGGTCGAGCAGGCGCAGCGCGATCAGCCGGGGCACCGGGCGGTCCGTCGGTGCGTCCGGGGCGGCGTCTCTGGTTCGCCCGCGCGGGCCGGTGGTGGCGAGTTTGTCCAGCAGCGCCCGCTCGGGTGCGCCCAGTTCGGCCAGGGCGGCCTCGATCTCGGGTTCGGTGAGCGCGTCGGAGAGTTCCACAGCGGCGCCCAGCGGCCACGGCAACGCCTCGGCGGCCGCGGGCACGAGACGCAAGGCGTCGCCGTCGAACCAGACCAGCGCCCGCCCGGTCAGCCGCTCCAGCGCGGCGTCCATCGCGGTCTTGGTCGCGCGGCCCTTCCATTGCGCGTGCAGTGCTCGGCGGGTCAGCGGCTCGGGGTCACCGGACTGCGCGCGGCAGGCCAGCAGATCGATGATCGCGAATTCCAGGGTGTCCAGATCCTCGGTGGCTCGAAGCACCGAAGCCCGCTGCTCGGCCCGCGCGGCCAGCACCGTCATCGACGAGGGCAGGGGGACCGCCAGATCGGGCCGGGCTTGCAGCAGCGCGACCAACTGGGCATCGCTGCGGGATGCCAGCCACCCCGCCAGGGAATCGGTCGTGCTCATCCTGACCACCCTACGACGCCGCCTGCGCCGCACCGGAGGCACGCCGGATTCGGTTCGTGCCAGAATGACCTTGTGGTGAACAAATCGAAGAAGCCCTATGTGGACAATGGTTGGCCCGAGGTGGCGGACGGAGACCATGCGGTCACCGAACTGACCACCAGCCGGGCAGGCAATCTCTCGCCCTACGGGGAGGACACGGAATTCCCGTTGCCCGCGGAGGCATTGCCGTACCGGCACCCGTACACGGTGATCAACCGCTGATCCGGGACGTGCCGCAGAACGGGACAAGGCCCCCGCCTCGATGAGGTGGGGGCCTTGTTCGTCGCGTATCGGGGAACGTGCGCCTCGAGGAACTCAGGAGGGCAGCAGACCCTTGTTCGCCTCGAAGAAGTTGACCACGTGCGGGTCCAGCTGCACATTGCTGGACTTGGCGGCGTTGAAGAAGTCGAGCGCGGGCTGCGGAATCTGCACGCCCTGCTGCTGCACGGTCGCGATCGCGCGATCGACGGCCTGGAACAGGTCCTGGTTCGGATCGGCCTGGGCCTGCGGAGCCGCCTGAGCGGGGTTCCAGCCGAAGGACTCGGGGGCGGTCGGGGCCTCGCGCATGGTCGGCGCGCTGCTCAGGCCGAGCTTGGCCGAGCAGGAGGGCCAGGCACCCCAGCCCTGGGAGGCGAGCACCTTCTCGGCGACCACGATCTGCTCTTCACGGGTGGCCTGGTTCGCGCTGGCGGCGAACTCTCCGCCGCCGTGCGCCTTCCAGGTGCTCGGCGAGAACTGCAGGCCGCCTTGGTAACCGTTGCCGGTGTTGATGCCCCAGTTGCCGCCGGCCTCGCACTGAGCGAGGCGATCCCAGTCGGAGTCGGGAGCCGCGCTGGCGTTTCCGGCGAGGGCAGCACTCGCGGTGCCGAAGATCGCGCCGGTGACGGCGACCTTGGCAACAGTGCGCCCGGTGGAGGTCGGCTTGCGATGGCGTCCACTCATATCGGGTGTCTTCCTCTCGTACGCACCTGCGAGGATTCGCTCGGGTTCGGACTGAGAGGTCGTCCGTCCCGCCCTCACCCCTGAGGCGGTCGGGTGTCCGGTACCCGCGGGGCGAGGTTCGGTGCGGCGGGCCGGTGGCGCCGGGACTGCCCGGCTGGGATAGACCGTACGACGGTTCCCGGGAAAAATCACTATTTGGTAACCGGCGTGTGGAAGGCGGTCTCGGCCCTGTCTCGAGTGCGTGTGCAGACGTACGCGCAGCTAGAGGGTGGTCGGGCGGGCGGGCGCGTCGCCGAGACCACGCCGTGATCTCACCGTTATGTGATGAGGATCACACCTAGGTGGGTAACGCTGGGCGCGCGGGGTAATCGATCTCGCGCCGTCAGCGCGCGCGCCTGCCCGACCACAGCGCGTATATCACCGCGAGCAGGAAACCGGCCGGCGCGAGCATCGCGGCGAGGTACAGCCACAGCGCCGGCTCGCCGTCGGAGACCAGGGAGCTGACGAAGATGGCGATGATCGCGAGCAAGCCGGCGGTGAACAGCGTGAGCGCCAGCTTCAGCAACCACTCGGCCGATCGGGCCGAGCCTGATCGGGACGAGCCGGGGCGGGGAGAGTTGGTCACCGCTGCACCGTAAAACTGATGTGCTCGGCGTATGGTCACCGGGGTAGAATCTGGGCAATCGCGTCCTGCACCACTGTGGGGCGCGTTCTTGTGCACGGACCATCGGGGTCCGGGTGTCGAAACGATGAACGGGTGAGCGCAGTGCCGACCGGCCGGGTGAAGTGGTACGACGTCGAGAAGGGCTTCGGCTTCCTGTCCCAGGACGAGGGGGAGGACGTCTACGTCCGCTCCTCGGCGCTGCCCGAAGGCGTCGAAGGACTCAAGCCGGGGCAGCGCGTCGAATTCGGCATGGCGGCAGGTCGCCGAGGGCCGCAAGCGCTGAGCCTCAAGTTGATCGACGCCCCGCCTTCGCTGCGCCAGAGCCAGGGCGCCGAGCGCGGCGGCCGCAAGGAACCCGCGGGCCCGCGCCGTGCGCCCGACGAGCTGCACGGCCTGGTCGAGGACATGATCACCCTGCTCGAGACCAAGGTGCAGCCCGACCTGCGCAAGGGGCGCTACCCCGACCGCAAGACCGCCAAGACCATCTCCGATGTCGTCCGTGCGGTCGCGCGCGAACTCGATCACTGACGTCTGCGCTGTGCCGGAGGCCCTCCCGAGTGGCGGGGCCTCCGGCACAGTCGTCACTGCCGAGCTGCCGTAGGCGTCACTGCTGCTCGTCACCGCCGAGCGTGCCGGTCCGGATGGACCAGGAGGCATGCGGCACGGTCGTCTCCCGGCCGGTCTCGTCGATCGCGGGGACGGGAAGCTGGATCTCCACGCCGATCAGGCGCAGCCCCGGCGCGGGCTGGGAGTCGATGGTCAGCGCGAGAGTGCCCGGTGCGTAGTCGGAGTGGTAGATCTCCTGGGTGAGGATCTCGTTGTCGCCGGGCAACGCGTAGACCAGCAGCCCCTGCCAGGGCGCGTCGGCGATCTCCGACGGCAGCGACAGTTGCAGCGGGTAGCCCGGCGGCGTCTCCAGATCGACGACCCGGTTCTGCCTGCAGTCGGACATGTCCAGCCGGTCCTCGCCGATCAGGCGCAGATCGCAGTACTGGTACGGCGCCACCGTGACCGCGGTGCCGTAGGCGTAGGCGGTGATCTCCGGATCGTGCTGGGGTGCGTCGCGCACCGCGATGGTCACCACCCCGGCGACCACGGCGACCAGCGCCAGCAGTCCCACTCCGACCAGCGCGGCGATCAGACGCCCGCGCCCGCGGCTTGCTCCGCTCACCGCGCCGCCCGCTCTCCACGCCGGTCGGTCACCGCTGGATCATTCGCTGCCGGATCGTTCAAGTCAGCGTTCTCCCGTCACTTGTGTTTCGGCTCTTGCCGGGTCTGTCGTCGCGGTGGCGCGACGGTGGCGTGCACTTCCTGTTCGGCGTGCTGGGGCCGGTTGCCCCCGAGGCCGGGCAGCATGCTGTGACCCTGGTAGCTCAGGAAGGTCTGAACCAGCCCGAGCACGAGTATTCCCGACACCACCGCGAAGCCGATCCAGTACTCGGTCGGCAGCAGCACCCCGGCCGCGCCACCGATCACCCAGCTCAACTGCAGCGCTGTCTCCGAGCGCCCGAATCCGGACGCGATGGACTCCGGCGGCAGATCGTCCTGGATGGAGGCGTCCAGCGACACCTTCGCCAGCGCGCTGGCCGCCGAGGCCACCAGCGCGGCCAGCACCGCGCCGAGCAGGTTGTCGGCGAAGACCGCGAACAGTGCGATCCCGGTGCAGGCGGCGGTGCAGCCGACCACGATCACCGAGGGCCGTCCCAGCGCGAGGCGCGCGCCGGTGGCGTTGCCGGCGAAGTTGCCGATGCCCGCGGCCGCGCCCACCGCGCCGAGCATCAGCGCCTGCTGCAACGGACGGTGCTCGGTGGCTTTGGCGACGAAGGCGACATAGAAGGTGAGGAAGCCGGTGAGCACCCGGATGGAGCTGTTGCCCCACAGCCCGGAGACCACCGCGCGGCCCAGCGGCTGCCTGCGTTTGCGCGCGGGCACGGCGGATTCGGTGCCCGGGCGCAACACCTCGGTGCGCGCGTCGTCGCCGTGGTAGCCGAAGGTGGCGGGCACTTCGCCCTCGGTGATCTCTACCCAGCGCGGGATGCGCAGGCTCAGATAGGCGCCGCCGATCGCGATGAGGATTGCCAGGATCAGCGCCCCGGTGGACCCCGCGAGGGCGGCGATCGCCGCGGCCACCGCGCCCGCGCCGATGGTGCCGCCGACCAGGCCGAAGACGGTCAACCGGGAGTTGGTGCGGACCAGGTCTATCTCCGGTGGCAGCACTCTCGGCGTGACCGCGCTCTTGAGCACCGCGAACGATTTGGAGCCGATCATCATGCCCAGCGCCAGCGGATACAGCGCCCAGGAGTCGAACTGCAACACCAGGACCACCGCCAGCACGGCGCGCACCCCGAAGGAGGTGGCCAGCGCCAGCCTGCGCCCGCGCTGCAACCGATCCAGCAGCGGGCCGATGAGCGGGGCGATCACCGCGAACGGCGCGATGGTGATCAGCAGATACAGCGCGACCTTGGATTTGCTCTCGGCGGTCGCGCTGGCGAAGAACAAGGTGTTGGCCAGCGAGACCGCGATGGCGGCGTCGAGGGCGAAGTTCGCCATGGTGGCGTAGGTCAGGGCGGTCAGGCCGGACTTGTCGGCGCCGTCGGCCTTGGCCGCGCGCTGGAAGGTGGCGATGCCCTTCTCGGTCAGCTGCCTGCCGCGCATGGCGGCCACCCTGGTGACGGTCAGCTTGCGCGGGACCGGCGGCTCACCGGGGGCGCCGCTGAGCTCGGGATCGGTGTGCTGTCCGGTCAGCGGCTTGGTGGGCGGGCCGGGTGCGGTGGGTGCGGTGGGTGGTGTGACCGGCGGCCTGGAACCGGCTGCCGTGCCACGCTTTTCCAGCGGGCCCAGCGGCGGGCGGCTGGGTGGGTGACGTTCGGGATCGAGCGGGGGCAGCGGTCTGCGCCGTCGCGTGGGCGCGTTCGGCGGCGGGTACCGGTCGTACCCGGGATGCCGTTCGATCGGCGGTGGTTCGTCTGCGTTCCACTGACCGCCGTCCCACGGACCACGCTCGGGACCGTGTGGATCGCGGGAGGTAGTCACCCCCCAATTCTGGCCCACCGTGTCGCGGGCGGTTCACTCGCGCTCGCGGTCAGGGCCCGTGGGACCGGTCATTCCGGGACGAAACGGACTTCGAACACGGTCGGCCAGTACTTGCCGGTGACCAGGAACCGATCGGTGCCCGGCAACGCGGCGATACCGTTGGCGACCTGGGCATCGGCGCGTTCGGCGCGGGTGAGCAACCCGCCCAGGTCCGCCACCGCGAGCACCGCCCCGGTCTCCGGGGCGATGCGCAGCACCCGGTTACTCGGATAGTCGTTGGCGTAGACGAAACCATCTGGCGCACAATCCAATTCGTTGAGATGCGCGTCCTTCCTGTCCCGCAGGCGCAGCGTGCCGAGCACGTCGAAGGTGATCGGATCCCGGAAGGTCAGCGTGTCGCTGCCGTCGCTCATCACCAGCGTGCCGCCCCGGGCGCACAGGCCCCAGCCCTCGCCGTCGTACCGGACCTCGCGCAGCACGCGCAGCGTGCCGGGGTCGCGGGCGAAGGCCACGCCGTCCCGCCAGGTGAGTTGCCACAGGATCGCTCCGGTGTGGGCGATGCCCTCCCCGAAATAGGCCTCGGCCAGGTCTGCCCTGGCGAGCTCGGCCCCGGTGGACAGATCGGTGGCCCGCACACCCGAACGGCCGGTCAGGCCGGTGCTCTCGTAGAGCACGCCGCCGACGACTTCGAGGCCCTGGGTGAAGGCGTCGCGGTCGTGCGGCCGGGTCCCGACGACCTCGACACGCAGCCGCGGCGCGGGGTCCACCGGCTGCCCACATCCGGCCGCGACGAGCGCGCCGACCAGCACACCGGCGGCCGACGCACGCAGAGTGCGTTCCATACGGCAAAATGTAGGCCGTGAGCGCTGTTTCTGTTTCCGAGCCCGACGTGCGTCCCGTCCTGGTCGATGCCGCCGACCTGGCTCGCCGTGCGCTCGTGGAGTTGGAACCGAACGGGGTCGGCACCCATCTCGGCGTCACCGCCGAGGGGGATTCCGCCGCCACACACCGCTTCGAGTCCACTCTCCCCGGCTATCGCGGCTGGCAGTGGGCGGTGGTGGTGGCCGCGCCCCCGGACGCCGAGCACGCCACGGTCAGCGAGTCCGCGCTGTTGCCCGGCCCCGAGGCCCTCGTCGCGCCCGATTTCATCCCGTGGGAGCAGCGCATCCGCCCGGGCGACCTCGCCCCCGGCGACCTGCTGGCGCCGCCCGCCGACGACCCGCGCCTGGTTCCCGGCTACGTCGCCACCGGCGACCCGGAGATCGACGAGCTGGCCCGCGAGGTCGGCCTCGGCCGCACCAAGGTGCTCAGCCTGGAAGGTCGCGCCGAGGCAGCCGAACGCTGGTACGCCCTGCACGGCCCCGACACCGACATGGCCAAGGCCGCCCCCGGCACCTGCGGCACCTGCGGCTTCTACCTCCCGCTGTCCGGCGCCCTGCGTGCCGCCTTCGGCGTGTGCGGTAATGCGATGGGCGCGGACGGCATGGTCGTGCACGCCGAATACGGCTGTGGCGCGCACTCCGACGTCGAACTGCCCACCGGCAGCGGTTCGCCCCGGCACGAGGCCTATGACGACGCGGCCGTGGATATCGTCCCCGCCGGCGAGCTGCGCAGGTCCGAGCCCGCCGCCGACGCCGCTTCGGCGAGGGCGACCGATTCGTCCGACGAGACCGCAACGACCGACGAGGCTGTCGTGTCCGACGGGGCTGTCGTGTCCGACGAGGCTGTCGTGTCCGACGGGGCAGTCGTGTCCGACGGGACTGCTGTGTCCGACGGGGCTGCTGTGTCCGACGGGGCCGTTGTATCCGATCACACTGCTGCGTCCGGTCGGGACGAGGCGGTGGCCGAGGTCGGCGCCGAGCAGCCGGCCGACGAGGGTGCCGGGTCCGCGACGGTTGTCGTCGAGACGGAGCCGGGTGCGGCGTCCGATGCGGAGGGGGACGCCGAGAGGGGTTCCGGCACCGCGGATGCCGATGCGCCGGAGGCCGGGGAGACCGGCTCCGCGTCCGCGATGGCGGATGGTGCGCAGGTCGGTGAGTCCGACTCGGACTCGCCGGAGTCGTCATCGGCGCCGAACTGAGCGATCCGGCCGATCCCTTCGGGACGGCGGCGTTACGCGCGGGCATTCTCGCGGCCTGGCGGGATTCCCCGACGCGCCTGCGCGAGGATGCCGCCACCGAGGCGGACCTGGTGCGCGCGGGCTACCGGGATCGGCTGCTGACCGAACTGGCGCAGAACGCCGCCGACGCCGCGCGCAGGGCCGGTGTGCCCGGCAGGCTGGCCGTCCTCGTCGTCGGGGACACGCTGCACATCGCCAATACCGGTGCGCCGCTCGATCTTCCCGGCGTGCACGCCCTGACCGCGCTGCGCGCGTCCGGCAAATCGGAGTCCGGCCAGAGCGTCGGCCGATTCGGCGTGGGCTTCACCGCCGTGCGATCGGTCAGCGACGAGATCGAGTTGCGGTCCCGCGCGGGCGGCCTGCGTTTCTCCCTGACGGACACGCGCACCGCACTCACCGAGACGGCCGTGCCCGAGACCGTCACGGCGCCACCGGTCCTGCGCCTGGCCTGGCCCGCGCCGCAGGCGCCCGCCGACGGCTGGGACACCGAGATCGTGCTCCTGCTGCGCCCCGGCGTGGACCCGTCGGGTCTGTGCGCGGCCATGCGGGCCGAAGCCGTAGACCTCCTGCTCGAACTGCCCGCCCTGCGCGAGATCCGCATCGGCGAGGATGTGTTCACCGCCGAAGTGACCCCGGTCGGCTCGGGCCTCGAAGAAGTCCGGGTGCGGACACCGGACGGCTCCCGCACGTGGTGGCAGTACCGCACTCGCAGATCGCGTTGGCTGCTGCCGGTCCGCGACGGCCGTCCTGTCCCGGTCGCCGAGGATGTGCTGCGCGCCCCGACCCGCTCCGACGAGGAGCTGTCCCTACCCGCCCTCCTTGTCGCCGACCTCCCCATGCAGCCCGACCGCCGCCGCGCTCTGCCCGGAGCCCGGGTGTCCGCATTGGCCGAGGGCTACGCGGATTTCGCCCGCGCCCTGCCCGAAAGCGCCCGCCTGGCTCTGGTGCCCGCTCCCGGATTCGCCCGCAGCGAGATCGACGGCGTGCTGCGCGAAGCCCTGCTGCACGAACTGCGCACGCATCCCTGGTTGCCGGTACTCGGCCCGGAGGAACCCGGCACCACCGGCATCGCCCTCGGGACCCCGGGCGCCGAGCCTGCCGACCCGGACGCTCTCCCCGGCAGTCCGGGCGCCTTCCTCGCCGACTCGGCTTCGGCATCAGGCCGCCCGGGTGCCGTACCCGGCGGACCAGGCGTCGCCACCGGCGATCGAAGCGCGGTACTCGCCGACCGGCGCGCAGCAGTGGCGCTGCCTGCGCGGGCGAGTGTCTTCCCCGGGCTGACGCCGGAACTCGCGGTCCTGCTCGACGAGTTGATCGGCCCGCTGGTGCCGCCGGAGTTGTCGGGGCCCGCGCACGCGGAGGCGCTGGCGGTACTCGATGTGCACCGGCTGGGTCTGGCACGCGTCGCGGAATCGACGTCGGGCCTGCATCGGCCACCTGCGTGGTGGCGTGCGCTGTACGCGGCGCTGGAGCCGTTCGTGGTCGATCCGGTCGCGGCGGAGGCGTTGGGCGCGTTGGCGGTTCCGCTCTCCGACGACCGGGTGGTGACGGGGCCGCGGACCGTGGTGCTCGACGACGGGCTCGGGGTGGCCGTGGCGCTGCCGTGGGCCCGGCTGGTGCATCCGCAGGCCGCGCATCCGTTGCTGGCGCGGCTGGGGGCGCGTACGGCGACGGCCGCGGAGTTGCTCGCCGACCCCGCGTTGCGGGCACATCTGGACGATGATCCCGGCGACCCGGACATCGTCGATGCCGTCTTGCGGCTGGTTCCGCGCGCCGCGCCGCAGTCCCTGCCCGCCTGGCTCGGTCTGCTCGAATTACCCGACAGCACCGGTGAACCGCGGCCCGCCGACGAACTGCTGCTGCCCGGCGCGCCCCTGGGTGACCTGCTGGTGGCCGATTCGCCGTTCGGGGTGGTCGCCGCCGAGACGGTGGACGAGTACGGCGCGGAGGCGTTGCGGGCGATCGGGGTCGGCTGGAACTTCGGACTGGTCAGCGAAACCGATCCGACCGGTCCCGATCATCACCTCGACGACGAGGATCGCTGGTGGGCCGGTTTGGAGTCCGACCCCGAGCAACTCGTCGCGGTGCGCGATCTCGATCTCGTCGACGACGCCGCCTGGCCGCGCGCGCTGCGCCTGCTGACCACCGACCCGCGCACCGCCGACCTGTTCACCGATCCGCGGGGCTACACCCCCTGGTGGCTGCGCGAGCACGCCCGCTTCGACGGTATCCCGCTGGGCCACCACAGATTCCCCGGCGACCCGGAATTCGTCGGTCTGCTACCGGATTTCCCGGCAGCGGACGTCGACCCCGCCCGGCTGAGCCTGCTACGCACCGTCCTGGCCGATCCCGCCGTCATCGACCCCGATCTCGCCCACGCTCTGCTCGACGCGTTGGCCGACCCGCAGCGACGTCCCGACCCCGCCGTGGTCGCGGGCGCGCACCGCCGCCTGGCCGCCGCCGTCGCGGAGGGCAGGCTCGACGTCGCCGATCTGGACCTGCCCGAACGGGTGCGTGTGCTCTCCGGCGCGGCGGTGGACGCCCGCGAGGCGATGGTGCTCGATCTGCCCTGGTTCGGACTCGCCGTCTCCCCGCAGCGGCTGGTCGCCGGATCCGCCGAGCACGCCGAAGCGCTGGCGAGCCTGCTGGACCTGCCGCTGGTCTCCGAAGCGGTGTCGGCCGAGGTGCTCGGCGACGGCAGGCACACCACCTGGTCGGCGGAACCGCTCGCCGTGGTGCTGGCCGACCTGTTCGTCACCCCGCAAGCAGGCGGCGATCTGGTCCTGCACACCGACCTCCGGGTCCGCCTGGACGGCGCGGTGCGCGGGACGGTCGCGGTGCCGTGGTGGCGCGAGGGCGCCACCACCCACGTGCTGGCCCCCGAACCGATCGGCTGAGCGCCGGATCAGGAGCCGGAGGCGTGGTCCGGGTGCGGGACGGCGTACCCGGTGATCATCTCGGTGATCAGATCCAGTTGGGTGCGCACCGCCGCGCTGTCGTTGTCCACCAGCCAGCGCAGCACCAGCCCGTCGATCATGTTGAGCGTGAACCGGCTCAGCGTCTGCACCGGGACCGACCATTCGGTGCCGGTCGCCTCGCGGGCGTGATCGAGGACGTCGGCGACGGTGGAGTCGTTGAAGGTGTACTGCTCGCGGGCGATCGCCAGTTTCGCCGGCGTCGACTCGCCTTCGCGTAATGCGTAGGTCGTGGTCTCGTAGGTGAGCAGCTGACGCTCGGGCGTCGCCTCGATGTTGAGCCACATGAGTTCCAGGCCGGCGCGCACCAATTGTTGAAGTGCTTCTATTCCGGTTCCGGCGTCTTGCCATACCGCTTCGTCGGCATCCACGGAATCGCGTAATTCCATGGACAGCGCTTTGGCCAGTTCGGTCATCAGCGCGTCTTTGTTTTCGAAACAGTAGTGCACCACTCCGAGCGAAACACCGGCTGCCTGAGCGACATCGCGCGTGGTCACGCCCGCGACGCCCTTCTTCTCGGCCAAGCCGATAGCCGCCTCGACAAGGTGGGCCCGTCGTTCTTCGACGCTCAATCGGGAGGACACTCCAGGGAGTTAAGCCGTCCGGACTCGCCCAGTCAATTCTCTGTTACCGGTGGCTTCACTGGACGTTTGTCCAGTTGTGTGGTTCGCTGCGACCTGGAGAAAGGGAGGATCGATGCGCAAGGCTGTCACCGGAACTCGCCCGGCGGGAATGGATCGTCGAACTCTGCTGGCCCGCACCGGCATCACGACGGCCGCGCTCGCGGTCGCGGGATCGGTCTCCTCCGGCCGCGCCGCCACGGCATCGGCCGCCCCCACTGCCGGATACCGGGTCGGCGCCGGTATCTCCGACCTCACCGGCCCGGCCGCCGAGTGCGGCATGATGGGCTACTCCCAGCTCGGTCAGGACACCGCGGGCATCCATTTGCGCCCCAGGGCGCGCGCCTACGTGTTCGAGGCGGGCGGCGAGCGCGTGGTATTCGCGGTCGCCGAGAACGGCATGATCTTCCAGTCGGTACATCGTGGCGTGTTGCTCGAACTCGCCCGCCGCTACGGCGATCTCTACACCGAGCGCAACGTCCTGCTCACCTCTACCCACTCGCACGCCTGCTGCGGCGGTTCCAGCCACGACTACGCCTACAACTTGTCGATCCTGGGCTTCCAGCAGCAGGTCTACGACGCCGAGGTGAACGGCATCGTGGAGGCCGTCGCCGCCGCGCACGACGACCTCGGCCCGGCCACGCTGGCACTCGGGCGGGCCGAACTGCACGACGCGAGCGTGAACCGTTCCCGCATCGCCTTCGACCGGAATCCGGCCGCCGACACTGAGCACTTCCCCGGCGCCATCGATCCGGCCGTCACCGCGCTGGCGATCGACAAGGGCGGCAGGCGGGTCGGCGCGATCACCTGGTTCGCCACCCACAACACCTCGATGACCAACGAGAACCGGCTGATCAGCTCGGACAACAAGGGCTACGCCTCGTTCGCGCACGAGCACCTCGACCACGGCGTCCGCTATCTCGACGGACGACCGGATTTCATCGCCGCCTTCGCCCAGACCAACGCGGGCGACATGTCGCCCAACCTGAATCTGAACCCGGGCTCGGGACCGACCGAGAACGAGTTCGACAACACCCGCATCATCGGCGAGCGTCAGTACACGGCATCGACATCCGCGCTGGCGGCCGCGCGGCCGATCAGCGGTCCGGTCGGCGCCCTGCTGTGCTATATCGACCTGGCCGACACCGCGGTGGACGGTCGGTTCACTCCCGACGGGCAGCCTCGCCGCACCGCGACCGCCGCCGCGGGCGTCTCGCTGATCGCCGGCAGCGTCGAGGACGGCCCCGGCCTGCCCGGCAGTCCCGTCCCGGAGGGCGTGCGCAATCCGATGATCGACGCGCTCGGCGATCCCGGGCAGCCCGTACCCTCCTGGCTCGCGGACGCGCAGGCGCCCAAGGTGATCGCCGCGCCGCTGGGCTTGTTGCCGCCGGTGCCGTGGGTGCCCAGCGTGGTGCCGATCCAGCTGATGCGGATCGGAGAGCTGTATCTGGCGGCGGCGGGCGGCGAGTTCACCATCGTCGCCGGTCTGCGGGTGCGCCGCGCGGTCGCCGCGGCGCTCGGGGTCGACCCGGAGCAGGTGTTGATGCAGGGCTACGCGAACGCCTACCACCAGTACGTGACCACGCCCGAGGAGTACGACGCCCAGCAGTACGAGGGCGGCTCCACCCTCTACGGCCGCTACACCCTGCCCGCCTACCTGCAGGAATTCACGCGGCTGGCAACGGCATTCGCGGCGGGCGCGGGAATCGATCGCGGCCCCGCACCGCGCGAGGTGTCCGGGCCGCAGCCGAACTTCGTGCCCGCGCCCGGCCCGGACGCCGCCCCGGCGGGCCGCGCGTTCGGCGACGTGCTCGTCCAGCCCGCCGGGTCGTACGCGCCGGGCGCGCAGGCTGCGGTCGAATTCGTCTCGGCGCACCCCAAACACAATCCGCGCCGCAACGGCACCTTCCTCGAGATCCAGCGCCGCGACGGCGACCGCTGGGTGCGGGTCGCCAACGAGGGGGAGTGGGCGGTGCGCTTCTACTGGAGCAAACGCGGCGCGGCCGAATCGGTCGCCCGTTTCACCTGGGACATCCCCGCCGATGCCCGCGCGGGCCGATACCGCTTCGTGCACTTCGCCGACCAGCTCACCACCGGTGGTGCGCTGCGTCCGTTCACCGGCACCAGCGAGGAGTTCACCATCGGCTGAGCCGAGCCGGAACTCAGAGCCCGGTCTGCGCGCCCTTGTCGCCGCGACGGGCCCCACGCCGCTGGACCAGGAAGATCACCAGCGCCAGCCCGCCGACGAGCACCCCCATCGCACAGACGGGGCGGACCGACTCCCAGCGTTCCCCACCCGCCCACACGACGATCGAGGCGAGCACCCACAACGCGATGCCGACGGCGAGCACGGGTCGGGGATCGGTCAGGCGCGCCGGGATCTGCGGTACTTCGGGGGTCACCGCCCCAGGGTAGCGGGGCGAACACGCGCAGCGTCCAGGACGCTTCCCGTATCGTTTGGCGGGTGACGACGCCTTCGGATGTGAGAGCCCTGGCCGGCGAGTTGTCGCTGGCGGTGGTCCGGCTCACGCGACATCTCCGCGGCCGCCGCGCCGATTCACCGGTTTCGCTGACCCAACTGTCCGCACTCGCGGCCCTGCGCCGCGACGGGGCGATGACGCCGGGCATGCTGGCCGCCAGGGAACGTGTCCAACCGCCCTCGATGACCAGGGTGATCGCTTCGCTGTCGGATATGAAGCTGGTGGAGCGACAGCCGCATCCGACCGATGGGCGTCAGATCATCGTCTCGCTGTCCGATGCGGGCCTGGCGGTGCTCGCCGACGAGGCCAGCGCCCGTGAGGCCTGGATGACCGAGCAACTGTCCACGCTGTCGGAGGCTCAGCTCGATGTGCTGAGCGAGGCCGTCGCGATCATCAAGCAGATCGTCGCTGAATCCGAATAAGGGGCCGAATCCGAATAAGGGCCGAATCCGAGACCTCCGGCCCGCCGTGCTCAGCGCCCTCCGAAAGCCTGGTCGGTGTCGACGATTTCGCGTCCCAGCGGGAACAGCGACAGCGGGATGAACTTCAGATTCGCCCACCCGAACGGGATGCCGATGATCGAGACGAACAGCGGGATGCTGGTGAGGAGGTGCCCGATCGCCAGCCACCAGCCGGCGACGACGAACCAGATGATGTTGCCGATCAGCGAGCCCGCGCCCGCGCCGGGCTTCTCCACCGTCGTACGCCCGAACGGCCACAGCACATAGACCGCGATGCGGAACGAGGCGATCCCGAACGGGATGGTGACGATCAGGACGCAACAGATGATGCCGGCGACGATGTAGCCCAGCGCCATCCAGAATCCCGCGAAGATCAACCACAGGATGTTGAGCACCAACTGAATCGGCTTCACGCACACCAGCATGCCAGCTTCCGGCGCGGCACGCCGTAGGCCCAGGTCGCCGTGGTCGTGTGGCCGCCGCCGCGGTGCCCCGCGCGGTCCGGCAGGATGGGCGGGTGGCCCAAGTGATCGACGTGGACGACCCGGCCGACCCGCGGGTCGACGATTTCCGAGACCTGTCGAACGCCGACCGCCGCCCCGACCTGCCCGGTCGCAAGGGGCTGGTGATCGCCGAGGGCGTGGTCGTCGTGCAGCGCATGCTGAATTCGCGGTTCACCCCGAGCGCCCTGCTCGGCGTCGGACGGCGTCTGGACGAGCTCGCCGACGATCTCGCCCGCGTCGACGTGCCCTGCTACCGGACCGACGCGCACACGATGGCCCAGATCGTCGGCTTCCACCTCAACCGGGGCGTGCTCGCCGTCGCCCCGCGCCCCGCGGAACCGAGCGTGCCCGAGGTGCTGGCCGGGGCGCGCACGGTCGCGGTGCTCGAGGGCGTCAACGATCACGAGAACCTGGGCTCGATGTTCCGCAATGCCGCCGGGCTCGGCGTCGACGCCATCCTGTTCGGGGAGCGCTGCTCGGACCCGCTCTACCGGCGCTCGGTGCGGGTGTCGATGGGGCATGTGCTGCGGGTGCCGTTCGCTCGGCTGTCCGCCTGGCCGCAGGATCTGGAAACGTTGCGCGCGGCCGGTTTCCAGCTCATCGCCCTGACCCCGAACCCGGCCGCGGCGAACCTGGCCACCGCCATGACCGGTGAGCGGGTGGCCCTGCTGCTCGGCGCGGAAGGCCCCGGCCTCACCGAGGAGACCATGCGGGCCTGCGACGTCCGGGCCCGCATTCCGATGACGCCGGGCACCGATTCGCTCAATGTCGCCACCGCCGCCGCGATGGCCTTCTACGAACGGGTCCGCAACTCGTGAGGGGGGACAACGTGGTCGATCATTCGCCCGACGATCCGTACCGGTCCGTGCCGCCGGTGCGCGACCCCACGCCGTGGGCGGCCGGGATCACCGTCGCCGTGCTCGTCGCCCTCCTCGCGACGGTGGCGGTCTACGCCTTCGGCTCGGCACTGGGCGAGGTGCATCCGCTGCTGGCGTTGCTCATCAATGTCGTGGCGGTCGGCGGCGCTGCGCCCACGGCCTGGCGGTGGCGGCACACGCCGGTCACCCGGTGGGTGCTGCTCGGCTGCGCGGCGGGCGTGGCACTCGGCTGGTTCGGGCTGATACTTGCCGGACTCGCCGCCCTGTGAAGGCTGTGCACGGCTGTCCAGTGGGCTGAACAGGCCACGCCGGTCCGGCCTGCGTGTCGGAGTAGCGCCGATACGGGCGTGTCGGTGCTGATCGCCGACCCGTGGCGGGGCGAGCGCGACGGCTCAGTCGGTCCGGGTGGCCTCGCGCAGCCAGCCGAGCAGGCCGCGCCGTTCCTTCTCCTGCGGCGCCGATCCGATCGACTCGGCCTCCGGCTCACGTCGTCGTGCGTCCGCGGGTACCTGGCCACGCGGCCCGATCGTCTGCTCGCGCGCCGCCCCGACAGCGCGGGCTCGGGTAGCGAGGACGCGGCCACGCGGGCCCAGCGCTCGGTCCCGCGGATCGGGAGCGGGCTCGGGCGACTCGACAGGCGGATCCTTGGGGCTCAGCGTGAATCCGCACACCGCGATGTCGCGGGGGAGCAGCGCGTCTGCGACCAGCGGGGCGCGGTACTGGAAACCGAGCCATTCGCTGTTGGCCTCGTCGGCGAAATCCGGCGGGTCGAAGGGCAGGCACTGCGGGTCGGGGAGTTCGTCCGCGCGCCAGAGGACGGGGCGTTCACCGGCCCAGAACGGGCGCTCCCACACCAGCGGCAGGCCCGCGTCGGCCAGGATCTTCATCCGGGAGGAGGAGAACCCGCGGCGGAATTCGCCGCGCTCCCAGTGCGCGAAGCTGCCCCAGCCCATGCTCGCGTCGAACGACACCAGGTAGGTGTGCTCGGAGGCGAGCGGGCGGATGAGCAGTTCCGGCAGTGTCGTCGGGTCGGGCAGGCGGACCTGCCGGGAGCAGACCACGGTCAGGCCGGGATAGCAGCCGATGTAGATCTCGTCGTCGTCCGGGCCCGCGCAGCCTGCCAGTGTGCCGACCATCTTCGGCACGATCTCGTAGTCCTCGAACAACTGCTTGGCCAGCGCTTGTGCCGCTCCCGGGTCGGGATCGCGGTGTTCCCGCAGGACGGCCGCCGGATCATCGGCGTCGACGTACCAGATCGTCGAGGCTGTGGACACCATCTACCGGCACCTCCCGAGTGCTGAGCGAGTCGCTCCGCTAACTACCCGCTACCGTACGTTCCATCCGGCGATCGGGTGAATCGGATGGTGAAAATGTACTTCCAGCAGGTCGATACGGGGCCGAACCGGGTAGGCGTCGGTGTGTCCCCAGGGGTCAGTGGCCGGAGCTGCGCACTCCCAGCAACACATCTTCCCAGGACGGCATCGGCGCTTTGCCGCGCTTGGTCCTGGCCGGCTTGGCCGCCGCCTTGGCGTCCTTCTCCTCGGGCGTGGCCTCGGCCGCGGGCGGCGTGACCGTGGGGGCCTTGGGGGTGGCCGCCTTGGCCGGAGCCTCGGCGGTCGGCGCGGGGGCGGCGATCTCGGCGGCCGGAGCGGCCTCGGGTGCGGTGGCGCCGTGCGATCCGCCGGTCGCGGGGGCGGCCGGGACCGGCGGTGTCACCGGCGCGGCCGGAACGGCAGTGGCCGGAATGGCCGGGGGCACCACGCCGCCGCCGGCTACCGCGCGCTTCTCGAAGTATTCCTCGACCACCGGCGCGGCCTGCTTGGCAGGGCGGGCGGGCGGCGCGGCGACATCGCGACGCGGCTCGAGTGCCGGATCCTGCGGTGTGGTCACGTCGATCTCGGGCTCGGACGGCAGGATCGTCGCCAGTCCACGCAGCGCGCGGCCGAAGTCGGGATCGATCAGATCCGAGGCCGGATCGTCGAGCGGGGACACCGAGCCGCCGTGCGCGTCCGGCTGGTAGCGCCAGTGCGCGGCGATCTCGGAACGTCCGTTCTGCCACTGCAACTGGGCGACCCAGAAGCCCTTCTCGTCCTTCCAGGCGTCCCACTCGGCGTTCTCCAGCGTGTGCCCGCGCTCGGTGAAGGCCGCGGTCACCACCTCGATGAGAGTCGCCACGGCGGGGCCGTCGGCGCGCACCGGGTGCGCCTTCTGGGCCAGTTCGGCCGCGCGGGCGCGCTCCAGCAACACCGGGTAGGCGAAGCGCTCCACGCGACTGGCGGGCATCCCGGATTCGGCGGTCACCTGCTCCACGGACGCACCGGCACGGATACGGGCCTGAATATCGCGAGGACGCATAGACGCTTCCATTTCGATTTCGATCTGGCCGAACCGGGCAAGGTCGCCGCGCGCGGCGGCTCGGAGCTTGTCGTCCGCGGGAAGGCGGAACTTCTGACCGGATTCGGTGTCGACACACACGATGTGCGTGGAGTCGGGCGTCACCCCGATCACACGAAGTTCACGCACCGCTACCTCCTTATCGCGCCGACTCGCGACACCGCCCACTGGTTCGCAACAGTAGTGCACACAACAGTGTCCTGGGGCAAGACACGCGGGCGGAAAATTCGGCGAAGTGGCGAAGAAGGCGCTAATGTTTGTGGATTTCGCAGCCGGGTGTCGCACGCCGAAATCCTCGAAAAACCTTGCAGCGCCGGACCGCTGGTGCGATCCGGCGCTGCGGGAGGCGGCGTGTCTGTCCCTGTCCTCGTCCGGTGAAAACCAGACGAGGACAGCGGGTGGGTTCAGAGCTGTCCGACGACCCAGTCGATGCTGCGGGTCAGCTGCGCGATGTCCTCGGGGTCGATGGCCGGGAACATGCCGACGCGCAACTGGTTGCGGCCCAGCTTGCGGTAGGGCTCGGTGTCGACGATGCCGTTGGCGCGCAGGATCTTCGCCACCTGGGCGGCGTCCACGCTGTCGGCGAAGTCGATGGTGCCCACGACCTGCGAGCGGTGCGCCGGGTCCACCACGTACGGGGTGGCGTATTCGCTGGCCTCGGCCCAGCTGTACAGGCGCGAGGAGGAATCGGCGGTGCGCTTGACCGCCCAGTCCAGGCCGCCGTTGCCGTTGAGCCACTCGATCTGGTCGGCGAACAGCAGCAGGGTGGCCAGCGCCGGGGTGTTGTAGGTCTGATCCTTGCTGCTGTTGTCGATGGCGACCGGCAGCGACAGGAATTCGGGGGTCCAGCGGCCGCTGGCCTTGATCTCCTCGACGCGGGCCAGCGCGGCGGGGCTCATCAGCGCGATCCACAGGCCGCCGTCGGCGGCGAAGCACTTCTGCGGCGCGAAGTAGTACACGTCGGCGTCGGCGATGTTCACCGGCAGTCCGCCCGCGCCCGAGGTGGCGTCGATGGCGATCAGCGCGTGCTCGGAGCCCGCGGGCCGCTGCACCGGGATCGAGACGCCGGTGGAGGTCTCGTTGTGCGCCCAGCCGATGAGATCGGCCGAGGGGTCGGAGACCGGCTCGGGGGCGCTGCCCGGCTCGGCCTCGACCACGATCGGGTCGCCGATGAACGGGTTGCCCTTCGCGACGGAGGCGAACTTGCTGGAGAACTCGCCGTTGGTCAGGTGCAGCGAGCGCTCACGGATGAGACCGAACGCGGCGGCGTCCCAGAAGGCGGTGGTGCCGCCGTTGCCGAGCACCACCTCGTAGCCGTCGGGCAGCGCGAACAGTTCACGCAGACCGGAGCGCACGCGGGCGACCACGTCCTTGACCGGCTTCTGCCGATGCGAGGTTCCGAACACCGAGGCGCCCACCCGCACGAGGGACTCGAGCTGCTCCGGGCGAACCTTGGAAGGGCCGCAGCCGAAGCGTCCGTCGGCGGGCTTGAGGTCGTCGGGGATGGTGGGGAACGCAGAGGTCATGGCCACCAGGGTAAAGCGTGTCCGACCTGCCCGATCACAGCGGGTGGGGGTCGGCGTGGCGGGGACGGGCCGGGGTCGGGTCGAGCGTGTGACCGGTGTCGCACGAACTGTCCGGCGGCTAACGTATCGGCTCATGAGCAAGGCTGCAGCGAACTCCCGGTGGCGGCCACGCGACGGCCGTCCGCGCCACCGCCGTTCGGCCGGTCTCACCGCCGAGGCGCGGCGTGAACTCCTGCTGCGCGGCACTCCCGGCACGGCGATCGTGCTGGGAATCCGGCCGGTGCGGCGGCGCTCGGCGTGGCCATTCACCGGGCGGGGCGCGCCCCGGATGACCGCCCGGCGACCGGGCAGCGACGATCGCGAACGGGTATTACGGGTGCGCGTTCGCCTCGACGGTGAACTGCCCTACGAGACGACCGTGCGCCAGCCCGTGACCCGCGCGGACCTGGCGTCCATGCGCCCCGGTGACACCGTGCTGTGCCGGGTCGATCCCGGTGACCCCACCCGCGTCGTGCTCTACCTCGTCGACAACGGCGAGCAGGCGGCCACCAGTATGGCGCGCATCCTGCGCGACGGCCGCCGGGCCGAAGCGACCGTGCTGGCCGCCGCCCCGGTGGCCACCGACTACGCGGGCCGGGCCGACCCGGTGCTGCGCCTGGATCTGGAATTGCGGGCCTGGGACGAGCCGCGACCGTGGCGGGTCCGGATCACCCAGCCGGTGCCGCTGGCCGCGCTCGGGCTGGTCGATCTGGGCAGCCGGCTGCGGGTCGCGTTCTTCACCGTCGATCGCGGCGAGTCGGTCGCCGTCGACTGGACGGCGTCACTGACGGGCGACTGAACCGGCGAGCGGACAGGCCGCCCCGGCGGCTTGCCCGCGCTGGAATGTGACCGACTCGGGATGACCGGGGTGTGTCACGAGAAAGGCCCGCGTCCCGGAGCACGGGACGCGGGCCTTCGCACGTTGCGCGAGTTACCCGGCGCTGACCAGATCGATCACGAAGACCAGGGTCTTGCCCGACAGCGGGTGACCGCCGCCGGCCGGACCGTAGGCCAGCTCCGGCGGGATGGTCAGCTGACGACGGCCGCCCACCTTCATGCCGGGGATGCCGTCCTGCCAGCCCTGGATCAGGCCACGCAGCGGGAAGGTGATGGACTCGCCGCGGCTCCACGACGAGTCGAACTCCTCACCGGTCTCGAATTCGACGCCGACGTAGTGGACCTCGACGGTGCCGCCGGGCACGGCCTCGGCGCCCTCACCCTCGATGATGTCCTTGATGACGAGCTCGGCGGGCGGCGGCCCGGCCTGGAATTCGACAACCGGCTTGGTCATTCGCTATCCCCTTCGACAGTGAGTGATGGAAATGTGACTGCTGATGTGTGACCGGTGGATCGTCAGCGCTCGGTGATCCGGGCGTAGTCGCGGGCAGGATAGCCCGTGTAGATCTGACGCGGGCGGCCGATCTTCAGCGGCTCGCTGTGCATCTCGCGCCAGTGCGCGATCCAGCCGGGCAGCCGGCCCATCGCGAACAGCACGGTGAACATGCGGGTCGGGAAGCCCATCGCCTTGTAGATGACGCCGGTGTAGAAGTCGACGTTCGGGTACAGGCGGCGCTCGACGAAGTAGTCGTCGGTGAGCGCGGCTTCCTCGAGCGCCTGGGCGATGTCGAACAGCTCGTCGTCGCCGCCCAGCTTGCGCAGGATCGCGTCGGCGTGCTTCTTGGCGATCGCCGCGCGCGGGTCGTAGTTGCGGTAGACGCGGTGCCCGAAGCCCATGAGCTTCACGCCGTCTTCCTTGTTCTTGACCTTGCGGATGAACTCCTTGACATCGCCGCCCGCGGCCTTGATGTCGTCGAGCATCTCCAGCACGGCCTGGTTGGCGCCGCCGTGCAGCGGGCCCCACAGGGCGTTGATGCCGCCGGAGACCGAGGTGAACAGGTTGGCGTCGGAGGAGCCGACCAGGCGCACGGTGGAGGTCGAGCAGTTCTGCTCGTGATCGGCGTGCAGGATCAGCAGCATGTCCAGCGCGGCGGCGATCTCGGGGTCGACCTCGTAGGGCTCGGCCGGGAAGCCGAAGGTCATCCGCAGGAAGTTCTCGACCAGGCTCAGCGAGTTGTCCGGGTAGAGGAAAGGCTGGCCGACCGACTTCTTGTAGGAGTAGGCCGCGATGGTGGGCAGCTTGGCCAGCAGGCGGATGGTGGACAGCTCGACCTGCTCGGGGTCGCGCGGGTCCAGCGAGTCCTGGTAGTAGGCCGACAGCGCGTTGACCGCCGACGACAGCACCGGCATCGGGTGCGCGTTGCGCGGGAAGCCGTCGAAGAACCGCTTGAGATCCTCGTGCAGCAGGGTGTGGCGGCGGATGCGGTCGGTGAACTCGTCGAGCTGCGCCTGGGTGGGTAGCTCGCCGTAGATCAGCAGGTAGCTGACCTCGATGAAGGTCGAGGAGTCCGCCAGCTGCTCGATCGGGTAGCCGCGGTAGCGCAGGATGCCCGCTTCGCCGTCGATGTAGGTGATCGCCGACTTGGTGGGCGCGGTGTTCATGAAGCCCGGGTCGTAGGTGACGTATCCGGTGCTGGCCAGCATCTTGCCCAGGTCGACACCGTGGTTGCCTTCGGTGGCCTCGGTGATCGTCATGGCGTATTCGCCGCCGGGGTAGCTCAATACCGGCTTGGCGTCGTTGTGGTTCTCGGGCACGGAAGGATCCCTCTCAGGCTAGGACCGTCGGCATCGGAGTGCGGTCGGCACGGCGGTGCGATCACTTAGACGCTAGTCGCTGACGCGAGTTCCTTCGGCACGAGGGTGCGCTGTGCGGGTTGCCCGCCCGCCTCGCCGTCGCGGCGCGTTCGAGACTTCCCGTCGGTGGGCCGGAGAGGGAGGGGAGCGGCGCCGGGCGGTATCGCCGGGGCCGGCCCGCTGCGCCGACTTCCCTGGCGAACATACCCGTTCCGCTCACAATCGGCACGGTCGCCGGGTGAGTACCGGCCGGTAACCCGATTTCCCTGGTGACAGGCCATCGTCGCAGTGGTGGACCGGTGCGCGAGCGCCGCCGGGTGGGGTCGTGCGAAACCCGCTGCCGCGCTGTGCCCGGCGCACCCGCCGGGGTGTCGGGCGGTGTCGGGCGCCTGGCGGAATCGGGCGCTCGCCCGACGTTCGCCACCGAGCCTGCGTGCGGTTCGCCGGGCCGCCGGAAGCGTGCCCGCCCGCGCGACCCGCGGCGGTACCCGGGGCTCGGGTGGGAAAAACCGTGGGAAATATCACGAGCGGTTCAGGGCTGGAGCCGCTCGGCCCGCATGCCGCCGGGCTCGATGCGCACGCGGACCCGGTTGTGCAGCCTGCCCTGGCGGCCCTGCCAGAACTCCACCTCGTCGGGGCGCATCAGGAATCCGCCCCAGTGCGGAGGCACCGGGATCTCTTCCACCCCCGCGAATCGCTCGGTGATCTCGGTCAGCGCCCGGTCCAGGTCGGCGCGCGATCCGATCGGCTGCGACTGCTGGGAGGCCCAGGCGCCGAGCTGGGAGTCGCGCGGCCGCGAGCGCCAGTACACCAGCGTCTGCTCGGCACTCACCCGCTCCACCGGCCCGCGCAGGTGCACCTGTCTGCCCAGGGCGGCCCAGACGAAGGTGATCGCCGCGTAGGGCACCTCGCGCAGTTGCCTTCCCTTGGCGCTGTCGTAATTCGTGTAGAAGGTCACACCTTCCGGCGAGAGGCCTTTACACAGCACGGTTCGCGAGGTCGGCCTCGGCACCCCGTCGACCATCGCGACGGTGGCCAGCACCATCGCGTTGGGCTCCGCGACGCCCACCGCGGTCGCCTGCTCGATCCAATTGCGCAGCAACGGCTCCCAGCCGCCGGCCAACCAGGTCTCGTCGAGATCGACATCCTCGCCGGAGCCGAACGGCACCCCGGCGTAGTCCACGCGCATGGCGGCCAGGTCGGCCGCCACCTGTCGCAGGGTCGCCTCCAGATTCGTCGGCTGGGTGGCCCCGTCGCCGGGCCGGTCGCCGTGAGGCGGGGAATTGTGCAGGTCAGCCATGGGGCTGACGTTACTCCGCGGTAGCAGGGGGATAAGGTGCTGGTGATCGGCATGGGCTCGGCGAAGCACCCACCTCGGCGAGACCTCATGCGCCCTCGCAGTACATGCGACCTGAAGTGCAAGGAGAGTCACACCATGACTACCAGCCCCGCGGTATCCGGTGGAAACGCCACCGTTCCCGATGATTTCGTCAGTGGTCTCGAAGGCGTGGTGGCCTTCACGACCGATATCGCCGAGCCCGACAAGGACGGCGGCGCGCTGCGCTACCGGGGCGTCGACATCGAGGATCTGGTCGGCAGCCGGGTGACCTTCGGCGATGTGTGGGCACTGCTGGTCGACGGTGAGTTCGGGCACGGCCTGCCGCCCGCCGAACCCTTCCCGCTGCCCGTGCACACCGGCGACGTGCGCGTCGACGTGCAGGCCGGCCTGGCCATGCTGGCGCCGATCTGGGGATACCAGCCCCTGCTGGACATCGACGACGCCACCGCCAGGGAGAACCTGGCGCGCGCCTCGGTGATGGCGCTGTCGTATGTGGCACAGTCCGCGCGCGGCATCTACCAGCCCGCCGTGCCGCAGAAGACCATCGACGAGTGCACGACGGTCACCGAGCGCTTCATGACCCGCTGGAAGGGCGACCCGGACCCGCGCCACACCGAGGCCATCGACGCCTACTGGGTCTCCGCGGCCGAGCACGGCATGAACGCCTCCACCTTCACCGCCCGGGTGATCGCCTCCACCGGCGCCGACGTGGCCGCCGCGCTGTCCGGCGCGATCGGCGCGATGTCGGGTCCGCTGCACGGCGGCGCCCCGGCCCGCGTGCTGCCGATGATCAAAGAGGTCGAGAAGAGCGGCGATGCCCGCGCGCTGGTCAAGGGCATCCTCGACCGCAAGGAGAAGCTGATGGGCTTCGGTCACCGGGTCTACCGGGCCGAGGATCCCCGCGCCCGCGTGCTGCGCGCCACCGCCGAGCGGCTGGCCGCCCCGCGCTTCGAGGTCGCCGCCGCGCTCGAGCAGGCGGCGCTGGCCGAGCTGCGTGAGCGCCGCCCGGACCGCGCCATCGAGACCAATGTCGAGTTCTGGGCGGCGGTCATCCTCGACTTCGCCGAGGTGCCCGCGCACATGATGCCCGCCATGTTCACCTGTGGCCGGACCGCGGGCTGGTGCGCGCACATCCTGGAGCAGAAGCGCCTGGGCAAGCTGGTCCGCCCGGCCGCCATCTACACCGGGCCCGGGCCGCGCAAGCCCGAAGAGGTCGCGGGCTGGTCGAGCGTCGGACACGCCTGAGCCGGGGCCCTCGCGCCCGGCTCACTCCTGGACGATCTCGACCGGATCGGTCAACGCCAAGGCGATGGCGGACTGCTGGGCGCCACTGCGCAGCGGCAGTGCCGCCATCGCCTTGCCCGTCTGCGCCTCGAGAGTGGTGACGATGGTCTGCAGCTGATCGACGCCTCCGGTGAGGCGGCTCATGGCGTCGATCAGCTGGGCTCCGCCCTCGTCGGCCAGTCGTGGCAGGCCCGCGGCCAGCTCCGCGGCCTCGCTCAGCTGGGTGCTCGCACCGGTCAGCCGCTGGGCCACGGTGCGGAGCAGGGTGCCCAGGTCGGTGTCCGAGTCGACCGTGTCCCCGACGAGGGCGCCCAGCTCGGTCAATGGTGCCCCGGCCTGCCCGGTGAGGGCGCGCAGTCCTTCGAGTGTGCCGATGATGTCGGCGACGGCCGGGTCACCGGCGAACGGCAGCGCGCGCAGCAGCGGCAGGATCTGGTCGAGTCCCGCGCCGACGGTCTGGGAGCTCTGCGCTACCTGGGCGAGGGTGATGCCCGTCGAATCCAGTGCGACGGCGAGCGTCTCGGCCTGCGTGGTCGCCCCCGTGACCGCGGCATCGAGCGTCTCGATGGCCGAGGTCAGCCGGCTCGCCCCGGATTTCGCGAAGTCGAGGAAGTCGATCATCTGCCGCGCGCCCGCGCTGAACTGCTCCGCGCCGTCGGCGGCCGTGTTCACCCCGACCCCGAGCAGCTGTGCGGTGAGCTGCACACCGGTCAGCTGGGTGCGCGCCTGGGCGACAGCGGCGAGGGCGGCGTCCACGCCGGTCGCGCCGATTCGCTTCGTGAGCAGCGTCGTAGCGCCGTCCACCAGTGCCCGGTCGGCGTCGGCGTCGTCGGCGATCACGGACACTTCGGCGCGTCGGGGAGCGGGGCCGGCCAGTGAGCCGAGGGCGGTCGTCAGATCGGCGGGCAGGGTGATGACGGCGGCGTAGTCGCCGTCGCTCGCCTCTTGCGCCGTGACGAATCGCCAGTCGTATCCGCCGCTGTCGCGACGCAGCGAGTCGGCGACCCGCGCGCCCGTCGGTCCGGTGTCGGTGTCGACCAGAGCGATTCCGGTCGGGGGCCGGTCGGCCGTCGTACACGCGCCGAGGGTGCCCACGACGAGGAGGCCGGCAACCAGAATCGCCCATCGGGCTCGAATTCGTCTCACGGGCCGGACTTTAGGGCGCGATATCGGGCCGGTTTCGCAGAAAGCTCTGAGAGTTCGGTAAGGCTCTCCGGATTCGTGCGGGCGTGCGGATTCGCTGTGCGAAACGCTCAGTGCGAACGCCGTTCGGGCGGATTCACTTGTGCGAAACCGGAATTGCCGGGCCGTTGCGGCAATTCGAGCACCAGTCGCGCGCCGCCCAGCGGACTGTCGGTGAAATAGGCCCGTCCGCCGTGTAATTGAGCCTGCTGTGCGACCAGTGCGAGCCCCAATCCGGAGCCGCCTTTGCCGGCATGACGGCCGCGCCGGAAACGCTCGAACACCGATTCCCGTTCGTCGACGGGCAATCCGGTGCCGTTGTCGTCGACGGCGATCACCACCGTTCCGTTATCGGTGCGGTGCGCGTGTACCGCGGCCTCTGTCGCGCCGCCGTGTTTCACCGAATTCGCCAGCGCGTTGTCCACCGCGAGCCGCAGCCCGGCGGGCAGGCCACGGGTCACCAGATCGGCGTCGGTCCGAATGTGCACCGTGAGACCGGGGAAATGCCGCATCGCGTCGTGGGCGGCCTGGTCGCACAGATCACCCACATCGGTGTCCACATGGTCGCGGTCCTGGGTGAGATCGCCGGTGGCCAGCCGCTCCAGCGCCGCCAGTGTGGATTCCACCCGGTCCTGGCTGCGTTGCAGGTCGGCGAGGATCTCGGCGCGTTGCGCCGCGGTCAGGTCGAGGGTCCGCAGCACCTCGAGGTCGGTGCGCATGGCCGTCAGCGGGGTGCGCAGTTCGTGGGCGGAGACAGCGGCGAAATCGCGGGCCGTGGCCAGCGCCGCGGCGGTCTCGGCCTGGGCCTGATCCACCCGCGTCAGCATGGTGTTCACCGCGTCGGCCAACTGCTCGGCCTCACGCACGCCGGAGCCGTCCACCGGCGGCCGGGCCGGATCGGGATCGCCGAAAGCCGTCCGCGCGCCGACCCGTTCGGTGAGATCGACGATCGGGCGCACCGCCCGCCCGGCGAACAGCCAGCCCAGCGCCGCCGCGGCTGCCACCGCCAGCAGTGCGCCACCGAGCACCCTGCGCTGCTGTTCGGCGGTGACCCGCGCGGCCTCGTCGGCCGGAATGCCCAGTGTGACGGTGCGTCCGGCGGGCTGGTTCTCGGTGGTGGTGAGCACCCGGTACCTGACGCCCTCCACGGTGACGGTGCGCGAGCCCACCGGCAGGTCGGGCAGGCGCACCGAACTGCTGGCGAGCATCTCGCCGCCCTCGCGCACGGTGATCGCCATGTCGTCGCCCAGCCCGGTCAGGCCGAGCACGCCCACCGCGATCACCGGATTGATCAGCACCAGCCGAGAGGCCACCGCCAGCTGCTGGTCGCTCTGCTGCAGGTTGATGCGCTCGATGGCGCGCACGGCCACCGCGCTGACCAGCAGCACCAGGATCACCGCACCGGCGGCCGCCGCGCCCGCGACCCGGGTACGCAGGGAGAACGTCCGGCGGCGGCGCTCGGCGCGGCCGCGCCGGGCAGCGGCCGGACTCATTTCGGCGCCCGCAGCACGAACCCGACCCCGCGCACGGTGTGCAGCAATCGAGCGGTGCCGTCGGCCTCGAGCTTGCGGCGCAGATAGCCGACGAACACGTCCACCACATTGGTGTCGGCGACGAAGTCGTACCCCCACACCAGCTCGAGCAGCCGCTCCCGGCTCAGCACCACCCCCGCGTTGCGGGCCAGCGTCGAGAGCAGTTCGAATTCGCGCTTGGTCAGCTCGATCTCGCGTCCGTGCAGCAGCGCGCGATATCCGGCGACGTCCACCTCGAGCGGTCCGACGGTGATCGCCCCCGGGGCGGCGGGTGGGGCGGTGTCGGTGCGCCTGCGCAGCAGCGCCTTGATACGGGCCACCAGCTCGGCGAGCACGAACGGCTTCACCAGGTAGTCGTCGGCGCCGGATTCCAGACCCCAGATCCGGTCGTCCACCGAGGAGCGGGCGCTGAGCACGCAGACCGGTACCTCGTTGCCGAGCGCGCGCAGGGCCGTGACCACCCCGGCGCCGTCGAGCAGCGGCATGTTCATGTCGAGCACCACGGCGTCGGGACTGTGCTCGGTCACGCTGCGCAGCGCCGCGGCCCCGTCCCTGGCCACCAGTACGTGGAAACCCGACAGCCGCAGCCCGCGTTCTACCGAGACGAGCACGTCCTCGTCGTCGTCGACGACGAGGACGGTCGGCAGCGGGGCGGTGCTCACGCCCCCCATTCTCCGCGCGGATGCGACTCGGGCATCAGAACGACACCGGCATCAGTAGTTCTGGCAGGTCGCCGCGACCTGGGCCAGCACCTGGCTCAGCTGGGCTGTGCGCGGATCGGATTGTGCCTGTTCGGCGGCCTCGGGGTTCTGCTCGAGCAGTCGCTGGAACTCCGCGCGACGCTGCTCGACCGGCTGATCGAAGCGCTGCTGCAATTCGGCCTTCTGACTGGGGTTGGCGTCGAGCAGCTGGGCCAGCTCGGGTGCCTCCACCCGCAGCGCCGCTTCGACCTGCGCGAACGTGCAATCGCTGGTGAGCAGGGGTTCGGCCAGTTCGGCCGGGCCCGCGGAAGCGACCGCGGGGCCGAGCAGGACCGCCGCCGTGGCAGCGGTGGCGGCGGTCAGGCCGGCGAGCCGGGTTCGGGTGCGCACGAAATTCATCGGTTGAGCCTCCAGATCCAGTCGGGTGTTGGTGTCCGACTACCCCGACGGTAGGCGCGAACGCGGGGCGCGGGATTGAGAGTTCATTGAGAAAACTCTGAGGATCGCCTCGACTGGAACTCGAAAAGGCCGCAGACGTCCGGCTTTTCGCAGTTCACGCCGCTGTGCCAGGCTTCTCAGGAACTCGCGGTCTCAGGTACTCGGCTCGGGATTCTCGATCATCGGCGATTGTCCGTTGCCCACCGTGTTCGCGGCTTCGGCGGCCGCGTCGGCTCGGCTGGTGAGGATCTGGTCCTCCAGCGCGGCCAGCACGGCCGGGTCCTCGATGGTGGAGGGCACCTCGACCTGATCACCCGCGCTGATCTGGCGGATCGTCTTGCGCAGGATCTTGCCCGAGCGGGTCTTGGGCAGGCCGGCCACGATCACCGCGTCCGCCAGCGCCGCGATCGCGCCGACCTGCTCGCGGACCCGCGTGATCAGCTCGTCGCGCAACTGGGCCGGATCGACGTCGATGCCCTCCTTGAGCACCACATACGCGATCGGCCGCTGCCCCTTGAGCTCGTCGGGCAGCCCGACGACCGCGCACTCGGCCACGGCGGGATGCCCGGCGACGGCGGCCTCCATGCTGCCCGCGGACAGGCGGTGACCGGCCATGTTGATCACGTCGTCGCTGCGACCCAGGACGTAGAGGTAGCCGTCTTCGTCGAAGTACCCCGCGTCGCCGGTGGCGTAGTGGCCGGGGAAGACCGAGGTGTAGGAGCGGGTGAAGCGCTCGTCGTCGTGCCACAGCCCCGACAGCGTGCCGGGCGGCATGGGCAGGCCGATCACGATATTGCCCTCGGTGCCCGCGGGAACCGGATTGCCGACCGCGTCGAGCACGCGTAGCCGGAAGCCGGGCACCGGCACCGACGACGAACCCGCTTTGATCGGCAGCCGCTGCAGGCCCAGCGGGTTCGCGCAGATCGGCCAGCCGGTCTCGGTCTGCCACCAGTGGTCGACCACCGGGCAGTCCGGCAGTTCGGTGAGCAGAGTGCGCGAGGCCCAGTCGAAGGTGGCCGGGTCCAGGCGTTCGCCCGCGCAGAACAGCGCGCGCAGCGACGACAGGTCGTGGGCATGGGCCAGCTTGGCCTCGGGATCGGCCTTGCGGATCGCGCGCAGTGCCGTCGGCGCGGTGAACAGCACCCGCACCCGGTGCTCCTCGACGACGCGCCAGAACGCGCCCGCGTCGGGGGTGCCCACCGGCTTGCCCTCGTAGAGCAGCGTGGTCGCCCCGGCCAGCAGCGGCGCGTAGACGATGTAGGAGTGGCCGACCACCCAGCCGACGTCGGAAGCGGCCCACATCACCTCGCCCGCGCCGATGTCGTAGATATTGCGCATCGACCAGGTCAGCGCCACCGCGTGCCCGCCGTTGTCGCGGACGACGCCCTTGGGCTTACCGGTGGTGCCGGAGGTGTAGAGGATGTAGAGCGGGGCGGTCGCGGCGACGTTCACCGGATCGGCCTTCGGCGCGTCGGCGACCGTGTCGTCCCAGTCCAGCCAGCGCACCGGATCGCCGGATCGCGCGTCCTCGTCGGTCTCCGGCGTGAAGTGCGGTGTGCGCTTCTTCACGACGACGTGACGCACGGTGTCGGTCTCGGCGAGCGCGAGGGCGCGGCGCACGATGGGCGGATATTCGATCTTGCGATTGGGCTCGAGGCCACCGGCGGCAGTGACGATGAGCACGGGTTCGGCGTCGTCGATGCGGGCGGCGAGTTCGGGCGCGGCGAAGCCGCCGAAAACCACCGAATGCACCGCGCCGATCCGCGCGCAGGCCAGCATCGCGATCACGGCCTCGGGAATCATCGGCAGATAGATGACCACCCGGTCACCGCGCCGCACGCCCAGTTCCCGCATCGCGCCCGCGAAGATGGCGACTTCTTCGACCAATTCGGCATAGGTATAAGTGCGCTTGGCGTTGGTCATCGCCGAGTCGTAGATCAACGCGGGCTGGTCGGCGCGTTCGGGCAGGTGCCGGTCCAGGGCATTGAAACATGTGTTGAGCTGGGCATCGGTGAACCACCGGGCAGCCGGCTTGGCGCCTGCGTCGACGATCTGGGTGGGCGGCACATCCCAGTCGACGGCCTCGGCCGCGGCGGCCCAGAAACCGGCCGGATCGACCAGACTGGTCTGGTAGACCGGCCGGTACTCGCGCTTCTCGTTCAACTCCGGTGACTCCCTAGCCCTCGCTTCGATGCCCGCCTCGATAGATCTGTGTGATTGTGGCAGACTTCACGCGACGCCCGGGAGGGCGCCGCGACCTTTGGTTATGCCTGGAAGAGGCAGGTCAAGTCCCGTGGCGCTACCTGATGTCGCCCAAGCTGTTATTGATCCGTTAGAATCTGATGTCACTTATTTCGGCCGTCATAGACGCAATTTCTCGGCCAGCCGCAGTTCTCGGCCAGCTCCACCTGTCGAGCCAGTGCGATTGTGGAGGTTCGCTGATGGCGCGTGGATGGGGCCAGTTTGGAAAGTGAGTGGGAGATGCGTGACGCCGCAAGGTCCGGCAAGAAGCGCTGGGCGCTCGGCAATTGGGACCTGCGCTGGAAGGTTACGGCGGTTCTCGCCGTGCCGCTGGCGGTCGCGGTCGGTCTCGGAGTGTCGAGGATTACCACGGAGTTCGGCGAAGCCAATCGGCTCGAGGGCGTCGCGGAAAATATCGAGGTCATTCCGGCTGTGACCGGCCTGAGTGCCGCGGCCGCGACGGTCGCGGGCTCGCAGATGGTGTCCCTGATACCCGGCGCCTCCGTGGTGACCGATCAGGACCTCACCGAGCTCGACGAGGCCATCGCGACCGCGGAATCGGCCAACGGGAAACTCGACGGCCGCGACGAGTCGCAGGCCTCGCTGGCGACGATGGTCACCGAAGCCAGGGCGATTCTCGCCAGGGGCAAGGCGGCCGCGGAGCCGACCGAGGCGCTCGGCGGGATCGACCGGATCCGTAACGAGAGCGTGAGCATCGTCGAGGGCACCGTGTCGCAGGTGAGCGATCCGGCCATGGACGCGGCCAAGCTGCGCCTGGTGGACTCGCTGAACACCCGCGCGACGCTGGTCACCGAACTCGCCGCGTTCAACACCGTCCTGCACAGCTTCGACAAGGGCGTCGCCGAGTTCGTGACCGCCTCGGAGACCGAGCGGCACCTGCTGAACGTGCTGGCGCACCGCTTCGCCGACGGCGACACCGCCATCGCCGACCTGCGCGCGGGCGTGGACACCCGCATCGACCTGATCGAGAGCCCGGAGGCGCAGGCGGGCAAGATCCCGCTCGGTGAGCTGAAGAACTCGCTGACCACCAGTGTCGACGTCTACGAGCGGGTCATCGCGAAGGCCACCGGCGACCTCGACTCCGCCATGGGCAACCTGTCCAGCCGCGCCAACCGGGACGCCTGGACCTACACCGCGGTCGTGCTCGCCACGATTCTGGCGGCCCTGCTGCTCGCGGTCTTCGTCGCGCGCTCGATGATCGTGCCGCTGCACCGGCTGCGCCTGGCCGCCTTGCGTGTGGCCGAGAGCGACCTGCCGCACGAGGTCGCCCAGCTGCGTACCGGCGCCTCTCCGGAGGACGTGCCGCTGGAGCCGATGCCGATCCGCTCCGAGGAGGAGATCGGTCAGCTGGCCCGCGCCATCGACGACATCCACGGTCAGGCGCTGCGCCTGGCCAGCGATCAGGCGCAGATGCGTTCCCAGGTCAACGACATGTTCGAGACTCTGGCCCGGCGTTCCAAGTCTCTCGTCGACCATCAGCTCACCCTCATCGAGGCGATGGAGTACGACGAGAAGGACCCGCGCCTGCTGGAGAACCTGTTCCGGCTGGACCATCTCGCCGCCCGTATGCGCCGTAACGGCGACAACCTGCTGATTCTGGCCGGCACCAAGCAGCGCCGCGCCAAGTCCGCCCCGGTCGAGATCGCCGACGTGCTGCGCGCCGCGATCTCCGAGGTCGAGGACTACGAGCGCGTGAAGCTGGGCGCGACCCCGCGCGGCGCGCTCAAGGAACCGTCCGCCTCGGACCTCGCGCACCTGTTCGCCGAGTTGCTCGACAACGCGCTGCGCGCCTCGCCGCCGGAGACGGACGTGAAGTTCACCTTCGCGCAGGCGCACGACCAGGGGTTGCTCATCGAGGTCGCCGACCGCGGCATCGGCATGCCGCCCGCGGAGATGGCCGAGATCAACCGCAAACTCGAGCAGACCGCCGAGCCCGGCCCGGATACCGCCCGCCACATGGGCCTGTTCGTGGTCGGCAGGCTGGCCGAGCGGCACGGTCTCACGGTCCGGCTTCGTCCGACCTTCGACACCGCCCGTGACCCCGGCGTCACGGTCACCGTGCACGTGCCGGTCGGCCTGATCGTGCCGGTCAAGACCGGCGCGGCCGGGACCGGCGGTGCCGATCTCCAGGCCGTGCAGGCCGCGCCGCTGCAGCCGAACCCGCAGCGGCCCGCGTCGACCATGCAGACCCGCGCGGTCACCCGTACCTCGGCGGGCAACATGGTGGTGACTGTCGACCCGGGTGTCAGCGGTCCGATCCAGACCGGTGATTCCGGTCCGATCGCCCCGGCGATCCCCGCCGGCGCCGGCACCGGCGGACTGCCGCAGCGTCAGCCCGGTTCGGCCGCCGCCTCGGCGGGCATGGCCTCCGAGAGCGGCAGCGGCGGCACCCATTCGGCCAGCCTGCGCGAGTCGAGCGCGTCCGCCGCGGCCAACGGCCCGCAGCGCGGCAAGCTCGCCGCCGCCAGCATGCCCAAGCGCAACGCGGGTACCACGGTGCCCGGTAGCGCGCAGCCGCCTTCGGGTCCGTTGCCGCCGGTCTCCGGTCCCACCGTGCGTGAGGCGCCCTCGGTCGCCGAGCCGGGTGGTCTTCCACAGCGTGAACCCGGTGTCAACGGCAGTCCCGCGCCGAGCGGCCCGGGTGGTCTGCCGCAGCGTCAGCCCGGCGCGAACGGCCCCTCGCCCGCCGCGGCGCTCGGTGGTTCGGCTCCGGCCGGTCCCGCTCAGCGGCCCGCGTCCGGCGGCCTGCCGCAGCGTCAACCGGGCGCCAACGGCGCTCCGCCGTCCGAGCCCGGCGGTCCCGGCCTCGGTGGCCCGGTTCAGAGCGGCCCGGTTCAGGGTGGCCCGGTTCAGGGTGGCCTGCCCCAGCGTCAGCCCGGCGCCAACGGCAGCCCCGCCCCCTCGGGTCCGTCCCAGGGCGGTCTGCCGCAGCGCCAGCCCGGTGCGAACGGCAGCCCGCAGCCGCTGGCAGGCGGTCTTCCGCAACGTGACCCCGGCGCCAACGGCGCGCCCAGGCCGGAGGTCTCCCGTGGCGCCGCCCCCGGCGGTCTGCCGCAGCGCG
>NZ_BDBT01000023.1 GCF_001613125.1 Nocardia shimofusensis NBRC 100134
GCCCGCGACGGCGCCGCGGTGGCCGTGAATTACCGGCGCGACGCGGCGGCCGCCGACGAGGTGGTCGAGCAGATCGTCGCCGCAGGTGGTCGCGCGGCGGCCTATTGCGCCTCGATCGACGACGAGGCGGCGGTCGCTCAGATGGTGACCGCGATCCGGGCCGAGCTGGGCCCGGTGGATCTGATCGTCAGCAATGCCGGCTCGGCCAGTCGCGGTCAGGACGTCGCCTCGACGCCGCGCGCCGACTACCTGCAGCTGATGCAGGTGCACGCCTTCGGCCCGATCGCGCTCATCCAGCAAGTGCTGCCGGACATGCGCAAGGCCGCGGCGGGGGAGGCGGGCCGCGGTGACATCGTGATGATCTCCTCCAACACCACGCTGTCCGCGCCCCCGAATTCCGCGCCCTACACCATGGCCAAGGCTGCGATGGAGACCTGCGTGCGCACCATCGCGCGCGAGGAGCGCCGCTACGGCATCCATGCCAATATCGTCGCGCCCGGTCTGATCGCCACCGAGATGGGTAAACGACTCGTCTCCGCGGCGCGCGGCGCCGACATCGGCGATCTCGACGCCGACTCGCCGTTCGGGCGGGTCTGCCGTCCGGAGGATGTCGCGGGCACCGTGGCGTTCCTGGTCTCGCCGGACTCCGGCTACGTGACCGGACAGCGGCTGGTCGTCGACGGCGGCGGCCCGAACCCGACGATTTTCTGACGACCGAGAAACAAGGGAGGCTTCCGTGACGACCGTGGCCGAGGCAGACACCCCAGGCACCACCGGCACCATCGCTACCGAGCACGACGATTTCTTCGCCGAGCTGACCGCATCGCTGGACACCGCGCTGTCCGCGGACGGGACACTGCGTTTGATCGACATCGACCAGCGCGGGGAGGGCAACTCCTGGGAGACCTACCTGGTCACCGCCGAGTGGACCAGGGGCGCCGATCGACGCACCGCGACGTACGCGGTCAAGCGCCAGCCGGTCAGCGGCATCACCGGCGACTACGACGTGAGCCGTGAAGTCGCGCTGCTGACCGCCGCCGACCGGGCCGGAATGCGGGTCCCCGCCGTGCTCGCACACCGCGGCGAGCACGACGGCGCACGCGGGTTCTTCGTGATGGAGAAGGTGCCGGGCTTCATCCCGATGCCGGGCACCGTCTCCCGCCTGATCCCCGACGCCGACCTGCGCGCGGAGCTCGGGCGGCAGGTCGCCAGGGAGATGGCCCGCCTGCACAGCGTCGATCCGGCCTCGATGGGATTGGACATGCTCGGGCCGGTGCCCGACGGCGCCGACACCGGCCGGATCGAGAACGACAAGTGGGCCGGCGCGTACCGCGAGGTCGCCGACATCCCGATCCCCGTGCTCGACCTGGCCTGCGCCTGGCTCGACCACCGCGCCGACGCCGTCTCCGGACGGGTGAGCCTGGTGCACAACGATTTCCGGATCGGCAATCTGGTGATCGAGGACGGATCCATCTCCGGCGTGCTGGATTGGGAGACCGCGCACTTCTCCGATCCGGTGGCCGATATCGCCTGGTTCGCGCAGCGCACCTCGCGTGGCCGGTCGCCGCTGCTGTGCAAGCTGATCGAGCTCGAGCCGTTCCTCGACGAGTACGAGCGGGCAGGCGGCTGGCGGCCGAGCCCCGAAACGCTCACCTGGTGGTCGGTCCAATCCCTGGTCAAGACCGCTGTGGGCTGTCTGCAGGCCGTGGATGTCTACAAACGCGGGGACCGCGACGAACTGCGGTACTCCAACATGGCCCACAGCGTCTACTACAGCGTCGGCTGGCTGACGAAGATGCTCCGCGACAGAGAATGGGGACTCTGACATGACCGTCTACTCGACCGACCTCACCGGCCTGCTGAACACGATCAAGGACACGCTGGGCCACCGCGTCGCGCCCGCGCTGCCGGACGGCACCGCCCGCCAGGAACTCGCCGCGGTGCTCGAGCAGCTCGACAACCTCACCCAGCGGGTCGCTTGGGACCAGGCGCGGCTCGCCCAGGACTGCGCACGCACCGAGGAACTGGCGATGCGCCTCGGGCTCGCGCCCGCCGCCGACAGCAGTGCCGATGTCGACACCCTTCGCACTCGCCGACGCGAAATCTCCGAGCTCCTTCATGAGGCCTATCGCGACGGCGCGCCGCGCGCCGGGCTCGTCGACTCGGTTCTGGAGTTCTCGGGAACGGATGTCGCCGAACAGATCTCGGTGGGCCTGCGCGCCGGACTACCGATCTGACCCGGAATATCCGGCGCGCAGAGCCCAGCCCTTCATGGCCGGGCCGACGCATCGACGGTTGGGTGTCAAACCCCACGTGATCTGATCACCTACCGCCGGGCCACCCCACGGGGCGGCCCGGCTTTCGACTATCGGAGGAGGGCGCAGATGCGCGTCCACGAACTACTGGACCACTGGGCCGACCGCTTCCCGGACGAGATCTATCTGACCGACGGCAGCCGCAGTCTCACCTGGGACGAGATGCGCCGGTGGACACACCGGGTCGGCAACTGGCTGGCGGGCACACTCCAGCCCGGCGAGCGCTTCTGCATGCTCGACCGCAACTCGCTGGAGATGATCGCGCTGTACTTCGGCGCGTCGCGGGCCGGTGTGGTGCCGGTGCCGCTCAACTTCCGTCTGGCACCCCAGGAATGGAAATACATCGCCGAGGACGCGGGTTGCCGCCTGGCCGTCGTCCACGAGGACTACGCGCAGGCACTGACCTCGACCGTCCCCGGCATCACAGCGTCGGTCATCCGCGACGGCAGCGCATCGCGTCTGAGATTCGCCGACGAGGTGGCGGCGACCTCCGCCGACGCGATCGACCGGGACGTCCCCGCCGACGCGATCTACCACCAGATGTACACCAGCGGCACCACCGGAAAGCCCAAGGGCGCGATGGTGTCCCACCGGTCGGCCTGCGCGAACGCCCTACAGATCCAGCTGGCGCTGGGTTCGGTGCGCCGCGCCACGCTATGCGTCATGCCCCTGTTCCACGCCGGCGCCGCGCTACAGATCTTGGCGTACACCTCGGGCGGGTGTTCGGTGCACGTGGTCCGGGATTTCGACCGGACCGATGTGCTGCGGGAGATGTCCGAGCGCGGAATCCAGCTCCTCACGCTTGCCCCGGCGATGATCCAGAGCATGATCGACGACCCACTGGCCGCCGAACTGGACTTCTCTGCCCTGGAGCTGATGGTCTACGGCTCGGCGCCGATGGCGGTCGAGCTCGTGAAGAGAGCGATGGACGTGTTCGGCTGCGACTTCGCGCAGGCGTATGGGATGACCGAAACCTGCGCGGTGGCCACCATTCTCACCCCGGAGGACCATCACCGGGCGCTGGCGGGCCGTCCGGAGATCCTGGCCTCGGCGGGACGTCCGGTCCTCGGATCCTCGGTGCACGTGGTCGGACGCGACGGCGCGACGCTTCCGAGCGGCGCCGTCGGCGAGATCGTGGTCCGCGGACCGCAACTCATGGATGGCTACTGGGGACTCCCGGACGCGACCCGAGCCGCGCTCGAGGGCGGGTGGATGCACACCGGCGACGCCGGTTACCTCGATGCCGAGGGCTTCCTGTTCATCTCCGATCGCGTCAAGGACATGATCGTCTCGGGCGGCGAGAACATCTACCCGCGGGAGATCGAGGAGATCCTGTTCGAGATGGCAGGTATCGCCGACGTGGCGGTCATCGGCGTGCCGAGCGAACGGTGGGGTGAGAGTCCCATCGCCGTGGTCGTGCCCGCCGCGGGTGCGACGGTCACCGAGCAGATGGTTCTGGACCACTGCCGGGCTCACCTCGCGAAGTTCAAATGCCCTGTGTCCGTGACATTTGTCGACGCGCTGCCGCGCAGCGCGGTCGGTAAGGTCCTCAAACGCGATCTGCGCGAACCCTATTGGCAGGGCCGGGATCGTCGCATCAACTGAGCGCAGCCGCCGCCGTCGACCGCGCCTCGGCAGTCCTCGCAAACGAGTTCGCCGGATCCCGTAGGACCCGGCGAACTCGTCTGGCGTTCCGGCGGCTCGCCGCGAGCGTCAGCCCGTCTTCTGCGGCGTCGCCACGAAGTCGGCGGGTTCGGGCTGCTGTGTCCGCGTCCAGTATTCGATCACCGGCCACGGCGAATTGGTCACCACTCGTCCGCTGGAGTTGCGGTAGTAGCTGGTCACGCCGTCCATGGCGTACACCATGCGGGAGTTCGCCTCGTCGAGTTCGTCGTTGTACCGGTCGTAGGCTTCCTGGCGGCATTCCAGGGTCGCCAGGTCGTCGGTCACCAGGCGGCTGATCGCCTCGACGACATAACGGACCTGCGCCTCGCCGATAGTGATGAAACTTCCGCCCGGCGGATTGGTGTTCGGGCCGTAGAGGAAGAACAGGTTCGGATAGCCCGGCGTGGTGATGCCCAGATGGGCGCGCCCGTTGTCGTCGTCCCAGTGCTCGCGCAGCGCGATGCCGTCACGGCCGCGGATGTCCATCGGGTACAGGTAGCGCTGCTGCTGGAAGCCCGTGCACAGGATCAGCACGTCGATCTCGCGTTCCTCACCGCCCGCGGTGACGAGCCCGGCCGGCGTCAGCCGCTCGACACTGTCGGTGAGCAGTTCGACATGCGGCTTCACCAGCGTGGTGAACCAGCCGTTGTCGATCAGCAGCCGCTTGCCGAACGGCGGGTAGGTGGGCAGCGTCTGCTCACGCAGCTGCTCGTGCCCGGCCAGCTGCTGTTCCAGATACTGGGTGAGGTAAGCGCGGTACGCGTCGTTGAGCGAGCTGACGAGCTTGCCCTTCGCCTCGCGCTGCGGGTCGACCGGCAGGGCGGCGTAGGTGCGTTCGGTGTAGAGCCAGTACAGCCGGAACCGGTACCAGCCGCGGTAGAAGGGAATGTTGTCGAACAGCCAGTGCTTGGACTGCGGCGAGGGCTGGAAATAGTTCTCGTTGGGCGCGATCCATTGCGGCTGACGCTGCAGCACGACCATGCTCTGCACCTGGTCGGCGATGGCCACGACCAGCTGCATGGCGGCGGCGCCGCTGCCCACGACCGCCACCCGCTTGCCGGTGAGGTCGATGTCCTCGGGCCAGCGCGCCGCATGCACGATTCGGCCGCGGAAATCCTCCGTGCCGGGGAACTCCGGGACATTGGGGGTGCTGTGCAGGCCGGCCGCGGTCACCAGCGCGGTGGCGCGCAGTTCCTGTCGCTCGCCGTCGGGTCCGGTCACCGAGATCACCCACTGCCGGGCCTGGTCGTCCCAGACCGCGCTGTCGACGGAGTGGCGCAGCCGGATCTTGTCGAGCACGCCGGATTCGCGGGCGACATCCTCGAGGTAGGCGAAGATCTCGTCGCGGCGGGCGAAGTTTTCGGTCCAGTTCTTGGGCCGGAACGAGTAGGAGTACAGATCGCTGGGGATGTCGACGCGCGCGCCGGGATAGGTGTTCTCCCACCAGGTGCCGCCGATGCGGTCGTTGCGCTCGAACACGGTGTAGGGAATGCCCGCCTTGTCGAGGTGGATGGCGCAGGCCAGGCCGGAGATACCCGCGCCGACGATGACGACGCCGAAGCCGGGCCGGTCGTGTTCGATGAGCGCCCCGATGTCGGCGGGTTCGAACGGGGTGAAGCCGAGTTGTTCGGCGATCATGGGGGAGTAGGTCTCCGGAATCGGCTCGCCCATGACGGTGCTCATCAGGCGAGCGAGTTCGCCACCGGTCGGTGCGGGCCGCGCGATCGGCTTGCCCTTGCTCCAATCGAGGATGGCGTCGGTGGCCGCGTCGTGGATCTCGGCTTGGATGGCCGGATCGAGTCCGCCCGAGTTCAGTTCCTCGTACCCCTTGGGGGCGGCGGGGAGGTAGGGCGCCGACAGCCACTTCTCCTCGCCGGTCAGCTGGTAGATCACCGGCAGCAGGCAGGGGATGTTGGCCGCGGTGACGGCGGCGTGCACGGTGGCGCGGTCGAGATGGGGGTTCGGTGGGATGGTCGGGCTCATATCGTGTCCTTCGGGAGTGGATCGGATGGTCAGTCGGTCAGTGAGCGCAGGAGTTCGATCGTCGAGAGCCGCTCGGCGTGGGTCGGGGCCATCGGGCTGACATCGAGCAGCCCGACGCCGATCTCGCGGAGCATCGCGACCCGCTCGGCGACATAGGAGGCCGGACCGATCAGCGAGGTCGCGCGCACGAGCTCGTCGGGGACGGCGGCGGCCGCCTCACGGTGCTTGCCCGAGAGGAACAAGTCCTGGATCGCCTCGGCCTCCTCGACGAATCCGTATCGCTTGGCCAGGTCGTTGTAGAAGTTGCGGGTGCGCGAACCCATGCCGCCGATGTAGAGGGCGAGCTGGGGACGGGCCCGGTCGAGCCACGGCGCGGGATCCTCGACGACAGCCAGGGGAACCCGCACGATGATGTTCAGCTCGCCCAGTTCGGGGGCGCGCTTGGCCTTGCCGCGGCGCAGCGCCTCGCCCCACACCGCTTCCAGCTTCTCCGGGTGGAAGAAGATGGGCTCCCACCCCTCGGCGACTTCGGCGGTGAGTTCGACCATCTTCTCGCCCAGGGCGGCGATGGAGACCGGAATCCGGTCGCGCACCGGATGGTTGATCAGCTTCAGCGGCTTGCCCAGTCCGGTTCCGCGACCGGCGGGCAGGGGGATCTGGAAGTGCCTGCCCTCGTGACGCAGCGCTTCACGCCGCCACACGGTCCGGCAGATCTCGATGGTCTCCCTGGTCTTGCCCAGCGTGTGCCCGAAGGCGACGCCGTGGAAGCCCTCGACCACCTGCGGTCCCGAGGCGCCGAGGCCGAGCCGGAATCTTCCCTTCGACACATAGTCGAGGCCGGCGGCGGTCATGGCCAGGGTGGTCGGGGTGCGGGAGTCGATCGGGAGGATGCCGGTGGCGAGTTCGATCGTGGAGGTCCTGGCCGCGAGATAGCCGAGCTGGCTGACCGCGTCGAACGTGTAGGCCTCGCCCATCGTCACCGAGTCGAGCCCGGCGGCTTCGTAATCGACTATCTGTGCGGCGATCTCGTCGAACGGTGGACCGAAGTCCAGCACGGTGCCGATACGCATGTGCTTTCCTGCTTTCCGCAAGTCGCAGCCCGCGCTGCGATCGGATGATGTTGCGGCCGACCGTGCCGATCGGCCACGGAAGCCGCGGCCGAGGCTCGCCGTCGATGTGTTGTTAATGCTAACTATGGCTTTGATTGCCAGTCAATGGCGCATAAAGTCGTAAATTAGGGCACAAAGTTAGTTACTACTATGGTCTGACGAGAGTCCTCAATCGGCGAGAGGTCGAGATCGTAGGTGGCGATCCGTCGACCTGGACCTCCGCGAGCCCCATGGTTGTGATGCTCGGGTTCGCGACAACGTGCAGTGCCTGCCCCTTCCGGCGCGAACGCGGCAACGCGAGAGGCGGCCGGCCCGCCGGGCGTCTCGCTCGCGGGGTGCGCGAGCCGTGGAGGCAGCGCGCGAAGCCGGCCGATCGAACCGAGTGTGAACGAGCATTTCGGATTGACACTGAACGAAACACTACTCTGGCCTGCGGGATTTAGTCTTGACATTAGTAGTAACTATGTTACGTTGCTCACAACAGCGCCTATTCGAGCCGGCCTTGGCGGGCGCTGCAGGGGGCAGGGAAGACCGGATGCGTGGGAGCCACTCGACTGCCGAGCGCGCCTCCGGATGGACATCCGTACGAAAGGCATGAACATGACTGAGACGCTGACCCGTGAGGCAGCTACCGGCAGCGACCGGGTGACCGACTATGTGCAGCGCGCTCGTTCGATCGCGCCGCTGATCAGGGAGGAGGCCGCCGCCATCGAGCGTGATCGCACGATCACGAAGCCGGTCGCGGACGCGCTGGTCGAACTGGGTCTGCACCGGATGCTGGAGCCCGAGGAACTCGGCGGCGGCGGTCTCCTGCCCAGCGAGGGCATGCGGGTGTACGAAGAGCTCGCCAAGGCCGACGGCTCGACCGGATGGGCCGTGATGGCCAGTACCTGGGGCACCGCAGGCGTGATCGGCCATCTCGCGCCCGAGGTCATGGACGCGTTGCTGAGCAAGGACGAACCCTTCATCGCCGCGGGGCAGCTTCTCCCGAGGCATCCCGGTGTCCAGGTCGAGGGTGGATACATCATCGACGGCGGCTACTCCTTCGCGAGCGGTTCGGATCACGCGACCTGGATCGGTGCGGGTTTCTACGTCGCCGACGAACAGGGCAATCCGATCCTGGGCGCCAACGGTCAGCCGCAGGCACGTATCGCCTTGCTGCCCAAGGATCAGGTCGAGTTCAAGAACAACTGGGATGTCTGGGGGCTGGCAGGCACCGGCAGCCACGACTACACGGTCTCGAAGAAGTTCGTGCCCGCGGAGTACACCACGCAGACCTTCGGCGGCACGCCGACGCGCTCCGAGACCCTGTACAAGCTGGGCAACGAGTTCGTCGGCGGCATCTGCCACGCGCCGATCGTGCTCGGAATCGCCACTCGCGCCCTGGAACTGGTAGCGAAGATCACCGACGGCAAAGTCCGTCCCACCTATTCGGTTCCGGTCGGCGAGGCCGATATCTTCCGGGTCGATTTCGCTCGCAAGGAAGCCGAGCTGCAGGCCGCACGCCTCTACTGCTACGACGTCGTCGAGTCGGCCGAAGCCGCGGTGAACGCCGGGCAGCCGGTGACCCCCGAACAGATCGCCCGCGCGGCGCAGATGCTGTCGTGGGTGCACGAGGTCACCGCCGACATCGTGATGTTCGCGCATCGCTGGGGCGGCAGCCAGAGCATCGGCCGGACCAGCACGCTGGGCCGCTTCGTGCGGGACATGAACGTGGCGACTCAGCACCTGCTCGTCGACCCGAAGATGTTCGTCGACGCCGCCGCGGTCCTGCTGCCGATCTACGCCGCCGAGGCGTGAACATCTGACGAGGCCGGACCCGGTCGCCGCACATCGCACGATGGGCATGCCGCGTGAGCGCGGCATGCCCTTCGGCCGTGGCCGACGCCTCCCGTAGATCCCGCCGTCGAGCCACGAAGTGCACGAAACAGTTCTCGACCTGCCGTGGGTGGGTCGACAAGCGTGAGAGGCACCCACGATGGGCCATTACAAGAGCAATCTCCGCGATGTGGAGTTCAATCTGTTCGAGCTGCTCGAACGCGACCGGGTGCTGGGGACCGGGCCGTTCGAGGAAGTCGACGTGGACACCGCGAAGATCGCACTGCGCGAGGTCGACCGCCTCGCCCGCGAGGACCTCGCCGAATCCTTCGAAGAGGCGGACCGCCATCCGCCCGTCTTCGACGCCGCCGCGCACACGGTCGTGATCCCGCCCGCGTATGCGGCCATGTACAAGACCTGGATGGACGCCGAGTGGTGGCGGCTGCGGGTCCTGCCGGAACTCGGCGGGACGAACGCGCCGAGCTCGCTGAACTGGGCGCTCGCCGAATTCGTGCTCGGAGCCAACCCCACGCTGTGGACCTACGTCGGATTCCCGACGGCGACCAGGGTCGTGTACCGCAACGGCACCGAACGGGACAAGAGGATCGCGCAGATCGCCGCCGAGAAGCAGTGGGGCGCGACGATGATGCTCACCGAACCCGACGCCGGCTCCGATGTCGGCGCGGGCCGCACCAAGGCGATCTCGAACGAGGACGGCACCTGGAACATCGTCGGCGTCAAGCGCTTCATCACCGCCGGAGAGCACGATCTGTCCGACAACATCATCCATCTCGTGCTCGCCCGGCCGGTGGGCGTCGAAGGCGCGGGCGGGCCGGGTACCAAGGGGCTCAGCCTCTTCCTGGTCCCGAAGTTCCACTTCGACCTCGAGACCGGTGAACTCACCGGCGAGCGCAACGGCGTCTACGTCACCAATGTCGAGAAGAAGATGGGCGTGAAGGTCTCGGCGACCTGCGAGATGACCCTCGGCGAGAACGAGCCCGCCCGCGGCTGGCTGCTCGGCGAGGTGCACGACGGCATCAACCAGATGTTCGAGGTCATCGAGGACGCTCGAATGATGGTGGGCTCCAAAGCGATCGCGACCCTGTCCAGCGGATACCTCAACGCCCTCGACTACGCCAAGATGCGCGTGCAGGGCGCCGATCTGACCCGCTCCGCCGACAAATCCGCGCCCCGGGTCACCATCACCGCCCATCCGGACATCCGCAGGTCGCTGCTCACCCAGAAGTCCTACGCCGAAGGGCTGCGCTCGCTGGTCCTCTACACCGCCTCCTGGCAGGACGAGATCGCCCTCGGCGGTGCGACGGGTGCGGACACGGCGCTTGCCGAGGCCGTCAACGAACTGCTGCTGCCCGTGGTCAAGGGCTACGGGTCCGAGCGCTCGTGGACGGTGCTGGGCACCGAATCCCTGCAGACCTTCGGCGGCTCGGGCTACCTCCAGGACTATCCGCTCGAGCAGTACGTGCGCGACGCGAAGATCGACACCGTCTACGAGGGCACGACCGCCATCCAGGCCCAGGACCTGTTCTTCCGCAAGATCGCCAGAAACTCCGGGGCCGCCTTCGGGCATCTCGTCCGGGAGATCTCGTCGTTCGCCGATGATCCGGCCGCGGGCGCCGAGCTGGCGTTCGAGCGCGATCTGCTGCTCGAGGCGGTCGGCAGCGTCTCGGCGGTCGTGGAGAAGATGACCGCCGACCTCCTCGCCGCGCACCCGAAGGCCGAGGGCGGCGACGAGAAGAACATCTACAAGGTGGGGTTGAACGCGACGCGCCTGCTCTACATCCTGGGTGACGTCCTGGTGGCCTGGTTGCTGCTGCGCAGCGCCGCGATCGCCCTGCGCGCCCTGGATTCCGATATCCCGACCGACGACAAGGCGTTCTACGAGGGCAAGGTCGCCGCGGCACGGTTCTTCGCCCGCAATGTGCTGCCGGGAGTCGCCGCCGAGAGCGCAATCGCCATTGCGGTGGACGATTCCGTCATGGACCTGGACGAAGCGGCCTTCTGAGGCCTGCCGCACTGCCGCACAACCAACGGCGCGCTCGACCTTCGAGGTCGAGCGCGCCGTTGTCGTTTCCGCCTACACCCGCCTTGCGCGCTGCCTGCTGTCCGGCGGCGGCGACCCGACCGGCATCCAGCACGGCCGTGAACTCGCGCCGCGCGGTCGGGGCGAGCGGCGATCGCCGACGCCGCGCGGCGGAGACGACCAGCGGTCGCACCCCACGAGCCGGCGAACTCGCCGCCGACCGTGCGGCGCGCAACTCATCCGCGCACGTCGTCGATCCCGTCGCGTACGATGAACAGCGCGTCGACCGCCAGAAGACCGTCGGCGGTGACCAGCAGTGGATTGACGTCCAGCGACTCGAGCCAGTCGTGGCAGGCAGCGGCAAGTCGTCCCAACCCGACGAGGAGCTCGGTGAGCTGCGCCAAGTGCCATGGCTCGGAACCCCGGTAGCCGTGCATGATCCGCAGCTCGCGGAACTCCTCGATGAGCGCCTCGGCGTCGGCACCGGTCAGCGGCGCCGGACGGCCACCGACGCGTTCGAGGACCTCGACGAGGATGCCGCCGATGCCGAGGACCACCATCGGCCCGAGCTCGCTGCCGCCCTCGACGCCGACGAGCAGCTCACCGCGCGCGGACGCCATCGGCTGCACGGCGACGGCCTCGGACAAACCGTGCCGGGTCGCGAGCGCGCGCATATCGGCCACCGCGCGGTCGAGGTCCGCCCGTGCGACGTTCAGCGCGACCGCGCCGAGTTCGGTGCGGTGCGGCACGTCGGCGAGTTTCACCGCGTACGGGCCGTCGAAGTCCGGTGTCGCCCGCTCGTCCGCGCCGACGACGCAGTGCGGCGCGGTGGGAATGCCGAACTGCGCCAACAGGTCCATGGCCTGCGCGAACGGCAGGAACCGGCGACCGTCGGAGGTGCGGGTGACCGGTCCGGCCGGGCAGGGCAGGGCCGCCACGGGTTCGGCCTGCGGTCGTGGCCTGGCGCGGTCCCGGACGAAGGCCCCCATCGTCCGGAGTCCGCGCAGGGTTCCGCGCAGTCCGTGTCCGAGCGCCACACTGCCGTCCGTGCCGATCACCTCCTGTGCGTAGGAGCCGACCGGGCCCGCGCCCGCGGCGATCGCGACCGGCTTGCCGAACCGGCGCGCGGCGGCGGCGACATCGTCGATGAGGCGGCGGTACACGGGGGAGTCGTCGCCCTCGCCCCACATGTTGACGAACACGACCGCGTCGAGGTCGGGCGAACCGACGTAGCGGTCGACGATGTCGGTCCAGAAACTCGCGCCGAATCCGGTGGTGTCCAAGGGGTTCGGGACCGTGATACCGGGGATGGTCGAGGCGACCCAGTCGGCGAGGGCGTCCAGCGGCGGCAGGGTGAGCCCTTCGGCCTCGGCGATGTCGTAGGCCAGGGAGGCGAAGCCGCCGGTTCCGGCGACCACGCCGAGCCGCTCGACGGAGTTCCACTTCGCCGGGTCGAGCTGATCGACGACCGAGAGCCGGTCGACGAGTTCCTCGAGGTCGTGGGCGAGCTGGATGCCCGCGTGCCGGAAGGCGACGTCGTAGGCCCAGGAATTCCCGGCCAGTGCGCCGGTGTGGGAGGCCGCCATCTGCTGGGTGCGGCTGTTGCGCGCCAGTTTGACCGCGACGATCGGCTTACCCGCGTCGAGACAGCGGCGCGCCGCGAGGAAGAAGGACTCGGGCCTGCGGATGCCCTCGATGATCAGGCCGACGGCGGTGGTTTCCGGGTCCTCGGCCAGGAAGTCCAGGTAGTCGGCGATGTCGGTGACGGCTTCGTTGCCCGCCGAGATCAGCCGTGAGATGCCCACCCCGGTTCGCCTGGCCGCGGTGATGGCGACGCCGCCGATCATGGCGCCGCTGTGGGAGACGATGGACACCCCGCCCGCGGGCGGGTGGTAGTTCGCCGACGCGGTCAGATTGAGGCTGCGGGGAACGCTGATGTAGCCCAGGCTGTTCGGGCCGACCACTGCCATCCCGCCTCGCTGTGCCGCAGCCGTCAGTCTGCGCTGCAACCCCTCGCCGTCCGCGCCGAGTTCGGAGAAGCCCGCGGCGTAGATGATCAGTCCGCCGCAGCCCAGCGTCGCGCATTCCTCGGCCAGCGCCACGGTCCGTTCGGCGGACATCACCGACAGCACGGCGTCGATCGGACCGGGAACCTCGGAGATCGAGGGGTAGGTCGCGGCGCCGAAGACGGTGGCCGCGGTGGGGTGGACGAAGTGCACCCGCGCGCCGCTGTCGAGGGTCGGCCGGATGAACGGCGCGACGGGGGACTTGTCGCTCAGTCCGACGATGGCGATCGTCGACGGGTTCAGCACGCGGTCGAGGGCGGACCTCGGGTTCGCGTGGGATTCCTGCGTGCGCGGGGAGCCGTCGTCCGCTAGGAGGGTCATGAGTTGTCCTTCTGGTCGATGGTCGGGCGCCCGTCGAGCGCCTGTGCGGTATTGCGAGCTGGGGGATCGGGTGCAGAGCAGGGGACCGAGCCGTGCCTGCGGAGGTGTGCTTGCGCTCGCGGTGCGATCCACCGGGCGCCGAGCCGCTGATCGAATGCGTCGAAATCTACCACCGTGAACAGCGGTTATGGTCTGTTCTGTGGCTAAATCGGAAAAACTCCTGAGAAACTGGTTCAAAAGTTAGTGGTAACTATGTAAGCTCGCTCACATGCCCCGGCGAAGAGGTTGCGCCGGGATTCGAAGACCCCCGGAGGACCCATGGCCAGGACCGACGCACTCGTACGCGCCGAGAAGATGTATCTCGAAGGTTTTCCCGACCCGGCGACGGCGACGATCGAGGATCTGCGCGAGGCGTACGACCAGCTGATGCTGCAGTTCGCCCTGCCCGAGAACATCGAGCCGGTGGAAGGCGAGGCAGGCGGCGTTCCCGTGCTGTTCGTCACCGCGGAGGGCGCCACGCGCGACAAGGTGTTCGTGTGGTTCCACGGCGGCGGCTACTCGATGGGTAGCGCCCGGGGCTTCCAGGACCTCGGCCACACCCTCTCGCGTGCCGCCGGCGTGACCGTCGTGCTGCCCGATTACCGGCGCTCGCCGGAGCACAAGTTCCCCGCCGCTGTCGACGACGGCGCCGCTGTCCTGTCTGCCCTGGTGTCGCAGTACGGTGCGGGCAACACCGCCGTCGGAGGCGACTCCGCGGGCGGCGGCCTCGCCCTCGCCGCGCTCACCATCCTGCGCGACAGGGGCGAATCACTGCCCACCTCGGCGGTTTTCATCTCCCCGCTGCTCGACCTCACGGCCAGTGGCGCCAGTGTGGACGAGTTCGACGGCAAGGACATCGCCGTCTCCCGGGGATCGATCCTCAACATCGGCGGCGCCTACCTACAGGGACACGACCCGAAGGACCCGCTGGTGTCGCCGTTGTTCGGCACACTCGGTGACTTGCCGCCCGCGCTGTTCATGGTCGGGTCCGGCGAGGTGCTCCTCGACGACTCCCGCCGTGCGGCGGCCGCGATCACCGCCGCGGGCGGGTCGGCGACGGTGTCGGTCTACGACGACATGGTCCACGTGTGGCCGTTGTTCTCCGCGTTCCTGCCGGAGGGCATCCAGGCCGCCGACGAGGCCGGATCGTTCGTTCGCAAGAACCTGGGGCTCTGAACGTGGGGGCCCGTAGCCCCCACGAAGCGAGCCACCGCGGGCGTCACGTGCATTCGCGACGCGACGCCCGCGGTCAGACCTCCACGCACGGAAGGAAACCCGAGATGTCCGATCAGCAGTCGGCCGACATCACCGCACGATTCCGCGACGCGATGGCCACGGTGTGCACGCCGGTCGCGGTCGTGACCGCCATGGACGGCCGACGCCCGCACGGCACGACCGTGAGCGCCTTCGCCTCCCTGTCGATGTCACCACCTTCCCTGCTGGTGTCACTGGACCAGGGCTCGGAACTGTTGGGCCTGATCGTGGAATCGGGGATCTTCGGCATCAATGTCCTCGGCAGCGTGCAGTCCGCGCTCGCCGCGCAGTTCGCGCGCAAGGGCAAGGACAAATTCGGCGATGTCGCCTGGCAGCTCGACCACGGCGTGCCCCGCATCGCGGGCGTCCCGCACTGGGTGGCCGCCGAGGTGATGGACACCGCGACGGCTGCCGACCACACGATCGTGTTCGGCCGCGCACTCGCCGTGGAGAGCGAGATCGTGCCGCCGCTGACCTATCACGACCGGGTGTTCGGCACCCATGCCGCACTGTAGGCGCGGTCGACGCTTTCCGACGAAGGACGCATGGACATGACATACGTGGAACACCAGGGAACCGAGCTCCGTCGTGGCGAAGCCCTGACCCGGGCTCGGGAGTCGTTCGCCTCGGTGTTCGGCGACGGCAAACTGTCGCTGGCGCAGTTGCGCGGCAACCTCGACGCGATGATGCTCGAACCCCCACTGGCCGAGGATGTTTCGGTGCGGCAGGCCCGCATCGATGGGGTCCCTGCGCTCCGTGTCTCGGCGGGCCCGGACATCGGCGAGGACGTGCTGGTGTGGTTGCACGGCGGCGGATACGTGATGGGCAGCGCCTACGGGTATCGGCACGCCGCAGCGGCGCTGTCGCGAGCCATGGGTGCCCTGGTCATCGTGCCCGACTATCGGCTCGCCCCCGAGTTCCCGTTCCCCGCGGCGCTGGATGACTCGACCCGGGTACTGGGCGCTGTCATCGCGGAGTTCGGCGCCGAGCACACCGTTCTCGGTGGTGACTCCGCCGGCGGCGGTCTGACCGTCGCCACTCTGATGGCGTCACGTGACAGCGGTAGCCCCTTGCCCGCGGCTGCGGCTGTCGTCTCACCCCTCGCGGACTTCACGGTGTCCGGAGCCAGCGTCGTGGCCAATCGCGACACCGACCCGATCATCACCGAACGCGACCTCGGATTGCTGGCAGCCACCTATCTCCAGGGCCACGACCGGCTCGACCCGTTCGCCTCCCCGGTCTTCGGCGAGCTGGGCGGGCTGCCGCCGATCCTGCTGCTGGCCAGCGACAGCGAGATCCTGCTCGACGACGCCGTGCGCATCCACGAGGCGGTGCAGGCCGCGGGCGGATCGAGCACGCTGTCCATACATCCCGAGACCTGCCACGCCTGGACGCTGTTCACCGACTTCCTCCCGCAGGCGCGCGAAGGCGTCGCCGAAATCTCCGACTTCTTCGGGAAGGTTCTCCCATGAGCGTGCGCATCACCGACGACGCCGCGGTGCGGCACATCCTCATCGATCGTCCCGACCGCATGAACGCGGTCGACAAGGACACACTGCGCCGACTCGCCGACGCGATCGAAAGCGCGGGCGCGGACCCCGACGTGCGGACGATCGTGCTCTCGGGAACGGGTCGAGCCTTCTGCGCCGGTGGCGACCTCGATGTCGAGGACCCGCTGTCGGTCGAGAACACCGCGAACACCTCCGACGCCGCAACCCGCTGCGTTTCGGCGATCGTCGGCGTGCCTCGTCCGGTCGTCGCCGCGGTGCGCGGGCCGGCTGTGGGGGTGGGCGTATCACTCGCGCTGGCAGCCGATCTCACCGTCGTCCGTTCGGACGCCTTCTTCTCCATGCCGTTCACCTCGATCGGTTTGATGCCCGACGGCGGCGCCACGGCACTGGTCGCGGCCTCTGTCGGGCGCGCGGTGGCGATGCGGATGTCGCTGCTCGGCGAGCGCTTGAGCGCGGCCGACGCGGCGCGGATGGGCCTGGTGGCGGCGATGCACGAACCCGATGTCTTCGAAACCGAACTCGCGAAGCTCACCGCACGACTGAGCAGGATCTCCGCCGAATCGCTCGCCGTGACCAAACGCGCGGTCAACGATTCGAGCCTGACCGAACTCGACGACGCCTTCGCCCGCGAGCGCGCCGGCCAGATCCGGCTGACGACGACGGACAGCTTCCGCGACGCCATCGCCGCATTCACCGCAAAACGCACCCGGCCGGAGACCGGAGAAAGAACTGGGAGTGACCATGTCGGTAGCTGAGATCAAGCCCATGTCCCCGATCGATGCACGACAGACCGGGCGCGCTCGCCTCGAGCAGGCCGCGGCCGATCTCGCCGCGGGCCGGTCGATCGTGTTGTTCGACCCCGCCTGCGGGGAGGCGAGTTTGGTCGCCGCCGCCGAATTCGTCACCACCGATTCGGTGTCGTTCATGGTCCGGCACACCTCGGGCTTCGTGAAAGTCGCCGTCCCGGAGGAAGACTGCGTGCGGCTGCTGCTTCCGCCGATGTGGCAGTTCGGCGGCTTCGACGCCAGTTCTGTTCCCGCCGTGACCGTGGACGCCGTGGAAGGCACCGGCACCGGCATCTCCGCGGCCGACCGCGCGCGGACGATCAGGACCATCGCCGACCCGCGCACCGTCCCGACCGCCCTGTCCAGGCCGGGACACGTCGCTCCGATCATCGCCCGGCGCGGCGGTAGCGGCGTGGCCGAATCGGTCGTGCGACTGATGCGCGTCGCCGGACTGCGCCCGATGGCAGCCCTGTGCGAACTGGTCTCCCCGACGGACCCGACCAGGATGGCCGACGAGCAGGAGAGCGTCGATTTCGCGCGTGATCACGCGCTGACCTTCGTCTCGGTATTCGATGCGGTGATCTTCACGCATTGATTCCGGATTCCGAACCGCCGACCGCCGGATGCGGCCGGGCGGCACTCGTCCGAGGAGTTTGCTTTGTCTTTCGTGGTGACCCAACCATGCTGTAACGACGCCGCCTGCGTGCAGGTGTGCCCCGTGAACTGCATCCGCCCGACCCCGGACGACCCGGATTTCCGCTCCACCGAGATGCTCTACATCGATCCGCAGACCTGCATCGACTGTGGCGCCTGCATGGAGGCCTGCCCTGTCGAGGCCATCCACCCCGAGGACGAACTGCCCGACGATCAACTGCGCTATCGAGAGATCAACGCGGAGTATTTCCGCCGCCATCCACTCGACGCGGGCACGGTGCCGGATCACCGGCCCCCGGTGAAGGTGCCCAAGCCCGATTCGCCCCTGCGGGTCGCGGTGGTCGGCTCCGGCCCCGCCGGTGTCTACGCCGCGGCCGAACTGATGGCCCGGATGCCCAGCGGCGGAATCGACATCGAGATGTTCGACCGGCTGCCCACCCCGTGGGGGCTCGTGCGCGCCGGGGTCGCCCCCGACCACCTCGGGACGAAAGCCATCACCGAGGTGTTCCGCCGGATCGCCGCCAAACCCGGATTCCGGTTCCACCTGAATGTCGAGATCGGCCGCCACCTCACCCACGACGAACTGCTCGCGCACCACCACGCCGTGATCTACGCCGTCGGCGCGCTCGAGGATCGCAAACTCGACATCCCCGGCGCGGACCTGCCCGGCAGCGTGGCCGCCACCGAGTTCGTCGCCTGGTACAACGGCCACCCCGACTACGCGAACCGCGCCTTCGACCTGACCGGTGAGCGCGCGGTGATCGTCGGCAACGGCAATGTCGCCCTCGACGTCGCCCGGCTGCTCGTCTCCGACCCGGACGGTCTCGTGCGCAGCGACATGGCCGAGCACGCACTGGACGCGCTGCGGCAGAGCAATATTCGCGAGGTGGTCGTCCTCGGGCGCCGCGGTGTGGCGCAAGCCGCCTACACGACACCCGAACTGCTGGCGCTCGGCCGCCTTCCGGGAGTCGATGTGGTCGTCGACCCACGCGAACTCGATCTCGGCCTCGGGGGCGAGGACCTGCCCTTCTCGACCGATCTGAAGACACGGGTCGCCCTCGAATACGCCGACAGCACACCGACTCCGGGCGACAAGCGCATCGTCCTGCGGTACCTGGCCTCACCGGTCCGGCTGCTCGGCGCCGATCGCGTCCAGGGCGTGGAAATCGTCCACAACGAACTGGTCCGCACCGAGCACGGCACGCTCGAGGCCCGCCCCACCGGCACGACCGAGATCCTCGACGCCGGTCTCGTCCTGCGCTCGATCGGATACCGCGGCACGGCGGTCCCGGGTGTGCCCTTCGACGCGTCCGCGGGCCGGATTCCCAACATCGACGGCCGGGTCCTCGATCCCGACACCGGCGCGGCACTCGTCGGCGTCTACACGACCGGCTGGGTCAAACGCGGTCCCTCCGGCGTGATCGGCACCAACAAACTGTGCGCCCAGAACACCGTCGCCGCACTGATCGACGACATGCTCGCAGACCGCCTGCCGCAGCCGGAGTCCGGCCGCGATCGGGATGCGCTGTCCGCCTTGGTCGTCGAGCGCTGCCCCGAGGTCGTGGACGGGAAGGGCTGGCTGGCCATCGACGCGGCCGAGCGCAAGGGTGGCCGCGACCGCGGGCGTCCCCGCGTGAAGATCACCGATACCGCAGAGATGGTCGACATCGCCAGGGCCGCGATGCACCCGGTGGGATAGAAGCCCGGCCGAGCAGTGCCGATCGCTGTCGGCACTCGCCCGTCTGTTCGTCCCGACGCAATCGGCGCTGCGATCTCGCAGGCCCGATGGCAGGGCCTGAACAGCGATTTCGTCGTAGCGCGTGGCCCCCTCGTGGCCCGCGCGACTCGATGCTGTCCGTTCGTCATCCAAAGCAAAGGAGCTCGTGATGTCTGTTCGCAAGTCGTCGGTGGTGTGGACGGTATCGGGGGTCGTGCTGATAGTCGGCGCGGTGATCATCAGGTTCGCGGTGCTGCCCGCCATGACGAAACTGCCGGACGATCTCAGTCAGTCGCAGCGGTACGACGGCACGATGCAGGCACTGAACTCGCAGGCCTTCGCGGCAGGTGACTTCGCCGCCCTGCTGACTCCTCAGATGCCGATCACCGCCGACCGCAGCCTCACTGTCGATGCGGTCGACGGCGACACCGCCGTCGTGACCAGCAACTCCGTGGTCACCCTGCCGGATTCCTCGACCCAGGACGACGTGCACACCTACGCGGTCGACCGCGTCGACTACTCACCCGTCGAACTCACCGATCCACAGAGGGACTCACTGGTCCCGGCCGCCAGGCAGGCCACCTTCGAGGCCCACAGCGGTCTCACCTTCAGCTGGCCGATGGACCCGGCCGCATCCGACACCATGCTCTACGACCCGGTGACCCGTACCGCCCAGCGGGCGACCTTCGTCGACGAGAGCGAAGTGCAGGGCCGAAAGGTCTACAACTACCGCGTCGACGCCGCGGGCCCGATCGGCAACCCGGCGCTGCTCGCCGGCTTCCAGGACTTCCCGGCGCAACTGCCCAAGGCCATGCTCGAGGGACTGCTGCAGGCCGGCGTCGTCCCGGAGAAGTCACGCGAGGCCCTCACGGCCGCCCTGCCATCGCTGGCCGACCCGGTCAGCATCGGATTCGGCAGCATCAACGAGGTCGCCGCCGCCGTCGACGCGGAGTTCGGCGCACCGCTGAAGGTCGAGCAGACCCAGGGCATGTATGTCACCGTCTCCGCCGACGGCCGCGACATCCCGGCCCTGCCGCTGTCGATCGTGAGCATCCACACCGCCGACAACGAGGTGGTCTCCAGCGCGGACACCCTCTCGAAGAACTCGACGATGCTGTCGATCCTCGGCCTGTGGCTGCCGGTGGCCATGGTCGTGATCGGCATCGCGCTCCTGGCGCTCGGCATCGTCCGGCGCCGGGCCGCCTGAGCTGAACGATGAAGCCGGTTCCGCCTTTCGGGAGGCGGAACCGGCTTCGGTCGTGCTACGCGCGGGTGCGCCCCCCCGCTCACAAGGTCGGCAGCGGTGGTGAAGGCGCGTCGAGCAGGATCGGCTGCTTCGGGTAGGCGACACTGGCATTCGGCGAAGGCGGATCGCGGAACAGCACTTCGTCGATCGCGTCCCGGGTCGTGAGTGTGCCGCCCACGATCTCACCGACAGAGTCATGAGGCTACACCGAGCCGATCTGCACCGCCGTCGCCGCGAGGCCAAGGCGCTCGCGCGGGGCTGCCCGGGTTTTGGAGGGGCCTGATCCGGATACCGGACTCGACCGTACGTGCGAGGCCGGGGCGCGGTGGTACGACTGGTGCCGCTACCCTTGGCCTCGCACGTGCACAATCGAGAGTTAGGTATTCATGGGAAGCGTCGTCCTCGACATCGTCGCCTTGGTCACCAACCGCGCCGCTGAGTTCTGGAACTGGCTCGCGACCGGATCCGCGGGTTTCCCGCCGGTGTAACCATCGCTGATTCCAGCGAGATCAACCCCCGCCCTTTCCGGCCGGGGGTTGATTCGTTTTCGGGGAGCTCTATACGAGAGTGGGCGACACGGGTTCGCGCGGCTCGATCCACAGTGCCTCGGCGACCGCGCACAGCTCACCGGCGGCGGTGGCCAGGGCGACTCCGACGGTGTGCTTGCGACCTTCCGCCGAGCGTGGCCAGGCGTAACTGATGTGCGCGACACCGGCTTCCACCGGCGCCAGCACCGTCGTGGTGAGGGCGGCGGTCACCGCGCCCGTCGCCATCCGGTGGTAGGCGAAGCCTGCTACGCCGCCGGGGCAGTCCAGCGCCGACCAGACGTTCTCGATCGAGAGGGTGCCGTCGGGTCCGGCCAGTGCCGGGTCGGGGGTCCACGCCGAGACGATCAGGCCGCGCTCCCGCAGGGTGCAGGGAAACAGCCGGAGACCCTTTCCGGGCTCGCAGCCCTGGCCGCAGCCGTAGCAGCGGGTGACCTCGCGCTTGCCGGATCGCAGTCCCCGTTCGGTGGCGGTCTGGACCTGCGCCCATTCCGGGCATTGCGGGACATCGAGATCCAGCGTCGCCGAGTGCGCCTCGGTGAGGATCCTGCCCGCGGCATCGGTGAGCGCGACGCCGCCTCGCTCGGTCCGCGCGATCGTCAGGGGCGTGCCGACGGGCACCGTGCCGCGGAAGTCGACGCGCTGGGTCACGGCGGGCGAGCGTCCGGCCAGCGCGCCGGCGACATACCCGCCGAAGGCGACCTCCGGGTAACCGAACACGTGCTCGGGGATGGTGATCTCGTCCAGCCGGATCATCTGCGCCTCGTCGTCCTTCCACACCGGCGGGTGAGCGCGCCGCTCGGTCCGACAATACCGCTCGGCCGGTTCGGGCCCGATCCGGCGTGCGCGACAGCCACGGATCCTCCGGGGCGCCTCCCGGATCTCACGACAGCGGCTGTCCGCCCCGCTGGGCCAGCAGCACGCCGAGCACGCCGATCTCCTGGCCCTGCTGCTGCACCATCGACCGCGCCGACTCCTTCACCGGCCCGTTGGTGAGCAGCGCGTCGGCGGCCCGCGCCATCGCCACACCGCCCTGGTGGTGACGAATCATCAACTGCAGAAACAGGATTTCGGCGTCCTTGCCGCGCGCGGCGGACAGTGCGTCGAGTTCCGCGACGGTCGCCGTGCCCGGCATGAGGGCCGAAGCGTGTGACGGCTGGTCATGATGAGGACCGGCGGGTAGCCACGTCATGTGCTGAGCGGGCATCGGTGTCGCGCCTGCCATCCGCAGCCAGCCCAGCAGGGTGCCGATCTCCATCCGCTGCGTGTCGGCCATCCGGTCGGCGAGCCCGCGCACCGCGGGCGCGGCCCCGGGATCGAGGCGCTCCGCCATGGTCAACGCCTGTTGATGGTGCACGCTCATGTCCTGGGCGAAGCCGATCTCGACCGCGTTCAGCACCGGCGCGTCGCTGTGCCGCTCGGGCAGCAGAGCCGGCCGCAACGCCGCCCCGAGCACCAGCAGCGTCAGCGCGGCCGAGGCGAACCCGGCGATCCGCATCCACGCCGGCATGGTCACGATCCGACGATCGAATGCTGGTCGGCCGGTGGGGTGTACACCCCGTTCTCGAGTCGCAGCACCATGAAGCCGTTGTCCGAGCAGGCCACATACAGTTGGTCGCCGCGCCACTCCGGCGGGGACAGGCACCAGTCGGTGGAGAGGTCGCCGAACGCGAGTCTGCCGGTGCGTGGGGTCAACGCGTCCATCGGATCGAACTCGCCCTCGAGCGCCGCGCGCAATGCCGTCGGCGCGCTCATCAGCGGCACGCCGATGATCGAGGCCAGGGCATGCGCCGAGTTCCACAGCTCGAGATTGCGACCGGTGCGCGCCGGCGGATTGAAGTAGGCGATCTCACGCATCGCGAGCGGGTCGCGCACGTCGAACACCCGGATGCCCGACGAGATCCAGCCGCAGGCCAGCGCTGTCGGATTCTGCTGCCGGTCGGCGGCGCAGTAGTGCGATTCGTAGGCGAATGCCGAACCGCCCATCGACGAGCCGATATTGCTGTCGATATGGTGCGGCAGGTTGATCTCCAGCTTCAGCTTCGCGGCCACCTTCGGCGCGGTGTCGTCGGAGATGTCGATGAGCTTCACCCCGCCCGAGCCGCCCTCGTCCACTGTGAACAGGTAGGGCGCGCCGTCGTAGCTGACCGGGATGCTGTGCTGGGTGGCCCAGCCGTCGGTCCAGAAGGTGCGCCCGATGTGGTGCACCGCCGGGTTCGGTTCGCGGCGCTGGACGGCGCTGACGTCGAGCACGGTGAACCCGCCCAATGCCGACAGGTACAGCCGGGTGCCGTCGGGACTGACGCCGAAACCGTGCGCCTCGATGCCTGTCAGGCCCTGCCAGATCACCCTCGGGGCGGCCGGATCGGTCAGGTCGACCGCGCTCAGGAAGCCGGGCGTGATGCCCGAGGCCCAGTAGGTGCGGCCGTCGGGGGAGAAGCCGCCTTCGTGGGTGGTGATCGGTAGCGGCATCAGCGGATTCGTGCCGGGGCCCGGGTTGAGCAGCCGCGGGTGCGCGCAGTCGGAGATGTCGTACACCGACAGGAAACCGGCGCCGGTCAACGCGGGTACACCGGTGCCGACCAGCAACTTGCGTTCGGTGTTGACCTTCAGGCTCTCCCACGTGCCCGCCATCATCGCGGGCTCGGTGAGGTTCGCGGTCGGGCGCGGGGCGGCCGGATCGGATACGTCGAGCACCTGCACGCCTCGACCCTCGCCGAACAGACTGCTCGGAAAAGTGGAGCCGAGGTACGCGCAGTGCTCGAAACTGGTGGAGGTGATGCCCGCACCGCGTCCGGGGAACTGGCCGACCAGCGAGATGTTGCAGCTGTACCCGAGGGTGCTGCGGCCGCTGTCGCGGTCGGCGGCGGTCACGTCGCCCTGCAGTCCGGGTTCGGGCATGGACCCGGGCCCACAATCGGCCCGTGGCACCGAATTGCGCCCCACCTCGAAGAATTCGTGTACCGCGGTCTCGATGTCCGAGCGCAGGTCCGCGGCGGCCCCGACCGGCACCATCATCGCGGCGGCGACCCCCGCGGTCAACAGCGCCAGCGGCCTGGCACGGGATATCCGGGTCAGAGAACGCATCATCGCATCCCCCCAACTTCTCTGTCAGGTTCCGCCTGCGACAGCGGCGTGAACTGACTGAATGGTAGGGCGACGGGGTTGTCTCAGAAGACGGTTTCCGGGGATTCGACCGCGCCCGCCCGCCGGGCGTGCCGGGACGGTCGGGCGGCCGGTGCGGCGTCGGAAGTGCCGACGGGGCGCTCCAGGAGCCGTTCGCACACCTCCAGCAGCCGGGCGCGAAGCCCGTCCGCGCGGTCGGCGATCGCGGCTTGGGCCCGGACGTATTCCGCACGGCCCGCTGCTGTTTCGACGGGCACCGGCGGATAGCCGTAGTCGCTCAGGTCGTAGGGACTCGCGCGCATATCCAGCTCGCGTGCGGTGCAGGCAGATTCGAAGCAATCCAGCAGCAGGTCGGAGCCGACGAGCGGGACCAGTTTGCCACCCCACTTGTAGAGGTCCATGTTCGCGTGCAGGCAGCCGGGCTGCTCGGCGGCGATCTGGTCCTCGCGGGTGAGGACGGCGGCGTTGCGGCCGACCGCGTCAGGGGTGAAGAACCGGTAGGCGTCGAAATGCGTGCAACGCAGCGACTGGGACTCCACCACCGCGTCGGTGGCCGCGCGGCCGAGCCGCAGCGGCACCCGACTGTGCCGGATGTCGTCGGTGCGGTAGACCATCGCCCATTCGTGCAGGCCGAAGCAGGACAGCTGCGCGGGCCGGGCGGCGGTGGCGCGCAGCAGTCGCGCGACGAAGGCCACGGTGTCGCGGCGACGAGCCAGGAACGCGGGATCGGCCGTGAACACCGGGCCGTCGGCGCCGTCGACCCGGTGGTAGCCGCGGGATCCGTGGTACTCGTGCGCCGCGGCCATGCCGATCCCGAAACCCGGATGCCAGCGCCGCAATTGCCCGGGCTTCTGGCCGTAGTAGGTGAACAGGAAGTCGATGACGGGGTGGGATTCCCCGGCCGCGCGCCGTTCGAGGTACGGCCCGGCGAGCTCGTCGAACCGCGCGCGATGCGCGGCCGCCCGCGCGCGCCATTCCGTTTCGGGCAGCACGATCACCGCGCCCTGCTCCCTTCCCTCACTGCTGGACATCCTGTCGATCATCTCGCACCCGCGCGGGTCGAACTCCTCGCCCTCCGCCGGGCGGGCAGCACAGTCTCGACCCGCGCGGATGCCGTCGGATCACTCCGCGTTGCGGTGGGTGGTGTCGCGGACGGTGCCGACGAATTCCTCCACCAGATCCTCCAGCGCGACGATGCCGCAGGTGTTGCCCCGGCTGTCGACCACTCGGCCCAGGTGACTGTTGGTGCGGCGCAGCCGGGCCAGCGCCTCGACCAGCGGGGTGCCGATGGTCAGGGCGGGCAACGGACGGATGTCGGTGCGCGGGATCGGTGTGCCCGGCCCGGCGGATTCGTCGGCGACCTTGTCCAGCACGTCCTTGACGTGCAGGTAGCCGACCAGCGAGCCGTCGCCCGCGCGGACCGGGTAGCGCGAGTACCCGGTCTCGGCGACCGCGGTCTCGATATCGCCGAGGGTGCTGCCGCTGCCGCGCAACGGGATCGACCTGGTGGCGGCCAGCGGCACCATGACGTCGGCGACGGTGCGCTCGGAGGTGCCCAGCGCCTGGGTCAGCCGCCGGTGCTCCTCCTCGTCGAGCAGGCCCTCCGACCGCGACTCGCCGATCATCTCGGCCAGTTCGACACTGGACACCGTGGCGTCCAGCTCGTCCTTCGGCTCGATGCGCAGCATCCGCAGCGTCAGGTTGGCGGCCAGGTTGTAGAGCGCGATGAGCGGGCGGGCCAGCCGCAGGAACACCAGGTGGATCGGCACCAGTAGCAGCGCGCTGCGTTCCGGGCCTGCCAGCGCGATGTTCTTCGGGATCATCTCGCCGAGCAGGATGTGCAGGACCACCACGATGGCCAGCGCGATCGCGAAGGACACCGGATGCAGCAGCTGATCGGGCATGCCCAGCGCGTGGAACGGTTTCTCCAGCAGATGCGCGACCGCCGGTTCGCCGACCCGGCCGAGCAGGATCGAGCAGATCGTGATGCCCAGCTGCGCCGCGGCCAGCATCATCGACAGGTTCTCACCGGCCTTGATGACGGTCGTGGCGTTGCGCTTGCCCTGGGCGACCATCGCCTCGAGCCGGTCCCGGCGCGCCGAGATCAGCGCGAATTCGGCGGCGACGAAGAAGGCGTTGCCCGCCAGCAGCACGAAGGTCAGCACCACTCCGAACAGATCACCCATGGTTGTTCTCCTGGAGTGTGCGCGGCAGCAGGTCTTCGGCGGGCACCGGGATGAGGCGGACGCGGTCGATGCGCCTGCCGTCCATCCGTTCCACCCGGGCGATCCAGCCGCCGTGGCCCGATTCCTCGTCGGCCGGTCGATGATGCGCGGCGCCCGCGTTCGGCAGCACGACTTGGTCGTCGACCTCGGGCATGCGGCCGAGCATGGTCAGCACCAGCCCGCCGAGCGTCTCGTACTCGCCTTCGGGCGCCTCGTAGCCGGTGGCCCGGCCGATCTCGTCGATGCGCAGCAGGCCCGAGCAGTCCCAGCCGTCGGAGGTGCGGCGCACGTCGAGTTCCTCCTCGTCGTGCTCGTCGCGCACGTCGCCAAGGATCTCCTCGATCAGATCCTCCATCGAGACCAGGCCCGCGGTGCCGCCGTACTCGTCGACGACCAGCGCCACCTGCATACCGTGCGCGCGCACCCGCTCGAGCAGTTCGTCACCGTCGAGACTGGCGGGCACGGCGGGCACCGGCGTGGCCAGCTGGTGCAGCGGAATGGTTCGCCGCCGGCTCGCCGGATGGGTGAACGCCTGCTTGACGTGCACGACGCCGAGGGTGTTGTCCAGGTCGCCGTCGATCACCGGGAAGCGGGAGTAGCCGGTGCGTTCGGCCGCGGCGATCAGATCCGCGATGGTGTCGTCCTTGTCGAGCGACTCCACCTTCACCCGGGGGGTCATCAGTTCCTCGGCGATGCGCTCGCCGAACCGCAGCGAGCGGTCCACGACCAGGGCGGTGCGCTGGTCGAGCGATCCGCGCTGGGCGGAGGTGCGCACCAGCGAACCCAGCTCCTGCGGGGAACGCGCCGAGCGCAGCTCTTCGGCGGGTTCGACGCCGAGCCTGCGCACCACCCAGTTGGCGGTGTTGTTGAGGAAGTGGATCATCGGCTTGAACACCACCGAGAAGCCGACCATCGGAGCCGCCGTCGCGCGGGCGGTGGCCATCGGCTTGGCGATCGCGATGTTCTTGGGCACCAGCTCGCCGTAGATCATCGACAGCGAGGTGGCGATGATCAGCGCCAGGGCCAGGGACAGACCGCTCGCGGCGCCCTCGGGCAGGCCGATCGTGGTGAGCAGCGGACCCAGCAGCCGCGCGATCACCGGTTCGGCGATGTAGCCGGTGATCAGGGTGGTGATGGTGATACCGAGCTGCGCGCCGGAGAGCTGGAACGACAGGGTGCGATGGGCCTGGCGGACCATCCGCGAGCGCACGTCACCCGAGCGGGCGGCGGCTTCGACGGTGCTGCGTTCCAGGGCGGTCAGGGAGAATTCCGCGGCGACGAACAAGGCCGTGCCCGCGGTCAGGGCGATGAAGCCGAGAATGCTGAGGATCGTCAGGACGGTGGCCAAGGTCAGCACCGTCCAGGGGGAGCGTTATCGGGGAGTGCGCCGGGTTTGTCACCCGGCTCGGTAGAGGAGCCCTCCTGAGTGGCGCCCTCGGACGCGGGTGGCAACGTGTTCCCTTTCGACGTGGCAGCGCTGTGCCGTGGTACGTGAGGCCGGGGAGACCCCGGCAACCATCATGTTACCGGGCTGTCCCTGCAGCGCCGCACCGTAGCGTCGGCGGGTTCGGGCAGGCTCACCACCCGCCGGGCAGCGGCCGTCCTTCCGCGAAACCCGCCGCCGACTGCACGCCGAGCACCGCACGCTCGTGAAACTCCGGCAGGGTTCGGGCGCCCGCGTAGGTGCACGCGCTGCGTACACCGGAGCAGATGTGGTCGATGAGATCTTCGACACCGGGGCGCTCGGGGTCCAGCCGCATCCGCGAACGGGAGATGCCCTCCTCGAACAGCGCCTTGCGGGCCCGATCGAAGCCGCTGTCGGTGGCGGTGCGGGCGGCCACGGCCCGCTTGGAGGCCATGCCGAAGCTCTCCTTGTAGGCGTTGCCGTCGCGGTCCACCCGGAGGTCGCCGGGGGATTCGTAGGTGCCGGCGAACCAGGAACCGATCATCACGTTGGAAGCTCCGGCGGCGAGCGCGAGTGCGACGTCACGGGGATGGCGGACACCACCGTCGGCCCACACATGCACGCCGAGTTCCTTTGCGGCGGCGGCGCATTCGGCCACCGCGGAGAACTGGGGCCGGCCGACGCCGGTCATCATCCTGGTGGTGCACATGGCGCCGGGGCCGACACCGACCTTGATGATGTCCGCACCCGCCTCGGCCAGATCGCGGGTGCCCTCGGCGGAGACGACATTGCCCGCGACCAGCGGCACGCCGAGGCCGAGCCCGGCGACAGCCGCCAGCGATTCGAGCATCTTCGCCTGGTGACCGTGCGCGGTGTCGATGACCAGCAGGTCGGCGCCGGAGTCGACCAGGGATTTCGCCTTGGCCGCCACATCGCCGTTGATGCCGACCGCCGCCGCGACGCGCAACGCGCCGTCGGCGTCGACGGCAGGCTGGTAGATACCGTCGCGGATGGCGCCGGTGCGGGTCATCACCCCGGCCAGTGAGCCGTCGTCGTGGGTGAGCACGGCCAGGTGCGCGTGCTGGGACTCGAGCAGATCGAACAGTTCTCGCGGGGAAGTACTGGCCGGAGCCCGCACGAAGTCGCCGTTGGCGATCTCGCCGATCCTGGCGAACCGGTCGACGTCGGCGCAGGCCGCCTCGGTCACCACACCCACCGGCTTGCCCGCTTCGATCACCACGATCGCGCCGTGCGCGCGCTTGTGCATCAGCGCCACCGCCTCGGAGACCGAGTGGTCCGGCTCGAGCGCCACCGGGGTATCGGCGGTGAGCGAGCGGCTCTTGACGAAGGCGATGGTGTCGGCGGCCGCGCCGAGCGGGAGATCCTGCGGCAGCACGACGATGCCGCCGCGCCGGGCGACGGTCTCGGCCATGCGCCTGCCCGCCACGGCGGTCATGTTCGCCACGACGATCGGGATGGTGGTGCCCGACCCGTCGACGGTCGACAGATCCACGTCGAACCGTGACGCCACATCCGTCCGGTTCGGGACGAGGAAGAGGTCGTCGTAGGTCAGGTCGTAGGGCGGCTGGTGTCCGGGGAGGAACTGCACTCGACCGATAGTAACGACGAGCGGGCGGGCGCGCCGTGTTCCTCGAGGAGTGCGCGCACAGCGGGAGAAGATGGGGCGGGACGGCCTCATTCGGCGGCTTCGGCGCGCGCCAGGGCGACCGCGGCGGCGCACAGGACGATCACCGTCAGCGGCACCACGACCAGCGCGAGGCCGTCGGTGCGCAGGCTCTCGTCGAGCACGGTGAGACCGAGGAACGCGGCCGCCAGCGGTTCGGCCACGGTGGCCGCAGGCAGCGCGGCGGTGAGGCTGCCCGCTTGGAAAGCGCGTTGTTGCAGGTAGACACCGGCGAGGCCGGCGGCGATCAGTGCCCAGGTCTGCCAGCTGCTCACGACCGCGTCGAGGCCGTGGGCGAACCGGCCCGCCACGAAATCGGTCAGGGCGGCGGTCACACCGAACAGCGCGCCGCCTGCCGCGCCGAACAGCAGTGCGGCGCGGGCGCCCGTGCCGTCGGAAGTCCGGCGCGCGGCGCTCGCGAGGAGCACCGCCACCAGGATGCCGCCGAGCAGGACGGCCAGGGGCGCCAGCCAATCGCGCAGCGGCGCAGACGGATTGCCCGCGGTGGGCGCGCCGACGAGCAGGAAGGCGGCCAGCGCGACGATGAGCAGAACGGCCCAGCACCAGGTGCGGGCCGCTACGCGCCGCCCGTCGATGCGGGCCGAGAGCGGGAGCGCGAACACCAGTGCGGTCACCAACAGCGGTTGCACGATCAGCACCGGACCGAGCGCGAGCGCGGCCACCTGCAATCCGTAGCCGCCCGCGTCCGCGCCGATTCCGGCCAGCCACCGCGGATTACGCACCAGGGAGCCGACGAGCGGCTCGTCGTCGGCGATCGCGGCCGCGGCCCGTTGCTGGGCCACCGCCGCCACCGCGAACATCGCGGCCGCGGCGAGGGCCGCGACGATCGACCAGACCGGATGATCGCTCACCGCGCGATCCGGCGCACTACGGCATGAGCGATCGGGTGGCGGGCCCCTCGAGGACGCTGCCGTCCGCGGCGAATCGGGACCCGTGCAACGGGCAATCCCAGGACTTCTCCGCCGAATTCCATCGAACGACGCCGTACAGGTGCGGGCAGACCGCAGACACCGAAGTAGTGACCCCGTCCACCGTCGCGGTGGCGACCGGCCGCAGCCCCTGCCTGCGCACCCGTCCGCACCCTTCGGCGGGCCGGTCATCGGGTTCGTCACCGCGCATGCCGCTCAGCCACCCCGCGGTGAGGTATTGCAGCACAGCGGTATTGGCCGAGGCAGTCGAGGTGATCGCGTGCAGGGCGGGCGGTCGCCATGTCGTGAAGACGGGCGCCCAGGCAGGCGTCGCGCCGGTGATGTGCCCGGCCAGTGCCAGCGCGGCGGCCACGCCGTTGGTCAGCCCCCACTTGGCGTAGCCGGTCGCGATCAGGATGCGATCGCTCCCGGGTAACAGCGGTCCGGCATAGGGCAGTTCGCCGACCGGTGTGTAATCCTGCGCGGACCAGTGCGCGATCGGTTCGGCGGTGGGCAGCACGCGCTGTGTCCAATCGACCAGGTCCTCGACCAGTTCGGTCGTGTTCTCGGCGCGCCCCACCTCGTGACCGTTGCCGCCGACGAGAAGCAGTTCCCCGTCCTCGGCCGGGACCGTGCGCAGCGACCGGGTCGGCGAGTCCGCGCTGATGAACATCTCGCCCGGTATCGGTTCGCCGACACGGAACGCGCTGAGATAGGAGCGCTGGGCGGTCAGGCGCGCGAAGAAGCCGCCGCGATCGAGGATGGGGGCGCCGGTCGCCAGGATCACCGTTCCGGCGCGCAGGTCGGCCTGATCGGTGCGGACGAGGTGGTCGCCCCGAGGTTCCCACCCCACGCCTTGCACTCGGGTCGACTCGTAGATCGGGATCGACCGAGCATCCAGGTCGGCGGCCAATGCGAGCAGAACGGCCATCGGGTCCAGCTGGGCCTGGTCCGGCAGGCGCACCCCGCCGAAGGACGGGAACGGCGTGTCGAGTTCGTGGACGTATTCCGTCGGCAGACCGGCCGCGCGGGTGATCTCGTGCTCGGCGCGGATGTCGTCGCCGGCGGCCGCGGTCTGCGCGTAGGTGATCGCGGCCCGGTGTTGCACGTCGACCGCGTGCGACGCGCAGTAGTCGAGCAGCCAGCGCTGGCCGGCCCGATTGGCGTCCAGGTAGGTGCGCAGCGCGTCGAGGGAGCAGTGTTCGGCGATCCGGCCGGCCCGGGTGCTCTGCAGCAGACTCACCTTGCCGGTGCTGAGGCCGGTGGTGCCGACCCCGATCCGCCTGCCTTCCACGACGACCACGTCTCTGCCTGCCTCGGCGAGCAGCAGTGCCGTGACGAGACCGGTCAGGCCCGCGCCGACCACGACGACATCGTGCCGCTGCCCTGGCGGCAGCGGCGGGCGCGTCACGGTGTCATCGGCTGTCGACCAGATGGATGTCATGCGGGGCCCATCCCTTTCGCTGTCATCGGATTCCTCGGGTAGGTGGCACAGCGCAAGCTCCGGTCGCCTACCCGCAGGTCGCGGACCGAAACACCTGATCCCGGTGAACCCGTTTTGCCCTCGACGGCCGGGGTAGGCGCCCATCATGGCTTTCACATTGCGCGATGCGGTCTCGTCCTGGTGGTTCGAGGCACCGCGCACAGTCGTGACAGATCTGGCCCGCGCCGGCGTGCGAATCGCCGCGCAGGCGACGGTGACCGCGGTAGACGCACCGATACGGGTGGTGGAGGCGGGTGCCAGGGCGGGGGCCTCGGTCGTGGAGTTCGGTCGCGGTGTGGGGTTGGGTCACGAATTCGGCGCCCTGCTCGATCCGCATGCGCGCCGCTCGCAGCGCCGGGTGGCGCTGCACAGGGACCGGGCGACGGTCGAGGTACGGGGGCTGGCGAGCGACAAGGGCGAGGCGGTCGTGCGCGCGCTGGCCGAGCATCTGTCCCGGCGGGACGCGGTGCGGTGGTGGCGGGTGAACGCGGTCACCGGTCATGTCGTCGTGGCACTCGCCGAAGGTGCGGAGGATGTGCCCGAGCTGCTGTCGGCCATCGAATCGGTGGAGGCCGACGCCGAGGTCGACGATCTGGACTGGAACCGCACCGTCGAGCACCCCGACGACCGGGAACCGGTGCTGTCGGCCGGAATCCAGGTCGCGGGCGACGTGTGCGCGATGGCTGTCTCGGGGGCAGGCGCGCTGCTGCCGCTGCGCGGCCCCGCACGCGCGCTGCGCGCGGCGGCGGCGTTCACCGATACCCAGCCGCGCGTGCGCAGGCGGCTGGAACAACGGCTGGGACGTCCCCGGACCGATCTGCTGCTCACCACGACCAGCGCCCTGGGAAACGCCCTCGGCGACCGGGCGGCGCGCGGGGTCGCCGACCTGATGGTCGACACGGTGCAACGAAGTCTGGTGTTCACCGAGGCGCTGGCGCGCTATGCCCGGTGGCAGCAATGGGAAGCCGAGATGGGCAGCCGCCCACCCGCGGTGCCCGTCGCGCTCGCGTCACGCGCCAGGCCGGCGGACGCGCCCCTCGGTCCGGTGGAGCGCGTCGCGGACGAAGTCGCGGCGGGCTCGATGGCCGGGGCGCTGGCCACGATTCTGGGCGGGCGCGGTGTCCTCGGTACCACGGGCGCGCTGGAACTCGGCGCTCCCAAGGCGGCGCGTGCCTGCCGCGAGGCGTACGGCTCCACCGTGTCGGTGATGATGTCGCGAGCGGGCGCGCTGACCCTGCATCCGGGGATCTGGCGGCGCCTGGATCGGCTGTCCGCCCTGGTCGTCGACGGAGAGACATTGCTGACCTCTCGACGGTTGGTGCTCGCCGCGGAACCTGCCGACACGGCACCCGCGGGCGAGCGGTGGACGCGCACGAAGGTGTGGAGCGCCGCCCAACGACTGCTGTGGCACAGCGACACACAGGACGACGCCGCCCTGATGCTGGTCCATGTCGGGACCGGGCACCCCGATCGGGGACTGACCTCGCGTCCGGTGTGGCGAGAACTGCGCGAGGCCGGAGAGCCGGTCGGAAAAGTGCTCATCGGACGAGAACTCGACGAGCGGGCGCATCTGCTGCTGCAACAGGCGCGCGCCGCCGGGCTGCGGGTGGTGCTCACCGGACGCGCCGACACAGCCGATCTGCGTTCACTGTCCGATCAGTTCGTCGATCGCTCGCGGTCGATGAGCAAGATCGTGCGCGAGCTGCAACGAGACGGGCACATGGTCGCGGTTCTGAGCCCGCGCGCTCACAAGGCCATGGCCGCTGCCGATGTCGCGATCGGGCTGGCGCGCCGCGACCACGGAACATGGCAGATCCCGTGGGCCGCCGACGTGGTCTGCCGGGACATGACCCAGGTGCATCGAGTGCTCGCCGCGGTCGCCCCGGCCCGCCGGATGAGCGAACGCGGCCGTTCGCTGGCCCTGTCCGCGGCGGCGCTGGGCGGACTGCTGCTGGCCGTGGCGCCCGAGCGGGAGAACAGCACGGTGCCGATGACCGCGGCGCATTCCACGGCGCTGATCACCGGCGCTTTCACCGGGTGGCGCGCGGTGCGCGCCGAACCGGAGATCACGCTCGCACCGTCGCTGCCCTGGCACTCGCTCGAACCCGACGAGGTACTGGCTCGGTTGCCGGAGCCGGTGCCGGTACCCGAGCGGAGCACCGGGGGCGCGCGGAGCCTTCCGGTGCTGTCGTCGTCGGCGTCGTTCGCGCGGCATCTGCGCGGCGAACTGGCCGATCCGTTGACGCCGATCCTCGGGGTGGGTGCGATCGCGACCGCGATTCTCGGCTCCTTGTCGGACGCCATGCTGCTGTCGTCGGTCCTGGCCGTCAACGCGGTCGTCTCCGCGCGGCAGCGTCAGCGCGCCGAGCGGGCGCTGCACCGGCTGCTGGAAACCGAGCGTCTCACCGGCCGGCTGGTGGAACGCGGCGGTGAGAACGCCGCGGTGGCTTACTCGGCGCCCGCGCAGGACGGCGAGGTGCCCGCGGCGTTGCTGACGATCGGGGACGTCATCGTCGTGCGGCCGGGTGAGGTGGTCCCGGCGGATGCCCGGCTGCTCCGGGCGGACGACCTCGAGATGGACGAATCCGGACTGACCGGTGAGTCGGTGACCGTCGAGAAGCACGTGGCCGCGGCGCCCGGCGCGGCGGTGGCCGATCGGACATGCATGCTCTTCGAAGGCACCACGGTGGTCAACGGGACCGGACGCGCGGTCGTCGTCGCCGTCGGCGCGGAAACCCAGGCCGGGCGCGCCGCGTCCGGCGCCGTGCCGCCCGAAAAGGGCGGTGTGCAGGCGCAATTGCGGCAGTTGACCGATCGGGCGTTGCCGCTGACGCTCACCGGCGGCAGTGTGGTCACGATCCTCGGCGTGCTGCGTGGCAGGGTTTTGCGCACCGCGATCGCCGACGGTGTGGCGGTGGCGGTCGCCGCGGTGCCCGAAGGGCTGCCGTTGGTGGCGACCGTCGCCCAGTTGGCCGCGGCCCGCCGGCTGTCGCGCTACGGGGTGCTGGTCCGGGCCAGTCGCACCGTGGAGGCCCTCGGACGAGTCGACACCCTGTGTTTCGACAAGACCGGCACGCTGACCGAAGGACGGCTGCGTCTGGCCGCCTTGGCGGACGTGGACGAACAGTGGTCCCCGGCTGCCGACTCCGAGGACGCGCGCAGGCTACTGCGGACCGCCGCCAGGGCATGCCCGGATCCCGACGACGGCCCGGTCGTGCACGCCACCGACCGCGCGGTGCTCGACGCCGCCGCGGTTCTCGGCGGCGACGATCGGTGGGATTCGATCGAGGAGATCCCGTTCGAGTCCAATCGCGGCTACGCGGCCGCGCTCGGCCGCATCACCCGCAAGTTGCGACTGATCGTGAAGGGCGCCCCCGAGATCGTCCTCGCCCGGTGCACCCGGGTGCGCGCGGCGGACGGCGGCACGGAACCCTTCGACGACGAGCGGCGCGAACGCGCCGAACGGATGGTGCGCGAGCTGGCCGAGCAGGGCCTGCGCGTGCTGGTGGTCGCCCGTCGCGACCTCTCCCGGGAACCCGACGATGTCGAACGCATGGTCGGTGAACTCACCCTGCTCGGCTTCCTCGGCCTCGCCGACATCCCGCGCCCGCAGTCCAGGGCCATGGTGCACGCGTTGCTGCGCAACGGGATCAGCGTCCGGATGATCACCGGCGATCATCCGGTGACGGCGCAGGCCGTCGCCGGGCAGCTGGGCATCGAAGCGGTCGAGGTCACCACCGGAGCCGACCTGGACGGACTGGACGAGACCGCGCAGAGCGAGTTGATCGAACGCAGTACCGTCTTCGCTCGCATCGATCCCGCGCAGAAGGTCCGGATCGTGGACGCGCTGCGCCGTGCGGGCCACGTGGTCGGGATGACCGGCGACGGCAGCAACGACGCCGCGGCCATTCGGACGGCCGACATCGGAATCGGCGTCGCCGCACACGGATCGGTGGCCGCGCGCAATGCCGCCGATCTGGTGCTGACCAGGCCCGATCCGCTGGCACTTCTGCACGCGATCGTGGAGGGGCGTGGGATGTGGCGACGGGTGACCGATGCCGTGGGCGTGCTGGTGGGCGGTAACGCGGGTGAAGTGGCCTTCACTCTCTACGGCACCGCGCTCAGCGGCAGGGCGCCGCTGGGCACTCGCCAATTCCTGCTGGTGAACATGCTGACCGACATGTTCCCCGCGATGGCGCTGGCACTTTCGCCCGATCGCGACACCACCGACCCGGAGGGCGCCGACGATCCGGAAGCGCTGGCTCGCCTGGCGTCGGATCGGCTGGCCGAAACCGCTCCCGCCGGACTCGGGGCCGACCTCATGCGGACCCTTTCGGTGCGTGGTATCGCCACTGCCTCGGGAGCATCGGTCGCCTGGACGATCGGGCGCTACACCGGCACCCGGCGTCGCGCCGCGACGATCGGCCTGGTGGCCCTCATCGGCACCCAGCTCGGTCAGACACTGGTCTCCGGCTATCGCAGCCCCATGGTCTGGGTGACCATCGCCGCGAGCGGGGCGGTTCTCGGCACCGTCGTCATGACCCCGGTGGTGTGCACCTACTTCGGATGCCGCCCGCTGGGGCCCGTCGGCTGGGCCGTCGCAGGCGCCTCGGCGGCGACCGCGACCGCGACCGCCGCGTTGGCGCCCGCCTTGCTCACCGGGAGGCAGGAGCAGCCGAGCATCGAGCAGAACGCCGCCGGGATGGTGCCGGTTACCGATACCCGCGGGAGTCGGTAACCGGCACAGGATCAGCCCTGCGCCCGGCGGCGTCCGCCCACGGGAGCGCCCGCGCTCCGTACGGCGCGCGGGTTGCGGCCGGTGTGGCCGCCCTCGCCGGTACGCGGTGCGCGTCGCTCGCCACCCACCGCGGCCTCGCCGCGGCGGGCACGCGGCGTGCCCGCCGACCCGTCGGTACGGGCGGAGGCGGGCTTGCCGCCGGATCGGCCCGCCGACGCGGGGCGGTCGGCATGGCTGCCCGCGGCCGCGCCTGCCCGGCCACCGGACCGGCCGCGACGCGACGGCGCGCGGCGCTGTCCGGCGCCGTCACCACGGCTCGCGCCGCTGCCCGCGTGCGGGTTGCCGGGCGGGGTGGGGGCGGGGATGGCGATGCCCGACGGCGTACGCGCGCCGGTGATGTCGCGCAGCGCGGGATGTCCCGCGCGGACCTCGACCCCGACGACCTCGACGCCGGCCTTGCGGGTCATCTTGGTGACGTCGGCGCGTTCGTCCTCGGTCACCAGGGTGACCACCACGCCGTCCTCGCCCGCCCGCGCGGTGCGGCCCGCGCGGTGCAGGTAGGCCTTGGCTTCGGCGGGCGGGTCGACGTGCACGACCAGCGAGATCCCGTCGACATGGATGCCGCGGGCGGCGACGTCGGTGGTGACCAGTACCGGAACCGAGCCGTCGGCGAAGGCCGCCAGCGTGCGGGTGCGGTTGTTCTGCGCCTTGCCGCCGTGCAGGGCGCCGGAGGCGATGCCCGCCGCGCGCAGCTGCTTGGCGAGCCGGTCCGCGCCGTGCTTGGTGCGCACGAACAGGATCGTCAGGCCCTCGCGGGCGGCGATCTCGGTGATCACGTCGCGCTTGTCGGCTTTACGCACGAACAACAGGTGATGGGACATGGTCGACACCGAAGCCGCGGGCGGCGCGGTGGAGTGGGTGACCGGGCTGTGCAGGTAGCGCTTGACCAGCTTGTCGACCTCCCCGTCGAGGGTGGCCGAGAAGAGCAGCCGCTGGCCGTTCCTCGGGGTCTGGTCGAGCAGCCGGGTGACCTGGGGCAGGAAGCCCATGTCGGCCATGTGATCGGCCTCGTCGAGCGCGGTGATCAGCACGTCGTCGAGGGCGGCCGCGCCCTGGGAGATCAGGTCGGACAGCCGGCCGGGGGTGGCGATCAGCAGATCGACACCGCGCGCCAGGCGGTCGGCCTGCCGCTTGATCGGCGCGCCGCCGACCACGGAGGCGACCCGCAGACCGAGGGAGAGGGCGGGTTCGTCGAGCGCGCGCTCGATCTGGGCGGCCAGCTCCCTGGTCGGAACCAGCACCAGGCCGCGGGGGCGGCGCGGCGCGGCGGCATTGCCCGCCAGTCGCACGAGCATGGGCAGGCCGAAGGCCAGCGTCTTGCCGGAGCCGGTGGGACCGCGGCCGAGCACGTCCTTGCCCGCGAGCGCGTCGGGGACGGTCGCGGCCTGGATGGGGAAGGGTGCGTCGATGCCGCCGCGGCGTAGCGCTTGCACGAGCACGGCGGGCAGGCCCAGTGACGCGAAGGACACGGTGGGCGTCGCGGCGTCGGGCGTAGTGGTTACGGAGATGGGTGAAGCCTTTCTCGGTGCGGTGCCCTCGGGCGCCGCTCGGGTCGGCCACGCCGGGGAGCGGGGCCGTGCGCGCGCCGGACCGTTGCGATCGTCGCTGCGGAGGGTGCGCCCGCGGGTGGCCGGTGGATATCAGGCCTCGCGGTGAGAAACCGTTCGTTGCTCGGGCGGTGGATCCGCTCGGCGAACAGTCGTCGGGGTGTCGGTTCGGTCGTCGGACGGTCCGTGAACAACGTTCAGGACCCAGGGTCCAACAGTTCAGTGACCGAACAATCGACTCAGTTCGACTAGCCAGGGTACCGCGACCGCGAGGGTCGGCACCACCAGGATGGCCATCGAACCGAGATATGCGGCAGTGGCGATGCGCACATCGCCACCGTTGACGCGATCACCGAGCCGCTGCACGCGGATCAGCGTGGTCGGCCCGCCCGCGGCCAGAGCGCCCTGCGGGGCGGTGGATTTCGCGCATGCCACCAGCGCGCGGGCCAGCGGGGTGGGGCCGGTGACCTTGACCGCGGAATCGTCGGCGAGCAACTCGATGAGCAGCTTCACCGATCCGAGTGCGGCCTTGCTGCGCACCACCCGGGGGAAGGCCTCGTGCACCGCGGTGAACGCCTCGAGGACGAGGTCGTGGCGGGCGCGCAGATGGGAGCGCTCATGGCTGACGATCGCGGTGATCTCCGGGCCGTCCATCTTGGTCAGGGTGCCTTCGCTGAGCACGACGCGCCTGCGCAGGCCGGGCAGGCAGTAGGCGATGGGCTCGGTGGCGGCCAGGACACGGATGTCGTGGGCGTGGCGGCGAGGTCCGCTCTGGTCGAGCAGGTCGACCAGCATCCGGTGCCGGGCGCGGCGGCGCCGGGTGTGCACGGCGACGCGGACGATTGAGAACACCAGCCGCGCGCCGACCATCAGGGTCAGCGCGAAGACCAGCACGTAGGCCAGCCACAGTGGCAGCCCTAGGGCATCGATCTCACGCGTCGGGGACGTGGTGGGACGCCCGTCCGGGCCGGGCACGAGCAGTTCCGCGGCGATGGCCAAGCCGGAACCGAAGGCGCTGAGCACGGCGGCCAGGGCGATGGCCTGCCAGAGCACCAGCGCGGCGCGGGGTGTGCGGTACGGCCATGTCGCACGGCTGAGCAACGCGGGCGCGGGGCCCGCGAGAAGCAAGGCGAGTCCGGCGAAGACCGGCGCGGTTGCGTTCATCGACTCAGCTCACTGCGTTGTGGGGACCGGGAACGCACCTCGTTGTGCGTCCCAGGGCGGTTGGCCGACCACATCCTAACCCGGTCGGCTCGCCGCTTCAGTCGAGCGGCGGTGAGGTACCTTCGGCGGCCTCGAGCCTGGCCAGGGCTTCTCGCAGCGCATCGGCCTCGTCGGGACCGACCTGCTCGACGAAGTGCACCAGCGCGGCGGCGCGGCTGCCCGCCTCGTCGGCCTGCTGGAGAGCGTCGAACATCAGGCTCGCGACCAGTTCGTCGCGGGTGTGCACGGGCGCGTAGCGGTGCGCTCGATCGTCGCGCCGCTGGACCACCAGATTCTTCTTCGCCAGGCGCTGTAGCACGGTCATGACCGTGGTGTACGCGAGTTCGCGGCGCGCGGCCAGTGCCTCGTGCACCTGCCGGACGGTTTGCGGTTGGTCGCTGGACCACAACTGGTCCATGACCGCCTTCTCGAGTTCACCAAGACCTGCCATCCTTCGAGTTTACGGACTCAACGACGCAAATGCGTACTACACCCTGTCGTAACTATCTGGTTACCGGTATGGTATTCGTCATATCCGCCGGCGGAACCGGCGATGGTGAGTCCGCGCCGTCTGTGCCCGCCGGGGTCCGGCCGATACCGGGCAGGACATTGCGCGCGCCGATCGGGACGACCATCGGCCGACCCGAGACCGGATCCTCGAGCACTCTCGCCCGCAGGGCGAAGACCTCGCGCAACAAGTCGGTGGTGATGATCTCGGTGGGGGAGCCCTGTGTGATGATCCGGCCCTGGCGCATGACCACCAGCCGGTCGCTGTAGCGGATGGCCAGGTTGAGATCGTGCAGGACCATCACCACGGTGCGGCCCAGCTCTTCGTGCAGGCGGTCGACCAGGTCGAGCACCTCGAGCGCGTGGGCCAGATCCAGGTAGGTGGTCGGCTCGTCGAGCAGCAGGATGTCGGTGCCCTGGGCCAGCGCCATCGAGATCCACGCGCGCTGGCGCTGGCCGCCGGAGAGTTCGTCGAGCGGCCGGTCGGCCAGGTCGGCGATGCCGGTCTGATCGAGTGCCGCCATGACCTCGGTCTCGTCGTCGGCCGACCACTGCCGCAGCCAGGACTGGTGCGGATGCCTGCCGCGAGCGACGAGATCGGCCACCGTCAGGCCCTCGGGGGCGACCGGGGTCTGGGGCAGCATGCCCACGATCCGGGCGACGTCCTTGGTCTTCATCGACGAGATGGCCTTGCCGTCGAGGACGACCCGGCCCGCGCTCGGGCGCAGCAGCCTGCCCAGCGAACGCAGCAGCGTGGACTTGCCGCAGCCGTTGGGTCCGATGACGGTGGTGACCACGCCCGGCTCGATGTCGAGGCTGAGCCCGTCGACGATGATCCGATCGCCGTAGCCGAGGCGGACGTCCTCGGCGCCCAGCCGATGCGGCCGATGCGCTCGCGCCGTGGTGGGGATCTCGGTCATGACAGCGTCGCCTTCCGATTCATGCGCACGAGCAGGTAGAGCAGGAACGGTCCGCCCGCGCCCGCGGTGACCACACCCACCGGCAGATCGACCGGAAACAGCGTCCGCGAGGCCACATCGGCCCCCGCCACCAGGACCGCGCCGATCAACAGCGACCCGATCAGCGGCTCGCCCGGCGTGCGCAACACCCGCCGGGCGATCTGCGGCGCGGCCAGTGCCACGAAGCCGACCGGACCGACCGCCGCGGTCGCCACCGAGGCGGCGACCACCGCCGCGCCGATGAGGATCGCCTGCTGGGTCTGGACGCGCACGCCCAGCACCCGGGTGGTGTCCTCGCCCATGCGCATGGCGGCCAGAGTGCGCGCCGAGCAAAGCGCGACCACGGTGACCACGCCGAGCGCCAGCGCGGCGGGGACCAGCGCCCTGGAGTCGGCGAAGTTCAGCGATCCGGCCAGCCACTGCTGGGCGCGGGCCGCGTCCTCGGTGTCCGCCTGGGCGACCAGCCAGCTCAGGCAAGCCGCGAGCAGCGCGTTCACGCCGATGCCGATCAGCACGAACCGCAGTCCGGTGGCGCCGTGCCCGTTGCCCGCGGTGCGTCCCCATGCCAGCAGATAGATCAGCACGGCGGTGAGCAGGCCGCAGGCGAGCGCGGCCAGCGGCGCGCCGACCGTGGCCGCCAGGCCCGTCGACCCGATGCCCGCGAAGACCAGGACCGCGACCGCGCCGAGGCTCGCTCCGGTGGTCACCCCGAGGAGATCGGGACTGGCCAGCGGATTGTGCAGGATCGACTGGGTGATCGCGCCCGCCAGTCCCAGCGCCGCGCCCACCACGACAGCGGTGAGCGCGCGCGGTAGTCGCGAATCCAGGATGATGTAGCGCTGCGACCGCGTGCCGCCGCCGGCGAGCACGTCGAGCACCCGCCCCAGCGGCACAGTGGTCTCGCCGAAGGCGACGTCCAGGCAGAACAACACGAACACCAGCGCGGCCAGCAGCATGACGATCACGACCATGCGTGGGCGCAGCACCAGCGACACCGGTCCGACCCGAAGCGCCGGGCGAACCGCGCGCAGGGGCTGCGACTCCGCCTCGGCGAGGACGACGGGATCCGCGACGCGGCCGTTCACAAGCTCACCATCTTCTTGCGACGCACCAGCGCGATGAAGTACGGCGCGCCGAGGATCGCCAGCATCACTCCGGCCTGGATCTCCCCGGTCCGGGTGACCACCCGGCCGAGCGTGTCGGCGAACAACAGCAGCACGGCGCCGATCAACGCCGAGTAGGGGATGAGCCACCGGTGATCCGGTCCGGTGAAACGCCGCGCGATATGCGGGACGACCAGGCCCAGGAACGCGATCGGCCCGACCGCCGCCGTGGCCGCGCCGCACAGCAGCACGACCGCGGCGAGTCCGAAGGCCCGGCTGCGCTCGACGTTCACCCCCAGCCCGCGCGCCACGTCGTCGCCGAGTCCCAGCAGATCGAGCCCGGGCGCGGCGGCCAGTGCCATGACCGCGCCGATCGTGATGAACGGCAGCACCTGCCAGAACACCGCGGCGTCGCGTCCGGCCACCGTGCCCACCACCCAGAACCGGTAGGTGTCGAGCACGGACGCGTCGAACAGCACCACCGCCTGCGTCATCGCCTGCAGGAACGCCGTGACCGCCGCGCCCGCCAGTACCAGGCTCAGCGGTCCGGCCCTGCCGCCTCCGATCGAGGACGCGCCGAACACGATCAGGCCGGCGATCAGCGCACCGGTCATCGCGAACCAGATGTATTGCCCGGGATCGGTGAAGCCGAAGAGACAGACGCTGAGCGCGCCGAAGAAGGCCGCGCCCGCGTTGAGTCCCAGCAGGCCGGAGTCGGCCAGCGGATTGCGGGTGTAGCCCTGGATCAGCGCGCCGGTCGCCCCGAGCGCGAGCCCGGCGATCAGGGCGAGCGCGGTCCGCGGAATCCGGTAGCCGCGCACGATCTCCTCGATCGAGGACTCCGCGGGACAGGCGAAGGGCCCGCCCGCGCAGCCGAGGGCGTGGACCAGGGCGTCGTAGATCTCGGCCGGGGCGATGGCGCGCGCACCGACGGCGACACCGGCGAGCGCGCTCAGCGCCATGAGAGCGAACAGGACCAGCAGTCCGGTACGGCGGCGTCGCCGCACAGTGGCCAGTGTTGTCACGGCGACGACGTGCTCCTGTTGATTCTTCGGGTGTGTATCGACTCTGGTGCCTCGCGGTCAGGTCTGGTAAGCCTAACCTATCTTTTCTGCTCCGACTCCCTCATTCCGGAGCCGACCCGAGGAGCTTCGATGACCGAGACCCTGACCGGTTTCTCCGCTCACTACGCCGACTCGGTGTTCGAGCGCACGAGTGCGCGGCTGCGTGCCCTGCAGCCGGATCATCCCCGCGTTTACGCCGTGGCCGCGGTCGCCGAGCACGGTCGTCGGCGCTGGTGGAAGCTGTCGGAGGGGGTGCGCGAGGGCCGCATCGAGATGATGTACCGCAGGCACGCCGCCGAGATGCGCAGCGCCGACATCGCCGCCGAGGTGGTCGCGACCGCGCTCGTGCACGCGATCGTCGGCCGGGTGGCCGCGCTGTGGGTGATGGACGGCCGTGCCTGGGATCCCGGGCTGGAGAACCTGTGGGTGCACAACGACAACGACGGCGGCCTGGACTGGGCGGGCCTCGAGGACACCATGCTGCGCGTGCTCGACGGCGACCCGATGGCGGGCCGTCCGGGCGTCGTCGCGCTGCCGTGCGAGCGGGCCGTGGCGGTCTGGCTGGCGCATCGCTGCGAAGCGTCGCTGACGCTGGTCTACGACGGGTTGGCGCGCTGCTCGCGACTGAGTGGCCGCCGATTCCGGTCGCTGGTCGGCGAATCCGTGGTCGGCGCGGCCACTTATGTTCCGGATCTGGCGCGCACGGACTCGATGCTGGGCGCTCGGCGCGGTCAGGCGCTGCTGACAGCGCTCGGGGATCGTGGTCTGGCGGCGCGAGGCAGTGCGTGCGCTCTTGAAAGTTAGGTAAGCCTGCCCTATAGTTCGTGGTGGCGTAAGGATCGCGTGCGAGTCCTGAGGGCTGCAGTGACCCCCGATCCATGCCGCGGCGGGTCCCACGAGGTGGGGCCCGCCGCTTCGTTCCGGTCGACCCGCGGCCCGGGCGGCCCCCTCCGCGCCGCGGTTTCGTGTGGTGTAAAGCTGGACCGCATGACAGAGCAGAGTTTCACCACCCTGACGCCGGAGGCGCTGAACAAGGTCGACGCCGAACTGGGCACCTTCACCGACCTGATCGGCTTGCGCTACACCGAGGTCGGTCCCGACCGCGTGGCGGGCGAGTGGACCGTCAAGTCGCACCTGTACCAGCCCGCGGGCATCGTCAACGGCGGCGTCTACTGCACCGTCGTGGAAAGTCTCGCCAGCGTGGCGGGTTCGGTCTGGTACGGCGAGCGGGGGACCGTGGTCGGCGTCAACAACAACACCGATTTCCTGCGCTCGGTGCGCGAGGGCGTGCTGCGCGGTGAGGCGACCCCGCTGCATCGCGGCCGCACCCAGCAGCTGTGGCAGGTAGTCATCACCGACGAGCAGGAGCGGGTCGTCGCGCGCGGTCAGGTGCGGTTGGCGAACCTGCCCAAGCGGGACTGACCCGCCCGCGCTCGACCGGCGGCAGCGGCGCGGGCGTGCCAGAATGTCCGTCATTCTTCGGCCGACCGGTGAGGAGCCCGGATGCGATTGTCGCCGCACGAGCAGGAACGACTGCTGCTGAGCTACGCGGCCGAGCTGGCGCGGCGCAGGAAGGCCCGCGGCCTGGCGCTGAATCACCCCGAGGCGGTCGCGATCATCACCGACCACGTGCTCGAAGGCGCGCGCGACGGACGCACCGTCGCCGAGCTGATGTCCTCGGGCCGCACGGTACTCACCCGCGCGGACGTGATGGACGGCGTGCCGGAGATGATCCACGACGTCCAGGTGGAGGCCACGTTCCCGGACGGCACCAAGCTCGTCACCGTCCATCGGCCGATCGCGTGAAGGGGACAGCAGCGTGATCCCGGGCGAATATCTCTGCGCCGAGGGCGTGATCGAGCTCAACGCGGGCCGCGAACGCCTCGAACTGGACGTCGTCAATACCGGCGATCGCCCGGTGCAGGTCGGCAGCCACGTCCATTTCCCGCAGGCCAACGCCGCGCTCGACTTCGATCGCGTCGCCGCGCACGGTCACCGCCTCGACATCCCGGCGGGCACCGCTGTGCGATTCGAACCGGGCCTGGGACACCGCGTTGCCCTGGTCCCGCTGGCGGGCACGCGCGAGGTGTACGGCATCGGCCCGAATCCGCCTGGCCGCCTCGACGATTCGAACCATCCCGAGGGGGAGCAGCAGTGAGCGAACTGAGCCGGGCCCGCTACGCGCAGCTGTTCGGACCCACCACCGGTGACCGCGTGCGCCTGGCCGACACCGACCTGCTGATCGAGATCACCGAGGACCGCAGCGGCGGGCCGGGACTGGCCGGTGACGAAGCTGTCTTCGGTGGTGGCAAGGTGCTGCGCGAGTCGATGGGCCAGTCCCGCGCCACCCGTGCCGAGGGCGCCCCCGACACCGTGATCACCGGCGCGATCATCATCGACCACTGGGGAATCATCAAGGCCGACATCGGTATCCGCGACGGCCGCATCAGCGCCATCGGCAAGGCGGGCAACCCCGACATCATGTCCGGTGTGCACCCGGATCTGGTGGTCGGTCCCTCCACCGAGATCATCGCGGGCAACGGCCGCATCGTCACCGCGGGCGCGATCGACTGTCACGTCCACTTCATCTGCCCGCAGTTGATGGACGAGGCGCTCGGCGGCGGCATCACCACCCTGATCGGCGGCGGCACCGGCCCTGCCGAAGGCAGCAAGGCCACCACCGTCACTCCGGGTGCCTGGCATCTGGCCCGCATGCTCGAGGCCACCGACCACTGGCCGTTGAACATCGCCCTGCTCGGCAAGGGCAACACCGTGAGCGAAGCCGCCATGTGGGAGCAGTTGCGCGCGGGCGCCTCGGGTTTCAAGCTGCACGAGGACTGGGGCTCGACTCCCGCCGCGATCGACGCCTGCCTGCGCGTGGCCGACGCCTCCGGCGTGCAGGTCGCCCTGCATTCGGACACCCTGAACGAGATCGGCTTCGTAGAGGACACCCTCGCCGCCATCGCCGGGCGCGGCATCCACGCCTATCACACCGAAGGCGCGGGCGGCGGTCACGCACCCGACATCATCACCGTCGCCTCGCACCCGAACGTCCTGCCCAGTTCCACCAACCCCACCCGCCCGCACACCGTCAACACCCTCGACGAGCACCTCGACATGCTCATGGTGTGCCACCATCTCAGCTCCGCCATCCCCGAGGATCTGGCTTTCGCCGAGAGCCGCATCCGCCCGTCGACCATCGCCGCCGAGGATCTGCTGCACGATCTGGGCGCGATCTCCATGATCGGCAGCGACTCCCAGGCCATGGGCCGCATCGGCGAAGTGGTGATGCGCACCTGGCAGACCGCGCACGTCATGAAGCGCCGCCGTGGCGCCCTGCCCGGCGACGGCGCCGCCGACAACAACCGCGTCCGCCGCTACGTCGCCAAGTACACGATCTGCCCGGCCGTCGCGCACGGCCTCGACGACGAGATCGGCTCGGTCGAACCCGGCAAACTCGCCGACCTGGTGCTCTGGGATCCCGCCTTCTTCGGCGTTCGCCCGCACGCCGTCCTCAAGGGCGGCGCGATCGCCTGGGCCGCCATGGGCGACGCCAACGCCTCCATCCCCACCCCGCAGCCCGTCCTGCCGCGCCCGATGTTCGGCGCCGCCGCCCCGGTCGCCGCCGCGACCTCACTGCATTTCGTCTCCGCCCACGCCATCGACGACGGCCTGGCCGATCGCATCGCGGTCCGCCGCCGCCTGACCCCGGTCAAGGACGTCCGCGCGGTGACCAAATCGGATATGCCCGGCAACGACGCCATGCCCCGCATCGAGGTCGACGCGGACACCTTCACCGTCCGCGTCGACGGCGAGGTGTGGGCCGAGGAACCCGCCACCGAACTCCCTATGGCCCAGCGCTACTTCCTGTTCTGACCCGTCGGTCTGTCGCGAGACCGGACTTGACCTCGACGCGACGTCATGGTCGAGACTGGGGCACATGAGGATAGGGCAACTCGCCGAGGCCGCTGGGACGACGACACGGACGGTGCGGCACTATCATCGGCTCGGTCTGCTGGCCGAGCCGCGCCGGCTGGCCAACGGTTATCGCGAGTACGCGATGGGTGACCTCGTACGGCTGATGCGGATCCGGTGGCTGGCCTCGAGCGGGGTGCCGCTCGGCTCGGTCGCCGCCGTTCTGGCCGAGGAGAGGTCGAGTGCGGACCAGCGCGATGTGCTGGCGGATCTGCGGGCGCTGCTCGCGGTCGTCGAGAGCGAGCAGGCCCTGCTCGCCCGGCGTCACGCCCGGCTGACCGCCATGCTGGCCGAAGCCGAACAGGGGCAACCGATCTCGGCCCTGCCCCGGGAACTCGCGACCGCGTTGAACGGCGCCGTCGACTCCGCGTCCTCGCCGGCGGTCGGTGCGATGCTGCGGCTCGAGCGGGATCTGCTCGAAGCCGCCGTGCTGTCGGGCGCGGAGCCGGAGTTCGTGACCGGCTTCGCGGAGATGCTGGCCGATGCCGAATCGCGCGCGGGGTATCTGGCATTGCTGTCGGAATGGGTGGAACTCGAAGGGCGAGAACCGGATTCGGCCACCACGCAGATCGATGCGCTCGTACGGCGGATGCTCGAATCCCATCGCCGCGGGCTTGTCGAGTTCGACATGCCGGAGGCGGCCGGTGTCGAGTCCGGCGCGTTCTCGCTGGAGGAGGTCGTTCCCGACCGAGCGCAACGGGAAGTCGTGCGGCGGTTTCTGGAACAGGTCTCCGCTCGTTCCGGGACGTCGTGATGACGATGCGAGGGTTTCGGCGATTCCAGCACATCGCGCAGGTGCTGACGGTGCTCGTCGTACTCGTCGACGCGGTTCTGCTGGCGACCGGAATCATCACCGCAGGCCAGGCGCTGTCACTGTTCGCCGTGCTGGAGATACCGCTGACGGGGGCTGTCGCCACGGCGTTCGTGATGGTGATCGTAGTCCGGATGCGCCGGGGCGATGGATTCCGGACGGCGGTGGGGCAGGCGCTGGGGCAGTCTCCTTTCCTACCGGTGATCCGGGCCGAGATCCGGGGGTATCGGGCGCTGTGGCGGGCGATTCGCGGTCGCGACTGTGGTGTCGAGCCGGGGGCCGTCGTTTTTCACGCGCGCCGGGGGACGCTGGCGCTGCCGGTGGCCTTCGCGATCGCGACCGCGGTCGAGATCGGGGTGCTGCATCTGCTGCTGCCGTGGGTGTGGCTGCGCGTGACGCTGGCTCTCGTGTCGATCTGGTCCCTGATCACCCTGTTCGGATACCTGTCGGTGCATCGAACACACCCGCACTATCTGACCGGTACGTCGCTGGTCCTTCGGCAGTCCGGAGCCGTGGTGGCCGTGATCGATTGCGCGACGATCGAATCCCTCTCGCTTCGAAGCAGATTCAGCGAAACCGCGCCCACGGTCGTCGAGGGCCGGTTGTTCCTCCCCAGCGCGGACGGCACCACGGTCGATCTGACGCTGACCTCGCCGGTCACCGCCACGCTTCCCGCGCTCGTGCCCGCGCGAAGGAAGATCGCGCGGGTCGATCACATCAGCCTGTACGTCGACGAACCGGAGCGGTTGCTCGCGGCTTCGAGAACCGCCGCGAGGCCCGTCGCCCGTCCGGAATCGGCTTCGGCTGATACGTCGGGCTGATCGGTGCGGACGACGGAGGTCGCCACCCGGGGATGTGGAGGCGGACGGCGACCTCCGATGCGACGGTTCTCGAAGCCGTCGGTCGATGCAGCCTCGACGGCGTCAGGCGTCGATCGAGGACAGGTCGCTGTAGCGCTCTCCCGCGACAGCGTCGCGCGGGACGGCCTCGGCGAGCCGGGCGAGGTCCTTGTCGTCGAGGGACACGCCCGCGGCGGCGACGTTCTCCTCGAGGTATTTCACACGTTTGGTACCCGGGATCGGAACCACGTCGTCGCCTTGCGCGAGCACCCAGGCGAGAGCGAGTTGGCCCGGCGTCACGCCCTTGTCCGCGGCGATCTCGGTGATCCGGGCGACGAGCGCGAGATTGGCTTCCAGCGCGTCACCCTGGAACCGGGGGAAGCGGCCCTGGCGGCGCGAATCGGCCTCGGCCAAGTCGCCCGCCGAAGTGATCGCCCCGGTCAGCATGCCGCGCCCGAGCGGGGAGTAGGGGACCAGGCCGATGCCGAGTTCGCGTAGTACCGGCAGGATCTCGTCCTCGAGATGCCGGGTGAACAATGAGTATTCGGACTGCAGCGCGGTGATCGGGTGGACGGCGTGCGCGCGCCGGATGGTGCCCGCGGCGGCCTCGGACAGTCCGAGGTGGCGCACCTTGCCCGCCTCGACGAGTTCCTTCATCGCCCCGACGGTGTCCTCGATCGGGACCGTCTTGTCGACGCGATGCTGGTAGTAGAGGTCGATGTGGTCGACGCCGAGGCGCCGCAGCGAGGCGTCGGCGGCCTTGCGGACGTAGTCGGGATGTCCGCTGACACCCAGGAATTCGCCGTTCTCGCCCCGCATATTGCCGAACTTGGTGGCCAGCTGGACCTCGTCGCGGCGGCCGGCGATCGCCCGCCCGACGAGTTGTTCGTTGGTGAACGGGCCGTACATGTCCGCGGTGTCGAGGAAGGTGACGCCCAGGTCCAGGGCGCGCCGGATGGTGTCGATGCCGGTCGCCTGGTCGGCGGCGCCGTAGAACTCCGACATGCCCATGCAGCCCAGCCCCAGGGCGGAGACAACGAGGGCATGGTCGCCCGCGCCGAGAGTGCGGTTGTCGAGGGAAGCGTGTGTTTCGGTCATGAACTCATCCAATCCCTTCGAGCGCGCTCTAGGTCAAGCCCCGGCTTTCCAGGCGGTCGACGTAGATGCCGATCTTGCGGTCGATCGCCCCGAGATGGTTCTGGACCTCGGCGAGCTGGTCGAGCACCAGCTGCCGGTGGTCGCGCAGCAGCGCCAGCCGCTCGGCCTCGTTGCCGTCGCCCGCACGGACCAGTTCGGCGTAGCGCTTGATGTCGCGGATCGGCATCCCGGTGGCCCGCAGGCGGGTGACCAGCTCGATCCAGATCAGGTCACGGTCGCTGTAGCGGCGGTGTCCACTGGCCGAGCGGCCGACCCGCCGCAACATCAGCCCGTCGCGCTCGTAGTAGCGCAGGGTGTGCGCGGACAGACCGGTCCGCTCGGCGGTCTCGGCGATGGAGTAGGTACTAGTGTTGGTGTCGACGGGCGTCACCCTGCCAGTGTCGTCCTTCGAGTGCGCTCGAAGTCAACACCTACGCTCGGAGTCGGTGTCGACCGGGCTCAGCCGAACGACATGGTCGCGAAGGCCGCGCCCGCCGGATCGGCGACGACGCCCACTCGCGACGGTCCGGGCAGATCCTTCGCGGGCTCGATGATCGCGCCGCCGAGTTCGGCCGCGCGCGCGGCCGCCTTGTCGGAGTCGTCGACGCGGAAGGTGACCGACCAGCACGGCGCGGGTTCGCCCTCGCCCGCGGCGTGCGCGCCGCCGAACTCACGCCCGCCCGTGCTCGGCGCCAGAGCCTGATAGGGGTCGACGGTGGCGGTTTCCCATGCCGCGTTCGCGTGATGCCAGCCGAGCACGGTGCGGTAGTGGGACATCGCGTCGGCGGGGGAGCCGGATGCGGCGTACTCCACCCAGCACGGGTTGTCCTGCTCGGCCCAGTTCGCCGTGCCGGGATGGGTGATCAGCTGGGCGATCGCGTACGACGCGCCCGCCGGATCGGTCAGCACCGCGAAACGCAGCTGCCCGAAGACATCGACCGGCTCGAGCTCCACCCGCGCGCCCGCCGCACGTGCCGCCGCCACCGTGGCGTCGATGTCCTCGACGGCGAAGTACACCGTCCACACCGGCGGGGCGGTGCTGCCGTCGGGTGCGGTGGCGGGCGCGATGCCCGCGACGGGGACGCCGTTCTGGTGCAGGATCGTATAGTGGCCCGCTTCGGGGCCGAGATCCTGTGCCTGCCAGCCGAATACGCCGGTGTAGAACGCGGCGGCGGCCGGGATGTCGGGTGCGGTCACGTCGAACCAGCACGGTGCGCCCGGAGCGAAAGCGGATGTCATCGGAGTCTCCCTGTGAGTAGGTGGCCGGTGGTTCGGCCCGAAGGCCGATACGACCGTGATGACGGGCCCGGCCGCCGGAATTCATCGCCGCGTCCGCCGATTCGTGCACGATCCCGGGGTTTCGCCATGCCCGGGGATCACCCGCGGGATCGGGGCACGGAGCGCGCGCTGGCCGGGCAGCCCCGGCATCCTCACCGCGCTGGCGGAAGTGCTCGTGGAGGTCACCATCATCCTGCCGGCCACCGCGGGCACCGGAGCGGTGGCCGCGACGGCCCGGGCGATGTTCGGCATCACCTCCGCGAGCCTGAAGGTCTCGACGGGATCGGCCGATCTCGCCAAGGCCGTCTTCGATCTGAAGGCGCTGGCGACGGCGGCGGCCCAGGCCGTCGCCACGATCGCGAAGATCGAGCAGATCGCCTGGATCGCCTGAGCCACAGCGACGTCCGGGCACGTCACGGCGGTGGCGTCCGGGGCGGTGGCAGACTTGCGTCATGACGACTTCCGATTGGTCCGATGTCGACGCCTACGTCGTGGAGCACCTGGTCGCCGACGACTCCTCGGCGGCCACCCTCGACGCCAATGCGGCCGCGGGTCTGCCCGCGATCGACGTGTCCGCGGCGCAGGCGAAGTTCCTCTACCTGCTCGGCAAGTCGGTGCGGGCGCGCCGCGTGCTCGAGATCGGCACCCTCGGCGGGTTCAGCACGCTGTGGCTGGCGCGCGCGGTGGGGGAGCGGGGGCGGGTTGTCACCCTCGAGTACGAGCCGCGCCACGCCGAGGTCGCCCGCGCGAATCTGGATGTGGCCGGGGTCGGTGAACGCGTCGAGATCCGGGTCGGCGCGGCGCTGGACACCCTCGCGGCGCTCGGGGCCGAACAGGGAGAGCCGTTCGATCTGGTCTTCATCGACGCCGACAAGGTGAACAACCCCGTGTATGTCGACTGGGCCGTGCGCTTGGGGCGTTCGGGCACGGTGATCGTGGTCGACAATGTCGTGCGCCACGGCGCGCTCGCCGACGCGAACACGGTCGACCCGTCGGCGCGGGCCGGCCGCGAACTGGTGGAACTGCTCGGCAAGGACACCCGGCTCGAAGCGACCGTGCTGCAGACCGTCGGCGCCAAGGGCTGGGACGGTTTCGCCTTCGCCCTCGTCGTCTAGCAGTCCGGCGTCGTCCAGCAGTCCGGCGGGGCGTCGGGAGGCAGCACCTTCCCCCGCTTCACCGGTGTGCCGCCGATGTCGCCTACGGCTTCGTCGCGGTCGCGCGCTCGATCGGCACGGCGATCCCGAGCCGCGCCTGGAAACCGTCGCAGATCGTCTCCAACCCGTCGTGCAGGGATTGCTGGGCGGTGAGCTGATCGCTGCCCGCGCCGTGCAGCTCGGCGAGCGCTGCGGGCGTATCCCACAGCGGCCGCCCCTCGAGCAGCGCGCGCAAACCGTTGTTCTCGTCGGGGTCGGCGCGTTTGCGCCGCAGCAGTGCGGTGCTCACATTCGGCAGGCTCGCCCCGGAGATGTAGTTCCACACGGTGAACGCCATCCGGGTGGCCTCGCGCACCGGCACCCCGAGTTCGCCGAAGCCCTCGACCAGCCAGCCCAGGCAGGCCAGGCTCTGCGGGCCGAAGCTGTACCGGGGTGTGGCGAAGGTGAGCAGTACCCACGGATGTTCCTGGTAGAGCTGCCAATCGACGTCCGCGGCGATGTGCACCCGGTCGCGCCAGCTCCAGCCGCGACCTTCGGCAGGCGGATAGGGATAGCGGCGGGCGATCTCATCGGTCATGGCCGCGACCAGCTCGTCCTTGCCCGGCACGTGCCGGTACAGCGACATCGCGCCGACACCCATCCGCTCGGCGATGCGACGCATGGACAGCGCGTCCAGGCCTTCGGTGTCGGCGAGCGTGATCGCCGTGTCGACGATCGCCTCGCGACTGAGCTTCGCCTCTGTCATAACCACTCGCTTTCCGGAGACCCCGCTGCGTACACTGTACCCGCACCCGGCGTACAGTGTACGCGTGACACGGAAGGTTCGGACATGACACAGGCACAAACGCAGCGGCCCGCCGGCATCGGAGCGGACGCGGGCGGCTCCCGTCGCGCCTGGCTGGGGCTGGCCGTTCTGCTGCTGCCGGTGCTGCTGGTGTCGATGGATGTCTCGGTGCTGTTCCTCGCCCTGCCGACGCTGTCGGCGGACCTGCATCCCTCGGCGACCGAACAACTCTGGATCCTCGATGTCTACGGCTTCCTGATCGCGGGCCTGCTCATCACGATGGGCAATCTCGGCGACCGCGTCGGACGGCGCGCCATCCTGCTCGTCGGCGCGGCCGTGTTCGGCGTCGGCTCGGTAGTGGCCGCCTTCGCCCCGACCGCCGCCGTGCTCATCGCGGCGCGGGCGCTGATGGGCATCGGCGGCGCGACCCTGCTGCCGTCCAGTCTGGCGCTGATCACCAGCCTGTTCGCCGACGCGCGGGAGCGGGCCACCGCCATCGGCGTCTGGACCGCGTTCTTCGCGGGTGGCTCGGCGGTCGGCCCCATCATCGGCGGCTTGCTGCTGCACCACTTCTGGTGGGGTTCGGTCTTCCTGATCAACGTCCCGGTGCTGCTGGTGCTGCTCGTGCTCGGGCCGATCCTGTTGCCCGAGCAGCGTTCCGGTCTGCTCGGCCCGCTGGATCTGCCCAGTGTCGGGCTCTCGATCTCGGGCATCCTGCCGGTGATCTACGCGATCAAGCACGCCGCCGCCGAAGGCGTGGATGCCGAGGCGATAGTCGTCGGCGTGATCGGCGCGCTGATCCTGATCGTGTTCGTCCGCCGCCAGAAGGTGCTCGACGAGCCGCTGCTGGACCTGAGCCTGTTCACCCGCCCGCAGTTCCGGCTGGCGATCGGCTCGAGCCTGACCGGCATGATGTCGCTGGCCGCGCTGGGCTATCTCACCAGCGTCTACCTGCAGTCGGTCACCGGCCGCGATCCACTGGCGGCGGCGCTGCTCGGCATCCCGATGGCGGTGGCGGTGTTCGTCTGCTCGATGAGCGGGGCCAGGGTGAGCAGGTTGCTCGGGGTGCGGGCGAGCTTCGTCGTCGCCCTGCTGGCCGCCGCGGTCGGTAATCTGATGGTGCTCGGCGTCGGCGTGGACGGGGGCATCGCCTGGTACCTGGCGGGCTCGACCATCGCGGGTGTCGGTTACGGCGTGGCCTTCACCCTCGTCTCGGAGGTCGCCGTCGCTTCGGTGCCGCCCGAGCGCGCGGGCTCGGCGGTGGGCATCTCGGAGACCAGCTTCGAACTGGGCAATGCCCTCGGCCTGGCCTTGCTGGGTTCGCTGGCGGCGCTGGTGTTCCGCTCCGGCGGCGACTACGCGGGCACGCTGGGCGAAACACTCGCGCAGTACGGCGCGGATTCACCGCCGGCCGATGCCGCACGGGCATCGTTCGTCGACGGCATGCACGTCGCACTGGCCGCCGGCGCCGCGATCCTGGTGCTCATGGCCGTGCTCACCTGGAGTTCGGCCGATCGAGGGCACGACGACGCGAAGACCGCGTCCAGGCGCTGACCGCCGTGCAGGGATCGCCGCGCCGTGCGGGGATCGAGCCGCCACGCAGGGATCGCCGTGCCACGCAGGGATCGCCGTGCCACGCAGGGATCGGGGCGGCGTACGGACCGAAGCCGGGTGCGGTGGACGAAACCCTCCGCATCCGGCGAGGCGAGTCCGCGTACGAGCGGTCAGCGTCCGAACACGGCGCCGAGCATGTCCGCGGCGAACCGGTTCATCGGCATCAGGACGGTCCGGTGCACCCAGCTCACCGGCGCGACCACGCACACCCGCCACACCGTGGCGAGCGCGGCCAGCACCGGACGCAGCACATACCGGTAGAGATAGGCGCACGGCACGACGACGAGCACCCGGACGATCGCGCTCGCCCCCCGCCAGCCGAAGTACAGGATCGCGGCAAGTGCGATCCACAGCGGGCGCAGGACCCACCGCCACAGCAGCACGAGCGGCCCGACCACGCACCAGGTCCAGAGCCATCGCAGGCTCACCGCGATCGCGTACGACACCGGGCCGAGCAGCCACTTCCACGACCACTTCGCGACCGGGACGAGGACGTGGTGCACGAGTGCGGTCAGCGCGGGCCGCAGAATCGACTGCCACAGCCACTCCTCGATCACCCGCAGCAGCGGCCGCAGCAGCCAGTTCAGCAGCGCCGCGCCCAGCGGCGTGAGCACCATGCCCCACAGCACCTGCTGGATGGCCCAGCCCCACACCATGTCCTTCAGGAAGCCCCACACCGGCCGGATCACCCAGTCACGGACGAACCGGCCCACCGGCGCCAGCACGTGCTCGAGCACGAAGACCAGGACGGCGACGAGCACTCGCCCGCACCACTTCACGCCTTCCCAGACCAGTCGCACCGGCACGAGCAGCACGACCGCGATCGCGCGCGCCACCCATTCGCCGATGCCCACCCGCCGCGGTCCTGCCGTATTCCTCGCGTTCATCGAATCCTCCTCCTGCACAGCATCGTCGCACCCACGCGCGGCCAGGTCTCGTGTGCTTCCCCGTGATCGGTCCGGGTAGAAACCCCTACCCGGCGGTGTGCGGCGCAGCGGACTCGCCCGGCGCGCAGGACACGCCCGACATAGGATCGTGCGAATGGACACGAGCGTGAACGCCGGGGCGATCTTGTACGCCCTCGCCGATTCGCGCCTGCCGATCGGCGGTCACGTCCATTCCGGTGGGGTGGAGGAGGCGGTCGCCTCCGGACTGGTCCGCGATCTCGCGACCGTCGAGGCCTACCTGCGCCGTCGGATCACCACCTCCGGGCTGGTGGCCGCGTCGCTGGCCGCCGCGGTGTGCGCGGGGGAACTCACCGAGTCGCGCGCCGACGCCGAAGCCGACGCCCGCATCCTGGCTCCGGCCGCCCGCGCGGCCTCCCGAGCGCAGGGGCGTGGCCTGTTGCGGTTGGCCAAACAGATCTGGCCGCAACAGGATCGGCCGCAACAGGATCGGCCGCAGCAGGATTGGACGCGCCTGTCGCCGCGCCCGCACCTGTCCACGGCCTTCGGCGCGGTCGGCGCGGTCGCGGGCATCGCACCCGCCGATCTCGCGGGCATCGTCGTCTACACCACCCTGACCGGCGCCGCCACGGCCGCCCAGCGCCTGCTCGCGCTCGATCCCGCCGATGTGGCCGCGTGCACGGTGCGCTTGGCCCAGCTGTGCGACCGCACCGCCGCCGAGGCCGCGACCGGCCCGGCCGCTCTGTCCGACCCGCTGCAGGATGTGCTGGCACAGCGCCATCCGCTACGCGACATGCCGCTGTTCGCCAGCTGACATCCGACCGAGAAGAAGGAGCCCGAGATGCCGCCGCACCTGATCGACGGTGAACCCCACGACCATTCGCACGATCGCCCGAAGCGCGAGCGGACCCCCGGTGAACCGCTGCGCATCGGCATCGGCGGGCCGGTCGGCTCCGGCAAGACCGCGCTGGTGGCGGCGCTGTGCAGACAGCTGCGCGAGGAACTGTCGCTGGCTGTGCTGACCAACGACATCTACACCACCGAGGACGCCGACTTCTTGCGCAGGCACGCGGTGCTGCCCGACGAGCGGATCACCGCCGTGCAGACCGGCGGCTGCCCGCACACCGCCATCCGCGACGACATCACCGCCAATCTCGACGCCATCGACGACCTGATCGCCGCCAACCCGCCGCTGGACCTGATCCTGGTCGAATCCGGCGGCGACAATCTCACCGCCACCTTCTCCTCCGGCCTGATCGACGTGCAGATATTCGTCATCGACGTGGCAGGTGGCGACAAGGTGCCCCGTAAGGGCGGCCCGGGCGTCACTTTCTCGGACCTGCTGGTGGTCAACAAGACCGACCTGGCCCCGCTGGTCGGCGCGGACCTCGGCGTCATGGAACGCGACGCCGCCAAGGTGCGCGCGGGCCGCCCGACCGCGCTGATCTCGCTCACCGAAGACCCTGCCGCGACCCCCGTACTGGCCTGGGTACGCGCGCACCTGGCGGAGGCGGCCGAAGCGGATCGGCGGGCAGAGCTCGACTCCTCCATTGCGCACTGATCTCCCGGCGCGGGGAAACCCGGGCGCGGACATCGGCCGAGGCGCGGCCGTGGAGCCGAACACGGCGACTCGGAACGGCGTGGTCGGGGAGCCGACCGCGGCATCCGTCGGCGCGACAGAGCCGAGCGTGGAACGCGTCGCGGCGGCGGCACCCGAGCGGCACCGGGAAGCGACGGCCGGGCGCGGCGGCGCGCTGCGCACCGAACTCCGCATCGTCGCCGAGGCGGGCCGGGTCGCACACATCGACGCGCGCGGAGGGCTGACCGCACGGCACACCGGCGGTGATCGTGTGCACCTGATCGGCGCCGCCGCCACCCCGCTGGGCGGTGACCACATCGGTGTCACGGTGGTCGTGGGACCGCGCGCGCGCCTGACTCTGCGCGGCGTGGCCGCCACCCTCGCCCTGCCGGGCCGCGGCACCATCGAGTCCTCCGCGCACTGGCACTTCGAGGTCGCCGAGGGGGGCGATCTCGACGTCGACACCCCGGCGATGATCGTCGCGGGCGGGGCCGGGCACCTGAACGTGACCAGTGTCCGCCTGGCGTCCGGAGCGCGGCTGCGGCTGCGGGAGCAGGTACAGATCGGCCGCACGGGCGAGCGTCACGGCCGCTGGCGCGGCGACCTGATCGCCGATCTCGACGACCTGCCGTTGGTCCGGCACCGGCTGGAACTCGGCGCGGGCGTCGCCACCGACGATGTGCTCGGCGCGCACCGCGCACTGATCAGCGAACTGCGCTACCCCGACGACCGTCCCGCCGAGACTTTCGGACTGGCGGCGGCGCGCCTGCCGCTGGAAGCGGGGGGAAGTCTGTACACGGGCCTCGGTGACCGGCTCTCGGACACGTCGAAACCATGAAGAAACGGCCCCGGCCCTGTGTCGACCGGGCCGGAGTCGTCTCGGTGCTGTCCGGAGCCGGCCCGAAATGGTCGTGGAGCCGGCGGCCGAGGGGGCGGCGTCGTCGAGTCACCCGGTCGCCCGTCGGCGGGCAGAGCCCGCGGCAACAGGTTCGCGTCGAACCGCGACGTCGCCGCCGGAGGTTCAGGACGCGCGCTGATCGGCCGCTTTCCGGCCCGGCGCGCGCCCGGGTGACGGTGGTGCCCCGAGCGCGGCGTGGAGTTCGTCCGCGTCGTCCTGATCGTCGTAGACCTGTTCCAGCGCGAGCCGGGCGAACACCCACTGCTCGGTGGCCGCCATCTGACCGCGGCTGCGGCCGAGGAAGGTGACGAACCACTGGATGCAGGTGATCAGACGGCTGCGGTAGCCGACCAGGTAGTACAGGTGCAGTCCCAGCCAGGCCAGCCAGGCGATGAAGCCGCCGAACTCCAGCTTGCCGACCTGGCACACGGCGCTGAACCGAGACACCGTGGCCATGCTGCCCTTGTTGAAGTACTTGAAGGGCTTGCGCTCCTCCGGCGGCTGACCTTTCAGGCCCGCCTTGATCTGCTTGGCGGCGTAGGTCGCGCCCTGGATCGCGCCCTGGGCCTGGCCCGGCACACCGGGCACCGACATCAGGTCGCCGACGACGAAGACGTTCGGGTGGCCTTTGATGGTGAGGTCGGGTTCGACGATCACCCGGCCCGCCCGGTCCACCTGGGTGCCCTCGGAACGCTCGGCCAGCATCTTGCCCAGCGGGCTGGCCTGCACGCCCGCCGACCACACCTTGCACGAGGATTCGATGCGCCGGGTGGTGCCGTCGGCATCGCGCACCGTGACGCCGTGCGCGTCGATATCGGTGACCATCGCGTTGAGCTGGATCTCCACGCCCATGCGCTCGAGCCGTCGCTGCGCCTTGGCACCGAGCTTGGGGCCCATCGGGCCGAGCACCGCGCCCGCGCCCTCGATGAGGATGACCCGGGCGTCGCGCGGGTCGAAGTTGTCGAAGGTGCCCTCGAGCGTGCGGTCGGCGAGTTCGGCGATCTGCCCGGCCAACTCCACACCGGTGGGGCCCGCGCCGATGACGACGAAGGTCAGCAGGCGGTCGCGCGTCGCCTGCGAGGTCGCCACCTCGGCGCCCTCGAACGCGCCGAGGATGCGCCCGCGCAACTCCAGAGCGTCGTCGATGGTCTTCATGCCCGGTGCGTAGGTGGCGAACTGGTCGTTGCCGAAGTACGACTGCTGCGCGCCGGTCGCCACGATGAGGCTGTCGAAATGGGTCAGGGTGTCGTGGTTGAGCAACCGCGAGCTGACCGTCTTGTTCTCCAGGTCGATGTCGGTGACGTCGCCGAGCAACACCCGGACGTTCTTCTGCTTGCGCAGCACCAGCCGGGTGGCGGGGGCGATCTCACCGACCGAGAGGATGCCGGTGGCGACCTGATACAGCAGCGGCTGGAACAGGTGGGTGGAGGTCTTGGAGATCAGGGTGATGTCCACGTCGGCGCGCGCGAGGTGCTTGGTGCCGAACAGGCCGCCGAAGCCCGAACCGATCACCACCACCTGGTGACGACGGTTCTCGACTGACTGAGTGCTCATCGTCGTGCTCCTCGACAGACCAGGGGACAGACCGGGGCTCGCCCCTTCACGGTTCTTCGGACAGGCTCAACCGTAGTCGGCCCGTCATCGGGCGTCACGACGAGAGGGCATTACGGCGTGTGGGCCGCACCCCGCCGCGCGCTGCGCGACGGGGTGCGGCGCCCCGGGTGTCAGCGCCCGGCGAGCAGTGTTTCCGCGAGTTTCGTGTCGGTCTCGGCGCCTTCGGTGTAGCCGCCCTCGGCGCCCATCGCGGTCATGATCGACAGCGTGTAGCGCTCACCCTGGCCTGCGAAGCCGACCGAGTTGACCACCCAGCCGCCCTCCTCCTGCGACCAGCCGTTCTTCAGGCCGGGCCGCATCGACGCGCCCGCACCCCACACACCCCAGTGCTGGTTGGGATCGACACGGCGCATCTGATCGAGCAGGTAGGCGCGATCGTCGGGGTGCATGACGTCCAGAACGTGGCTCATCAACCGGTCCAGGTCGGCGGGGGTGCACTTCTGGTACGACCAGTCCGGGAACAGCGGCCCGTTGGTGGGCAGCGGCACCAGGTTCGCCATGCCGTTGGCGCGGAAGGCGTTGTTGAAGGCCATCCGGTCCGGGCCGGCGTGCTTGTTCCACAGCAGGTCGGTCGCGGCGTCGTTGGAGGTCGACAGCATGGACTCCATCAGGCCGCGATCCTCGGGCGTGAGCACCAGCGCGCCGACGCGGGCGCGATTGAGCAGATCCGCGGCGATGGCCAGCTTGATGGTGGAGGCGGTCCACACCGAGTCCTCGGCGTGCTCGTTGGCGTAGACGGCGCCGGTCACGCGATCGCGCAACACGTATCCGGTGACGCCGGGTCGGTTCTGCAGGTACTGGTCGGCGCTGCGGATCCGGTTGCTCAGATCGCAGTCGAAACCGTTGAAGCAGCCGCCGGGAGCGGCATGGGCGATCGGCGCCGCGGCGCCGGGCAGGAGGGCGGGCGCGCTGGGGATCAAGATCGCCGCGGCGGCAAGGACACAAGCGGTTGCGGCCACGCGGGGAACGGCCCCGGTGGCGGCCTTGGGATAACGCACGAGGGACGACGATGGCACACCTGAGCTCCGGATGCACGTCTTGAGCTCGGCGTGCCGATGTGATACATCGCATCGACACCCGCGGAGAGAAGGAATCGATTGCACCGCAGGAGAATTCACCAGCGCGCGGCGAGCCGCTCAGCGGAAGGCGGCGCGCAGGTCCTCGACGGTGCGTCCGTTGAGGCGGTAACAGTGCTCGAACGCCTCGGAGTGCCGATCACGGGGCCAGCGGTGCAGGACGACCGTACGCCCGTAATGCCGGGCGTTGACCAGTTCCCAGTGCTCACCCACGCGGCGGACGGTGAACCCGTCCTTCGGGACCAGTGGGAGGACCCTCGCACTCATGAACGCGGACCAGCCTTTCGACGCGACTCGTTCTCGGTAGCCCCCTGTGGGGGGAGACTGTGGCACACGCCCCCGCGCTGTCGGCGGTGACACGACCGGCTCTCGCGCACAGGTGTGTTCCAATTCACTCTTCGCGGGCGGGCCGGGGGAGTTGCGCGCCGGTCGCTGACGTATAAACGGACCATGCCGCTGCACATCCATCGGGCCGAGCGCGCGGACACTCTGGTCGACGCGCTCGCCGCGCGATCGGCGGTGCCGCAACCGGATCCGTTCGCACCCGAAGTGATCGCGGTGCCCGCCAAGGGCGTCGAGCGCTGGCTCACGCAACGGTTGTCCGGGACGCTCGGAGTGTCGGCGAACGGGTCCGACGGGATCGCGGCGAATATCGATTTCCCCTCACCGACCGCCTTGGTCGCCGGAATCCTCGCGGCCTGCACCGGCGTCGATCCCGAGGACGATCCGTGGGCGCGGGACCGGCTGGTGTGGCCGGTGTTGCGGGCACTGGACCGCGCGGTGAGCGAACCCTGGTGCGCGGTGCCCGCTCGCTATCTCGGCGCGGCCTCGGGGGGCCGCGATCACCGGATCGGCAGGCGCTACGCCACCGCCGCGCACCTGGCCGCGTTGTTCGACAGCTACGGCGCGCAGCGTCCGGAACTGGTTGCCGACTGGGCTCGCGGTGGCGACGGCGACGGCGCGGGCGGACAGGTGCCCGAGGATCTGCGCTGGCAGCCGCGATTGTGGCGGATGCTGCGCGAGGAGATCGGGGTGCCCGCCCCCGCCGAACGCCTGGCCGCCGCCTGCGCGGCACTGCGCGCCGAGCCGTCCGTGGTCGAGCTGCCCGATCGGGTCTCCTTGTTCGGCGTGACCAGGCTGGCGACCGATCAGCTCGCCGTCCTCGATGCCCTCGGCGCCCATCGCGAGGTGCGTCTGTGGCTGGTGCATCCGAGCCCGGCCATGTGGCGCGCGCTCGCCGGTCTCGGCCCGGCCCGTTCCCGCGCCGAGGACACCAGCGCCGCCGCTGTGCGTCACCCGCTGCTCGCCGGTCTGGCGCGTGAGGTCCGGGAATTGCAGCAACGCCTGTCCGGCATCTGCGTCCCCGACGACGACACCGGTTATCTCGCGCCTGCCGCACCGGACGAGCCGACCCTGCTCCACGCGTTGCAGGCCGGGCTGCGCGAGGACGCCTGGCCACCCGCCGAGCGGATCGCGGCCGACGGCACAATCGAGGTGCACGCCTGCCACGGACCGGCCCGCCAAGTGGAGGTGCTGCGGGATCGGTTGCTTGCGCTGTTCGCGGCCGACACCACCCTGGAACCCCGTGATGTGCTGGTCATGTGCCCCGAGGTGGAGACCTTCGCCCCCTTGGTGCGGGCCGCGTTCGGGGGCCGCGGCGAGGAGCCGGGCGAGCAGACGCATCCGGCGCAGCTGCTGCGAGTGCGTCTGGCCGATCGCGGTCGCGGCGTCACCAACCCGCTGCTCGCGGTGGCGCGGACCCTGCTGGAACTGGCCGACGGTCGCGTCACGGTGACACAGGTGCTCGACCTGGCCGCCTCCGACACCGTCCGCCGTCGCTGCGGTTTCGACGACGACGCGATCGAGCGGTTGCGGGAATGGGCCGCCGCCTCCGGCGCGCGATGGGGTATCGGCGCGCGTCAGCGTCAGGCCTTCGGGCTGGCGGATTTCGCGCAGAACACCCTCAACGGCGCGGTGGACCGCATCCTGCTCGGCGTCACCGCCGACGAATCCGGCGACGACTGGCTCGATCTCGCGCTGCCGCTGGCCGACGTGGACAGCAACGACGTCGACCTGGCCGGGCGCTTCGCCGAATTCGTCGACCGCCTCGCGGTCTGCTTGCGTGACCTGCGCGGGCCGCGGCCGGCGAGTGAATGGGCGCACGTGCTGGGCCGCGCGCTGGAACTGCTCACCGACGTCCCGGAGAACCAGGCGTGGGTTCGTACCGAAGCTCGCGCCGAGATCGCCGCCGCCACCGGGGCGGCGGCGGGCGGCGCCGAAGCCGCCGACGTGCCGTTGCGGCTGGCCGATGTCACGGTGCTGTTCACCGAGCGCCTGGCCGCGCGGCCCACCCGTGCCAACTTCCGCACCGGCGAGCTGACCGTGTGCACCATGGTGCCGATGCGCTCGGTGCCGCACCGGGTGGTGGTCCTGCTCGGTCTCGACGACGAGGTGTTCCCCCGCGCCGGCGGCGTGGACGGCGACGACGTACTCGCCCGCGACCCGCTGCCGGGCGAACGCGACGCCCGCGGGGAGGACCGCCAGCTGCTGCTCGACGCCGTGCGCGCGGCGGAGGAGCGGCTGTTGATCTTCCACACCGGCGCCGACCCGGTGACCGGCTCGGTGCGGCCACCGGCGATTCCGGTCGCCGAACTGCTCGACGTGGTGCGCGCGCACGTCGGCGACGACGCCATGGCGACGGTGGTCACCCGTCATCCGCTGCAGAGCTTCGACCGGCGGAATTTCGACCCCGCCCGGCCCCGCAGCTTCGACACCGTCGCGCTCGAGGGCGCCCGTGCCGCGGCCGCGCTCGCGCGCCCGGCCCCGCCCCTGCTGACCGCGCCGCTGCCCGCACCCGAACGCGCCGATGTGGCGCTGTCGGAGCTGATCTCCTTCGCCGAGCATCCGATTCGCGGATTCCTCTGGCAACGACTCGGACTGCGGGTGCCCGAACACGAGGAGGACATCGCCGAGAACCTGCCCATCGAACTGGACGGGCTGGCGAAATGGGAAGTGGGCGAACGCATGCTGGTCGCCCGGCTCAACGGCGCCGACCCCGTGGCGCTGCGCCGGGCGGAGTGGCGGCGCGGCACCCTGCCGCCGTTCCAGTTGGGCGCGGCGGTGCTCGCCGAGATCGAGCGCACGGTCGAGACCCTGGTGCGCGCCGCCCAGCCCGACTACGCCGCCGAACCCCGCGCGGTGGACATCTCGGTGGATCTCGGCGACGGGCGCAGACTCGTCGGCACCGTCCCCGAGGTCCGCGGCGACGCACTGGTCCGCGCCACGTATTCGCAGGTGAAGCCCAGGCACCGGATCGCCGCCTGGGTCGGCCTGCTGGCGCTGGCCACCGCGGAGGACCGGCCGTGGCGTGCGGTCACCATCGGGCGCGGAGGTTGGCACCGTCCGGCCTGGCGGTGCGAACTCCTCGCCCCGGACCGCCCCGACGCCCTCGCCGTCCTGCGTGACCTGGTGCGCCTGCGCGACGAGGGCCTCACCGAGCCACTGCCCCTCGCACCCAGCGCCTCGGCCGCCTACGCCGAGCGGCGGGTCCGCGGCGGCGCGACGGAGGACGCCGTTCTCGCCGCCGAACGCGAATTCAACGGTAAGGCAGAAGGTTTCGGCGCTTTCGGTGATCACGCCGACCGCCACCTGCGTTACGTCCTGGGCCCGGCCCCTCGGCTGGATCATCTCCTGACCACCCCAGCGCCCGCCGGAACCGCCGGTGAGCCGACCCGATTCGGCGCGCTGGCCGTGCGGCTGTGGGCGCCGCTGCTGGCCGCGGAAACGCAGAGGCAACCGTGACCATTCCGCCCGCCGCCGCTCTCTCCCCAGCCGTCTCCCCGCGCGCGTCCGCGATCTCGGCGCCGCTGCCCCCCGGCGGCGACACTTTCGACCTGTGCGGCCCGCTGCCCTCCGGTACCACCGTGCTCGAGGCCAGCGCGGGCACCGGCAAGACCTACGCGATCGTCGGGCTGGCCGTGCGCTACGTCGCCGAAGCCGGGGTCCGGATCTCCGAGCTGCTGCTGGTCACCTTCTCCCGATCGGCCACCCAGGAACTGCGCGAGCGCACCAGGGACCGTTTCGTCACCGTCGCGACCGCCCTGGCCGATCCGGCGAGCGCCCGCGTCGCCGACGACGAACTGATCGCCCACCTCGCCGACGCTCCCGACGAGCAGGTGGGCCTGCGCCGCGCCCGGTTGCTCGCGGCCCTGTCCGACTTCGACGCGGGCACCATCGCGACCACCCACAGCTTCTGCCAGCGCATGCTCGACGAACTCGGCGTCGCCGGTGAGCGGGACCCGGCCGCCCGCCTGGTGGAGGCCGTCGACGACCTGGTGCACACCGTGGTCGAGGACCTCTACCTGCAGCGTTACGCCCGCACCGAGCCGCCGTTCGGGGTGCGCGACGCACACGCGCTGGCCCGCGAGGCGATCCGCGACCGTCACGCACGCCTGACGCCCGAGGACGACGGCCCGGCGGGGGAGCGGGTGGCCTTCGCCGAGGCGGTGCGCACCGAAACCGAACGCCGCAAACGCCTGGCCGGACTGCGCGATTTCGACGACCTGCTGGTGCTGTTGCACGAGGTGCTCGCCGATCCCGGCCACGGCCCTGCCGCGCGCACCCGGATCAGGTCCCGCTTCCGCGTCGCGCTGGTCGACGAGTTCCAGGACACCGACCCGCTGCAATGGGACATCCTGCGCGGCTGCTTCCACGGCCACACCACACTGGTGCTCGTCGGCGACCCCAAACAGGCCATCTACGCCTTCCGCGGCGCCGAGGTGCTCAGTTATCTCGACGCCGTCTCCCACGCCGACAACCGCAAGGAACTGACCCGCAACCGGCGCAGCGATCCCGGCCTGCTGCGCGCCCTCGACCACCTGCTGGGCGGGGCCGCCCTCGGCCACCCGGAGATCAGCGTGTACCCGGTGGCGGCCACCCGGACGGGCAGCAGGCTGTCCGGGCAGGCCGAACAGATCCGGCCGCTGCGATTGCGCTGCCTGCCGCGCACCGGTGTCGGCCCGTTGAAGAACGGATTCCCCCGGGTGGACCGTCAGCGGGCCGCCGTCGCCCGTGATCTGGCCGCCGATCTCGTCCGGCTGCTCGAATCCGGGACCGACGTGACCGTCGGCCGGGGTAGGTCGGCTGTGCGCCGCCCGGTCACCGCCGGTGACATCGCCGTCCTGGTGCGCAAACGCTCCCACGTCGCGCTGGTGCGCGACGCGCTGGACCGCGTCGGTATCCCCTCCGTACTGGCAGGCGGCACCAGCGTTTTCACCACACCCAGCGCGACGGACTGGCTGTGGGTGCTGCGCGCGCTGGAACAGCCGCACCGCTCCGATCGCGTCCGCCTCGCCGCCTGCACCCCGATCCTGGGGTACACAGCCGCCGAGATCGACAGCGGCGGAGCCGATCTGGTGGGCACGCTGAGCGCCCAGTTGCGCGAGGTCGCCCGCTTGTTCGGGCGTACCGGTTTCGCGGCGCTGTTCGAGCGATTGGCCGACCGTTCCCGGCTGGCTCCGCGCCTGCTGGCCGTCGAAAACGGTGAACGCACCCTCACCGACCTGCGCCACATCGCCCAGCTGCTCGACGAGGTGTCGGCCACCGAGGGCTACGGGCTGACCGCGCTGACCCGATGGCTGGCCGAGCGGGTGCGCGACCCCGCGTCCGGCGCGGTGGCCGGCCGCTCGCGCCGGCTGGACCGCGACGCCGCCGCCGTGCAGATCGCCACCGTGCACGCCAGCAAGGGGCTCGAATTCCCGATCGTCTACCTGCCGTTCGCGTGGGACAACGCCAAGAATCCGAAACCGCCGACCCTGCTGTTCCACGACGACGACGGCGCCCGCGTGCTCGACGTCGGCGGCCCCGAAGCCCGCGGCTACGCCCAGCGCAGGCAGCGTTGCGAAGCCGAGGAGGCAGGGGAGGAACTGCGCTTGCTCTACGTGGCGCTGACCCGCGCCATGTGCCAGGTCGTCGCTTGGTGGGCGCCCTCGGCCACGACGGCGGGCGGGCCACTGCACCGGATGATGCTCGGCCGCACCGACCGTGGCCCGGACGTGCCCGAACGCGCGCCGGTACCCGCCGACACCCGGGCCGTGCCCGCGATCACCGCCTGGGCCGAGCCCGCGGCGGAGGTGATCTCGGTGACCGCCGTGGACACCGCCGAATCCGTCACGCCACGCCGTGTCCGCGTCGAGCCGGACACCGCCGAACTGGCGGCCGCCCGCTTCGACCGCACCCTGGATCTGCTGTGGCGGCGCACGTCCTACTCGGCGCTGACCGAGGGCGCGCACGAGACCGTCACCGACACCGAACCCGAGGATCTGCGCGGTCCCGGCGACGAGCCCGCCACCCCCGCGCTCCTCGAGATCGAATCCGACCCCGCGACCGGTCCCGCCGCGCCCTCGCTGATGAACGACCTGCCCTACGGCGCGGAGTTCGGCACCCTCGTGCACGCTGTCCTCGAACGGATCGACACCGCCGCCGCGGATCTGGCTGCCGAAGTTCGGCGGCGCTGCCGGGAGACCGCCGCCGAACTCCTCGCCGAACTCGACATCGACACCCTCGCGACCGCCCTGCTCGCGGTCCTGCGCACCCCGCTCGGCTTCGGGTGCCTGGCCGATCTCGCGCCCCGGGATCGGTTGAGCGAGCTGGACTTCGAGCTGCCGCTGGCCGGCGGCGACACCCCCACCGCGCACTCGGCCACCCTCGGCGCCATCGCGGACCTGCTGCGCATCCACCTCGCCCCCGAGGACGACCTGTCCCCCTACGCCGACCTGCTCGCCGGTCTCGACGACCGCGCCCTGCGCGGCTACCTGACCGGCAGTATCGACGCCGTGCTGCGCGTCACCGGCCCCGAGGAGGGGGCGGCCCCGCGTTTCGTCATCGTCGACTACAAGACCAACCGTCTGGGCATCGACCGGCTGACGGTCGATCACTACACCCGCCCGCGCATGGCCGCCGAGATGCTGCGCTCGCACTACCCGTTGCAGGCGCTGCTGTATTCCGTTGCCCTGCACCGGTATCTGCGCTGGCGGCTGCCCGGCTACGACCCGGCCCGTCATCTCGGCGGCTGCCAGTACCACTTCGTGCGCGGCATGATCGGCCCGGACACTCCGCCCGGCCACGGCGTCTTCGACTGGCGCCCGCCCGCCGACCTGGTCGTGGCGCTCTCGGACCTGCTGGCGGGCACGGGAGAGGGAGCGCGATGACCGCGATCCAGGTGGCACAGCGCGGTACGGGACTGTTGCGCGTATTCAACGAGGCCGGCGTGCTCTCGGCGGCCGACGTGCACGTCGCGGTGCGGTTGGGCAGGCTCGGCCGGGAGGAATCGGAGCTGGTGCTGTTCGCGGCGGCGCTGGCGGTGCGCGCGGTGCGCTCGGGGTCGGTGTGTCTGGAACTGGACCGGATGCGCGAGATCGGTGTGGACGCCGACGAGGACTGGGACGTCGGTCAGGGTGTCGACCCGGCCACCCTGCCGTGGCCCGATATCGAGCCGGTGATCGCGGCGCTGCGGGTGAGCCCGCTGGTGTGCGGCGGTCCGGCCGGGCCGTTGTGCCCGCTGCGGGTGGTGCCGCCCGCCCCCGGCGACGACGGCGGCCCGCTGCTCTACCTCGACCGCTACTACCAGCAGGAACAGACGATCCGCCGGGTGCTCACCGAGCGCGCGGCGAGCCACCCCGAAGTCGATGCGGCCGTGGCCCGCCGCGAGCTGGACCGGCTGTTCGGCACCGGCGACGGCGCCCCCGACCGGCAGCGCCTGGCCGCCGCACTCGCCGCGACCCACCGGACCACGGTGGTCGCCGGCGGTCCCGGCACCGGCAAGACCCACACCATCGCCCGCGTGCTGGCGCTGCTCGAGGCGCACCAGCGGGCCGATGCCAAGGCCGCGCCGCTGCGGATCGCGCTGGCCGCGCCCACCGGCAAGGCGGCGGCCCGTCTGCAGGAGGCGGTCCGCGACCAGGCGGGCGAACTCGGCCTGCCCGAACTGACCGCCGCGACACTGCACCGGCTGCTCGGCTGGCAGCGCGGGCGCGGAAACCGATTCCGGTACAACGAGTTCAATCGCCTGCCCTACGACGTGGTCGTCGTCGACGAGACCTCCATGGTGTCACTGACCATGATGAGCAGCCTGCTGTCGGCGTTGCGCTCCGACACCCGGCTGGTGCTCGTCGGCGACCCGGACCAGCTCGCCTCCGTCGACGCGGGCGCCGTGCTCGCCGATCTGGTGGCCGGGCCGGTCGTCGGTGCGCCCAACCCGGTGCTCGACGACATCCTCGGCACGCCGCCCCCGGATGCCGCCGAGCACCCGGAAGGTCTGACCGAGCTCGAACGGACCAGGATGCGCGGCGGCATCGTGCGCCTCACCCGCGGCAGGCGCTTCGGCGGCCATATCGCCGAACTGGCCGTCGCGGTCCGGGCCGGGGACGCCGACCGCGCCCTCGACCTGCTCCGCGCGGGCGGCGCCGATCTGTCCCTGTGCGCGCCCGAGGACATCGACGCCGTGCGTGCGGATGTGGTGCGCGCCGCCCGTACGGTCACGGACTCCGCCCGCGCCGGCGACGCCACGGCGGCTCTGGCCGCTCTGGAATCGCACCGGCTGCTGTGCGCCCACCGCCGCGGCCCCTTCGGCGTGGAACGCTGGGACCGCATGGCGGGGGAGTGGGCCGCCGCCGCGGGCGCGGGTCAGGACGGCGGGTCCACACCCTGGTATCCCGGTCAGCCGCTGCTCGTCACCGCCAACGATCACGAGGCCCGCATCTACAACGGCGACACCGGTGTCATCGTCACCATGCCCGACGGCTCGCTGCGCGCCGCCCTGCTGCGCGGCAGCGACCCCTACCTCGTCCACCCCACCCAATTTCCTTCCGTAGTCACGGTTTTCGCGATGACCATCCACCGCAGCCAGGGCAGCCAGTACGACTCCGTCTCCATCGTGCTGCCCGAACCCGAATCCACCCTGCTGACCAGGGAACTGCTCTACACCGCCATCACCCGTGCCCGCGGGCACGTCCGCGTCATCGGCACCGAGGAAGCGATCCGCGCGGCGGTCGGGCGGAGGGTGCTGCGAGCCAGCGGGCTCGCCCGGCGTGTCATCGCCTGAGCGGGATCGGTCCGGCCGCCGCCCGCCTGGACCCTGGGCCGAGTCGTGTGAGAATCGCCGGGCCACCCGGTCGTGCTGATCCCGGCCCTCGCCGGTCGGGGCCGAGTCCCGACGACGATCTCAGCTCAGGCCGAACATCCGGACCGCGTTCTCCCAGAACACCTTCCGCAGCCAGTCCGCACCGAGATCGAGGCGTTCGACGGCCTGGACCGCGTGCGCGTACGAGTACGGGATATTGGGAAAGTCGCTACCGAACAGGATGCGGTCGGACAACGCGCGCAGCCGCTCGTATTCGGTGACCGGGTAGGGCGCGTCCGCCTCGCTGAAATCGGTCCACACCATCGTGGTGTCGAGTGAGACGGTGGGGTACCGCTCGGCGAGGTCGAGGAACTGGCTGTATTCGGGGGTGCCCATGTGCGCCACGATCAGTCGAAGAGCGGGGAACCGGCTCAGCAGCTCGGCGATCGGCCCGGGCCCGGTGAACCGGCCCGGCGCGGGCCCGGACCCGCAGTGGATCACCACCGGGACTCCCGCCTCGGCGAGCTGCCCCCAGACCGGGGTGAGCAGCGGATCGTTCGGCGCGAAGTCGCCGACCTGGATGTGCACCTTGAACACCCGCGCCCCACGCTCGATCGCCGCGGCGACATAGGCGGCGGCCTCGGGTTCGGGATAGAAGGTCGCGGTGTGCAGGCAGTCGGGCGTGCGGGCGGCGAACTCGCCGGTCCAGTCGTTGAGCCACGCCGCCATGTCCGGCTTGTGTGGGTACACCAGCGAAGTGAAGGCGCGAACACCGAAGCCGCGCAGGGTCTTCAGCCGGACCTGCTCCTCGTCGCGGTAGGTGATCGGCCACTGCCTGCCCACCAGCGGGCCCACCGAGTCGAAGTAGGCCCAGACCTTGCGCAGCACCGACTCCGGCATGAAGTGGGTGTGCACGTCGACGATGCCCGGCAGCCCGAGCCTATCCCGGAACCCGGCCAGGTAGGCGATGCTGTCGGCGGCGTGGGCGTAATCGCTCGCCGAATACTCGCCGTGATGGCTGTGACCGGTCATGTGACCTCCAGGCTCGAACGATGCGCCACGCTCGGCGCGGGCGGATACAGTGCGCGCGCGAAATCACCCACCCGGGCGAGGAGACGGTCGAAGAACGCCTCGGGGTCGGTGCCAACGACGATGTCGGCGTTGAACGGCCTGCCCCACATGCCCGCCCAGTCGGCGACCGTGGTGGCCCGGGTCAGCGTGCCGGTCAGCTCGACGTCCACCGTGGCGGGACGGGTCACCGCCAGCGACGGATCCAGCGCCACGGCCGCGGCGAACGGGTCGTGCATATGCGCCAGATAGCCTTGGTCGTAGGCCTGATGGAACTCGAAGTAGAAGCGGACCGCGTCGGTCAGATGGCGGATGATCGGATTGCTCGCCGTCGAGGACCGCCCCGGTGGATCGGTGGGCGCGGGCACCTCGACCGGGCTGCTGCCCGCCCGCTCGGCCAGCGCGCGCAGATGGCCCGGATGCATTTCGATGGTCTCGGTGACGTCCAGTGCGCAGATCAACGGCCTGCGGTCGGGCGGTGCCGCGGAGAAGGCGTCGAAAACCTCCTTGGCCGCTTCGGGATCGACGTGCACGTTCCATTCGTTCGTCGGCGTCGTATTGCCCGGATGGTTGAACGCCCCGCCCATCACCACCAGCCGGCGCAACAAGCGCGGCAGCTCGGGCTCGAGCCGCAAGGCCAGCGCCAGATTCGTCAGCGGCCCGGTGCACAATCCGACGATCTCGCCGGGATGCGCCCGCACCGACTCCACCCACATCCGCGCCGCCGAGCGGTCCGAGAGCGTCCGCCCCGACATCGGGAGACGGGCATGCCCGACGCCCTGCGGGCCGTGGGTGTCCTCTGTGGTGCGCAACTCGATCGCCAGCGGCCGATCCGCCCCGAGCGCCACCTCGATTTGCGGCGCGCGGCACACCTCGAGCCACGCCAGATTGTTGGCGGCGACCTGCGCGGCCCCGACATTGCCCGCTGTCGACGCGATGCCGAGCACCTCGGCCTCCGGCGAAGCCAGCAGGTAGAGCAGCGCCAGCGAGTCGTCGATCCCGGTATCGACATCCACGATGATCTTCTGCCGCACGCCTCGAGCCTAATCGCCGCGTCCGAGCGGCCGCTCTCGGCTCCCGAGGGGGCCGCCCCGGCTGTGCCCGCGCTTGGGTCTGGCCGCCGCGGTGCCGGACGTCCGACGCGGGGATTCGCGGCTACGCCCGGGCTCGCCGGCCTACCGCCCGCTGCGCGGCCTGGGCATCGCCCCGGGATCGGTGGTATTCGCGGGCGGCAGGGCTGCGGGCCGTGGGCGCGAACAGGCGTTACCGCGTGCGCACCGGCCAGGCCGGTGTTCCCGAACCGATCTGGGGCGCGGGCCAGGCGTAGTCCGGGTACTCGGCCAGCGCGGGAGCCGCGGTGAGCAGGTTCCCGTGCGCGACCACCGCGTGCGGGTTCGGCGCCGCGGGCGGCGGATGCTTGAGGGTGCGGCCCGGTGCGCCGAGCAGCCAGGAGGCGGTGCGCGCCAACGAGGTTCGCACATCCCGGCCGACACCGTCGTAGGTGTGCGCGGCGAGCGCGTCGATGATGCCCGCGGCGAGCAGGTAGCCGGTGGCGTGGTCGATGGCCTGCGCGGGCAGCGAGCCGGGCACCTGGGGCGCGCCCTCGAGCACGGCGATACCGGTCGCGGCCTGCACGATGCTGTCGAAGCCGCGCCGCCCGCTCCACGGACCCGACTCGCCCCAAGCGCTGATCCTGGCGTGGATCAGGCCGCGCCGAACCGCGGTGATCAGGCCCGCGCTCTCCAGCGCGCCCGGCCGGTACCCGGTCACCAGCACGTCGGCCTGCGAGAGCAGATCGTGGAAGGCGACGGCATGGCTGCGCATGTCCATCAGCACCGAATGCTTGCCCTGACAGGTGTCGGCGAACTGCCACGGCAGCTCCGGCAGCCACGGTGCGTCGATGCGCAGCACCTCCGCGCCCAGCAGCGCCAGGGTGCGGGTGGCGACCGGCCCGGCGATCACCCTGGTCATATCGAGCACACGCACTCCGCGCAGCGGCTGGAACGGGGTGGCGTCCGACCGCAGCCGGGTGCCCGCGCGATCCTCGCGCTGTTCCATCGCCACCAGAGGCCCGTCGGCGGCGTCGGCGGCCTGCGGCGTGGCGGCCCACTCGTCTTCGGTGCGCACCCGTACCGCGACGGCGCCCACCGCGGCCGCGTTGTCCTCGATGTCGGAGGCGCGGCTCATGGCGATCTGCGCGACCGCGATGTCGAACGGGATGTCCTCGGGCAGCCCCAGCGCGGTGAGCAGGCGGGAGCGGTGGTGCGGGTAGTTGGCGTGCGTGCGGACCCAGCCGTCGAAGGTCGGGAAGAACCCGGACAGATCGGCCCAGCTCGGCACCTGCCGGCCGTCGACACGCAGCAGATGGTCACTGGAGAACGCGGCGGTGATGCGCTCGGGGTCGATCCGGTGGGTCACGGGCGCGAGCCCGTGCGCGTCGCGCATACGATTGGCCGCGGCCGCCACGGCTGCCACCGATCCCGCGGCCAGTGTCCACACCGGCAGTGTCGCAGCGAGATTGCTGCCGGGATCAGGCGAATCGATAACGCCGGACGCCGGGACGCCGATTCCGGATTCGTACTCGTGGACCAGCCGATTGTGCGCGTTCACCAGTCCGAGACTAGCGGTTACAAGCAGAAGGAGACCGACGTGGAGAGTGCGATCGTGGCGACCGAATGGCTGCGCGCCTTGCGAATCGAACCCGCGCCACGCCACCACCTGGTGTGTTTTGCCCCGGGAGGCGGTTCGGCCACCGCCTACCGAGATCTGGCCGACCGGGTCGGTCCGGGTATTGCGGTCTTCGCCGTGCAATACCCGGGTCGTCAAGATCGTTTGGGCGAAGCTCCGGTGACCGATCTGCATGCGCTGGCCGACCGGATCGCCGAGGAGTTGCTGGCCCAGGCCGCGGTGCCCGGTCTCGCGCTGTTCGGACACAGCATGGGCGCCACCGTCGCCTACGAGACCGCCCGCAGGCTGGAGTCCGCGGGCCGCGCGGTGTCCCGGCTGTTCGTCTCGGGCCGCCCCGCGCCCACCTTCGTCGAATCGCGCAGGCTGCATCTGGGCCCGGACGAGGATCTGATCGCCGACCTCGAACGTCTCGCCGCCGATCCGGCCCCGATCGCCGTGCTGCGCAGCGAACCGGGCCTGGCCGAGATCGTGCTGCCCGCCGTGCGCGGTGACTACCAGGCGGTGGAGACCTACGCCCAGCGCGGCGGCGATCCGTTGCGCTGCCCCATCACCGCCCTGGTCAGCACCGAGGACCCGACCATGAGCGTCGAACAGGCCGACGAATGGCGCGATTTCACCTCGGGGGTGTTCCGGCGGGAGACCTTCCCCGGTGGGCACTTCTATCTCGACGAACAGCCCGACGAGGTCGCCGCGCTCGTCACTCGCACCGTGCGCTGATCACCGGGGCGCCGCGCCGATGAGCGCGACCGCGCACCTCACCGGATCGCGCGACGGGACACCACCGGCGCGCGATCCGCGGACCGGCGGCGGATCGTCACCAGTGCGCCCGCCCAGGAGATCAGCACGACCACCGCCACCAGCAGCCGGATGAGTCCCACCGCGTCATCGGGATAGATGACGCCGGTGAGGTAGTGGTCGATGAATCCGGTCGAGGGCAGTTCCGCCGTCCCCGCCGACCGGCGCGCCCAGTTCTCCAGATGCGTCAGCGGGCAGTCGTAGCCGATGAGCACCGAGCCGAATCCCCAGACGGCCGCGGCCAGATGCGGCCAGAAGGCCCACGGCCGCCACCACGCCAGGAATCCGCCGAACACCACGTAGACCAGGAACGCGAAATGCGCGAACGCGGTGAGATCGGCGATCAGACGAAAACCCACAGTTCCCAGGGTAGGCCGCTCACCAGGGTGACGGCCGGTAATCCTTGAGGAAGCAACCGTAGAGGTCGACGCCGTTCTCGCCCTGAACGATCGGGTCGTACACCCGGGCCGCGCCGTCGACGAGGTCCAGCGGCGCGTGGAAGCCCTCCTCGGCCAGGCGCATCTTCGTGTAGTGCGGGCGCTCGTCGGTGATCCAGCCGGTGTCGACCGCGGTCATCAGGATGCCGTCGGTCTCGAGCATCTCCGCGGCGCTGGTGCGGGTGAGCATGTTCAGCGCTGCCTTCGCCATATTCGTGTGCGGATGTCCCGGGCCCTTGTAGCCGCGGCTGAACTGGCCCTCCATCGCCGAGACGTTGACGATGTACTTGCGGTGGGCCGCGGCGGCCGCCATCGCCGGGCGCAGTCGTGACACGAGGATGAACGGCGCCACCGAATTGCACAGCTGTACTTCCAGCAACTCGGTCGGATCGACCTCGGCGACGGTCTGCACCCAGCTGTTGGTGTGTGCGAGATCGGGCACCAGCCCGCCGGCGTCGATGGCCACGCCGCGCGAAATGCGTTCGGGGGTGGCCGATCCCGCGACCAGCGCGAGTTCGGCGACGTCGGCGGCGGTGAGTGAGGGGGCGGCGAGCAGCGAGGGCGACAGCGAGGCGGTCAGCGCGCTGGGATGCGCCTGCATCGTCTTGCCGAAGGTCACCACGTCGGGCAGCACGCCCGCGGGCAGCGGCGCCGATTCGGCCTCCACCAGCGCGCTGTAGGCGCCCGTCGAGCGGCGCACGGTCTGCGCGGCGTTGTTGATCAGGATGTCGAGCGGACCCTGCGCGGCGACGTCGTCGGCCAGCGCGATCACCTGGGCGGGGTCGCGCAGGTCGATGCCGACCACGCGCAGTCGGTGCAGCCAGTCCGCGCTGTCCTCCATGGCGGCGAAGCGGCGCACCGCGTCGTTGGGGAAGCGGGTGGTGATGGTGGTGTGCGCGCCGTCGCGCAGCAGCCGCAGCGCGATGTACATGCCGATCTTGGCTCGCCCGCCGGTGAGCAGCGCGCGGCGGCCGGAGAGATCGGTGCGCGCGTCGCGTTTGGCGTGGCTGTCGGCCGCGCAGTCCGGGCACAGCTGGTGGTAGAAGGCGTCGACGCGGGTGTAGTGCTGCTTGCAGATGTAGCAGGGGCGCGACCGCAGCAGGGTGCCCGCGCTCGCGCCCGCGGCGTTGGAGCTCAGCGGGATGCCCGCGGTCTCGTCGTCGATGCGGTTCGGTGAGCCGGTAGCGGTGGCCGCCACCACCGCCCGGTCGTTCTCGGCGACCTTGCGCCGCGCTTCCTCGCGCCTTCGCTGCTTGAGCTTTTTGAACATGTGTCCGACCGCCCGCTGCACAGCGATCGAATCCGCGTGGTCCTTGTCCAGGTCAGCGGCCTGCTCGAGAACCCGTAGACAGGTGGCCAGCTCGTCGGGATCGATACTGTTCTCGGCCATCGGGTCTTCGGACATCCTTCGTGAGCTGGGGTGCGAACGCAGTGGATCGGGGTGACCGGGTGCGTTGTCGCGACGCGATCGTGGGGTCCATTGTCGCAAACGCCGACTTTCCGGATTCCGCCGCGTTCGCCGCGCTGTTGACAACTCGCCAATAGGGCTGGGAACCTGATGCCGGGGTCCCGGCGCCCGAGGCCGGGTCACATCGAGCAAAGGATCGTGAGCACATGGCACGCGCCGCATGGAGTGACGACGAGGTCGAGGCGGTACGCGAACTCGCCCGGAACTTCTTCGAGAAGGAGGTCGTCCCGCACGAGGAGAAGTTCGTCGCGCAGGGACACCCCGACCGCGAGCTGTACAACCGTGCGGGCGAGCTCGGCCTGCTGTGCACCGCGGTGCCCACCGAATACGGCGGTGGCGGAGGAACTTTCGCCCATGAGGCCGCCATCATCGAAGAGCAGACCTTCGCGGGCGACGGCGCCCTCGGCATGCCCGTGCACAGCTCGATCATCGCGCCCTACATCGCCGAGTTCGGCTCCGAGGAACTCAAGCGCCGGGTGCTGCCCAAGGCCGCCGGCGGCGAGATGGTGCTCTCGATCGGCATGACCGAGCCGGGCACCGGTTCGGACCTGCAGAACATCAAGACCAGGGCCGTGCGCGAAGGCGACGAGTACGTCATCACCGGCTCCAAGATCTTCATCACCAACGGCTGGCTCTGCGACGGCATCATCATCGCCGCCAAGACCGACCCGACCAAGGGTGCGGCGGGCGTCTCGCTGATCTTCGCCGAGGTTAGTGACGACACCCCCGGTTTCAAGCGTGGCCGCATCCTGAGCAAGATGGGCGGCAAGGGCCAGGACACCGCGGAGCTGTTCTTCGACGGCCTGCGGGTGCCCGCCTCCAACCTGCTGGGCACGGGCGAGGGCCAGGGCTTCTACCAGATGATGCAGCTGCTCGCGCAGGAGCGACTGGTCACCGCCGTCATCGCGGTGCCCATGATGGAGAAGGCCGTCCAGCTGACCGTCGACTACACCAAGGGCCGCGAAGCCTTCGGCAAGCCGCTGTACGCGATGCAGAACACCAAGTTCGAGCTCGCCGAATGCGCCACCATCACCAAGGTCGCGCGCACCTTCCTCGACGAGTCGATCGTCAAGCATCTGCGCGGTGAACTCGACATCCCCACCGCGGCGATGACCAAGTACTGGATCACCGATCAGCTGAACATCGTGGTGGACCGATGCCTGCAGCTGTTCGGCGGCTACGGTTACATGACCGAGTATCCGATCTCGGAGCTGTACACCGGCGCCCGTGTGCTGCGCATTCTCGCCGGCAGCAACGAAGTGATGAAGGATCTCATTGCCCGATCGCTCTGAGGTGCCCGGTCGTATCGCATCGGCGGCCGGTCGTACCGGAGCCGGTGAGCGCCCCGCGCGCCGCAAACGCCTCGAACCCGACGAGCGCCGCGCGCAGATCCTGGCGTGCGCGATCGAGATGTTCGGTGAGCGGCCGTACGCGGCCGTGTCCACCGCCGAACTCGCCGCGCGCGCCGGGGTCGCCCGCGGGCTGATCAACCACTACTTCGGCAACAAGCGCGACCTCTATCTCGTAGTGGTGCGCCGGATGGTGACCCTGCCCAGGGGCGAGGACATGGTCGTGCCGACGGGCACCCCGCGCGAGCGGGTCGACGCCAGCGTGCGGTGGCTGCTCGACACCATCGCCGAACACGGCAGCACCTGGGTGAAGGTGACCAGCCACGAGGGCGTCGGCGACGACCCCGAGGTCCAGCAGATCCTGGACGAGGCCGACGACGCGGCGGCGGAACGCACGCTGTGCATGGTCGGGCTCGCGGATTCGGCGCACAGCGCGGAATTGCGGGCGATGGTGCGTGCGTACGGCGGATTGGTGAAAGCCGCGGGGCGCGAATGGATCACTCGCGGAAACCTGACCCGCGAACAGGTGCACCATCTGCTCGCGGACCTGCTGTGGGCGCTGGTCAGCGAGACGATGGCGAAGGTGGGCCACGCTTCCTGAATACCGCTTTTCGCCGGGAGTTTGCCGAGTGAATATCCGGCCGTTCCGGTGATCATCGTTTCCGGATTCCTGACGCATTTCGGGATATCCGGCCCCGAGGCCGGGTGTGACCGGCATTACTCGGTGACCGGGCTACTACCTCGCGCATTCCGGTAGCGCTTTCTCGTCCGGCCACTATTCTTTCCCGGTAGCTGGTGGGGTTCGCCGCTTCCGGGGCGCCGCGCGAGAGTTCGAAATGCGAGAGGACCGGGATGGCACGGACGCGGGAATGGCAGGACTCCGAGGCGTGGCCACAGGCATGGCCCGAGGACCAGGACCCTGAGGACCCGTTCATCGCCGACTCCCGTCCCATCGTCAATCCTTATGCGGTGATCGCGCTCGTCGCGGCGTTGCTGGCCTTGTTTCCGGTCGCCATCGTGTTCGGGCTCATCGCCTTCGGGCATCCGAGAGGCCGGGCCATGGCCACGTTCGCGGTCTTGCTCGGTATCGCCGAGGCGGCCGCCGTGGCCGCGGTGGTGGTGCTGACAGGCAGCTCGCTGACCGACACGCTGGCCGACCTCGAGGACGCGACGGCCACCGGCACGACGGTCACCGCCACGAGCACCGCCGACCAGACCACCGCGGCCCAGGCGCCGCCCGCCGAACTCCCCTCCGCGCGGCCCACCCCGGCATCGACGACCGAGGAAGCTCCGCTGGTCCGCAAGGGCGCGGCGTGCACCGCGGGCCAGCTCGGCATGATCGGGTCCGCTGTCGACGGTGGCACGCTGTTGTGTCTGGAAGCCGCGGGTGCGAGCGGCGCTCACCAGTGGTCGGGCCCGTACAACATCGGCACCGGCGTCTTCGAACCCGGCCGGACCTGCGACGAGACGATCGCCAAGTCCGGGCGCACCGCCGACGGCCGGGCGCTGGTGTGCGAGAGCCAGGGGACCGAAGGCGTCTGGGTCCGCTGGACCAACTGAGACGGCTGCGCCGGACCGATCGACGAGTTCCGCTGCAGACGATCACGGCCGCTCGCTAGTCGGTTTTCGCCCGGCTCGGCTGCACCCTCGGCGGCTCGTTCGGCATCTTCGGATATTGCGGCGGCCACGGCGCGTCCATCAATCCCGAAGCCATATCCCGTTCGGACATCTCCAGCAGCGCCTCGATCGACTGTGGCGCGCGATCGGCCCACGGATCGCCGAACTCGGCCAGCCTGTCCGGGACGGTGGCGATGGTCAGATCCTTCGGCGCCACGGCGTCGAGATCGTCCCAGGACAGCGGGGTGGAGACCTGTGCGCCGACCTTGGGCCGCACGCTCCAGGCCCCGAAAACGGTCTTGTGCGGAGCGTTCTGATTGAAGTCGACGAACACCCGCTGCCCGCGTTCCTCTTTCCACCACTGCGCGGTGATCTGGTCGGGATGCCGCCGTTCCAGTTCGCGCGCCAGCGCGACCGCGGCCGCCCGCACCTGGTAGCCGTCCCAGCGTGGCTCCAGCGCCACATAGATGTGCAAACCCCGCGACCCCGAGGTCTTCACCGACGATGCGATGCCAAGCTCGTCGAACAACGCTCTGGTCAGCCGCGCCGCCTCGACCAGGTCGGGGTAGCCGATGCCGGGGGAGGGATCGAGATCGATGCGCAGTTCGTCGGCGATCGTCAGATCGCCCGCCCGGTTGGGCCAGACATGGAAGCCGAGGCAGCCTTGGTTGACCGCCCACAGCACGTGCGCGAGATCGTGCGCCACCAAGGCGTCGCTCGTGGTGCCGTTCGGGGTGGTGACCTGCACGGTGTGCAGCCAGTCCGGGGCCGAGGCGGGCACCCGCTTCTGGAACCAGGATTTGCCCGAGGCGCCGTCGGGATAGCGTTCGAGGAGCAGCGGGCGGTCCCGGATCACCCCGAGCAGCGGCCCGGCCACGGCCTGGTAGTAGTGGACGAGGTCGAGCTTGGTCTCGCCGCGCTCGGTGAAATACACCTTGCCCGGATTGCTGATGGTCAGCGTGCGTCCGTCGACCTCGAGTTCCACGCTCTCCTTCGGGCTCATCCGCGCGCCGCCGTCTCGGTGAAGATCGCGGTCAGCTCGGCCGGGGCGACTTGTTCGAGCTGGGCGTAAGTACACGACTGCGGTGTCCGGTCCTCGCGGAACCGCACCAGCCTGCCGCCGTGGCGGAACCGGCCGGACTGCAGGTGCTCGTAACGGACCTCGGCGACCAGCTCCGGGCGCAGCGCCGTCCAGGACAGGTCTTTGCCCCCGCTCCACCTGCTCAGCCCGCCCGGCATCTTGGCCTCGGTCCCGGCCTGGACGGCGGCCTGCGCGGCGGCGTCGGCCCATTCCCGCCACGGATGGTTCGCCAGCGCGTTCTCCTTCAGTGGCGCGAGCTCGGCGACCAGTTCCGCGCGCCGGGCGGCGGTGAAACTGCTGGCCACCCCGACGTGGTGCAGCCGTCCCTCGTCGTCGTAGAGCCCGAGCAGCAGCGACCCCACGCCCTGACCGTCCTTGTGCATCCGGAAGCCGGCCACCACGCAATCGGCGGTGCGTTCGTGCTTGACCTTGAACATCACCCGCTTGTCCTGGTGATAGGCCTGGTCGCCGCCCTTGACCATCACCCCGTCGAATCCCGCGCCCTCGAACCGGGTGAACCAGTCCTCCGCCACGTCGGGGTCGCGGGTGATCGGGGTCAGGTGCACGCGATCGAACTCGGCGCCGAGGACGGATTCGAGCTCGCTGCGGCGTTCGGAGAACGGCGCGCCGGTGAGGTCCGTGTCGCCGAGGGCGAGCAGATCGAAGCCCACGAAACTGGCAGGCGTCTCGAGGGCCAGCTTCTCCACTCGCGACTTGGCCGGATGCAGCCGGTTCTGCAGGGTGTCGAAATCCAGGCCGTGCTCGGTGACCATCACGATCTCCCCGTCGACGACACAGCGTGGCGGCAGCGCCGTGCGCAGCAGTGCGGCCAGCTCGGGGAAATACCTGGTCAGCGGGCGATCGTTGCGGGAGCCGAGTTCGATCTCGTCGCCGTCGCGGAAGACCACGCAGCGGAAGCCGTCCCATTTCGGCTCGTAGTACAGACCGGGACCGCGCGGCACCGACGGTGTCGATTTCGCCAGCATGGGTTTGACGGGCGGCATCACCGGCAGGTCCACGTTTCCTCCTCGGGGCAGGTCCTCACCCATCACGGCGCTCACCCATCACGGCGCTCACCCATCGAGACGCCGTGGCGGGCGCGAATTCATCGCCCCGGCGGTCGGCTCGATGGTAGGCCGCCGGTCCGACAAGTCCGTGGATCTCGCCTGGCTAGTCGAGCCAGCCGTGTTCGGAGGCGAAGGCGGTCAGCCGCTCCCGGATGGTGAGGATCTCCCCGGCCGTGAGCGCGGGGCTGGCGTCGAGCAGCAGCTCGGTGATCAACCGCCGGTGTTCTTCGGCCGAGAGCTGACCGCCACCGCCGGAGCGCTCCTTACGCGCACGCGGCGACGGACCCGGGGCGCCGCCGACGGCGGTGAGATTGATCGCCTTGGGTCCGCGATCACCCTCGGTCATATCGAATTCGAATACCCGGCCCTGGCGCAGTTCGTCCTCGTCGAGCCCGATGTCGTTGACATGGACGAACACGTCCGGGCCGCCGTCTTCCGGCCGGATGAATCCGAACCCGCGTGAACTGTCGAACGACACCAATTTTCCGATGGACACCAACACCCGCTCCTCGCCGCCGCTGTCAGCTATGCGCCAACTCTAGCTATCGGGCAACTCTAACCCGCCATTTCCGGCGTTGTCGTTCGGCGAAGGCCGGATTCGTCTCCGGCGGGTCAGCGGTAAATCGTCCGGTAGGCGGTGAGGGTGGCCACGCAATGCTCGACGATCTGTTCCCTGGTGGCACGCAGCGAACCGTTCAGCCAGGCCGAGAACATGCCCGCATTTCCGCTGGCCATGCTCACCGCGGTCAGCCTGCGGCGGACCGGGTCCTCGATGTGGACGAACAGATGATCCTGGATCAACCGGGTGAACGCGGGCATCACCGCGATGGTGGTCTGACCGAGTCCGGTACTGGAATACGGCTCGACCAGGAACAATCGCGATTTGCGCGGATCGGCGAGCACTTTGTCCACCAGGATCTCGGCGAGCGCGCGGTCGCGGGAGGGATCGTCGGCATCGGTGAAGGCGGTCATCGGCCCGAGGAATTCATCGGCGACACTGCGATAGAGCACATCGAGCAGTTCGTCGCGACTGCTGAAACTCTCGTAGAAGTAACGGTCGGTGAGATTGGCGCGCCTGCACACCGCGCGCATGGTCACGCCCGCCGCCCCCGCCTCGCCGATCAGATCGAGCGCGGCGTCGAGCAGCGCCGCGCGGCGCGCCTCCCTGCGCTCGGTGAGCGTCGTCCCACCCCAGATGCGGGGACCGCCGCTCTCGGAATCCTGGCCTGTCTGCACCGGCCCAAGACTAGTGCCTGTGACCCGGACTGCCGGATACCCGGCTCGGCGACGGCCGCCGGGCTCGATCGTGCTCCGGGGCAGCGCGCGTGGGACTCGGCTGCCCGACCGGATCGGTGTCAGCCGCCCCGTTCGAGCGGCAGGCCGGCATCGCGCCAGCCGATGACACCCCCGTCCAGGCTTGCCGCGTCGTAACCCGCCCGGCGGGCGAGCACCGCGAAGCGCAGGGCGATTTCGCCCACGGGGCAGACGAAGACGATCGGGCGGGAGCGGGGGAACGGCATGCCCTGGGCGATCATGTCGGCGAGCTGATCGTCGCGGATGTTCACCGCGCCGGGCACGTGGCCGATCCGGTAGGCCATAGCGCCCCTGGTGTCGACGATCGTGAGGCGTTCGTCGCGATCGCGCCGCTCGAGCTCGGCGGGGGCGATCCGGGGGACAGCGGCGAGTTCGGCGTCGGTGGGCGGCGCGGGCCGATCGGGTCCGCCGAACAGGTCCGGGCGACGCTTGCGCAGATAGGACAGATACGGCTCGAGCCGGTCGCAGACGATGAAGACCGCGATCACCGGGTCACCGGGGTCACGCTCGGAAGCATCCTGTGCGCGCAGCGCTCGCATCGTCGCCGCGTAGGCGGCGCCGCTGGTGGGTCCGGCCAGCACGCCGTGGGTGGTGGCCAGGGTCAGCGTCGCCTCGATCGCGTCGGCGGATTCCACGGCCGCGATCCGGTCGTAGAACTCCGGCTGGAACAGCCCCACATCCCACATCTCGGTCTCGGACCGGATACCGGGAATGAAGTCCGACCGCGCCGACACCACGCCGATGGTCTGCAGATCCGGATTGCTCTTGCGCAGAAAGGTCGCCGCGCCGCGGGTGGATCCGGTGGTGCCCAGACCGCCGACGAGATAGTCGACGCGCTCGATGCCGCTCGCGGCGAGGTCGTCGTGGATCTCGCGGCCGGTACCCGCCCGGTGCGCTTCGATGTTCTTCTCGTTGGTGTACTGCGACAGATGGTGGAAGGCAGTGGGTTCGGCGGCCAGCGTCGACTCGATGACGGCATAGACATCGTTCGGGGTGGTCGGGTCGGGGCATTCGGACAGCCCGGGCAGCTCCACGATCTCGGTGCCGAGCAGGCGCAGCAGATCGCGTACCTCGGTCACCCTGATCCGGTTGGTGATCGCGCGCACTCCGATGCCCTCCATCGCGGCCAGCAGCCGCAGCGACTTGGCGGTATTGCCGCTGGAGGCCTCGATGAGGGTGCGGCCCTCGGCGCGCAGGCGAGGCAGCTCGTCGTGCAGCATGGCGGCGGCGACCCGGTCCTTGACCGAGCCGAACGGATTGTGCGACTCCAGTTTCGCGAACAGTTCGACGTTCGGCAGCCCGTGCCGGGCCGGATCCAGGCGCAGCAACGGCGTGTTGCCGATCAGTTCGGCGATGTGGTCGTAGCGCATCAGGACTCCTTCGGGAACTCGCGCGCGTGCTCGCCGGACAGCACGCCGTCGTCGGTATCCACGCGGAAGCCCCGCTCGGTGCCCACGACGACCACTTTGCGAGGGGGCAATCGCATCGACGCCGCGGCCGCCGACAGATCCATGTGATAGGCGGCGGTGTTCGGGAAGACGATCAGGTCGCCCGGTCGCGGCAGGCCGGGCAGGTGCACCCGGTGATTGGTCACCATGTCGCGCTCGAGACACAGCCCGCCCGCGAAGAACACCCCCGCGGGCGGCCCGGTGAGCGGGGCCGACCTCGGCACGACCAGCGGATCGACCATCACCTCCTGGTCGGCGGGGGTCACCGCGTCGCGACTGAGATCGAGATGGACCAGGGGCGTGCCGTCGCCGAGTTCCTTGGTGAACTCGACCCCGGCGACGGTGACGCCCGCGTGGTCGACCAGGGCCTTGCCCGGTTCGAGCCACAGTTCGAGCAGATTGTCGGCCAGCACCCGGGCCAGCGGACGGTGGTCGTGCTCGGGCAGTTCGGCGGCCAGCAGTTCGGCGAGCATGTCGGCCGCGGTGACGGTGTTGCCGTATTTGTGGAACACCGGAGTGCCGTGCGTGGCGCCGGATTCGATGTGATAGCCGAAGGTATGCCCCGCCCAGGCCAGTGGCTCGCCGCGCCCGGCCAAGCCCTCGCGCAGCGCGCGGACATAGGCGTCGAACCGGTCGGCGTCGGCGGTGAACACCTGCCGCAGGCCGCCGCCGATATCGATCACGGTGGGGGCCAGGCCCCGCGCATGCGCACGCTCGATCAGGCCCAGACACGTCTGCGCGGCCCGCACGCGGTCGCCGACGGCGCCGGAATCGAGGTGGAAGGCGAAGCCCAGCAGTCGAATTCGCGAGCCCGCGGAGGCGAGCGTGGTCAGCGCTCGGTCGATCAGGGCGAGCGGGATACCGAAGCGGCTGAAAGGGGTGCCCGGCAGTTCCCCGACCCGCAGCAGCACCGCCACCGGGTCGCCGCCTGGGCGCTCGGCGCGAGTGATCCGGTCGATCAGGTCCAGTTCCCACAGATTGTCGACATTGATCGTGACACCCGTCTGCAGCGCGATACGCGTGAACGCCTCGCCTTTCGGGCCGGTCACCTCGATCTTCTCGGGTGCGAACCCGGCCCGTGTGGCGCTGTCCAGTTCCCCGGGCGAGGCGACATCGATTCCGATCCCCGCGCGACGAGCCGTCAGTGCCAGCGCCGCGGACTGATTCGCTTTGTGCGCGTAGAACATCCGGTAACGCACCCGTTCCCGGTCGAGCACGGCGCGCAGCGCCCGCACGTTCTCGTCGAAAACCTGCGGGAAGATCAGATGCACGGGCGTGCCGTGGTGCGCGAGGGCGCCCGCGAGTCCGTCGCGGTCGGCCAGGAACGCGCCGACCAGCGCAGGCAGCAGTGCGGGCAGCGCGGGAGGCCCCACGCTCATATCGCGTTCTCGGCGGCTGCCGCGGGCGGGGGCGCGGAAACCGGGTTGTAGCCGCCGTCGCGCAGCACGTCGAAGACCCGAGCCCGATTGCGCGGACTGCGGAACTCCGCGACCACGCGCTTGCTCGCCAGATCGATCTCGGTCACCGGCACGCCCATGGACTCCAGGGTCGCGGTGATGGTGCGTACGCAGTGCTGACAGCTCATGTCCGGCACGTGGAAGATCCGGTCCTCGGCGTCGATCGGAGCGTCCGACAGCGTGGCCGGGTCGATGCGGCCTTCGGTGATCCGGCACCGGTCCAGCACCGCGCAGAACGTGTCGACGAAGCGATCGACCACCAGCGGCAGCAGTGTGTAGTGCCTGCCCTCGAGCTGGTGCGGCATGGCGGCCAGGCACGACGGGCGGGTGCCGGGCGGCAGCAGCGCGTACTGGCGGGAGATGAGGTCGAGGTCTTCGTGGTATCTGTCGATGGCCTCGGCCACCGAGAGCCCCTCGACCGTGGTCGCACGGCGCATGACGGTGTGCGCCTCGGCGATGGTGGCGTCCTTCATGGCGCGCAGGGTCGCCACCGTCTCGGCGGTGTAGCGGACGCTGCCGTCGGGCCGGCAGGCCAGCGTCACCGGGATCATGCCGCGCCGGTAGGTCGAGGCCTGCAGCTCCCAGTACCAGCGGGTCGCGACCGCGGTGAAGATGCCCGAATCGCGCAGTCCCCGAGCCAGTTCGGCGGCCGACCGGTACGGGGTGCGTCGCGCCGGCAGCGCGTGCTGGGCCAGCGTGCGGGCTGCCGCCTCGACGCCGACGCGCAAGATCTCCATCGGCTCGTGATCGGTGGTGGTGCCGAGCAGCACGGCGTGTGAGCGGGCGTCCAAGCCCCCGATCCGCGCGGCGAGTGCGGTGTCGGCCTCGAGCGCGTGCCACAGCACGAGCACCGCTTCCCTGGCGGCGATCGGCACGATCGGACCGAGGCCGTCGGCGCGGTAGTGCCCGGTGTTGGGGATGCCGTCGCTGTCGGTCCAGGTCAGCCGATGCGTGGCGGTGGTGACCTGCTCGGGCCTGCACGGGCGCATGAAGCGCTCCAGGTACAGCCGCTGCGAGGTGGTCAGATGGCTGTCGGGCTCGGAACGCACCGTCGCGCTGACGAACTCGATGTCGCGATGGCCGACCGGACTCTGCGGCGCGCCGAACAGACCCGGTTCGGCCAGCCGGGCGAGAACCTGCGAGGCCGCCCGGCGGTCGTAACGTGGCAGGTCGGTCCGGTGCGGGGCCGTGCTGCTGGCGGAACCGGCACTGCCCGCGGGGTCGGCGCTGCGGTGGGGGACGGTGCTGCTCACGTGATCTCCTCGGCGATGGACGCGACACAGGCGGTGAAACGGTCGACCTCCTCGACCGTCGTGTAGATCTGGGTGCTCACCCGGACCGAGTCACCCGCGGCGTCCGGCTCGGGTGGCCGAACGCAATGGGCGCCGGTACGCACCAGGAAGCCGTGCTCGGCGAGGACGAATCCCAGATCCTGCGAGCCGATCCCGTCGAGGGTGAACGAGACGATTCCGTAGCCGGGCGAGATCGTGCCCGTCACCGTGTGTGCGGGTCCCGGCAGGAACCGGATGCCGCGAATCGGGCGCAGCCGGTCCACGACGCGCCGGGTGAGTCCGCGATTGTGCTCGGCGATCACCCGCCGGTCCAAGGAATCGAGCACCTCGAGTGCGCTGCCGAGCGCGAGGATGCCCGGGATGTTCGGGGTGCCTCCTTCGAGCAGCCGCGGCATACCGGTCGATTCGAGCCCGGCGGCGGTCAGCCGCACGCCGGTGTCGCCGCCCGGCAGGAAGGGCAGCAGCCGGTCGTGGACCCGGCGGGCGCAGTACAGCACGCCCGTTCCCGGCGTGCCGAACATCTTGTGCGCGGCGAAGACGGCGAAGTCCGCGCCGAGCGTGCGCACGTCGACCGGCACGTGCCCGCCGCTCTGGCTGCAGTCCACGCACAGCAGCGTCTCCGGGGGCAGGCTCGCGCGCAGCCGCGCCACATCGGTGAGCCCGCCGTAGACGTGGTGCAGGTGGGCCACGGTCACCAGCCGGGTGCGCGGGCCGGTCGCGGCGGCGATGTCGTCGATATCGGCGGTGCCCTGCGGTGTCGTGCGGTAGGGGACCAGGTCGATCCGGCGGCCCGTCCGGGCGAGCAGGGTGCGCAGATGATGCCAGGGCAGCACGTTCGAGGCGTGATCGAGCGGGTTGAACAGGATCTGGTCGCCGTCGCGGAGTTCGGGCAGGGCCCAGCACAGGGCCACGGCGTTGAGCGCGGCGGTCGCGCCGGAGGTGAAGACGATCTCGTCGGGGTGCGCGCTCCCGACGAACGTCGCCGTGTGCGCACGGATCTCGGTGATCCGGGTGGCCAGGCGCGAGGACCACGGATAGGAGCCGCGTCCGGCGTTGGCGGTGGCCCGGCGGTGGTAGTCGGTGACGGTCTCGATCACCGGACGAGGTTTCTGGGTTGTCGCTGCGCTGTCGAGATAGATGTCGGTGGTGCCGAGGGCGGGGAACAGGTCGCGGACATCGGACCGCCGCGGGCCGGTGGACAGCGCCGAACCTGGCGTGGACGTCTCCACCGCGACCCTCCCTCCGACCACCGGGCGGACTCGATCCACGATACGCACCGAATGTCCGGCGCTCGAAGGTTTCTGGCAGACAACATTTTTCGGTGCGGGAGCGCGTGGTTTCGCCGTGATGTCGTACCCCGCGCCTACACTCGCGCCCATGCCGTTGAGCCAGGAAGAACGTCAGGAATTCCTCGCCGCGCCGCATGTGGCGGCGCTGTCGGTGACCGTGGCCGGGCGCGGCCCGCTGGTCGTGCCGATCTGGTATCAGTACGAACCCGGTGGCCGGGTCTGGGTGCTGACCGGTCCCGACTCGACCAAGATGCGTCACATCCGGGAGGCGGGCCGATTCTCGCTGATGGTGCAGCAGGAGACGCCGACCGTGCGCTATGTCAGCGTCGAGGGCCCGGTCACCGAGGTCGCCCCGATGACCGACGCGCACCATCGGGAGATGGTCTCCCGGTACCTGCCGCCGGACAAGGTCGACGCCTATCTCCGGATGGCCGAGAGCTTCGGTCCGCAGGTGGTGGTCTCCATGCGGCCACAGCGTTGGCTCTCCGCCGATCTGGGTGCGATCGTGGACATGTGACACCTGGCGGTCGATACCGCCGTCGACCCCGCATGAAGCGGTGATCGACATGTCGGGTCGCGGCGTCGAATGCTCGTGCGGCAGTCACGGGTGAGAAGCGGTGAGCGCAGGCGAGGCCTTGCGCCGGCGGATCCGACCGGGGAAGGGGCGTGTGGGTGCGAGCGGTTGCGGCGACAGACACCCGTGGTGAACTCGCCGAATCCGGGCAAACGTCGTCGCGACATCGCCCGGCGCCGCTCTCCGCCCGGCGGGTGATGGTCACGGCGGGATGTCTCATCGCGCTGCAGCTGGCGATTCGCGCGGCGGTCGCCTTCTCCGGGGATTTCTACTGGGACGATCTGATCCTGATCGGTCGATCGGGACAGACGCCGCTGCTGTCGCGGGAGTTCCTGTTCTACGACCACGACGGTCACTTCATGCCCGCGGCGTTCGCGCTCGCGTGGATGTCGACGACCCTGGCGCCGTTGAACTGGACGGTGCCCGCGGTGACGATGCTCGTAGGGCAGGCGCTCGCGTCGCTGGCGGTGCTGCGGGTGTTGCGCCTGGTGCTGGGTGCGCGGCCGGCGGTGTTGCTGCCGTTGGCGTTCTACCTGTTCTCGCCGCTCACACTGCCGTCGTTCGCGTGGTGGGCGGCCGCTCTGAATTCGTTGCCGTTGCAGATCGGTCTGGCGTGGGTGGCCGGAGACGCGATCCTGTTGTGTCGCGGCGGGCGTCGCCGTTTCGCGGTCTCCGGCGCCGTGGTCGCGGCGGTGTCGCTGGCGTTCTTCGAGAAATCGGTGCTCGTGCCGCTGGTGGCGTTCGCGACCGTGGCGCTGATGTATCGAGTGGACGGGGTGCCGCGACCGCTGCGCACGACACTCGTGCGCGGACGCGCGCTGTGGATTCCGCTCGTGGTGGTCGTCGTGTCGTGGGCGGCGGCGTACCTGCACTTCGCGGCCCCTCGGTCGGCCGGGCCCACCGTCGCGGAGGCGGCCGAGCTCGCGCATCGCGCCACCTCGCTGGGGCTGGTGCCGACCCTGCTCGGCGGTCCCTGGACGTGGGAGCGGTGGCCGCCGAGCCCGCCGTGGGCGACCCCGCCGGTCGTCCTGGTCGTCCTCGGGTGGTCGGCTGTGGCCGCAGCCGCGGTCTGGTCCCTGCGGTATCGGCAGCGAACCGCCGCCGTCTGGGCGATGCCGGTCGTCTACGTCGCGCTGTCCGAAGCATCGATGATCCTGGTGCGTACCGGCCCCGACACCGCGGACGAACTGGGGCAGACACTGCGCTACGTCGCCGACAGCGCGGTCCTGCTCGCGATCGGCTGGGCACTGATCGCCCGCGCTCCGCGCCGCACGACGGTGCGCCCCCTGCGCCCCCTACCCTGCCCTCGACGGCAATCCGTCGTGGTCGTGGTCGCGGTCGCGGCATTCGTCGTGAGCAGCCTGTGCTCGACCGCGACATTCGTGCAGCGCTGGCGTGACAACCCGACGGTCGAATATCTCGCGAACGCGCGGGCGGCGCTCGCCGCCGACCGGAGCACCCCGATCCTGGACCACCCGGTGGCGATCCACATCCTGCTGCCGGTCGCGTACCCGCACAACAGCGTCGGCTACATCTTCGGTCCGCTCCGCGAACGCCCGGAGTTCCGGCGGTCCACCGAGGTCCTGCGCGTGTTCGACGATTCCGGCAGGCTCGTTCCGGCCGCTGTCACCTCGACCCGCACCCTCGGGCAGGGGCCGGTACCCGGCTGCGGTCACCGCGTCGCGGGCGGGTCGGTGGAGTTGCCGTTGGGCGGGCCGCTCATGGACTGGGAATGGGCGGTGCAACTGAACTACTTCGCGAACACCGACGGCGAGGTCGATCTCGGTCTCGACGGCAGCGACGACACCGTGCGGGTGCCCGTCCGCGCCGGTCTCCACCGGGTGTTCGTGCGGCTGCTCGGTGCGGGGCAGGCGCTGCGTGTGCGGACCGTGACACCCGGGCTGACACTGTGCGTCGGCAACGGTCCTGTCGGTGTGGTCGTGCCGACGCCCGACGCGGGATCGTGAGCGGTCCTGGCCGGAGAACCGTCCCCGGAGCCGCCGATCAGTACCCGCCCTCGACGTAGTCGACCAGCAGTTGCCGTTCGGTGGCGAGTTCGTCGATGGCGCTCTTGACCACATCGCCGATGCTGACGATGCCCGCCAATCTGCCGTCGCTGACGACCGGCAGGTGCCGGACCCGGTGTTCGGTCATGACCTGGCGCAGATCGTCGACATGGTCGTCGGGGGCGCAGGTCTGTACCCGAGTGGTCATGAGCGTCCCGACGGGGGTGTCCAGCAGGCCCGCGCCGTGCTCGTGTAGTCCGCGTACCACGTCACGCTCGGACACGATGCCCGCGATCACCCCGTCGCCGGGGGAGACGACCACCGCGCCGATATCGTGCTCGGCCAGGATGCCGAGCAGTTCGCGCACCGTCGTGGCAGGCACGACGGTGGCGACCGCGCTGCCCTTCCTACGCAAGATCTCCGCTATACGCATCTGTTCACCATCCAGACTCACGGGGGTTCCAGCATCTCGCTTCCCCGTGCCGGTGACCAGCACGAAACGGCATCGGGTGCCGTCGCGCGTCCTCTCGGCCCGGCGCGGTCGAGGTCGCGGGCGAGCAGGGCGGCGGTGGCCCGGGCGATGCCGGTGGCGGTCGCCAGGTCCATGCCGGTGAGCTGGACGATCCGTCGCAGCCGGTAGTCGACGGTGTTGGGGTGCACGAACAGCTGCCGCGCGGTACGCCTGCGGTTCATGTCGTTGCGCAGATAGGCGCGCGCGGTGTCGAACAGTTCGGGATGGGCGTCGAGCGGATCGAACAGGCGCGCCAGCTGCCTGCCCGCGGGCCCGCCCCGGGTGAGCTGATACTCCATCGCCAGGTCGGCCAGCCTGTAGAAGCCGGGGCCCCGCCCGGCGACGCGCGCCACCTCGAGCAACTCGTGCGCCTGTTCGGCGGCCTCGGGCACCTGGCCGGCCTCGGCGAGGACCGCGGCCGCCGACAGCGCGATCTCGGCCGCGGCGGACAGTTCGGCCAACAGTTCGGCGGTGAGTTCGGCGGTGAGTTCGGGCCCGTCGCCGCCGCGCGGCAGCTGTGTTCCGCCGCCGCGCGGCAGCTGTGTTCCGCCGCCGCGCGGCAGCAGCAATGTTCCGCCGGTGGGCGACAGCAGCGCGGGCACCTGTGCGCCGAAGACGACCGAGACCGCCGAGTGCAGCCTGCGCAGGGCGCGACCGGCCGTGGTCGGCGCGTCGTATCTGTCGTCGCGATCGTCGGGGTGCGCGGGAGCCGACAGCGCGACCACCTGATAGGACTCCGCGATCGGCAGGCCGGCATGCCGGGCGACAGCGGAACCGGCCTGCCCGCTCAGCAGCGCCGAGGCCAGGGTGTGCGCCGAGGCGTGACGCTCGCGGGCCAGGTGCCGATCCTCGTCGACGTAGGCGTCGCAGACCACGGCGGTGACCGTACGCAGCAGTTCCAGCATCAGGTCGGTGGCGTCGAGCACCTCGCCCGCGTTCCCGGCCGCCGTGCGCGCGGTGGCCGACTCCAAGGCCGTGCGCAGCCCCGCCTGGCACGCGCGCAGGACCGCGCTCAACGGCAGACCGTCGCCTGCCCATCGTGCGGCGGCCTCGCCGAACCAGCCGAGATCCTCTTCGCCGGGCGCTTTCCCGTCGTCGAACACCTGCGCGGCCACCGTGCGACAGAACCGGTCCACCTCGGCGACACCGGCGGACCCGGAGATCCCGGAGGTCCCGGAGGTCCCTGTGACAACGGAGGCCGCGCCCGTGCGCCCGACCGCACCGGATGAGCCGATCCGAGGCGTGCTCGCCGAGAGCCGCCCCGGCGTTCGGGCGGCGCGACGGTCGGGGCCGGGAAGCGGGACCGATGCGCCGCCGCTCCTGCCCGCTGATGGTTCCGGCGGAAGATCCGGCACGGCGATACTCATAGGTGTGTGCTCCCACTACCACCTCGGACACGCGACGACCGGGCCCGAATCGAGCCTCACTATAGGAAAACAATTCCGGCCGCGGGCCGCTTCGGCGAGATCGAGCGCGGCGGGACGGCGTCGGCGAGCCGCCGGATCAGCCGGCTTCGGTGACGGTGGCGCCGCGGATCTCGCGCTCGATCGCCAGTGCGGCATAGTGCTGACCGGACTCGTGTAGCTGGGCGATCCGGCGTTGTAAGGCCTCGGTGCCGTAGGCTGCGGCGACATCGGCGATGCCCAGACGACGGGAACGCTCGGGATGTGGTGAATGGTGAAGTGGCTGATTCATGACGCCTGGCCTTCTGCGGGTGTGAAGCTCCCCTGTTTCCCGAAATCCTAAGGGTCGCCTTTCTCCGAGTGCAAGTGCATCTGCATGAACACATGTGTGCGCAAATGGCTTTCGACAGGGCCGCCGACACGCCGACACACCAGCGAGGGTCCTGAGAATCGCTCTCAGGTAGTTCTGACAGGCTGTTGATCGTGAAACCTGGAGATCGGTTCGCCGCAGCTGTCACCGGTCGGCGGTCCTGGCTGGTGCTGCTGTTGGTGTTTCTCGCGTCCGGAGCCCTGATGGGCCTGGCCGGCTCCAACGAGTCCGCAGGGGCCGGGCCGACCTCGCTGCCCCAGTCGAGCGAGTCCGCTCGCGTGCAGCGCATGGTCGAAGAATTCCCCGGCGGCCGGAACACCGCCGCGATCGTGGTGTTCGACCGGCTCGACGGCGAGCAACTCACCGATTCCCAGCTGTCCGCCGCGACCGGGGCGGTGGCGGCGATCCGCGCCGAGACCGGCGGCCAGGCCGGTGGCCCGCCCGCCGATCTGACCATCTCCGAGGACCGGATGGTCGCGCTCGGCCAGATCCCGGTGTCGTCAGAACTCAGCGGCGCCCCGCTCAACGACGAGGTCGAGCGCCTGCGCACGCTCGCCGAGGAACGCGCGCCCGACGGGCTGCGCACCCAGATCACCGGCGGTCCCGCCTTCGGCGCCGACATCGCCAACGCCTTCGCCGGCGCCGATGTCACCCTGCTGCTGGTCACCGCGTCGGTGGTCGCGGTGCTGCTGATGCTGACCTATCGCTCGCCCGTGCTGTGGCTGGTGCCGCTGCTGGTGGTCGGTCTGGCCGACCGTATCGCCGTGAGTCTCGGTGTGCTGCTTGCCCGGGTCACCGACCTGAGCTTCGACGGCTCGACCTCCGGCATCACCAGCGTGCTCGTCTTCGGCGCGGGCACCAACTACGCACTGTTGCTCATCTCGCGCTACCGCGACGAACTGCATCGCCACGAGAACCATCGCGACGCCCTGCGCCGGGCCGTGCGCCGCTGCGGGCCCGCCATCGTCGCCAGCAATGTGACCGTCGTCCTGGCGCTGCTCACCCTGCTGCTGGCCGCGCTGCCCAACACCCGCAGTCTCGGTCTGATGGCGGCGGCCGGCGTGATCACGGCCGCGCTGTTCGTGCTCACCGCGCTTCCCGCCGCGCTGGCACTGTGCGGCCGCCGGGTGTTCTGGCCCTTCATCCCGGCCGTCGACGGCACCGACAACGCCGGTTCCGGCGCCTGGTACAAGCTGGCCGACCGCGTGGTGCGCAGGCCCGCGCCGGTCGCCGCGGGCGCCCTGGCCGCCCTGCTGCTCTGCGCGGCGGGCCTGCTCGGCACCGATGTCGGTCTGTCGCAGTCCGACCAGTTCCGGGTGCGCGCGGAATCGGTGGACGCGCTCGACACCCTGGCGGCGCACTTCCCCTCCGGCGCCTCCGATCCCACCATCGTGCTGGCCCGCACCGAGGCCGAGGCGGATGTCCAGCGCGCGCTCGACGCCGAGCCCGGCGTCTCGCGAGCCGTGCCGACCGGCCCGCCGCACGAGGGCACGACCCGCTGGGCGGTGACCCTCGACGCGCCTCCCGCTTCCCAGGAGGCCTTCGACACCATCGATGACCTGCGCGCCCGGCTGGGGGAGGTTCCCGGCGCCGAGGCGTTGGCCGGCGGTAGCGACGCGAAGCAACTCGACACCGCCGAGGCCGCGCGGAAAGACCAGCTGCTGGTCATCCCGTTGATCCTCGCCGTGGTCTTCAGCGTGCTGCTGGCGCTGCTGCGAGCGGTGCCAGCGGCGCTGGTGCTCATCGGCGTAACCGTGCTCAGCTCCCTGGCCGCCATCGGTCTGGGCAGCCTGGTCAGCGAACACATCTTCGGCTTCCCCGCCCTGGACACCACCGTCCCGCTGTTCGGCTTCCTGTTCCTGGTCGCCCTCGGCGTCGACTACACGATTTTCCTGGTGACCCGCGCGCGGGAAGAAGCCCTCGATCACGGCACCGCCCGCGGCATCGTGCGCGCGGTCTCGGCGACCGGCCCGGTGATCACCAGCGCGGGCATCGTGCTGGCGGCGGTGTTCGCCGTGCTCGGCGTGCTGCCGCTGATCACTCTGACCCAGCTCGGCATCATCGTCGGCATCGGCATCGTCCTGGACACCTTCGTCGTGCGCACCGTCGTCGTCCCCGCGCTGTTCGCCCTCATCGGCCCCCGCATCTGGTGGCCTGCCGACCTCGCCGAGCCCGAATCCGTGCGCGCAGAGCGGGAAATCAGCACCACGACAGGAACACGATGACCATCATCACCGCCACCGAACTCGCCGATCTGCTGGCCACCGACGCCCCCGTCCGCCTGCTCGACGTCCGCTGGGCGCTGACCCGGCCCGACGGCAGGGAAGCCTTCGCCGACGGTCACATTCCGGGCGCGGTGTACGTCGACCTCGAGACGGAATTGAGCGATCCCTCCGTCACCGGCCGCGGCCGTCATCCGCTGCCGTCGGGTCGTGACCTGCAGGCCTCGCTGCGGCGCTGGGGGATCGACGACGGTGACACCGTCGTGGCCTACGACGACTGGAACCGCGCGGGCTCGTCGCGGGCCTGGTGGGTGCTGCGCGCCGCGGGCCTGACCGATGTGCGCATTCTCGACGGCGGTCTGGCCGGCTGGCTGGAAGCGGGCGGGTCCGTTCAGTACGGCCGCGCGGCGGAACGCACCGGATCGGTCACCGTCGCCCACGACGACCTGTACGCGGGCGCGCTGCCGGTACTGACCGCCGCCGAAGCCGCGCAGATCGCCGCGAACGGCATCTTGCTGGATGCCCGTGCGCCCGAACGCTTCCGGGGCGAGCTGGAACCGGTAGACCCGATCGCGGGGCACATCCCCGGCTCGGTGAACCTCCCCTCCACCCGTGTGCTGCACGAGGACGGCGGATTCGTCGAGCCCGAGAAGCTGCGGGAGCGATTCGCCAGACGCGGCGTGGACGGCGCGACCCCGCTGGGGGCCTACTGTGGATCCGGCGTGACCGCAGCCGTTCTCGTCGTCGCCGCCGCGTCGGCCGGCATCGATCTCGCCCTGTTCCCCGGCTCCTGGTCGCAGTGGTCCTCGGACCCGGACAACCCGGTCGCGACGGGCGAGTAATCGCGCAGCCGGCGACAGGGCCGCACCCGCTCGGCATCGACGACCGAGCCGAGTCGGTCTCGCTGTCGAGGCGGTCTCGCGTCGGGTCGGACCGCGAGCCCGCTCTCGGCCCGGAGCCGAGAGCGGCCCCGCCCGCGTTCGCCCGATCGAGTGGGGGAGCGTGCCCGGTCAGCGCAGGACGCGCAGTGCCGAACGTTCGATCCGGTCGGCGATATCGGTGTAGGACTCGTGGCCCATGCCCGCCCGCATGAGGGCTCCGGCGTAGACGAGTTCGAGCGACTCCACGATCTCGGGATCGGGGTCGGGGGCCAGCGCGGTGGTGATGCGCGCGCGGATCTCCAGGCCGATCCGCGTGCGCAGATGCTGCACATCCGCATCGTGACTGAGCAGTGCGCTGGTCACCGCCCCGGACAGCTCCGGCTCACCGGCCACCAGCAGGGCGATGTTGCGCAGTTCCGCCACCACTCGGGCGGTGCGCTCGGCTTCGGGTGCGACCGGGCTCGGCGAGGCGTGCAGTCGCCGCCAGAAGATCTCGGCGACCAGATGCTCCTTGGAGGAGAAGTAGGTGTAGGCGGTGGCCGCCCCGACCCCCGCCTCGGCGGCCACGATCCGGATGGTCATGCCGCTGTAGCCCGCCCGCCCCAGTACGGTGAGCGCGGCCTTGGTCAATTTCTCGACCGTGTCCGCCTGTTTGCCGCTGAGACGCCGGCGAGTCGCCTCGAGCGTCTTGGAATTGCGTTCGGACATGTGTCTGGATGCTACTATCGGCGTTCTTGAACAGCAATATTCGAGGGAGCACGGTCGTTCATGACGCAGCAGTCCACGTCGCAACTCGGCGCCGCGTCCGCGAAGTCGGACGAGGAACTGTTCCAGCTCTCCCGCGGGGTCCGGGGATTCCTCCCCGAGGACGAGGGGCAGGCGTTGCACGACGCGATTCTGCGCTATTCCTCGGGCGGTCCGATTGTCGAAATCGGCACCTACTGCGGCAAATCCACGATTCTGGTCGGCGCGGCGGCGCGGGCCCGCGGTTCGGTCGTCTACACCGTCGATCACCACCGCGGTTCCGAGGAACACCAGCCCGGCTGGGAATACCACGACACCAGCCTGGTCGACCCGGAGACCGGCTGTTTCGACACCCTGCCGGAATTCCGCCACGCGATCCTGCGCGCCGGACTCGGCGAGACCGTCGTCGCGCTGGTCGGATCCTCGCGGCAGTTGTCCTCGGTCTGGGGCGCACCGCTGGACTTCCTGTTCATCGACGGCGGCCACACCGAAGAAGCCGCCCAGAACGACTATTCCGGTTGGGCGAAGTTCGTCGCCGCGGGCAAAGCGCTGGCGATCCACGATGTGTTCCCCGACCCGGCCGACGGCGGCAGGCCCCCGTACAACATCTACCGCCGCGCGCTCGACAGCGGTGAGTTCCGCGAGGTCGGCGCGACCGGATCGCTGCGGATCCTCGAACGCATCCGCTGAGCGGTCCGCGGCCGACCGTGCGCCGGTGCTCGGATCAGGCCCCGACGCCTACGGGGACGGGCAGCGTGAGGGCGCGGAAGAGTCCGTTGGCGGGCGTGGTCCGTGACAGCGCGTCGGCGGCCAGCACGACCGCCGCGGCCGTCCAGGTGGTCCGCTCTTCGGGCCAGCGCTTCCCGTCGGCGAAAACCAGTCCGGTCCAATAGGAACCGTCGCTCTCGCGCAGATGCTGCATGGCCGCGAACAATCGGTGCGCTCGGTCGGCGTCGCCGATCGCGTCCAATGCCAGCACCAGCTCGCACGTCTCGGCCCCGGTCACCCACGGCCGGTCCGCCACACAGCGGATGCCGATATTGCCGACCACGAACTCCTCCCAGCGCGCATCGATGCGGGCCACCGCGGCGGGTCCACGCAACGCGCCGCCGAGCACCGGGTAGTACCAGTCCATCGAGTAACGGTCCTTCGGCGTGAAGAGTTCCGGTCGCGACCGCAGCGCCGCACCCAGCCGGGCCTGCGCGCTCGCCCACTCCGGGTGCGGGTCGTTCATCGCCTCCGCCAGCGCGACGGCACAGCCGAGACTGTGGTGGATGCTCGCGCATCCGGTCACCAGTGCCTCCGCCATCGGGCCGTGTTCGCTTCCCGCCCAGGGGATCTGACCGTCCGGGCCGCTCAGTGCCAGCACATGCTCGATGCCCGCGCGCACCGTCGGCCACATCTCGGCGGCGAAACCCAGATCGCCGGTGCACAGTGTGTGGTGCCAGACACCTGTCGCGAGATAGGCGCAGAAGTTGGTCTCGGAATTGGCGTCCTCGATCACCCCGTCCCGGAACTGCCTCGGCCACGACCCATCCGGCCGCTGGGTCCGGGCCGACCAGCGGTAGGCCGCCACGGCCTCGTCCCGGAACCCGGTGATCGACAGCGCCATCGCCGATTCCACGTGATCCCACGGATCGGTGTGGCCGCCGGGAAACCACGGGATGGCGCCCGAGGATTCCTGCGCGGCCGCGATCGACTCCCCGGTCCGCAGGCACTGTTTCCGCGTCAGTGCCAGTGGGACACTCGGGAGTTCAGACGACCGCACGTTGCACCGCCGGCTTGGCGAAGTACAGCGCGACGCTCTTACCGATGAGCGGATCCAGCAGGGTCTCGGCCACCCGGGTCACCGCGGGCCGCGACATCATGTCCCACACCAGCATCTTGTGGTATGCCCGCACCAGCGGGTTGTTCTCGTTGTTCACTCCGACCGCGCACTTGAGCCACCAGTACGGCGCGTGCAGCGCGTGCACGTGGCTGCTGCGCACGAAACGCAATCCGCGCCCGGCGATCTTGTCGCGCAACTCGCCGGCGCGATAGATCCGCACGTGCCCGCCCTCGTTGCTGTGGTATTCGGTCGACAACGCCCAGCACACCCGCTCGGGCAGCCAGCGCGGCACCGTCACCACGAGATCGCCGCCCGGTTTCAGCACCCGAGCCAGCTCGGCGATGGCCTGATCATCGGCCGGGACGTGCTCGAGGATCTCCGAGGCGATGACGATGTCGAAGTGGTTGTCCGGGTAGGGCAGTGCCAGCGCGTCGCCGCGCACGGTGCGCGCCGTCGCGCCCGCGGGCGCCTCTCCGGCCTGGGCCATCGCCTCGAACATCGTCTGCACACCGGCCAGATCCTCGGTGTTCAGATCGAAGGCGATGATGTCGGCACCGCGCCGGTAGGCCTCGAACGAATGCCTGCCCGCGCCACAACCGACGTCGATCACCCGTGTGCCCGGGGCGATGCGGAGTCGGTCGAAGTCAACGGTCAGCACGGTGATCCTCCTGTGTGCGCTGAATGTGCGATGTCGCCTGAATGTGCGGGGAGCTGGGGACTTCCGATTGCGGCGCGCCGTTCGCGCGGGCGATGGCGCGCTGGTAGATCCGGGTGGTCTGCGCGGCGACCGACTCCCAGCCGAACACCGCCACCGCCCGCTCGCGGCCCGCCCGCGACATCTCCGCCCGGCGCAGCGGCGCGTCGAACAGCGCGCCGAGCGCGGCGGTCAGTTCCTCGGCGTCGCCGGGAGTGATCAGGTCGGCGCACACGCCGGGCTCGCCCACGACCTCGGGCAGCGCGCCCGCCCGGCTCACCACCAGGGGGGTCCCGCTGGCCATCGCCTCCACGGCGGGCAGTGAGAATCCTTCGTAGAGCGAAGGGATGCAGGCGATCTCGGCAGAGGCCAGCAGCTCGGCGAGCTCGTCGTCGCTGAGTCCGGAACGGACCGTGACGATGTCGGACAGACCCAGTTCGGCGATCAGCTTCTCGGTCGGGCCCTCCGGCTCGAGCTTGGCGACCAGTTGCAGCTCGATCTTGTGGGTCACCCGCAGCCGCGAGCAGGCGCGCAGCAGATGCGAGACGCCCTTGAGCGGCTTGTCGGCGCTGGCCACCGCGACGATGCGGCCGGGCACCCGCGGTTGCGGGCGCGGGGCGAACAGGTCGGTGTCGACGCCCAGCGGCACCACGCTGAGCTGTCCCGGATCGACGCCGAAATCGGCCACGATATCGGTGGCCGAGGAACTGGAGACGGTGACCAGCTCGGGGATGCGCCGCGCCACCCGCTTCTGCATGCCGAGGAAGCCGTACCAGCGGCGCACCAACGGTTTCCGGCGCAGCGGCGCGGCCGCCAGGTCGACGGCGAGATCGCGGGTGATGGGGTGGTGCACGGTGGCCACCACCGGCAGGAACTCGGCGATGTCGAGCAGCCCGCTGCCCAGGCACTGATTGTCGTGCACCACGTCGAACTCGTCGGCGCGTTCGGCCAGCAACCGCGCGGCGCGCAGGCTGAAGGTGCGCGGTTCGGGGAAGCCCGCTGTCCACATGGTGGCGACCTCGAGCACGTCGATGCGGTCGCGGATCTCCGAGAGCCGGGGCGTGCGGAACGGGTCGGGCTCGCGGTAGAGATCCAGGCCGGGCACTTCGGTCAGGCGAACGCGCGGATCGAGATCCTCCGGATACGGTTGTCCCGAAAAGACTTCCACCTCGTGACCGAGCTCGGCCAGTCCGGCGCTGAGTTTACGGACGTAGACGCCCTGTCCGCCGCAGTGTGTCTTGCTCCGGTAGGACAGCAGGGCGATGCGCACGGTTCAGTGTCCTTCCCCGGCCGGTACGGCCAGCTTGGCGGCGAGACGCTCGAGGTAGGCCCGTACCTGGTCCTCGGGCTTATCGGGCAAACCGTACAGTACGTCGGTCACGCCCGCAGCGGCCCAATCCGCGAGACGCTGCGCGTCCGGCTTCATGTCCAGCGCGACGACCCTCGGAGCCCCCTCGCGCCCGGCGTCGGCCCAGATCTGTTGCAGCAGTGCGAGCCGGTCGGTGACGTCGGTTTCGCCCGGGGTGGTGATCCATCCGTCGGCGGACTTCGCGATCCACCGGAATGTCTTCTCGGTGCCGCCCGCGCCGATCAGTACCGGCACGTTCCGGCGCACCGGTTTCGGCCATGCCCAGCTCGGGCCGAAGGACAGGAACTCGCCTGAGTACTCGGCCTCGTCGTCACGCCACAGCGCGCGCATGCCCTCCAGGTACTCGCGCAGCACGGTCCGGCGTTTGCCCGCGGGCACCCCGTGATCGGTGAGTTCGTCGGTGTTCCAGCCGAATCCGGCGCCGAGCAGGACGCGACCGCCGGACAGGTGGTCCAGTGAGGCGATGGTCTTGGCCAGCGTGATCGGGTCGCTCTCGGTGGGCAGCGCCACCGCCGTCGCGAGTTCGATCCGTTCGGTGACCGCGGCGGCCGTCGCCAGCGCCACCCAGGGGTCGAGGGTGCGCATGTAGCGGTCGTCGGGCAGCGATGCATCGCCGGTGCCCGGATGCGCGGCCTCGCGCTTGACCGGGATGTGGGTGTGTTCGGGGACGAAGAACGAGTGGAAGCCGTTGTCCTCGGCGGCCCGCGCCGCCGCGGCGGGGGTGATGCCGCGGTCGCTGGTGAAGAGGACGATGCCGTAGCGCATGATCGCTGCCTTGTCTGTGCGTGGTCCCGGCCGATCGGGGGCCGGGTCGAGAGGGGCCGGCGGAGAGTGGGTCAGGCTGGGTCGAGTGCGGCGGTGACGACCGCGTCGAGCCCTTCGCCGGGCACGGAGCCGAGGTGGTCGCCGAGGAAGCGGGCGGCCTCGCGCAACTGCTCCTGGCTCAGCTCCCCGTTGTGCAGCGCGGCACCCACCTGGATGCCCGCCACGTCGAACATTCCGCCGGCCGCGAGCGCGCCGAGCAGCAACAGCCTGCGATCCCGCAGGGTGAGTCCGGGGCGGGACCAGATACCCGCGAAGAGGTGGTCGGCGGTGATCGCGAACAGCTCGTCCGGGCCGTCGGCGAAGTCGAAGCCGTAGACCTCGCCCATCTTCGCCAGCCCGCGCGCCCGCGTCTCGGACCGCTGCTCGGCCGGTTGTGCCCCGCTCATGACCGCGTGTCCGGCACGAAGACGGTGCTGGGGGAAGAACGCCGCATGCGTGGCTCCTCGAACTCGATCGTGCGAACGGTCTGCCGCGGCGCGGCGGCGGGCCCCTCCGAACTGTCTGGACAGGTGTTCGGAATATAGTCCGATTCGATCATGGACCGCAAGAACGTGTTCCTGTTTGCGGTGTTCACAGTACCCGGTCGGACCATCGCCGGACGTGTCGAGGTACCAGCCCTCGCGGTGGTCAGGCGCCGACGCGGGAATGCTGTTCGTCGCGATAGGTTTCCAGCAGCCGCAGCCAGACTTCGCTGATGGTCGGGAACGACGGCACCGCGTGCCAGAGCCGGTCGAGTGGGATCTCCCCGGCGACGGCGACTGTCGCCGAATGCAGCAGTTCGGCGACGCCCGGCCCGGCGAAGGTCGCGCCGACGACCACGCGACGGCGCGGATCGATCAGTATCCGGGCGTGGCCGCGATACGCCGGGTCGTACTGCATCGCGCCGGAGACCCGGCCGAGGTCGTAATCGACCACGTCGACCTCGAGTCCGGCGCGCGCGGCGTCCTCGGTGGTGCGGCCGACGGTGGCGATCTCCGGGTCGGTGAACACGACCTGCGGTACGGCCAGCCGGTCGGCGGTGCTCGCGTGCCGTCCCCAGTCGGCGGTGTCGAGCGCGTTCCCGCGCGCCCGGTCGGTGATGGCCGCGCTCGCGATGCGCGCCTGGTACTTGCCCTGATGGGTGAGCAGCACGCGGTGATTGACATCGCCCACCGCATACAGCCAATCGCCCGCGATCCCGGTCGCGGTGCAGGTGTCGTCGATGTCGATCCAGTCGCCCGGGGTCAGCCCGACGGTGTCGAGGCCGATGTCCTCGGTGCGTGGTGCGCGCCCGGTCGCGAAGAGGAGTTCGTCGGTGACGAGGTGGGTGTCGTCGCCGAGCGTGACGTCGATGCGGTCGCCCGGCCCGCCGGACCGTTCGGCGGAGGTGACGGTGGCGCCGAATCGCAGGTCGACGCCGGATTCGCGCAGCCGCTCGGTGACCAGATCCGCGGCGAAGGTCTCGACGCGGGGCAGCAGTCGCTCGCCGCGGACGACGACGGTGACCCGCGAACCCAGGGCCCGCCATGCGGTCGCCATCTCGGTGGCGACCACGCCGCCGCCGACCACGATCAATCGGCTCGGCACCCGGCGTGCGCTTGTGGCCTCCCGACTGGTCCAGATGCGCACGCCGTCCAGGCCCGGCAGGGCGGGCACGGCGGCGCGCGAGCCGGTGCACACGGCCACCGCGTGCCGCGCGGTGAGCCGCACCTCGCCCCCGGGGGTCTCGACCCTCACCTGGCGTGGCCCGGCGATCCGGCCGAAGCCGCGGACGAGCGCGATGTTCGCGGATTCGAGCCATTCGGCCTGCCCCTGGTCGTCCCAGCCGGAGACCATGGCGTCGCGGTGTGCCAGGACGGCCGGGGCATCGAGCGGTCCGGTGACCATCGTGTCGACGCCGGGCAGGCGGGTTGCCTCGGCGCGCAACAGTGCCGGGCGCAGCAGCGCTTTGCTGGGGACGCAGGCCCAGTACGAGCATTCGCCGCCGATGAGTTCGGACTCCACGACGACGGTGCTCAGGCCGGCGGCGGCGGTCCGGTCGGCGACATTCTCGCCCGCCGGGCCTGCTCCCAGAACGATGACGTCGTAGGTCTCGGCGATCTCGTCTGTCATGACTGCGCTTTCGGGACGGGTGGGTGGTTTCGGGGTGAACCGGTGCTGACGGAACGGATCGACGCTCGGGACGGAAGGGATGGCGGTCGGGCGGTGCGCCGCGGCGCTGCCCGGGGAACCGGTCGTTGCTGTCGGGGTCGTGAAGGCGGCGAGACAAACCGTAGTCCCCGCTCGGGGGATGTGCCCGGTGACGCGCTGTGGATCCGTTCGCCCGCCGCTCGCGGTCGCGGGAACGTGTTCCGGTTCCGGCGCCGGCGGGCCGGTTGCCGCGATCGCCTGCGTATCGACCGGGGGAGGGGTTTCATGGAAGTGTTCGCGGTGCCCATTGTTATGGAATGGTGTCGATGGTACTGTCCAGACACATGTCCAGCTATCTGTCTCCACGGCGCGTCACGGGGATGCCCGGCGGGAAGAACCTGTTATCGAAATGGGGGTCCGTGCGATGACCGCGGCGTCGGTGGAACCATTGACATTCGATCCGTACGACTACTCGTTCCACGAGAACCCGTACCCGATCTACGCCCGGCTGCGCGCCGAGGCGCCGCTGTACCACAATCCCGACCTGGACTTCTGGGCGTTGTCCCGGCACGCGGACGTCATGGCGGCCTTCCGTGACGCGGGCCGGTTCTCCAGCGCCAACGGGGTCTCGCTCGATCCCGCCGCGTGGGGTCCGCACGCGCATCGCACCATGTCGTTCCTGGCGATGGACGATCCGCGGCACATGCGCATGCGCAAGCTCGTCTACAAGGGCTTCACCCCGCGCCGCGTCGCCGAGATGGAGACGCGGATCAGGGAGATCACCCTGGAGTATCTCGGTCCCGCGCTCGAGCGCGGCAGTCTCGACTGGATCGACGACTTCGCGGGCAAGCTGCCGATGGACGTGATCTCGGAGCTGATGGGCGTGCCCGAGTCCGACCGCGCCGAGGTCCGGCGGCTGGCCGATCTGGTGGTGCACCGCGAGGACGGGGTGCTCGACGTGCCCGACGCGGCGATCGACGCCTCGCTTCGCCTGGTCGGCTACTACGCCGACATGGTGAAGGACCGGCGCGTGCAGCCCACCGACGATCTGACCTCGGCGCTGTTGGACGCCGAGATCGACGGCGACTCGCTGTCCGACGACGAGATCATCGGCTTCATGTTCCTGATGGTGGTCGCGGGCAACGAGACCACCACCAAACTGCTCGGCAACGCGGTGTACTGGGCGGGGCGCAACCCGGCCGAGCTCGCCAAGGTCGTCGCCGATCCGGAGCGGGTGCCGGAGTGGGTGGAGGAGACGCTGCGCTACGACACCTCGAGTCAGATGGTGGCGCGCTGCCCGACGGTCGACATCGAGCTGCACGGCGGGGTCATCCCGGCCGGCTCGAAGGTGCTGCTGCTCATCGGCTCGGCCAACCGGGATTCGGCGGCCTTCGACGACGCCGACTCCTACCGGCTGGACCGCACCGGCACCAGCGCCCTGGCCAGCTTCGGCGCGGGCGTGCACTTCTGCCTCGGTGCGCACTTGGCGCGCCTGGAGGCCAATGTCGCGCTGCGTGAGTTCCTCACGCGGGTGCGTGATTACGAGGTCGTGACCGAAGGCGTCGAGCGCGTGCACTCGACCAACGTGCGCGGCTTCGCCCATCTGCCGATCACCGTGGAGGTGCGCTGAATGCCTCGTTTCGAACCCCATCCGACGATCCGCCCCGCGGTGATCGCGGGCGCGTCCTCGGGCATCGGCGCGGCCACCGCGGTGGCACTGGCCCAGCTCGGTCACCCGGTGGCCCTGGGCGCGCGCCGGGTGGAGCTGTGTGAGGAGCTGGCCGAGAAGATCCGCGCCGACGGTGGCGCCGCCATCGCGCATCGCCTGGACGTGCTCGACAGCGACTCGGTCGAGGAGTTCGTGACCGCCGCCGAGGCCGCCCACGGCCCGACCGAGATGCTGGTCTCCGGGGCGGGCGACATCGAGTTCGGCCCGGTCGGCGAGATGCCCACCGAGGACTTCCTGAAGCAGGTGCAGGTGCATCTGGTGGGCGCGCACCGGATGGTGCACCGGGTGCTGCCGGGGATGCTGGAGCGGCAGCGCGGCGACATCGTGCTCATCAGTTCCGACTGCGCCGATCTCCCGCGCCCGCAGACCGGCGCCTACAGCGCGGCCAAGGCAGGGGTCGAGGCGATGGTGACGCAGATGCGGATGGAGCTGGAGGGCACCGGCATCCGCGCCTCGCTGGTGCGGCCCGGACCGACCCAGACCGGCATGGGCCTGACCTCGCCCGCCGAACGGGTCGGACCGATGCTCGAGGCCTGGCAGAAGTGGGGCTTCGCCCGGCATCCGTACTTCCTGCGCGCCTCGCAGCTGGCCGACGCGGTGGTCGCGGTGGTCAGTGCCCCGCGTGGCGCGCATCTGGTGCTGGTCGAGGTGCAGCCGGAGGCGCCGATCGCGCCGCGTCCCGCCGCGACCGGGGACGCGCCGTGAGGATCGTCGTCGACCTGGATCTGTGTCAGGGCCACGCCGCCTGCCAAGCCGAAGCGCCCGGCATCTTCTCCGTGCCCAAGCGCGGTCAGGTCGAGATCCTCGATCCCACGCCGGGGCCGGATCGGCGCGAGGAGGTCGCGAACGCGATCCGGTACTGCCCGACCCAAGCCCTGTCGCTCGTCGAGGACGAGTCCGGCACCGGATCGAAAGGTGCGAAGTGATGGTCTTCCGGTCGTTGTCACGCGACACCCTGGCCGCGCTGGTGCCCGAACTGCTGCTGTGCGGGCACCTCATCGACCGCTGCGGCATGGCGTACACCATCGCCGCCTTCGGCCGGGAAGGCATGGCGGGCGTGGCGATCGAGGAATGGCAGACCGCCAGCCCGGTCTACACCCGCCGCATGCAGCGCGCGCTCGGCTTCGTCGGCGACGGCGTCGACACCATCTTCAAGGGCATGCAGCTCGAGATCGGCGCCCCTCCGCAGTTCATGGACTTCCGGTACCGGGTCCACGATCACGACCACGGGGAGTTCTGGCTCGACCACTGCGGTGCGCTGGCCGACGTGGAGCCGATGGGGGAGGAGTTCGTCGTGGCGATGTGTCACGACATCGAGGACCCCACCTTCGACGCCACCGCGCTGGCGACCAACCCGCGCGCGCAGGTCCGCCCGATCCACCGTCCGCCCCGGGCCCCCGCCGATCGGAAACCGGTGTGCGCGTGGACGGTCACCATCGACGCCTCGCACGAGCCGCCCGCGATCCCGCCGAACTCCGATGTGTTGGCCGATTCCGCTGCCGCGCACGTCGTTCTGGACCCCATCGACCCGGACGACGTCGGTCAGGGCGACTACGCCGGTCCGCTGCTGAGCGATCTGCGCTTCGGCGACTTCTCCCATTCGGCGCTGGCGCGCATCGCGGGCGAGGTGTGCCTGCAACAGCACCTGCTGACCCTGGGTTTCCGCATCGCGGTGCGCGCCAGAACCGGGGAGGACGAGGCGCGCGACATCGTGCGCAAGCAGTTCACCGGAATCGCGGGACTCACCGCGGAGCGACTGCGGCGTTGCCTGGGAGCCGGCGACGACGGCGCGGGCCTGGCCGCGGTCCTGTCGGTGCACCCGGCGCTGAATCCGGTGCCCTACACCGGTGTCGAGGTCTCCCGCGACGGCGAGGGCGTGCGACTGCACATCCCCGCCGACAGCGGCGCCCGGACCGACGGCACCTGGCCGTCGATGCTCGACGTGGACCACCTCGCCCCGCTGAACGCACTGGCCCGCGGCGTGAACCCGCGCTACGTCGCGAGCGCCGTCCAGGCGGCCGATGGTCTCACGGTCGATTTCACGCTGGCCGATCAGCCGTTCGCGGAGGCATCGGAGGTCGCTGTGACCCGCTTCAGCACCGGCGCCGACTTCGCCTTCGCCGACCGTGGGAAGCCGTTGCCGCTCACCGTGCTGTGAGGCGGCAGGTGTTCGGACAGCGAGGCGAATGACGATGACAGACAACAGAATCCGCGTCATCCAGTGGGCCACCGGGGGAGTCGGGCAGGCCGCCGTCGAGGGCGTGCTCGACCACCCCGGCCTCGATCTGGTCGGCGTATGGGTGCACAGCGAGGACAAGGACGGCGTCGACGCCGGTGCGCTGATCGGGCGCGCCGACACCGGGATACGCGCGACCACCGATGTGGCGGCGCTGCTGGCCCTGCCCGCCGACTGCGTGATCTACAGTCCGCTCCGAGCCGACACCGCGGTCATGCGGGCGATCCTGGCATCGGGCAAGAACATGGTCACCCCGCTCGGCTGGTTCCATCCGCCCGGCGCGCAGCGCGAGAAGTTCGACGCGGTGTGCCGGGACGCCGGAGTCAGCCTGCACGGCACCGGCATCCACCCCGGCGGCATGACCGACAAACTGCCGATCGTGCTCTCGGCCTTCTCCGGCTCGATCACCGAGGTGCACGCGCACGAGTTCTCCGACATCCGCACCTACGGCGCACCGGAGGTCGTGCGCGACTGGATGCGCTTCGGCGCCACGCCGGAGGAGGCGACCGGCGGATTCATGGCGGGCATGCTCGCCGGCGGCTACGGGCAGTCGGTGCGGCTGGTCGGCGAGATGCTCGGCATCGATCTCGACGACGACCTGCGCACCGTGCACGAGGTCGCCGTCGCCACCGCTCCCATCGATTCCCCGATCGGTCCCATCCAGCCGGGCCGGGTGGCCGCGCAGCGCATCCGGTGGCAGGGCACCGTCGACGGGAACCCGGTGGTGACCGTCGGGGTGAACTGGCTGATGGGCGAGAAGAACCTCGAGCCGGCCTGGGAGTTCGGCCCCGCAGGCGAGCGCTACGACATCCGCATCGTCGGCGACCCAGGCGCGCACGCGGTGATCACCGGCATGCATGCCGAGAAGCCACGCCTGTCCGCGGAGAACACCACCGCGCTGACCCGCCACCCCGGCATCGTGGCCACCGCCGTGCACTGCGTGAACTCGGTGCCCGCGGTGGTCGCGGCGGAACCGGGCGTGCGCACCTATCGCGACCTACCCCTGCTGGGCGGATTCGCGCACCCCGGCATCGCTACACACTCCAGGAGGCAGATTTGAGCGAGGACGAGATGAACTCACCGTCGTTGCCCGTGGGTTTCGACTTCACCGACCCGGCGCTCTGGGCCGACCGCAGGCCGGTGGAGGAGTTCGCCCTGCTGCGCCGCACCGCGCCGGTGTGGTGGAACGCCCAATCCGACGAGGACTCCGGCGGATTCCACGACGGCGGCTACTGGGTGGTCAGCAAACTCGACGACATCAAGGAGATCTCGCGTAACCCCGAGGTCTTCTCCTCCCAGCTCAAGGGCTCGATCATCCGGCTGCCGGGCGACATCACCCCCGCGCAGATGAACGAGACCGGCGCGCTGCTGCTGAACATGGACCCGCCCAAGCACTCCAAGATCCGCCGCATCATCTCCAAGGGCTTCACCCCGCGCGCGGTCGAGAGCCTGCGCGCGGCGCTCACCGAACGCGCCGAGCGGATCGTGCACGAGGCGAAGAAGGAGGGCAGCGGCGACTTCGTCGAGCAGGTCGCCTGCGAGTTGCCGTTGCAGGCGATCGCGGAACTGCTCGGCGTCCCGCAGGAGGACCGGCGCAAGGTCTTCGACTGGTCGAACCAGATGCTCAATTACGACGACCCGGAATTCGGCGATCCGGCCATGGCCTCGGCCGAAGTCCTCGGCTACGCCTGGAACATGGCCGAGCAGCGCCGGACCTGTCCCGCCGACGACATCGTCACCGAGCTCATCCAGGCCGACATCGACGGCGAGGCACTGGCATCCGACGAGTTCGGTTTCTTCGTGATCCTGCTGTCGGTGGCGGGCAACGAGACCACCCGCAACGCCATCACCCACGGCATGAAGGCCTTCGTGGACCATCCCGACCAGTGGGAGAGGTTCAAGGCCGAGCGTCCGCGCACCGCGCCCGACGAGATCGTGCGCTGGGCGACGCCGGTGACGGTCTTCCAACGGACCGCCACCCGGGACGTGGAACTGGGCGGGCAACTGATCGAGAAAGGCCAGCGGGTCGGATTGTTCTACGGCTCGGCCAATTTCGACGAGGACGGCTTCGACGAACCGTTCGCCTTCGACATCGGCCGCAACCCCAATCCGCACGTCGGCTTCGGCGGTACCGGCACGCATTACTGCGTCGGCGCCAACCTGGCCCGGCTCGAGATCGACCTGATGTTCAACGCGATCGCCGACGCCATGCCGAACCTGCGCCAGCTGTCCGAGCCGGTCCGGTTGGCCAACGGCTGGATCAACGGCATCAAGAGTTGGCAGGTCGCCTACGGGTAGAGCAGTCCGGTGGTGTGCCGGTCGGTCCAGGCGCGCCACCGGACTGTCCGCGTCGTCACCGGGACGGAAGCTCCCAGCACCGGCTCCGCGGCGGTCGTCGATCGGGGCGGACACCTCTGCCGAGTTCCCCCCGATCGACCACGGCCCAGGCCCTCAGGCGGTCTCGGTGCGGCGGCGGTAGCGAACCCGGCACGGCTGCTGCAACTGCACGACCATCTTGGAGTGGTCGTTGCGGTAGCTCTCCGACGGCTGCGCCATCTCGAACTCCCAGTCCCGCAACAGGATCGAGAAGATCGCCTTGAGCTGCATGAGCGCGAACGCCGCGCCGACGCAGCGGTGCCTGCCCGCGCCGAACGGGATCCAGGTCCAGCGGTTGACCAGATCGGCCTGGTTGGGGTCGATGTAGCGGCCCGGATCGAAGGCGTCCGGATCCGGGAAGTCCTCGGGCAGCCGGTTGGAGATCGCCGGCGTCGCGGCCACGTGGTCGCCCTTGGTGATGTGATGCCCGCACACCTCGAAATCGCCCTGCGCGACGCGCATCAGGATGATCAGCGGCGGATGCAGCCGCAGGGTTTCCTTGAGCGTCGCCTCCAGCAACGGGATCTGGCGCAGCGCGTGGAAGCTCACGTCCTGGCCGTCGGTGTAGATCTCGTCGAGTTCGGCGGTGACCCGGCTCAGCAGCTCGGGGTGGCGCAGCAGTTCGATGACCGTCCATGCCGCGGTGCCCGAGGTGGTGTGGTGGCCGGCGAACATCATCGAGATGAAGATGCCGGTGATCTCGCTGGCCGAGAATCGCGCACCGCCGTCGTCGCCGGGCACCGAGACCAGCACATCGAGCAGGTCGCGGTCGGCTTTGTCGGTGGGCGGGTTGGCGGCGCGCTGGTCCATGATCTGCTGCACCAGCTCGACCAGGGCGGCGCGCGCTTCGTCGCGTTTGCGGAAGCTCTCGATCGGAGCGTAGGGATCGACGTAGGCCAGCGCGTCGGTGCCCTGCTCGAGCTCGTGATAGAGCCTGGCGAACCGCTCGTCGAGCTCGTTGCGGAACTTCACGCCGATCAGGCACGCCGAGGAGGTGTAGATGGTGAGCTCGGCGAAGAACTCGAGCAGGTCGATCTCGCCCTCGTCGCCCCAGGTCGCCAGCATGCGTTCGACCTCGGCGGAGATGGTGCTCGCGTGCCCGCGCATCTGCTCCGCGCGCAGGGCCGAATTGTGCAGCATCTCCTTGCGGCGTTCCGGACTGGCGTCGAACACCACGCCGTCGCCGAAGATCGGCTTCATGAACGGGTAGGCCGCGGCCTGATCCATGTCCTCGTCTCCCGCGCGGAAGAAGAACTCGTTGGCCTCGGCGCCGCTGAGCAGGATGACCTGCTTGCCCGCCAGCTCGAACGCGCCGACATCGCCGCACTCGGCCCGCACGCGCCGCATCAGGGCGATCGGGTCGGTGCGGAACTCCTCGAGGTGCCCGTGTTCGTGCTCCCCGCCGGAGACTCGCTGTGGTTTCACCAGAGTCATCGGAATTCCTTCCACAGATACCTGTCCAATTCACATGATGGACACGTGTCTGGACAGTACTATGACCAACGGGAACCGGGCAAGACAGTCGCGGTAGACCGCGTACCGGCGCCCTCGCGAGAGGTGAACAGTGGACCCACGTCAGCACAGCCACCGACATCGGCACGCCACCCTGCACAGGGTCTGGCAGGTGCTACGCCTGAAAGCGGCGGGTCTGGTGTTCGTGGCGGCGGGAGTCGTCGTGATCCTGCTGGCCCTGGCGGCGTTCACCGGGCGCTTTCAGAACACCGCCGTGGTGGCCGTGGACGTCCCGCGCAGCGGCCTGGTGCTCGACCCCGATGCCGAGGTCCGGATGCGTGGCGTGGAGATCGGCCGGGTGGCCGCCATCGAGCCCGCCTCCGACCGGGTGCGCTTGACCCTGGAGCTCGATCCGGCGCTGATGCGGATGGTGCCGGACAACGCCCTGGTCGACATCCGTTCGACCACCGTGTTCGGCGCGAAGTACGTCAATTTCGTCGATCCGCCGCAGCCTTCGGCGACATCGCTGAGCGAAGGCGCGCTGATCCGCGCCGAAGCCGTGACCGTCGAGTTCAACACGCTGTTCCAGCGGCTGTCGACGATCCTCGGGCGGATCGAACCCTCGAAGCTCAACGCCACGCTGGCCGCCCTCGGTCAGGCGCTGCAAGGCCGTGGCGCCACACTCGGCGAATTGCTGGAACGCGCCGATGCCTACCTGCGTGAGATGAATCCGCTGTTGCCCACCCTGCGCGCCGACATGGCGGCCACCGCGCAGGTCACCGGCATCTACGCCGACACCACATCGGATCTGCTGCGTACGGTGGACAACGCCACCGTCACCTCGGCCGCCCTCGCCGATCACAGCGCCGATTTCGACGAGGTGCTGATGAATGTGACCGGCTTGGCGCAGACCGTGGGCACGGTGCTCTCCGAGAACGAACAGAATCTCGCCGACTCCCTGGCTCTGCTCGCCCCGGCCACCGCGTTGCTGCACCGGTACAGTCCGGCGTTGAACTGCGTGGTGAACGCCGTCGTCACCGTGCTGCCGCAAGGCGAGGCGGTCTTCGGCGGCAACCAGCCCGGAGCGGCCTTCAACACCAACTTCATGTTCGGCGCGGAGCCGTACAAGTACCCGGAGGACCTGCCGAAGGTGAACGCCACCGGCGGCCCGGACTGTACCGGCTTGGTCGACCGGGCGCCGGGTGCGCATTCGGACTACGTCGTCACCGACACCAACGAGGGTATGCCGTTCGTGCCGTCCACCTCGAGTCAGTGGATCAACGATCCGCAGACGGTTTTCGAGGTCTTCTTCGGCAAACTGCTCGGCCGGTGATGTCCCCGACCAGAACGCCGACATCCGTGCGACGCCACCGGCGAGGGTCCGGGCATCTGCGCGATTCCACAACTATCAACGGCAGGGAGTGACCTCGGTATGAGCGAGTCGGGATCGATGCGCGCGGCGGTGGTGGTCGGCGGAACCCGGGGGATCGGCTTCGAAGTAGCGGCGAAAATGGCGCAGGCGGGTGCGGGCGTCGTGGTGAACGGGCGTGACGACGCCGCGGTGGACGAGGCGGTCGCGAAGCTGACCGCGGCCGGACACCGGGCGGTCGGCGTGGCCGGTTCGGCAGCCGAGGACGTGGTGGCCGAACGCGCCGTGCGGACCTGCGTGGAAAGCTTCGGCGCCGTCGACGTACTGGTGAACTGCGCGGGCACCGCCGAACCCGAGGGCTCCTCGATCCTGAATGTGTCCACCGAGCAATGGCGTTCGCTGCTGGACGCGCACCTGACGACCGCGTTCGCCACCTGCCGGGCAGCCGCCCCGCTCATGGTCGCCCGAGGCGGCGGCTCGATCGTGAACACCAGTTCCTTCGCCTACCTCGGCGACTACGGCGGTACCGGCTACGCGGCGGGCAAGGGCGCGGTGACCAGCCTGACGCTGGCCATCGCCGCGGAACTGAAAGAGCACGGGGTCCGCGCCAATGTGGTGTGTCCCGGCGCGCGGACCCGGCTGTCGAGTGGACCCGAATACGAAGCGAAGATCCGGGAACTGCACCGGCGCGGGCTGCTCGACGAGCTGTCCATGCGCGGCGCGCTCGACGCTCCGCCCGCGGAGTACGCCGCCCAGCTGTACCTGTTTCTCGCCGGGCCGCGCGCCCGCGAGGTGACGGGCCAGATCTTCATCGCGGCAGGCAATTTCGTGGGCCGTTTCGACCGCCCGACGCCCTCGATCCTCGGCTACCGCGACCACACCGACGCCCCACCGTGGGACCTGGACGAACTCCACCGCATGATCGTGCCCGACGTGGTTCGCCGATGAGCGTCGACCAGGGGGACGCGGAACCCGGGAGAGCCGCACCACCTCAGCCGAGATCGCCGAGCGCGCAGCGTTTCCCGGAACTCGGGTGCTACGGCCTGGCGGGTCACGTGACGACGGCGCGGACCCTGCTCGACGAGGTGCGCATCGCGGAGGATCTGGGCTTGGGCTCGATCTTCCTCTCCGAGCGGTTCAACACCAAGGAAGCGATCGCGATGGCCGGCGCCGCGGGCGCGGTCAGTTCCCGCATCGGCATCGGCACAGCGGCCACCAACCACAACACTCGCCATCCCGTCGTGACCGCCGCCGCCGCGGTCACCCTGCACCGGCTCACCGAAGGCCGCTACGCACTCGGCCTCGGTCGCGGCTTCGACCTGTACTTCGACGTCCTCGGCCTGCCGCGCGTCACCTCGGCGCAATTGACCGACATCGCCGGAATCTATCGCACCCTCTGGCGCGGCGGCACTCTCGTCGGACACGACGGCCCGGCGGGCCGGTATCCGCTCCTGCGCCTGGACACAGACCTCGACGAGGACATCCCCATCCTGCTCACCGCCATCGGTGACAACACTCTCCGTCTGGCAGGCCGCATCGCCGACGGGGTCGTCCTGCACACCTTCTTCACCGACGAGACCACCGCCCGCGCCGTGCGGATCGTTCGGGCGGCCGCCGAATCCGCCGGTCGCGATCCGGCGTCCGTACGCATCTGGTCGGTGCTGGTCACCGTGGACGACTCCGTCGAGGAATCCTCGCGACTGCGCAAACTCGCCGGCCGGCTCGGCACCTACCTCCAGGGGTACGGCGACGTGCTGGTCACCGCGAATCGCTGGGACCCCGAGGTACTGCGACGTTTCCGCATCGATCCCGCGGTCACCGGATGCTCCGGCGCGATCGACGCGGTGGCCGACGAGCCGACCCTGCGCGCTGTGCGCGACCTGCTGCCCGAATCCTGGCTGGCGGCCTCGGCCACCGGCACCCCCGAGCAGTGCGCCGCCCGCATCGCCGACCAGTTCGCGGCGGGCGTCGACGGCGTGATCCTGCACGGTGCCGCCCCCACCGAACTCACCCGGGTAGTCGCGGCATGGGACCGGCGTCGCCCGGCGCAGCGTTTCGCCGCACTGCCCGCCAATCCGGGAAGGCCCATCACATGACATCGACCGATGCGCCGGATTCCGGCGTGCCCGGCTCCGCCGACGTGGCACTCACCGCCGACGACCTCACACCCGAGTGGCTGACTGCCGCCCTGGGCCGCCCTGTCCGCACCGCCCGCGCTGTGGCGGTCGGCACCGGCCAGATCGGCACCGTCTATCGCGTCTTCCTCGAAGGCGACGGCGTTCCCGGACAGATCCTGGCCAAGCTCCCCGCCGCCGACCCCGCCGCCCGCGCCATGCTCGCCGGCGCCTACCGCCAGGAAATCCTGTTCTACACCCGCTTGGCGGATACCGTCTCGGTCCGCGCACCCCACTGCTATTACGCGCGAAGCCGAGGCGACTGTTCCGAATTCACCCTCCTGCTCGAGGACATGGCACCCGCCCGGCCGGGCGACCAACTCGCCGGCTGCGGCCTCCCCGATGCCGAAGCCGCGGTTCGCAACCTGGCTGCGCTGCACGCCCCCCGCTGGTGCGACCCGACCCTGCTCGACGAACAAGGCCTGTCCCGCACTACTCCCGAGGAAGCCGCGATGCTCGCCGAGTACTACGGCCCCGCCCTCGACACCTTCCTCGACCGCATCGGCGACCGCCTCGATCCGGCCGACGCGGACACCCTGCGCGGTTGCGTCGAGCACAGCGCGGCCTGGCTCCTCGCACGCCCGGAACGCTTCGCTCTCGTCCACGGCGACTATCGCCTCGACAATCTGCTCTTCGCGGCCCGGTCGGCGCCGGTCTTCGGCGCCGGACCCGTGGCCGACGTCGAGTCCGTGGAAGTGACAGCCGTCGACTGGCAGACCCTCGGCCTGGCGCTACCCGCCCGCGACCTGGCCTTCTTCATCGGCACCTCGTTGGACCCCGAATCACGCAGGCGGCACGAGCGCCGTCTGGTCGAGCAGTACTGGCGGGCCCTCGGCGTCTGCGGCTATACCGTCGAACAATGCTGGCAGGACTACGTTTTCGCGCTTCCGCAGGGCTCGCTGATCGCGGTATTCGGCGCGGCTTTCGGTACCCCGAGCCCTCGTGGCGACGCCATGTTCGCCGCGATGACCCGCCGCAGCTGCGCCGCCATCCGGGAGCTGTCCGCCCTGGGCGCCGAGCCGGCCTGACCAGCCGACGCGAACCGCCCACCCGAAAAGGCCGCCTACACGAGATCCAGCAGATGAGGCAGCCTCGCTCGATACCTGTCGGCGTCCACCGCCTTGGCCGCCTCGAAGATCGGCAGCCGCACCAGCGGGAACACCGGCGCCCGCGGACCGGGGTCGCCCGCGGCGTCCATGATCGCGTTGGCCGCGGTGCGGCCGGACTCGTTGGCGCCCTCCATGGTGGCCAGGTCGATGTGGTTGCGCACGTGGTCGCCGCCGAAGAACAGGTTGGGGACGGCGCAGTGCGAATGCGGCCGATGGGCATAGGAACCGACCGTGTTGACCAGCAGCGGGGTGGCGTTGTCGATCGCGCCGTCGTTCCAGGTGATGCCCGGGTCGAGATGCCAGGAGTGCACGTCCTCGTCGCGCAGCCAGCCGGTTCCGGTATTGAGCCATTCCTTCAGCTGGGCCCAGGTCTCGGCCGCGATCTCGGTCTTGGTGCACTGCTTGGCGGTCTTACCGTAGAGGATGCCGGGTGTGTCCCAGTCGGAGATGTCGACCGACAGGCATTCGCGCACGCTGCCGTCGCCGTACCTGCTCGCGAAATCGCCTACCCACATCGGGGCCTGCCGCAGCGCGGTCAACGCCCACGGTGTGCCGAGCGCGGCGACGTGCCCCTCGGGCAGTTCGGTCGGGGTGCGCAGGTAGTACTGGATGCCGACCATCCAATCCACGATCAGGTGCCGCATTCCCGCCAGGCTCGGATCGGCGTCGAGCACGGCATTGTTCAGCAGCGGGACGGTGCGCTCGACCGGCGCGGCGCACAGATACCAGTCGGCGGTCACCGTGTTCGATCCGGCCGAGCCCGACGTGCGCACCGCACTGATCAGCCCGCCACGCATCTCGATGTGGCTCGCGCCCTGACCCATCACGAATCGCACGCCGCGGGCGCGCAGATACTCCACCCACGGGTCGATCCACGCCTCGTTGGTCGGCCGGTTGAGGATGCGGTCGATGCCGCCGGAGTACTCCGGGATCAACCCGGTGCCCGCGAGCACGAGCGCCTCGCCGATGGTGCCGATGGTGCGCGCCGAACTCATATGCGGCTTGGCGGCGACGGTGATCCTGGTCAGCGCGGAGACCAGGTAGTCGCGGTAGGCCGGGGACTTGCCGTCGGCGCGCAATGCCTGTTCCCAGGTCATGTGCTCCCACTGCCCGAACCGGCGCTCCTCGCAGGAGGTGAACCACATCATCATCTGCTTGCCGAAGAAGGCCAGCTCGGTGGGCGGCAGCTCGGGGATGAAGCTCAATCCGCCGATGATGCTGTTCTGCAACCGCTGCGGCGTCAGCTGGTCGATCGCGCCGAGCTCGACCGGCACGAAGATCGGCGGTTTGCCCCGGAAGCCGGCCACCGTGCCCTCGACCCGGATCAGGTTGTCCGCCACACCGTTCGGATTGCCGGGGAACGGAATGCGGCTCATCAGCTCGGGGATGTTCTGATAGCACCCGGGGAAGAAGCGGAACCCGTGCTCACCCGGCAGGTCGAGGCGCCCACCGCCCGCGGTGCCCGGCACCGGCATACTGCGCGCCTTGCCGCCCAGGAAGGACGGTTCGTACACGGTGACCTGGTAGCCGCGTTCGACCAGCTCATGGGCGGCCGACAGACCGGCCACGCCGCCGCCGAACACCGCCACCGTGCGACCGCCGCCCGTGCGTAGCCAGGGCGTGCGCCGTGAGTCGGTCGCGTTCGCCACC
>NZ_BDBT01000024.1 GCF_001613125.1 Nocardia shimofusensis NBRC 100134
ACCACTGGGACGTGCTGTAGCGGTCCTTGCGCCGACGGCGATACCGTCGATCAGCGTGTGTCACGCGAATATCTCCTGAGGTGATGCGGTCGCGGTCATCGATAGGGTGTCCAGCCGGCCGCGCGTGGGATGACGGTCCCCGGCACGACCAGCGCGCAGGCCAGTGTCAGGGCTTTGGTCGCGGTGCCGAAGTGGGCCAGGCTAGGAGCGAGGATCGCCGATGCGCGGGTCGTGTGGGCGGTGTGGGCGATGAGCGTGGTCGGCATGAAGGTCTGGTCGTCGATGGTGACGACCTCGGTGATCTGGCAGCCGTGCGAGGCCGCCAGCTCCAGGAGGATCGCCTGATCGGCGGTGTGGGACTGGTTGATGCCGAGGTTCACCAGTCCGAGGGCGTTGTCCATGAGTCGCTTTCGATGTGTCTGCGGTCGCGGAAGTACTGGAAGTCGTTGCCGCTGACGATGATTGCGGCGACACGGGTCGAGCAGTGCCAGGGGCAGTCACCGTGGAGGCGGAGTGCGTCGGCTGCGTCGGGGGGTGAGCGCACGGGCCAGTGCGGGTTGTCGTGGCGGAGGTGATCGTTGGTGGTCTCCGGTGTGCGGATGCGGCGGGCACGGTCTATCGGGATGACGGCACCGACCGGTTCGGGCGTCTTCGGTGGCGGAGTGTCGGTGGCCGTGGCGTCCCTGCGCGCCGACGTCGATGCCTCTCGGCCGGTGGGTCGTGCTGTCACAGGCTGGACTCCGCGGGGCCGGTATCGGTGTGGACAGGTTCGGTCAGTCGGGCGGGCAGGTGTCGGTGGCCGTGAGAGATGAAGCTGTCCAACGTCTCCACCCCGTCAGGGGGAGCGGCCATCGTCATGTCGGGGAACCGATCGAACAGTGCGGGCAGCGCGATCGCTGCTTCCAGCCGGGCCAGTGGTGCGCCGAGGCAGAAGTGCGGGCCGTAGCCGAAGGACAGGTGTTCTCTGGTCGGGCGGGTCGGGTCGAACTCGTCGGGGTCGGGTGCGTGGAGGTGTGGGTCGCGGTTGGCGGCGGCGAAGCAGGCGAGGATGGCGTCACCTGCTTTGATCCGCTGGTCGGCGATGTCGATGTCGGTGACCGCGTAGCGCAGGGGCAGGTTGGCGACCGGTGGTGCGTAGCGCAGTGTTTCCTCGACAAGTGCCGACCAGGTGTACGCGCCGGCGCGGAGTTGGGCCAGCCGTCCGGGGCGCGTCAGTAGCTGGTAGATGGCCTGGTCGATGAGGTTGACGGTGGTTTCGTATCCGGCGGTGATCACCAGGAGCAGTGTGTGGAGGAGTTCTTCTTCGGTGAGCCGGTCGGTGTCGTCGTCGCGGTGGCTGATGAGCAGGCTGGTCATATCGCCGCCCGGGTCGGCTCGCCGACGGGCGACGAGCGTGGCCAGGATGTCCACCATCTCGGTGAAGGTGTCTTGCGGGTGGCGGCGGGGGACGGTGGAGAAGATCTCGTCCACGCAGACCCGCAGCCGCGATTGCAGATCGGCAGGGACGCCCATCAGCGCGGTGATCACCCGCAGTGGCACCTGAGCGGCGTACTCCTCGCGCAGATCGACCACCGCGTCGGCTGGTTGCGCGGCGAGCCCGTCGAGCAGGTCGGTGGTGATTTGCCCGATCTGCGGGCGCAGCACCGCGATACGGCGAGAGGTGAAGGCGGGGCCGATGAGTTTGCGCAGGCGCTGGTGGTCTTTGCCATAGGCGGTGAACATGTTTCGCACCGACACCCATGAGATCAACGGCCAGTCCGGCGGAACTTTCCCGGCGATGAAGGTGGGCCAGTGCCGGTGGGCGTCCTTGGACACCCGCCAGTCGACGAACAGCTCTCTGAGCACGTTGGGGTCGGTGACGGCCCACGCGCGTATCCCGCCGGGCAGCACCACCGGGACCAGCGGTCCCCGGTCACGAAGCTGGGTGGCTTCACCGGGGATGTCCGCGCCGGTGACATCGAGCACGAGGGGAGCGGCTGGCAGGTCGATCATCTAGGTACTCCTCATATTTCAGTGACCACGCAGTGCGGGCACGGTCAGCGGCGGTACGGGTTCGAAGACGATGGGCAGTGCTTCCAAGGCCCGGTGGAACGGTCCCGGTCGCCACCGCAACTGCTCGGGCGTGACGGCCAGCCGGATCTCGGGGAGGGCGTCGAGGAACTGGTCGATGGCGTCTCGGGCGATCAGGTGGGTCAGTCTCGGGGCCGGGCACATGTGTGGTCCGGCGCCGAGTGCCAGGTGGGAGGCGTTGTGGCGGATGTCGCCGCCGACGATGTCGGGGTCGTTGTTGCAGGCGGCCAGGCTGATCACGATCGGTTGATGCGCCGGCACCCACACCGCGTCGTCGATGAGTTGCGGTTGGCGGGGATAGCTCATGCAGAAGTTGGCGATCGGCGGGTCGTAGAACAACACGTGCTCGAGCGCGTCGCGGGTCGAGACCGCGCCATCGGCGACCTCGCCCCCGAAATCGGGACGGGTCATCATCAGCAACAGCGTGTTGACGATCAGGTTGGTCAACGGCTCGCTCGCCGCGGCGTGGATGGTGACCAGCTGGTGCACGAGTTCTTCGTCGTCGAGACCGGCGGGATGGGCCAGCAGCCAGGAAGTGATGTCCTCGCCCGGCCGACCGCGTTTGCGGCGGACCAGTTCGGCCAACGCCTCCACCAGCAACGCATTGCCTTCGGCGGCGTCGATCGTGTCGAACATCATCGCCATCCCCACCGCGGCCCGCTCACCGATGTCGGGATGACACCCCAGCAGCGCGCTGATCACGTCGAACACCAGCGGCCCGGCGAAATCGGCGAGCACGTCGGCCCGGCCGAGGCCGCAGAGCCCATTGATGCGTGCTAAGGCGATCTCTTCGACCACGGCATGGGTGCCGTGCAGATCCACCCGTTCGAGCGCGGCCACCGTGGCCTGCCGGTATCGCGCATGCTCGATACCGGTGCTGCGCAACGCGTTCGGCCGCCACTGCATCATCGGCAGTACCGGGCAGTGCCTCGGGATATCCCGCTGCCAGACACGCGGGTCGGCGGCGAAGTGTTCGGGGTCGTGCAGGATTTCGAGCGCGGTCCGGTACCCGATCACCAGGGTCGCTGGGACGTCGGGAGCGAGCCATATCGGCACCAGCGACCCGAACTGCTCACGCATCTGCGCGTACACGCGATGGGGGTCGGCGGCGAATTGCTCGGTGTGTATCGGGACGCGGAACTCGTTGCTGGTATCCAGCGGTGAGCCCCGCCCGGCAGAGCAACGTATGGAAATACCGGGGTTGGATACTTCGGATTGTGCTGTAAACAAGGAGATGCTCCGAATCGAACAGAATGGACGTTGCGCGCCGTGCGCTGTGAATCTCGCCGCGATCGTGGCGAGTGAGTTCGGCGTAGAAAGTGTTCGGCCTTCAGCAGCCATCAAGGCAGCAGGGCGGAGAAGCCGGCCCGAAGGGGTGGAAGCCGCGCCAACCGACGGGAAGCTCGATTCGCAACGCCCGGATCTCGTCTATCAGATCGCTGTAGCCCTGCTGCACCTGCGACATCCGCAAGGCGGCCTGGTGACGATGTTCGGCGCTGTTGCAGTGACGCAGAGTTTGCTGGACTTGTGCGTAGGTGTCGGCGACATGGCTGACTACTTCCCCGAGGGAATGGGTGTGACGGCGTGCGTCGGCCGGACGGGGCAGGTGGAGCATCGACCACTCATCGATCAGATCGATGAGCCCGTTGATCCTGGCGCGTGTGTCAGCCGTATCGAAGCTGTCTGGGCGTTGTGACACTGACGCTGACGCGGTGACGAGCATGGCATGTAGCTCGGCGAGCTCACGCGCGAATTCGATCAGGGGTGAGCCGCCTGTGCAGTGTCCGGCGATTCCGGTCAGCAGTTGCCGGGCGTCCAGCAGCCCCTCCCCGCAGCGGACCTCGCTGTCGTGTCCGCTGTACGTTGTGGTCGGAGCCCCACTGGTGACCGGGGGCGTCTCGGTTACCGCTGGACTTCCTGCATGATCCCCAACCTCGGAATCCTCGTCGGCTACGTTGCAGCAGACGACAATCCGCTCGCTGTCAACGAAATGTCGGGCACTGACGCATGCTACGGCCGACGATGTCACGTCCTCTCCAGACATTGTGCTCCCCTTGGCAGTTAACCTGTGGATGAAATGCCCTGCGCCTCGTCCCTGAGGGTGTCCGGTCCGACGCTGCACTCTCCATCGAGCATCGCGCTTGTGCGGTGGAATGAGGAGCGCAAAACTGTAGGCAAACAATGGAATCGGGGTGTTGCGTGAACGAACTGTTCCGGTCCCGCCGATTGGCCAAGGGGTGGACGCAGGCTGAGCTCGCGGTGCTCGTGTGCCGCGAGATCGAGTTCGCAACCGGGCGATCTGCGGGAATTGATGCACAAGCGATCAGTCGTATTGAATGTGGGGATACCTCCTGGCCGCGCCTAGCTACGCGACGTGCCCTGGTGGCATTGTTGGATGCTGGGTCCGAATCGGAGATCGGCCTTTACCCGAAACGCACACTGCGTGATGCCGAAAAGGACAACGCGACGAAACGTAGAGACTTCCTCGCTATCGGCGTGACCGCCGCGCTTGTCACGCCGCCGCCGTCACGCGTGGGTGACACCGAGGTCCTCAGAGCCCGAGAACGATTCGGTCGTCTGCAAGAGTTGGACAATTTCCTCGGTGGTGGGGACACCTATCGTCTCTACCTCGCCGAGCTGACGCAGACTGAGACGATGCTGCAGCGGTCGAGCTATAGCCCGGCCATCGGGCGCGCTTTGACTCTGTTGGCAGGGGAGCAGGCACAGCAGTCGGGGTGGGCGGCCTTCGATGCCGGTCACCGCCAGGAGGCACTCGGCCTCTACGAGTACAGCCGTCGAGCCGCCGACGAGGCAGGGAGCCCGGAGCTGGCTGCCAACGCCTTGATCCATATCGCCTACGCCATCGGCGATCGACGGTCGGTCCAGGCTGCCGACGCTGCGTGCACCGCTCTGGGGACAGACGCCTCCGCGACAGTGCGGGCACTGTTGGAGTCACGTCGGGCGTGGTCGAGAGCGGTCGTCGGAGACGGACCGGGCGCGGACCGCGCGCTCGAGGCCGCGCGAAGCGCACTCGAAGAGGACGATCCGCGGCCGGCGGCTTGGGCGGCCTGGATGACACCGCGAGAGCTGGACATCATGACCGGCCGGGTCCGTGCGCTACTGCATGATCCGCGGGCGGCGGCGCCACTCGAGCAGGCATTGGCGTCCTACCCGGATCACTGGGCACGAGACAAGGCGCTGTATCTGGCAGCCCTGGCGGACTCGCAGTTGACCATCGGGGACACCGACGCGGCTACCGCGACCGCAGAGCGGGCGTTGACGCTGGCGGCGACGGTGGCGTCGGTGCGACCGTTGGCGCGGTTGGCTCAGGTTGCCCACCGGATGCCCGACGCGGGAGCCCTACAAGCCCGGGTTGCCGCAGCGCGTCCGTCTACGTCGTTGTGGCTGTAGAGGTCTCGATCCATTGTCGGTAGTTGTCCGGGCACCAGTCGACCTGGTGTCCGGTCAGCTCGGGGTTGTCCCAGGGATGGAGCTCGGTGATGCGGGCGGCGAGCCGGTCCCGTAGTGCACCGGTGGTGCGAACCTCGATCCGCCACTCCTGTCCATTGCCGCTCTCACCGAGGTGCCACCAGCTCGACCGCACCGGCCCGGACACCCAGGCCGCTCCGGCGAGGCGCTCCACGACAAGGGTGTCGGCGATTCGGTTGGCGTCATCTTCGGTAGGTGCGGTGGTGACCAGTGACCAGACATCCGTCATGACCGCCAGAGTACGGATAACCACAGCGGCCCCACCGACGAACAGGAGGACACCGCCCCTGCAGCCGCCTGTCCACACCGGGTCACGCGGCGATCACTCTGGTACACCCTCGATCAAGGCACGCTGCTCGTACGCTCGGCCTGCTGCTATACGGAAGCGGGCAAGCGGCACCAGGCTGTGCAGCTGTTCGGTGATGTGCTGGCGGGCGGCACCCTCTCCAAGCGCGACAGCGGCCTGTTCGGTGCTCGGCAGGCCAAGGCGTGGCGCTTGGCGGTGAACCCGATGAGCCGGCGACCGTTGCCGCCACCGCGGTCACTGTCGCCAGGGATACCACATCCGAGCGCACCATGAACGTTGTGGTCGAAGTTGTTCGGGCATCCGACCCTTGGCGCAACCGGCCGAGCGTCCGCATGCTCAACGACGTCCTAATGCTGTAGCCACTGCGCCACGATGCCGATGACTTCGGCCTGGTACTTCTGGCTCTTGGGGTTGAGATACTGCGGATCATCATGGACGGCGAAGCCGTGCTGTGAACCGTCGATCTCCACCAGTTCGACAGGTGCAGTGAACTGAGCGACCGCGGCGCGGGAGCCGTCTATCGGCACCAGCGTGTCGGCGTTGCCGTGGACGATGAGGGTCGGTGTCTTGATTTCGCCGAGCACCTCGTTCGGCTTCAGCCAGAACACTTCGTTCAGGAGTGGGCGACCGTGCTCGAGCGTCGGTGTGAACTGAATGGCACCCGTCTCGTTCAGCTCGCGGGCAGCCTCGTCGTTGATGATGTCGTCGGTCCAGTACGGCCGGGTGTCGATGGTCCGCTTCTTGTAGTCGAACTGCGGATTGAGCAGGACCAGCCGCGCCAGTTCGTCCGGGCGCTTGGCGGCGTAGTAGCCGCAGATACCACCGCCGAAGCTGGCACCCAAGAGGCTCAGCTCGTCAGCGCCTGTGGCCTTTCGGAGGTGCGCCAGACTGACGCGAATGTCGTTCAGGATGGTGGAGAGCGTCAGCTCCTCTTGTCGGCCCTCGCTCTCGCCATGACCGCGAAGATCGACGCGAAGCGAGGCGATGCCGACATCGGCCAGGCCTGCGGCCAGGCGGGTGAAGAAGCCGCCCTCCTCGCGGGTGACGCCCCCGCCGTGAACCAGCAGGACGGCACGCGCCACTGGCTGCTCGGGAGTGACGAGGGTAGCTGCCAGGTGGAGGCCGTCGAGTGTGCGAATTCGAGTGGTGGCGCTGGCTGATGGCACCGAATCAGTGAAGCAGAGGTGCGCATCCGCGACCAGGCGGCGCTCACGACGTAGGACAAGAGCGCAGATCCGCACCACGGTAATGCTCTGCTCGTGCTGCCAGCCGTTCGCAGGCGTCTCACCCCGCAACTGCGCCATGCCTCGATGGAAGTGGCGTCCCGCTCCCGGGATCGTTGGGAGCGCTCGGCGCGGCGACGCCTCTCTTCGTCTTCCGACGTCATCGGCCGGCCCCCGCCGTCTCATCTGAACCCTGCTACGGCGGTCAGGCTTTCGAGTCGTGGTACTCCTCGACACGGTCGGTGATGTCGTCGGCGAAACCGTCGCCATGCTCGATCATCGACAGCAGCATGTCGACGGGATTGTCCACCGCCGAGGTGTAGCCGTAGCAGACCGAGGGTCCGATCCCCTCGTAGACCGGGGTCCCGTTGGCGGGCACGTTGAACCGCAATCCGTCGGCGTTGCGCACCAGGTACTCGGTCAGGTAGCAGACGAATCTATCAGCGACCTCGGAGCTGTCGATCAACGATGTGCGGGTGGGAAACACAGCGAACGCGCCGTACTCCACCCATTCGAGCATGGCCGGAGAGTAGCGAGCCGCGACCGGGCACGGTGGCACGTTCTCACCGGCGGTGAAGTCCTCGGCAACGGGTAGCGACCGCAAGGTGTCGTCGAAAAGGGAGTCGATCTGGATGTTGGCAACGGCGAAGATCCGACCACGCCACCCACGCTGGAGCATCCTGGGCTGCCTCGTCCCACACCGATGTTAGATCCGACATGCGCCCATCCCCTGATCACGTTGTGGCCCCTTGCCGGTGCAGATCATATCGGCGTGGTCGGTCATGAACGGGCTGAACCACTTCATGGTTCCGGGGTAGCGGGCCCAGAAGGGGGCGGCGTCGCTGAGCAGGCCGCGGGGGCGTAGGTCAGGCAGCGCGAGGGCGGCGTCGTGCAGCGATGCTGCGGCGATCCCGGTGTGGTGGAGGGACTCAGCGAAGGCGCGAGCACCGCAGGTCATGCGGCGCCGACCGTGCTCACGGCTACCGTGTGGACCAACTCGCCCGATGCATCACCCGCGCTGCTCAACGAGCGACTGGCCATAAGCGGCGATCGATCAGCGGACGGACGTGTCGAGCAGCCCGGCCCAGAAAGGGGCCGTACAGACGGTTGAACAGCGCTCAGCGCACCCGTCGGCCGGAGTGGCGTCGCAAGAACAGTGTGAGCAGGACAGCCGCGCCGAGTCCGGCCAGGGCGACGAGGGTCAGCCGTCGGTTCGGCGACAAGCCCGCGGCGGCCATGATGTCGATCGGTTCGGCACCCTGCCGAGGACTGATCGGCCGGACGACCGAGTCTTGCGCGTTGTCGGTTCGCGCTGCGGTGAAGGTCGCCGTCACGCCCGCGCTCGATGCGGTGCCGTTCTGCGTCGCGGTGTCAGCGAGCGCGGAGTTCTCGCCCGCGTCCTGCGCCGCGCCGGCGGCGCTCGGGGCGGCGGTGAGCTCGGCGGCGAGGTTGTCGGCGAAGGTGCCGATCAAGGTGCCCGCCACTTCGGCCAGCGCGCCGCGGCCGAACTGGGCCGGTTTGCCGGTGATCGCCAGATCGGTGTCGACGAAAACATCGGTGACGCCGCCGGATTCGACGAGGCGGCAGGTGATGACGGCTTTGGCGGTGCCGTTGCCGCGGTTCTCGCGGCCGCTGCCCTCGAGCACCGCGATGCCCGCGGCCTCGTCCTGGGAGACGACCTTGATGATGCCCTTGTAGGACAGGCCGACGGGGCCGAGTTTGACCTTGATCCGGCCGTGGTAGTCGTCGCCCTCGCGGGAGGTGATGGTGGCCCCTGGTACGCACGGGGCCAGGCGCTCCAGGTCGAGCAGGACCGGCCACGCCTGATCGGCGGGGACGGGGATGGTGAAGGTGTTCTCGAGTTTCACGGTTCTCCTGGGTCAGATCTGCTGCGCCGAGGTCGATTCGGCGTCGGGCTCGGTGGCGTGTTCGTCGGCGGCGGCGCGGACGGCGCGCAGGATGCCCTGGTAGCCGGTGCAGCGGCAGAGGTTTCCGGACACGGCCTCGCGGATCTGCTCGTCGCTGGGGTCGGGGTTGTCGTTCAGGAAGGCGGTCGCCGAGACGACGAAACCGGGTGTGCAGAAGCCGCATTGGAGGCCGTGATGGTCACGGAAGGCGCGCTGGACGCAGGAGAGTTCGCCGTCGGGACCGGCCAGGCCCTCGACAGTGGTGAGTTCGGCCCCGTCGGCCTGGACGGCGAAGACCAGGCAGGCGCGCACCGCCGCGCCGTCGAGCATGACGGTGCACGCGCCGCACACGCCGTGTTCGCAGCCCAGGTGGGTGCCGGTGAGACCGAGGCGTTCGCGCAGATAGTCGGCCAGGGTAAGCCGGGGCGGAATGCGGTCGCGGCGGCGCACGCCGTTGACGACCACTCGGATCTCGACGTCGGGGGGTGCTTCAGTCATTGCTCGCCTCCTCGAGAGCGCGCCGCCAGGCGCGGGTGACCATGACCGCGCCGACCCGGCGGCGGTATGCGGCGGAGCCGTGGACATCGGCGGGAACGGCGTCCAGGTCGGCCGTGGCGGCGCGGCCGATCTCCTCGGCGTCCACCTCCGCCGCCGGACGGCCGAGCAGTTCGGCTTCGGCCGCTCGTGCGCGCAGTGGGGTCGGGGCCAGGCCGAACAGGCCGATACCGACGCGTTCGATGCGGGAGTCGGCGTCGAGGCCGATCGCCACCGTGGCGCCGGCCATGGCGAAATCGCCCGCGCGGCGGGTGAATTCCTCGATGGCGAAACCCCGGCGGCCCGGCCAAGCCGGGAAATCGATGCCGACCAGCATTTCGTCGGGTTCCATCGCGGTGCTCCACAGACCGGTGAAGTAGTCGGCCGCGTCGATCGTCCGTTCGCCGTGCGGTGACAGCGTGCGCATCCGGGCGTCGAGAGTCAGTGCGACAGACGGGTATTCGGCGGCCGCGTCGGCATGGGCGATCGCACCGCCGATGGTGCCGCGATTGCGGATCTGGAAGTGGCCGATCAGCGGGGTGGCGCGGTGCAGCAGCGGCACGTGACGTCGGACGTTTTCGTCGCGGCCGACCGTCGCGTGGGTGGTGCCCGCGCCGACGCGCACGGTGTCACCGTCGAGGTCGATGCCGCGCAGTTCGGTGACCTTGCGCAGGTCGATCAGGTGCTCGAAGGCGGCCAGCCGCAGGGCCATCATCGGCACCAGGCTCTGACCACCGGCGATGATCTTGGCCTCGTCGCCGAGTTCGGCCAGCAGGTCCACGGTTTCGGTCGCGGTCTCGGGCGCGTGATAGGTGAAAGCGGCGGGTTTCATGCGGTGACCTCCCCGGTGTGGGTGATCGGGACGGCGGCGATCATCTCGACGATGCGAGCAGGCGAGAGCGGCAGGCGATCGATCTCGACGCCGAAGGGGGCCAGCGCGTCGGCGACGGCGTTGAGCACTGCCGGGGTGGAGCCGATCGCGCCGCCCTCGCCGACGCCCTTGAAGCCGCCCGGTCCGCTGCTGCGGGTTTCGATGTGGCCGATCTCGATGTGCGGGACCTCGGCCGCGGTGGGCATGAGGTAGTCGAGGAAAGTCGTGGCCACCGGATTGCCGTCGTCGTCGTAGGCGAGGTGCTCGTAGAGCGCGCCGCCGATGCCCTGCACGGTGCCGCCGTAGATCTGGCCCTCCACCACGTTCGGGTTGATCATCGGGCCCACGTCCTCGCTGACGATATAGCGCCGCAGGGTCACCGCGCCGGTGGCGATGTCGACCTCGCAGGTGCACACGTGGGTGGCGTTGGCCCAGATCATCATCTGGTCGGCGCGATGGCGGCCGGTCGCCTCCAGGCCGGGAGACATGCCCGGCGGCAGTGCCTCGGTCTGGAAGTAGGCGATACGGGCGATCTCGGCCAGGGTGAGCGACTTGCCGGTCTCGCGCACACTCGCGCGGCCACCGGCGAAGTCGATCTCTTCGGCGGCGACCCCGAGATGGTGGGCGGCGATGGCGATGATCCGTTCGCGCAGGATCTCCGCCGTCGCCGCGATCGCGCCCGCGGCCATCGATCCGGATCGGCTGCCGTTGGTGCCGCCGCCCATCGGGGCTACGGCGGTGTCGCCCTGCAGGGTCTGCACGTCGGCGATGTCGATGCCGAGGGCGTCGGCGGTCAGCTGGATCGCCGTGGTCTCCAGGCTGTTGCCCGCCGAACCACCGGACAGATGCACGTTCACCTTGCCGGTCGGCGCGATGCGGATGGTCGCGCCCTCGGTGCTCAGGAACGGGGTCGCGCCGGTGGTCGGCTCGATGTAGGTGCAGGTGCCGACGCCGAGGTAGCGGCCCTCGGCGCGAGCGGCGGCCTGCTCGGCGCGGAAGGCGTCGTAGTCGAGCATGCTCAGGGCTTGCTCGAAGCACTCCAGAGGGGTGGCGTCGGAGTAGGGCATGCCGTTGGGGTTGAAGGTCGGCATCTCGTCGTGGCGCAGCATGTTGCGCCTCCTCAGCTCGGCCGGGTCGATGCCGATCTGCCGGGCGGCCGCGTCGAGCAGCAGTTCCCGGGAGAGGGATTCGAACTGCCACGGGCCGCGATAGGCGACCCGGCCGACGGTGTTGGAGTAGTACGAGGCGGTGCTGAAGCCCGCTTGCGGAACCCGATACGGGCCGGGGAAGAGCATGCCGACGGCGATCGAGGCGGTCAGCGGCGAGGGGATCGGATACGCGCCGACGTTCTGCACGTGGTCGATGGTGGCGGCCAGGATGGTGCCCTCGGCGTCGAAGGCCATCGCCACCTCGCCGTGCTCGTGCCGGGCCATGCCCGCCGACATGAGGTTCTCCTGGCGGTCCTCGATCCATTTGATCGCGGTGCCGAGCTTGCGGGCGGCCAGCGCCACGCAGCTGTCCTCCCGTTGCGGGGCGACCTTCTGACCGAAGCCGCCGCCGGTGTCGCGCACGATCGCGCGCACCCGGTGCTCGTCGACGCCCAGCAGCCGGGCGAAGAAGCCGCGCACCTCGTGCGGCGACTGGGTGGAGGTCCAGACCGTCAGTTCGCCGACGCCGGAGGACCATTCGGCGATGATGCCGCGGGTCTCCAGCGGGACGGGGGAGTAGGCCTGCTGGTGGATGGTCCGGCGCACGGTGTGGGCGGCCTCGTCGAAGACCGGCGCGAGATCGGCGGGCGGACGGCCGCCGAGACCACCGGCGGAATTGCCCGTGTGGGCGGCGTGCACGAGTTCCGGTGAGTCGGCGGCGGTGGCGTAGTCGACGACCGGGGGCAGCGGTTCGTAGTCGACGACGACCAGTTCGGCGGCGTCCTCGGCGATATAGCGGTCCTGGGCGATCACCATGACCACCGGGTCGCCGACGAAACGGACCTCGCCTTCGGCGAGCGGCGGACGCGACACCTCGGGGAAGCCGGGGGTGTCCAGCGCGTAGGAGATCTCGGCGACGCCGCCGTTGAGGTCGGCGGCGGTGTAGACGGCCAGGACGCCGTCGAGCTCGAGCGCGTCGCGCACGTCGACGCCGGTGATGGTGGCGCGCGGTAGCGGACTGCGGACGAAACAGGCGTGTGCCATGCCCGGCCTGGTCACATCGTCGACGTAGACGCCGGCGCCGGTGAGCAGGCGGGCGTCCTCGACACGGGGGACGCGGCTGCCGACCGCCCCGGTGACGGGCACGCCGGTGGCGGTCACCGTGGGCTCCGTCGGATCGCTGTGAGCGGATGGAGCGTGCTGTGCGACAGCCTGATTCGAGTCATCCGGCGGTTCCTCCGTTCCCGTGGAGCAGGCGGTGGCCGTGTCACGACCACCGCTTCCTGTCTAACATCGGCGTTCGCGCACCGTCAATGCAGCATATGCCTTGATCGAGAATCATATATAGAAATTGTGAGAGTGCTATTCTCGTGGTGCTATTCTCGCAGGAGAACCGGTATTCGCGCCGGTACCACGGTGAGGAGGCGATCATGCGTGCGCTGGCCGGGCAGTTGTCGCACTGGCATGCCGAGCGGGTCGAGTACGCGCTGGCCACCGTCGTCGCCGTACGCGGAAGTGCGCCGCGGGCGATCGGGGCGGTGATGGCCGTCGACGCGGCGGGCAACGTGCGCGGGAGCCTCTCCGGCGGGTGCGTAGAGGGGGAGGTGTTGCAGGTGTGCCAGGAAGTTCTGGTCACCGGGACGCCGGTGCGCCGTCGATTCGGTTACGAAGACGCCGACGCTTTCGCGGTGGGGTTGACCTGCGGGGGCGAGCTCGATGTCTTCGTCCAGCGCGTCACCGTCGCCGAGCATCGGGTCGTCGAGGCCGTGCTGGCCGAGGATGTTCCGGTCGCGCTGGTTCGTGATCTCGACACCGGCGCACTGTTGTCGGTCACCCGCACGGAGATGACGACCACGGTCGGCGCCGCGGACACCAGGACATGGCCTGCGGCGGTGGTGCAGCGGGCGCGCGCGATGCTGGAAGCCGGCGCGAGCGGCGTGTGCACGGTGGGCTGCGGAACCGAGGAACGGACCGTGCTGGTCGAGTCGTTCACCACCCGCCCCCGCATGATCGTCTTCGGCTCGACGGATTTCACCGTCGCCCTCTGCCGTGTCGGCGCGCTGCTCGGCTATCGGGTGACGGTGTGCGAAGCGCGGCCCGCCTTCGCCGATCCGGCCCGGCTCCCCGGGGCCGACGAGGTCGTCGTCGCCTGGCCGCATCGGTATCTGCGCGACACCCCGGTCGACGGACGCACGGTGATCTGCGTACTCACCCACGATCCGAAGTTCGACATCCCGGTCCTGGCCGAGGCGCTGCGTCTGCCGGTCGCCTATGTGGGGGCGATGGGCTCGCGCCGGGCGGACCGGGAGCGACGCGCGCACTTGCGCGATGCCGGGGTCGGGGAGCGGGAACTACGCAGACTGCACTCCCCGATCGGGCTGGAACTGGGTGGCCGGACACCGGAGGAGACCGCCGTGGCCATCGCCGCGGAGATCGTGGCCGTGCGCAACGGCGGATCGGCGCGACCGCTGTCGGCGACCGATCGGGCCATCCATCCCGACACCGCCGATCGACAGACGGCGGACATGCCTGCGGCCCGCCCCGGCATTCGTGAGAGTGCCTGAGCGGGCCGCATCGGCCGCGCCTGAACCGTGGCTCAGCGGTCCAGGCGAAGTGTGAAGAAGTACGGCTGCGGCGCGCCGCGCTGATCCATCACGCCGAGCAGCGTGTGCTCGTCGACGCGGCGGAAGACGTCGATGATCGGCAGGTGGTCGTAAACCATCGCCGCGCTCACCTTGCCCCGGAACTCGATCGCCCGCAGCCGGGCCCGCGGCTGGCTGGTGCGCAGGCCCAGCGCCAGCACGGGCAGCGCCTTCTTGCCTCGGGCGACCAGCTCGTTGGGGATCTTGCCCGCCAGGCTCAGCGGCACGCGCCGCGGATCGACGGAGAAGATGCCCCGACCCGGTGTCGAGAACAGCAGCGGGTGCACTGCTTCCGGGCCGTCGAACTGCTTGCCGTACCAGCCGGACGCGGTGAGCAGGCCGTCCATGGGATGGCCTGTGACGATCTCGCCGCCCCGCCACCGGCCGAGGGTGATGTCGTCGACGGCGACCGTCGGCAGGCGATCGAAGAAGGTGGTGACCTCTTCGTAGCTGCCGCCGTCACGTTCGAGCGCGGTGAGGATCTCCATCGCTTCGGCTTCGGTGAGAAGCCCCGCGCCGTCGCTGGTGGATTCGGTGGGCCTACTGGCACTGGATTCGGTGGGCATGAGCCTGGTCGCTCCTGGGGTCTGCCGGTTCATCCGCGGGGTTCGGCGGCCGGTTCCGGCGTGGTGGACGAGGTCGTGATCTCCACGATAGGCAGTCGCAGCGCGGCGGGCGCCTGTGGCGGCACGACGGGATTGCGCGGCGCGATCGGAGCCAGCCGACGGTACGGCTCACCCTGCTTCGGCCGCTGGTCCTGCTCACCCTTGTTCGGCCACAACGAGACCGCGCGCTCGGACTGCGCGGTGATCGTCAGCGACGGGTTCACACCCAGGTTCGCCGAGATGGTCGAGCCGTCGATGACGTGCAGGCCCTGGTAGCCGTACATCCGGTGGTACGGGTCCACCACGCCGGTCTCCGGCGAATCGCCGATGACGCAGCCGCCGATGAAGTGACCGGTCATCGGGATGTCGAAGATCGCGCTGCTCGGCGCGCCCGCGATACCGTCGATCTTCTCGGCCACCCGGTGCCCGACGTCGTGCGCCGCCGGAATCCAGGTCGGATTCGGTTCGCCCACACCCTGTTTGGTGGTCATCTTGCGACCGAACAGACCGCGCTTGGTGTAGGTGGTGATGGAGTTGTCCAGTGACTGCATCACCAGCAGGCCGATCATCTGCTCCGACCAGTGGCGCGGGTTGTGCAGGTGCAGCGCGTCGCGCAGGCCGATCTTGCGCATGGTGCTCGCCCAAACGCGGACATTGCCCCGCTTGCCGTCGGGATCGAACATGGCGGTGCCCATCAGGGCGATCAGGTTGCTGCCCTTGCCATAACGCACCGGCTCGATATGGGTGTCGTGGTCGGGGTGGATCGAGGAGGTGATCGCGACGCCCTTGGTGAAATCGTTGTCCTTGCGGCGGCTCCGAATCGACAGCAGCTCTTCGGAATTGGTGCGCGAGAGCTCACCGAGGCGCGGCGAGATGCCGGGCAGCGAGCCGCGATCGCGCAGCTTGTGCAGCAGCTTCTGGGTGCCAAGCGCCGCCGCGGAGAAGATCACCTGTTCGGCGGTGAAGGTGCGCTTGGCCTTGCGGACCCAGCGGCCGGTGCGCACGGTGGTGATCTCGTAGCCGCCGCCCGCCTTCGGGCGCACATCGGTCACCGTGGTGAGCGGGTGCACCTCGGCGCCCGCCTTCTCGGCCAGGTAGAGGTAGTTCTTTACCAGGGTGTTCTTGGCGTTGTGCCGGCAACCGGTCATGCATTCGCCGCAGTGGGTGCAGGTGGCGCGGTCGGGGCCGACGCCGCCGAAGAACGGGTCGGGCACCGGCTGGCCGGGCTTGGCGTCCTTGCCGCCGAAGATCACGCCGACCTGCGTGGGACCGTAGGTGTCGGAGATGCCCATGTCCTCGGCGACCGCGGCGAGCACCCGGTCCGACGGGGTGGTCGCCGGGTTGGTCGTCACGCCCAGCATCCGCTTGGCCTGGTCGTAGTGCGGGGCGAGTTCTTCTTTCCAGTCGGTGATGTGCGCCCACTGGCGGTCCTGGTAGAAGCGGTCCGGCGGCTCGTAGAGGGTGTTGGCGTACACCAGAGAACCGCCGCCGACGCCCGCGCCGGCCATGATGAAGGTGTCCTTGAGCAGGGTCAGGCGCTGGATGCCGAAGCAACCGAGGGCCGGGGCCCACAGGTACTTCTTGGTCTCCCAGTTGTTGGTGGCGAACTCGTCGTCGGCGAAGCGCCTGCCCGCCTCGAGCACGCCGACCCGGTAGCCCTTCTCGGTCAGGCGCAGCGCGCTCACGCTGCCGCCGAAGCCGGAGCCGACGATCACCACGTCGTAATCGAACGTCATCAGATTCACCATTCTCGTCTCAGGAGGAGACGGCCTTCAGCTCGAAGTCGGCAGGGTCGAACTTGCGAGTCTGCCAACGGTAACTGGTGACGGTGCCCGGCCAGTTGTTGGTGATGCGGCCCGCGGCGTTTCGGTACCAGCTCGAGCAGAACATCCACGGCGTGCGGGCCATGCGCGACTGCAGGTGCTCGTCGAAGCCGGCTTCCACCTCGGGGCGCACCTCGAGCACGCGGCCGGGGTTCTCGGCCAGCTTCTTCAGCGCCTGGCGGATGTAGCGGGCCTGCGATTCGATCATGTAGACGATCGAGCCGACACCGAGATTGGTGTTGGGGCCGTAGAGCATGAACAGGTTCGGGTAGCCGGGCACGGTCATGCCCTTGTAGGCGCGCGCGCCCTCGGTACCCCAGTCGTCGTGCAGCTTGCGGCCGCCGACGCCGGAGATCTGCATCGGCCACAGGAACTCGGTGCCCTTGAAGCCGGTGCCGTAGACGATCGCGTCGACCTCGTGCAGCACCCCGTCGGCGGTGCGCACGCCGTCGGGGGTGATCTCGGTGATCGCGGTGGTCTCCACGGTCACGTTGTCGGCGCCGAGCGCGGGCAGGTACTCGTTGGAGAACAGCGCGCGCTTGCAGCCTGCCGGGTAGTCCGGGGTCAGCTTGGCCCGCAGCTCCGGATCGGGAACCTGATTGGCCAGGTGGCGATGGCCGATCCAGGTCACCAGCTTCTGGATGGCGGGCACATCGACGATGCCGAGCGCCAGGAACTCACAGAACGCCCAGAACGCGAAGCGCTCGGTCAGCCGGGTGATCGGCAGTCGCTTGAACATGGTCTTGTGCCAGTCCGCGAAGTCCCGCTCCGCCTTGGGCATGATCCACGCCGCCGAGCGCTGGAACAGCGTCAGGTGCTCGGTGCTCGGCGCGATCGCGGGCACGAACTGCACCGCGCTGGCTCCGGTGCCGATCACCGCGACCCGCTTGCCGGTCAGATCGGCGCTGTGATCCCACTCGGCGGAGTGGAAGGCGGTGCCCTTGAAGGTCTCCACGCCGGGGATGTTGGGCAGCGCGGGCCGGGACAGCTGGCCGACCGCGGAGATCAGCACATCGCAGGTCAGTTCCGTGCCGTCGGCGATGCGTACGGTCCAGCGGCCGGTGGCGTCGTCGTACTCGGCCTCGGTGACCTCGCTGTTGAAGCGGATCTTCGGCAGCAGGCCGTGATCGCGGGCGACATCACGCATGTACTTCAGGATCTCGCCCTGCTGGGAGAAGCGCTGCGGCCAGTCGGTGCGCGGGGCGTAGGAGTAGGAGTACAGCGGCGAAGGAATGTCGCAGGCCGCGCCCGGGTAGGTGTTCTCCCGCCAGACGCCGCCGACGTCGTCGGAGCGTTCCAGAATGGTGAAGTCGAACATTCCGGCGTTCTGCAATTCCATCGCCATGCCGAGTCCACCGAACCCGGTGCCGATGATGACGATCGAAGGTGTGCTCATGGACACAACGTTAAAAGCTGGACAACGTTCGGCGGCAAACACCTGAGGTCAGGAAATCAATATTTTCGGCCATAATGGTGACCGTGCACACCATCGAGGAACCCGAGGTCCGGTCCTGGGATTTCCCGCGCGGCACCGCGGGCGTGGCCGTCATGGCCGAATACGCGGCCGATCGCGGGGTGAGCACGGCCGCGCTGCTGGCGGGCACCGGTCTCGACGAGGCCGCGCTGGCCGAGCCCGACCGCCAGATCCCCGCGCGCACGGAACTGGCCGTGGTACGCAATCTGCTCGCCGCCCTCGACGACGAGCCCGGCCTCGGCATGGGGGTGGGGCAGCGCTACCGGGTGAGCACCTTCGGCATCTTCGGCTACGCCTGCGTCACCAGCCCGAACCTGCGCGAAGCCATCTCGCTGGCGCTGCGTTACTACCGTCTCGGCTTCGCCTTCTGCAGGCCGGTCGTGGAATTCCGGCCCGGCGAGGTGGTCGCGAGGATCGACCACGAGCTGATCCCCGTCGACGTGCGCACCTTCCTGGTCGAACGCGATGTCGTCGCCATGCACCGGGTGATGAGCGATTTGCTCGGCGAACGCCTGAACCTCTCGCGCGCCGAGTTCGCCTATCCGGAGCCCCCGCACGCCGGGCGGATGGCGGAACTGTTCGGGGTGCGGCCCCGCTTCGACTGCGACCACACGCTGTTCGCGATCGATCCCGAGGTGCTCGATCGCCCGCTGCCGCAAGCCAATCAACCCACCTGGCAGGTATGCGTCGCGCAGTGCCACGAGATGATCCGCCGCCGCACCGCCCGCACCGGCATCGCCGCCGAAGTGCGCGATCGGCTGCTGCCGGGCAGCGGCGCGAACCCGGGCAGCCCGCCCACGCTGGAAGCGGTGGCGCATGAGCTCAATATGAGCGCCCGCACGCTTCGCCGCCGCCTCGACGAGTCGGGCACCAGCTATCGAGCGCTGCTCGACGAGGTACGCCGGGCACTGGCCGAGGAGATGCTGACCGCCGCACCGCTGTCGATGGACGACATCGCGATCCGGCTCGGCTATGCCGAGGCCACCCCGTTCATCCACGCGTTCAAACGCTGGACCGGCCACACCCCCGCCGCCTATCGGCGCGCCCACCAGATGCGCTGACCGGCCGGCACGTTCACTCCTTCACCACGTCGGGAGTCGCTGCGTCGGGAGTCGTGTCCGGTTCCGTTTCCGGCTCGTCGCCGTCTGCGGCCGCATCCGTCCCCGTCGCCGCGTCGATCTGCTCGCCGACATAGCGCACCACCACCGCGGTGACCGCCGCGACCGGCACCGCCAGGAACGCGCCCACGATCCCGTAGATCGATCCACCCGCGGTCACCGCGAGCAGCACCACCACCGCGTGCAACTGCATGCTGCGGCTCTGCAGCACCGGCTGCAGGATATTGCCCTCGAGCTGCTGCACCGCGATGATGATGGCCAGCACGATCAGCGCCGTGGTGACCCCGTTGGCGACCAGCGCGACCAGTACCGCGAGCGCGCCCGCCACGAACGCGCCGACGATCGGGATGAAGCCGCCGAAGAAGGTCAGCACGGCGAGCACCAGCGCCAGCGGCACCCCGAGGACCACCAGGCCGATGCCGATGAGCACCGCGTCGATGAGACTCACCACCGCCTGGGTGCGGATGAACCCGCCCAGGGTCGCCCAGACGCGGCTGAGCACCTCCTCGAAGTGCCTGCCCGCACTCGTGCCGGTGACACTGTGCAGCCAGGGCATGAATCGGGGCCCGTCCTTGACGAAGAAGAACGCCAGGATCAGCACCAGGAACAGGGTGACCAGCGCCGAACCGGCGGTGGTGACACCGCTGAACACCCCGGTGGCGATCTGCTCGGCGCTGGACTGCAGGCGGTCGACGATCGTGTCGGTGGCCTGATCCAACTGCTCGTCGCGGATGTTGAGCGGTGGCTTGCGCAGCCAGTCGCGCACCTTGTTCACACCCTCGCCCGCCTTGTCGGCGAGTTCGGGGGCTTGGGCCACCACCGACGGCACGATCAGCGCGATGATGCCCGCCACGATCGCGAGGAACCCGAGCACCGACAGTGTGGCCGCAAGCGCGGGCCGCAGGCCGTGCGAGGTGAGCCAGTGCGTCGGCGGCCACAGCACCGTCGCCACCACCAGAGCCAGTGTCACGGGCAGCACGATCACCCACAGCACACCCAGCAGTTGCCACAGCACCCACAATCCGGCGGAGATCGCCACCAGGCACAGCGACCATTTGGCGAGCCAGAACAGTCCCTGCCCGATGACATCCCCGCGCTCGGGCGTCTTCCTTCTTCCGGCTTCCCCCACGTGTGTGCCGGTCTTCGTGGGCTTGTCGTCCTCGCTCACCGGCCCAGTCTTACACGAGCGCGACGTCGCGGGCAGGCACCTGTGGGCGGGGAATTCGTCACGCCCGGCGCCGTGATTGCCGCACGCCCCACCGGGTACTGCTGCCACAAAGTGACCGAGAAGTCGTCGGCGGGGCAGTCGTCGAATTCGGAGCTGCCGACCCGGCAGGTGTTCGAGCAGCTGGGCGGGCACGATCTCGGCGGTGATCCGCTGCGGGTCGTGGACAACGACATCCGTCCCGGCGTCACCGCCGACAAAGGCGACGCGGCCGAGGGTACCGGAACAACACAAGGAGGTGTCTCATGCCGAAGGAATGGACCGACAGGCAGGAACGGCAGTACGAGCACATCAAGGATTCCGCGAAGGATAGGGGCGCGAGCACCGAGCGCGCGAAGGAGGTCGCGGCCCGCACGGTCAACAAGAACCGCGCACAGGCCGGGCAGACCAAGACCGCCAGTCGTTCGACGGTGCAGGACAAGTCACCGCAGCAGCGCGGCGGGCAGCGCTCCGGCACGAACCGGCCCAAGGGCCCGACTCGCGACCAGCTCTACAACGACGCCAAGCGCCGCAATATCAAGGGCCGTTCGAAGATGACCAAGAAGGAACTCGAGCAGGCGCTCGGCCGCGACTGAGCCGCGTCGCGCGCCACCGTGTCGCTCACCTCCGTCCCGGCCATCGCGTGGCCGGGACGGAGGCATGCCCGGGTCAGCCCTGAGCGGGAACCTGCTGCCGGAAGAACCAGCCCTCCAGGTCGAAGTCCTCACGAATCTTGCCTTCGGCCACCAGGAATTCCTTGGTGCTGGTGAGCAGTCGCACGCCCGCCTCGTCGAACACGGTGACCGGGATGTACTCGGGGTGTGCGGTGGCGCGCACGATCTCGGCGGGGAACTTGGACTGGGTCGTCTCGTACTGCACGTAGTCCTCGAAGTGCCCGGCGGCGTAGGTGTTGGCGGCCACCAACGCGGCCTGCCAGGCCGGGCCGAAATCGGGGTGGCTGTCCAGGAAGTCCTGGCTGCTCACCGCCGCCGTGGTGCCCGCGAGGCCGGGATGGTTGTCGCGCACCGAGTCGATGAGTCGGAAGCCCTTGGCCAGGAACGCCTGTAGGAAAGCCGACGGGTTGGTGTCGGGCAGCGCGACCGCCGCGAGGTCGCCGTTGGTCAGTGGCGCTTCGGCGTCGGCGGAGTACAGGTGCACGAGTTCGGCTTCGATGCCCTCGGCCTGCAGTGCGCCGCGCAGATAGCGGTCGATGTAGGAGCCGTTCTGCACGCCGATCTTCTTGCCCGCCAGATCCCGCAGCGTGCGCAGCGCCGGGTCCTTGACCACCACGCCCGCGTTCATGCCGACGGAGTTGATCGCCAGCAGCCGGGTCGGCAGGCCGCTGCCCCGGGCGATGAGCGCCGGGGTGTCGCCGTAGTTGGCGACATCGAGCTTGCCGCCGACCAGTGCCTGGTTCAGGTCGGGGCCGTTGGGGAAGCTGTAGACCTCGATGCCGGTGACGCCGAGCGAGGCCAGCGCGGGGAGCAACTCGCCACGCTGGTGCGCGAAGCCCAGGGTGCCGGTCAGGACGTTGCCGGTGCCGATGACGCCGACGCGCAGCGTCTCGATCTTGTCGCGGGTCGCCGACTCGCTCGACTCCGAACCACAGGCGGTGAGTGCGACGAGCGCGAGGGACAGCACGAGGGCGGCGATCAGCCGTAGGGCACGCATGAGATAACCGGGTTTCTGTCGGGAATGTGCGGGGAATGGACCGGCGCCGGTCGGTCGGCGCCGGTTCTGCGGGCAGGGGATCAGCGCAGTCGCGGTGGCGGTGTGCCGTGTGGCAGCTCGGGACCGACGGCGACGAGGCTGCCCGGCTTGCGGCCGTTGCCCCAGCCGAGCTTCTCGCGGTACCGGCCGATGTGCTCGGCGGGAACGGCGGCGGGATCGTCCAGCGGAGTCGATTGTGGCGAGACGTAGAGGGCGTCGGCCGGGCAGTACGCCTCGCACATGAAGCAGGTCTGGCAGTCGGACTGCCGGGCGACGACCGGAATCCCGCTGTCGGTCCGGTCGAAGACATTGGTGGGGCAGGCGTCGACGCACTTGTCGCAGCCGATGCAGTCCTCGGTGCGCAGTAGTTCGATCACGATGCCACCGCCAGGGTGCTGTTGGTGGCGGGAGTGGTGGCCGTCCACATCTCGTCGAGGCCGCCGGCCAGGACGTGGTGGTGCTGGGCCGGGTCCTGCTCGGGGTGGTCGGCGCGTTTGCTCATGCCGCGGGTCTCGGTGCGCGCGAGCGTGGAGCGGTACATCAGCCTGCCGACCGCCGTGATGGCGGCGGCCTGTCTGGCGCGCACCCTGCCGTCGCCCGGGCCGCCGGCCAGCCCCTCGGCCGCGCTGCTCCACAGGGCGTCCAGGGCGGCCAGCGCCGGGCGGATGCGCTCGCCGTGGCGCAGGTAGTTCTTGTCGAACGGGATGAGTTCGTCCTGTGCGGCCGCGACCACGTCGTCGGCTGCCACGGCGGGGGAACCCGTCGGCCGCAGACCGACCCGGCCCGTGCCGCGCAGGTCCGCCGCCCCGGGATGGCCCGAGCGCAGCGCGAATGCGGCGGCTCCGCGTCCGGCCCAGCTGCCCGAGGACATCGCCCACGCCGAGTTGTGGCTGCCGCCGCCGGTGAACCCGCCGCAGATCCGTTCCCGGGTGGCGGCGTCGCCGGCGGCGTACAGGCCGGGCGTGGTGGTGGCGCAGTCGTCGTCGATCACGTCGATGCCGCCGGTGCCGCGCACGGTGCCCTCGGCGAGCAGGTCGATCTCGAACCGCTGGGTGAACGGGTCGATGCCGCGCCGGTCGAACTGCAGGAAGAAGTTCGGCTGCCCCGAGCGCATCTGCGCCTGCACCTGCTCGTCGGCGCGATCGATCTGAGCGAAGACCTTCTCCTGCAACAGGGTTCGAGCGATGACCGAGCGGCCCTTCTGGGAACCGGCGCCCTCGACGACGCGCCCGTCCTCGTGGAAGAAGGTGGCGTAGCCGTAGTAGGCCGTTTTGGTGATCGTCGAGCCCTTCGGGACGATGGCGTAGGCGTTGGAGAACTCCATGCCGGAGAACCGGGCGCCCACCTCGGCGGCCATCAGCGCGCCGTCGCCGGTGTCGACGTTGGTGCCCAGCGCGCGGGACAGGAACGCGCAGCCGCCGGTGGCCAGTACCACCGCGCCCGCGCTGATCCGGTAGTCGCGGTCGAGCTGCCGCTGGTAGCCCGCCGCGCCGCGCACCACGCCCTCGTCGTCGACCAGCAGTTCCAGCGCGGGGGAGTGGTCGAGGATGCGCACGCCGATCCGCTTGAGCCAGGCGCGCATCCGGCGCATGTACTCCGGCCCCTGCACGCCGGTGCGGATCTGCCTGCCGGTGGCCTGGTCGACCGGGAAGGGGTAGCGGCCTTCGAGCGCGAGCCGGTTCATATTGGTGTAGGTCTGATCGAGGACCCGGTCCATCCAGTAGTGGTCGGCCAGGTGACCGCCCAGCGCCTCCCGGCTGGCCTTGGCCTTGGCGCGGGCGGTCTCCTCGGGCGCGATGTACCAGACACCGGTGCCCGACGGAGCCGTCGCGCCGCTGGTGCCGCAGTAGCCCTTGTCGACCAGCGTCACCTCCGCACCGGCCTCGACCGCGTGCACGGCCGCCCAGGCCGCTGCCGGACCGCCGCCGATCACCAGCACGTCGGTGCTGCTCAGCCAAGGTTCCTTTGTCGTGCCGTCACTCATGATGTGCTCCTGTCGGTGCGTCGGGATCCACGCCGAGAGCCACCAGCAATTCGCGGCGCAGCGCGGAGAATTCGGGCTCGACCACCGACCGCGGGCGGGGGTCGGTGATGTCGAAGGATTCGGCGATGTGGCCGTCGCGCAGCACCAGCGCGCGGTCGGCCAGCAGCAGTGCTTCTTCCACGTCGTGGGTGACGAGCAGCACCGCGGGACGATGCCTGCTCCACAACCGTCCCACCAGTGCCTGCGCCTTGAGCCGGGTCAGCGCGTCGAGCGCGCCGAAGGGCTCGTCGAGCAACAGCAGATCGGGGTGGCGCACCAGCGCTCGGGCCAGTGCGACACGTTGCGCCTCGCCGCCGGAGAGCGTGGCGGGCCAAGCCTCGGCTTTCGCCGCCAAGCCGACTTCGTCGAGCGCGATGCGGGCCCGCTGTTCGAGGCCGCGCTCGCGCACGCCGAGAACCACATTGCGCCACACCGACATCCACGGGATCAGCCGGTGTTCCTGGAAGACGATGGCCTTGGAGCCGGGCGCCTCGAGGCTGCCGGTGAAGCCGCGGTCCAACCCGCCGATGGCGCGCAGCAAGGTGCTCTTGCCCGACCCGCTCGCGCCGAGCAGGGCGACGAACTCGCCCGGCGCGATGTCCAGGTCGACCTCGCGCAGGACCTGCCTGCCGTCGAAAGCGCGTCCGGCCCCACGGACGCGGACCGCGCCCGTCAGGGTATCGGTGCCCAGGTCCGATCTCATCTCACTGTCCTTCGAATCCGGTGCGCCAGGAAAGGAACCGACGCTCGAGCAGCCGCACCACCAGGTCGCTGAGCAGGCCGAGGATCGCGTAGATGACCAGCACCAGGAAGATCTGGTCGGTCCGCAGGAACTCCTTGGCGTCGTTCATGAGGAAGCCCAATCCCACCGGGGTGGTCTGCATCTCGGCCACCACCAGCGCCAGCCAGCCGATACCGAGCGCCTGACGCAGACCGACGAAGATCTGTGGCAGCGCGCCGGGCAGGATGATCCGGGTGGTCAGCTCGAATCTGTTGAGTCCCAGCGACTGCGCGGCCTCCACGAGTCGCCGGTCCACCGAGCGGATGCCCGCGAAGACGTTGAGGTAGATCGGGAAGATCGGCGCGACGGCGATCAGGGCGATCTTGAACGAGTCGCCGATGCCGAACCAGATGATGAACACCGGCAGCAGGGCCAGTGCCGGCAGCATGCGCAGTGCCTGGACCGGCGCGTTGATCAGGTCCTCGCCGGTGCGGAACAGCCCGGCCAGCACTCCGAGCAGCAGACCGGCGCTGATGCCGATCGCCAGGCCGGTGCCCACCCGGCCTGCCGAGGCGCCGAGATGGCGCCACAGCTCCCCGGAGGCGATCAGATCCCAGCCGGCCTCGACGACCTCGGTGGGCGCGGGCGTGGTCGCGCCGAGCCAGCCTCGCGCGCCCAGTTGCCACACCACCAGTACGAGCACGAGACCCGCCGACTTGCGGGCCAGGTCGGTGGCCCGGCGCAGGACTGCGGAGCGGGTCGGCGTCGCGGGGACGGGGCGGGTCGGCGTCTCTGGGGCGAGGCCGGTCGGTGCGCCGGCGGGCGCGGCGACCGGATCCAATTGGAGTGTCATGCGGCAACGGTCCTAACACGAGAGTTCCCGTGATCAAGTTAGGACCGATGCCGCGTGGCGAACATGTTTGCGATCAGTGCGATTCGGAGGGATACCGGATCGGGGCCGATGCGCGATCCTGCCGCATGAGGGGTGCGCGGCGGTGGCCCGGCCAGCCGGATGCTCAGACCGAGGTGCGCAGGCAGTGCGCGGCGAAGGCCTGCAGGACCGGGGAGCAGCCGGCGTCCAGGCGGAGTGTGGCTGTCTCGTCGCCGCGGGTGGGGCCGCGGTTGACGATCGCCACCGGCAGGCCGCGGCGGGCGGCGTGGCGCACGAAGCGGCGGCCGGACATCACGGTGAGCGAGGAGCCGGCGACCAGCAGGGCCTCGGAATCGTCGACCAGGGCGAAGGCTTCGGCGACGCGCTCCTTCGGGACGTTCTCCCCGAAGTACACGATGTCGGGCTTGAGCATGCCGCCGCAGCGCGGGCAGCCGACCATGTGGAAAGCGTCGGTGTCGTCCACCACGGCGTCGGCGTCGGGCGCGACTTCGATGCCGGTGGCGTGTGCCGCGGCCGCGAAACCGGGGTTGGCCTGTTCGAGCAGATCGGCCAGGGCCATGCGCGACATCAAGGCCTCGCACCCGAGGCAGCGCACCCGCGCGTAGGTGCCGTGCAGGTCGACGACCCGCCTGCTGCCGGCTTTGGTGTGCAGCAGATCCACATTCTGGGTGATGACGCCGGTGACCACGCCGAGGCGCTCCAGGGTCGCCAGTGCGCGATGGCCGGGATTGGGCCGGGCGGCGTCCATGCTGCGCCAGCCGATGTGGTTGCGGGCCCAATAGCGCCGACGGAACACCGGATCGCCGACGAACTGCTGGTAGGTCATGGGGTTGCGAGGCGGGGAGTCCGGGCCGCGGTAGTCGGGGATGCCGCTGTCGGTGGACATGCCGGCGCCGGTCAGTACGGCGACCCGTCTGCCCGCGAGGAGGTCGGCCAGTCGCGCGGCATCGCCGTCGGGAACGGGGGCGGTGCCTGGTGCCGTAGCGGCCGCGGCAAGGGTGCCGCGGCCGGGCGGCGAAGCGAACTGCCCCGGTAGACGAGTGTGCTGCGCCATGAGACGAGGGTACCGAGACGACGGCGACCGGCCGCGCACGCCGGTCGCGGGCCGGTCGCGCTTGCTCGGGGGGGCGCCTTCGCCGGTACCACGGCCGGCTGGGTCGCCCGGATCGCGGGCGCCGCGATCACCGTGCTCGCCGGCGGCGCCTGTGTCGCCGGTCAGTTGCGCAGCAGCAGGACCACGCCCGCCAGCACCAGACCGAGCACGATGCAGCCGAGACCGGTGGTCAGCCGCGGATGGCGCAACGCGGGGACGGCGCCGTCCACCGCGAGCCGCCCGGCGCCGGTGAGCGCCAGTGCGGCGCCGCCGACGGCGAGCACCGTCTCGTACTCGATGCCGCCGATGTAGCCGCTACCCCATTTCACGGAGATGGCGTTGATCATCGTGCCCATGATCGCGGCACCCGCCAGCGGAGTGAGCACACCGAGCGCCAGCGCCAGACCGCCGAAGGTCTCGGTGACGGCGGTGACGATCGCGAAGAATTCGGGGGCCGGATACCCCATGGAGGTGAGCATGCCCTCGGTGCCTTCGAGACCGGGGCCGTCGAACCAGCCGAAGAGCTTCTGCGAGCCGTGCGCGGCCATCGTCAGGCCGATACCGAGTCGCAGCAGGAGCAGGCCGACATCGATGCCTGCCGTCGAGAGTACGGGGGTGGTGCGGGTGGTGGTTGCGGTCGTCATGCCCGTGTCCTGTCGTCGCGGAGTGGTTCAGCCGAGTTGGATGGAGCGTCGTGCCATGCCGTGCCAATATCCGTCGATCACCGTGCGCAACGTGTCGAGATCATTCTCGCCCGCACCGAGGCTGACGAACAGTGGTGCGAAGTGTTCGGTGCGTGGATGGGCGAGCCGCGCGGCGGGTGCCTTGCGCTCGAAGTCGAGCAGGGCGTCGATGTCGCGGTCGGCCAGCGCGTGCTCGCCCCAGTCGTCGAACTCGGCGGTGAAGGTGTGCACGTGCCGGTCGTCGTCGGTGAGGGCGCGCAGATTGTGGGTCCAGAAGCCGCTGCCGACGATGAGGACGCCCTCTTCGCGCAGCGGGGCGAGCCTTCGCCCGATCTCGAACAGGTCCATCGGGTCCAGCGTCGGCAGCGACAGCTGCAGGACCGGCACGTCGGCATCGGGATACATCTGGGTGAGCGGCACATAGGCGCCGTGGTCGAGCCCTCGCTCCGGTGCCTGGGCGACGCCGTCGCCGAGCAGGCCCCGAACCTTCGCGGCCAGCTCCGGGGCGCCGGGCGCCGGATAGAGAACCTCGTAGTAGCGCTGCGGGAAGCCCCAGAAGTCGTACACCAGGGGCACGGTGGTGGTCGCGCCCACGGAGATCGGGGCGGCTTCCCAGTGCGCCGAGACGATCAGGACCGCGCTCGGCTTCGGCAGGTTCCCGGCCCAGGCGGCGAGTTCGGCGGGCCAGCGCGCGTGGTCTACGAGCGGCGGGGCGCCGTGGGAGAGGAACAGGACCGGCATGCGGCCGGTGGTCGTCGTCGTGTCGGGCATGGGATCAGTCCTTTCGGGCCTGTGAGGGACCTCGCCGACTGGGATGGGCGTCGAGTCGGCAACTTGTTCAAATTTGAACTATCAGGCTCGAGCATACCGGTTGGTTCGAATTCGAACAATGTGACGTAGGGTGAACGGGTGGCCGAGACACGGTGGCTCGATACCGGGGAGATGCGCGTCTGGGAGGTCTTCCTCGCGGCGGGGGCGCTGGTAGACCGCGAGATCGAACGACACCTCGAATCCGAGGGGTTGTCCCACACCCAGTACGAGACGCTCGTCCGGCTGTCCGCGGCGCCGCAGGGCAGACTGCGGATGACCGAACTGGCCGAAGCGCTCTACACCTCCAAGAGCGGGCTCAGCTATCAGATCGGCAGGCTGGAGAAGGCCGGGCTCGTCCGGCGCGCGGCGGACGATGCCGACGCTCGCGGGGTCGTCGCCGTCCTGACGCCCGCCGGGCGGGAGCGGCTCGCCCGGATCGCACCCGGTCACGTCGCCACCGTGCGTCGTGCGCTCATCGATGTGCTGAGCGATGAGCAGCGCCGCGCCATCGCCGACGGACTCGGTGCGGTGGTCGCGCGGTTGAGCGGACCCACGCGCGGTTGACTCGCACGCACGGGTGAGCGGCCAGGTCGGTCGGCTGCGGGCGCGCCGGGGAAATTACGGACCCGGGAATGCCGGAGTCGGGAAATGCTGGAGGGCGGGAGTGCCGGAGGGCGGGAGTGCCGGAGGGCGGGTGAGCATTCGGCTCACCCGCCCTCCGGCACTCGGCGATATCCGGCGGAGTCGATCCCGACGTCAGCCGCGGTTCAGCGGAGGTGCGGCGTGATTCACGCCCGCCAGAGCTGATCGCCCGCGCGCGAGAGCACGATGTTGGGCACCACGGCATTACGCGAGAGCCGGGTGATCGCCAGCACCATCTCCGCGACATCGCCGGTGGTCAGCATGGCCGAGCGAGCCAGCTCGTCGCGCTTCCACGCGGTCATGTCGGTGTCCACGTAGCCGGGGGAGATCGCGGTGGCGCTCACGCCGCCCGCCGACTCCTCCAGCGACACCGTCTCGCACAGCGAGACCAGCGCCGCCTTCGTGGCCCCGTAGGCGGCCAGCCCCGCCTCGCCCACCACGCCGGTGATCGAGGCCAGCGCGATGATCTTGGCGCCGCGGACGGCGTCCTCGGCCGCGCTCTTGCGCAGCAGCGGGATGGCGGCCTGGATGAGGGTGATCGGCGCCCGGAAATTGACGTCGAGCATGCGCTCGTAGGTCTTGGCGGGCATGTCCGCGACCGTGCCCGCCGTGCCGGTGCCCGCGCTGAGCACCAGCGCGTTCAGCCCGCCGAACCGGTCGCCGTGCGCGGCGGCCAGCGCCCGCACCTCGTCCAGATCGTTCATCCGCGCGACCACCGGCTGCACCTCGACGCCGTGTTCGGCGCGCAGGCTCTCGGCGGTCTGCTCGAGCGTCTCGGCGGTGCGCGCGGCGATCGTCAGGTGGTAGCCCTCGGCGGCCAGCCGGTTCGCGACCTCCGCGCCGATGCCGCGCGAGCCGCCGGTGACCAGCGCCGAGCGTGTCGGCTGTGCCTGCGTCATCAGAGGCGCTCGATGATCGTGGCGTTGGCCAGGCCGCCCGCCTCGCACATGGTCTGCAGGCCGTAGCGGCCGCCGGTCTGCTCGAGGTGGTTGACCATGGTCGCCATGATGCGCAGGCCGGACGCGCCGAGCGGATGGCCCAGCGCGATCGCGCCGCCACGCGGGTTCAGCTTGGCCGGATCGGCGGCCAGTTCCTGCTGCCACACCAGCGGCACCGAGGCGAAAGCCTCGTTGACCTCGTAGACGTCGATGTCGTCGATGCCCAGATTCACCCGCTCGAGCGCCTTGCGGGTGGCGGGCACCACGGCGGTGAGCATCAGCAGCGGGTCGTCGCCGACCACCGAGAAGGAGTGGAAGCGGGCGCGCGGGGTCAGGCCCAGCTTCGCGGCGGCCTCCTCGCTCATGATGAGCGCGGCCGAGGCGCCGTCGGACAGCGGCGAGGAGTTGCCGGGGGTGATCGACCAATCGATCTCGGGGAACCGCGCCTGGAAGGCGTCGTCGGCGAAGGCGGGACGCAGCCCGGCCAGCCCCTCGACGGTGGTGCTGGGCCGGATGGTCTCGTCGGCGGTCAGCGTGCCCGCGGCGACCAGCTCCTTGTCGAAACCTCCGGCGGCGGCGGTCTCGGCGGCCAGGCGATGCGAGCGCGCGGCGAATTCGTCGAGCGCGGCGCGGTCGAACTTCCAGCGCGCGGCGATGATCTCGGCGGCGATGCCCTGCTGGATCAGGCCGTCGGGGAAGCGGTGGGCGAGCGGGCCGCCGTTGGTGTCCTTGCCCTGGGCGTTGGAGAACATGGGCACCCGGCTCATCATCTCCACGCCGCAGGCGATCGCCACGTCGTAGGCGCCCGCGATGACGCCCTGGGCGGCGAAGTGCGCGGCCTGCTGGCTGGAGCCGCACTGGCGGTCCACCGTGGTGGCGGGCACGGTCTCCGGGAAGCCCGCCGCGAGCACGGCGGTGCGGGTGATGTTGAGCGCCTGTTCGCCGCTCTGGGTGACGCAACCGCCGATGACGTCGTCGACGACGGCGGGATCGAGGTCGTTGCGCGCGACGAGCTCGGCGAGCACGCCGGCGAGCAGCGTGGCGGGATGCACATCGGCGAGGCCGCCACCGGCCTTGCCCTTCCCGGACGGGGTGCGGACGATGTCCACGATGACGGCGGACCGCATAGCTGGCTCCGATCGAAATAAGTGAATTCCCATTCGCAATTAAGTTAACACGGATTCGCCTCTGATCGTCCAGATCGGGCGGCCGTTGTGATCGATCGCGCCGCCGCGCAGCAGAATTGGAACGCGGCGGATCGGGCTAGGCTGGGCTGATGCAGTTCGAGCGGGCGTCGCGCCGGTCACCGCGGACGCCGAGGCGATTTCGCCGGGTGACTCGCACCCAGGCCCGGACCCGAGGGCTCGCCGGCTCCCTCGACCGGCATCTGGTGGCGCGCAGTGCGCGGCTGCGCCCCACCCCTGCCGATCAGGCGCTGCGCGCACTGAGTACCGGTGCGAACTACAACCGGCTCTGGCTCGGCTTCGGCGCGGCCATGCTGCTGCTCGGCAAGGGGCCCGTTCGCCGCGCGGGCGTGCGCGGGCTGCTCGCGGTCGGCTTGGCAAGCGGCGTGGCCAACGGCGTGGCCAAGCCGCTGTTCCCGCGCAGGCGACCGCCGGACGAATCGGTGCCGTTCGTGCGCAGACTGGTCACGCCGCCGGTGTCGTCCTCGTTCCCGTCCGGGCACGCGGCCTCCGCGGCCGCGTTCGTCACCGGGGTCGCGCTGGAGAGCCCGGCCACGGCGGTGGCCCTCGCGCCGGTCGCCGCCGCCGTCGGCTATTCGCGGGTGCACATCGGCGTGCACTGGCCCTCCGACGTGGCCGCGGGCGCGCTGCTCGGGGCCGGGGTGGCGCTGGGCACGCGCCGATGGTGGGCGCTGCGGCCCGACGAGCCCGCGCTGGTCGGGGAGACCGAGACCGTCGACCCGCTGCCGCACGGCAGGGGGCTGCTGCTGGTCGCCAACGTGTTGTCCGGCAGCGGCGCCGCCGAGGAGGTGCTCGCCGAAGTGCGGGCCGCGCTGCCCGCCGCCCGCATCCTGCCGCTGGATCACGAACGCACCCTCGACGAGCAGATCGCCGAACACCTGGGTTCCGGCGAGGTGCGCGCGCTCGGCGTCCTCGGCGGTGACGGCACGGTCTCCGGCCTCGCCGAAATCGCTGTGCGTGAACAACTTCCGCTCGCCGTGTTCGCCGGGGGCACGCTCAACCACTTCGCCAAGGACGCGGCTGTCGAGGACGTCGCCCACACCGCGAGCGCACTGGACGCCGGCGCGGTGGCGCAGGTCGACGTCGCCGCGGTCGATCTCGACGGCGAGGGGGAGCGGGTGTTCGTCAACACCGCCAGTCTCGGCGGCTATCCGGACTTCGTGCACCTGCGCGAGCGCTGGGAGCACCGGATCGGGAAATGGCCCGCCGCGGGCATCGCCATGGTGCGGGTGCTGCTGCGTGCCCAGCCGTTGCACGCGGTCGTCGACGGCGTACCGGTGGCGCTGTGGATGCTGTTCGTCGGCAACGGGAGCTACAGCCCGGCCGACCAGATCCCCATGTCCCGCCCGGAACTGCACCGGGGCGTCATCGACGTGCGCTACCTGCGCGCCGATGTGGCCTTCTCGCGCACCCGGCTGGTGTGGGCCACCCTCACCGGGACCCTGGCCGAGTCCGCGACCTACGTCCGGCGCGCCACCGACCGGCTGGACGTGCGGATCTCCAGCGGTCCGGTCTCGCTGGCCACCGACGGCGAAGTCGGCTATCGGGGTACCGAGTTCAGGTTCACCAGCAGGCCGGGCGCGCTGCGGATCTTCCGCGGCGCGAGCGGCCACATCGGCGGCGGCAGTGACGTCGGTGCGCGCGGTGACTGAACGGACCGCTCTTCCCGGATGATCGCGGGCGCGTGATCGGAGCCGGTGCCGGGACCGTCGCGAAACCGCGAAAACCGCGGCGTCCACGCGATTTATCGGGTCCGATGCGATCGCCCGGACGGCCTTCGGCGACGATGTGATCGACCATTATCGCAATGCCGCTCGGGTGGAGCTCGACGCATTCGACGCGGTCGTAACCGACTGGGAGCGCACACGTGGCTTCGAACGGCTCTGCATTCACCTTGGAGGACGACCTCACCCCCAGGCCGCTGATCGGCCTGACCACCTACCGCGAACCGGCGCGCTTCGGCAGCTGGGACACCGAGTGCGCGGTGCTGCACTTCAACTACGTCGAGATGATCGAGGACGCCGGCGGCATCCCGGTGCTGCTGCCGCCCGCCGGCGTCGCGCGCCCGGAGCTGGTGGCCGGGCTCGACGGCCTGCTGCTGGCCGGCGGCGCCGATATCGAGCCGCACCGCTACGGCGCCGCGCCCGCCCCCGGCACCTACACCCGGCCCGGACGCGACGTCTTCGAATTCGAGTTGTTCGCCCTTGCCCGGGCGGCCGGGCTGCCGATCCTCGGTGTGTGCCGCGGCATTCAGCTCATCAACGTCGCCCTCGGCGGCACCCTGGTCCAGCACCTGCCCGACGAGATCGGCCACGAACAGCACTCGGGCCCGCCCGGGGACTACGGTGTCACCACCGCGCGCACCACCCCAGGCACGCTGGTCGCCGCGCTCGCCGGTCCCGAGGTGCGCGCCCACTGTCACCACCACCAGGCCGTCGGCCGCGTCGCTCCGTGCCTGCGGGTCGCGGCCCGCTCCACCGACGGCAGCATCGAGGCCGTCGAAGAGCCCGGGGCCCCGTTCCTGGTCGGCCTGCAGTGGCATCCCGAGGCCGACCCCGCCGACCGCCGCCTGGTGCGCGCCTTCATCGCCGCGGCCGCGGCGACGAGCCGGGTGGTGACGGCGGGCCGATGAGCCGGGACATCGGACGCCCTCGACCGCGAATGCCGGTGACGGAGATCACATCTGATGGACCGATGGCTGGTGGGCCGGTGTGCGGGGGCCGGACGGTCGGGTCTCGTCGCGTTTGACCGGTGTCGAACCTGGGAACGGTTCCCTTCGTGCTCATGTCGGCCGCGTATCCGGTGCCGACGGAACGCGGCGAGCGCGAAGCATCGGGAACCGGCGGGCCGCGCGCCGCGGTGACGAGGAGATGGCATGACCGAGACCCAGGAGGATCCGCAGCGGTTGCGCCGATCGGTGGCCGCCTCGGCGATGGGCAACGCCACCGAATGGTTCGACTACGGCGTCTACGCCGCCACCGCGACTTACCTCACCGCGGCGTTCTTCCCCGGCGAACTCGGCACCCTCGGGACCATGCTCGGGTTCGCCATCTCGTTCGTGCTCCGCCCGCTGGGTGGCATGGTCTGGGGGCCGCTCGGTGACCGGCTCGGCCGCAAGCGGGTGCTGGCCACCACGATCCTGCTGATGGCCGCGGCCACCGGCCTCATCGGCCTGCTGCCCACGCACGGCCAGATCGGCGTGTTCGCGCCGGTTCTGCTCATCCTCATGCGGGTGGTGCAGGGCTTCTCCACCGGCGGCGAGTACGGCGGCGCCGCGACCTACCTGGCCGAGACGGCGGGTGACCGGCGCCGTGGCTTCCTCGGCAGCTTCCTCGAATTCGGCACCCTGGGCGGCTTCGTCGGCGGCTCGGCTGTCGTGCTGTTGCTCCAGTTGATGCTCGGTTCGGCGGCCATGTACGACTGGGGCTGGCGTATCCCGTTCCTGCTCGCCGTCCCGCTGGGCCTGATCGGGCTGTATCTGCGTTCGCGACTGGACGAGTCGCCGGTGTTCGAGGAGGTCGCGCGCAACCCGCACCCGCCGACCGGGCTGCGCGAGCTGGTGCGCCACTACCGTCGCGAACTGCTCACCCTGGGCGGCCTGGTGATCGCGCTGAACGTGGTCAACTACACGCTGCTCACCTATCAGCCGACCTACCTGCAGAAGTCGCTCGGCATGGCCGAATCCACCACGACGGCCATGATGCTCATCGGTCAGGTGGTGATGATGCTGGTGCTGCCGTTCTTCGGCGCGCTGTCGGATCGGGTGGGACGCCGGCCGATGTGGCTGGTCTCGCTGGTCGGACTGGCGGTGTTCGCGCTGCCGATGTACTGGCTCATGGGGCAGGGGCCGGTCTGGGCGGTGATCGGCTTCATCGTGCTCGGCCTGCTGTACGTGCCGCAGTTGTCGACGATCAGCGCGACCTTTCCCGCCGTCTTCCCGACGCACGTCCGCTACGCGGGATTCGCGCTGGCCTACAACGTCTCGACGGCCGCATTCGGCGGCACCGCGCCGCTGGTGAACGAGGCGGTGATCGAGGCGAGCGGCTGGTCGCTGTTCCCTGCCGTCTACATGATCGGCGCCTCGCTGATAGGTCTGGTGGCCTGGACGTTCCTGCGGGAGACCGCGGGAACCTCGTTGCGCGGCACCGAGGTTCCCGATGTGCTGCACACGCCGGTGGACGCCGCGGCGCGCGTGCCGTCGCGGTGACCGGCGCGACGACGAATGCTGTTCTCGGACAATCGGGTAGGTGCGCACTGTAGGTGATTGTATGGCGCCGCAACAAGATCGGCCTCGGTCTGATTTCTCACAACCCTTTTCCGGTTGGCGTTGTGTTTCCTCGTGAGTAACCTACTGACGGGTAGCTCACGCGTGTTGCCGGAGCGTCATGCGGCACCGTTCGTCCACTCGGGCACGCGACACGGAAGCGATAGGGGCAGTTGGTGGATCAGCAGGATCGTACGATTGTCCGTCGCGCCACCGAGGCCGACATCGAGGACATCGTGCGGGTGCTCGCGCGGGCATTCGAGACCGATGATCCGATCGAGGAATACGTCTTTCCCTCGCCCTCGCAGCGTCGGCGCCGCACACCGGGCATGTTGCGGATCATGGTGCGCCATCGATTCCTTCCGGTCGGCGGCGCCTTCGTCGCGGTCGCCGAGGGCAGGGTGGTCGGCGCGGCGCTGTGGCAGCCGCCGGGCACGCGCACATCGCTGTGGCGCGAGGTGGTCTCGGGTCCGCAGCTGTTGTGGGCCATGGGCGCCGCGACGGTGCGGGGCATGGCGGTCGATGCCGCCATGGCGGAAGTCGCTCCGTCGCAACTCCATCTGTTCCTGGTCTACCTGGGCTGCGAGCCCGGCCTGCAACGGCGCGGGGTGGGCCGGGCGCTGTGGGCGGCGCTGGCCGCGGACGCCGACGCGCGCGGCGCCGGGCTCGGCGGCATCTGCAAGGACGGCAATGTCGCCTACTACCGTGCGCTCGGCTGTGAATTCGTCGAGCGTGTCCGCATCGGCCGCGACGGTCCGGAGATGAATTTCGTGCTGCGCCCGCCGGTCACCTGATCGGCTGCCGCTCGGCTCCTCCGAGATCGACGTCGTCGCCGACCTCTTCCCCGGATCGACAGGCCTGTGCCGATCCGATTCACCGCTCATCCGTTTCACCGCCGTTCCGGTGGTTCGCCTCCGGCCCGGTGTCGAGTACGCAAGGAGTTCCCGTTGTCTGACATCGCCATAGTCGGAATCGGTTGCCGGTACGCCGGCGGCATCGATTCGCCGGAATCCTTCTGGGACTTCCTCGTCGGCAAAGGCGACGGAGTCGTCGACATCCCGGCCACCCGCTGGGACGTCGACCGCTACTACGACCCCGACAAGCGCACCCCCGGCCGGATGTACACCAGACGCGCGGCTTTCCTCACCGGTGACCCGTGGGCGTTCGATCCGGACTTCTTCGGCATCTCCCCGCGCGAGGCCGCGTCGATGGACCCGCAGCAGCGCCTGATCCTCGAGGTCGCCTGGGAGGCGCTCGACGACGCGGGCATCGCGGGCCGGGTCACCGGCGCGCCGGTGGGCGTCTACGTCGGCGCCTTCACCCTCGACCAGCTGGCCGTCTCGGTGGCCGGGGACGCGCTGCCGCATGTGGACATGCACACCGCGGTGGGCGCGTCCTACACCATGCTGTCCAACCGGATCGCCTACGCGCTCGACCTCGTCGGGCCCGCGGTCACCGTGGACACCGCGTGTTCGTCCTCGCTGGTGGCGCTGCACCTGGCCTGTCAGGCGCTCGACAGCGGCGACTGCGCGGTCGCGATGGCAGGCGGCGTCACCATGCTGCTGCAGCCCGAGCCGTTCGTGTCCATGTGCAAGGGCGGCTTCCTGGCCACCGACGGACGCAGCAAGCCGTTCGACGCGGCCGCCGACGGCTACGGCCGCGGTGAGGGCTCGGGCATGGTCGTGCTCAAGCGCCTCGCCGACGCCGAACGCGACGGCGACCGGGTCTACGCGGTGATCAAGGCGACCGGCGCGAACCAGGACGGGCGGACCACCGCCATCACCGTGCCCAATGCCGATCTGCAGGAGTCGCTGGCCAGGACGGTCACCGCCCGGGCCGGTATCGCGCCGCACGAAGTCGACTACGTCGAGGCGCACGGCACCGGCACTCCCGTCGGCGACCCGCTGGAACTGCGGGCGATCGGCCGGGCCTACGGCCAGGCGGTGCAGCGCTCTCGGCCGCTGGGCGTCGGCTCCGTGAAGGGCCAGCTCGGCCACACCGAGGCGGCCTCCGGCATCGCGAGCGTCATCAAGTCCGCGCTGGCCATCGCGCACCGCACCATCGCGCCGCAGGGCTGGCTGAACGAGCCCAACCCGGACATCCCGTTCGACGAACTGAACCTGCGCCTGCAACGCGACGTCGAGCCGCTCGACCCCGAATCCGGGCCGATGACCATCGCGGTCAACGGCTTCGGCTACGGCGGCACCAACGCCCACGCGATCCTCCAGGAGTACCTCGGCCCGGCGGCGGGCGAGCGCGCTCCACGCCACCACGGCGTGCTGCCGCTGTCGGCCCGCAGCGAGCAGGCGGTGCGCGAACTGGCCCGCGGCTACGCCGAATTCGTCGCGGACGGGGTAGACCCCGGCAGGCTGGCCGAGGCCGCGTGGACCCGCCGCAAGCATCACCCCTATCGCGCCGCCGTGCCGTTCGGCGACGACGCCGAGCTGGTGCGCGGACTGATCGAGCTGGCCGACGGCACGGCGCGCGGCGCGGCCAAGGTCGTTCCGCAGCGCACCGCCGAGCCGGTGTTCGTGTTCACCGGCATGGGCCCGCAGTGGTGGGCGATGGCCCGCGGCCTGCTCGAAGCCGACGGGGTCTTCGCCGCCGAGGCGCGCCGGATCGACACCGTGTTCCAGGAGATCGCCGGGTGGTCGATCGTCGCGGAACTGCTGCGCCCGGAGGCGCAGTCACGGGTGACCGACACCGAGGTCGCGCAGCCCGCGAACTTCCTGGTGCAGGTCTGCCTGGTCGCCCTGCTCGACGAGCTGGGTATCCGGCCCGCCGCGGTGGTGGGCCACAGCGTCGGCGAGGTGTCGGCCGCCTACGTCACCGGCATGCTCTCGTTGCGTGACGCGGTCACCGTGAGCGTGCACCGCGCCCGGTTGCAGGCGACCACCGCGGGTTCCGGCGGCATGCTCGCCGTCGGCCTGACTCCCGACGCGGCCCGCGCGCTCATCGACGGCGACGACCGGGTCGACATCGCCGCGATCAACAGCCCGAACGCGGTCACCCTCGCCGGTGCGGTGGATCGTCTCGATCAGATCGCCGAAAGCCTCACCGGCCAGGGAGTTTTCGCCAAACGCCTGCATGTCGAGGTGCCCTACCACAGCTATCTGATGGAGCCGATCCTCGACAAGCTGCGCGAATCGCTCGCCGATCTGGTCGTCGAGGCGCCGGTGCTGCCGCTGTACTCCACGGTCACCGGCGCGCCCGTCACCACCGGTGACTGGGATGCCGAGTACTGGTGCGCCAATGTGCGTCAGCCGGTGCGGTTCGCCGACGCCGTAGCGGGGCTGATCGGCGACGGCAGCCGGGTCTTCCTCGAGGTCGGCCCGCACCCGGTGCTCGGCGCGAACATCAGGGAGATCCTGCTGGGCACGGGGGAGACCGGCGCCTGCGTGGCCACCCTCAACCGCAAACAGGACGACGCCGACAGTATCCGCCGCACCCTGGCCGGTCTGTATGTCGCCGGTGTGCTCGACACCGAGGCCCTGTTCGACGAGCAGCCCGTCACACCACACCTCGACCTGCCGCGATACCCATGGCAGCGCACCGTGCTGCGCGCCGACCTGCCCGTGTTCGCCCAGCGCAGGCACGGCACGCCGGGCGGCTATCCCATGCTCGGCGATCCGGATCTGGGGGAGCCGACCACCGCGTGGACGGTGCGGCTGAGCGTCGGTGCGATGCCGTGGCTGGCCGATCACGTGGTCGGCGGCACGCGCATCCTGCCCGGCGCGGCCTACCTCGACGCCGCCCTCAGCGCCGCCGCCCTGCGCACCGACTCCACCCGGGTCGCGGTCGCCGATGTGCGGTTCGTCGCCCCGTTGGTGATCGAGGAGGGCGACGCCCCGGTCGTCGAACTGCGAGTGGAGGAGTCCACCAACCGGTTCGTGATCCGCTCGCACGGCGCGGCCGCCGAGGCCTGGACGGTCAACGCCACCGGCCGCCTGGTCGACGGCGTCTACGAGCCGACTCCGGTGGAACTACCCGAGCCGGACGGCATGCACGCGATCGACCCGGCCGACTTCTACGCGGGCCTGGCCGAGCGCGGACTGGACTACGGTCCGGCGTTCCGGCGCGCGACCTCGGTGCGGGTGCGCGAAACCACCGTGCTGGCCACTCTCGACGGCGAAATCGCCCGCGACTCCACGCATCTGGCGCATCCCTGCGTGGTCGACGCGGCGCTGCAGAGCATCGCCGCGCTGCTGGTCGGCAGCGGTGGATCCGGGGACGGGGCGATGGTGCCGGTCGGTGTGGAATCCGTGCGTGCCTTCGCGCCGATCCCCGAGCGACTGGATGTGCTGGCCCGCCTCGACCGCGAGGGCGAGCCACGCGCGGACATCGACCTGCTCGACACCGACGGCACGGTGGTGCTCCAGATCCGGGGTATGCGTTTCGGTTCCATCGCCCCCGGCCTGGGCGCGTTGCGCCGGATGACCGACTTCTTCTACGAGAACCGCTGGGAGCTGCGCGATCCCGTCGATCCCGCGGCGCTGCCCGCCCCGGAAACGGTGCACACCCTGGTGATCGACCTGGCTCGCGAAGCCGGTCCGCGCGCCACCCGGATCGCCGGGCTGGTCTCGCGGTCCGAGGTCCTCGCCGCGGGTGAGCCGGGCAGCACGGATCTCGGCCCGCTGGTGGTGGAGCGACTGCACGCGGCCGCCGCCACCGAGGGCGTGCGGCGGCTGCACGTGGTGGTGGTCGTTTCCGACTACACCGATCTGGACATCCTGTGGGCGCTGCGCGAACTCGCGGTCGCGCTCGAAGGCTTCGTGGAGGTCCGCATCGATCAGCTGGGCCAAGACATGCCGATGATCGGCGACGGCTCGATCCACGTCACCGTGGTCACCGAACAGGCCTACGCCCACCCGGACGGCGACACCGCCCCCGACCCGGTGCACGCCGCCGTGGCGGGCGCGCGCCGGGTCCTGCTCAACGAGCAGCCTCGCCTGCGCTGGCGCCTGGTCGACCTCGACGCCGACACCGCGGACGCGGAACTGGCCGCCGAGCTCGACATCCCCGGCGCGTTCAGCTACGACAACGTCGACGAGGTGTTCCTGCGCAACGGACTGCGCTGGGTCGCCGCGGTGTCGGCGACCCTGCCCGAGCGCATCGAAGCGCTGGACGAGCCGGCGCCGCTGACCGACCCGGAGGCGAACTTCGCCCTGGAGATCCCGTCCTCACGGGTGCTGTCCCGGCTGGCCTGGCGGGCCTGCGGTCGCCGCGCGCCGGGCGCGGGTGAGGTGGAAGTGCGGATGCGAGCGGTCGGCCTGAACTACAAGGACCCGCTCAAGATCCTCGGTGTCCTCTCCGAACGCGACCTGGCCGAGACCTTCTTCGGCGGCTCACCCGGTATGGAGGGCATCGGCGTGGTGACCCGGGTGGGCGAGGGTGTCACCCACGTAGCCGAGGGTGACACCGTCAGCCTGGGCTGCAAGGACATGATCCGCCGGTACAACACCACCGACGCCGATCTGGTCAGCCGCCTGGAGCCCGATACCGAGCCCGGCCACTGCACCAATTCCACCGCCTTCGGCACCGCCGAGTACGCCCTGCTGGAACTGGCCCGGCTGCAACCGGGGGAGACCGTGCTCGTGCACGGCGCGGCGGGCGGCGTCGGCTCGGCCGCCACACAGATCGCGAAACTGCACGGCGCCACCGTGATCGGCACCGCGAGCACCGCCGAACGCCGTGACTGGGCCCGCGAGCAGGGCGCCGATCACGTCCTGGACTCGCGGTCGCTGAACTTCGCCGAGGACGTGCTCGCCCGCACCGGCGGCGCGGGCGTCGACGTGGTGATCAGCACCGCCCCCGGCGACATCCTGCGCGGAAACTTCACCGCCGTCGCCGAATTCGGCCGGATCGTGGAGATCGGCAAGGCCGACATCTACACCGGCGGTCAGCTCGACCTGCGCCATTTCGACAAGAACGTCTCCTACCACTCGCTGGATCTGGACCGCATGCTCGCCAAGCGGCGCGCGTTCACCGTCGACCTGCTGCGCCGCGTGAACGGCAAACTGGCCGATGGCACCTACCGCCCGCTGCCCTACACCCTGTACGGCACCGCGGACGTGGCCAAGGCCTTCGAGGAGGTCGCCCGCTCCACCCGGATCGGCCGCGTCGCCCTCGATTTCGACGAGACTGCCCCGCTGGTCCGCCCGCGCCTGACCGAGGTGGCGATCGACCCGCGCGCGCAGTACCTGGTCACCGGCGGCTACGGCGCCTTCGGCCTGGCGGTCGGCCGCTGGCTGGTGGACCGGGGCGCCACCCGGCTCACCCTGCTCGGCCGCAGCGGCCCCGGCAGCGACGCCGCCCGCGCCCAGCTCGCCGTCTGGCAGGAGCGCGGCATCGAGGTCACCGCCGCCCGTGGCGATGTCACCGACGCCGCGGCCATGACCGGCCTGCTGCGCGAACTGCACGCCCCGGACCACCCGCTGCGCGGCATCTTCCACACCGCGGGCGTCCTGGACGACCGGCGCGTCACCACCATGGACCGCGACAGCCTCGCCGCGGTCTACCGGCCCAAGGTCGAGGGCGCCCGGGCACTGACCCAGGCACTCGCCGAAACCGGTGCGCGCCCGGACATGTTCGTGCTGTTCTCCTCCGGCAGCGCCATCTTCGGTGGTGTCGGCCAGTACTCCTACACCGCCGCCAATATCGCCATGCAGGCCCAGGCCGACGCCATCGTCCGCGCCGGTGGGGCGGCGCTGGCCATCGGCTGGGGGCACATGTCCGGCGGCGGTATGGCCGAACACGACGACAACATGGCCCGCTACCTGCGCAACACCGGTTTCGACTCGATGCCGCTCGACGAGGGCACCGAATACCTGGAGAAGGCGCTGGAACTCGGCCTGCACCACCACGCCGACATCATCGCCATCGACTGGGGCAAGGTGGCCGCCTCCGGTCCGCACTTCGCCCAGACCGCCCGCATCGCCGAACTCATCGCCGCCGCGGCCCAGGACGACTCGGAGACCGCCCGCCTCGCCACCGCCCTGCGCGAACTCGAGGAGGGCAAGCGCGGCGAGGTCGTCGCCTACATGCTCGCCGAGCAACTCGCCACCGTCATGGGGGTCTCCGCCGAGTCCATCGACCTCACGGTCCCCGTGCCCGAACTCGGCCTCGACTCGCTCATGGCCGTGGAGTTCGGCGCGCTGGTGACCAAGAGCCTCGGGATCGACATGTCGTCGCTGAGCATGGGACGGACGTTCACTCTCGAACAGGCGGGTGCGCGTATCGCCGAACAACTCGTCGGCGGCGGGACGGGAGCTGCCGCACCGGCCGTCGCCTCTCCGGCGCCCGGCTCGCCCGAGAACGCGCCGGCGGTCGCGGCGGATGCGCCGTCCGACACCGCCGGACAGCCGCAGGCCACGGCGGGACAGCGGCTGGTCGGCCGGACGGAGGTCGATCAGTGAGCGAGTCCGCACGTGACCTGGCGCGCAAGCTGTTGTCCGGCACCGGTACCGGTGCCCCGAAGACACCGGTGACGCAGACACAGCCTCAGGCGCGGCCTCCGGCGCGTCCGGCGGGGGCGGCCCCGCGACGTGTCCGCGGACCGGGCAAGCAGTTCGCCGACCATCCCGAGGTCGCCGCGACCGTGGCCAAGCAGGCCGCGATCGACAAGCTCTACGGCGACAGCGCCATGCCGAATCCGTTGTTCCTGCTGCGCTCCGGTCCCAATGACGCGACCATCGAGGCGGACGGGAGCGAGCTGGTCAATTTCAGCGCCTACAACTATCTCGGCCTGGCCAATCATCCGCGGGTGGTGGCGGGGGCGAAGGCCGCGCTGGATCGCTACGGCGCCTCGGCCTCGGCGAGTCGCATCATCGCCGGGGAGATCCCGCTGTACCGCGAACTCGAGGCGCGGCTGGCCGAGATCTACGGCGTCGGCGACGCCATGATCACCACCAGCGGGTACCTCACGAATGCGGGAGTCCTCGGGTTCCTGATGCGCGACGGGGATGTGGCCGTGTGCGACGCGCTCATCCACGGCAGCGTGGTCTCCGGCACCCAGTGGTCGGGGTGTCGCCGGATCACGTTCCGGCACAACGATCCCGAGTCGCTGCGCTCGGTCCTGCGGATGTCGCGAGCGGGCTTCGATCGCGCGCTGGTGGTGCTCGAGGGGCACTACAGTATGGACGGCACCGTCGGTCGTGTCGATGAATTGACCGCAGTGGCACGGGAATACGACTGCGCGGTCATGGTCGACGAGGCGCATTCGTTCGGTGTCTTCGGCGATCGCGGGCACGGCATCCGCGAGCACTACCGGCTGCCGGCCGACGCTGTGGATCTGTGGATGGGGACGCTGTCGAAAGCCCTCGGCAGCTGCGGCGGGTTCCTGGCAGGCGACGCCGATCTCATCCGTGCCATGAAGGCGGCCGCCCCCGGCATCGCCATGCTCACCGGTGGCCCCGCGCCCGCCGCGGTCGGGGCCGCGCTCGCCGCGCTCGACGTGCTCGAGCAGGAGCCGGAGCGGTTGAATCGGCTGTGGGCCAACGCGAAACAGTTCACCGCGCTACTGGGGGAGCGGGGGCTGGATCGTGGTCTGTCCGAGGGCACCCCGATCTGTCCGGTGATCGTGCCCGGTGAGGTGCGCTCGGGTTTCGTTTCCTCGTATCTGCTGCAACGCGGCGTGTACGCGGGCAATATCTCCGCACCCGCGGTGCCCGCCGGGCAGGAGCGGCTGCGCTTCTTCCTCACCAGCGAGCACTCCGAAGAGCAGCTGATCCAGGCAGCGGACCTGCTGGCCGAGGCCGTCGATCATTCCCGGCAACTCCCCGATCCCACCCTCGCGACCTAGCGCGGAGCCGGGAGCATTTCCTGTTGCCGCCGAGGTGGGCGTGTGGGCGATGACGGTGCATGAGTGGCGGAGTCGTTTCATCGAGTACGGGCCGGCTGGTCTGGCCGATGAGTCGATGACCGACTGACGTGGTGGTGCTGGCACCACCACGTCACGCCGGCAGGCGGTACCCGGCATTCGGGTGCGCGCGGCATAGGCGCGAGGACTCCGGATTCCTAGGCTCGAATCGTCGGGGACGCACCCATGTCTTTCGACTCGAACAAGAGGAAGACACTGCTCATGAACCCATTTCGGCGCAACTCCAGTAGAGCGGCTCTCTCGGTCGTCGTGGCGGGCGCGGTGCTCGCCGCGGCCGCGTGTGGTGGTGAGGCGTCGGTGAGCTCACCGGACGAGGCGGCGAATACACCACCGTCCGCCGTGGCCACCGCGATGGACACGCTGATGCGTCAGGGGTTTCCCGGTGTGCAGGTGGTGATCGACGGACCCGCCGGACATCGAACGTTCACCGCGGGGGTCGGTGATCTCAACACTCGCGCGCCGTTCCCGGACGACGCGCGCGTGCGGATCGGCAGCAACACGAAGACCTACGTGGCGACGGTGATCATGCAGCTGGTTGCCGAGGGCAAGGTCGACCTGGACGCGCCGATCGAGCGCTACCTGCCAGGAGTGGTGCAGGGCAACGGCAATGACGGCAGCATTCCAGGCTTCGAGACACGCAACGGCGTAAGGGCTGACGGCACGGCGGTGACCGTCACGGTCAACCAGTTGCCGACCACCGAGGAGGAGACCGATGCGGTCCTCGGTGTGCTGGACGCCGCCCTGTGCACCGCGTGAGCGCCCGGCCCACCGATTACCACGGCCCCTTTATCGAGTGCGGCCGAGAAACTTCCGAGGAGCATCAGTGAAACGCGCGAAAGGACTGACGGTCGCCTTGACCGCCGTCACCGGCCTGGTGGCCTGTGCCGGTCTGGTCGGTTGTACCGGTTCCGAGGCCGAGGCGACGCCGCAAACCGCGGTGCCGGACCGGTTCGCCGGTCAGCAGGTGGATTGGAAAGCCTGCGGGGATCCGAAGTTGGACGAGGCCGGGGCGCAGTGCGCCGAGGTCACAGTGCCGCTGAATTACGCTGATCCACAGGGTCCTACGCTCACGGTGGCGATCTCTCGGCTCGCCGGAACCGATCCCGCGCCGCAGCGCGGCGTCATGCTGTCCAACCCTGGCGGTCCCGGTGGTGCAGGTCTGGACTTCATGGTCGATGTCGCACAGGCGATGACGCCCGAGGTGCGGGCCCGCTACGACCTGATCGGCATGGATCCGCGTGGCGTCGGGCGCTCGTCCGCCGTCGACTGCCGGTGGCCGATCGGCTTCGGGCTGCATTCGGCGGGCCTGGACGCGGCAGGTTTCGCGGAGTCCGTTGCGATACAGAGCGATCTGGCCGCCCGCTGCGCCACCACCGAAGCGGCTCGACTGCCTTACATCACCACCCGCAACACCGCGCGGGACATGGATGTCATCCGCGGTGTTCTCGGCGCGGACAAGATCAGTTACTTCGGCACCTCGTACGGCACCTACCTCGGTGCGGTGTACATGCAGATGTTCCCCGAACGCAGCGATCGGATGGTGCTGGACAGCGCGGTCGACCCGGACACCTACGGGTCGGTCGGCATGGTGCAGGCGATGGGTCCGGCCAACGAGGCCGCGCTCGATCTGTGGGCGGATTGGGTCGCGGCGCGCGACGATGAATACCACTTCGGCACCAGCCGGGCCCAGGTTCGCGGCGCTGTCCAGGACCTGATCGAACAGGCCGCCGACAAGCCGATCCGGTTGGGCGAGTACGAGGTCGACGAGCACTGGCTGCCGGTGGTGCTGTTCGTCGGACTGGACAGCCCGGACCAGTACGGGATGCTCGCCGGTCAGATCCGTACCATTGCCGACGCCGCCGCGGGTAAGCCCGCCCATCCTGACGAAACATTGGACACCACACTAGGGTTCGTGTTGAAAGCACGGCCGGGCGACAATTCGGCGCAGATGGCCATCATGTGCGGTGACGTCGCCGCACCACGGGATCCAGGATCCTATTGGCGCAACATCGAGGCTGCCCGCGCCACCGAACCGGTGTTCGCCGGATTCACCAACAACGTCACACCGTGCACGTTCTGGGCCCCGCCCGCCGAGCCGACCACGGTGGTGCGCAATGCGGTGCCCGCCATGATCGTGCAGTCCACCGGTGACACCCGGACCGTGTACGGCGGGGCGGTCGCCCTGCACACCGCTTTGAGCGCCTCCCGCATGGTCACCCTCCAGGATGTGCAGACCCACTGGATCTTCGGGAGCTACCAGAACTCCTGCGTGTACTCGGCGGTGAACGCCTACTTCGGCGACGGCACGTTGCCCGCCGACGACATGACCTGTCGAGCCGACTGACCGGAGCCGGGTTGCGGCCCTGAACCCCCACGGGTTCAGGGCTTCATGCGTTCAAGTAGGTCAGTACTGCCAGCACCCGACGATGGCCGACGTCTTCGGTGGAGAGCCCGAGCTTCGCGAAAATGCTCCGAATGTGTTTGTGCACAGCGCCTTCGCTGACCACCAGCCGCTCGGCGATGGTCGCGTTGTTGTGGCCCTCGGCCATCAGGGCCAGTACCTCGCGTTCGCGGGCGGTCAGCGCGGCCATCGGGTCGTCGGCCTTGCGCCGCACCAGCAGTTGCGAGATCACCTCGGGGTCCATCGCGGTACCACCCGCCGCGACCCTGCGCAGCGAATCGAGGAAACGATCCACCTTGCCGACCCGCTCCTTGAGCAGATAGCCGACACCGCCCATGCCGTCACCGAGCAATTCCGCGGCGTAGCTGTCCTCCACCCAGGACGACAGCACCAGCACCGGCAGTCCGGGGTGCAGCTTGCGCGCGCTGACAGCAGCGCGTAAACCGTCGTCGGTGAACGTCGGCGGCAGGCGCACATCGACGACGACCGCGTCCGGCCTATCGGCGGCCACCGCCGCGAGGAAATCGTCCGCATTGTCCACGGCGGCCACCACTTCGATGCCCGCCGTGCTCAGCAGCAACACCAGACCCTCCCGCAGCAGGGCATTGTCCTCGGCGATCATGACCCGCACGGCAACTCCACCCGCACTACAGTAGGGCCCCCGGGTGGACTGATCAGTGTCATCCGGCCGTCGAGCGCCTCGGCCCTGCGCCGGATACCGGCCAGCCCGCCGCCGTAGGTCTCCACGGCGCCGCCCACCCCGTCGTCGTGGATCTCGATCGTCAACAGCTCGGGCGCACCGCCGAGCACCAGGGAGACGCCCGCGGCGCCGGAGTGCTTGGTGGCGTTGGTGAGCGCCTCGGTGATGACGAAATACGCTGCCGCCTCCACCGCGGCGGGACGTCTGCCCACCTCGCGGAGATCGAGCGCACACGGGATCGGGTTGCGGGCGGCCACCGCCGAGACGGCACTGGCCAGGCCACGATCGGTGAGCACCGGCGGGTACACGTTGCGCACCACGTCACGCAGTTCGGCGAGCGCGGCCGTCGCGGTGTCCTGCGCCTTGCGCACGAGACCCTGCGCCGTTTCCGGATCCTGTTCGCGCAGTTGGTCGGCCAGCCCGAGCTGCATGATCACCGCTGCGATCCGTGACTGCGCGCCATCGTGCAGGTCACGCTCGATCCGGCGAAGCTCGGCACCGTGCGCGTCCAGCGCGGCGGCCCGGGTCGCGGTGAGGGCCGCGACCCGGTCGGCCAGCATGGCGCCCTCGGCCGGTTTCAGCAGGGCGTGGGTGGCCATCGCCTGCCAGCGCGCGGCCAGCGGAAGCTGCAGGGTCACCAGGGCCACCGGGAATGCCAGGAAGAAGCTCAGTATCGCCTCCGGCCACGAGTCGACCGCGAAACCGAAACTGGCGAACTCCTGCCCCGGCGGCATCAGCTGCCAGAATCCCGGGATCGCCAGATGCATGAGGGTGCTGAGCGGCAGCGCGATGGCGAACACCGCGAGATAGGTGCCGGTCAGCGCGTGTGTGGCCAGCCAACCGAGGTCCCGGCGGTTCGCCGGATCGGTGAGCACCGTCGCGACCCGCTGCCGCAGGCCACCGGTGATCGGCTGATAGGCCTGCGACGCCTGTTCACCGAGATACTGTGCCGCCCTGTGACGATCGAACGACACCAACGGCCGGACCAGCCGAATCACCTCGGGCAGCGCCGGTATCCCTACGCCGATCAGGCAGAAAGCGCTGACGATCAGCAGGCCGACCACCGCGAGCAGCGCGAGCAGCGCGGTGACACCGCCGACCGCCAGGTACCAGACAGCGCCCGGCAGCCGCCGTGCTTTGTCTCGCGCGGAGCGTAGGGCCTCGATCACGCTCGTCATGGTGTCAGAACAGGACGCGACTGCGCCCGGCCGGTGCCCACCGTGCCAGCGGGCAGCGGGCAGGTGTGGGCGACGCGGCTGGTCGCGTGCGCACCACAGATAGCGGCCATACTCCAGGACTGCACCGAGTCCGACCCCGATCTCGGCGGCCCCGTCCTCGCCACCACGAATCCTACAGTCGGCCAACAGATTTCAGACGCGAAACACCAGCGTGTGCGACGAAGTGCCCGGCCGGGCCCTGTTCCCCCCTCCTGGATCAGGGACCGGCCGGGCAGGAACAAATGTCCCTCGGGGGTCTTGACAGCGTCTTACAGAGCGCTTAATGGGCCGGTCACGGGGTCAGGCCAGCTTCACGACCACGCTGTCCGGCAGATGCGGCAGCACGAGGTCGATCACCCGCCACGGCCAGCCGGGCACGCAGGCCCGTCGCTTCTCCTGCTCGATCGCCGCGACCATCGAGGACACGCCCTTGTCCAGCGGCGCGACCAGCTTCGCGTCACCGGCGTTGTCGGACATGTCGGTCCGGATGAAGCCGGGCTGGATCGTGGTGACAACGATGGGCGAGCCGCGCAACTCGGTAGCCAGCGCTTCGCCGAGCGCGGACAGCCCCGCCTTGCTCGCCGAGTACGCCGCCTTGGAGCCGGGCAGTCCACGCACCGCGCTCATCGACGAGATCAGCACCAGGTGACCGCTGTTCTGCTCGCGGAAGATCGCCAGCGCCGCCTCGGCCTGTGCCATCGCGCTGACGAAATTCGTGGTCGCGGTCGCCAGGTTGGCCGAGGCGCGCCCGGTGCCCAGCCGCGCGCCCTTGCCGATGCCGGCATTGACGATCACCCGATCCAGACCGCCGAGTTCGTCGCGCAGCTCACCGCACACCCGCGGCACCGCCGCGTGGTCGTCGACATCGAGTGCCCGCACGGCGACGGTGATCCCGGGATGCGCCCCGATCAGCTCGGCGCGCAATTCCTCGAGCAGATCCAGCCTCCGAGCGCACAGCGCCAGATCCCGGCCCTTCGCCGCGAACTCCCGTGCCATCCCCGCGCCGAGACCCGAACTCGCGCCGGTGATCAAAATCTTCGTCCTCGTCATGGTGCGACCCTAACCAGTTCGCGGCACAGTCCCGGCGCGGTGCGGAACTGCCGTTCACCCCTCGGCCGGGCGTCGCGGGTCCGACGAACGCGCCCCGTGGCCGGTCGGCTGGATTTCTGGTCGGCTCCTGGACGGGGACGGTGCGGCTCAGCCGGCCGAGCCGGTCGACGCGGCGGGCACCATGCGCCACACGCCGCAGTTCTCGGTGCGGAACGCCGTGTCGGTGGCCTTGATGACCACCCGGCCGGGCGGCTTGCGGGTGTAGTTGTTGGCGATGATGTAGGTCGGGTCGCTGGTGTCGCCGACGACCTTCCAGAGCCTTCGCCAGTCGCAGGGACGGTCGGGATCGGAAGTGCCCGGCGCCTCCCAGGTGCCGGGGGCGATGTCGACTCCCACCGTGTAGAGCCCGTCCTCCGCGATGACGGTGGCCGGTTCGGCGGCGGCGATCCCGGAACCGAGCAGTGTGGCTGTTCCCGCCAGTGCCCCCGCGATCATCACTGTGCTCGCGCGCATGAGCCCTCTCCTCGACGTCTTGGGCCGTCCTCGTCGACGGCCGGAGTTCCCCTCGACCCGAGGGCCAGATCTACCAGAAACAAACTGTCGATTCGGGAAAACGAGGAGATTCAGCTCACCTGTGCGGAGTTCGCGCATGACCGGCTCGCGGCGAGAAGAGAGAGTTAACGGTTCGGTAACTGAGGCTTGCCCGTGTGGTGCCTCTGTTGCCAGAGTGAGTCATTGGGTTTGGTGTTGCCAATGGGAAGGGAGGGGCGCCGCGTTTCCGGGGCGCCGACCGATACATGAAGCCGACCATCATCACCGCCGCGATCACCCTCGTATTCGCCGGACTCGTGCCCGCCGTGGCCGCCGCCGACCCGGCCGACCCGGAGCTGGCCACCAAGCTCTCGGGTCAGACCGTTTTCCTCGATCCCGGGCACCAGGGCCCGAACCACTCGGAGAACCTGTCCCGCCAGGTCGACGACGGCCGCGGGGGCACCAAGGACTGTCAGACCACGGGCATGACCACGGTGAACGGAGTTCCCGAGCACACCATCACCTGGAATGTCGCCCAGCTGGTCAAGGCCTCGCTGGAGAGTCTCGGCGCGCAGGTGGTGCTCAGCCGCCAGGACGACAGCGGCTGGGGCGGTTGCGTCGACGAGCGGGCCCGGGCGGCAGGCGACTCCGGCGCGACCGTCGCGGTCAGCATCCACGCCGACAGCGGTCCGGCGTCCGAGCGCGGCTTCCACCTGATCGTGCCGCAGCTGCCGATCCCCGACGCCGCCGCCGACCGCGCCCAGTCCGGCGAGGGTCGGGCCGTGTCGCAATCGGTCCGCGACGCCTACGTCCAGGCCGGTTTCTCGCCCGCCACCTACGCGGGCGTGCGCGAAGGTCTGCAGACCCGGTCCGACGTCGCGGGCCCGGCCCTGACCACCGTCCCACTGGTGTTCCTGGAGATGGGCAACGGCGCCAACGCCGAGGACGCCGCCGTCCTCGAATCCGCGGGCGGCCAGCTCGAGCACGCGATCGCACTGACCACCGGCATCGTGGGCTACCTCCTCGACACCCCGGTCACCGGCACGGACGACCTGCCCGCCGGTGCGCCCGCCCGGACCGAGCCCGACACCACCGCGCCCGCCCCGAAGACCACTGCCCCGAAGCGCGCGGCCCCGGAGGCGTCCGATTCCGGAACCGACCTCGCCGAACGGGCGGCCGAACTGCTCGTGCCTTTACTCGGCGCGCTCGGCAAAGACCAGGAAGCGCTCACCTCCGAGCTCGTCAACCTGGCCTACACTCTGGCCGCCACGTTGTTCGCCCCCGCCCGGTAGCGGACGGCCGAGCCCGCGACCGTGCTCGGTGCGCCGGTGCGAGCCGCCTACAGTGGTCCGGGTGAGCGAGCGAATTCCTGTGCTGATCGTGGCCGGTTTTCTCGGGTCGGGGAAGACGACGCTGCTCAACCGGCTGCTGCACGACAGCGGTGGCACGCGAATCGGCGTGGTGGTCAACGACTTCGGAGCGGTGAACATCGACGCCATGCTGGTGGCCGGGCAGGTCGACGCGATGGTCTCGATCGGCAACGGATGCGTGTGCTGCGCGGTGGACGTGGGCGAGCTGGACGAGATGTTCGAGCGGTTGACCCAGCCGCAGGCGGGGATCGATGTGATCGTGGTGGAGGCCAGCGGACTGGCCGAGCCACGCAATCTGATCCGGATGGTGGTCGGCAGCGAGAATCCCCGGATCAGGTACGGCGGGCTGATCGAGGTCGTGGACGCGGCGGAGTTCCCGGCCGGTCGCGAGCGGCACCCGGAGCTGGTGACCCACCTGCGACTGGCCGATCTGGTGGTGCTGAACAAGGCGGACCGGGTCGACGCGGCGGAACTCGAGCGACTGCGCGCCGAGATCGTGGCGCTGACCGCGCCGGTGCCGGTGTATGTCACCAGCTTCGGCCGCATCGACCCCGGCCTGCTCTTCGACGAGCCGGCACGAGAGCGCACCCCGGTCGCCGGACAACTCAGCTTCGACGAGCTGTGGCGCGAGTTCGACCGCCTCGAGCACAGCGACCCGGAACACGGCGACCCGGAACACGACCACCGGTGTGCGGATGGTTGTGACCACCCCGCGGGCGCGCACCGCCACCTGCACGACGACTACACCAGCGTCTCCTTCACCAGTGCGCAGGCACTCGATCCGCGGCGGCTGGTGAGCTTCCTGGAAACCCCGCCGCCGGGATTGTTCCGTGCCAAGGGCTTCGCCGAATTCGCCGTGCACGGACAGCACCGTGTCTTCGGCCTGCACGTCGTAGGCAGGCACATCGTTTTCGAGCCCCGCCCGTGGCGACCCGGCGACGACCGGATCAGCTCATTGGTGCTGATCGGCGCGGGCCTGCCCGCCCAGGAAGCGCTGGACCGGTTGCGCGACACGGTGCACACCGGTCCGGACCCACTCGACGAACAGGCGCTGTTGGGCGTCTGGCGGTACACCCCGCACTGAGGCTGTCCCATCCTCCCCTCAGTGACAGGCGTTGACCCACTCCGACAACCCGTCGGCGAACTGCTGCCGCTTCCAGATCGGCACCTCGTGCTTGATCCGGTCCACCAGTTCCGCGCAGGCGGCGAACGCCTCGGCCCGGTGTGGTGCGGCCACCGCCACCACGATCGCCAGATCGCCGATGCCGAGATCGCCGACGCGATGCTCGGCGGCGACGGGCAGCCCGGTGCTCGCGGCGATCGCGTCACAACACGCACGCAGGAAATGCGCGGCACGCGGATGGGCGGAGTACTCCAGCGCCGACACCGCCTGACCGCCGTCGTGGTTGCGGACCTTGCCGGTGAAGACCACCACCGCGCCGTGCTCGGGCCCGGTGACCGCGGCCTCGACCTCGGCCGGATTCAGCGGCCGCTCGCTGATGCGCGCCAGCCGCACACCGGCGGTCTCGCTGCCCGGCGGGGCATCGGTCCCGTTCCCGGCAACGCTCTCACCGGTGGTCATGGGGCTCTCACTCATGGGTACCGCCTCCGGATACTTGCGCCAACAGATGATCCAGTAGCGGCTCGAGCACTGCCATCCCGTCCTTCACCCCGCCCGGCGAGCCGGGCAGATTCACGATCACGGTGCGACCGGCCAGCCCGGCGACCCCGCGGCTGAGCGAGGCCAGCGGGAACGCCGCCGCACCCTTGTTTCGGATCGCCTCGGCCACGCCGGGCAGTTCGCGATCCAGCACCGCCAGGGTGGCCTCGGGCGTCGCATCGGTGGGCGAGGCGCCGGTGCCACCGGTGGTGACGATCAGGTTCGGAGCCGTGCGCAGCGCGTCGGCCAGCCCGGTCGCGATATCGGCGTCGGCGTGCACCACCGGTCCGCGCACCGCGAAACCCAACCCGTCGAGCCAGGTCGCCAGCACCGGGCCGGTGGTGTCGGTGCGGGTGCCCGCCGCCGCCCCGGTCGAGGCGACCAGGACGACCGCCGAGCGCGCATCGTCCCCGCCGAGCGCATCGGCCGCGGGATCCGCTTGCCGTGCACCGGTTTCCGCGCCCTCACGGGTCCACTGCCCGCGCTTGCCGCCGGATTTGGACAACAGCCGCACGTCGGTCAGGACGGCGGCGGGATCGACCGCCTTCACCATGTCGTGCAAGGTCAGCCCGGCCACCGCGACCGCCGTCAACGCCTCCATCTCGACACCGGTGGGACCGGTGGTCTTGGCGGTGGCCTCGATGGTGATGGCGTCGCCGGTGAAGCCGAACTCGACCTTGACCGAGGACAGCGCCAGCTGATGGCACAGCGGGATCAGCTCGGAGGTCTTCTTCGCGCCGCCGATACCGGCCAACCGCGCGGTGGACAGCACATCGGCCTTCGGCAGATCGTCGGCGCGCACCAGCGCCACCACTTCCGGCGTGGTGCGCAACGCGCCCGCGGCCACCGCGATCCGCACGGTGTCGGCTTTGGCGCTCACATCCACCATGCGGGCGCGCCCCTCGGCGTCGACATGGGACAACTCGCTCATACCGTCAAGACTGGCACAACCGGCCGCCCGCCCCGAACCCCGTCGGATCAGCTCACAATTCCCGGACCCGCACCGGCGCGCCCTCGGGCAGTTCGGTCACCTCGGCGGCGATGTCGATCAACACCTCGGCCTGGGCCATGCCGACGATCAGATGCGAACCCGGCCCGGACACCGTCACCACTCCCGCCTCGGTCATCCGGCCGCGCAGGAACTGGCGCCGGCCCGCGGGCGAGCGCACCGGCTCGACCAGCGTCGTCTCGAACGCGCGCACGGCGGGCAACCCGGCCAATCGACGCAGCATCGGCCGGGCGAACACCTCGTAGGAGACCAGTGTGCTCACCGGGTTGCCGGGGAAACTGAGCACGGGGACCCCGTCGATCACCGACAAGCCCTGGGGTCCGCCCGGCTGCATGGCCACCGATCCGAACCGCCCGCCGCGTTCGGACAGCACCTCCTTGACGACCTCGAAATCGCCCTTCGAGACCCCACCGGAGGTGAACACCACATCCGCCGAGCGGGTGGCGGAGGAGATCAGCCGGGCGAACACGGCCGGATCGTCGGTGCTGTGCTCCACCGCGACCACCTCCACCCGGTCGGCGGCGAGCGCGGCGGCCAGGGCGATGCCGTTGGAGTTGTAGATTTGGCCCGGCCGCAACGGCGTGCCCGCCGGGACCAGTTCGTCGCCGGTGGTGATCACCGCCGCGCGCACGGGAACGAAAACGTCGACCCGTGCCACCCCGACCGCCGCCAGCGCGGCGATGTGGCGAGGCGTCAGCCCCGTGCCCGCGGACACCAGCAGATCGCCCGCGCGCACGTCGGTGCCCGGTTCGCGGATGAAATCGCCTGCCGCACGGCCACGTTCGATCACCACATGGCCGTTCTCGACCCTGGTGTCCTCCACCGGGATCACGCAGTCCGCGCCCGGCGGGATCGGCGCGCCGGTCATCACCTTCCACGCCCCGCCCGCGGGCAGCGGCGCCGAGCCGGCCTCGCCCGCCGCGACGACGCCCGCCAACGGCAGCGAGGTCGGGGTGTACCGCACGGTCGCGGCGCGCACGGCGTAGCCGTCCATCGAGGAATTGCGGAAGACCGGCAGATCGACCGGGGAGTACACGTCCTCGGTGAGCAGGCGGCCCGACGCCGACGGCACCGGCACGGTTTCCGACGACCGCATCGCGAGCGGCCGCAGGACCTGCTCGATGCGGTCGCGGTGTTCCTCGACGCCGACGGCGGCCACATCCGTTGCCCGTGCGCTCATGGCGTCAGCGTAGCGCGCCAGGTGATCTCACCGTCCGGCCTCGTGGTTCGTGAGAACGCCAGGTGGGAACGGTTCGCCTGTCACTGCCACGCGAGAAGGGGCCTGCGGTCATAATGGAGTGATGACGTTGGTCGAGATGGGCATGCCCGCGGTGCGGTCGCGGCGGCCCGCGCTCGACGGACGCCCCGATACTCCGGCGCTGGTCGACCGCTTCGGCCGGGTCGCCCGTGACCTGCGGGTATCCATCACCGAGAAGTGTTCGCTGCGATGTACCTATTGCATGCCCGCCGAGGGATTGCCGCCCATTCCCGCCGACGAGCTGCTGACCGCCGACGAGATCGTCCGGCTGGTCGCGCTCGCGGTCGAGGAACTGGGTGTGCGCGAGGTCAGGTTCACCGGCGGCGAGCCGCTCATGCGCCGGGATCTCGAACGGATCATCGCGGGCTGCCACGAACGGGTGCCGCACACACCGCTGGCGATGACCACCAACGGCGTCGGGCTGGCACATCGCGCGCGCGGTCTGGCGCAGGCCGGCCTGCACCGGGTCAACGTCTCCCTCGACACCGTCGACCGGCTCGGCTTCGCTCGCCTGACCCGTCGCGACCGGCTGGACTCGGTGCTCGCGGGCATCCGCGCCGCGCGGGCCAACGGTCTCGCCCCGGTGAAGGTCAACGCGGTCCTGATGCGCCAAACCCTCGCCGAGGCGCCGGATCTGCTCCGGTGGTGCCTGGACGAGGAATGCGAACTGCGGTTCATCGAGGAGATGCCGCTGGACGCCGATCACGAATGGGCGCGGGCGAACATGGTCACCGCCGCCGAACTGCTCGAGGTGCTCGGCGCCAGATTCACCCTCGAGGAGGTCGGCCGTCTCGATCCCTCCGCACCGGCCGAGAAGTGGCTCGTGGACGGCGGTCCCGCGGTGGTCGGCATCATCGCCACGGTCACCCGCAAGTTCTGCGACACCTGCGATCGCACTCGGCTCACCGCCGACGGCATGTTGCGCTCCTGCTTGTTCAGTGATCAGGAATTCGATGTGCGCCAAGCGCTTCGGACCGGCGCGGACGATGCCGAGATCGCCGAGATCTGGCGCGGCGCCATGTGGAACAAGTGGGCGGGCCACGGCATCGACGCCGAGAATTTCGTCCCCCCGGAGCGCACGATGGGAGCCATCGGTGGTTGAGGTCCGCTATTTCGCCGCGATCGCCGATGCGGTCGGCAAGGATTCCGAACACCTCGAACTACCGCCCGGCGCGACCCTCGCCGACCTGCGCGTCCGGTTGGCCGACACCTACGGCCCCGATCTGGACAAGATGTTGGGCGTGTGCGCCTACCTCATCGGCGACGAACTGACCCGCGACACCTCGGTGACCGTCGGTCGTCAGGTCGACGTGCTGCCGCCTTTCGCCGGCGGCTGATCCCTGCCGGCGGCTGATCGCTGCCGGCGGCTGATCAGCCGCCGGCGAAAGGGCGCGCCTCGGACCTCGCTCAGCGCCACCAGGTGTCGAGCGGAGTGACCGGAACCGTGCGCTTGTGGCGGGTGTTGAGGAAATGCCGCTCCACCCGTTCGGCGACCTCGTCGGTGACGTCCTTGCCCTCGAGGTAGTCGTCGATGTCGTCGTAGCGGATGCCGAGCGCCTCCTCGTCGGGCAGCGCGGGGCGGTTGTCCTCGAGGTCGGCGGTGGGCACCTTCGCCCAGGTGCTCGACGGCGCGCCCAGTTCCTGCAGCAGCGCCGCGCCCTGCCGCTTGGTGAGACCGGTCAGCGGGGTGAGATCGACGCCGCCGTCGCCGTACTTGGTGAAGAATCCGGTGACCGCCTCGGCCGCGTGATCGGTGCCCACCACGAGCAGGTTCTCCTGCCCGGCGATGCCGTACTGCACCACCATGCGTTCCCTGGCTTTGATGTTGCCGCGCACGAAGTCTCGCAACCGCTCGATGTCGAGCGCTCCGGCGACCTCCGCGCCCGCGGCGTCGGCGCTCGGCTTGACGTTGACGGTCACGGTGCGATCGGGCCGGATGAAGTCCAGGGCGATCTGGGCGTCGTGTTCGTCGGCCTGCACGCCGTAGGGCAGGCGCGCCGCGACGAACGTCGCCGAACCACCGTCGGCGCGGACCTTCTCGGCCGCGAGCTGGCACAGCCGCCCGGTCAGCGTGCTGTCCTGTCCGCCGCTGATACCGAGCACGAAACCCTGTGCGGGAGTGGAGAGCAGGTACTCGGCGAGGAAGTCGACCCGGCGGCGGACCTCTTCCGCGGGTTCGATCTTCGGCTGGACGCCCAATTCGGTGATGATCTGTTCGCGCAGGCTCGACATGAGGTCACTTTACTGGGGACCGGCGTCGGCCACCCGGCGGACGAACCGCTCCCAGTTGTCGCCGACCTGTTCCCGGCCGCGGCCGAGCACGTGCAACTGGTGCATCACCAACGGCGCGCCGAGCATCGCGAGCAGGCTGCCCGCGATCAGGTCGTGGTCGCCGGGGCTGCCCGCCTCCCGCAACAGCACGACCACGTGGCGGTGCTGCAGACGGTAGGGCGCGCTGTGGAAGAACCCGCTCGCCTCGCCGATCTCGGCCGCGCGATACAACTCGCCCTCCACCTCGATGTCCAGCAGCCGGGCGCGGCCGAACGCGACGAGCCGTTCCAGTGGTGGCGCGCCGGGGCCCAGCGGCGGCGGCCCGAACATGAAGCTCTGCTGGAACTTGTGCTCGGAGTGGTCGAGTAGCGCGCGCAGTAGTCCCGAGCGGTTGCCGAAACGGCGGAAGATCGTGCCCTTGCCGACGCCGGCGCGCCGGGCCAGTTCGTCCATCGTCAGGCTGTCCACGCCGTGTTCGCGTACCAGGTGCTGGGCGGCGTCCAGCAGCAGCCGCCGGTTGCGGGCCGCGTCGGCGCGCTCGCCGGTGGGCCCCTCGGGCGGCGGGCCGATGGTCAGCGATGCCCTGATGACCGCGCCCGGCGGCGCGGGCTCGGGGGTGGTTCCGGGTGTGACAGAGCTCACTGCTGCTGTTCTTCCTCTCCGGGAAGTAATCGGACTGCGGTCCGGTTAGTACCTCGTGACCGTACGGACCTCATCAGTACATCAGGAGTTGTCATGAGCCAGACCCGCATCCTCGTGCTCGCCGGAAGCCTGCGCAGCGCCTCCATCACGCGCCGGATCGCCGAAGCGGCCGTGCGGACCGCGCCCGAGGGCGTCGAGATCGACCTCTACGACGGTCTCGGTGAGATCCCGTTCTACAACGAGGACATCGACGTGCCCGGTTCGGTGCCCGCCGCCGCGGAGCGTCTGCGCGCCGCGGTCGCCGAGGTGGACGCGGTCCTGCTGGTGACTCCCGAATACAACGGCACCCTCTCGGCCGTGCTGAAGAACGCCATCGACTGGGTGTCGCGTCCGTACGGCGCGGGCGCTCTGAAGGGGAAGCCGGTCGGCGTGGTGAGTGCGTCGATCAGTCCCAACGCCGCGCGCTGGGCGCACGGTGACGCGGTCAAGGCGGTCGGCGTCGCCGGTGGTGTCGTGGTCGAGGCCGCGCACGCTCACTTCGGCGCGATCGGCGAGCGCTTCGCCTCCGCGCACCCGAGCGAGGATGCCGAGGCCCTCGCCGAACTCGGCGCGTCGGTCCGTGAACTGGTGCAGGCGACCCGCGTCGCGGTGACCGCCTGATCCGACCCGCGCCTGCGGGCGTGTCGCGCGAGGGGTCGTCCCGGTCCGGGGCGGCCCCTCGGTGTGTCTCGGGCGGGGCTCCGCGTCTCGGTGGCCATCCTCGGACCGGATGTGACTGATGTGCAAGAGATGCCCTTCAGGTAGCTCAGTGAGGGTTGCGGCGGGCGTGACCTGCGGGGCAGGAGAGTTTGCTGAGAAAGCGCTGCGCAATGGGATTGTGATGTCGAACACCGACGTGTCGGGTTGCGAATCGACTGTCCAGGGACTTGTGCGGTGTAAATCCCATCAATGTTGTTCGCAACATGTCGTGTTGTGGAGAAGTGTCGCCCACTAGGTGTAGTGTCTTGCCTACTGGAAGACGGGGTGTGGCCCTTTCCCTCGCGTATTGCCGTAACGGGGATGAGCAGGGCCTACCGCACCGGGTCCAGGGAGTTTGCGCAGCGCAAGTCGATCACGCAATGCACATGGATCACCGGCTGTGGATCAGGCAGAGGAGAGAGGCAGATCATGACCGTCACCGTGTACACCAAGCCCGCTTGCGTTCAGTGCAACGCCACCTACAAGGCCCTCGACAAGGCCGGGGTGGACTACGAGGTCGTCGACATCAGTGAGAACTCCGAGGCGCGTGACTACGTCATGGCTCTGGGTTACCTGCAGGCGCCGGTCGTCGTCGCGGGGGAGGATCACTGGTCCGGCTTCCGCCCCGATCGCATCAAGAACCTCGCCACCGTCGCGGCCTGAACGCCGCGCGCGACCGGCAGTATGCCCGCCGATCCGGGCAGGCGGCCTGACGGTCCATCCGAGGAGAGAGGACAGCAGGTCATGTCCGACACGGTCGGCGACACCGCGCTCGTCTACTTCTCCAGCGCATCGGAGAACACTCACCGTTTCGTCGAGAAGCTGGGACTCCCGGCGACTCGCATCCCGCTGCACACCACCGATTCCCTGCGGGTCGAGGAGCCCTACGTGCTGATCGTCCCCACCTACGGGGGCGGTCGGCACGTGCTCGGTGAGGCAGGCGGGCACACCAGACCCGACAAGGAGTTCGTGCCGCGCCAGGTCGCCAAGTTCCTCAACGACCCGCACAACCGGTCGTTGCTGCGCGGGGTGATCGCGGCGGGCAACACGAACTTCGGCGACACCTATTGCTATGCGGGAGATGTCATTTCGCGCAAGTGCGGGGTGCCGTATCTGTATCGATTCGAACTCATGGGAACCGCGCGCGACGTCGAGCGCGTCCGAGAGGGATTGGGATTGTTTTGGCAACAGCAACCACAGCGCCGACCGGCATGTCGGCCCGCCTAGAGCGGCCCGCCGCGCGCATCGCCGACGGCGCCGGGGAGGACATGGATTACCACGCCCTCAACGCGATGCTGAACCTGTACGGCGCCGACGGCGAGATCCAGTTCGAGAAGGATCGCGAGGCCGCGCGCCAGTACTTCCTCCAGCACGTCAACCAGAACACGGTCTTCTTCCACAATCTGGACGAGAAGCTGGACTACCTGGTCGAGGAGAACTACTACGAGCCCGAGGTTCTCGACCAGTACAGTCGCGCCTTCGTCAAGAGCCTGTTCCAGCAGGCCTACGCCAAGAAGTTCCGGTTCCCGACCTTCCTCGGCGCGTTCAAGTACTACACCTCCTACACGCTCAAGACCTTCGACGGGAAGCGCTACCTGGAGCGCTTCGAGGACCGCGTGTGCATGGTGGCGCTGACCCTGGCCGCCGGTGACGAGACGCTGGCGCGCAAGCTGGTCGAGGAGATCATCGACGGCCGCTTCCAGCCGGCCACCCCGACCTTCCTCAACTCCGGCAAGAAGCAGCGCGGCGAGCCGGTGAGTTGCTTCCCTGCCGGCACCCAGGTGGACACGATCGACGGCCCGCGAGCCATCGAGACCCTGCGGGCCGGAGATCGGGTTCTGTCTCACGACGGTTCGTTCTCGGTGGTCGAGGAGTTGATCGAGAACCCCAACGATCAGGCGCTGGTATCGATTTCGCATTTCGGACACAAAGATCCGATCCGGTGCACTCCGGAGCATCCGATCCTGGTGTGGACCAGCCGTGACGTCGAGAGCCTGATCGACGGTGATGGCGCCGACCCGTTCAACGGGTTCGTGTGGTTGGCCGCACAGGATGTTCACCCCTCCGATTTCATCGTGACCACCGCGCCGCTGGACACGCGTGAGCGGCGGGTGTTCGATCTGATGGAGTTCGTGGGCGAAGGCGTCTACGAAGAGGTCGACGGCCTGATCCGCAAGGTGAACGTCGATGCGAAGCATCGGAACAAGCAGCGTCATCGTCAAGGCTTCGTCGCTGTCAACCGCTATATCGAGGAGTCCTACGAACTCGGGCTGATCATCGGCTGGTATCTCGCCGAAGGGTATGTGTCCAAGCGAACGGGAACCGGCCTGCCGAACGGCGTCCACTTCACCCTCGGCGCCCACGAAGTGGAGTACCACGTCGAGCTGGGCATGGCCTTCAAGCAGGTGTTCGGGGTCGATCTGTCGCTGTACACCAACCATTCCGATCACTCGACCCGGATGGTGTGCAACAGCAAGATCGTGGCCTCGTTGCTGCTGTCGCTCGCCGGTACCGGTTACAGCACCAAGCGGCTGTCCCACGATGTGATGACCGCGGATGAGGATTTCCAGCGCGGCCTGCTCGCTGGTTTGTTCCGTGGTGACGGATGCAGTACCACCGGCGGGATGGTGCTCGACCTGGTGAACCCGGAGCTGGTCGACCAGGTACAACTGCTGCTGCGTCGTCTCGGCATCGTGTCGGTCGTCCGTACCTATGTCAACCAGGCCGGCAATTCGACCGGCCAGGTCTTCGTGCCCGGCCTGCCCGGCACCAACGAAGAGTTCATCTTCGACATCGACAAGAACCTGCACAACTACACCGGCCGCAAGGGCACGACGCGTACGACCTACCAGGTGGTGCACGGTCGCCATGTCTACGGAGTCCGGGCGATCGAGCGCACCGCCGAGACGCCGGAGAAGGTCTACAACCTGCACGTCGAGGGCACGCACACCTACACGATTCGCGGCACCGTCGTGCACAATTGCTTCCTGCTTCGCATCGAGGACAACATGGAGTCCATCGGGCGCTCCATCAACTCCGCCCTGCAGCTGTCCAAGCGCGGCGGTGGCGTGGCGTTGCTGCTGACCAACATTCGCGAGCACGGCGCGCCGATCAAGAAGATCGAGAATCAGAGCTCGGGCGTCATCCCGATCATGAAGCTGCTCGAGGACTCCTTCTCCTATGCCAACCAGCTCGGCGCGCGGCAGGGCGCGGGCGCGGTGTACCTGCACGCGCACCACCCCGACATCTATCGCTTCCTGGACACCAAGCGGGAGAACGCCGACGAGAAGATCCGCATCAAGACGCTGTCGCTGGGCGTGGTGATCCCCGACATCACCTTCGAGCTGGCCAAGAAGAACGAGGACATGTACCTGTTCTCGCCCTACGACGTGGAACGCATCTACGGCAAGCCGTTCGCCGACATCGACGTCACCGCGAAGTACCACGAAATGGTCGACGACAAGCGCATCCGCAAGTCGAAGATCAAGGCGCGCGAGTTCTTCCAGACCATCGCCGAGCTGCAGTTCGAATCCGGCTACCCGTACATCATGTTCGAGGACACGGTGAACCGGGCCAACCCGATCGCGGGCAAGATCACCCACTCGAACCTGTGCTCGGAGATCCTGCAGGTCTCCACCCCGTCGAGGTTCAACGACGACCTGTCCTACGCCGAGATCGGCAAGGACATCTCCTGCAACCTGGGCTCGCTCAACATCGCCAAGGCGATGGACTCGCCGGACTTCGCGCAGACCATCGAGGTGGCCATCCGCGCGCTGACCGCGGTGTCGGATCAGACCCACATCACCTCGGTGCCCTCCATCGAGCAGGGCAACCTGCAGTCGCACGCCATCGGCCTCGGCCAGATGAACCTGCACGGCTACCTCGCCCGCGAGCACATCCACTACGGCTCCGACGAGGGCATCGACTTCACCAACATCTACTTCTACACCGTCGTCTACCACGCGCTGCGGGCCTCCAATCAGCTCGCGATCGAGCGCGGCAGCTACTTCGGCGGCTTCCCGGAATCGAAGTACGCCAGCGGCGAGTACTTCGACAAGTACACCGACCAGGTATGGGAACCGGCTACCGAGCGGGTGCGGCAGCTGTTCGCCGACGCGGGCGTGCGCATCCCCACCCAGGACGACTGGCGCGAGCTGAAGACCTCGGTCATGGCGCACGGCATCTACAACCAGAACCTGCAGGCCGTGCCGCCGACCGGCTCGATCTCCTACATCAACCACTCCACCAGCTCGATCCACCCGGTGGCGTCGAAGATCGAGATCCGCAAGGAAGGCAAGATCGGGCGCGTCTACTACCCGGCGCCCTACATGACCAACGACAACCTGGAGTACTACTCCGACGCCTACGAGATCGGCTACGAGAAGATCATCGACACCTACGCCGCGGCCACCCAGCACGTGGATCAGGGCCTGTCGTTGACGCTGTTCTTCAAGGACACCGCCACCACCCGCGATCTCAACCGGGCGCAGATCTACGCCTGGCGCAAGGGCATCAAGACGCTGTACTACATCCGCCTGCGGCAGATGGCGCTGGAGGGGACCGAGGTCGAGGGCTGCGTGAGCTGCATGCTGTAGTCACGGCCGACCGGCTGACGAACCCGGGCCCCGGAGTTTTCCGCATCATGCGGAAAACTCCGGGGCCCGGCGTCGTCCCGGGTGGACCACCCGATGCCACCGAGCCACGCTCCGGGGCGGCTCGGGCTCGGCTCAGCGCAGCGCCGGAACGACCTCTTTCTCGAACAGCTCGATGCCCGAGGTGTCGTAGGCCGATTCGGGGAAGTTCAGGATGGCATAGCCGAGGCCCAGATCCCGGACCTTCGACAGGTTCTCGGCCACCTGCTCGGGCGTGCCGACCGCGGGCCCGCTCGCGAACAGCCTTTCGGCGTACTCCGCGGCGTCGGCCTCGCCGATCGCTACGGCCAGCCGCGCGCGGATGCCGTCGATGCGCTGCCGCACCTCGGCCTCGTCTCGGCCGAGAACGGCATTGAAATTCGATGACCGCACGATGGCGTCGAACTCGGTGCCGACCTCGGCGCAGTGCTCACGCAGGATCTCCGACTTGCGGGCGAACTCCTCGAGGTCACCGGAGAAGTTGGTGTAGTCGGCGTACTGCGCGGCGATGCGCAGCGTCTTCTTCTCGCCGCCGCCCGCGATCCACAGCGGGATACCGCCCCGCTGCAGTGGCAGCGGACGCACGATCGCGCCGTCGACCTGGTAGTGCTTGCCGTCGAGGGTGGCCTCGCCCGTGGTCCATGCCTGCCGGAAGATCTGCACGCCCTCGTCGAGCCGACCCAGCCGGTCGCCGGCCGAGGGGAAGCCGTAACCGTAGGCGCGCCACTCGTGTTCGTACCAGCCGCCGCCGATACCCATCTCGACCCGGCCGCCGGAGATGATGTCGGTGGTCGCGGCCACCTTCGCCAGATAGGCGGGATGGCGATAGCTGATCGCGGTACACATCTGGCCGAGCCGCACCCGCTCGGTGGACGCCGCGAACGCCGCCATGAGCGTCCACGCCTCATGGGTGGCTTCCCGCGTGGGCCGCGGCACGGTGTGGAAGTGGTCGTAGACCCAGATCGACTCCCATTCGTCGTGCTCGTCGGCCCGCCGCGCCAGCCCGCGCATGACATCCCACTGCTGTTCGACGTCGATCCCCACCAGATCCAGTCGCCATCCCTGCGGGACGAACAATCCGAAGCGCACCCGATTCTCCTTCGTAGTTTCTCGACCGGCCGATGGTTGTCTCGGTCGTCGATCTCACTTTCCCCATCGGTCCTGCCGACGGCAACCCTGACGCGGTGCTACCGCCACCTGCGGCAGACGGCTCCGGCAGGCGATACGACGCGCCCCACAGGACGCCGAACGGGTTTCCGCCAGGCACGGCTCTCGTCATGCAAAGATCGCCAGGAGTGTGAACCGACGAGGGTCGCGCAGTCGGTAGTACCGCATGAGCATCGCCGATGTCGCTTCGAACGGAGGGGAGCACTGGTGTGAGCAGCCACAGCCCTGGACGTATCCGCAGCGCCGTGGCGGCCGCCGAGCGCCGCCGTGGATTCGTCGTCGACGCCCTCCGCGCCCGGCTGTGGCCGGTTCCCGCCGTGGGAGTTCTCGCGGCGATCCTTGCCGGCATTGTCCTGCCCGCTCTCGATTCCCGGCTCGATGGCCACCTTCCCGACTACATCACCGAGCATTTGTTCGGGGGTGGCGCGGATGCCGCGCGAGAAGTGCTCGGCGCCATCGCCACCTCGCTCATCACGGTGACGTCCCTGACGTTCTCGCTGACACTGGTCACGATGCAGTTGGCCAGCAGCCAGTATTCGCCCAGATTGTTGCGGTCGTTCTCCTCCGACAGGTTTGTCCAACGCACCCTCGCGTTGTTTCTCGCGACGTTCGCATACGCACTCACTGTCCTGCGCAGGGTTCGCAGCGGTGGCGACGGCGGTGTCGAGTTCGTCCCCCAGATCTCGGTGACCGTGGCATACCTGCTCGCCATGGGCAGCGTGCTGGGATTGGTGGTGTTCCTCGGCCACCTGGTAAGGCAGATTCGAATAGAGACGATGCTCGACCGCGTCGCGTCCGACTCCATCGACAACGCCCGCCACTTCCTGGAGCCGTCCGGCACGATCGATCGATCCGTCGACACCCCGGTAATACCTCCGCTGCGAACGGAAATCGAGGCAGCTGCCTCGGGATATCTCGTCGAAGTCGACGAGGAGGGGTTGCTGGCTGCCGCGATCGAAGCGGACGCGGTGTTGTGGGTGCACTGCCGGACCGGCGATCCGGTCGTCGCCCGCACCGTGGTGGCGTACTGCTGGCCGGCCGATGCTCCGGTTCTTTCCTCGGAGTCGATCGATCGACTCCACAACGCGGTCTCCGATGCTCTGAGCTACGGCGCCGAGCGCACGGCCACGCAGGATATCGGCTACGGGTTGCGACAGTTGACCGACGTGATCGTCCGGGCATTGTCTCCGGGTATCAACGATCCTTCGACGGCCATTCATGGAATCAACTCGGCGACCGTAGTTCTGTGTGATCTCGTTCGATACCGACTCGGTCCGAAAATCGTTCACGACCACGACGGCACCGCTCGTCTGTATCTGGCACGCCCTGACTTCCCGGAGCTGCTCGACCTCGTCTGCGCGCAACCCAGACGCTACGGTGCTCATGACCCCGCGGTCCTGGGTGGGTTGTTGTCGATGCTGAACGCGCTCTCGTCGGTTGCCCGAGACCCGATGGATCGACAGGCGATCGGTGATCAGCTGGCCCGCCTCGAACGCACCAGTAGCAGCCAAGATTTCGACCATGCCGAACGCGATCATCTCAGGCGACGGGCCCGGACCGTGGAACAGTCGTTGCAGGACAGCTGACGGCGTTCCCCGTCGCCGCCGACGGCAATCGCTCGCGACCAGGCCCGGTGAGCGGCTGCTTCCGTCCGTATACCGGTTCTTCGGCGTGGGTGATCGCATGCGGCACTACCATGCGATGGGGGCGCGAGACACGGAGGTGGGCGATGTCCCGGGTATCGATCGAGGTCGACGACGTTGCGCTGGCGGTGGCCGGAACGCTGCTCGGGACCGGTAGCGGAGCGCAGGAGACGGTGAACGCCGCGCTGCACGAGGTGATAGCCCAGCGCAAGCGGCTGGCGGTGCTGGAACGGATGATGCTGCGCAGCGGCGAAACGGTGCCCACGCCCGATCCGTGGCGCAAGAATCGCGTGTGGTTGTGAGCTGGGACTCCCTTTGTCCGCCCCCGGTGTGAAAACCTGCTCCGGGCAAGGTAACCTGCCCGTGGGCGTATTCGCGTCCGATCAATCCGAAAGCACGGCCGACGGCGCGCGTGATCATGGTGATCCGCGCATACGGCTCGGCATCACGAGATGAGGAGGTGGATTGCTATGCGTAGCGAACCTCCCAGTCGAAGGCCGCGCGGCGCCGCCCCTTCGCATCTCTGACGTCTTCGACGTTTTCGCGACCACGGGCAGGCGCCACGCGGTGTGAATTCGCGCATCATTCACCCCCGCTGTATCCACCGTCCGTGAGCGATTCCGCCGCGCCGGTGTGATGCCACGCTGTGCCGAGGACTTCTCATGTCGCAGATCGACCTTGCCGAAGCATGTCCCGAACTCACCGACGCGCGTCCCGAACTCACCGACGCGCGTCCCGAACTCACCGACGCGCGTCCCGAATCGGCCGACGCGCGTTCCGCGCCGGCCGGCTCGCTGCCGGAATTCGTCGCGGGCCACCGAGTCGAATCCGTGGTGCGCTGGCTCGACGACCACCCGCCGCACCGGATCGCCGACGAACTGGCCCGGATGGACGCCGTCCTGGCAGGCGTCGCGTTCCGGCTGCTGGACAAGGACCAGGCGCTGGCGGTGTTCGAGGAGCTCGAGCCCGTCGATCAGCAGCAGATCCTGCAGGGCCTGCGTGACCAGAGCTTCCGCGACCTCGTCGAGGGCATGGCTCCCGACGACCGCGCCCGTATGCTGCGCGAGGCGCCCGCGAAGGTGGCGCAGAAGGTGCTGGCCGGGCTGAGCCCGCGCGAGCGCCGGATGACCGCGGGCCTGCTGGGCTACCCGGAGGGCTCGGCGGGGCAGTACATGACCCCCGAGGTCGTCGCGCTGCCCGCCGAACTGACCGTCGCCGAGGCCCTGGCGATGGTGCGCGCCGAGGGGGCGCACGCCGAGACCGTCTACACCCTGCCCGTCGTCGACGCGGGCAGGCGCCTGACCGGCATCGTGGAACTGCGCGAGCTCGTGCTCGCCCGCCCCGAGACGATGGTCTCCGAACTCGTCGTCACCGAACCGGCTTTCGCCCGCGCCACCGACTCCGCGGAGAAGGCGGCCCGGCTCATGCGCGAGACCAACGACATCAACCTGCCCGTCGTCGACAGCGAGGACCGGCTGCTCGGCCTGCTCACCATCGACGACGCGGTCGAGGTCATCGAGGCCGCCGACAGCGAAGACGTTGCGCGCCAAGCGGGTTCGTCGCCGTGGGAGGGCCACTACATGGCCGCCGGGGTGTTCCAGCTGGCCCGCTACCGCGCCCTGTGGCTGATGCTGCTGCTCTTCGCCGCCACCCTCACCGTCAGTGTCACCGATTTCTTCGAAGGCACCCTCGAGCAGGCCGCGCACCTGGCGCTGTTCATCCCGCTGCTGATCGGCGCGGGCGGCAACGCGGGCGCGCAGGCGGCGACCGCCTGTGTACGCGCGGTGGCGGTGGGCGAGGTACGCGGCTCGGATCTGTTCTCGGTGATCTGGCGCGAATGCCGCGTCGGTCTGGTGCTCGGATCTCTGCTCGCCGCAGTGGGATTGGCGATCGCCGCACTGTTCGTCGACCCCCGCATCGCCGTCGTCGTGGCCATCACCCTGGTGTTCATCTGCGCCTGGGCCACCACCATCGGCGGCACCATGCCCCTGCTCGCCAAGAAGCTGCGCATCGACCCGGCGGTGGTGTCGGCCCCCATGGTCACCACCCTGGTCGACGCCACCGGCCTGATCATCTACTTCACCACCGCCAAGCTGATCCTCGGCATCTGAGCGCCCGCTAGGACAGCAGCGCCAGTGCCTGCTCCATGACCTCGGCGGCCACCTCGTCGGATTCGGCGTCGACGACCAGCACCGGCACATCCGGACCGAAAATATCGGTGGGCTCTGCGGGGGAGAGCTCGGGCCCGACGACGGCGACGTAGGTGCGGTAGGGGTCGGTCTCGGCGTGCAGGTTGCTCCGGTGCACGCTGCGCCCGGCGATGTGCACCTCGGTATGCGCGGCGGTGACCGTGTCGCGCATCCGGTACTCGAAAGCGACGAGCACGAATTCGCCCCGGTAACGGAAGCTGCAGACATTCGTCTGCAACTGCCCCTCGGTTTCGGTGCCCGGCAGCCGCTGTCGGACCGCGCACGGGTCGGCCCCGGGCAGGACTGTCGAGCGCACATCCGGGGAGCTGCCCCGGGGCGGTTCGGTCCGCCATCGGTCCAGCATCGCGGGCACCAGCGCATCCAGCGTCGAGCACGGCTCGCTTCCCGCCGAAACCTCGATATCGAGGTAGATCGCGGCACCGGACGGGAATCGCGAGGTCGTGCTGCACGATCGGGTCCGGGCGTCCGGATCGATGCGGGCGCCGGGCATGTCGCTGTCGGCCACCGTCCACACCGTCACGTCCCCGAACCGGCGGGTCGAGCCGTAGTCGGCCGACCTCGGTTCCCATGCCGCCATCGACGTCCAGCCGAGCGTGGTCGGGTTGTCCGCATCGCCCTCGGCGTCGATCTCGGCGGTGCAGGAGTACGGCTGGTCATCGAGCACCGATCGGATCGTGCCCACCGTCGCCGAGTCTGCCCGTTCGGCCGCCGTCCCGGCAACCGCGCCGGTCGCCGACGTCGACATCGGGTTCGTCGCGCCCCTGCTCGGTGGTCGGCCTCGGAGAAGACGGCAAACAACCGGCGACCACCGCCGGTGGGACGGCGGACACCAGGGCTGCGGATGCGGGATCGGGGCCGTACTCGGCGCACAATGGGTGCCGCGCACACCGGGCCCGTACCACGGGGACTCCCGGTGTCTTTGTGCAGCATGACACAAGGTCTTGTGTTATTCGGAAGAACCGGCCACAACGAGTAGTGTCTGAACCGAGAGTGACGCGGCATCGGGTGCGCGCTCGAGAAGTGGCGATCGGGCATGGGCGAAGTGTTCGGAAAGGGTGTGGAGGCAGGATGAAACTGATCGATCGGGTGTCGGCCATCAACTGGAATCGGGTGCCCGACGAGAAGGATGCCGAGGTCTGGGATCGGCTGACCGGCAACTTCTGGCTGCCGGAGAAGGTTCCGGTGTCCAACGACATCCCCTCGTGGGCCACCTTGACCGCCGAGGAGAAGCAGCTCACCATGCGGGTCTTCACCGGCCTGACGCTGCTGGACACCATTCAGGGCACGGTCGGCGCGGTGAGCCTGATCCCGGACGCGCTGACCCCGCACGAGGAGGCGGTGCTCACCAACATCGCGTTCATGGAGTCGGTGCACGCCAAGTCCTACAGCTCGATCTTCTCCACGTTGTGCTCCACCAAGGAGATCGACGAGGCGTTCCGCTGGTCCGAGGAGAACCGGAACCTGCAGCGCAAGGCCGAGATCGTGCTCGACTACTACAAGGGCGACGATCCGCTCAAGCGCAAGGTGGCCTCCACGCTGCTGGAGAGCTTCCTGTTCTACTCCGGCTTCTACCTGCCGATGCACTGGTCCTCACGCGCCAAGCTGACCAATACCGCGGACATGATCCGGTTGATCATCCGCGACGAGGCCGTGCACGGCTACTACATCGGCTACAAGTACCAGCGCGGTCTCGATCTGGTGTCGGAGGCCGAGCGCGAGGAGCTCAAGGGCTACACCTTCGAACTGCTCTACGAGCTCTACGAGAACGAGGTCGAGTACACCCAGGACCTCTACGACGAGGTCGGGCTGACCGAGGATGTGAAGACCTTCCTGCGCTACAACGCCAACAAGGCGCTGATGAACCTCGGTTACGAGGGCCTGTTCCCCTCCGACGAGACCATGGTGAATCCGGCGATCCTGTCGGCGCTGTCGCCGAACGCCGACGAGAACCACGACTTCTTCTCCGGGTCGGGTTCGAGCTACGTGATCGGCAAGGCGGTCAACACCGAGGACGAGGACTGGGACTTCTGAGTCGTCCCGGTCGCAGAACGCACTCGGGCCCCGCGCGGACAGGCGCGGGGCCCGAGCTGTGTCCGGTCCCAGGGGCTCGGAGAGGTCAGTCGGTGACGAAGCCGTTGAGGGTGCCGCGCAGATCGGTGAGCATCGCCCGGGCGGCGGTCAGCCCGTCTCCGTGCCACACGCTGTCCTCGACGGCGAAGACTCGCTTGTCGCCGACCGCGCCGAGATCCTTCCACTCGCGCCCGCGCATGATCGACTCGCCGTGGTCCTGCCCCTCGGCCCCGGCGAAGATCACGTAGATGATGTCGCCCTCGACGAGTTCCTGATACGCGCCGGAATCCACGACTTCGGAGTCGCCGCGCTGGGCGGCCGGGCGCTGGACGCCCACATCGTCGAGCACCCGGCCCGCGAAGCTGTCGGCACCCTGCACCTGCGCCTCGTCCGCGGTGAACCGGACGACCGAGGCCTGACTCTCGTTGGCGGCCAGCTGCACGCCGATATCGCGGGCGTCGGCCTGGTAGCCGCTCAGCGCCGCGGCGGCGGCCCGATCCCGGCCCATCCCCGCGGCGTAGGCGGCGAACTCGGCCTGCCAGCTGACCGGCTCGCCCACCAGCACGGTCGGCGCGATCTTCGCCAGTGCGTCGAAAGTGGCTGTGCCGGAAGGGGTCGCGCCGAGGATCAGGTCGGGGTCGAGCTCGGCGATGCGGGCCGGGTCCGGTGCCGCGGCCGGGCCGACGGCCGGGATCTCGAGCACGCCGGTGCCCAGATACTGCGGCTGGGGGCGTGGGCCGTCCATGACCACCGTGCCGACCACTCGCTCCCACAAGCCGAGTGCGCAGGCGGCGTCGAGCGCGGCGGTGCTCAGCACGACGATGCGCTGCGGGTCGGCGGCCACCTCCGAGACGCCCGCGGCATGGGTCACCGCCCGGGTGCCCGACGGCTGGTCCGGCGCGCTGGGCAGCGGGCAGGTGCGGGTGGTGTCGCGCTCCAGGCCGACCACCCCCGCGCCCGCGATATTGGTCGTGGTGCGCACGATCGTGCTCGCGTCGTCGGAGCGATCGCCGCATCCGGTCAGCGCGAAGGCGGACACCGCCGCCACGGCCGCGACACCGAATCGGGCGGCCACGGTGCGGTTTCGAGTGCGTACGGGGGCGCTGTCCGACATGCGGGAGAGGGTACCGCTGCGGCCGGTCCGGCGGAGGTGGCGGGTCGAGTCCGGTCGGTCGGTCATCGCGCTCGCCCCTCCGCCCGCCGGCACCCCGCGACGCGGGCGGGCGGAGGGTGCGTCCCCGTTCGATCGGCGGATCGCGGGAATCAGGAGTTCGCCACGTCTCCGCCGATACTGAACCGCGCACCGGTGGGATCGGTCAGCACGGCCATGCGCCCGTACGGGCTGTCCTCGGCCGGCTGCAGCAGCGTCGCACCGAGTTCGATCGCCTTCGCCACGGTCGCGTCGACGTCGGCGGCGCCGAAGTACACCCCCCAGCCGGGCGGCGCCACCTCGGCGGGCACGGCGGAGGCGTCCATCACGCCGCCGCGCATCGGGTGGTCCGAGTGGATCGTGCTGTAGCGGAACTCGGGGGTGTCGGGCATCTCGGCGACGTCCGACCAGCCGAAGACCTCCCGATAGAACGCCAGAGTCTTGTCGTAGTCGCGGGTGTGCAGTTCGAACCAGCCGGGCGCCCCGTGGCGCCACATGTCGGTCTCGCCCATCGGCTCGGTCTCGATGCCGGCGAAGGTGTTCGCCTGCCAGATGCCGATGCCCGCGCCACTCGAATCGGCCGCTACGGCCATCGTGCCCAGGTCGCCGACCTCCATGGCGGGCACGATCACCGAGCCGCCGTGCGCGGTCGCGGCCTCGGCGGTGGCGCGGGCGTCGGTGGACGCCAGATAGACGGTCCACTGGTCGGGGCCGTCCTCGGGACCGGACTTGCCCATGGCGCCGGCGACGGCCCTGCCGTCGGAGCGGAAGGTGACATAGCCGCCGAAGCTCTCGTCGCGGTCGGCGGTCCAGCCGAACAACGTGCCGTAGAAGTCGACGGCGCGGTCGGGATCGGAGGTGAACAGGTCGACCCAAACGGGGTCGCCGGGCACGATAGCGCTCATGGTTCGGTCTCCTCGGTTCTCGGGCAGTGGTGGACGGGCCAGGCGCCGTCACCAATTCGGACGGGTGCCGCGGGCAGAACTCATCGGTGTACCGGAAACTGGTTCCGAGCAGGTGTAGCGTGCTGAGTGAGGGGGAAACGCGGCACCTGTGACAGCGAAATACGACGCAGAGTAGGACCACGTGCGCCACGGTCTTCGAGCACGGTTTACGATCATCGGAGCGCAAGCGAACTGTCCGCTGTTCCGGTAACGGGATGTGTGCGAGCAGCGGAGCCTGCGGAGCGACCTAAAGGCACCTTCAGGAGGATCAGTGACTGCGGTAGAGCCCAGACCAGTCCCTCAGTTGGAAGCGACTCGACCGTATCCGGCCCGGACCGGACCCAAGGGTTCTTTCCTCTACAAGATGGTCACCACGACCGACCCGAAGGTGCTCGGCACCATGTACCTGGTGACCGCCACGAGCTTCTTCCTCATCGGCGGTCTGATGGCGCTGCTGATGCGTGGCGAGCTCGCGCGGCCGGGTCTGCAGTTCCTTTCGCCCGAACAGTTCAACCAGCTGTTCACCATGCACGGCACCATCATGCTGCTGTTCTACGCGACCGCGATCGTGTTCGGCTTCGCCAACATCATCCTGCCGCTGCAGATCGGCGCGCCCGACGTCGCCTTCCCGCGACTGAACGCGTTCAGCTACTGGCTGTACCTGTTCGGCGCGACCATGGCGACCGCCGGCTTCATCACCCCCGGCGGCGCGGCGGACTTCGGTTGGACGGCGTACGTGCCGCTGACCGACATCCTGCACTCGCCCGGTGTCGGCACCGACCTGTGGATCCTGGGCCTGGCCGTCTCCGGCCTGGGCACCATCCTCGGCGGCGTGAACATGCTGACCACCGTGGTCTGCATGCGCGCCCCCGGCATGACCATGTTCCGCATGCCGGTGTTCACCTGGAACATCGCCGTCACCAGCGTGCTCATCCTGATGGCCTTCCCGCTGCTGACCGCCGCGCTGTTCGGCCTGGCCTACGACCGTCACCTGGGCGGCCACATCTACGACCCGGCCACCGGCGGCATCCTGCTGTACCAGCACCTGTTCTGGTTCTTCGGCCATCCCGAGGTGTACATCATCGCGCTGCCGTTCTTCGGCATCGTCTCGGAGATCTTCCCGGTCTTCAGCCGTAAGCCGATCTTCGGTTACACCACACTGATCTACGCGACCCTCGGCATCGCCGCGCTGTCCATCGCCGTGTGGGCGCACCACATGTACGCCACCGGCGCGGTGCTGCTGCCGTACTTCTCGTTCATGACCTTCCTCATCGCGGTTCCGACCGGCGTGAAGTTCTTCAACTGGATCGGCACCATGTGGCGGGGGCAGCTGACCTTCGAGTCGCCGATGCTGTGGTCGCTGGGCTTCCTGGTGACCTTCCTCTTCGGTGGTCTGTCGGGCGTCATCCTGGCCAGCCCGCCGCTGGACTTCCACGTCACCGACACCTACTTCGTGGTGGCGCACTTCCACTACGTGCTCTTCGGCACCATCGTGTTCGCGACCTTCGCCGGCATCTACTTCTGGTTCCCGAAGATCACCGGCCGCATGATGGATGAGCGCCTGGCGAAGTGGCACTTCTGGACGACCTTCGTCGGCTTCCACACCACCTTCCTCGTGCAGCACTGGCTGGGCGCCGAGGGCATGCCGCGTCGCTACGCCGACTACCTGCCCTCGGACGGTTTCACCGGGCTGAACACGATCTCCACGATCGGCGCGTTCGTGCTGGGCGCCTCGATGCTCCCGTTCATCTGGAACGTCTTCAAGAGCTACCGGTACGGCGAGGTCGTCACCGTGGACGATCCGTGGGGCTACGGCAACTCGCTGGAGTGGGCGACCACCTGCCCGCCGCCGCGGCACAACTTCTACGAGCTGCCGCGCATCCGGTCCGAGCGCCCGGCCTTCGAGCTGCACTACCCGCACATGATCGAGCGGATGCGCTCCGAAGCGCATGTCGGCTGGGGTACGGACAAGCAGGCCCACGGGGCCGAGAAGCCCGCGCTGACCAAGAGCTGATACGCCGAGCCGTGCACCCGCTGGACTCCAGCGGGTGCACACTCGTGTAACGACCGGAAAGACCAGGAGCGCACCGCTGTGGCCGACACCACCGTTCTCGTGACCGTCACCGGGCCCGACCGCCCCGGTGTGACATCCGTGCTGCTCACGGCCATGTCCCGGCACGGGGTCAGCCTGCTCGACGTCGAGCAGGTGGTCATCCGCGGCAGACTCACCCTGGGCGTGCTGGTCACCTGCCCGCACGATCCCGAGGCGCTGCAGGACGAGGTCGAAGAGGCGATGAGCACCGTCGGCATGACCGTCGACGTGGAAGTGGGCGCGCAGATCGGCCGTCAGCCGATGTCCACCCACGCCGTGGTCGTGCTCGGGGCGCCGGTCACCGCGCGGGCGTTCAGCGCGGTGTCGCGGCGGCTGGCCGCGATCGGCGCGAACATCGACACCATCCGGGGCATCGCCGACTACCCGGTGACCGGGATGGAACTGATGGTCACCGCGCCCGACACCGGCGCCGACACCGACTCGCGGTTGCGCACCGCGCTGGCCGAGGTGGCCGTGGACGAGCGGATCGACGTGGCGGTCGAGCGCGCCGGGCTCGCGCGCCGGGCCAAGCGGCTGATCACCTTCGACGTCGATTCCACCCTCATCCAGGGCGAGGTGATCGAGATGCTCGCAGCGCACGCCGGGGTCGAGGAACAGGTCCGCCAGGTCACCGAGGCGGCCATGCGCGGGGAGATCGACTTCGCCGAATCGCTGCGCCAGCGCGTGGCGACCTTGGAGGGGCTCGACGAGTCGGTGATCGAGGAGGTCGCCGAGCGCATCGAGCTGACCCCGGGCGCGCGCACCACCATCCGCACGCTGCGCCGCATCGGGTTCAAGTGCGGCGTGGTGTCGGGTGGTTTCCGTCAGGTCATCGAGCCGCTCGCACACGATCTGGAACTCGACTTCGTGCAGGCCAACACCCTCGAGATCATCGACGGCAAGCTCACCGGCCGGGTGGTCGGCGAGATCGTCGACCGTGCCGCCAAGGCCACCGCGTTGCGCAAGTTCGCCGCGGAGGCCGGGGTGCCGATGGAGCAGACGGTGGCCGTCGGCGACGGCGCCAACGACATCGACATGCTCAATGCCGCGGGTCTGGGTGTCGCCTTCAACGCCAAGCCCGCCCTGCGCGAGGTCGCCGACGCGGCGCTGTCGCATCCGTATCTGGACGCGGTGCTGTTCGTTCTCGGCGTCACCCGCGACGAGGTGGAAGCGGCCGACGCCCGCGACGGCGGGGTGCGCCGGGTTCCGCTGGTCCGATGAGCCGGACCCCCGAGGTCACCTCCGGCGGCGAGTCCGTGTCCGGTCCCGAATCCGTCTCCGCCCCCCGATCCGCGTCGGTCGTCGTCGAAACCGCTGCCGAGCCGCCGGATTTCGCGGCCGGACACGCGGTGCTGGCCGAAGGCTACGGCGGCGCGGCCGATCCCGAGGATCCCGCACAGGTGCAGGCCATGCAGATGGTGCTGCATCTGCCCAAGGCCGATCCGCCGCCGCGCAGCGCGCTGCTCGCGGCCGCGGCGAGTTCGGTGGTCGCGCTGTGCCTGGACGAGCGGGTCGGCGCGGGCGGGCCATGGGAGCAGCGGTATCTCGCGTGGAAGCGCGCCCGTATCCGCAAGGTCGCCCGCCGGGCGCGAGGCGCGCAGTGGACGGCCGCCGGCGAGGTCGACGGTGTGACGGTCGAGATCGGCGGCGCGCAGGCGCGGGCCTTCGTGCCCTGCCCGGTCGGGGAGACCGACCAGCGGATCCGCCGCCTGCAGATCGGCGGCACCGATCTCGAACACGACGAGCCCGGCCCGCCCGACCCGGATCTGCCCGTGCTCTGGGTGAATTCGTCGCTGGGCATGTCGCTGGGCAAGGCGGCCGCACAGGTCGGCCACGCGAGCATGCTGCTGGCCGCCGCGATGGACGTCGAGCGCGCGCGAGTATGGGCCGAACGCGATTTCGGCTGCTCGGTGCGCGAAGCCGATCCGGACCGATGGCGGGAGTTGTCGGCTCGGGTGGCTCTGTCGTCGAGACCGGGCCCGGCGGAGTCACGTCCGGGCGCGGATACCGCCATCGCGGTGCGCGACGCCGGATTCACCGAGATCGCCCCCGGTTCCCTCACCGTCATAGGTGTTCCTGCCGACACCTGGTGAGGGTCGGTCACTCGTTCCGGCGCGATCTGAGCCAAGATGGAGCGCGTGCCGCAACCGGATCCCGATCTGCTCATCGACTTCACCGACGTGACCGTCCGACGCTCGGGGCACACCCTCGTCGGCCCCGTCTCCTGGCAGGTCGAGCTCGACGAACGCTGGGTCGTGCTCGGCCCCAACGGTGCGGGCAAGACCTCCCTGCTGCGCATCGCCGCCGCCGAGGTGCATCCGACCTCGGGCACCGCGCATCTGCTCGGTGAGACCCTCGGGCGGGTGGACGTCAGCGAACTGCGCCCGCGCATCGGCCTGTCCTCGGCAGCGCTGGCGGGCCGGGTGCCGCGCGACGAAAAGGTGCTCGACCTGGTGGTCTCCGCCGGATACGCGGTGCTCGGCCGCTGGCGCGAGCACTACGACGAGATGGACACCGACCGCGCCGTCGACATGCTGGAAAGCCTGGGCGCCGAACATCTTTCCGACCGCACCTACGGCACCCTGTCCGAGGGCGAGCGCAAGCGCGTGCTGATCGCCCGCGCGCTGATGACCGACCCGGAACTGCTGCTGCTCGACGAGCCGGCGGCCGGCCTGGACCTGGGCGGGCGCGAGGAACTGGTCGAGCGCCTCGGCGACCTGGCCGCCGATCCGGATGCCCCGGCCATCGTGCTGGTGACCCACCACGTGGAGGAGATTCCGCCGGGCTTCACCCACGCGCTGCTGATCAACGAGGGGCAGGTGGTCGCGCAGGGCCTGCTCAACGACGTGCTGACCGCGGACAACCTCAGTGAGGCGTTCCGCCAGTCGATCGCACTGGACAAGATCGACGGCCGATGGTTCGCCCGGCGCGCGCGCCGGGCGGGCAGGCACCGCACGCGGTGAGAACCCGCCGGCGCGGGTTATGGTGCTGGTGTGAGTGAGACGAATTCGGCGAGTGTCCCAACTCCGGATGCGGCTGTGTCCGGGGCTGTGTCCGAGGCTGTGTCGAAGACCGAGGTAGGCGCGTCGCCGCTGCGCGATGCCTCCACGGTGATGCTGGTCCGCGACGGTGCGAGCGGTCCCGAGGTGTTCCTGCAGCGCCGTGTGAACGCCATGGCCTTCGCCGCCGGGATGACGGTGTTCCCCGGCGGCGGCGTCGATGCCTCCGACGCGACCGCCGACATCGCCTGGGCCGGTCCTGACCCGGCCTGGTGGTCGCGAGCCTTCGGCATCAGCGAGCCCAGAGCGCAGGCGCTGGTGTGCGCCGCTGTGCGCGAGACGTTCGAGGAGTGCGGCGTTCTGCTGGCCGGGCCGACCGCCGACACCCTCGTCGGCGACACCACCGTCTACCACGAGGCGCGCGCCGCGCTGGAGAAGCGCGAGCTGTCGCTGGCGGCCTTCCTGGGGCACGAGAACCTGGTGCTGCGCGCGGACCTGCTGCGTCCGTGGGCCAACTGGATCACGCCGGTCATCGAGCCCCGGCGCTACGACACCTACTTCTTCGTCGCGGTGCTGCCCGAGGGTCAGCTCGCCGACGGAGCGACCTCCGAGGCGGCCGCGGTGCACTGGCGCACCCCCGGCGAGGCGCTGACGCGGTGGCGCGCGGGTGAGGACATCCTGCTGCCGCCGACCTGGGCGCAGCTGGACTCGCTGTCGCGGTTCGGCTCGACCGCCGACATTCTCGCCGTCGAACCGCGGATCGAGCCGATCATGCCGGTCGTGCCCGCGGACAGGACGGTCGGTGAGGGCGCGTTCCTGGCGTTCCCCGACGCCGCGCGGTACTTCTCCGACAACCCCGCCCTCGGCGATCTGCGCGGTTCCGCGCGCTGAACGCGACCGCCGGGCACGGTTGGCCGGAAGCCGGGCGGTAGGTTGCCTGCCATGGCCGAATTCGTGACCGTGGACTCGCCGGACGCCGACGGTGTCGCCGTCGTCCGTATCGCCCGTCCGCCGCTGAATCTGTTCGACACACAGGTCGCGCGCGAGGTGGCCGCCGCGACCGCGTCGGCGGCGCGGGATTCGGCCGTCTCGGCGCTGATCGTCTACGGCGACGAGCGGGTGTTCTGCGCGGGCGACGACATGGCCGAGCTGTCGGCCCTCGATCCGGCTCGTGCCGAGGCGATGGCAGGCGATCTGCAGTCGGCTCTGGGCTGCCTGGCGCGCGTGCCGCAGCCGACGGTCGCGGCCATCGCCGGTTACGGCCTGGGCGCGGGGCTGGAACTCGCGCTCGGTGCCGACCGGCGCATCATCGGCGACAACGTGAAGCTGGGCCTGCCGCAGATCCGGGCCGGGCTGATCCCGCTCGCGGGCATCCGCAGGCTGACCGGGCTGATCGGCCCGAGCGCGGCCAAGGATCTGGTCTACTCCGGCCGGTTCGTCGAGCCCGACGAGGCGTTGAGCATGGGTCTGGTCGACGAGGTGGTCGCGCCCGACGACGTGTTCGCCGCGGCGCAGCGCTGGGCGCGGCAGTTCCACGGCGGACCGGCGCGGGCGCTGGCCGCGGCCAAGGCGGTCTTCGAGGCGGGGCCGCACGGCCTGGACCGGGCGCGCACCGAATGGGCTGGGCTGTTCGGCACCGAGGACGCACGCCGGGGCACCGCCTCCTACCTGGCCGACGGGCCGGGGTCGGCGGTCTTCACCGGGCGCTGAACCGGGCCGGAAGCTACCGGTCGGTAGCCGCGTTCGCCGGGATGTAACAGGTTCTCATTCGTGAGCTTGCCGGTCGGATGTCCGAATGTCCGGCCCGCGCACCGGAGCATCCCGGTAATCAGGTTAGGCTTGGCGACCATGACGGTACGTCCCGACGACCCCGCGCCGAACCCCCACGCCACCGAGGCGGAGGTGGAAGCGGCGTTCAAGGATACGAAGCTGGCCCAGGTGCTCTATCACGACTGGGAGGCCGAGACCTATGACGACAAGTGGTCCATCTCCTATGACGAGCGCTGTATCGAGTACGCCCGCGGCCGTTTCGACGCCGCGGTGGGCCCGGCTCCGCTGCCCTACGAGCGCGCCCTCGAACTGGGCTGCGGCACCGGCTTCTTCCTGCTGAACCTGATGCAGGGCGGGGTCGCCAAGACCGGCTCGGTCACCGACCTCTCGCCCGGCATGGTCAAGGTCGCCCTGCGCAATGCCGAGCACCTCGGACTGGACGTGGACGGCCGGGTCGCCGACGCCGAGACCATCCCGTACGAGGACAACACCTTCGACCTGGTGGTCGGCCACGCTGTGCTGCACCACATCCCGGATGTCGAGCAGTCGCTGCGCGAATGCCTGCGCGTGCTCAAGCCGGGCGGGCGATTCGTCTTCGCGGGCGAACCCACCACCGCCGGCAACTTCTACGCGCGCTGGCTCGGTCGCATCACCTGGAAGGCGACCACCACCGTCACCAAGCTGCCCGCGCTGGCCGACTGGCGGCGGCCGCAGTCCGAACTCGACGAGTCCTCCCGGGCGGCCGCCCTCGAGGCCGTCGTCGACCTGCACACCTTCGATCCCGCCGACCTCGAGGCGATGGCCCGCTCGGCGGGCGCGGTCGGGGTGAAGGCGACCACCGAGGAGTTCGCGGCGGCGCTGTGGGGCTGGCCGGTGCGCACCTTCGAGGCCGCCGTACCCGACGAGAAGCTCACCCTCGGCTACCGTCTGGCGATGTACAAGGCGTGGCAGCGGCTGAGCTGGCTGGACGAGAACGTCATGCGCCGGGTCGTGCCGCGTCAGTTCTTCTACAACGCCATGATCACGGGCGTGAAGCCCACCGCGTAGCAGCGGATCTCACGGCGGACTGCCACGACAGTGGGATACGGCTTCAGCCGCGCGGATGTCGACTTCCTCGTGAGCGCGGCGGGACGCGCGGCGCTCACCGAGGCGGCGCGGCTGGAGCTCACCTCCGCCACGCACCTGCGTGACCTCGAGCGTGCGCGCCGCGACTTCGGCGCCCGCGCGCCCGCGCTGATCGAAACCGTGCGGCTGCGGCGCAGAGCATCGGCCAAGCTCGCCGATGCGGGGGACTGGCTGTTCACCGAAGACGCGGTGCAGCAGGCGACTCCCACTGTGGTGGCCCGCCGCCGGGCGCGACGGCTCGCCGGGCGCGCCGTGCACGACGTGACCTGCTCCGTCGGAGCCGAACTCGTCGAACTGGCGCGGGTGTGCCCGGCGGTGGTCGGCAGCGATCTCGACACCGTGCGCCTGGCGATGGCGGCGCACAATATCGGCGCGGCCTGGCACCCGGTCGTGCGTGCGTCCGCTGCCGCCGGGCTGTCTCGGCAGAACGTGGTACTGGCGGCGGCCGACGCACTGAAGCCGACGACGAAGGACACCGTGATCGTGGCCGATCCCGGTCGGCGGGCGGGCGGCCGTCGCACGCACGACCCGGCGGCCCTGCAACCGCCGCTACCGGATCTGCTGACCGCGTACGCGGGCCGCGACATGGTCGTGAAGTGTGCTCCCGGACTGGATTTCGACTCGCTGGACTGGCCGGGCGAGATCGAGGTCGTCTCCCTCGACGGCGCGGTGCGAGAAGCCTGCCTGTGGTCACCGGGAGTGGCCGAGCCGGGCGTGCGTCGCCGGGCAGCGGTGCTCTCCGGTACGGGGGCGAGCTACACCCTGACCGACGCCGACCCCGACGACATCCCGGAGCGGGCGCCGGGACAGTGGATCATCGATCCGGACGGCGCGATCGTGCGCGCCGGGCTGGTGCGCCATTACGCGGCCGGACACGGTCTGTGGCAACTGGACCCGCACATCGCCTACCTCACCGGCGACACCGTGCCGCCGGGCGTGCGCGGATTCCGTATCGAGGACCGGATGGAGATGCGGGAGAAGACGCTCCGGCAGGAGTTGGCCCGTCGTGACTGCGGCTCGCTGGAGATCCTGGTGCGCGGCGTCGACGTCGATCCCGACGTGCTGCGCAAGAAGCTGAAATTGCGTGGCTCGAAAGCTTATTCGCTGGTGATCACCAGGATCGGGCGCGCCGCCGCGGTGTTCCTGTGCACGGCGCGCGCACCGCTCACGCCTCCATCTTCCTGACCACCTTCTGCACGGTCAGCCACGTGCGGGTGGTGATGTCCTTGCCGTAGGCCTTGTCCAGCCGGGCCATGAAATCCGGCGTCTTGGGGGTGCTGTTGTCGATGACCGTGAGCAGCGCTCGGCTGGGTTCGTCGTAGCCGATCACCCGGGTCAGCGGGTCGGCGGGGATCGCGGGCACGGGATCGGGGACGGCGGTCTTGAAGAAGGTGACCGTCAGATAGGAGCCGCGCTCGTGGACGAGGCCTTCGAACGGGTCGCGGGCGAGCAACTCGCGCAGGCAGTCGTACTCGCGCAGGAGGGTCCCGCCCGCGATGCCGAGCCGCTCGTTGAGCGCGCGCTGGATCCGGTCCTCCAGTTCGGCCGGATCGCCTTCGGCGGCGCGGAAGACGACATTCCCACTGGAGAGCACCGAGGCGACGTTCTCCAGGCCGAGGTCGCTGAACACCCCGCGCAGCTTCTCGTTGCGCATATTCGGATTGCTGGGCATGATTCCGCGCAACAGCGCCGCGTAGCTCCGCATGGGGCGACCCTACGCCCGTCCACCGACATCTCCGTGGACACGGAAAAGCCCGCGCACCGGGAGTCCGGTGCGCGGGCGCGAGCGAGAGATCAGGACTGGGCCGCGGTGGCGCCGTTCTTCTTGCGCTGGATGTCCTCCAACGCCGCCAGATAGGCCGCGCGCGCCTCCGCGCCCGCCTCCCAGGTGGCCTTGCGGTTCTTCACGACCTTGGCGGGCGCGCCCACCGCGATGGAGTAGTCGGGGATCTCGCCCTTGACCACCGCGTGCGCGCCGAGCACACAACCGCGGCCGACCCTGGTCTCGCGCAGCACGGTCACCTTGGCCGCGATCCAGGTGTCCGGGCCGATGCGCACCGGGCTCTTGACGATGCCCTGGTCCTTGATCGGCAGGGTGATGTCGTCCATCTTGTGGTCGAAGTCGCAGATGTAGCACCAGTCCGCGACCAGCGTCGACTCACCGATCTCGATGTCGAGGTAGGTGTTGACGACGTTGTCCTTGCCGAAGACCACCTTGTCGCCGATGCGCAGCGAGCCCTCGTGGCAGCGGATGGCATTGCCGTCGCCGATGTGCACCCAGCGGCCGATCTCCATGCGCCCGAACTCCGGGGTGGCGTGGATCTCGACGTTCCTGCCGAGGAACACCATGCCGCGCAGCACGATGTGCGGGTTGGCCAGCTTGAACTTGAACAGGCGGTAGTAACGCACCAGGTACCAGGGCGTGTATGCCCGATTGGCGATGACCCAGCGCAGCGAGGCCACGGTCAGGAATCGCGCCTGCTCCGGATCCCGGCGCCGCGACCCGCTCCAGCGCGAGCGCAACGGCGCGCCCCACATGCTCGTCACGAACCTACTCCCGTCGTGGTGTGTTCCCGGCCCCGCCGTCGGGGACCGCCTCGTTCGGGTGAACAGCGTACTTTCGCGTGCTCAGACCGCGCGGGCGGACCCGGAAATGACGGATCGGGGCCGGGACATCGGATCAGTCGATCGTGCAGCCGGAGATCGGCTTGCCCGCGAGGCGATCGAGCAGATAGGTGATCGCGTTGTCGGGACCGAACGCGTCGATCATCTCCGGGCCGAAGTGGTTGGGGATGGTCGCCCCGGGCAGGATCGGCGGCAGATCGTTGGTGCGGAACCGCACCGTCGCACCCTTGGCGCACCAGGTCTCGGCCAGCGTGCGGGCCTGGCTGTAGGGCACGGTGTCGTCGTTGAGACCGCTGGTGATGAACACCGGCGTGGCGGGCAGCAGGCTGCCGACGCGTTGTTCGTTCAACGCGGGCGCGGCCTCGGGGATGGCGGCCATGTGCTCGGTGAGCGAGCGGCCGTCGACGGTCAGCGAATTGGTGCGCAGGAACGGGTACTTGAAGATGAGGTCACCGACGCAGGTGTCGCTCAGGGTCGCGAGCATCTCGCGTCCGGCCGGACTGGTGACCCGGTCGATCGCGGTGTCCAGCTTGGGGTACCGGGCGAGCAGTGAATTGATGGCGTAGCCGATGGCGCCGCCGATCAGCGCGCCGTCGATGACGTCCTGGATGACGGCGAGGTCGGAGACCGGCCCGCCCGCCCAGGTGCCTTTCAGATTCAGTTCCGGCGCGTACTGCGGCTGCATCTCCGCCGCGGACGCGGTCGCGCCGCCGCCCTGGGAGTAGCCCCACAGCACCAGCGGGGTCTGCGGGCCGACGCCTGCCAGCGCGTTCGCCGCCCGCGCGCCGTCGAGCACGGCGTGCGCCTGCTCGAACCGGTTGGCGTAGGTGTGCACGCCGGGGGTGCCCAGGCCGATGTAGTCGGTCACGAACACGCGCGCGCCCAGCCGGCTCCACACCGTCGAGGCGGGCAGTTCCTGGTTGGCCGAGAAGCCCAGCTCGGGTTCGGTGAAGGCGGCCAGGCCGGTCGAGAAGGCCACCGACATCGCGCACTGGTCGCCCTGGCCGGAGGTGCCGGGGGCGATCACGACCGTGGGGCGCTCGCCCGCACCCAGCCACGGACCGGCGGCCTCGATGTAGGTTCCGGTCACCACGGTGGGGGTGCCGTCCTGGAGGCGGCTGGTGTACATGACCAGCTCGCCCAGGGTGGGCCAGCCCTTCTCGTTCGGGTAGGAGACGAACAACGGCATCTGCGTGGTCTTGACGATCGCGCCCTGCTCGGTCGGGAACTGCGCGGGCGGGGTGTAGAAATCGCCGACCGCCGACGCGGGCGCGGCCTGCGGTCCCGCCGTGGTCACCGCCGCGACGCTCGCCGCGGCCACACACACGGCGAGGGCTCGGCCGGTCCAGCGGCGTAACCTCCGCCCGATCCCCTGATGCTGGTACATGAAACCCTCTCGACAACTGATCCAGCGCCTTTGCCGGATTCCGTGCGCCACTGTGACCTGGCCGTCTGGGCGCGGTCACAGCAGACTTACCGGACAGTAACACAACCGCAGTTATGGGAATCCGATCGGCATCGGATCACTCGCCGGGTGGTCTTCGTAGTGATCGAGGCGAAATGACGGCCGTTCACTCCGGCGCGGCGGACAGCAGCGCCGGGCGCAGCACGGCGCGGATGCGATCGCTCCAGTCCTCGGCCACCGAGCCGCGGCGGGAGTGCTCGATGATGTAGGAGCCGACGATGGTGTCGATGAGTGTCTCGGCGTCCTGGTCGTCGCGCAGTGCGCCGAGTGCGGCCGCGGCGCGCACCACCTCGATCAGCGCCTGGCGATGGCGCAGCAGCACCGCGCGAATGGCGCGGGCGTAGTCGGGGTCGTCCTCGGTGAGCAGCGCGGCGACGCCGCCGGTGCCGATGCCTTCGACGACCGCCGACAGTGCCTGGTGCACCAGCCAGTCGAGCACCGCCGATCCGTCGCGGAGATCCGCCGGGGGCTTCGGGTCGGTCAGCGATTCCAGCGCGGCGGTCAGCAGGTCGATGCGGTCTCGGTAGCGGCGGTAGATGGTCGTCTTGGCGACGCCGGACCGGCTCGCGACCGCCTCGATCGTCACCGCCCGGCCGCCGCCACTGCGTAACAAGGCCAAGGCGGCCGTGGTGATGCGCTCGTCGCGTGACACCGTCGGGTCAGCGGTCACCTGCTCCGTCCTTTCCTCGTCGGTTCCCGATTCGCCGCACAGTCTTGCCGATCGGCGCGGCGTGCGGGTGTGACACCCGGGGAATATTCACGCGCACTGCTACGCTACACGTATCGTATCGTTCATCGACGGCGCCACGCGCGGCCGGTCGTAGAAGGGAGCGTGGACATGAGGATCAGCAGCAACGTCGTCGGAGGAGCCGCCCTGACGCTGGGGGTGGTCACCGCCGCCACTCCGGCCTGGGCCGCGACGAACCCGGTGAGTGCGGCGGCCACCATCGGCTTGGGGGCGATGACGGCGGTGTACGCGATGTGGTCGCTCATCGCCCGTGACCCCACCAAGGACCACTGGGCGTTGTCTGTCGTCGGTTTCGTGCTGTTCCTGACTCCGTGGGTCGGCGGCTTCGCCGGTACCGCGGCGGGCTGGGTCGCCTGGATCGCCGGCGCCGCGATCACCGTGCTCGCCGGCGGCGCCTATGTCGCCGACGAGTCCGACGGCGCGACCCTCCAGGACGAGGTCGCCAGGCAGGTCGCCTATCTGCGTGAGCGCGACGAGATCCTGGCTGTGCGACGGGGCGCCACCGGGGAATCCGCCACCACGGTCTGACGGTGGCAGGAGACGCCGTGCGGCGCTCGGCGAGCGGCGGTCACGCGCTAGTCTTGCGTGCGGCCGTCGTCGGAGAGGGGAGATCAGCAGGTGCGAACCGGTTGGGTGCGCGCGTCGTCCACGCGCAATGTCCCGAAATCCCCACGCGCGCTGACCGCGATCGCCGCCCTCGGCGCGGTCGTGCTCTCCGGATGCGGCACCGGCGTCGACGACATCACCGCGGGCTCGGGCGAAGGCTGGCCCGCTGTCCATTACGACGGGCGCAATTCCGGCGCCGGCCCCGTGACCGGTGCGCGGCAGCTGGATCTGAGCTGGTCGCGGCCGGTCGGCGGGCCCATCGCCCAGCCGGCCACCGTCGGCCCCGACAGTCAGCTGTTCGTGACCACCCGCACCGCAGGCGGCTGCGCGATCCTGTCGCTGCAGATGCCTACCGGCCGTAAGCGTTTCTGTGATCGCCTGGGCCCCAGCGCCGTATCCTCGCCGACACTGGTCGACAGCCACACCAACGTCTACTTCGGTGACGACGGCGCGGTGAACTCCTACAACCTGATGGGCCAGCCGCGCTGGCGGACACCGGTCGCGGGCGTCCCGGTCTCGGTGCAGTTCACCGGTGACAGCCACGTGCTCACCATCACCCAGTCCGGCCAGATCGACGTGCTCGAGCGCCAGACCGGCAAACGCGTGGTTCCGACCACCCAACTGCTCGGCGAGCCCGACTTCCTGGAGTATCCCGATCTGACCCGGCCCGCCTCCGGGCAGGGCCTCGACGACTGCGGCGCGGGTGGCCCGCAGTGTCCGGTCGCCACCGTCTCGGCCGTCGACGCGGAGACCGGGCGCTTCTTCGTCACGGTCTGGCAGCCCGGTGAGCCCGGGGCCGAACTCGCCGCGCTGCGCTATGCCGACCAGCGCATCCACCGGGAGTGGAGCGCCAAGGTCCTCGTCGAGGGCAGCGCGACCAGCCCCGCGCTGTCGGCCGACGCCGAGACCGTCTACGTGGGCGACAACAGCGGCCGCCTGATCGCGCTGAACACCGAGGACGGCAGCACCCGCTGGGTGCAGAAGCTGCCGTTCACGCCGAGCGGCGCGATTTCGGTCTCCGCCGACGGCCTGATCATCCCGGCCGGTGACAAGGGTCATCTGATGGCGCTGCGCGACACCGGTGACGTGGTCGAGACCGCTTGGGAACGCAAGGATCTGGCGCTGCGCGGGCTGCCGGTCCAGACCGCGGGCGGAGTCGGTTACACCACCGCGGCCATCGGCGCGGGCCTCAACCTGATCACCTTCGACACCGCCAGCGGCGACACCATCGACTCCGATGTGCTGCCCGGCGCCGAGGGCACCACCGCGGGTACCTCGATCGGCCCCGAGGGCGAGGTCGTCGTCGCGACCAGGATCGGCGAGATCTTCGCTTTCCAGCCCGGTCACTGAGCCCTGCGGCCGGGCTTCCGACCCCACTGAGCCCTGCGGCCGAGCCCGGCGACTGAGCCTTCCGGCCCGGAAACCGCACCCGGGAAGCCCGGTGACCCGGCTGGATGGCTCGAGCGACCGGGCTGGAAGGCCCGGCGACCTGTCCAGCCGGCGAGCGCGTCCGGTCTAGACGGGGTTGTTCGGATCCCGTTCGGGCAGCGGCCGTTCCGCGATGACCGGGCGGCCAAGTGGATTGCGTACCCGGCGCTTGGCCGAGGAGTACACCTGCGCGGTCTCGGCGGCCACGACGTCCCAGGCGAAATCGGCGGTGAGCCGTTCGCGGGCGGCGAGCGCGCGCTGTTGCGCGGCCTCGGGATCATCGAGGGTGGCGACCACGGCCTCCACCAGTCCGTCGACGTCGGCCGGTTCGAACGAGGCGCCGGTGACCCCGTCGATCACGGCCTCGCCCAGCCCGCCCGCGGTGGAGGTGACCAGCGGGGTGCCCGCCGCGGCGGCCTCGAGCGCGACGATGCCGAACGGCTCGTAGCGGCTGGGCAACACGATCGCGTCGGCGCCGTGCAGCCAGCCGAGCAGGCCGGTGTGATCGAGCTGCCCGGCGAAGCTCACCGCGCGCGCGACCCGGTGCACGCGGGCGCGCTCACGCAGCCATTCGAACTGGGTGCCGATGCCTGCGACGGTCAGCGTCGTGCCGGGATGCGCGCGCCGGATGCGCGGCAGCGCGGCGATCGCGTCCTGCACGCCCTTCTCGTACTCCAGTCGCCCGACGTAGAGCAGCCGCGGCGGGCCGGTGCGCGGCGGTCGCGGCCGGTAGGTCCACGCGCCGACATCGATGCCGTTGCGGATCACCGTGATCGGTGTGCGCTCGGCTCCGTAGAGCCGCTCGACCTCGTCCTGCATCGACGACGAGCAGGTGATCAGCGCGTCGGACTCGTTGGCCAGCCACCACTCCACCGAGTGCACCTGCTTGTTGACCCGGCCCGCGACCCAGCCGCTGTGCCTGCCCGCTTCGGTGGCGTGGATGGTCGACACCAGCGGCACGTCGTAGAACTCGGCCAGCGCGATGGCCGGATGGGCGACCAGCCAGTCGTGCGCGTGCACCACATCCGGTATCCAGCCCTCGCCGATGCCCGGCGTGCGCAGGCCGATGCCCGCGCGCACCATGGCGTGGCCCATCGCCAGGGTCCAGGCCAGCATGTCCTCGCCGAAGTCGAAGGCGGGCGGGTCCTCGGCCACCGCGACCACCAGCACGCCGTCCTCGATGAACGAATGGGTGGGGTGGGTGGACGGATCGGTGCCGGTGGGCCTGCGGGCCAGCACCACGACCTCGTGCCCGGCGGCGGCCAGCTCGACCGCGAGGTGATGCACATGCCTACCGAGACCACCCACCACGACGGGTGGGTACTCCCAGGACACCATCAAGATCTTCATGCCAGTCCTTCCGAGTCACAGCCCGGCGCACCGGCGAACTCGGTTCGCGGACCGCGGACAGCGGCCCCCACGGCTGCCGCGTCGACCTCGGGCAGCCGACGCGCGTCCAACCCGGGGAAGAAGCCGTCGGCTGTGCCCCATCTTGCCGCCAACTGCTGTGCTTTGGCGAGCTGTCCGGCGCCGACTGCGGCGGCTATCTCGCGGACCGCGTGTGCGTGCTGGTGGGCGCGATCGCGCGCGTAACCGGCCGCGGAATCCTTGCTCACCATGAACGCCCAGTCGCTGGAGACGGTGAGGACGGCCTCGCGCAGCAATTGGTCGGCCACCGGATCGCGCAGCGACGGCCCCTCGGCGGCGTCGGCGCGCATCTTGTCGACGGTGTCGAGGGCGAGCCGGACGATCTCGTCGTTGAGCGCGACCAGATCACCGACCTGGTCACCGGCCCACACCCGCCAGTCCTTGCCCGAACCCCACGAGGAATCGGCCAGCGGCACGGGTTCGCCCACGTAACCACGGGTCCTGGCATCGGCCAGCGTGCCGACGGTGACCCCGGCCTCGGGCAGCGCGCGCAGCACCTGCGCCAGCCACTGCGGCCCCTCGTGCCACCAGTGCCCGAACAGTTCGGTGTCGAACGCGGCCACCACGAGCGCGGGGCGCCCGATCCGCTCGGACTCCGCGATCAGGCGTTCGCGCACCGTCGCCACGAAGTCGTCCACATCGCGGGTGATCGCGGCGGCGGCGAGCTCGGGATCGTAGGGCGCCTTGTCCGGCCCGGCGACCGTCTTGCCCGTGACGCGCGCGGGTTTGAGACCGGTCGCGTGGTCGTAGTGATGGAAATCACGGTAGGCCGCATGGCCGGGGTAGCCGGATTTCGGCGACCAGACGCGATAGCTGACGTGCAGATCGCGCCCGAACGCGATCACGTCGGAATCACGCACCGGACGTCCCAGGCTGCTGTCGCCGCGCAGTGCGGGGCCGTCGACCATGAAATGCGTCACTCCCGCGGCGGCGTACCCGCTCTCCATGCCGGGGGTGTAGCCGCATTCGGGAGCCCAGATGCCGGTCGGCCTGGTACCCCAGCGGTGCTGCGCGTCGGCCAAGCCCTCGTCCAGCTGGAACGCGCGCAGACGCGGGTCGAGCAAGGGCTGGAACGGGTGCGCCAGCGGCCCGCCGAGCAGTTCGACGGTCTCCGCGTCCACGAGCTGCCGCCACACCGGCGCCGCGCCGTGCCGCCAGTTCTGCTCGAATTCGCGCAGCGCCGCCGCGGCCAGCCGGTGCTCGTGACGGCCGAGCGCGACATTGCCCGCCGCGGCGGCCTCGTCGGCGCGCAACTGCCAGTTGCCCAGCCAGTGGTGCATGCCCGCCAGGCAGTGCGGGTCGTCGAGCTGGGCGGCCAGCACCGGCGTGATGCCCAGCGTCAGCAGGTGCGAACGTCCTTCCGCGGCAAGTGTTCTCAGGGCTTCGACGACGGGAAGGTAGGTGGCCGCCCAGGATTGGTAGAGCCATTCTTCGCCCACCGGCCAGCGCCCGTGATGGGCCAGCCAGGGCAGGTGGGAATGCAGGACCAGGGTGAACTGGCCGGGAACCTGTTGTGCGCGTGCTGATCCCACTGTCACTTCCCTGGTTTCACCGCGATCGCGACCAGATCCAGGCTGGCGTCGATGTCGTCGGTGCGCAGGTCGAAGTCCTCGACACGCACCGCGGCCACGTCGGCGGTGAGCTCGGCGGGCCAGGGTTCACCGGCCAGCGCCCGCTGGATCTGCGCGTCGATGAACGAGCCACCGTGCTTGGCGTCGAGAGCGCGCAGCGTCTCGCCGTGGTGCACGCCGGTCATCAGTTCCACCCGGAAGCCGGCGTCGACCAGCAGTTCGTCCAGCTCGGCGGCATCGAGCTCGCGAGTGTGGAAGGGGTTGAGCGGGGTGTCGCGGCCAGGGGAGAAGGTGATCCGGTTCGGCGTGCTGATCAGCAGCTCGCCACCGGGGCGCAGCACCCGCAGGCACTCGCGCAGGAACTGGCTCTGATCCCAAAGATGTTCGATCACTTGGAAATTCACGACCACGTCGACCGACTCGTCGGCCAGCGGCAGGTCGGCGAGGTTGCCCTGGATCATCTCCACGCGCGGGTAGCGGGCGCGCACGTGGGCCACCGCGCTCTCGTCGTAGTCGAGCCCGGTCACCTTCGCGGCGACGCCCGAGATCATGTCCGCGCCGTAGCCCTCGCCGGATCCGGCCTCGAGCACGGTCTTTCCTGCACAGCGGTCCAGCAGCCGGGCGTAGACGACCTCGTGCCTGCGGAACCAGTAGTTCTCCTCGGCGATGCCGGGCACTGTGCGCTCGCCGGTCAGTGGCAACGTCTCGGTGCCGGTGACCGTTGTGTCGTCCGGCCGCGGGGTGTCGTCCGGCCGCGCGGTGTCGTCCGGCCTCAAGGTGTCGTCCGGCCTCGCGGTGTCGTCCGTCCCGGGGATGATCTCGTCGTCGCCCAGTGCGGCAGGGATCACAGCCTCGCTCATCCCGTCGACGTTACTGGTAGGGGTTGGTCCCCGGCTCGCCCGGACCGCCTTCGCGACGCCTCGACAGGTAAGTTACCCACGAGTAACTTAACGTAGGGTAGTGTCACCTGCCGAGCTACCCGAGTGGACGTACGGCTTGGTTCGTGCGCCGCCCCCATCCGCCCCAGAACAGGAGGTCGACGAACACCGATGCCGAACATCGTCGTACTCATCAAGCAGGTTCCCGACACGTGGTCCGAGCGCAAGCTGTCCGACGGGGACTACACCCTGGACCGCGAGGCCGCCGACGCCGTCCTCGACGAGATCAACGAGCGCGCCGTCGAGGAAGCGCTGCTGATCAAGGAGGCGCAGGGCGGCGAGGTCACCGTGCTGGCAGCCGGTCCCGACCGCGCCACCGAGGCCATCCGCAAGGCGCTGTCCATGGGCGCTGACAAGGCCATCCACATCAACGATCCGGCCATCCACGGCTCCGACGCCGTGCAGACCGCCTGGGTGCTGGCTTCGGCGCTCGGCCAGGTCGAGGGCGTCGAGCTGGTCATCGCCGGTAACGAGGCCACCGACGGCCGCGCGGGCGCGATCCCGGCGATCATCGCCGAGTACCTGGGCCTGCCGCAGCTGACCCATCTGCGCAAGCTGACCGTCGACGGCGACAAGATCACCGGCGAGCGCGAGACCGACGAGGGCGTCTTCAAGCTGGAGGCCACTCTCCCCGCGATCGTCTCGGTCACCGAGAAGATCAACGAGCCGCGTTTCCCCTCCTTCAAGGGCATCATGGCCGCCAAGAAGAAGGAAGTTCAGGTCTTCACCCTCGCCGACCTCGGCGTGGACGCGTCCACCGTGGGTGTGGAGAACGCGGGCACCACCGTCACCTCCTCGACTCCGAAGCCCCCGCGCACCGCGGGCGAGAAGATCGCGGACGAGGGCGACGGCGGCACCAAGATCGCTCAGTACCTGGTCGGCCAGAAGATCATCTGATCCGCGCCCCATTCGGACTGAAGACTTCCTAGGAGAAAAACACAATGGCTGAAGTACTCGTGCTCGTCGAGCACGCCGACGGTGCGATCAAGAAGGTCAGCACCGAACTGCTCACCGCCGCCCGCACCCTGGGCACCCCGGCCGCCGTCGTGCTGGGCGTGCCCGGCGAGGCCGACAAGGTCGCCGACGCGCTGGCCGCCGCGGGCGCCGAGAAGATCTACGTCGCCGAGTCCGACGACGTGGAGAACTACCTGGTCACCCCCAAGGTCGACGTGCTCGCCGGCCTGGTGGAGTCGGTCTCCCCGGCCGCCGTGATCGTGGCCGCCTCCGCCGAGGGCAAGGAGGTGTCGGGCCGCCTCGCCGCCCGCATCGGCTCCGGCCTGCTCATCGACGTCATCGGCGTGAACGCCGACGGCTCGGCCATCCACTCCATCTTCGGTGGCGCGTTCACCGTCGAGGCCAAGGCCAACGGCGACGTGCCGGTCATCTCGGTGCGTCCCGGCGCCGTCGAGGCCGTCGCGCAGGCAGGCGCGGGCGAGAAGGTAGCCGTCGAGGTTCCCGCGCAGGAAGAGGGCGTCGTCAAGGTGACCTCGCGCGAGCCGGTCGTCGCCGGTGACCGTCCCGAGCTCACCGAGGCGAACATCGTCGTCTCCGGTGGCCGCGGCGTCGGTTCCGCCGACAACTTCGCCGTCGTCGAGGCGCTGGCCGACTCGCTCGGCGCCGCCGTCGGCGCTTCCCGCGCCGCCGTCGACTCCGGCTACTACCCGGGCCAGTTCCAGGTCGGTCAGACCGGTAAGACGGTCTCCCCGCAGCTGTACATCGCCCTCGGCATCTCCGGCGCCATCCAGCACCGCGCCGGTATGCAGACCTCCAAGACCATCGTGGCGGTCAACAAGGACGAGGAAGCCCCGATCTTCGAGATCGCGGACTACGGCATCGTCGGCGACCTGTTCAATGTCGCCCCGCAGCTGACCGAAGCGGTCAAGTCGCACAAGGGCTGAGCCCCCCCGCGGGGATGCCGCGAACAGCTCTCGATACGCCCGGCCGGAGTACCTACTCCGACCGGGCATTTCGGTATCCGTCGACCCTGTCAGGCGCCGTCGGGTGGTTCGGCGAGTTGAATGATCCGTGGTTTCCACGGCAGTTGAATGTTCACCGCTTCCCAGCGGGTCGGATCGAGGGTGAGTATCGCCCAGTCCAGGCGATGGGCGACAGCGGAGGTGTGCGCGGCCGCCAGATCGGGCGGGTCGATGATCCATGCGGCTGCGTGGGCGAGTTCCCGGGCCGGGTCGGTGCCGTCGAGGACGTCGAGTTCGATTGCGGGCAGATGGGTGACCAAGCCGGCGATGCTCGCGGCCTGGTCGTCGGACAGACCGGCCTGGGCGGTCGCCAGTTCGAGAATCGGCACGGACAGCCGGATGCTGTTCTCGTCCAGCGCTGCCAAGGTGTTCGCTACATGATCGTCGCCTTGGGCGAAGGCGGTCAGGACGGTGTTGTCGAGCACATAGCCGGTCACCGGATGGCGTCCTGGGCGGCTGCCAGGTCTATCAAATGCTGTGCGAACGCTGCGCCGGTGGCCCGGGCTGCGCTATTCGCCTGCGCGGCGGCCATGCGCTCCTCGAAAGCCATTCGCTCGGCATTGCGGCGCCGGTCGTAGTCGTCGAGGAGTATTGCGATGGTGTCCGACATCTTGCCCGGCCGGATGGCGGCGAGACGGTCGCGTAGGGATCGGGGGACGGAGACGGTGGTCATGGCATCGCTCATAAATTAATCATAGATCCTATGGTTGGATTAGTTCTCCTGATTCGAGGTGTGTGTGAGCGTCGCGTACCTGGCGAAAGGTCAAGCGGTGTGGAGGCCGTCGAGGAGGGTGCTGAGGATGGGGGAGCGGCGGGCGTCGGTGCGCAGGACGGCGGATACCGGGATGCGCAGCGGGTGGTCGGCGAGTTCGACGGTGGCGATGCCGTCGGTGGGACTGTTGGCGTAGAGGATGGTCCAGGCATCGGGGTGGTTGATCAGTTCCATCGTCGCGGTGTGGTCGGGTGGGATGGGCGGGCCGAAGGTGGGGCCGACGGGGAGGTCGGCGAAGGCGGCGCGCACGACGTTGTGCAGCAGAACCTGTTCGGACTCCGGGGGTAGTAGCAGGGGGTAGGCGCCGAGTTCGGTGAGGGTGACGTCGGTGCGGCCGGCGAGGGGGTGTTCGGGGGCGGTGGCGAGCATGAGGTCCTCGACCCAGAGTTGCTCGACGTCGATACCGGGTTGCCGGACGCTGCCGCGGATCAGCGCCAGATCGCAGTCGCCGTCGGCCACCGCGGAGATGCGCTGACGGAACGGCTTGATGACGAATTCGATCTCCGCGTCGGGATGCGCGGCGCGGGCGCGGGCGATGGCCGACAGCGAGCGGGTGGCGAAGGACATGTTGGCGGCCAGCCGGATTCGCGGACTGGTGGTGCGCACCGCGGCCCGGATGGCCGACTCCAGGCTGAGCATTTGCTTGGCCAGTGGTAGTAATCTTGTGCTCGCGTCGGTCGGCACCACCGATCGGGTCGAGCGCTCGAAGAGCTGCACCCCGAGGTCGTGTTCGAGACGGGCGATCTGGTGACTGATCGCCGACTGCGAGATGAAGCAGCGGGCCGCTGCCCTGCTGAAACTGAGCTCCTCGCATACCGCGACGAAGTACGTGAGCTGCCGAAGCTCCACTTCGATCTCCATTCATGAGCAAGTCAGATAAGAGTCATCTGAATTATGCGCCCTGACCCCTGAAATATTCGAGTTCCGGATAACGGTTTGTCATGACAGAGGAGGAAAGTGATGAACAACGTCGTTACCGTGGAAGCTATGGGGGCCGGAGTGCTCGAGTACAAAGATGTGGTCATTGTCGGGTCGGGGTTCGGCGGGCTCGCCGCCGCCAAGCAGCTGGCGAAGTCGGGGGTCGAGTACGTCCTGATCTCGAGTACCCGCGAGCACCTTTTCCAGCCGCTGCTGTACCAGGTCGCCACCGGTGTGCTGGGCGCGGAGGAGATCGCCCCGCCGATCGAGCGGATCCTGCGCAGGCACGACAACGGTGAGACCCGCCACGGCACCGTGATCGGCATCGATCCCGACGCCGCCGTGCTGACCTACCGCACCGAGCAGGGCGTCCGCCGCATCCGTTACGGCTCGCTGATCGCGGCGACCGGCGCGTCGCAGTCCTACTTCGGCCGCGACGATTTCGCCGAGAAGACCTACTCGCTCAAGACCATCGACGACGCGAAGCTGCTGCGCGCGCAGATCGAACGGGTATTCACCGAGGCCGCGAAGGCCGACCCGGAGACCAGGGACCGGCTGCTGAGTTTCGTGGTCGTCGGCGCGGGCGCGACCGGCGTCGAGGTGGCCGGCCAGCTCACCGAGCTCGCGAAAAGGCATTTCCACCAGAAGGTTTCGGTAACCCTGGTCGAGGGCGCGGGCGCGGTGCTGCCGCCGTTCGGCGGCGGGCTGTCGGAATACGCGAAGAAGTCGTTGACCGAGGGCGGTGTCGATGTGCTGCTGGACACCTTCGTCACCGATATCGAACCCGGTGCGGTCACCGTCAAGGACAAGTCGGGCGCCGAGCGCACGATCGCCGCCGAGACGGTGGTGTGGTCGGCCGGTGTGCAGGCGGGTGGCTTCGCGAAGCTGCTGGCCGAGGTGACCGGCGCCGAAACCGATCGTGCGGGACGGCTGTTGATCAACCCGGATCTGACCGTGGGCGGCTACGCCGACATCTACGCCATCGGCGACATGACCTCGCTCAACGGCTACCCCGGCCAGTCGCCGGTGGCCATGCAGGAAGGCCGTCACGCCGCCGACATCATCCGCCGCAAGATCCGGCCCGGCACCCCCTTCGTCTATTGGGACAAGGGCAGCATGGCGGTGATCAGCCGGTTCAGCGCGGTCGCGAAGCTCAACGAGAGCATCAGCTTCCGCGGCGTCATCGCCTGGTTCATGTGGCTGGCGGTGCATCTGTTCTATCTGGTCGGCTTCCGCAACCGGTTCGCCGCGGTCGCCTCGTGGCTGATCGCCTTCATCGGTACCGGACGCCCCGGCTTCGACGAGGTGGAGCGGCAGGCCGAGCGGACCGAGGAACGCACACCCATCGCCGCGTAGCGGCTGTTCGGATCACGGCCGCGTAGCGGCCGTTCGGGTCACGCGTTCGCCGCGTCGGCGCGAATGGTTCGCGACGTCGCGGTGAACAGCGGGTGTGACCTCGGTCTCGTTCACCGAACGGGCATTCGGGCGACACTTCGAGGTCGCCCCATCGCAGTGTCGGCCTGGCTTCATCAGGGACATGACTGTTACGTCTGTGCTGACAGCCCCGGCAGGCCCGGCGGAATCCGGCGCGCCGCGCTCGCGGTACGCGCTGGTCGTCGCCTCCGACGCCGAGCATCGCGAAGCGGCCCAGCGTTTGCGCTACGGGGTGTTCGCCAACGAACCGGGATTCGTCATCGCCGACGACGGAACCGGCCTGGACGCGGACCGTTTCGACGAGCACTGCGACCATCTGCTGGTCCGCGACGAGCGCAGCGGCGAGTTCGTCGGCTGCTACCGGATGTTGCCGCCGGACAAGGCCGTCGCGGCGGGCGGGTACTACACCGCCACCGAATTCGATCTGGCGCAGCTGGATCCGCACGGCAGGCGCATCGTGGAGATGGGCCGCGCCTGCGTGGTGCCCGAGCACCGCAACGGCTCGGTGCTCACCCTCATGTGGGCGGGCATCCTGCACTACATCCAGCTCACCGGCTATGAACAGGTGATGGGCTGCGTCTCGGTGCCGATGCAGGAACAACCCGGCGACCCGGCGGGCCACAATGTGCGCGGCGTGCGGGATCTGCTGCTGGCCAAGCATGTCGTGGCGCCGGAGTTGCGGGTCCGGCCCTTCCGGCCTGTGGTCGTCGACGGTCGTCCCCTCGACGAACTGCCCGCCCCCGCCCGCCCTAAGCTCCCGCCGCTGATGCGCGGCTACCTGCGCCTGGGCGCGCAGATCTGCGGCGAACCCGCGCACGATCCGGATTTCGGGGTCGCGGACTTCGTCGCGCTGCTCGGCATGGACACCGTCGACACCCGGTACCTGGAGCGCCTGCAGGGCGCCGCGACGGCCCTGGACACGGGCCGGTAAGGACGTCTCGCCATGTTCGACACAGTGCGCACCGCGAACCCGTCTGTCGACGCTCCGGCCGACAGCGCGCAGCGCCCCGCCTACCGGGCTTCTGCCGAGCAGTCCGCTGTCGACCGGCGTCGCGGCGCCGAGCGCGTGGCGGGCGCGACGCCCTCGAGTGCCCGGCTTCCGGGGAACGCGCTCGGGCACGCGTGGATGCCGTCGAGCCCTTGCGGACCCGCCTGCATCGAACCCACCGCGCGGGTCGGCGCACTGCGGGTGATCGCCCGCGTCGCCGGCCTCGCCGGACTGTTGACGAGCTACCCGCTGGCGCATGTGGCGACGCCGCCGGTCGTTCGCGACCGGATGCGGCGCGGCTATGCCCACGCCGCGCTGAGTTGCCTCGGCATGAGCCTGAAGGTGGTGGACCGGCGCGTTCCTCAGCAGGCGCCGCGTTCGGCCGGGGTGCTCGTCGTCGTCGGCCATGTCGGCTGGACCGATGTGCTCGCGCTGGTGGCGGTACGGCCGATGGGCTTCGTGGCCCGCGCCGACCTGGTCGACTGGCCGGTGCTCGGCCCGCTCGCCCGGCTGATGAAGGTCGTCCCGATCGAACGCGAGCGACTGCGCGCCCTGCCCGCCACCGTCGAACGAGTAGCTCAGCGGCTGGCGACCGGCGAGACGGTCGCGGTGTTCCCCGAGGGCACGACCTGGTGCGGTCGCGCCTACGGCAGCCTGCGGCCCGCCTTCTTCCAGGCAGCCGTCGACGCGGGCGCCTTCGTGCAGCCGATCCGCCTGCGCTATCTGGACCGGCACGGCGCCCAGTGCACCGTCCCCGGCTTCGTCGGCGCCGATTCGTTCCTCGATTCGGCGCTGCGGGTGCTGCGCTCCTCGGGGATCACCGCAGAGATCGTGCTCGAACCACTCGAGTACCCGGGGCTGGACCGGCGTGAGCTGGCACGACGCTGCGAGCGGGCAGTGCGCGGCGGCGAGTTGTCCCGGCACGGACTCGACAGCTCGGAGTGGATCGAGGCCACCGCGACCCGCGTGCAGGACCCGTCCGTCGCGCCGGCCGCCGAGTACGCATGACAGCGACGCCGAGCCGGTGCTCGCGCCGGTCCTGGTGAACCCGGGCAATCGGCGAGTCCGGCCTGCTCGCGCCGGGCGCCGTCGGCCGCCTCTTCGGTGCGGGAATATCGGCGAGACCGCGACGGCTATCCTTTACTGGTCATGAAGTCGGCTTATTCGGGTCCGGTCATCGGTGCTGCACCCCAGACGGTCTACCTCGATCATGCGGCGACCACACCGATGTTCCCCGTCGCCATCGAGGCGATGACGGCTGCCCTGGCCATGCCGGGTAACGCGTCCTCGGTGCACGGGTCCGGTCGGACCGCCCGGCGGCTGCTCGAGGAGGCGCGCGAGTCGATCGCGGCGAACCTGGGCGCGCGGCCGTCGGAAGTGATCTTCACCTCCGGGGGCACCGAGAGCGACAACCTCGCGGTCAAGGGCATCTTCTGGGCGCGCAGGGACGCCGACCCGCGCCGGGGGCGGATACTGGTCAGCTCCGTGGAGCACCACGCCGTCATCGACGCGGTCGAATGGCTCGAGCAGCACGAGGGCGCTCAGGTCACCTGGCTGCCGGTCGACGCCGAGGGCCTGGTCTCGCCGGAGACGTTGCGCGCCGAATTGGCCGAGCACGCAGACGAGGTCGCTCTGGTCACCGTCATGTGGGCGAACAACGAAGTCGGCGCCATCCAGCCGATCGCCGAACTCGCCGCGGTGGCACGGGAATTCGACGTGCCGATGCACAGCGACGCCGTCCAGGCCGCCGCCCAGCTGCCGATCGACTTCGCCTCGAGCGGACTGTCGGCGGCCAGCTTCACCGGTCACAAATTCGGCGGACCGCACGGCATCGGCGTGCTGCTGCTGGGCAGGCAGGTGCCGTGCGTGCCGCTGCTGCACGGCGGCGGTCACGAACGCGACCTGCGTTCGGGCACCTCCGACACCCCCGCCGCGGTCGGTATGGCCGCCGCGCTCGACCATGCCGTCGCCGAGCTGTCCGCCCGCTCCGCGGAACTGACCGCGCTGCGTGACCGGCTGATCGCCGGTGTCACCGACGTGGTCGCCGACGCGGTGCTCAACGGCCCGACCGGCGATGCCCGGTTGCCCGGCAACGCGCATTTCACCTTCGCGGGCTGCGAGGGCGATTCGCTGTTGATGCTGCTGGACGCCGCCGGAATCGAATGCTCCACCGGCTCGGCGTGCAATGCGGGCGTGGCCGCGCCCAGCCATGTGCTGATCGCGATGGGCGTGGACCAGCGCACGGCGCGCGGTTCACTGCGATTCTCCCTCGGGCACACCTCGACGCGCGCCGATGTGGACGCCCTCGTGAAAGCTTTGCCTCAGGTTGTGGAGCGAGCCAGGGCAGCTGGTCTCGCCGGTGTGAAAGGCGGTGTGTGATGCGGGTACTCGCGGCGATGAGCGGTGGCGTCGACTCGGCCGTCGCGGCCGCACGCGCGGTCGACGCGGGCCACGAGGTGGTCGGCGTGCACTTGGCGCTGTCGGCGGAACCGGGCACGTTGCGTACCGGTTCACGCGGTTGCTGCTCCAAGGAGGACGCCGGTGACGCGCGCCGTGCCGCCGACGTGCTCGGCATCCCGTTCTACGTGTGGGATTTCGCCGATCGCTTCAAGGAAGACGTGATCGATGATTTCGTCGCCGCCTACGCCGCGGGTGAGACTCCGAATCCGTGCCTGCGCTGCAACGAGAAGATCAAGTTCTCCGCGCTGGCCGACCGCGCCGTCGCCCTCGGCTTCGACGCCGTGGTGACCGGCCATTACGCGCGGCTGTCCGACGGGGTGCTGCGCCGCGCGGTCGACGCGGACAAGGACCAGTCCTACGTGCTGGCCGTGCTCACCGCCGAGCAGCTCTCGCGCGCGATGTTCCCGGTCGGCGACACCCCCAAGCCGCGGATCCGGGAAGAGGCCGCCGAGCGCGGCCTGGCGGTGGCGAACAAGCCAGACAGTCACGACATCTGCTTCATCCCCTCCGGTGACACCCGCGCCTTCCTCGGCGCCAGGATCGGCGTCAGGCCGGGCGCGCTGGTGGACACCGACGGCCGGGTGCTCGCCGAGCACGAGGGCGTGCACGGCTTCACCATCGGCCAGCGCAAGGGGCTCGGCCTGCGCGGCCCCGCGGCCGACGGCAAGCCCCGCTACGTGACCGACATCGACCCCGATTCGGGCACGGTGCGGGTCGGCTCGGCCGAAGACCTGCAGGTCTGGGAGGTGCGCGCGGACCGGGCGATCTGGACCTCCGGCCGGGCGCCGGAGGAGCCGTTCGACTGCGTGGCCCAGGTGCGCGCGCACGGCGGCACCGCACCCGCCGTCGCCGAAGCGGTCGACGGGGGACTGCTGGTGCGCCTGCGCGAGCCGCTGACCGGCGTCGCGAAGGGCCAAGCCGTGGTGCTGTACCGCCCGGACGAGGCAGGCGACCGAGTGCTCGGCAGCGGCACCATCACCGGCACCGCCCGCGCTGACGGCGCCGCGGAGAGCCGGGCAGCCGCGCAGACCTCCGCCGACGCGACCGCGGGGTGACATCGCGAAGGTCATGACACCACCGCGTCGCGACGGTGCGCCGCCGCGAGGCGCGGCGGTCATGAGGACAACGCGGTCGACAGGACAGCGCCGGGAACGTGGCATCGTGGTGAGGGGCAAGTCGTGGTCAGGGAAACGGTAACGCGGACAAACGATTCCGAGGCGGCCGACGGGCCGGGTGCGGCGGCAGGGGCCCGAGCCGGGCAGGCGCGCGAGATCCTGCGCGGTGGCGTCACCACCGGCATGGGCTCGTGGCCCGGCACCGATCCCCGCGAGGCAACAGCGACCGTTCTCGGTGAACTGCCGGACCTGGCGCATCTGGTCGAGCTGCCCGCCCGCGGCATCGGCGCGGACATGATCGGCCGCATGTCGGCTCTGCTGGTCGACATGCGTCTGGACACCAGCACCCGTGCCTACCGGCTGGCCGCCCGTCCCGGCGCGGTCTCCCGGCGCGCCCGCGATCTGCTGCGTGCCGATCTCGACGCACTCGAAGAAGTGTGGGAGACATCGGGTTCGGCGGGCACGGACCGGGTGATCAAGCTGCAGGCGGCAGGCCCGCTGACCCTGGCCGCGCAGATCGAACTGCCTTCCGGCCATCGCGTGCTCACCGATCCCGGTGCCGTGCGCGATCTGTCCGAGTCGCTGGCCGAAGGCGTGGCCGCGCACGCCGAGGAGGTGCGCAAGCGCCTGGGCGCCGACGTCGTCGTACAGCTCGATGAGCCGAATCTGCGCGAGGTGCTCGACGGCGCGCTGCGCGGCGCCAGCGTCCTCGACACGGTGCGCGCGGTCCCGGAACCGGAGGCCCAGGCGGTGCTGGATCGGGTGATCGAAGCGCAGCGCGCTCCCGTGGTGCTGCACGACTGTTCCGCCAACCCGCCGCTGCCGCTGTTGCGGCGCACCGCGGCGGTCGCCCTGGCCATCGACGTCGCCCATATCGGCACCGCCGACCTCGACTCGCTCGGCGAAACGCTCGACGCGGGCAAGAAACTCGTGCTCGGCCTAATCCCCACCACCGAACCCGCGGGCACCGTCACCTGGCGCGAGATCGCCGAACCCGGCGTGCGCCTGATCGACCGCCTCGGCTTTCCCCGCGCCACGCTGGCCCGTCGGATACTGGTCGCTCCGGCCTGCGGTCTCGGCGGCGCGCCGCTGCCCTGGGCACGGCGCGCGCTGACCCTGGCCGCCGAGGTCACCCGCGCCTACGCCGAGGATCCGGAGTCGCTCGGGGCCCGGTGAACCACCGCCGACGTGCGGGAACGTGTCGGTGGGCTCGGCTAATGTGCTTTTCGTGAGTGACAGGGACAAGGCTGCGGATTCCACTGCTTCGGCGAACTCCACTGCTTCGGCGAACTCCACGGTGGATGACGACGAGTCGGAAACGGGCCCGATGACGGGCTCGGCGGGAGCCGGCACGGTGCAGCAGCTCGCGGCCTCGGAGGAGGATCGGCTGCGCTGGCAGGAACTGGCCGAAGAGGTGCGCGAGCACCAGTTCCGCTACTACGTGCGCGACGCGCCCGTCGTCTCCGACGCTCAGTTCGACGCCCTGCTGCGCGAGTTGCAGGATCTGGAGGAGCGCCACCCCGACCTGCTCACCCCGGATTCCCCGACCCAACTGGTGGGCGGCGGCTTCGCCACCGACTTCACCGCCGTCGACCATCTCGAGCGGATGCTCTCCCTCGACAACGTTTTCGACTACGACGAGCTACGCGCCTGGGCCGCGCGGGTGGAAGCCGAGACCGGTTCGGACCTGCACTACCTGTGCGAGGTGAAGATCGACGGTGTCGCGCTGAACCTCGTCTACGAGGACGGCAGGCTGGTGCGCGGCGCCACCCGCGGCGACGGCCGCACCGGCGAGGATGTGACGCTCAACGCCCGCACCGTCGAGGACGTCCCCGCCCGGCTCACCGACAGCGCGGAGTTCCCCGTGCCCACGGTGCTCGAGGTGCGCGGCGAGGTGTACATGCGGCTCGAAGACTTCGAGTCGCTGAATGCCTCCATCGTCGCCGAAGGCAAACCGCCTTACGCCAACCCGCGCAACACCGCGGCGGGCTCGCTACGCCAGAAGGACCCGGCGGTGACGGCGCGGCGGAAACTGCGGATGATCTGCCACGGCGTCGGACGCCTCGAGGGCGCCGCCTTCACCTCGCAGTCCGAGGCCTACCGGGCGTTGTCGGCCTGGGGGCTACCGGTGTCCGAGCACGCGCGGGTCGTGCGCGGCATCGACGCGGTGATCGAGCGGGTCGCCTACTGGGGCGAGCACCGCCACGACATCGAGCACGAGATCGACGGCCAGGTCATCAAGGTCGACGAAATCGCGCTGCAGCGTCGCCTCGGCTCCACCTCGCGCGCGCCGCGCTGGGCCACCGCATACAAGTACCCGCCGGAAGAGGCCACGACCAAGCTGCTCGACATCGCGGTGAACGTCGGCCGTACCGGGCGTGTCACCCCGTTCGCGGTGATGGAGCCGGTGCCGATCGCCGGTTCCACGGTCGCGATGGCGACCCTGCACAATGCCTCCGAGGTCAAGCGCAAGGGCGTGCTGATCGGCGACACCGTCACCATCCGCAAGGCCGGCGACGTCATCCCCGAGGTGCTCGGGCCGCTGGTGGACGCGCGCACCGGCGCCGAACGCGAGTTCGTCATGCCCACGCACTGCCCCGAGTGCGGCACCGCGCTGGCTCCGGAGAAGGAGGGCGACGCCGACATCCGCTGCCCGAACCAGCGGCACTGCCCCGCCCAGTTGCGCGAGCGGGTGTTCCACGTGGCCGGGCGCAGCGCCTTCGACATCGAGGCGCTGGGTTACGAGGCCGCCATCGACCTGCTGAAATCGGGGGCGATCGGCGACGAGGGCGATCTGTTCGATCTGGACGAAGCCCGTCTGCTGACGACCTCGCTGTTCACCAACAAAGAGGGCGGCCTGTCCGCCAACGGCAGACGGCTGCTGCAGAATCTGCAGTCCGCCAAGGACCAGCCGCTGTGGCGGGTGCTGGTCGGGTTGTCCATCCGCCACGTCGGTCCGACCGCGGCACGGGCACTCGCCGCGGAATTCGCCGACATCGAGCGCATCGAGCAGGCGAGCGTGGAGGAACTCTCGGCGACCGACGGCGTCGGCCCGACCATCGCGGCGGCGGTGGCCGAATGGTTCACCGTCGACTGGCACCGCGCCATCGTGGACAAGTGGCGCGCCGCGGGGGTGCGGATGGTCGACGAGCGCGACGAGTCCATCGAGCGCACTCTCGAGGGCCTGTCCATCGTGGTCACCGGCTCGCTGCAAGGGTTTTCGCGTGACGGGGCCAAGGAGGCGATCCTGGTGCGCGGCGGCAAGGCCGCCGGGTCGGTGTCGAAGAAGACCGCCTTCGTCGTGGTCGGCGACGCGCCCGGCTCCAAGGCCGCCAAGGCCGAGGAACTCGGGGTGCCGATCCTCGACGAGGAGGGATTCGTGCGACTGCTCGAACACGGGCCCGCCGCGGTCACCCCCGCCGCCGACGATGCCACGGAGCCTGCGGAATAGCGCCTACTTCTGCGCACCTGGACCGTGCTGCTCTGCCCATCGCGTGCGAGCCGAGCGCAGCGGGGGAGCGGAGTTCGATGTGTCGGCGGCCGCCTGTGCGCCTGCCATCGGTGTCGATGATCACCATTGACCGGCTCGTCGCGCACATCTTCAGCACCGCTGTTCCGGTGGACGTTCCGCCCCGGCACCGGTGGGGGTCGTCGGGGGTGAAGAAGCCGGGCCGTGCCGTGAACGCGGCGGGAACCGGCGGGTTGCCGTGCGCCGGCGCCGGGACACCGGGAAGTATGACGGCATGCTGCGCAGTTTCCAGGTGACCAATCACCGTTCGCTGGCCGAAACCCAGGAGTTGCGACTGACCAAGGGCAGTGGCCCGGTGGCGGTGCCGGTGACCGCGATCCACGGCGGTCCGGCCGCGGGCAAGTCGAGCCTGATCCACGCGCTGGACCGGATGCGCGACGCGGTGCTGAACTCGGTGACCGGGTGGGACCCGTACGCGGGGCCGGTGCGCTCGCCGCATCTGGCGCACCCGCAGCGGCCGACGGAGTTCGAGGTCGCCTTCGTGGCCGAGGGCTGCCCGTACACCTATGGTTTCCGCCTCGACAATGCCGATGTGACCGCCGAATGGCTGCACAGCCATCCGCGCTCGCGCAAACGGATCGTATTCGAACGCGTCGGCACCGAGATCAAGATCGGCCCGATGTTCGAGGCCGCCCGCTACGGCATCGCCGCGCTGGTCCCGCTGGTGCGGCCGAACGCGTTGCTGCTCAGCCTGGCGGGGCAGATGTACGCCGAGGCGCTGGTGCCGGCCTACCGCTGGTTCTCTTCCATGCTCGAGGTGATCGGTGGCCCGATCGACCCGGACGACGTGGCGCACCGCCTGGGCGGTCACATCTCGCGCTCGGCCGAGCACGCCGCGCGCCTGCTGTTGTTGCTGCGCACCGCCGACCTGGGCATCGCCGATCTGCTCGTCGCCGAACCCGATCCGCTCTACGCCGACTACCTGCGCGAACTCGACGCCGATATCGCCGCCGCCGCGGAGCACGCCGAACTCGCCGCCGCCTCGCCGGCACACGCCGATCGCCTGCTCGAGCAGAACGGACTGACCCCGCTGCTGCTGGAGCGCGAACTGACCAACCTGCGTTCGGCCCGCGACGCCCTCTACGCGCGCATGGTCGCCCGCCGCGGCGTCGGCCTGCAACTGGTCCACGAGGGCATCGACATCCCGTTCGAGATCACCGACGAATCCTCGTCCACCCTCGCCCTGCTCCGACTGCTGCCCACCATGCTCGACGCACTGGACACCGGCCGCGTGCTGGCCGTCGACGACATCGGCGCGGGTCTGTCCGGCGATCAGACCGACCGCCTCGTCCAGCTCTTCCAGAACCCGGAGACCAACACCCACGGCGCCCAGCTGGTGTTCACCACCGACGACCGCGGCGTCATCGACCGCGGCAACGGCCGCTCCCAGCGCACCCGCTCGACGGTCTGGCAGGTGCGCCGCAACGAGCGGGGCGCCAGCGAACTGACGGTGCGCTGACGGGAGGAGGCGGCCTCATCGACCGCGGCAACGGCCGCTCGTAGTGCACCCGCTCGATGGTGCAGGTGCGCGCAAAAGCTTGCCTGGTGCGTACGGCAGGCGGCAGCGAGGGGCCGGGTGCCGTCACGGGACCAGGGGGAGCGCGCTCCTAGGATGGATGGCATGGAGTTCGCGATGCTCATCATCCTGGTCGCCGTGGTGGTGGCGCTGCTGGTCTCCTACCGCCGCGGCCGTGGACCCGGCCACCCACCGGCCGAGCCGGAGTACGGCACGCTGCGCATCACCGGCGTGAGTCCGCGCCCGCAGGCGATGGGCGAGCAGTTCGTGACGATCACCGGCGACCTCAGCGGCCCCTCGGTCTCCCCGACCACGGTCTACCGGCGATTCGTGTGGGACGGGGCGCAGTGGCCGCAGATCGGCCAGGACTGGCCGGTGGTCTACCCGGCCGGCAAACCCGACCGCTGGCAGCTGATCGTCTCCAGCGGCCCGGGGATCGACTCGTGACCGCGCGCTGGCACCGCAACGGCACGACGGAGACCCGCCGCACGGCCGAGCCCACGCACGCGAGCACCGCACACCCGCGCACCACGCACTCGATCCCGGCGCACCCAGGTGCGGCGGACCGGAGCGCCGCAGGCCTGGGCACGGCGGACTCGAGCGCCGCGGACTTGGGTGCGGCAGACTTGGGTGCGGCGGACACGAGCGCGGCAGACCCGAGCCCGGCTCGCCCGAGTACGTCGACCGAGCTGACGGTGCGCACGGCCACCACCGCCGACCACGACAGCATCGGTGCGCTGACGGTCGCCGTCTACGTCGGCGAAGGGTACATCTCCCCGGAGAGCCCCTACGCCGACGAGCTCGCCGACACCGCCCGTCGCGCGGGTTCGGCCACCCTGCTGGTCGCCGAGCACGACGGCGAGGTGGTCGGTTCCCTGACCGTCGCCCGCCCCGGCACCCCCTATGCCGACATCGCTCGCCCCGGCGAACTCGAGTTCCGCATGTTGGCGGTGTCCTCCGGGGCGCGCGGCCTCGGCGCGGGAACGGCCTTGGTGCGCACCGTCATCGAACTCGCCCGCATCGAAGCCTTCGACGCCGTGGTGCTCACCACCATGCCCGCGATGGCCGACGCCCGTCGTCTCTACGACCGCCTCGGCTTCACCCATGCGCCGCAACGGGATTGGGTGACGCCCTCGGGTCTGCGGCTCACCGTCATGCGGCTTCCGCTCGATTCGGCCTCCGGCTGATTCGATCCGGTCGGGCATCTCCACCACCGTGCTCGGCTCGAAGCCGGCGGGATCGGTCCGAACCCACCGGGTCGGCCACAGCTTCGTCGCGATCGGCGAGCAGAAGTGATCCGATCAGCAGTCGGGTGGTGGGTGGTCTTTCGCGGTGGTCACGACATGGACCGGCGCCGCAGCACTGTGCGCAGGCGCTCGCGCAGCCGGTGTGCCCGCGTCGGTTCCCGCTCGGCGGGCGACAACGCCGACTCGGCCGCGGTGGCCTGCGCGAACCGCGTGTGGAGTTGTTCGCGGACCTGCTCGGGTGTGTAGGCGCGGCGGCGGCGTTCGGCACGCACCACGATCACACCGGTGGCGACCACACCGGCCGCCCCTGCCAAACCCACTGCCTTCCACCACCTCATGCCCCTAGGCTAACGCCATGACGGGTAGGAGCCTCAGCCTCGACCGGGCGCTCGACATCACCAGAACCGGCGACATCTGGCTGTTCCGAGGCAGTTCCACCGCCGACCGGGTGATCCGGATGACGACCAACAGCCCGGTCAACCACGTCGGGATGTCGGTCGTCATCGACGATCTGCCCGCGCTGATCTGGCACGCCGAACTCGGCCACTCGCTGACCGATATGTGGACCGGCAGCACCCATCGTGGTGTGCAACTGCACAATCTGCGCGACGCCGTGCTGGTGTGGGCGCACCGGTACGGGCAGCGCGCGTGGTTGCGCCAGTTGAACGATCCGGTGACGCGGGAGATGGAGGACGGTCTGCTGCGCACCATCGCCCGGCTCGACGGCACCCCGTTCCCCTCGACGGCCGGACTGGCAGGCCGGTGGTTGCGCGGGCGGATCCGGATGCCGCGGCGCAGGCGAGGGCGGCCCGACCCGGGGGAGCTGGAGAAGGCGTACTGCGCCGAGATCGTCGCCGCCACATATCAGGCGATGGATCTGCTTCCGGCCGAACGCAGCCCGAACTGGTACGACCCGGGCCGCTTCTGGAGCGGCGACGACCTACGGCTGTCCGGCGGTTACGCGCTGGGCGGGGAGATCGCCGTCGACGTGCCCCCGCCGGACCCGTCGCCGAACCGGTAGCGGGCCTCCTGCCCGGTCCGCACCGCACGGTGGGTGCGCGCCTCCGGCAGCCGCGACGGCGATCTCCCACAGAGCACCGCCGTTCCGAAGGGCACTGGCTTCCAATGGAATCCGATGGCGTGGCGCGCGGCCGGCGACCGGCGCGCGAATCAGCCGAGGACGGTGGCGACGATGCCGGCGAGGTAACCCAACCGCGCGACCTCCGAGGGCCGGAAACCGGGACCGCCGGGGCGGCCGAGCATCAGCACCTTGCCGGTGTTGCCGAGCGGCGCGGCGGCGAGCTTGGTGTCCATGTCGCGCCAGATCTGCGGCACCCAGTCGCCGTCGGGGTCGAGGACGGTGGGCTTGTCCAGCGGCATCCAGGGAGCCGAGGATGCCTGGGTCTGCGGCGCGCTCTGGCTGCCGACGACCCGGTAGGCGCCCTGCGGGCCGGAGTCGAGGATGGTGCTCCAGCCGACGCGCAGTACCCGGGGGATGCCGTCGACCAGGATCTGCAGCCGGTCGTCGCGCGCGCCGGCGACCTGATCGATGAGTTCGAGTTCCCGGTGGGTGTCGAGCAGGCCCGAGTACGGCCGGATGGAATCGACGTGGACGTCGGGAATTCCTTCCGCGGCGGTGATGAGCGTGTCGGGCAGCGCGTTGGGCGCCACTTCCACGACGAGATCGTCCACTGCGAAGCCTGCGCCGCGCTCGACCACGTCGAGCGACAGGATGTCGGCTCCGACCGTGCCCAGTGCGAGCGCGAGGGCGCCGAGGCTTCCCGGGCGATCCGGAAGTTGCACGCGGAGCAGATAAGACACGCGCATTCCTTTCCTCTGGGCCGAGCCTGCTGCTCGGTTACCCGGGTCAGGCAATATTTACACCCGCAGCGGTCGGTTATCGAGTCGAAGCGCGTGGCGTGACACATGCCACACGGCGAGTTGTCCGAATCGCGGCGTGTCGCTCTGGGTGCGGTGGTCTGTCGTCGGAGGGTGGCGGCGATGACGGGCCGCGGAGCGGGGTCGGTAGGGTATTGCCCGACGGTTCCATGCCCAGCCGTTCCCGACGCTCTCCATGCCGAAAGGGGTTCCGCGGTGCCCGCCATCTCCCGCGACGAGGTAGCACACCTCGCCCGGCTTTCCCGGCTCGCGCTGTCCGATGCCGAACTGGATCAGTTCGCCGGTCAGCTGGATTCGATCCTGAGCCACGTGCGGACCATCTCCGAGGTCGCCGCCGCCGATGTCCCCGCGACCGCCTCGCCCGACCCGGAGACCAATGTGACCCGTGTCGACGCGGTGGTGCCGGGTCTGACGCCGAACGAGGCGCTCGCCGCCGCCCCTGCCGTGGAGGAACAGCGGTTCATGGTTCCGCAGATTCTCGGGGAGGGCGAATGATCCACAATCGCGCAGCCGATCGTTCGACCGACGGGGTGCGGGAACTCCCGCAAGACACAGTGGAGGGCGAATGAGCGGCGGTTTGACCACGAGCACCGCGGCCGAGCTGGCACAGCGGATCCACGCCCGCGAGGTGACCTCCGTCGAGGTGACCCAGGCGCATCTGGACCGCATCGCCGAGGTCGACGGCGAGATCAACGCCTTCCTGCACGTCGCCGGTGAGCGCGCGCTCGAGGCCGCCGCCACGGTGGACGCCTCGCTGGCCGCCGGTGACGCCCCGGCCTCGCCGCTGGCCGGAGTCCCGTTGGCGCTCAAGGACGTGTTCACCACGACCGACATGCCCACCACCTGCGCCTCGAAGATCCTCGAGGGCTGGATGTCGCCGTACGACGCGACGCTGACCGGCAAGCTGCGCGCCGCGGGCATCCCGATCCTGGGCAAGACCAATATGGACGAGTTCGCGATGGGCTCCTCCACCGAGAACTCCGCCTACGGTCCGACCCGCAACCCGTGGGACACCACCCGCATCCCGGGCGGCTCCGGCGGCGGCTCGGCGGCCGCGCTGGCTTCGCACCAGGCGCCGCTGGCCATCGGCACCGACACCGGCGGTTCCATCCGTCAGCCCGCCGCGGTCACCGCGACCGTCGGCACCAAGCCCACCTACGGCACGGTCTCGCGCTACGGCCTGGTCGCCTGCGCCTCCTCGCTGGACCAGGGCGGCCCCTGCGGTCGCACCGTGCTCGACACCGCGCTGCTGCACGAGGTGATCGCCGGGTACGACCCGCGCGACTCCACCTCCCGCAATGTGCCGGTCCCGCCCGTGGTCGAGGCGGCCCGTCGGGGCGCTTCCGGTGATCTGCGCGGGGTGAAGGTCGGCGTGGTCAAGGAGCTGCACTCCGACAGCTACCAGTCCGGTGTGCTGTCGTCCTTCGACGCCGCGGTGGCGGTGCTGAAGGAACTCGGCGCCGAGGTGGTCGAGGTGTCCTGCCCGCACTTCGAGTACGGTCTGCCGTCCTACTACCTGGTCATGCCGTCGGAGGTGTCGTCGAACCTGGCGCGCTTCGACGCCATGCGTTACGGCCTGCGCGTCGGCGACGACGGCACGCGCAGCGCCGAGCAGGTCATGGCGATGACCCGCGCGGCCGGTTTCGGCCCCGAGGTCAAGCGCCGCATCATGATCGGTACCTATGCGCTCTCGGCCGGCTACTACGACGAGTACTACGGCCAGGCCCTCAAGGTCCGCACGCTGATCGCCCGGGACTTCGACAAGGCCTACGAGCAGGTCGACGTGCTGGTCTCGCCGACCAGCCCGTTCACTCCGTGGAAGCTGGGCGAGAAGGTCGACGACCCGCTGGCCATGTATCTGTCGGACCTGTGCACGCTGCCGACGAACCTGGCGGGCCATCCGGCCATGTCGGTGCCTTCCGGTCTGAGCGAGGACGACGGCCTGCCGGTCGGTCTGCAGATCATGGCGCCGGCCTTGGCCGACGACCGGCTCTACCGGGTCGGCGCGGCGTACGAGGCCGCGCGCGGTCCGATCGCCGGGGTGCCGACCGCCTGAGCTCGAGCTCGCCCGATCCCGGATCGGACAGGTCACACTCGACGAGCCCGCACCGTACAGGTGCGGGCTCGTCGGTCATGCGGGCCAGGCGAATTCGGGATCGGTGAGGTAGTCGATCCGTCGCTGGTCGAGTGCCATCGTCACCATCTGGTGTGCCCCAGGGCCGATGATCTTGCGCAGCGGCGGATTCGGCATGTTCACCAGCTCGAGTAGGGCCCGCGCGGCGACTTCCGGTGGGGCATCGATCCATTCGGCCTGTGCCGCGTCCGTCTCCGGGGCGCCTGGTGCCGGTGTGGTCGGGTCCGTCTCGGCGGATTCCGTCGGAGGCGTCCCGGCCGCGGTCGGTTGCGGCGCGGTCGAATCCTTTGCGGCCGGCGCGGTCGTCCCCTGGGTGCCCACTTGCGACTCAGGGTAGGTGCTTAGCCCCAGAATCCTCTCGCGCACATCGTCATAGGCGGGCAGCGCGGTGCCGAATCGCATGCTGGAGGTGGCCCAGTCGGTGGCGAAGCCGCCGAGTTGTGCCAGCGTCACGTGCACGCCGAACGGGCGCAGTTCATCGGCCAGCGCCGCGCTGAAACCCTCCAGCGCCCACTTGCTCGCGTTGTACGCGCCGAACAGCGGCAGGCTGCCGACCGCGCCGACGGTGGAGATCTGCACGATGCGCCCGCTGCCACGCTCGCGCATGTGTGGCGCGATCGCCTGCGAAACCCACAGTGCGCCGAAGAAATTCACCTCCATCTGCTCGCGCACCTGTGTTTCGGAGAGCTCCTCGATCGCGCCGACCAGACCGTAGCCCGCATTGTCGACCACCACGTCGATGCCGTCCGTGCGCGCGAGGGCCGTCCGTACGGTGTCGACGACAGCCGCGCGGTCGCGCACGTCCAAAGGCAGCACGATCAGCCGATCGTCGGACAGATCGGCCATGGTCCGCGGATCGCGGGCGGTCGCGACGACCCGGTCGCCCACGCCGAGCGCCGCCACGGTGAAGGCGCGGCCGAGGCCGCGGTTGGCGCCGGTGATGAACCAGGTTCGGGTCATGTCGTTGTCCTTTCGTTGCGAGACGCTGCGTCTCGTCTCGAAAGAGTGGCAGCGGAGTGCGCATGTGTCAAGACGAGACGTATCGTCTCGTTATCTGGTAGCTTGGGGCGCGTGACCGAAGCATCCAATGTGGCCAGGCGAAGCGAACGAGCCAGGGCGGCGATTCTCGCGGCGACCGGCGAGCTCATCGGCGAACTGCCCTACGCGAAGCTGACCATCGAGGCGATCGCGGCGCGGGCGGGCGTCGGCAAGCAGACGATCTATCGCTGGTGGCCTTCCAAGGGTGCTGTGGTCTTCGACGCCATGCTCGACAAGGACTCGGGGCCGGACGGTCTCGCGCTCCCCGATACTGGAGACCTGCGCGCCGACCTGCGCCCTCTGCTGCGCGGCTCGATCGCCGCCCTCACCGACCCGATTGTCGAGGGCTTCCTGCGCGCGATGTACATCGAGATCCAGCAGGACGCGACACTCGCGCAGGCCTACCGCGAACGGCTCCTGCTACCTCAGCGGGCGGCGCTGGCGAATCGCCTGGCGGCGGGCGTCGACTCCGGAGAACTCCGGCCCGGCCTCGATCTCGAGCTGGCCGTGGACCTCCTGCTCGGCCCGATCCAGATGCGCTGGTCGCTGGGGCTCGGCGGCCTCACCGAGGCCTATGCCGACGCCGCCTTGGAAGCCGTTTCGGCTCATCTACTCGCACAACCGGAACGGCGCACGGCTCGGTAGCCCGGGCTCGCCCGGACGCTGTGGCGACGTGGGTCAGCGTGCGCGCAGTGTCTCGGCTTGGCGCTGCACCGCGGCGGTCATGCCCTCGAACCCCCGGCGCAGTTGCTTGCCGAGCGCGGCGGCCACGACGGGATGCAGCCAGCCGCCGAGTTCGAAGTGCGATTCGTAGCGGGTGCGCTGCGGGTTGACCTCGGTGACCGTGTGACTGCGCAAGCTGTGCAAGGTGCCGAGGGGGACCGGCTTCATGGTGTAGCTGAATTCCCGGCCGGGAGTGTGCGTGCGGACGAACTCGCGCTGGCGCTTGGGCTTCGGGCCGCCGAGATCCACCACCATGTCGATCGGCGTGCCGGGGATCAGCGTGCTCGAGCATTCGGCGACGAAGGGATTCCATTCGCCGTAGCGGGGGAAATCGGTGATCACTTGCCAGACGACATCGGCGGGGGCATCGATGTACACGGTGGTGTCGACGACGAAGGCCATGCCTGAAATTAGAACATGTTCTATCTCGCGTCAACCTTGTTCGTCGACCGGAGCGCCGCAATCGCCCAGCGCGGTGCCCTGGTCGGTGCCGTAGCGGTGACCGTGACCGGCGGGCGCGTCCAGGGCGCCGAGGAGGTCGGCGGTGGTCTGGAGGAAGGAGAGCACCGGTAGCCAGCGGGGCAGCGGTGCGTCGTGACGGACACCCGTGAGCGCGGGTGCGCGCCACAGCAGTGCGGGGGACCAGTGCACGACCGGGTCGGAGCTGTTGGCCAGTACTGTCGCGCCGGCGCGGAGCGCCCGATTCGCCGGTGGTCCCGCCCACAGCACCGCGCAGGTGCGCCGGTCCTGGTCGGCCTCGTCGGCGAAGATCCCGCTGCCGCCGTAGGCGCCCAGGCTCTGTCCGTACACGAACAGCCGCGGCCTCGGCGTCATCGTCGCGATGCGCTCCTCGATCGCCGTGAACAGCTCGCGCGCGGCCGTCACGGCCTGATCGCGGCCGAAGACGAAGCTCACCCAACTGGGGGTGTAGGCGTATTGCACACCCACGACGGCCGCATCGTCGCCGAAGCGTTCGGCGAAGCCGGTCACGGCATTGCCGTCGATCCACCCGGACCCGGTCGGCACCGCGACGACGATATTTCCGCGCGTGAAGCCGCCGGACCGCTCCAGTTCCCGGATCGCCAGCGCCACCCGGGCCCGCGGGTCCGGCGCGGAATCCACGCCCACGTACACCCGGATCGGCCCGTCCTGCGCGCCGCCGACGAACCGGCGCCCCTGCCTGCCCAGGCCTGCCCAGTCCACCTCCGATTCCGCACTCCCGGAGTGCGGGGCCGGAATCCGCGGCGGCGCAACGGGGTCGAACGCGGCGTTGGCCGCGGCATAGGTCGTCATCCGCCAGTCGACGATGCCCGGCGCCAGCACGAACCAGCCGACGAGCGCCACGGCGACAGCTCCGGCAACCGTCCGGCCGGTCCGCAGAGCCCCCAGCAACCGCCGCGCCGGCCGCCCCACCGTGACCAGCGCGCCCGCGAGCACCGCTGCCCCGAACGCGCACCTCGCCCAGTACCACGGGTCGATCGGCGCGATTCCCATCGCCGAGCGTAAACCGTTCTGCCAGTGCCCCGCCCGCCACGTCGCCGCGGTGAGCGCCACGGCCACCGCGATCGCGACTGCGGCACGCCCGGACTGCCGATCGGTGCCGACCCCGCATCGGCGCAGCGCCCATCCGAGCGCCGCGGCCACGCCCAGCGCCCCGGCCACGAGCAACCCGGTCAGGATGGCCTGCGCCCCCGCTGTGCGCGGAAGCAACCCGGGCGCGAGCGACGCCGCCACACCCACGGCGATACCGAGCGAGGTGCCGATCCGGGGCAGCGGAAGATCTGCCGCGGACAGGCCGCCGGGGCCGCTGTCCCGAGCTCGTACCGCGACGAGATGGGGGATGTCGCGGCCTGGGCGTCGCGTGGTGACACTCACCGCGCCACCCCCTCGGCTCGGCCGGTCGCCGAACTCACCACGGGCGAGCCGTAACCCTCGCGACGCGAGTTGAGATCGACGAACACGCTCGCGACGGCTGCCATCACCGTGCACCGCGCCCGGGCCACGGCCTCGGGGCGGGTCGTGCAGGATTCGCGCATCGCGTGTTCCAGTGTGGCGTCCACGGTCTGGCGTGCCCAGGGGCCCAGCGGCTGATCGTGCAGCCGCGCGTAGCGCAGCAGGTCGTACCCGAGATCGTGCGCTTTGCAGGCGGTCTCGAACTCGGTGGGCAGCGGAACCGGGGACGAGCACTCGCCGGTCGGCTTGATCATCATGCTGCCGTGGCGCACCGGTGTGTAGCCGAACGTCGCGGCGAAACCAGCGGGCACGGCGAGAATTTCGGTGCTTCCCCGGCTCAGGGCGGTGACGGCTGCCGAGGCAGCCGCGTTCTCGGGGAGCGGGGCAGGCGCCGCGCCCGCGACAGGCACAACGACCGTGGTGACCGCGCTGGCGGCCAGGGCGGCGGCGGCCAGCGCGGCGAGCGGCCGACGACGGTGAGCCGCACGGTGATCGGCGGCGACAGGCGTGGTGATCATGGTGTCCGACGCTATGGAGGACGATCGCCCCCGGGCGTCCCGCTGGGGAGCGGTCCGATGATCACTCGTGCGGGCCGTACGGCGGGTGACCCCGTACCGGGGTAGGGGGTCGAGTTCCCTCGCGGGTACGAGGGCGCGCGACGCCCGGAGTTCCTAGGGTTGGAGGCATGAACGTCCCCAGCGACACCGACCTCGATACCGGCCCGCGCCGCCGGATCCGCGACCGTCTGCGCGGCCTGTCCGCGGTGGTCTGGCTCGACGTCGCCACGGGCGTGGTGGTGTTGGTGTTCTACATCGTCGCCTGGTCCACGCTGCATCTGACGCACGTGGTAGCCCAGGGTGCGCAGCCACTGGTCGCCGCGCTCGCGGCGCTGCCGGTGCTGCTCGTGCGAATCAACCCGGCACTGGGCTGGGCGATATCGGCCGGGTCGGCGCTGGTCATCGCGCTGGCCATTCCGCATCAGCCGGGCAACGAGATGCCGTTCCAGGTCGTGCACGTGTTGTCACTGATCGTGCTGCTGTTCGCGGTCGGCCTGCTGGCGCCCGTACGAGTCGTATTGGTGGCTTGGATCTCGACCGCCATGCTGTTCGGCACCACCATGCCCGGGGAGGGCGACGCGCTGGCCGACGCGGCGTGGGGCTGGCCGATCGCGCTGACCGTCGTGGTGCTGATCGCCTGGCTGGTGCGCAGGCTGGTGCTCTCGCGCAGGCAGCTCGTGCAGCAGGAGGAGTACACCGAGCTGGAGCGCGCGCGGCGGGCCATTCTCGAGGAGAAGGCACGCATCGCCCGCGACCTGCACGATGTCGTCGCCCACCACATGTCGCTGGTGGTGGTGCAGGCGCAGACCGCGCCCTATCGGGTCGAGGGCGTGACACCGGCCGTGCGCGCCGAATTCGACTCCATCTCGGTCACCGCCCGCGAGGCGCTCAACGAGATCCGCGGGATGCTCGGCGTATTGCGCAGCGACGGCGTGGCGCCCGAGCATTCCCCCCAGCCGACCGCGCCGGAGGTCGTTGCCCTGTTCGAGGGCGCCAGGCGCGCGGGCGTCACGATCGAGTGGGTGATCGAGGGCGAGTTGGGCGCGGTCTCCGACGTCTCCGGCCTGGCGCTCTACCGGATCGTGCAGGAGGCACTGTCGAACGCCTCCCGGCACGCGCCGGGGGCCGAGGTGCGGGTGCGGATCGACTGCCGGGTGAGCCTCGATCTGCGGGTGCGCAACGGCCCGCCCGCCGCTCGGGCCGGGGCCGCGGGCAACGGCGGGCACGGTATCGCG
>NZ_BDBT01000025.1 GCF_001613125.1 Nocardia shimofusensis NBRC 100134
GAGAACCGACACGAACCGATCAACGCGGCGCGCCGCCACCGAGCGCGGAATCGATTCCGCTGATCTCGGTGATGGCCCAGTTCCGGCCGCTGTCGATGTCGAGCTTGTAGGTGGCAGTGGACTGGACGCCGTCGGGCGCCTGCACGTTCTTGGTGAGCACGTCGACGAAGCAGACGACCCGATAGACCCCGTTGGAATCGGACTCCACCTTCGCCGCGATCGGCCGGGCGCTGGAGGACCACTGCATCGGGCCGATCAGCTGCTCCATCGAGGTGGCCGCCTGGGTCAGGCGGGCGGTGAGTTCGGGCGTGGTGTTGGCGGTCAGCCTGCCGCGCCACTCCTGGGTGTTCTCGAAGCTCATCTGCGCGGCGCCGGTGGCGTAGTCGAGGGCGACTTGTTCGGCCCTGCGGTGGTCTGCGGCGGCCGCGTCCCTGCGTTCCAGTTCGCCGGCAGCGGAGTACCACTGCCGGCTCAGCGCCGCGATCACCGCGGCCACGACCACGATGGCCACCCCGGTGAGAACAGTGCGGGAGGGCACGCTCCGCCGTGTCGCCAGCGTGGTCGCGGTGCGCTGTTCGATCGCGGTGTCCTGCTCGGCGGCCGCGGTGGCCGATGACTTCTCTGGCATCAACCTGTTCCTTCCGTTAGGGGTGTTCACTTCGGGGTGGGGATGTGTACGGTGACGGCGCCTGCCGGGTCGGTGGCGTCCAGCGCCCGGCCCAGCAGGCCGCCGAGGTCGACGGTGCGCAGCGCGGCACCGCCGGATTGCGCGGCGGGCAGCAGATTGACGCCGATGACGCCGAGATCCGCGGCGGTGAGGTCGAGGAACTTCTGCAGTTCACCGAACAGGGGGCTGGCGCCGTCCCGGATTCCTTCCAGCAGCGGCCCGCGGCGCATCGCGTCGCGCACCGAATTGAGCAGATCCTGGAAGCCGGTGCCGAAGCCCGGTAGCTGCGGGCTGGTGGCGGCCAGGCTCGCCGGGACCTCGCCGGTGCGCATGAGCAGCGGTTGCAACGTGCTGAGCAGTGTCACGAGATTGTCGGTCTGCTGGGTGAATTCGGCGGCGAGCAGGGTGCCCGCCCGGTTCAGATCACCAACCACCTGGACTCCCTCGGGCAGGCCGACATCGAGCGTGCGGAAGATCTGCTGCACCTGATCCGGATCGACCTGCTGGAGCAGGTGCGCGAGCCGGGCGGAGAGTTCCTTGAAGGTCGTCGGCACCGCGACGCGGTCCGCGTCGACCTGCGCGCCGTCGGCCAGAAAAGGACCGGCCGCGGTGTCCGGCAGTACCGAGACATAGGACTCGCCGAGCGCGGAGAGATTGTCGATCCGGAACCAGCTGGCCGCCGGGATGGGGTCGGAGCCGTTGTAGCGCAAGGCGATTCGAACACCATTCGGCTCCAGTTCGATGCCGGTCACCTTGCCGATCGGCACACCACGAAGCAGTATCCGGGAGCCGACCAGTATGCCGTTGGTGTCCGGCACGAGCATGCTGGCCGTGCGCATCTCCCGGAAGCGGTCCACCTCCAGCCCCACCCGTTGGATATAGAGCAGGGACAGGGCGGTCAGGACCGTCATGGCAACGATCGAGACACGGGTGCGGGTGATCATCGGACAGCTCCCAGCAGACGCAGGATGGAGGTGACGTCACCGATCAGTTCATCGCCGGAGCCGGTGCCGACCGAGGTGACGTTCACGGCGGGGCGTTGCGCGAACGGCAGCAACGTGGTGCGTAGGAAGTTGTTGACCCGCACTGTGGTCGCCGGGGCGTCGTCCCAGATCCCGCGCCCGGATTCCGCCGTGTCGGCCAGCGAGTTCAGCATCGGGGTCAGCCACAGGCCGCCTTCGAAGATGGAGCCGACCGAGGGCAGCAGGGTGCTGATGTGCGCGACAACGGCCCGCGCGACATTGTGCCAGTAGTAGGTGCCCTGCTCACCGAAGACCGCCTGCCATTCGGCGCTCCGGTCGTTCACCGCGGTCGCGGTGTCGTTCACCCCGTTCAGCAGGCGATCCAGTTCCGCGGTGCCTTCAGCCAGATCGGCCATGTCCAGTGCGACGGTTCCCGCCATCCGCCGAACGTCCTCCAGCTCGGGCATGGTCCGGTTCAGGGTGGCCATGGTGTCCTGCATCTTCTGGATGCTGCCGCCGTTGACGAAGTAGGCCAGCACCGCGATGGTGTCCTCCAACTGCGGCGGCGAGGTGGTGCGCTCCAGTGGCACCGTGCTGCCCGCACCGAGGAAGCCCTGCTCCGAGCGTGGATCGGAGTTCGGGATCAGCGCTATGTAGGTGTCGCCGAGCAGGGTGTTCTGCCGGATGATGGCGCCGGCGTCGGCGGCCACTCGGGTGTCGGCGGCGAGCCCGACCATGACATCGATGCCGTCCGGAGTCGCGGTGAGACCCTGGACCTGCCCGACCCGGAGACCGTCGAGCAGCACGTCCGCGCCGGCCGGCAGATTCATCACGTTCTCGAACCGGATGGTGACGCTGTAGTCGGCGTGCACGCCGGAGCGCACCGAGGGCAGGTCGTCGGGGCTCAGCGAGCATCCCGTGACCGACAACGCGAACGCGAGGCCCGCGGCGACCACCGACCGGCACCGCACCTGGCTCGATCGGAAAGTTCTCACGACGGCCTCCGCACGATCAGGGACAGTAGATTGACGGTGCCCGGGGCGAATTCGTTCTGTACGCACTGTGGGCCGAGCAGGTCACACACCGCGGGGTCGACCGGAACGGACGGCGGCTGGTACGGCACCGAAATCCCTCCGCCGGTCTGCTGCTGGTAGCTCATCGCGGTCGCGACCGCGGGAATGGTGCCGTACAACTGCGCCAGATCCGGCGCCCTGGTGGCGGCCAGGGCGATCACGTCGGCGACCGGGCCGTGCATCAGCGGCCACAGCTGGTCGCCGTAGCGGCGCTGGATGTCGTAGATCACCGCGACCAGCCAGCCGATTCCGCGGTCGAAGCGGGCGACGTAGTCGAACAGTTCGGTGCCCTGGGCAGCGATCTCCGGCATCCGGTCCAGGATCGAGTCGATCCGGTCCCAGTCTCGCAGCGCGTCCGCGGTGAGCGGGGCCATGTTCATGATCGCCGAACCGAGGTCGGCGGTGACCTGGTCCGGGCTGTTCGCCGCTGCGGCGGCGTGGGTCAGCATCGCGTGCATGGCGGCGCCGGTGCCGTCGAGGGCGGTGTTCAGCCCGGCGATCGAGCCTTGCACGCTGCCGTCTCCTGCGGCGGAGAGCGCATCGATGAAGTCGGCGGCAGAGCCGGTGATCTCGGAGATGCTCTTGGGGGTGTGCGCCCGCTCGCGTGGCACGCAACTGCCGGGGCGTAGGGAGGGGCCCGCGGTGTAGTTGCCGACCAGTTCCATGCTGCGGTCGGCGAGCAGTGACTTCGACCGGGTCACCACCTGAACGTCGGCCGGATAGCGGCGGCCCTCGTCCAGTGCGAATTCGACTCGGACATGATCGCCGCGCTGTCGCACCGCGCTCACCGTTCCGACCCGAAAACCCATCTGGGTGACGGGGTTACCAGGATAGAGCCCGATGGCATCGGGCATATCGACGCAGAAGCCCTCACCCCCTCCGGCGGGCTCGGCGCCTGCGGCGTCCGCGGGGCCCACCTGCCGCACAACCGCGGCGGTCGCGATCAAGGCGGTCGCGGCGAGGGCCAGCGTCACCACTGCGCTCTTCTTCGAGATCGGCATCTCAGCACTCCCGTCCCGGAATCGGAATACACAGCGACGTGGTGAGCACACCCCCGCCGAACTCGGCCATGCCTGTGGGCGTGAGCCACTGCTCGAGTTGCGCGCGCAACCCGGCCAGATTGTCGATGGCGGGACCGAGGTGCTGCTGCAGCTCCGCCACCAGCCCCTGCAGATTGCGGATGTGGGCGTCGACCTCGTCGGAGTGCTCGAGGTAGTACGCCTCCAGTGGCTGCAGTCGCGACAGCGCGCTGCCGAGCAGCTCGTAGGCGTAGTTGAAGCCTGCCGAATTGTTGTGATAGGTGGCGAGAACGGTGTCGATCTTGCCGATCAGCTCGAAGACGAAGCCGCGATTGACGTTGAAGGTCTGCAGGTATTCCGCAGCCAGCGCGGCGACCTGGTGGATCTGCGACCGTTGCTGGTCGAGCACCTCGGTGACCGCGTTCATGCCGTCGATGATGGTGCCCAGCGAGGTCGAATTCCCTTGCAGCGCTTGGGCGACCTGACGCAGGTTGGCGTTCATCGTCGCGGCGTCGACCTCGTCGGTGACCGACGGCGAACTCTGCAGGACATCCCCGATCGAGTACGGCACCGCGACTCGTTCCACCGGGATGGTGGCAGCGCGCTCGCTGCGCGAGCCGAGCGGGATCAGGGTCACCGCGTAACCGCCGACCGGCGTCAGCATCCTGACCTCGATGCGCGACTGGTCGCCGACTCGGACAATGTCATCGATCCGGGCCTGCACGGTCACGGTGCCCGTACCGATGGACACGTCGGAGACCTTGCCGACGCTGATCCCGGCCACCCGGACATCCTGCCCGGTCTCGATGGCCGAGGCGTCGGTGGTCTCGAAGGTGATGGTCTGCTGCCCCGGCGGGCGCAGGTAGAGCCCGGCGAAGGCCGCGACGACCACCAGGGTGGCGCCGACGACGGCGGTCCCGAGCAGCACATCGTTGTGCCAGACGGCGTGCGCACGGTCCCGCAATCGCCGTCGTCTTGTCATTTCGCGTTGCACAGCACGACCTCACTACCGTTGAGCAGGATCTGGATATCGGGCGGCAGCTGGGCCTGCCCATTGCTGCAATGCGTGTTCTCCGGGCGGTGGGCGAGCTGCAGTCCTGCCAACGCGCCGGGCATCAGCCGAAACGAATCGACCGCCTCGGTGATCGAGGCGAACGCCCGCGTGATCAGGACATCGACGTCCAGGTCGGGGCGGAATCCCAGGGCCGCGAGCAGCCGTTCGATCGGCTCGACCAGCGCGGGGCCGGTTACCGCGGTCTTCGGGAATTCGTCGAGCACTGTCATGGCGTTGCTGATCGGCAGGCTCATGGCCTTCAGGAACTCGAGGACGTACTCGGAGCGTCCACCCATGGTGTCGGCGATCCGCGCGACGTTCGTGGTCAGCGTGGCGATCAGCTGATTTCGGTCCTGTGCGTAGGCTGCCAGTTGCTGCGCGCTGTCCAACATCGGAGCCAGACCGCCGCCGTCACCTTGCAGTACCGCGATGGCGTTTTCTGCGAAGGCGTTGATCTGCTCGGTGTTCATCGTCGACAGCACCGGTTGCAGGCCGTTGAACAGCGCGGTGATGTCGAACGACGGCCGCGTCGCCGCGGTGGTCAGATGGTCGACCCGGTTCCCCGGCCGCTCGCTGAACTCCACGTCGACGAAGCGTGCACCGGTGAGGTTCTGGTACTTGATCGCCAAGGTCGTGGTGTCGGTGAGTTCGTACCCGGTGTCCATGGAGAAGCTCACCCGCGCCGCCGTGCCGTCGCCCTCCGGGATCAGTTCGACGCCGGTCACCTTACCGATGCGCAGGCCCTTCAACCGGACATCGCCGTTGACCCGCAGGCCGGAGACGTCGGCGAAATCCGCGGTGTACCCGCGGGTGGCCTGCTCGACAGGATTGCGCATGGCGTTCAGCACGATCACGAAGAGCAGCACCGTCACCACCGCGACGGCAACCAGTTTCGTTGCGGCCCAGATCAGTCCGCGTCCAGTGGCCATCAGCGGACCGCCTGCGCCGGTGTGGGAAACGCACCCAGTTGAGCCAGCGGCCCGGCCAGCGCCGGCACGTCGTCCAGCACCAGCCGCAACTGCAGGGTCCGCTGCTCCGCCGTGCCGGTGAAGGCCGACTCCAGCCGGTCGATCACGGTGTTCAGCTCGCCCAGCCGGCCATCGCCGAGCAGGCCGGGCAGTGGTGCGACCACCTCGTCCGCAGCGCTGACCAGCGGAGTCAGTTCCGCATCATGCGAGGCCAGCAGCGAGCCGGCCAGCCCGAACAGATCCGAGGCAGCCAGTTCCAGCGCCTGATCGGTCTCCGTCATGAAAGCGTCGTCCACCCCTGTGCTGCCGTCGGGTCGCTGGTTGTAGGCGCTGAGGTAGATGGCGTAGAGCGCGTCGGCGGCACCCCGGCCGAAGGCAGGCAGCTGGACCAGCACGTCGTTGGCGCGCAACAGCAGTTCCGTGGGCAGGTGTTGCTGGGTCTTCGACATCTGCTCGGCCACGATGATGCCGGCGCGGATCAGCGGCGCCAGTCCGTTGGCGTAGCGCATGACCTCGTCCAACGTGGCGATCATGCTGGACGTGAGAGTGCCGTCGACCACCAGCGAGACCTGTTCCAGCATGGTCGACATGGTGAAGTCCGGGGCCGTTGTGCGGTGCAGCACGCGGCCGTCGGTGAGGGCTTTGCCGCCGGGACGCTCGATGAGATTCACTGCCGAGACACCGAAGTAGTTCTCGGGCCGGAAATCGACGTCGAGGCTGTCGGTCAGGATGGCACCGAGCTCGTCGTCGAGCACCAGCGCGACATGCACCGCGCCGGAGCCGACAGCGGTGACCTCGGTGACCTCGCCGACGGCGGCACCGCGCACCAGCACCTTGGAGCCGGACTCCACGCCCGGGCCCAACGCGGGCACCACCAATTGCAGCCGGATCCCATGCGATGCGGTCAGCTGGGTGTAGGCCCAGGAGCCGGCCACCACCGCCAGCAACACGGCGAGCGCCGCCGCGCTCCCGCAGAGGGCCAGTACGCGCAGCTGACGATCGCTGTCACCGCGCACGAAATCTTGATTGATGTGTTTGGCCATGCTCATCCCCTGAATGGAAGTTCCGGGTTCAGGCCCCAGATGGCTACGGTCATCAGAAAGTTCAGGACGACGATCGCGACCAGGCTGGCGCGGATCGCGCGGCCGGAGGCGATGCCGACGCCTGCGGGGCCGCCGGAGGCGAAATAGCCGTAATAGCAGTGGATCATGGTGACCACGGCGCAGAAGATCAGTGCTTTGCCTACCGAGGCGGCCAGGTCGCCGATGTTCACGAATTGGGCGAAGTAGTGGTCGTAGGTGCCCGCGGGCTGCCCGTAGGCGTATTTGATGATGAGACCGCCCGTGATGAAACTGACCACCATCGCCATCAGGTAGCCCGGCAGAACCACCAGCATGCCGCCGACCAGGCGGGTGCCGACCACAAACGGAATCGCCTGCAGGCCCATGGATTCGGTGGCGTCGATCTCCTCGGAGATCCGCATGGCCCCGATCTCGGCGGTCATCCGGCAGCCCGCCTGGGCGGCGAACCCGATGCCGGTGATGATCGGCGCGATCACCCGGATATTGCCGAACGAGCCGATGATGCCGGTCAGTGCCCCGAACCCGAGCAGGTCGAACGCCATGAACGCCTGGATCGCCACGACCGCGCCGACCGCGACGCCGAGGAAGAACATCAGGCTCAGCACCCCGCCGTCGACGATCAGCGAGCCGCTGCCCCAGGCCATGTCGTTCATGGTCTTGAGGGTCTGCTTGGAATAGTGGCGCACCGTCTTGGGTAAGTTCACCAGGGTCTTCCAGGTGAACGCGGCGATCTGGCCGAGCTCGAGCAGCGCGCCGGCCGCCGAGTTCATCACGACCCGCTGCACGCTCATGCCAGCCTCGCCGGGAAGAACATGTTCTGCAGCTGGCTCACGGCCAGATTGGTCATGAAGATGCAGAACACACTGAGCACCACCGAGGCGTTCACCGCGTTGGCCACCCCCTTCGGGCCGCCGGAGGCCTCCAACCCGCGCAGGCTGGCGATGGTTACCACGATGACCGCGAACAGCAGCGCCTTGAGCACCGAGAACAGCAGGTCGAGGGGGGTGGCGAAAGCGCCGAAGGACTGCCAGAAGCTGGCGGGCACCACGCCGTTGACATTGGTCGAGATGATCAGCCCCGCGGCGACACCTGCGGCGATGATCAGGATGCACAGCGCGGGCGCGATCGCCACCATCGCGATGAAGCGCGGAACCACAAGACGCTGAATGGGATTCACGCCCATCACGCGCATGGCGTCGATCTCCTCCCGGATGGCGCGGGCGCTGAGGTCGGAGGCGATGGTGGAGGCGGCGGCGCCGCTCATCAACAGCCCGGCCGCCATCGGCGCGCCCTGGCTCACCACGCCGAGACCGCTGGCCGCGCCGGCCAGCGAGTTGGCGCCCACCTGGTCCATGACGCCGCCGACCTGCACCGAGACCTCGGCGCCGATCGGCACTGCCATCAGCAGCGCGGGCAGCGCCGTGACCTTGAACAACTTCCACATCTGTTCGATCACCTCCCCGACCGGCAGACGCCGGGCGAGGGTGTCGGAAATCGAGAAGCGGGCCACATCGGCGCCGAGGCGCGCCGATCTGCCCAGCGTTGCGAGACTGCGCAACACGCGGTCCGCGAGGGAACCGTAGACGCGCTGCGCCGGCCCTCCGGATACGGAAATACTCACTGCACACCTCCTGTGGGCAGATCGGAGTCAACGATGTCGATCGGGGGCGATCAGCCCATGAGTCGGCGCAGCACCTTCTGCATCCCGCGGCCGTAGGGCGGGTAGGCGGCCGACGGGTCGGGCCGGGCCGGCTTGCGCAGGACGGCCTTGTGGTGACTGAAGGTGTCGAAGCCGTGTTTGCCGTGGTAGCTGCCCAGGCCTGAGTCGCCGACACCGCCGAAGGGCAGCTCCGGGACCAGCAAGTGATACAGCAGATGGTTGACCACGACCGCGCCCGAGGAGGTTTGCTCCAGCACCGTGCGCTCGGTCTCGCGCGAAGACGTGAACAGGTAGAGGGCGAGCGGTTTGGGCCGCTGATTCACGAAGTCCACGGCGTCGCGCACGCTGGCGACCGACAGCAGCGGGAGGATGGGCCCGAAGATCTCCTCGCGCATGAGCTCGGACTCCGGATCGGGATCGGTCACCAGCGCCGGGGCGACGGTGAGCTTGTCGCGATCGATCGCGCCGCCGAACTGCTCGCCGCCGTGGCCGGTCAGCGCACCGGCGAGCCGTTCGAGGTGGCGTTCGTTGACGATGTGGGTGGTGTCGTTCGCGCCGTGCGCGGGCAGTTCGGCGAGCAGCCGTTCGACCAGCTTCGGCCGGACGGCGTCCTCCACGAGGACGTAGTCGGGGGCGATGCAGGTCTGGCCCGCGTTGATCGACTTGGCCCAGGCGATCCGGCGGGCCGCCACCTCGATGTCGGCGTCCGCAGTGACGATTACCGGGCTCTTGCCGCCCAGCTCGAGTGTCACCGGGGTCAGGTGCTGTGCGGCAGCGGTCATCACGGCCTTGCCGACCGCGGTGGATCCGGTGAAGAAGATATGGTCGAAGCGCTGTTCGAGCAGCACGCGATTGACCTTCCCGTCCCCGAGCACCACCCGCACAGCTTCCGGATCGACGTAGCGCGGCAGCAGCCGCGCCAGCAGCGCGCCTGTCGCGTTCGCGAGATCGGACGGCTTGAGTACCACGGTATTGCCCGCCGCCAGTGCGCTCGCCAGTGGCTGGACCGTCAGCAGAAGCGGGAAGTTCCAGGTGCCGAGGATCAGCACGGTGCCCTTCGGTTCCGGCAGCGACCAGGCCTTGCCCGGCGCCGTCGCGGCGCTCACCCGCACAGGCGTGGGGCGCACCCACCCAGCCAGCCGCGACAGCGTGTGCCGGATCTCATGCCGCACCGGACCGATATCGGCCATGAACGTCGCCATCGGGCTGCGCCCGAGATCGTCGGCGATTGCCGCCGCGATTTCGGACTCGCTTTCGTCGATGAAACGCAGCAAGCCCTCCAATTGGGCGATTCGCCAAGACAGCGGACGGGTCCTCCCGCTCGCGAATGCGCCTCGGGCGAGTTCTACGTCTGCTCGGATATCCGATTGCCGCGCACTCGTCGCGGATGCCGTTTCGGTGGTGGTCACTGCTCGGCCTCCGCACGGTCGCCGGGTGCCAGAGTTACCTCGCCCGCAACGACATAGGCCGCGAGACCAGGGAGAATATGAAACATGACGAGCACCATACATAGTGTTCAGATGTTATGTCAATCACTTCTGCCGCCGCAGCCTGTGAACCATTTTCCCATCGGTCGAACATGTCATATATACACCATGTATGAACTATCATTCCGCGGCATGAAGGAATGGGAATTGATTTCCAGGACAGAGGTCCTCGAAAATCGGCGCTCGGGTGGGGCAACCGCATTGATCCTCGCCCGGCCGCACGCGTTGAACGCATTCGATCTCGCGTTGCAACAGCAGTTGCGCGAAGCCGTCGACCAGGTGGCGGAGGACGATTCGGTGCGCTGCGTAGTCATCACCGGCGCGGGCCGGGCGTTCTCGGCTGGAGCGGATCTGGCGCTGGACGAGCTGACGCCGGGAACTCGCTTGTCCCCTCGCACCGAGGAGGAACTGCGAATGCGCTACAACCCCGCCGTGCGCGCGATCCGCACCATGCCGAAACCGGTGATAGCCGCCGTCAACGGTGCCGCCGTCGGGGCAGGCTGCTCCTTGGCACTGGCCTGCGACCAGATCGTCGCGGCCCGATCGGCCTCTTTCACGCTGGCCTTCGCCAAGGTCGGGCTGACGCTCGACGCGGGCGCCTCGGCACTGCTCGGCGCCCGGATCGGGCTGGGCCGGGCCACTCGGTTGGCGCTGCTCGCCGAGCGCGTCGGCGCGGAGACGGCGCTCGGCTGGGGCATGGTGGACGAGGTCGTGGCCGACGAAGCCGTGATCGGCCGCGTGGCCGAACTCGCGCTGCGCCTGGCCGACGGCCCCACCGCGGCGTTCGCGGCGACCAAGCGCAGCCTCAACACGGCCCTGCTCCCCCAACTGGAGGCCGCGTTCGAAAGCGAGGTCCAGGAGCAGACCAGGCTTGTCGATGCCCGCGACTTCCGGGAAGGCGTGGCGGCGTTCGCCGGGAAACGAGCCCCGAACTTCGAGGGCCGCTGACGGATTCGGCGGCGCCGCCGGCAGCACTGATCAGGCGGCGCCCCCGCCGAGCGCCCGCAGCAGGGCTGCGTCGAACTCGTCGGGAGCCTCCAGCATCGGGTAGTGACCGGTGTCGAGCTCGACCAGCGTGGTCGCGAGCCGCTCGTGCAGCCAGCGAGCGCCGCGGACCGAGAGCGCCGGGTCGGCGGTACCGATGATCTGGGTCACCGGAACCCGCACGCCATCGAGGAGGTGCACCTGGTCGGTGCACAGCAGCGTCCGCATGGCGGCGCGGGCCGCCCAGCTCGGGGTGCGCAGCGACATGCGGTGCAACCAGTCGAGCAGCTGCGGACTGGGAGCGCTCTTGAACGGATCGCCGACGGCGCTGCGCCGCAGGGCGATCCGGTCGTCGTGCTCAGCCGCGAGAATGGCGGTCAGCGGGCCGTCTGCGGGCACCCCGAACGGGAAGGACTCGGTGCGGGAAGCCGCGACACCGTTCGAGGCCACCAGGACGAGCCGATCCACCAGATCAGGGCGGTCGTGCGCGAGCCGCAACCCGACCATCCCGCCCAGCGACCAGCCCACCACCGCGGCCCCCGTCACTTCGGAGGTGGCCAGCACGTCGGCGGCATCGGCGGTCAGCGAGCCGATCTCGTAGCCGTCCAGCGGGGCATCCGAGCCGCCGTGCCCTCGCAGATCCATGGCGAGCACCCGGTAGCCGGCCTCGGCGAGCACCCGGATCTGGCGGTCCCAGGCTGCACTGCTCAGGCTCCAGCCGTGGATGAGCAGCACAGGCCGGCCGGCTCCCAGCTCCCGGACGTTGATGCGCACACCGTCGCGCCCAACGATGAGACGTTCGGTCATGATTCCTCTTGCTCTTACGAGGCGGTGGGCCGCCCCATACTCGGGCGGCCCACCGCGGGTCGAGGCGCGTGCCCCGGTCAGGACAGCGCGAGCTCCCGGCCGCCGTGGGCGGCTGCCAGGGTGCCGCCGTTACAGGCGAGCGCGACCAGCGACGCCGGCGGGGCGAAGCGGCCACCGTACGCGGCGGCGAGTTCCTCGGCGCGGCGGACGAATCCGGCTACCCCGCCCGGGTAGCCGTCGACGTACTGCAGTACCCCACCGGTCCAGCCCGGGTAGCCGATGCCGAGCAGCGATCCGATGTTGGCGTCAGGCACCGATTCGAGCACGCCCTCGTCAAGGCACTTCACCGATTCGATCGCCTCCACGAACAGCAGCCGCTCTTTCAGATCGACGAAGGGGAGGTCGGCGCGCGGCGCGCCGAAGGCTTCCCGCAACCCCGGCCACAGCCGGGTGCGGGCGCCGTCCTCGTACTCGTAGAAGCCGCTGCCCGCCAGCCGCCCGGCCCGGCCGAACTCACCGAGCATGCGGTCCAGCACGGCTTCGGCCGGATGGGGATCCCAGCTGCCGCCCGCCGCCTCCGCAGCAGCGCGGGAGGCGTCCCGCACTCGGCGCAGCAACTCCAGGTTGAGCTCGTCGGCGAGTTGTAGCGCCGGGGCGGGGTAGCCGGCCTGGGTGGTCGCCTGCTCGATCACCGTTGCGGGCACGCCCTCACCGAGCATGGCCAGCGCCTCGTTGACGAAGGTGCCGATCACCCGGCTGGTGAAGAAGCCCCGGCTGTCGTTGACCACGATCGGAGTCTTGCCGATCACGCCGGCGAGATCCAGTGCTCGCGAGAGTGTTTCGGCAGAGGTCCGCGCACCCTTGATGATCTCGAGCAGCGGCATGCGGTCCACCGGACTGAAGAAGTGCAAGCCGATGAACCGATCGGGAGCCGAGACACTTTCGGCGAGGCCGGTGATCGGCAAGGTCGAGGTGTTGGACCCGATCAGCGCGTCGGGCGCCAGCAGTGACTCGATCTCGCGCAGCACGTCGGCCTTGAGCGCGGGATCCTCGAACACCGCTTCGATGACCAGGTCGGCGCCGGACGCCGCCGCCACCTCAGTGGCCGGTGTGATCCGCGCGAGCACCTCGTCTCGTGTCGCCGCGGTGATCTGCCCGGCCCGCACCCGCCTGTCCAGCACCCGCTGGGAGTAGCCCTTGCCTCGCTCGGCCGCCTCGGCCGTGACATCCTTCAGCACGACCTCGATACCGGAGACCGCGCACTGGTAGGCGATGCCGGCGCCCATCATTCCGGCTCCGAGCACGATCGCCTTGCGCGGTGACCACGGCTGCCGCGCGGCGTCGCGGCCGCGCGGGCCCCTGACGACCTGTAGATCGAAGAAGCCGGCCTGGATCATGTTCTTCGCGATCTGCCCGGTGGCGAGGTCGAGGAAATACCTGGCCTCGATCGCCAGCGCGTTGTCGACGTCGACCTGTGCGCCCTCCACCGCCGCCGCCAGGATGTTCTCCCGCGCGGGTGCGGGCGCGCCCTTCGTCTGTGCACGCAGCGTCGCGGCCAGCGCGGGCAGAGTGGCATGCAGCGGTTCGCTGCGATCGCCCGGTGCCCCGCCCGGAATGCGGAATCCGGGGATGTCCCATGGCTGCCGAGCGCCTGCGTGCTCACGGATCCACGCAGTCGCGGCCGGGATCAATTCAGCGGCGGTCGCCACCGTAGCGTCGACGAGGCCGAGGTCGAGCGCATCGGCCACCGTGTGCTTCGCGCCGCTCAGCAGAACATCACGCAGGGCCGCCTGCACCCCGAGCAGGCGGACGGTGCGGACCACCCCACCTGCGCCGGGCAGCAGGCCCAGCGTGACCTCGGGCAAGCCGAGCCGCACACCCGGAGCGTCGAGGACGATCCGGTGGTGCGCGGCCAGGGCGAGCTCGAGGCCACCGCCGAGCGCCGATCCGTTGATCGCGGCCACGACCGGGACCGGCAGCTTCTCGAGCCGCCGCAGCAGCGAGCTGTTGCGCTGGACGAAGGCGGCGAACTCCTCGATCCGGTCGCGGTCGGCGGCGCGCAGGTCGTGCAGATCGCCACCGGCGAAGAAGGTCTTCTTCGCGGAGGTGAGGATCACCCCGGTCAGGTCCGCGTCGTTCTCGAGGGCGTCGAGTTCCGCGGCGAGGGATGCCACAAACAGCGAGTTCATGGTGTTGACCCGCTGGTTCGGATCGTCGATGGTCAGGGTGACGATCCCGCCGGAATCGCGAGTGACGTGAATAGCGCTGGTGCTCATGAGTTCGGATGTCCTTTCCGGAATGCTCGGCAGATCAGAGGGCTTCGATGACGGTCGCGATGCCCATTCCGCCGCCGACGCACAGCGTCACCAGGCCGTATCGGCCGCCGGTCCGGTGCAGTTCGTCCAGCACGGTGGACACGAGCATGGCGCCGGTCGCGCCCAGCGGGTGACCCATCGCGATCGCTCCGCCGTTGACGTTGACCTTCGCGAGGTCGATGTCGAGATCCTTCACGAATCGCATCACCACCGAGGCGAACGCCTCGTTGACCTCGAACAGGTCGATGTCGGAGACCTGCAGGCCTGCCTTGGCCAGTGCTTTGCGGGAGGCCGGTGCCGGCGCGGTGAGCATGATGGTGGGGTTGTCGCCGGAAACCGCGGTCGCCACGATCCGCCCGCGCGGGGTCAGCCCCAGTTCCACGCCCGCCTGCTCGCTGCCGATGACCAGCAGGGCAGCTCCATCCACGATGCCGGAGCTGTTCCCCGCGTGGTGCACGTGGTCGATCCGCTCGACCTCGGGAAACTCCTGCAGAGCCACTGCGTCGAAACCGGCCTTCGCGCCCAGCGAGGCAAAGGACGGCGGCAGCTCGGCAAGGGATTCCACACTGGTCCCGGGACGGATGGTCTCGTGGCGGTCGAGCACGACCCGGCCGGTGATGTCTCGGACCGGCACAACCGATCCTGCGAAGCGTCCCTCCGCCTCAGCCTTCGCGGCGAGCTCGTGCGAGCGAGCCGCGAACTCGTCGACATCGGCGCGGCCGAATCCCTCGAGGGTGGCGATCAGATCGGCGCCGATGCCCTGCGGGACGAATCCGGTCGCGAGGTTGGTCGCGGGGTCGTCCATCCAGGCCGCGCCGTCGGAGCTCATCGCCACGCGGGACATGGATTCCACGCCACCGGCCAGCACCACGTCCTCGAAACCGGACCGCACTTTCTGAGCCGCCAGGTTCACCGCCTCCAGGCCGGAGGCGCAGAAGCGGTTGATCTGCACGCCGGCGACCGTATGCGGCAGTCCCGCCACCAGCGACGCCGTGCGCGCGATGTCACCACCCTGTTCCCCGATCGGCGAGACGACGCCGAGCACGATGTCGTCGATCCGGGCCGGGTCCAGCGAAGGGTTGCGCTCCAGCACCGACCGGATCGTCCCGCTCGCGAGATCGATCGGCTTGATCGTGTGCAGGGAACCGGAACTCTTTCCCCGGCCGCGCGGTGTTCGGACGGCGTCGAAGATCAGCGCCTGCGTGTCCGGCATGAGGACTCCTCTGTCGAAGGGGTGTACGCGAGTGCCACTACGATCAGGCACTTTTCGGAACATACAATGCGTCTGAACACATTGTCTAGTCCGACTTCCTCGTCAATCGGCGACGAACGTAACCAGCTCTTCGAGCGCCTGCCGCTCGGTGCGGTAACCGTTGACCGGATGACCGACATCCGGGTAGCCGAAGGAGATTCCGAGCAGCACCTGACGTTCCGGGGGCAACCCGAGATGCTCCCGCAGCAGCGGAGCCTGGGTTGCCAGCGCGGCCTGCGGAATCGTGGCAACCCCGCGACTGTGCGCCGCGAGGACGAAGTTGGACACGAAGATCCCGCAATCCACGGCGCCGTACGCGCCGAGTGCCCGCTCCGTCGTCACGATCGCGACGTGCGGCGCGTCGAAGAGATCGAAGTTCCGCAGCGTCTGCCTCCTCGACGCCGCCCGGTCCCCCTTGTCGATGCCGAGGCTGTCGTAGAGCTGCCATCCGCTGATCTGCCGCCGCTCGCGGTAGACCCCGTCGTAGGACTCAGGGAAGGCGATATCGGGCGCCGGCTCCCCGCCGGCCGCGACCGCGGAACACAATGCGTCGCGCAGCCGCGCGGTGCCGGCAGCCTCGGTCACGTGCACGTGCCACGGCTGAGTGTTACACCACGACGGGGAGCGACGAGCCAGCTCCAGGATCCGGGCGATCTCGGAGCGCGGGACCGGCTCCGGGGTGAATGCGCGGCAGCTCCAACGGGAGCGCAGGATGCGTTCGAGCGCATCGGTGGCTTCGTCATCCGGGACGAGAGCAGGGGCATCGAGCATTTCGGACATGGGATTTCCTCACCACACGGCGGCACGGTCGAGCCTCGGCAAAAAGCATTGACGCTGAGGCCAGACAGAGAGTGTAGACATAGTGTTCAGTTGGGTCTACCCTCGATGTAACGGCAGTCACAACGAGGAGATCGCATGACCAGCACAGCTACGCGCCCTGACGATCGCACCTTCCGGGGCGATCTCGACGTTCCGCCCGGGCTTCCCCGCGGCATCGACCTCGGTCGCATCGCGAACAAGGACAAGGCCATCGCGATGTACGGCCGTGAGCTGGTGGAGAAGCTGACCGATCACGCCCTGCTCGCCGACGACTACGCCTACCAGGCGATGCTCGACTTCAAGGACAAGTCCACCGCCACCAATTGGCGCACCTTCGATCTGGCGTTGGAGCGAGGCATCGACGCGGTCGAGGATCCGAGCCCCGGCCTGGTCGCCCTGTTCGAGGAACTCGACCGTATCCCGGACTGGGTGGATTTCGACCAGCTCTACCGTGGTGCCGTCGCCTTCTGGCGAGCCGGGCCGATCGTCCCCCCGGTTCTCGCCTGGGCCACTATCGCCGGCGGATTCTCCATGTACAGCGCGACCCGCCCGGTCCTGTTCAGCGGCAGGCTGCGCCAGTCCGACAAGGTCGGGACCCGGCTGATCGAGAGCTTCCGCTACGTCGTCGCCGCCTACACCCCCGGCGGCATGCACCGGTTCGAGGAGGGCTTCCGGCTCACCGCGAAGGTGCGGATGATCCATGCCGCGGTCCGGCACAGCCTGAGCCGCTCCGAGGCATGGGACTGGGCGAACTGGGGCGTGCCGATCAACAACCTCGACGGCATGGTCACCCAGGCCGGACAGTTCGGGGTGAAGTTCATCGACGCCGTCCAGAACTCCGGGATCCGATACAGCGACCGGGAACTCGAGGACATCTTCGCGCTGAGCCGCTACGTCGGTCACGTGATCGGTGTCCCGGAGGACATCCTGCACACCAGCTACGAGGATGCGCGGCGCAAGACCGAACTGCACACCCTGCTCGAGTTGCCGCCGGACGAACTGTGCCGCGACGTCGTGCACTCGGTCATCGCCTACAGCGTGGAGAACCCGCCCGGCGATGTGGAGGTCCTGCCCGGACCGATCGCCAAGTTCATGACAACCGAACGCAGGCTCGCACTGGCCTACGGTCTGCTGCACTCCTGGATTCCCGCCGATGTGTTGACCGCCCTCGGCGCCGAGCGCACCCCCTGGCGGCACGTCCTGCCCGCGGTCCGCCCGCTCGTCTCGGTCGCAGATCGGATCGGCAGGCTGCTGCCGCACGACGACGAGAAGACGGCCTTCGACATTCTGCGAACCTTCAACGCCGCGATCGCGGTGCCCAACGGTGAGAAGGCCGTCGCCGTGGCGAACCCGGAGGAAGTGCACGCCGACGTCGCCGCCAACAAGGGCGGCATGCCTGTGGTGGCCGGCTCGTGACCGGATCCACCCGGCCACCCCTGGACGGAGTCCGGATCATCGAACTGGCGGGCATCGGTCCGGGCCCATTCGCCGGGATGATGCTGGCCGACCTGGGCGCGGAGGTTATCTGCGTCGACCGTCCCGGCGGTAATCCTTGGGCGGTGCAGGGACATTCGATCATGTTCCGCAGCCGGCGCCACCTCGCGGTCGACCTGAAGACCGCCGGCGGCGCCGCCGTGGTGCGTCGGCTCTGCGCCGACGCAGACGGGCTGATCGAGACATTCCGGCCGGGGGTGGCCGAGCGGCTCGGCGTCGGTCCCGAGGACTGTATGGCGGTCAACTCGGACCTGGTCTACGGTCGGATGACCGGCTGGGGACAGGACGGGCCGATGGCGTCCATGCCCGGGCACGACATCAACTACATCGCGTTGGCCGGAGCACTGCACGCGATCGGCCGCAAGGGTGAGCCGCCGGTCCCCCCGTTGAATCTGGTGGGCGATTTCGGCGGCGGCGGCATGCTGCTCGGTATGGGCATGCTGGCGGGGATTCTCGCCGCCCGCGCCGGTGGTGGTGGCCGGGTCGTGGACGCGGCCATGATCGACGGCGTTTCCGCACTCATGGCGATGTTCCACACCTACCGGGCAGAGGGGTTGTTCACCGAAGAACGCGGCACTCACCTGCTCGGCACAGGGGCCTTCTTCTACGACGTCTATCGCACCCGGGACGGGCAGTGGGTCAGCATCGGCGCCATCGAGGCACCGTTCTGGCAGGAGTTGTGCGACCTTCTCGAACTGCCGGACGACCTGCGCGACAACCAGTTCGACACCGCGAATTGGGACCGCTACCGTCGCGTCCTGGCCGAGCGCATCGCTCGCTACGACCGCGCGGAACTGGACACACTGTTCCTGGGCAGCAACACCTGCTACGCGCCGGTGTTGTCGCTGGCCGAGACAGTCGACCATCCGCACCATCGGGAACGCGGAACTTTCGTCGAGATCGACGGGGTCGTGCAGCCGGCCCCCGCACCCCGCTTCGACGGTGCCGCGCCCACGACTCCGCGAGCCCGCCGGTCCCCCGGCGCGGACAGCCGTGCCGTGCTGGCCGATCTCGGCTACACCGACGACGAGGTCGCCGCACTCGTCGACAGCGGAGTCATCTCCGACTGAGCCCGGGCCGGGCCGAACGCACCGCGACAACGACGTCGCGGAATCCCCGCCGACAACGGAGTCGCGGGGCGCGCTCGGCCCGACCCACGCGGTTCACAGGCCGAGCGAACGACCGACTATTTCCCGCATGATCTCGTTGGTCCCACCGTAGATCCGCTGGACGCGCGCGTCCCGCCACCGACGTGCGACCTCGTACTCCTCCATGTAGCCGTATCCGCCGTGCAACTGCAGGCAGCTGTCCAGCGCCTCGAACTCCAGCTCGGTGGTCCAGAATTTCGCCCCGGCCGCCTCGGCGGCCGTCAGTTCTCCGCTGTTCTGCGCCTCGATACACCGGTCGACGTACACCCGCGCGATGCCGACTCGGGTCGACAGTTCGGCCAGCCGGAACCGATTGGCCTGGAACGAGCCGATCGGCTGACCGAACGCCTTGCGTTCCTTGGCGTAGGCGATCGCGGTGTCCACCGCGTGCTCGGCGCTGGCGACAGCGACCACGGCCATCGACAGCCGCTCCTGCGCGAGATTGCCCATCAGGTAGTGCAGGCCCCGGCCCGGCTCGCCGAGGACATCCTGGTCGGGGACGAGAACATCGCGGAAGAACAACTCCGCGGTGTCCTGCGCGCGGCGCCCGATCTTGTCGAGTTTGCGGCCTCGCTCGAATCCCTCCCGGTCGCCCGGCACGACGAACAGGCCGAAGCCGCCGCCATCGGAGTCCAGGATGCGAGCGGCCACGATGATCAGGTCCGCCTGGATACCCCGGGTGACGAAGGTCTTGGCACCGTTGATCCGCCACCCTCCGGGCTCGCGAACCGCAGTGGTCTTGATCGCGCGCAGATCCGAGCCGGTCCCCGGCTCGGACATGGCGATCGCAATCGCGGTGTCCCCGGCGACGATTCCGGGAACCCATCGCCGCTGCTGGTCCGTCGAGGCAATGTCGAGGAAGTACGGCAACACGATGTCGTTGGTCAGCGAGAAACCGTCTCCGACAGTCCCCGTGCGGACCACTTCTTCGTTCAGCACCGCGTTGAACCGGAAGTCCCGCAGACCGGTGCCACCGAATTCCTCGGCGGCGGCGAAGCCGACCAGCCCCTGCGCTGCGGCGGCTTTCCAGAATCCGCGGTCGACCTGGCCCGCGGCCTCCCACTCGGCGGTGCGCGGCACCGCGTTCTTCTCGAGGAAACTGCGGACAGCCGAGCGGAACTGCTCGTGTTCGGTGGCGAAGATCGTCCGGCGCATCTCAGATCCCCATCGCTTTCCCGATGATTTCCTTCATGATCTCGCTGGTGCCGCCGTAGATCCGCTGAACCCGGGCGTCGGCGTAGGCCCGCGCGATCGGATACTCGGCCATGTAGCCGTAGCCACCGAACAGCTGAAGGCAGGCGTCGACCACACGGCCCTGCGTTTCCGTCGCCGCGAACTTCGCCATCGCCGCCCGATCGGGGGTGAGTTCGCCCTCGACATGCTCGCGCAGACAGTCGAGGACGAAGGAGCGCAGCACCTCGGTACGGGTGTGCGCCTCGGCCAGCGTGAACCGGGTGTTCTGGAAATCGGCCAGCGGCTTGCCGAAGACAGTGCGCTCGCGCACGTACTCGGTCGCGTACTCGATGGCGCGCGCGGCAGCGGCCGTGCTGGCCACGGCGATGGTCAGGCGCTCCTGCGGCAGATTCGACACCAGCGCACCGAAACCCCCGCCCGGCTCGCCCAGCAGGTTGGCGGCCGGCACCCGCGCGTTGTCGAAGAAGAGCTCGGCGGTGTCCTGGGCGTGCATCCCGATCTTGTCCAGATTACGGCCGCGGCTGAATCCGGGGGTGTCGCGTTCCACCACGATCAGTGACAGCCCGCCGTGCCTACCGGCGTCCTTGTCGGTGCGAGCGGCGACGATCACGAGGTCGGCGTTGATGCCGTTCGAGATGAAGGTCTTGGCTCCGTTGACGACGAAGTGATCGCCGTCGCGCACCGCGGTGGTCTCGATACCGGCAAGGTCCGAGCCGGTGCCGGGCTCGGTCATGGCGATCGCGGCGATGAGCTCGCCGCTGGCGAGGCCGGGCAACCAGCGCTTGCGCTGATCGGCGTCGGCGTAGTGGAGGAAGTACGGCACGCAGATGTCGTTGTGCAGGTTGACGCCGAAAGACATGACCCCCGCGCGCGACACTTCCTCGGCGATCACCGCGTTGAAGCGGAAATCGTCGACGCCACCGCCGCCGAACTCCTCATCGATCGCCATGCCGAGAAAGCCGTGGCTGCCCGCTTCGAGGAACACCTCACGGGGAATGATTCCGCCTCTTTCCCACTGCGGATAGTCCGGTACCACCCGGGTTTCCAGAAAAGTGCGGAAGCTCGCCCGGAACGCCTCGTGCTCGGCCTCGTAGATCACCCCGGCGCGGGGTCGCTGCTCAATTGTCGTCATGTCGCCGACAATACATGTCATCCATACATAGTGTATGCACCGCCGCGACGTCAGCGCCGAGCCATCCCCTGTCACCGCCTTTCAGTGATTGACACCACGTCTGAACAAATTGTATGGTCGCGCTATGTCGCAGTCGCTTCCCCCTTCCAGCCCTCCGAACTGGGGGGCACAACCGGCCGGCAGCTTCCGGCCTTCGGCCGAATTCACCGACGACGAGCTCGCCACCGCGCTCACCGGCGCCAACCTGCCCGGGCTCCTGGGGTCGCTCGCTCTGCTGACCGGCGATGACCGCTGGATCGAAACGCCCTACCTGCCGACCGCCCCACGGGACCTCGGCGACCACGACTCCGGCGGTTTCGATGAGCCGATGCAACAGCGCATCCGGCAGGAGGCCGCCGCCGTCCTGCGCGCCTGGCGAGACGGAACCGGAACATTTCCGGACACGCCGCCGACGCCCGAGCGGCTGACCCGGGTGCTGTCGGTGATGCTCGCCGATTCGATCCCCACCGACTACGGCACGCTCCTCGGTGAGGAGATGGGCATCTTCCCCCGGTACAGCGAACCCCAGGCGCCGGTCGATCCCGATTTCCGGGTACTGATCATCGGAGCGGGAGTCTCCGGTCTCGCGATGGCAGTGCGACTGGGGCAGGCAGGCATCGACTACCTCGTTGTGGACAAGAACGACGAGGTGGGCGGCACCTGGCACGAGAACGTCTACCCCGGCTGTGGCGTGGATACCCCGAGTCACCTCTACGCGCTGTCGTTCGACCCGAAGCCCGACTGGTCGACCTATTTCGCCGCGCAGGAGGAGCTGGCGCGCTACTGGCGCGCTCTGGCCGACCGCCACGGCGTCCGCGAGCACATCCGCTTCGGCACCCGGGTTCACACCGCCGCCTACGACGAAGCCGCCTCCCAGTGGAATGTCACGGTGGAGCCCGCCGACGGCTCAGGCGCCGCCGAGACGCTCACCGCCGATATCGTGATCAGCGCGGTCGGCCTGCTGAACCAGCCGAGCGTGCCGAATCTGCCCGGACTCGACGACTTCAGCGGACCGGCGGTGCACACCGCGCAGTGGGATCCCGAACTCGATCTGACCGGTAAGCGGGTCGCGGTTGTCGGCACCGGCGCCAGCGCCATGCAGGTCGTGCCCGCCGCCGCCGAAATCGCCGCACACGTCACGATTTTCCAGCGCACCGCGCAGTGGGCCACCCCGCACCCGAACAAGGGCCGTGCGGTGACCGACTCCTTCCGATTCCTCTGCGAGCACGTTCCGTTCTATCTCGCCTGGTATCGAGCCCGGCTGTTCTGGCGCATGGGTGACAAGGTATGGGGCCTGCTGCAAGTCGACCCGGAGTATCCGAACCTCGGCCGGGCGGTCAACAAGAGCAACGACCGGTTGCGCGCCGCGCTCACCGCCTACATCGAGCGCGAACTCGACGGCCGACCAGATCTGATCGCCAAGAGCGTGCCGGACTACCCGCCCTACGGCAAGCGGATGCTCATCGACGGCGGGTGGTTCCGCACCCTGCGCCGCGACAATGTCGAACTGGTGACCGAACCGATCCACACCGTCACCGCCAACGGAGTGCGCACCGCGGACGGCCACCACCACGAAGCCGACATCATCGTTCTGGCAACAGGATTCAACGCGGTCGACGTCCTCGGTTCATTTCGTGTCCAAGGCCGGGAGGGACGAACCCTACGGGAGGTCTGGGGCGAGGGCGACGGCCGGGCACACCTGGGCATCACCGTTCCCGGCTTCCCGAACTTCTTCTGCCTGTACGGGCCGAACACCAACACCGGCCACGGCGGCACTGTCATCGCCGGCACCGAGATGCAGGTGCAGTACGTCACCGCGGCGATCGCCGCGCTGATCGACAACGGCTGGGCCGCGATGGAAGTCCGCCAGGACGTCCACGACGCCTACAACCGTGAACTGGACGAGGCGCTGGCTACCACGGTCTGGGATTTCGGCGGAACCACCACCTACTACCGCAACAACCGCGGACGCATCGTCACCAACAGCCCATGGCGCTACGTCGACTACTGGAAACGGGTCCACGTCCCTCGGCTGGAGGACTTCGAGATCACCCGCCGCGACGCGTCCGTCGCGGTCACTCCCACCCGATGATGTGAGGAAGTCATGTCCGAACTGGTAGAGACCGCCGCCCCCGGCGCGGCGCCCGGCATCTCCGCCGCCACCCTGCCGCAGGCTTTCCAGGCCACCGTGTCCGAGCGCGGCGAGCGCGACGCGCTCGTCGTCCACGGCGAGAAACGATCGATGAGCTGGCACGACTACGCCGTGGCGGTCGAGGAAGTGGCCACCGGCCTGGCCGCGCTCGGCATCGGACGCGGCGACACCGTGGCGATCATGTTGTCCAACAGCCCGGAATTTCACATCGTCGACATGGCGGCGCTGCACCTGGGGGCCACCCCCTTCTCCATCTACCTCACCTCCTCCCCCGAACAGATCGCCTACCTGTTCGACAACGCCGACAACACCGTCGTGGTCGCCGAAGAGCGCTTCCTCGACGTCATCGCCGCCACCCACGCACCGCTGCTGAAGCATGTGGTGGTCAGCGACGGTGATCGCTCGGGAACCGTGGGGAATGCCGAAGTGCTGTCGCTGACGGAATTGCGAAGGCGGCGGCTCACCGGCTTCGACTTCGCACGGACCTGGCAGGCCGTGCAGCCTTCCGACATCGCCACACTGATCTACACCTCGGGCACCACCGGCGCACCCAAAGGCGTAGAGCTCACGCACGAGAATCTGATGTTCGTGATGCACTCGTGCAACATACGATTCCCCTTCGGCGCAGAGGGCGCGGCGATCTCCTATCTGCCGACCGCCCACGCCGCGGACCGCGTCTTCTCCCATTACCTGGCCACCGTCACCGGCTGGCCGATCACCACCGTTCGCGATGCCGCTACGGTCTTCGCCGCGGTCGCCGAGGCACGGCCCTCCTGGTTCCTCGGGGTCCCGCGGATCTGGGAGAAACTGCGCGGAGCCCTGCTCACCAGATTCAATACCCTTCCCGACGAGCAGCGCGTCGCGACCATCGGCGCGGTGAGCGCCGCCATCGACCTGGTGCGTCTCGAGCAGGAACGCGCCGATGTCCCCCCTGATCTCCGCGCGCAGGTGGCGGCCGCCGAGGAGCGGGTCTTCCAGCCGCTCCGCAAGCAACTGGGATTCGATCGGGTCGCCCTGCTCATGACCGGCGCCGCCCCCATCGCGCCTGCGGTACACGAATTCTTCCTCGCCATCGGGCTACCCCTGCAGGAGGGATTCGGTATGTCCGAGACCGGTGCGCTGGGATTCACCAACCTCACCACCGATATCCGGATCGGCAAAGTCGGCTTGGCCCAGCCCGGAACCGAGGCCATGCTCGCCGACGACGGAGAATTGCTGTTGCGTGGGCCGCACATCATGCGTGGCTACCGCAAGGACCCGGTACGCACCGCCGAGGCGATCGACCCGCAGGGCTGGCTGCACACCGGCGACATCGCGGTCATCGACGAGCACGGCTGGGTCGGCATCGTCGACCGCAAGAAGGAACTGATCATCAACGCGGCCGGCAAGAACATGTCCCCGGTCAATATCGAAAGCGCGCTCAAGAACGCCTCACCGTTGATCGGACAGGTGTGCGTGATCGGCGACCGACGCCCGTTCAACGTCGCGCTCATCGTGCTCGACGCCGACTCCGCACGGATCTTCGCCGAAGAGCAGGCCATCACCGACACCTCCCTGCCCGCCCTGGTGGCCGACCCGCGGGTGCGGTCCGCAGTGGATGTGGCAGTGGAGCAGGCGAACTCGCGACTGTCCCGCGTCGAGCAGATCAAGGCATACCGTCTTCTGGACACCGAGTGGCTGCCCGATTCGGAAGAGCTCACCCCGACCATGAAGCTGCGGCGCCGTGGCGTCGCGAGCAAGTACGCCGACCTGATCGAGGACATCTATCGGACCGCCGCGCGTCCGGCGTGAGCAAACCCTCCGAACTCCGGGCGGGTGAGGAATCGCTCGTCGACTCACCCGCCCGGCCACGACACAGCGACCTCCGCAACAGGACAGACATGCCAACCGGTCATCGTGTCCAGACATCATCTAAAGTGGTCGGGTGGACATGGAATCGCTAGCGCGTCAACGGCCCCGACCCCATGACGGCGGGGCCGCGGCCGAGCTCGCGGTTTTCGCGGCAACCGAAGAACTGCTGCAGACAACCTCCTTGCACGATCTGACCGTGGCCCAAATCATCAAGCAAGCCGGGCTCTCCAGGGCGAACTTCTACCACTATTTCGGCTCCAAATTCGACGTCGCAGTGGCGATGGTGTCTCGCCTGCTCGCCGATACCTACACCGCCGAAGGCCCCTGGAACTCCGAACTCGGGCGTTCCCGGCAACGTGCGCTCGACGACAACCTCGAACGCACGATAGGGATGTGGTCCGCTCACGGCCCGCTGATCTGCGCGGTAGTCGAGAACATGCACAGCAATCCCGCACTCGGCGCGGCGTGGAATGTCATGCTGCAACGCTTCGTATCCGCCATCGCCGAACAGATCGAACACGAGCGGGCAGCAGAGCGCGCTCCGGCCGGAGCCCCCGCCGAACTGGTCGCCACCGTCTTGGTGTGCGGCTACGAACGAAGCTTCTACATCGGCCAACGCGGTCTCGACCCACGGATACCCGATCCCGGCGCAACTGTCGCCGCGATCACCGAACTGACCCTCGCCGGGATCTTCGGTGCCAAACGTCGGACCAAGCGAGCACGGAAGCGCAAAAATGCCTCCGTCAGCCCGATCGCCGCACCTACGCGCGCAGAGCCACTCGTGTCGGCACCGGGCGGAGACGCCGATACCCGGGCAGCCATTCTGCGAGCGACCAGCGAGTTGCTCGGCGAGATGACTCTGGACCAGTTGAGTGTCGCCAAGATCCTCGACCGCTCGAAGCTCTCGCGGGCGACATTCTATTTCTACTTCGGCAGCAAGGACGAGGCCTTCATCGACCTCTTCCAGTCCGTGGCAGACCGGATCATGCAAGGTTTCGCCGATATCGCCGACACCGACCGCGCCGACCCCGACAGCATCCGGGGGGTCATCCACACCTGGCTCGAACTCGATCCAAGCGACCTCGGAGTTCTGCGTAACGCCGTTCACGAATGGCCGCGGCGGCCCGAATTGCGTCAGCGATATCTGGACACCGTGGCAACGATGACGACGACCCTCGAACGCGTCATCAACAATGACCGCGCGGCCGGCCTCGCCGTCGACGGGCCACCTGCAGCGGAGTTCGCCGCAGTACTGCTGTGGACCATCGAACGCAGTATCGCAGGTTCGCTGGCCGGGGAAAAACACCTTCAGGACATCGACGCGGTCGCGGCCTTCTTGGGCGACCTGCTGGTGACGGCGGTCTATGGGGTCTGATCTGCGCCTGCCGCCGTTCGTCGCGGTACGTGCTACGAGCTCTGGTCTCACCCGCTTTCCTACCTGAACAGCCAGGCATTCCGAGTGCCTGATCGGACGTGGCTGACCGACTGCCGCGCTGCAGTACTCGGCGCCGGACCCAGGCATCCGGCACAATCCTCGCACCGATACGCCTGCGTCCGGAGAATGAATTGCCGACACCACCCTCGGATCTCCTACACACCGATCAACAGCGCGTCCAGCTCCACACCCCCGAGTTCACTGCCGACCCGCACCAGGCGTATCGCCAGATGCGCGAGCGGTTCGGTTCGCTCGTGCCGGTCGAACTCGCCCCCGGTGTCCCCGCCACTCTTGTCATCGGCTATCGAACCGCGCTGGCAATCCTCAATGATCTGGACAGGTTTCCCACCGACCCGCGGAAGTGGGAAACCAGCGTGGCCGCCGATTGCCCGGTACTTCCGGCCATGCAGTGGCGGCCGAGCGCATCGCGCAGCACCGGCCATGCCCACACTCGACTCCGCGCGGTCGTCTCCGCAGCCCTCGCCGAGGTCGATCCGCACGCGGTGAACGCCATCGTCAAGCGCATCGCGGCACCGCTGATCAACACCTTCTGCACCACCGGCACCGCAGAGCTGGTGACGCAGTACTCCACACCCATCGCTTTCGCGGTGATCAACGATCTGCTGGGGTGCCCGCCGGCGATCAGCGCGAAAGCCGCCGCCGGCGTCGCCGCGATCTACGACGGCTCCGACGCCCAGGAAGGCAATCGCGCGTTCGAGCAATCCCTGCTCGAACTGATCCGGTTCAAACGCGCCACGCCCGGCGCAGACATCACCACCGGTCTGCTGCGCCACGGCGGCACGCTCGACGAGGACGAACTCCTGCAGCAACTCGTCCTGTTCTACGGCATCGGAATGGAGCCGGTGCAGGCACTGGTCACCGCCGCGCTTTTCCGGCTGATCACCAACGACCGGATCGGTATGTTGTCCACACGGGACGCACTCGACGATGTGCTGTTCGAAGACCCGCCCATGGCCAACATCAGTTTCAGCTACCCCCGGCAACCGATCATGATCGACGGTGTATGGCTGCCCGCCCACCAACCCGTTGTCGTCAGTATCGCCGGATGCAACAGCGATCCAGAGATCGCGGGCGGAGACCGGACCGGCAACCGTGCACACTTGGCCTGGGGCACCGGACCGCACGCATGCCCGGCCAGATCGCTCGGCTACACGATCGCCCAATGCGCCGTCGACGAACTGCTCGACGCACTCCCAGAACTCGAACTCGCCCTTCCCGCCGACGAACTCCAGTGGCGCCCGGGCCCGATGCAGCGGGCCCTGGCCGCACTACCCGTCACCTTCCAACCCTCGCCACCGCTACCGGTTCCCTGAGCGGACCGATCGACTCGGGGGTGCCGAGTTCCGGCTGCCCGTTGCCGTGAGTCGGCACTGGACGAGATCGTGGCGCGAATCTGCACCTCGGCAAGCCAGATCGAACTCGCAGTCTTCGCGGCACAGTTGCGATGGGCGTCCGGGGCCGATGCGCCGCGCCCTTGACGGCTTCCTGTGGCGTTTCCGCCCCGCGCCTGTGCTGCCGGCTCCCGCGTCCCGAAGGACGCCTCCTCGCGCTCCCACGTGTCGGGTCGACGAATCCGCCGCGCTGCCCACGCACTCCTCGCCACAGCACCGAGACGTGCCGACTTTACTTCGGCGTGACGACACGCCGAGAGTTGCCATCTATTTGCCGCATTGCAGTGTTCCCCCACCACGAAAAGAACCCAATGTGATTGACACCACGTCTATACACATTGTACGGTCCGTTTTATGAACACTTCACAAACCCTCTCCCCGGCCTCCCTCCCCCGGTCGATCGACGAGTTGTCGCCACAGTGGCTCGAATCTGCGCTGAGCATCAACCAACCAGGCACCACTGTGAACTCCGTGAAGCAGACCGGAATCATCTGGGGCTCGGCGACCAAGGTCTTCGTCGAAGTGGACTACGGGGTGAACCCCGCGGGTATTCCGAACCGGCTCTGTATCAAGGGAGGATTCGACGAACGCAGCCGCGCCTTCGGGCTGGGACCCGCCTACGAGCTGGAGGGTTGTTTCTATCGCGACCTCTCCCCTGTTCTGCAAGCCGAGCATCCAGCGGCGTTCTATGCCGCCGCCGAGAAGGATCAAGGCGTGGTCATTCTCGAGGACCTCAACGACAAGGGCGCCGAGTTCGCCGTTCCGACCACGCTCTGGCCGGTCGATGATGTCGCTGCGACCCTCGAGGTAATGGCAGGCTGGCATGGACCACTCACCGGCAGCGCCCCGGGCCGATTCCCGTGGCTGCCGGTCGGGGCCGAAGCAGCGCGGCGAGCCTTCGACGTGATGCTCAGCCCCGAACAGTTCCATGTCCTGATCAACCGCGCCGAAGTGCCCGACCTATCGCCAGAACTTCGCGACGACGAGCGCATCCGTCAAGCCTTCCGCGCTCTGTGGCAGCACGATGACTCCGCTGTCCACACGATCAATCACGGCGACGCCCACTTCGGGCAGCTCTACCGCATCCCGGGCGCAGCCCCGGCATTTCTGGATTGGCAGACTGCCTGCCTCGCGCCATGGAGCCACGACGTCGCCTATTTCCTCGGCTCGGCCCTCACCATCGAGGATCGTCGCGCCCACGAACGCGAACTGCTCGCGCACTACACCGCTGCGCTCGCCGCGGCCGGCGGCCCTACCGTGCCTTCCGACGAGGCATGGGCCGAGTACCGCAGGCACATTCTGCACGGCTTCGCCTGGATGTGCGTCCCGACCGTCATGCAGCCTGCCGAGGTCGTGGCAGCCATGACCGAGCGCTATGCGGCCGCGATCGACGACCTCGATCCTTTCGCGCTCCTCTTCGCCTGATCGAGGTCAGCCCCGTATCCGCCAACGAACGAAGCACCTCGGATCACAGCTCCGATTGCCCTACCGAGGGTAGCCGCATCAGTCACACCGGCTCCGGAACGATGAGGATGTCAGGTAGGGCTACGCCCTCCGAGCGGCTCGGAACGAAACTGGCGACACGATCGCACGAGTCACCAGGGCTGGCAGCAGTCCCAGTATCATCACAATTCCTTGTGCTCAGCATCTTCCACGACCCAGGCTGCGATCTGGACGCGGGAGGTCAATCCGAGTTTGGTGAGGATATGCTCCACGTGCCCCTGAGCGGTGCGTTGGGAGATAACGAGTTTCGCGGCGATCTGCTTGTTGGTGAGACCTCGAGCGACGAGGTCGGCGACCTGCCGTTCACGCTTGGTCAGCTCCCCGAGTCGCCCCGGCGTCGGCCTCGTATCGGTGGGCTGCTCCCGGAGTGCGTAAGCAGCCGTGGCATCCATCCCCATCGCCTGGCCGCGCCGGAAGGCCGCCGCGAATGTGCGGGGGGTGAGGGCGGCGCGCACGGTCCGGTCACATTCGTCGTGATAGTGCATCAGTCCTGGCACGCCGTGCGCAATAGCGCCCGCGGACCGCCACAAGGAGTCAGCGGCTCCCATCAGAACGGCCGCGCGCTCGGCGGCCCCGTCAGTGCCGGCGGTCCAGGCCATCGCCTCGAGAACGAAGGCGGCGACGAAAGGGCTGTGCACCCGCCGATTGGCACGCAGCGCTTCATCGAGCAGTCGCTGCGCCCGTTGCCGCTCACCTTGCAGCCATGCGGCAATGCCCATACCCCAGAGCGCGGACGACCTGAAAAGCCATTCGCCGCGCGCTTCGGCGAGGGCGAATACTTGCTCGTGACACTCGATCGCCCGTCTCGTATCACCGTGCAGGGCATCGGCCCAACCGAGCACCGTCAAACCATAGACGTACAAATAGCCTTCGCGATCGGCTCCGAACACCTCTAGCGCGCGCTTCAGGGAGGAAGACGCGCGCGAATGGTCGCCCTGGTAAAAGGCCACGAGGCCCTCGGCATGAGCGACCAGCGCCTGAATGATGGGGGCGGAATCTCGTTCGGCGAGCGAATGCGCTTCCTGCATGATGCGCTCGGCCGACTGGAGGTCACCTTGATAGGAGGCCATCATGACGTCGGCATGCAATGCTCTTACCCGGTCGGGTATCGAGCGGGCGCTCGGATGCGCAACCATACGATCGAGCCAGTGTCGGCCTTCGCTGATCAGCCCTCGGAAAGTCCAGAACATCACGAGCGCACTGGCGGTACGCAGTCCGGCCGCCGCTGCCTCCTCGGTGTCCTCTACGAGGCAGTATTCGAGCACGTCGCGCAGGTTGGGTTGCTCGCGTTCGAGCCGTGCGAGCCAGTCGAGCTGCCGGTCGCTGATCCACCCCGCCTCCGCGTCCGATGCCAGGCGTTGGTACCAGTCGCGGTGGCGACGCCGCAGCAGCTGATCCTCTCCGGACTCCCGCAGCTTCTGCCGACCGTAGTCCCGCAGCGTCTCGAGCATTCGGAACCGCACGGCGGCCTCGAATTCGTCCCGCACCAGGATCGACTTGTCCAGTAGGGAGGAGAGTACGTCGAAGGTGGTCTCGGATACCGATCCGGCTCCGCACACCTGCTCTGCGGCGTCGAGTTCGAAGCCACCGGCGAACACCGACAGCCGGGCCCACATCCGCTGCTCCGCCGGGGTGCACAATTCATAGCTCCAGTCGATGCACCACCGCAGCGTCTGCTGCCGCGTCGGCGCGGTGCGACTGCCGCGGGTCAACAACGCGAACTGATCATTGAGCCGCTGCAGAATCTGCTCGGGTGACATCATGCGCATCCGGGCCGCGGCGAGTTCGATCGCCAGCGGCAGTCCGTCCAGGCGGGCGCAGATCCGGGCTATGGCGCCCATGTTGTCCTCGCCGAGTTCATAACCCGGCACCGCAGCGGCGGCACGGTCGATGAACAACGTGATCGCATCGTATTTGGGCAGTCCACGCAGCGACAATTCCTGGTCCGGATCCGGGACCGGCAGCGGCGACACCCGCAGCACCGCCTCACCGGCGATATTCAACGGCTCGCGGCTGGTGATCAGAATCCGCAGGTTCGGGCAGGCACGCAGCCACGTATCGACCAGCTCCGCCACGGCCGCCACCACCTGCTCGCAGTTGTCGATGACCAGCAGCGTCTCGCGGGCCGAAAGGACGTCGAGCACCACGTCACGCAACGGCCGCGCCGATTCGTCGCGCAAGCCGAGAGTGGCCGCCACAACTTCGAGCAACAGCCCCGGGTCGGACACGTCGGCCAGGTCGACCAACCACACCCCATCGGTGAAGTCACGTCGTACAGCCGATGCCGCCCTCAGCGCCAGCCGCGTCTTGCCGACCCCGCCGATGCCGGTCAACGTGACCAGCCGTGACGAGGCCAGCATGTTTTTCACCTCTGCCAACTCCGTGCGGCGATCGATGAAACTGGTCAACTCCAGCGGCAGAACCCCGAGGCCGGGACGATCCGACTGCGTCATCGGCGGCCGCCATGCGCGCCCGGACGGACTTCCTTTTCCGTCCTCCTGGACCGGCTCGGCCGGCAGCGGCATCTCATCGACCGGATATCCGTGGCGCCGCTGTCCTGCCGAATCACCGCACCCGAGGCATCAGCAGACGGCCGTTCGCCAGGATCCCGCCTCATCGCCGCGGCAACCGCCGCCGCCACATCGTCGGCAATGCCGCCCTCTCGCAGGTCCGGCAACTGCTGAGTGGTGATCCGCAAGAACTGCGTGACCACGTTCTCCCCACCGCGCCGATCGAACGCCGAATCCCCGGTCGGAGCGCACAACAAGGTGGCGCCCGTCTCCGTGTCGGAATACCGCTTACGTCCAGCCATGGTTCTCAGTGTCCCTTCCGGCCCCTCACCAGGGCCAACAGGACTCTGAATCCGGGCGGTCTCATTCACCGGGGACAGGCCGGTGGCGTTGGCGGTTGTGGAAGATGTCGAGGTATTCGAAGGTCACTTCGGCGAGTTCGAGGGCATCGCTTTCTGACACCGACTGCATGTCCCACGTGTGACCGTTTTGTGGCCGTTTCGATCGTGACGGGCCGGTATTCGAGCTGATCTCCAGTGATGACAGAGCCCCCGCACCCGGTGTTCCAGGTGCGGGGGCTCGAGTCGAAAAGCACTGACAGAAGCTACTTTTCAATCACCGAACATCACTCACTTGCACGCGGCCTTGGCCTCGCGGCGACGGCGGTGCAGGATCGGCTCGGTGTAGCCGTTGGGCTGGGTGGTGCCCTCCAGGATCAGCTCCTTGGCGGCCTGGAACGCGATGCTGCCCTCGAAGTCCGGCGACAGCGGACGGTAGTTGGCGTCACCGGCGTTCTGCCGATCCACCACCGGGGACATCCGCTTCAGGCTGTCCACCACCTCGTCGGCGGTGACGATGCCGTGGCGCAGCCAGTTGGCCATCAGCTGGCTCGAGATGCGCAGCGTGGCACGGTCTTCCATGAGCGCGACGTCCTTGATGTCGGGCACCTTGGAGCAGCCGACGCCCTGGTCGATCCAGCGCACCACGTAGCCCAGGATGGACTGCGAGTTGTTGTCCAGCTCCTGCTGCTTCTCCTCGGCCGTCCAGTTCGGGTCGGCGGCCAGCGGGATCTCCAGGATCTGGTCGACGGTCGCGCGCGGGCCGCCCTTGGCGATCTCGGTCTGCCGCTTGAACACATCCACCAGGTGGTAGTGGGTGGCGTGCAGGGTGGCGGCGGTCGGCGAGGGCACCCACGCGGTGTTGGCGCCCGCCTTCGGGTGGACGATCTTCTGGGCCAGCATGTCGGCCATCAGATCCGGCATGGCCCACATGCCCTTGCCGATCTGCGCCTTGCCCGACAACCCGGTGATCAGACCGGTGTCGACGTTCCAGTCCTCGTAGGAGGCGATCCACTGCTGGGCCTTCATATCGGCCTTGCGGACCATCGGCCCGGCTTCCATGGAGGTGTGGATCTCGTCGCCGGTGCGGTCGAGGAAGCCGGTGTTGATGAACACCACGCGGTCCTTGGCGGCGGCGATGCAGGCCTTGAGGTTGACCGTGGTGCGGCGCTCCTCGTCCATGATGCCGACCTTGAGGGTGTGGCGCGGCAGGCCGAGCACGTCCTCGACGCGGTCGAACAGCTCGTTGGCGAAGGCCACCTCGTCGGGGCCGTGCATCTTCGGCTTGACGATGTAGACCGAGCCGGTGCGGCTGTTCTTGAGGGCGACGTCCTCGCGCAGCGAGTGCTTGGCGATCAGCGAGGTGACCAGGCCGTCGAGGATGCCCTCGGGCACCTCGTTGCCCTCGGCGTCGAGGATCGCGTCGGAGGTCATCAGGTGACCGACGTTGCGCACGAACAGCAGCGAACGGCCGTGCAGGGTCAGCTCCGAACCGTCGAGCGCGGTGTAGACGCGGTCGGGGTTCATGGTGCGGGTGAAGGTCTTGCCGCCCTTGGCGACCTCTTCGGCCAGCGTGCCGGTCATCAGGCCCAGCCAGTTGTGGTAGCCGAGCACCTTGTCCTCGGCGTCGACCGCGGCGACCGAGTCCTCGAAGTCCATGATGGTGGTGACGGCGGACTCGAGCACGATGTCCTTGATGCCCGCGGTGTCGGTGCTGCCGATCGGGGACTCGGGATCGATCTGGATCTCGATGTGCAATCCGTTGTGCTTCAGCAGGATCGAGGTCGGCGACGCCGGATCGCCGAGGTAGCCGACCAGTTGCGAAGCGTCGGCCAGGCCGATCTCGGTACCGTCCTCCAGGCCGACCTCGAGCTCACCGTCGACGATCTTGTAGGAGGTCGAGCCGATGTGCGAGCCGGTGATCAGGGTGACCGCGTCGTCGAGGAAGTTGCGCGCCCACTCGATGACCTTGTCGCCGCGGACCCGGTTGTAGCCGGAGCCCTTCTCGGCGCCGCCGGTCTCCGGGATGGCGTCGGTGCCGTACAGCGCGTCGTAGAGCGAGCCCCAGCGCGCGTTGGCGGCGTTGATCGCGAAGCGCGCGTTCATCACCGGCACCACCAGCTGCGGGCCCGCGGTGGTGGCGATCTCGGCGTCGACGTTCGCGGTGCCGATGGTGAAATCGGCAGGCTCGGGCCGTAGGTAACCGATCTCGGTGAGGTAGTTCTTGTAGGCGGCCTTGTCGTAGCCGGCGCCGGGGTTCTCGGCGTGCCAGGCGTCGAGCTTGCCCTGGATCTCGTCGCGCTCGGCCAGCAGGGCGCGGTTGCGCGGAGCCAGATCGTTGATCACCTGCTCCGCACCGGCCCAGAACGCGGCGGAATCTACGCCGGAGCCGGGCAGTGCCTCGTTCTCGATGAAGTCGTGGAGAACCGTGGCCACCTGGAGCCCGCCGACCTGAATCCGCTGTGTCATCTACTGCCTCATTTCCGAGAAGCCGGGTGGGAAAGGACGGCATTCATATTACCCACCGGTAGTCGACCGCTTTGCCAGGGCCGAGGGCGTAGCTGCGAATTGGCGGGGACGGGCTCTTGATCGCGGCGGGCGATCGCTTTAATGTACTGATCGGAACATTACCTGTTCCGCTCTTCCCGATCGAAGGAGTGCGGGTGCCCCTCACCGACAAAGTCGTCCTCGTCACCGGCGGCAGCCGCGGCCTCGGCAGACAGATGGTGCTGGCCTTCGCCGCCGCGGGGGCCGATGTCGTGATCGCCAGCCGCAAGTTCGACGGCTGCGCCGAGCTCGCCGCACAGGTCCGCGAACAGCACGGACGTCGCGCGCTGCCGGTCGCGGCCAATGTCAGCGACTGGGCGCAGTGCGACGCCCTGGTCGAGGCCGCCTACGGCGAGTTCGGCCGGGTCGACGTGCTGGTCAACAACGCGGGCATGTCGCTGCTCTACCCCAGCGTGGACCAGGTGAGCGAGGCGATGTTCGACAAGGTGATCGGGGTGAACCTCAAGGGCCCGTTCCGGCTGTCGGCACTGATCGGCACGCGGATGGCGGCGGCCGGGGGCGGCAGCATCGTCAACATCTCCTCCATCGAGGCGGCCGAGCCGGAACCACTGGCCGTGCCCTACGCCGCGGCGAAGGCGGGGCTGAACGCGCTCACCGCGGGTCTCGCGCAGACCTTCGGGCCGTCGGTACGGGTCAACACCATCCAGTGCGGCCCGTTCGCCACCGACATCTCCGCGGCCTGGCCCGAGGAGATGCGCGCCGAACTCACCCGGCGCAACGCGCTCGGCCGAGTCGGCGAGCCGCACGAGATCGTCGGCGCCGCACTGTTCTTCGCCACCGAGGCGTCCTCCTTCGCCACCGGCGCCACGCTCGCCCTCGACGGCGGCTGGCGATGACGGCCGGTACGGCGACGCGATCCCCCGGGACGGCGACACGATGACCGACGCCGCGCCCGCGCGCCGACGCGGCCGCCCGCCCGCCGCCACATCCGTGCCCGGCGACACCAGGGCGCGAATCATGGAGGCCGCCGTGGAGTTGTTCGCGGAGAAGGGTTTCCACGGCACCGGCGTCGCCGAGATCGGCGACCGGGCAGGCGTGCAGCGCGGCGCGCTCTACTACCACATCGGTTCCAAGGAGGAGCTGTTGTGGGAGATCCTGCGCGACTACACCGAACTGATGCTCGCCGACGCCGATCGCATCGTCGCCGCCGGCGACGACCCCGTCACCACGCTGCGCCGGCTGATCCACAGCCACGTGCGCCTGATCGTCGCGCACCGCCGTCAGGTCGCCGTCCAGCTGCGCGACGTGACCTCGCTGACCGGCGAGCGCGGCACACAACTGCAGGACCTGCGCGACCGCATCCAGCGGCAGTGGCAGCGCGTACTCGACGCGGGCGCGGCGGCGGGCGTGCTGCGCACCGCCGACCACGTCGTCACCAACAGCGTGCTCGGCATGTTGAACACGGTGGTGCTCTGGTACCGCCCGCACGGCGGCCGCACCCCCGACGAGATCGCCGACATTCTCGCGAGCACCGTTCTCGACGGTGTCCGTACCGACCCCGACACGAAAGGCTGACCATGGCTTGGGATTTCGAAACCGACCCGGAGTTCCAGAAGAAACTGGACTGGGCCGCGGAGTTCGTCCGCACCGAGGTGGAGCCGCTGGACCTGATCTACCCGAACCCCTACGACCGCACGGACAAAGAGGCGATGGCGTTGATGCGCCCGCTCAAGGAGAAGGTCAAGGAGCAGGGTCTGTGGGCCTGCCACCTCGGCCCCGAGCTCGGTGGTCCCGGCTTCGGCCAGATGAAGCTCGCCCTGCTCAACGAGGTGCTCGGCACCTCCCTCTGGGCGCCCTCGGTGTTCGGCTGCCAAGCCCCCGACTCCGGCAATGCCGAGATCCTCGCCCACTACGGCACCCCGGCGCAGAAGCAGAAGTACCTGCAGCCGCTGCTCGACGGCGAGATCGGCTCCTGTTATGTGATGACCGAGCCCACCGGCGGCTCGGACCCGACGCTGTTCACCACCACCGCTGTGCGCGACGGTGACCACTGGGTCATCAACGGCGAGAAGTGGTTCAACTCCAACGCCCAGTTCGCCTCGTTCCACATCGTCATGGTGATCACCAACCGCGAGGTCAGCCCGTACCAGGGCATGTCGATGTTCATCGTGCCCGCCGACACCCCCGGCCTGGAGATCGTCAAGAACTTCCACGTCCCCGGCTTCAGTGAGCACGAGGGCCATCTGCGGTTCACCGATGTGCGGGTGCCCGCCGACCACCTGCTCGGCGCGGAAGGCCAAGGCTTCATCGTGGCCCAGACCCGCCTCGGCGGCGGCCGGGTGCACCATGCCATGCGCACGGTCGCCCTGGTGCGCAAGGCCTTCGACATGATGTGCGAGCGCGCGGTGTCGCGGCAGATGCGCAAGGGCCCGCTCGCGGGATTGCAGATGACCCAGGAGCGCATCGCCGACAGCTGGATCGAGATGGAGCAGTTCCGGCTGCTCGTGCTGCGCACCGCCTGGCTCATCGACAAGGAAGAGGACTACCTGGCGGTCCGCAAGGACATCGCCGCCATCAAGGTCGCCATGCCGAAGGTCATGCACGACATCGCCCAGCGCGCGCTGCACCTGCACGGCGCCATCGGCGTCAGCACCGACCTGCCCTTCGTCGACATGCTCACCTACGCCGAGGTCATGGGCCTGGCCGACGGTCCGACCGAGGTGCACAAGGTCACCCTCGCCAAGGAGGTTCTGAAGAACTACGAGCCCGGTGACCAGGTGTACCCCAGCGGGTACCGCCCGGCGCTGCGAGAGAAGGCGCGCGAACTGGTCGCCCAGCGGCTCGAGCACATCGTCGGCAACCTCTGACGGCTCGCCTGAGCCCGGTTCTGCCCGTCGCCCGCCTCAGGCACTGGCTTCCGCGTGCAGCGGGGTCGCGAAGTACGGGGCGACCGGGCTCAGGCGCAGGACCTCGGGCATCCGGCGGGTGAGCGCGGAGGGACCGGCGAAGGTCAGGCGTCCGGAGCGCAGAGCGTGCAGGATCGGCATCCGGCCCAGCCAGACCTGATAGAGCGAGCCCACGTCGGAGACGATCGTGGCGTCGACGTCGAAGCCGGGATCGGTCACGCAGACCGACGGCGCGCCACGGTCGACCACGATCCAGTAGCGGCGCGGATCGTCGGTGAAGCGCACCGCGAACACCTGACGCTGTCCCGGCAGGGCGGAGGTGTCCAGCCGGGTGTGCATCCACCAGACCAGCAGGTCGGGATCCATCTCGGTGGGATCCGGCTCGCCGAAAGTCCATTTCGCGCCCCACTCGGCCAGGCCGAACAGGATCGGCTCGAGGTCGCGACCGGCCTCGGTGAGCACGTAGTGCGCCCCCGTCTTGCGCACCAGCCCGGCGCGTTCGAACTGCCGCAGCCGCTTGGCCAGCAGGCTGCGCGACAAGCCGGGAAGCCCGCGCGCGAGGTCGTTGAACCGGGTGCTGCCGAGCACCAGATCGCGCAGGATCAGCAGCGACCAGCGCTCGCCGAGCAGCTCGAGAGCACGTGAGATCGGGCAGTACTGGCCGTAGCCCGCGCTCGCGTTCGCCCCCGTCGGGTTCGGCGGGGTCGAGTTCATCGCGATCGGGTTCAGCGGGGTCGGATTCGTCATAAGGCCTCCACCTCGCGAGTTCTCCGGTCCTGTTCGTGCACCGGAGGAGTTCAATTCCTGGACTATCCGGTTATCGCGCCGGTTCCTAGCTTCGAAACATGACCACTACCGCTGCCTCCCAGACCACCTCTGTTACCACCGCCCTCACCACCACCGTTGCCCCCAGCCCGGCCGTCACCGGCACTGCGACCACCGGACCCGCCCCGACCGCCACATCCGCCGACACCGCCTCCGAGCACACCACCGCCGGCTGGGTCGACCGCGCCCGCATCGTCGGCGAATCCCTCCGTCCCGAGGTCGCCGAGCGTGACCGCACCGGCGAGCTGTCCCGCACCGCCTTCGACCTCCTGCGCGAACACGGCCTCTCCGCCGCGGGTGTGCCGATCGAATTCGGCGGCGGGGGCGCGACACACACCGACGTTGGCGCGATCCTGCGCGAACTCGGCCGCCACGATCCCTCGACCGCCGTGGCCTTCGCCATGCACTGTCACCTCGTCGCCACCCAGGTGTGGCGGCACAAGCACGGCGCGGATGCCTCCGGCGTGCTCGGCAAGGTCGCCGCGGGCGCGATTCTGGTCAGTACCGGCGCCTCGGACTGGGTCGCCTCCAACGGCCACGCCGAGCGGGTCGAGGGCGGCTACCGGGTCTCCGCGCGCAAGGCGCCGGCCAGCGGCTGCGAGGCGGGCACCATCCTGGTGACCAGTATCCGCTGGGACGACGCGCCGGAAGGTCCGCGCGTATTGCACTGCGCGGTACCGTTTTCCGCACCCGGTGTGCGCATCGAGCAGACCTGGGACACCCTCGGTCTGCGCGCCACCGGATCGCACACCGTGGTGCTCGAGGACGTGTTCGTCCCCGACGCGGCGGTCTCGCTCATCCGGCCCGCCGGTGTCTGGCCGCCGCTGCTGAACACCGTCATCGGCGCGGCCATGCCGCTCGTCACCGCCGCCTACCTCGGCATCGCCGACGGCGCCGTGGACACCGCGCTAGCCCTGACCGCGGGCCGCACCGACCCGCATGTCGTGCAGACCGTGGGCGAGCTGGCCAATGCGCACACCACCGCCGCCGACCTGACCGCGGCCATGTTCGCCGATTCCGACGACCTGGGTTTCGACAACACCGATGCCCACGCCGCCCGCACCCTCAGCCGCAAGACCGTCGCCGCCGATCACATCATCACCACCGTCCGGCTGGCCATGGAAACCGTCGGCGGCTTCGGCTACTCCCGCGGCTGCGACATCGAACGCCGCTACCGCGACGTACACGGCGTCCTCTTCCACCCCCTGCCCCGCGCCAAGCAACTGCGCTTCACCGCAAACGTCCTGCTCGGCCACAGCCCGCTGGAGTGATCCGGCAGATCACCTCAGGCACCGACCCACGCCGCACTCCGCGAACCGACTCGCGGGGTGCGGCGTCTTCGTCGTCACGACCCGCTGAGCGGCCGAGTATGTGCCGTAATCGTCGAGCCGGACGGCGATCGGGGGAATCGCCCCGGCCGGCCGGACGAGCGGCCTCGAAAAATGACGCGACAGCGCCCGGATACTCGTGCCACCATGTGATTCCACGCCGCTCACCCCATCGGGGGGATGGAGCCGCCGAGCACGGGGAAGGGGGTGGCCGATGCCGTCGAATCCACTGATCGACGCGAAACCGACTGCACTGCAACGCGAATCGAGCGCATACGGGTACGGCCGTCAGCCGTTCCCCACGATGCGCCGGGCAGGCGCCCGGTACGCCGGTCGCTGACCGCCGACCGCGATCGCCTGTGCGCGTCCGGTCCTGACAGTCCCTACCCCTCTCCTGCGCGAGCGCCGACGGCTACACCCTGCCGTCCCGGTGCCGATCCCCGCAGCCCCGTCGTCAGCCCACGATCTCCGCACGAAACTGGTGAGCCCGATGCCGTTCAGTTCCGCCACCGCCACGGTGGCCATCACCGCAGACAACTGGATACACAGCCGCGTGCTGGTGCTCAACGCCTCCTACGAGGCGCTGGACGAGATCACCGCCGACAGGGCCGTCGTGCTGCTGATCAGCGGGGCGGCCGAGTCGATCGCCCACCACGAGCCCCACCTCCCGATCCGGTCGCAGCGGCTCGAGATCGCGCTGCCACAGACCATCCGTCTGCTGCGGTACGTGTTCCTCGAGCACGCGGTGACCCTGCGCGACGACAGCCGCGCCACCCTGGCCGCCATCCTGCGCCGCGACCGCAACCGGTGCGGTTACTGCGCGGACTGGGCCCGCACCGTCGACCACATCCGCCCGCGCAGCCGGGGCGGTCCCAACACCTGGGACAACCTCGTCGCCTGCTGCGCGCCCTGCAACACCCGCAAGGCCGACCGCACGCCGGAAGAGGCCGGGATGCGGCTGCTGTGGCAGCCCAAGGCTCCCGACCACCTGGGCAAGCGGCAACGTCAGATCTGGAAGCAATTGCCGGCATAGCCGAGTGCGGCGCACAGAGAGGAGACCGCCGTCATGTCTGTCCGAACCCTGCCCACCGCGGCCCAGCGGGTCCTCGCCGACCTGTTGCCGCTGTCCGACGCGCGGGACTGGCATCGCGCCGCCTGCCGCGGCGATCCCAACCACGACGCCTGGTTCCCGTTCCCGTCCGAGGACTTCGACTACGCTCGCGCCATCTGCGCGGGCTGCCCCATCCGGACCGCCTGCGGTGAGTTCGCCGCCGAGACCGGGCAGTCCGGGGTCTGGGGCGGGTCGGAGTTCGACCGGGGCACCCTGGTGCGCGACTGATCCACGGCCGGGGCGTTCGTCACACGGCGCGTCGCCATACACTTACCGGCCGTGGGTACACATCGCAGCGAAAACGGATCCAGAGGCATCAGCAAAGGTCCGGTTCTCGCCGTGGTAGCCCTGCTGCTGGTCGTCGCGGCGGTCTTCGCGTGGTTCCGATTCCAGGATCGGGCGGCCGAGCGTGACAGCGCGGCGGCGGCCGAGTGCGTGGAAGGCGAGGCGGTCGTCGACGTCACGGTCGATCCCGATATCGAGGCGCCGGTGCGGGCCGTCGCCGAGAAGTACAACGCCACCGATCCGATCGTGCGCGATCACTGCGTGCGGGTCTCGGTCCTCGCGCAACCGTCCGCGGCGATCGCGGAGGCTTTCCGCGCGGGCGGCGCCTGGGACGAGGGCGCGCTCGGCCCGCAGCCGGCGTTGTGGATTCCGGACTCCTCGCGATCGGTGGAGTACATGCGGGTGCCCGGCCTGATCGCCGGGGAGCCCTCCCCCATCGCCTCCACCCCGATCGCCCTGGGCGTGCCCGAGCAGCTGCACGCCGCGCTGACGCGATCACAGGTCGCGTGGGCGGATCTGGCCCGGTTCCAGCAGGGTGGGCTCGACGAACTCGGCCTGTCCGGGTGGGGCGGGCTGGCGCTGGCGCTGCCCGACGGCGACGCGAGCCTGGCGGTCGCCATGTCGGTCGCCGCGGCGGTGTCCGGTGAGGAGCCGTTGACCGAGTCGGGCGCCTCTTCGGGCCAAGCGGTCGCCGCGGTATCGGCTCTCGCGGTCGGCGCTCCGGAATCCGCCGACCTGGCCTCGGCGCAGGCCGCGGCAGGCGGTGCGGGGTCGGCGGTGCACGCGGTGGCGGCCACCGAACAACAGATCGCCGGGCAACCGGGACTGGTCGCGTATCGTCCGGTCGGCACCACCGTGTACGCCGACCATCCGGCCGCGCTCATGTCGGGACCGTGGGTCGATCAAACCGTGAACCTGGCCGCCGGGATGTTCATCGACTTCCTGCGCCATCCCCAGCAGGCCCAGTTCTTCAGCTCCGCCGGCTTCACCGCGACCCCCGCTCCCACCGGCGCGGGCGCGAACCGCGCGGCGCTCGAGACCGTCCGCGCCACCCTGGACAATCCGGTCCTGGGCGTGCACGCGACCGTCCTGCTCGACGTCTCCTCCTCCATGTCGACCGCCGACGGCGCGACGACCCGCCTGACCAACACCCTCGGCGCACTGCGTTCCACCCTCAACGTCATGCCGCCCGACTTCGGCTTCGGCCTCTGGACCTTCGGCAAGAATCTCGACGGGAGCACGCCCTACGAGGTGCGGGCCGAGACCGCCACGCTCACCGACACCCAGCGCGCCGCGGTGGACGAGGCGCTCGGCGGGGTGCAGACCACCTCGACCACCGCCGACCAGGCCTATCCGTCACTGCTGGCCGCCTACCGGGCGGCGATCGAGAACTATGAAGCCGGACGCACCAATTCGATCCTGCTGATCACCGACGGCCCCGACGACGACTCCTCGCTCACCGGCGCCGCGCTGCTGTCGGCGCTGACCGAAGCGACGGATCCGCAACGCCCGGTCCGCGTCGATGTGATCGCGATCGGCGGCGACGGCTCCGAGGCCTTGAAGTCCGCCGCGGAACAGACCGGCGGCACCTACACCAGGGCCGCCACGTCGAACGACCTGAGCTTCGGCACCGCCGTGGTGCAGGCACTGACGACCACCTGACCCGAGGAACCACCCGGCTGCGGCGCTCTCCTGACTTCGGCACTCCGCTGGCCCCAACGATCGTCGAGGCGGGTGCGGCGACTCCGTTCGATGGAGATGCGCAGCCGGCCCGCGTCTCAGGTGGTGTCGGTCCTGGCCCGCACGCCGGTTGCGGCGATCACCCCAGCCCCGGCAGTCAACAGACGGTGTCCGGACGCACCCGCACGAGGGCCCCCGACTCCATCGCGACCCAGATCGAACCGTCGGGCGCGAAGGTGAGACCGTGCGGTTCCGCGCCGGGCAGCGACAGACCGGTGACCGTGCCGTCCACGGTCATCCGGCCAAGCCGCGACGACGCCCACTCGGTGAACCACAGCGCACCGTCGGGACCGGCGACGACAGCGTGCGGCCGGGCCGCGCGATCCGGCAACGGGAATTCGGTGACGGTGCCGCCGGCAGTGGCTGTGCCCTCGGCGGTGGCCGCGCCCTCGGCGGGGATGTGGCCCAGCTGTCCCGCCCCGATCTCGACGAACCAGGCGCCGTCCGCACGGGCGGTGATCCCGACCGGCGCCGCGGCCTCGGTGGGCAGTGGCTGGACCGTGAGCACCCCTGCCGCGGTGATCCGGCCGATCGCGTTCGCCTGATTGAGGGTGAACCAGACGGTGCCGTCGGGACCTGCGGCGATCGTCGACGGCATGCCCTCGACGGCGTACCGGTCGAGCGCGCCACCGGGATCGCGGCGCACCACCGCGTTCGCGTTCAACTCGGTGTACCAGAGCGCACCGTCCGGTGCGACGCACAGACCGTACGGGGAGTCGGCGGGCAGGAACTCGCATGCGCCGCCCGGCCCGATCCTGCCGATCCGGTTGCCACGAAACTCGGTGAACCACAGATCTTTCCCATCGGCGAGGATGACGGTCGGCGACCCGTCGGCGGGCTCGAGCCCGAACGTCTCGAGCTGCGCGCCGTCCCAACGCGCGATCGCTCCGCGCTCGGCCAGCGTGCACCAGACCATGCCCGCCGCGTCGACGGCGACGCCGTACGGATCACCGTCGATCTCGACGACTTCCACGATCTCAGGCAAACTCGCCCACCTCCATGTGCATCCCCCGGAACCTGCGCCGCAGCCCTCGGTCGTGCGAGACGACGACGAGCGCGCCCCGATAGTCGGCCAGCGCCTGTTCCAGCTCTTCCACCAATCGCAAGGACAGGTGATTGGTCGGTTCGTCGAGCAGCAGCAGGTCGTGCTCGCCCGCGATCAGACGGGCCAGCGACAGCCTGCGCCGCTGACCTTCCGACAGCGCGCCGACCGGCTGGTCCACGGCATCCGCCCGGAACAGCCCCGTCGCCAGCAGCGCCGAACGGGAACCGCCGTACGCGTGGACGACGCTGTGCCGTGGATCGAAACGCTCCTCCTGCCGCAGGTAGCCGACCCGTCCGGAGACCGTCGCATAGATCCGGTCCAGCAGCGTCGACTTGCCCGTCCCGTTGGGCCCGTGGATCAGCAGGCGGTCCCGCGGCCCCAGCGTCAGGACGCCGAGATCGAAACGGACCGGTCGCGCCGCGCGCAATCCCGCGCCGAACCGCAACGGCTCCGGTGGCCGCCGCACCGGATCGGCTTCCAGCCTGCGCACCTTCTCGGCTGCCTGGCGAACTCGCGAGGACACCGAGCTCTGCACCCGGCCCGCGTGCCGGTCGTAGGCCATCTTGTTGTTGTCGCGCTGCGCACGGCCCACCGCGACCCGGTGCGCGGTGTCGCGGGAGAATTCGCGCAACCGCTCGATGTCGGCACACCAGCGCGCGTAGTCCTGCTCCCAGCGCTGTCGCGCAGCCGCCTCGGCGGCGAGAAACCCCGTGTAGCCGCCGCCGAAACGGGTCACGCCGCCGTCTTCGACCCGCACCACCGCGGTCGCCACCCGGTCCAGGAAGACCCGGTCGTGCGAGACCACGACCACGGTCCCGCGATGACCGCGCAACCGGTCCTCCAACCAGGTCAGCGCGGCGTCGTCGAGATGGTTGGTCGGTTCGTCGAGCAACAGGATCTCCGGGGAGGAGGCGAGCAGGCAGGCCAGCGCCAGGCGTGCGCGCTCGCCGCCGGACAGGGTCGCGACAGTCCGTTCCCGGTCCAGGTGCCCGAGGCCCAGCCCGTGCATCGCCTGCTCCACCCGCAGGTCGGCTCGGTAACCGTCGCGCGCTTCGAAGGCGGTGAGCAGTTCGCCGTAGGCGTCCATGTCCTGCGCCTCGGCGGCGCGCTGCATGGCCAGGGCGATCTCGCGGATGTCCGCGAGCGCGACATCTATCGCACCGCCGACGGTTTCGGCATCGAGGGTCTGCTCGAGACGGCCCGTGCCGCCGGGCGCGAAGCAGACGACGTCACCGTCGTCGGGCGCCTCGACCCCGGCCATGATGCGCAACAGCGTCGACTTCCCCGAGCCGTTCTCGCCGACGATGCCCACCCGCTCACCGGGGGCGACCGACAGCGACACCGCCTCCAGGACAACCCGAGGGCCGTAGGACTTCCCGATGCCGCGCAGAGTCAGTTGAGTGGTCAGACGAATCTCCAATCGCTACTTGTGTAGCATTAAGGTACGGCAGCCGCCGAACTAACGCAACAGGAGTTGTCTTTGGAGACTTCGAGAAGACCCGGCGGACGCAGCGCCCGGGTGCGCGACGCCGTCCGGCAGGCGACACTCGACGAATTGGTGACCCACGGATTCCCGGGACTGACCGTGGAGAACGTGGCGCAACGCTCCGGCGTGCACAAGACGACCGTCTACCGCCGCTGGCGCAATGCGGCCGGCCTGGTCACCGACGCACTCGAACTGGCCGCCGGCGAGCCGTGGCCGCTGCCCGACACCGGCGATCTCGGCACGGACCTACGGGAGTTGACCGCGCTCGTCCGGACCGGCTTCGCCGATCCCGTCACGGGACCGGTCGCGACCGCCTTCGTCACCGCGGCGCTGCAGAGCGCCGAGGCGGCCGACGCGCTACGGGAGTTTTACCGCGCCAGGCATCGGCAGAGTGCGGTGCTCGTCGCACGCGCCGTCGAACGGGGCGAGCTCTCCCCCGAGATCGACGCCGAGGCGGTGATCCGCCAGGCCGTCGCCCCGGTCCTGCACCGGCTGCTCATCACCCACGAGCCGGTCGGCGAGTCGTTCACCCGCCGCGCCGCCGACATCGCGGCCGCGGCGGCCCGCGCCGGAATCCTCGACCGAGAACCCGCCGCGGCGGCGGATCACTGCGCGTAGACCTCCGGCGGCGGGCAGGAGCAGACCAGATTGCGGTCACCGAACGCACCGTCGATACGCCGCACCGACGGCCACACCTTGGCCCGGCTGTGCCCCAGACCCCGCGGATAGACGGCGGTTTCGCGCGAGTACGGGTGGTCCCACTCACCGACCAGGCACTCGGCGGTATGCGGCGCGCCGCGCAACGGGTTGTCCTCGACCGGCCACACGCCCGCGCCGACCTGATCGATCTCGGCGCGAATGGCGATCATGGCCTCGACGAACTCGTCGAGCTCGGCCAGGTTCTCGCTCTCGGTCGGCTCCACCATCAGGGTGCCTGCGACCGGGAAGCTCATCGTCGGCGCGTGAAAACCGTAGTCGGCCAACCGCTTCGCCACATCGTCGACGGTGACGCCGGTGTTCTTGGTGATCTCACGCAGGTCGAGGATGCACTCGTGGGCGACCATGCCGTTCTCCCCGGTGTAGAGCACCGGGAAATACTCGTCGAGGCGGCGGGCCAGGTAGTTGGCCGAGGCGATCGCCGACAGCGTCGCCCGGCGCAGGCCCTCGGCGCCCATCATGCGAATGTAGGCCCAGGTGATCGGCAGGATCGAGGCCGAGCCGTAACGGGCCGCCGCGACCGCGTGCGAGCCCGGCTCGAGCGGGTCGCCGGGCAGGTACTGCGCCAGGTGCGAGCGCACCGCGACCGGTCCGACGCCGGGACCGCCGCCGCCGTGCGGGATGCAGAAGGTCTTGTGCAGGTTGAGGTGGCTGACGTCACCGCCGAACCGGCCCGGCCTGGCCAATCCGACCAGCGCGTTGAGGTTCGCGCCGTCGACGTAGACCTGCCCGCCCGCATCGTGCACCAGCGCGCACAGCTCGGCGACCTCGTGCTCGTAGACGCCGTGGGTGGACGGGTAGGTGATCATGATGCAGGCCAGCCGCTCGGCGTGATCGGCGATCTTGGCGCGCAGGTCGTCGAGGTCGACGTCACCGTTCTCGCGGCATTTCACCACCTCCACGCGCAGCCCCGCCATCGCCGCGGAGGCGGCATTGGTGCCGTGCGCGCTGGACGGGATCAGGCAGGTGTCACGGTGGGTGTCGCCGCGGTCGAGGTGGTAACGGCGGATCGCCAGCAGACCGGCGTACTCGCCCTGGCTGCCCGCGTTGGGCTGCAGGCTCACCGCGTCGTAGCCGGTGATCTCGGCCAGCCAGGTCTGCAGATCCTCGATCAACTTCAGCAGACCGGGCGCGTCCTCGACGGGGGCGTAGGGATGCAGCTTGCTGAAGCCCGGCCAGGTGATCGGCTCCATCTCGGCGGTGGCGTTGAGCTTCATGGTGCACGAGCCGAGCGGAATCATGCTGCGGTCCAAGGCGATGTCCTTGTCCGACAGCCCACGCAGGTAGCGCAGCATGGCGGTTTCGGTGCGGTAGCGGGTGAACGCGGGATGGGTGAGGTAGTCCGAGGTGCGGTCCTCGATACCGTCGACACGAGCACCGCCGTCGATATGAGCACCGCCGTCGGCGCGAGCACCGCCGTCCGCCACCGGCTCGGCCTCGACGACGCCGAAGGAGTCGAGCACGGACTCGATGTGCGCGTCGGTGGTGGCCTCGTCGCAGGCCACCGCGACGTGATCGGCGTCGACGAGGCGCAGGTTGATCCCGCACGCGGCGGCCTTGGCGACCACGGCCTCGGCATGACCGGGCACCCTGGCCAGTACGGTGTCGAAGAACCGGTCGTGCACCAGGGAGTCACCGAGAGCGGATGCGAGGCGCTCGGCCCGGGCATGCACCCGCCGCGCGATCTCGCGCAGCCCGTCGGCGCCGTGGTAACTCGCGTACATCGCGGCCAGCACCGCCAGCAGGACCTGGGCGGTGCAGATGTTCGAGGTGGCCTTCTCCCGGCGGATGTGCTGCTCACGGGTCTGCAGCGCGAGCCGGTAGGCGGGATTGCCGTCGGCGTCCTTGGACACCCCGACCAGCCTGCCCGGCAACTGACGAGCGTGCGCGGTGCGCACCGCGAGATAACCGGCGTGCGGTCCGCCGAAGCCCATCGGCACACCGAAGCGCTGGGTGGTGCCGAAGCACGCGTCGGCGCCCTGCTCGCCGGGCGGGGTCACCAGCGTCATCGCCAGCAGGTCCGCGCCGACGGCGACCAGCGCACCGCGTTCGTGCGCGGCCTCGATCAGCGACGACCAGTCGACCAGTCGCCCGGAAGCGCCCGGCGTCTGAACGACGACGCCGAAGAACTCGCCCTCGGGCAGCCCCTCCGTCGCCAGATCCGCTTCGACGATCTCGATGCCCAGCGGCTCGGCGCGGGTGAACAACACGGTACGGGTCTGCGGGAAGAGGTCGGTGTCGATCACCAGCCGAGCCGAACGCGACCTCCCGGCCCGGCGGAGCAACGTCATGGCTTCGGCGGCCGCGGTGGCCTCGTCCAGCATCGAGGCGTTGGCGACCTGCATGCCGGTCAGATCCGAGACCATGGTCTGGAAGTTGAGCAGCGCCTCGAGGCGACCCTGGCTGATTTCCGGCTGGTACGGCGTATAGGCGGTGTACCAGGCCGGGTTCTCGATCAGATTGCGCACCAGCACCGGCGGGGTCAGGGTGTCGTAGTAGCCCAGACCGATCATCGAGGTCGCGACGGTGTTCGAGGCGGCGAGCGCCGACAGTTGCGCCAGCGCCTCGTGCTCACCCACAGCCGGTGGTAGCGCGGCCAGCGGACCGTCGGCGTCGTCGAGGATGCTCGCGGGCAGCGCGGCGGCGGCCAGCGCGTCGAGAGATCCGACGCCCACGACCTCGAGGATGCTGGTCAGTTCATCGGCGTCGGGGCCGATGTGGCGGTCGGCGAAGGATGATCGGGTCACGGCGGCAACTCCAAGGCGGGCGGGGTCGACCAGGTCGACGGTTTCCTGCCCTCCCCCTCTGTCGCTGCTGCCTGAGAGATTCGGGAACCCGGCGCGGTGCCGAGCCCCTTTCCCCGTGGGCGGGCGCTACCGCGCCGAGGCGCGGATCACCGCTTTCCAGAGGCGTCGAAGGTCGCACGGTCCTGGTGCCTGAGAGATTGACGGGGAGGTGCTGCTCCTTCGGCGCCCGGTTCCAGCAAACCGGGACTCTCCCGCACGACGCGACGCCCACCCAGTCTAGGCCGGTGTCCGCGAATCGACGTGCCGGAGCCCGTGTCGCGCTCGTCACTGTCGCGAACAACCAGCGAACGCTGGTGTACGCCTATCCGGTGGCGCGATTCATCCGCGCTTTGCGGCGGTAGGACAATTCGTCCTCGGGACGCTCGGTGACCACCGCGGCCCGCTCGGCCGGGAAATTCGCGATGATGCCGGTCAGTTCCCGCATCGCGCCGCTGACCGCGATTCCGAACACGCCCTGCCCGCCCTGCAGTAAATCGACGACTTCCTCCGGCGAGGTGCACTCGTAGACCGACGTGCCGTCGGAGAACAGAGTGATTCCGGCCAGATCCTCGACTCCGCGGCTACGCAGATGATCGACCGCGATGCGGATGTTCTGCAGCGAGATGCCCGCGTCGAGCAATCGCTTGACGATCTTCAGGACCAGAATGTCCTTGAACGAATACAACCGCTGACTACCCGAGCCCGCCGCGCTGCGAATCGAGGGCACGACCAAACCGGTCCGCGCCCAGTAATCGAGCTGACGATAGGTGATGCCCGCGACCTGACACGCGCTGGGAACCCGGTAGCCGACCAAATCGTCGGGCACCGCGTCGTTGGGGAACAGGCCTGGCTGTACCACATCCCGCGATTGCTCTGCCATTGACCACTCCCTTGCTCCGCCGACGCCTGGCCCCATCGATGACCCGACTCCGTAGCGACCGACGCTCACCATCCGGAGACACCACCGACGGTAACCAACGGCCCGACTATCGAGATTACTCCCGTCGATTGTCCGGGCACCGGTGTCATCGGACCAAACGCGACGCGCGGTAAAAGTCTCAGGCTGTACTTCAGGTATAGAAAATCAGCTGTCGGTCGCTTTGAAATCGTCCGGCGACACCGACTCCAGGAACTCCTTGAACTTCTCGACCTCGTCCTCGCGCTCGTCGGGCATGACCAGACCCGCTTCCTCGAGCACCGGTTCCTCGGCATAGATCGGGCAACCCACACGCAGCGCGATGGCGACCGAATCCGAGGGCCGCGCCGAAATCCGCACGTCGTTGTCGAACACCAGATCGGCGTAGAACGTGCCCTGCTTCAGATCGACGATCCTGACCTCTTTGAGCGTGTGCCCGAGTTCGGTGATCATGATCTTGATCAGGTCGTGGGTAAGCGGGCGCACGGGGGTCACCCGCTCCTGTTCGAGCACGATGGCCGCGGCCTCGGTCTGCCCGATCCATATGGGCAGATACCGTTCCCCGGACACCTCCCGGAGCAACAGCACCGGCTGGTTCTGTGGCTGCTCGACGCGGATGCCGATCACACGCATTTCACTCATGCCACTGCCTCCCGTATTCGCCGGCCGCCCGGCCCGACCGCCGCAGAGCTCGCCGTGATTACGAGTCTAAGCGAATTCGAGGGAGTGCCGCGATCGACTGTCGCGGCCGGATGGTCGGTGTCTCGCGCCGGCGGTCACCCGCCGGGCTCAGTTGCCGAGGGCGCTGCGGACCGCGGCCTTCACCAGGTGGGTATGCAGGCTCAGCGACAACGCCGCGAGCTCGCGCACGGTCTCCTCGGCGCGCGCCCGCGCGCCCGCGTCCCGGCTCTTGGCGATCGGCGCGGCGATCTGAGCCAACAGCGCGGCTTCGCGGTCGGCGGCCAGCTTGAAGGCACGCAGATGGCGCGCCTCGAGCCCGAACTCGGCCATCGCGCGGGCGGTCCTGACCAACGGCACGTCGTCGGCGCCGAAGAAACCCGCCGGGCCGGGAGTGACCAGATTCGCCCGCACGAGGTCGTGGAGGAACTTCTCGTCGACGCCCGCCTGGGCGAGCAGATCGGCTCGGGTGAGCCGGATTTCGTGATCGAAGCGCAATTGCTCCGGGCTCACCGTCTCGCCCACCACATTGAGCGAACGCGGCGTGGGGTGCCCACCCGCGCCGGCCGAACGCTCCGGTTCCGAGGCGCCCGGACGTCCGGGATGCGAGCGGGCGCGCGCTTCCCGGACGCCGAGCGTGGCCGCCCCGCTGTCGATCGCTTCGAGTTGTTCCTTGATCACCTTCAGCGGCAGGTACTGGTCGCGCTGCGCGGTCAGGATGAACCGCAGCCGCTCGCAGTCGGCCACCGAGAACCGCCGATATCCCGACGGCGTGCGCTCCGGGCGGATCAAACCCTCGGATTCGAGGAACCGGATCTTGGAAATGGTGACGTCGGGGAAGTCAGGGCGCAACAGGTCGAGCACGGAGCCGATCGACATCCCTCCGCGCGCCCACTGCGCCGCACCGCTCACCGTCGCCAGCCCTTCCCGTCCCCCAGTCTGTTCCAGGCGACACCGCTGCTGGACCGGCACCACCCGACACCGCCACCCGGAGCAGCGCTCACATACTTCCCGCACCCGCCGAGGACTCGTTCGCCTGCGCGCGCGGCCCGGTCAGGAACACCAGGCGGAACTTGCCGATCTGTACCTCGTCACCGTTCTGCAGTTCGGAGGAGTCCACCGGTTCCCGGTTGACGTAGGTGCCGTTCAGGCTGCCCACATCGACCACCTGGAAGGTGTCGTCGTCCTGACGGAACTCCGCGTGCCGCCGGCTGACGGTCACATCGTCGAGGAAGATGTCGCTGTCGGGATGGCGGCCCGCCGACGTGGTGGGCTGATCCAGCAGAAACCTCGACCCCGCGTTCGGTCCGCGCTTGACGACCAGGAGAGCGGCTCCCGCCGGTAGGCCCTCGACCCCCTGGACCGGCGGTTCGCCGGTCTGCTCGGAGCGCGACGCGTCGACCTCGTTCAGGAAATCCGCGCGGAAGACCGACGTCGTCTCGGCCGCGGTCTCCTGGTAACCCGGGTCTTTGTTCTCGCTCACCGTTTCTCTCCTCCTCGAACCTGATTATCCATGCAAGCAGGTGATGCTTTGGTCGACACGAGTCCGTGTCGGCAGAATGCCCGCGCGACCGCGCCGGCTCATCCGTTGGCTTTGACCGTACCCTGCCGGGGGCTGCCCGTGCAGGGGGAACCGGGAAGGCTGATTCAGCCCCCGATAACTCCTTGATAACCTGCCGCATCCAGCAGTTCACCGAGTGTGGTGTCGAGCCAGGAGGCATCGTCCGCCTCCGCTTCGAACAGCCACCCGGCGCCGTACGGATCGGCGTTCAGCGTCTCGGGCGCGGCCGTCAATTCCTCGTTCACCACAACGATTTTCGCGGCGAAAGGCGCGTAGATGTCGGAAACGCTCTTGGTCGACTCCACCTCTGCGACGCTTTCCCCCGCATCGGCCGTTCGTGGCACGTCCGGCAGTTGAACGAACACGACATCACCGAGCTGGGACTGCGCGTAGTCGGTGATGCCGACCCGCACCCGGGTGGGGCCGATCCGGCGTACCCACTCGTGTTCCTCGGTGTAGCGCAGATCCTCGGGGGTCAGTGCCACGTGGCGTCCTTTCGTCGTGAACGTTGCACGCAACCTTATCCGCTATGGGTGACGGTGCCGCACAGCCGGTATCGCGCGCGCCACCGCGACCGCCTTGCCCGCGTACAACAGGCCGGTCCACAGATACACCACGGTGCCCCAGATGAGCAGCGCCGCACCGAAGGCCGCGCCGAATCCGCCCAGGGGCCAATCCATCTCCCCCGCCAGCAGCCACGGCAGCGCCGACATCAGGGCAAAAGTGGCCGCTTTGCCGAGGTAGATCACCTCGGGCGGGTCGAGATCGCGGCGGCGATAGATCGGCAGCAGCAGCGCCAGCACGACGTCACGACCGATCAGCAGCAGCGCCACCCACCAGGGCAGCAACCCGCGCACCACGAAGGCCGCCAGAGTGGTCACCAGGAACAGCCGGTCGACGAGCGGATCGAGGATCGCGCCGAGCCGGGACCCCTGGTCCAGCAGCCTGGCCAGCTTGCCGTCCAGGAAGTCGGTGACGCCGCTGGCGACCAGTAGCGCGAATGCCCATCCGTCGGCGTGTTCGACCAACATCAGCCACAGGAACACCGGCACGCCGATCAGGCGCAGCACGCTCAGCACATTGGGGATGGTGAGGATGCGGTCGGCGGCGTTCGTGGTCACCCGCTGTGCTTACCGCACGCGCGGGCGGACTCGCCATCCGGGCGCGCCGTCGGGACCAACACAGCGTTCGGCATTGCTTTTCGCCACAACGACCACGGTGAAAGAATGACTATGAAAGCATCTCATCGAACCGTTGGTGATCGAGAGGAAAAAATGGCCGAGTTCGACTACGACGTGGTGGTGATCGGCTCCGGGTTCGGCGGCAGCGTCAGCGCGCTGCGGCTGACCGAGAAGGGCTATCGGGTCGGCGTGCTCGAGGCGGGCCGGCGCTGGACCGCGGAGAATATGCCCAAGACCAATTGGAACCTCCGCAAGTCCATCTGGGCGCCGAAACTGGGGATGACCGGCCCGCAGGCCATCAGCATCCTCGGCAAGTGCGCGGTCTTCTCCGGCGCGGGCGTGGGCGGCGGTTCTCTCATCTACGGCAACACGCTCTACGAGCCGCTGCCCGCCTTCTACACCGACAAGCAGTGGGCCCACATCACCGACTGGCGCAGCGAACTGGCCCCGTACTACGACCAGGCCCAGCGCATGCTCGGCGTGGTGACCAATCCGCGGATGACCCCCGCCGACGACATCCTCGAGCAGGTCGCCGAGGACATGGGCGTCGGCGACACCTTCCACGCGACCCAGGTCGGGGTGTTCTTCAACGACGAGGCCGAGGGCGTGGAGGTGGACGATCCCTACTTCGGCGGCGCGGGCCCGCGCCGCAACGGCTGCATCCACTGTTCGCGCTGCCTGACCGGCTGTCCGCACAACGCCAAGAACACCACTCCCACCAACTACCTCTACCTCGCCGAGCAGGCGGGTGCACAGGTGCACGCGCTGACCACCGCGACAGCGGTACGCCCGCTCGACGGTGGCGGTTACGCCGTCGACACGGTGCGCTCGGGGCGCTGGATCCGCAAGGAGCCCACGACGTTCACCGCCGGTCAGGTGGTGTTCGCCGGCGCGGCGCTGGGCACCCAGAAGCTGCTGCACAAGATGCGCGACGACGGCGTGCTGGCGCACCTGTCGCCCCGGCTGGGCGAGCTGACCCGCAGCAATTCCGAGGCGATCCTCAATGTCGCCAGCCGCACTCGCTACGACTTCGCCCAGGGTGTGGCCATCACCTCCTCGATCCACCCCGAGCCGAACACCCACGTCGAGGTCTGCCACTACGGCGCCGGGCAGAACGCGCTGGCGACGATGGCGGTCCCGATGATCGACGGCGGCGCGTTCCGGTTCCTGCGGTTCCTGCTGGCGACGTTGCGGCACCCGATCCACTTCCTGCGCAGCTGCTGGATCTATCGCGGCTCGGAGCGCTCGGTGATCCTGCTGGTGATGCAGTCGCTGGACAACTCGCTGACCTCCTTCCGCAAGCGCGGCGCGCTACGCACGAAACAGGGCACCGGCGAACCGAACCCGACCTGGATCCCGCTGGCCCACGAGGTGGCCGACCGCTTCGCCGAGAAAGTCGACGGCGATGCCCACGGCCTGATCATGGATGTGTTCGACATCCCCGCCACCGCCCACTACATCGGCGGTTGCGTGATCGGCGAGGGCCCGGAGAGCGGCGTGGTCGACCCCTACCAGCGCGTGTTCGGCCATCCCGGTCTGCACATCGCCGACGGCTCGGCGGTCACCGCGAACCTGGGCGTGAACCCCTCGCTGACCATCACCGCCCAGGCCGAGCGGGCGATGGCGTTCTGGCCCAACAAGGGCGAGGCCGATCCCCGGCCGGGACTGGGCGAGCAGTACCGCCGCATCCAGCCGGTCCGCCCGGTGCGCCCCACGGTGCCCGAGGCCGCGCCCGGCGCATTGCGGCTGCCGATCACCCCGATCGATCCCGCGGTGCTGGCGGCGCCCTGATCCGAACCGGTCCCGGTGACTTCCCCCGGCCCCCGGTGAGTTCTGCGTCGGTGGCAGGTCACACCCGCCGCGGCGCGCGCGGCGGGCCACCGTGGGATTACCGTGATCACCCGTGTCCGAAGATCGTGTGAACCTGCGCTCCTATGTGCCCGCCGAGCAGGTGCGCGCCCGCGGCCGCGCGCTGCGCGAGCGGGTGCCGGTGACCGCGCGCGACCGGCAGGCCCGCGGCGAGCGCCGCCCCGGCGTGCTGGAATTCCTCACCGCCGCGCACGCCGATCGGCTCGCGCATCTGGTGCCGCTGCGGGTGGGCCGGATGGCGAGCGGGCCGTTCACCTTCTATCGCGGCACGGCCGGGCTGATGGCCGCCGATCTCGCCGACGGGCCGGTCAGCGGCGTGCACGCGCAACTGTGCGGTGACGCGCACGCCGCCAATTTCGGCCTGTACGGCACCTCGCGCGGTGAGATCGTCATGGACATCAACGATTTCGACGAGACCATCGCCGGTCCTTGGGAGTGGGATCTCGAGCGCCTGGCCGCAAGTCTGGTGCTGGCCGGTCGAGAGTCCGGAGTCGGCGAGCAGGACTGCGCACGGGCGGCCTGTGACGCCGCGCGCACCTACCGGCTGGCCATCGACACGCTCGCCGAACAGCCGTTCATGCAGTCCTGGAGTGCGCTGCCCGATCAGTCGATCCTCGAACACGCCAAGGCCGGCGACCTCATCGACGACTTCGAGAAGGCGGCCAAGAAGGCGCGTAAGAACACCAGCGCCAAGGTCGCCGCCAAGTGGGCCGAGCACATCGACGACCACGAGACCGGCGTGCGCAAGCATCGCTTTCTCAGCGATCCACCGGTGCTCACCCCGGTCACCGAGGACATCGCCGACGAAGTGACCGGCGGGCTCGAGCGCTACGCGAGCACTCTGCGGGAGTCACGACGCAATCTGCTGGCCCGATTCGCGGTGTCGGACGTGGCTTTCCGCATCGTCGGCACCGGCAGCGTCGGCCTGCACAGCTATGTGGCGCTGCTGCACGGCAACGACGGCGAAGTGCTGGTGCTGCAGCTCAAGCAGTCGATCCCCTCCTCGCTCTCGCCGTACCTGAGCGCACCGCCGGTGGCCCACGAAGGCGAGCGAATCGTGCAGGGCGCCAGGCTGGTTCAGGCCGAGACCGACATCCTGCTCGGCTGGAGCACGCTGCGCCTGAACGGCCGCGAACTGCCGTTCATCGTGCGCCAGTTCCGCAATCTCAAGGGCAGCATCGATCCGGCCGGGCTCGGCGCCGAGGACCTCGACGACTACGGCAGGCTCGCGGGCGCGCTGCTGGCCAGGGCGCACGCCAGGTCGCTGGATCCGCGCCTGCTGTCGGGCTATCTCGACGGCGACGAGCGCTTCGAGGAGTCGGTGACCGCCTTCGCGGTGCGTTACGCCGATCAGACCGAGGCCGATCACGCGGAGTTGACGCGGGCGGTCACGGCGGGCCGGATACGCGCCGAACTCCCGGAGTGATCCGAGCCGACACACGCGGTCCCGGCGCGCGCGGCACCGGGGCGCGCCGATCGCCCGTATCCTGTCCCCTGGTGGGGTGACGACGTGAAGGGCGGTCGCGAATGCTTGTGCGAGTACAGAATCCGGCAGGCACCGATGCCGAACGGGCGCTGATCGACTGGCTGCGCACCTGGAAGGACCCGGGCAGTCCGCACGGTGTCGCGACGATCAACTGCAGCCTGTTCCACCGAGATCAGCTGCACCAGTTCGACGCGGTGGTGTGGACCCCGACCAGTTGCGTGGTGATCGAGGCCGATGTGCCCGACACCGACGACGGCGGCGTGCTCGACGTCCCGCTCAACGGCTCGTGGACGATCGACGGATCCCCGGTCGCCGTCGGCCGCGACAAGCGCACGCCGCTGGAACGCTCCCGCGAGCACACCCATGCCCTGCAGGACTGGTTGTCCGCGCGCGGCCTGGGACAGCGCGCCGTGCACGGCGTGGCGTTGATCATCCCGCCGCGCGGCACCAGCCTCGAGATCCGTCAGGCGTGGAGCGATCCGAGCTTCGACGCCATCCTCGGCAACGATCCAGGACGGTTGCGCCACTACTTCGACACGCTCTCGCAGAGCGAGAAGCATCTGTGGACCGCCAACGACGTGGCGGTCGCCTTCCGCGGCCTCGGCCTGCTGCCCTACCTGCCCGCCCCGCAGGAACTGCTCAACGAAGGCTTCATCGGCCCGATCGACATCGCACTCTGGCACGGCGGCCCGAACCAGGCCCAGGCCGAGGCCTACGCCGAGGAACTGGCCCAGCTCGAGCGCGACGCCCGCCCACCGCTGGTGCGCGCGCCCTGGTTCAGCCCGTGGAAGCTCTACCCCGGCGAGTCCGGCGACATCGATATGGGCCGCGCGTGGATGCGCACGACCCTGGCCATCGGCATGGTCATCGTCGCGGTCTGGGCGGCGTGGTTCGTGCTGTCCCTGCTCGGCACCTACATCCTGGACTGACCCCGGCTCGTATCGTCGTCGGATGCTCGAACAACACGCGGGGGTGCGCATCCGCGCGGTCACGGCCACGGCGGGCGCACTCACCATGTTCGCGCTGCCACTGACGTTCCCACCCGGCGGCGGCCCGACCTCCCTGGACAGCGCGGCCGCGGGCGCGGTGGCCGCCGGACCGCCCTCGGCGCCGGACCGCTGGCTCGTCGCGCCCAGCGATGCCCCCGTGGTACTCGCCGCGCTGCTGCTCGCTGTCGGCTGGTTCGCGTGGCGGCGTCGTTGGCTCGCGGCGGTCACGATGCTCGTGGTGCCCGAGCTGGCGCTCGTCGTGAACACCGTGGTGCTCAAGCCGCTGTTCGACCGAGAGCTGTACGACTATCTCGCCTATCCGAGCGGGCACACCGTGCACATGGTGGCCGTCGCCTGCACCTTCGTGCTGCTCAGCGATTCACGACGGGCTCGGCGAGTGGTCACCGCCGTCGCCGGGCTCGCGTTGATCGCGGCCGCGGCCGGACAGGTCGGCATGGGTCACCACCATCTGACCGATGTCATCGGCGGTGCGGCCGCGGGGCTTGCCATCGCGGTCACCTGCTGCACGGCGGTGGAACTCGTCACCGGCCGGCACGAGACCGGCGACCCGGGCACCCGCCGGGACGCTCGCACACCGCGTCCCGGCGACGAACCTCAGGCGCGCTGATACACCCCGGCGTCGTGCAGCAGCGCGGCGCCGAGCATCTCCTCGGGCACGCCCATGCCCTCGACGAGGGTCAGCGCGTGCGGACGCAGCCGATCGACGAGTTCGTTCACTCCGCGCCGCACGGCCTTGGCCCGCTCCACCGACATGAAGCGGTGCATGACGAACCAGGCGGAGTTCTCCTCGAGCAGCGTGTAGACGAACAGATCGCACATGTCCTCGGCCAGTTTCCTGGCCTCGGGGTCCTCGATGTCGGCGATGCCCTCGATGAACGCCTCGAGCACCAGCCTGTCGATGTGCGCGGTCCCGGCCGCCAGGATGTGGTCCTGGGCATTGTTGAACGCCTCGAACGGACCGGTGTCCGCGGCGCGGGCGCGCAGCCGGTGCCCGGCGGTTCGCACCAGGTAGTCCTCGCGGTCGGCGAACAACGCCAGTTGCACGTCGCGGCGGGACAGATCGGCCTCGTCCACTGTTTCGCCGCCGCGATCGCGCAGGGTCTGGATCAGCTGACGCACGCCGGAACGCTTGCGCACCACGTCACCGGCCATGGTGGCCGCGAAACGCACCCAGCCCATCGCGTCGAGGTCACGCACCTCGTCGGAATAGGCGGTGAGCAGTTCCTTGGCGACCAATTGGGTCAGGACGACATTGTCGCCTTCGAAGGTGGTGAACACATCGGTGTCGGCCTTGAGGGTCACCAGCCGGTTCTCGGTCAGGTATCCGGCGCCGCCGCAGGCTTCGCGGCATTCCTGGATGGCGCGGGTGGCGTGCCTGGTCTGGGCGACCTTGAAGCCCGCGGCCCGCTTCTCCAGCGCGCGCTGGGCACCGGAGTCGAGATCCTGGCCGCTCTGCACCAGGTGCATGCGCCGCACCAGATCGTTCTGGGCGAAGGCGTAGGCGTAGGACTTGGCGACCAGCGGCAACAGCCTGCGCTGATGCATCCGGTAGTCCATGAGCACGATCTCCTCCCCGGTGTCGGGGTCGGAGAACTGACGGCGCTGCAAGGCGTAGCGCACCGCGATGCTCAACGCCACCCGCGCGCCCGCCGCGGCCGCGCCGCCGACGCTGATGCGACCGCGCACCAGCGTGCCGAGCGTGGTGAAGAAGCGCCTGCTCGGGTTCGCGATGGGCGATGCGTAGGTGCCGTCGGGGGCGACATCGGCGTAGCGGTTGAGCAGGGCCTCGCGCGGGACCCGCACATGATCGAAGACGATGCGACCGTTGTCGACGCCGAACAGACCGCCTTTGAGACCGTCGTCGCTGGTGGTGACGCCGGGCAGGTCCGCACCCTGCTCGTCGCGGATCGGCACCAGGAAACAGTGCACGCCCTTGCTCTCGCCCCCGGTGATCAGCTGCGCGAACACCGCCGCCATCCGGGCGTGCTCGGCCGCGCCGCCGATGTAGTCCTTGCGCGCCGACGGCGTCGGCGAGTGGATCACGAACTCCTCGGTGGCCGGATCGTAGGTGGCGGTGGTCTCCAGGTTGGCGACATCGCTGCCGTGGCCCGATTCGGTCATCGCGAAACAGCCCAGCAACTCGAGCGAGATCAGCTTCTTCAGGTACTCGTGGTGCCGTTCGGTACCGAGGTTCTCCACAGCTCCGCCGAACAGCCCCCACTGCACACCGCATTTGACCCACAACGACAGGTCGGCGTAGGCGACCATCTCCAGCGCGGTGACCGCGCCACCCGGGTCGGCCAGCCCGCCTGCCTCCAGACCGAACCCGCGCTTGGCATAGTCCATCGCCGCCAGCTCACGCATCTGTTCGAGCACGCGAGCGCGGGCGGCCTTGTAGTCCAGCGTCGGATCGCCGTGGAAGCGCTCGTCGGCGAGCTCTTTGCGCGCCTGCTCCCGTATGTCTCGCCACGATCCGTCGAGCGCCGCGCGAAGATGTCCTGCCGTCGAGCTACCGGTTGCCATATCTGGACCATAACCGCGGAGCCGGTGATCAAACGTGACGCGGAGCGGACACGGTGTGTGCCGCGCCACCGGAGGACAATGGACAGCCGACCACCCCCGATCCACCGACGGAGACCGATGGCCACCAAGCAGGACTACTTCGACGCCGCGTTCGACATGCTGTCCGCGCAGGGTTACAGCGCGCTGAAGCAGGCGCCGTTGTGCAAGCGGCTGAATGTGACCACCGGGTCGTTCTATCACTACTTCGAGAACTGGCACGACTTCACCAGCCAGTTGCTCGACCACTGGCTGGCCGAGCGCACCACCCGGCTGGTCGGGCTGACCCGGGATCTCGATGATCCGCTCGAGCAACTGGAGACGCTGCTGCAGTTCTCGCTGGCGCTACCGCATCGCGCGGAGGCGGCGATCCGGGTGTGGAGCAAGGTCGACCCCGAAGTCCGCGCCGTCCAGGATCAGGTCGACAACCGGCGCACCGAGGTGGTGCTGCGCGCCGCGCGGGCTGTCTTCGACGACGAGAACGAGGCACTCGACCACGCCCGCTGGGCCATGTACCTGCTGGCCGGATACCAGGATCTGGACGCCGATCCCGACACCGCGCGGTTGGAAGGGGCGCTGCGCAAGCTGCTGCGCGAGTTCGAGAACAGATATGCCGCCCGGCCCTCGTAACGAGACCACGACGCATACGGCGACTACCTTCGCGGACATGGGTCCCGACGAATATTCGAGAGGAGTCGACCATCTCGTCCGCCACGAACCGCGTACCGCATGGGGTGGTCACCGCAGATTGCGCAGGGCGCCGAAACTGCTGGAACAGGCGGTCGGCGTGCTGGTCGCCGACCGCCCGGCGACCGCCGACGCCATTCTGGCTCCCCCCGCACCGCTGCAGCCGATCGATCTCACCGACGAAGCCGCGGTGGCCGAGGTACTCGATCTGGCGGTCCGCGTCGGCGAGGTGGTGCTGGCTTCCGGCACCGGCGTGATCGACACCGCGACCCAGGTCCGGTTCGTCGCCGCCACCTACGGCCTGGCCCGCTGCGATGTCGACGTCACCTACGACTCCATCCGTGTCTGGGTCCATCGCGGCCCGCGGCTGCCACCGGCGGGCACCATGCGCGTGGTGCGATTCCGATCACACGATTTCACCCGGCTGGCCGCCGCCGACCGGCTGACCCGCCGCATCCGCGACCACGTCCTGTCCCCCGCCGACGCGCGCGCCGAACTCGACGCCATCGTCGCCGCCCCGCATCCGTACCCACGCTGGGTCGCGACCCTGGGCTGGTCGCTGATGGCCGCGGCGATCGCCGCCCTGCTCGGCGCGGACCTGCTGGTGACGGCGATCAGCTTCATCACCACCGGCGCGATCGACCGCACCAACCGCACACTCAATCAATACGGTCTGCCGTTCTTCTTCCAGCACGTGGTGGGCGGGTTCATCGCCGCCACCCCGGCCGTCGTGCTGGCCACCTTCGCCGAGCCGCTCGGCCTCGGTGTCGACGCGACACTCATCGTCGCCGCGGGCATCACCGTGCTGCTCAGCGGGCTCGCCCTGGTCGGCTCGGTGCAGGACGCCATCACCGGGGCCCCGATCACGGCGGCCGCCCGGATGCTCGAGCTGGTGATGATGACCGGCGGCATCATCGCCGGTATCGCGCTGGCGCTTCGGCTCGGCGTCACCGTCGGCGCGACGGTGCCCGCGATCGATCTGGTCTCCGGACGCGACATCACCGACCTGCCGGTGAAGATCATCGCGGGCGCGGCGGCCTCGGCAGCGTTCGCACTGGCCTGTTACGCGGAGCGGCGGGCGTTGACCGCCGCCGCCCTCGGTGGCGCGGCGGGCACCATCTGCTTTCTCTTCGTGCAGTATCTGGGCTTCGGCCCGATCATCTCCTCCGGCGTCGCCGCGACGCTGGTCGGTCTGGCCGGCGGTCTGATGGCACGCCGCGCGATGACCCCGCCGCTGGTCGTCGCGGTCGCGGGCATCACCCCGCTACTGCCCGGCCTGAAGGTCTATCGCGGACTGTCGGCACTGCTCAACGACGAACTGGCGCTGGGCTTCGACCACTTGTTCGCCGCGTTCGGCGTCGGTTGCGCGCTGGCGGCGGGGGTCACCCTCGGCGAATGGTTCGACCGCACGCTGCGCAGGCCGCGCATCCTCAGCCGGTTCGGGTCGCTGCGCAAACCGGTGGTGGTGCTGCGCAAACCGGTGATCCTGCGCAAACCGGTGGCACTGCGCAAGCGACGCCCGCACGCGACCGGACCGAAACCGCCGGCTGCGCCCGGACAGTCTGTATCCGACGTGCGCGACCTGCGCACGAGATCGGTCGGGATGCAACGGAATCGGTAGCAGGAATTCACGCTCTGTACAGCAGCGCTTCTCGGCATGTCGCTGGACAAGCCGCGTCACCGGTTGGAGAGTTGTCCGGTATGTGGAACGCAATCGTACAGATCGTCGGCTTCCTGATCATCGGCGTGATCATCGGATTCCTCGCCCGCGCACTGAAGCCCGGTGACGACAAGATGAGCTTCGGGCTCACCGCACTGCTCGGCATGGCGGGAGCTCTCATCGGCGGCGTGCTGGCCAGCCTCATCGGGAAGGGGTCGATCACCGAGCTCAACTTCTGGGGCTTCATCTTCGCCGTCATCGCGGCGATCGCGCTGCTGTTCCTCGCTCCCGTCCTGCAGAGCAAGCGCTGACCCCGCACCGACCCCGCAGATCGGTGCGACAATCCGACCGAACCGGTATCGTCGGTCCGGTCGGGCCAGGGCTGCCGGGAAGATCCCGGCAGCCCTTCAGCTGATTGCGAGGTACTTCGAAACATGTCGTCGGAAGCCGTTCCGTTCTCGACCCGCATCCGCACCGCGACAGAACGCCAGCACGCCGAGGCGGAGAACTCGAGCTTCATCTCCGACATGCTCGGCGGACGTCTCGGCATCGACTCCTATCATCGCTACACCGGCCAACTCTGGTTCATCTATCGGGCGCTGGAGTCCCGGATCGACGCGCTGGCCGACGATCCCGTCGCCGGTCCGTTCATCCGCCGGGAGCTGGCCAGGACCGCCGCGCTCGAACGCGATCTGACCGCGCTGCTCGGCCCGGACTGGCGCAGCGAGATCGAACCGCTGCCCGCCACCACCGCCTACGCCGCGCGGATCGACGAATGCGCGCGGGACTGGCCCGCGGGCTACGTCGCGCACCACTACACCCGCTACCTCGGCGACCTGTCCGGCGGACAGGTCATCCGCGGCACCGCCGAGAAGCTGTGGGATCTGCCGCGCCGGGGCGACGGCGTGCGTTTCTACGTCTTCGACGACATCGCCAATCCCGCGGCCTTCAAGCGCGAGTACCGCGCGCTGCTCGACGCGCTTTCCGTCGACGAACTCGAGCGGCGACGGGTGCTCGACGAGGGACAGCGCGCCTTCGACCTCAACACCGCGGTCTTCGCCGAACTCGCCGCCGAATTCCCGGTCCGCAGACCCAGCTGAGCTCCGATCCGGGGGGGCTAACGCAACCGGGCGTGCCGGGGAAACAGCGTGCGTCCGGCTTCCTGCGCCGTCTCGGCGAGCATCCTGGCCAGCTTGGCCGTGTCGAGCGGGGGACGATCGCCGCCGACGTGCCCCGACAGCGACAGCGCCGCGACAGCCGCGCCCCGGCCACGCAACGGCACCGCCACACAGGACAGGCCGTCGACGGACTCCTCGGTATCCACCGCCACACCACCCTGGCGCCGCACCCGGTGCAGTTCCCGATGTAGCTCACCGCGATCGGCGATGGTGCGGGCGGTCAACTGCGGCAACCGTTCCCGTAGGGAGGCGTCGACGATGCCCGGTTCGAGGGTGGCCAGCAGCGCTTTGCCGAGCGCGGTGCTGTGGGCGGGCAGCCTGCCGCCGAGCCGCGTGGGGATCGCCGTCGCCTGTCTGCCACCGGCCTTGTCGAGAAAGAAGACCTCACGGCCGTCGAGCACGGCCAGATGCCCCGCCATGCAGATGCGCTGGCACAGGTCCTGCAACAGCGGGCTGACCACGTCGCGGATCTCGTTGTGATCGGCGGCCAGCGCGCCGATCTCGAAGGCGCGCAGGCCCAGCCGGTAACCGCCGGGCGCGTGTGCGAGCCAGCGCAGACGGACCATCTGGTCGAGGATGCGGTACACCGTGGAGCGTGGCAGACCGGTGCGTTCGGTGAGACCGAGCAAGGTGACGGTCGGCGTGCCGGCGTCGAAGGCGTCCAGGATCACTGTCATTCGCTCGATCATCGAGGCAGGCGGCGCGGCGGCCGGGCCGCTCACCCGGCCGGACACCGCCCGGCCGAATTCGCGATGGCCCACCATCTCGACCGTCATGCCACAACCTCTCCTCGTACTGCGCGCTCAGCTTAGAAGAAATACCGGCGCATGTACGACAACTGCGAATAGTAGAACACGTTCTTGTGGGGACCCATTCGCCGTGCAAGGCTGTGCGAATGGATCTGGAAGCCGTGGAATCCGTGCGCAGGCTCAAATATCGCTACTTCCGCACACTCGACCTCAAACTCTGGGACGAATTCGCCGACACCCTCACCGAGGACGCGCGCGCCGAGTACGGTACGCACGCACTCGGCGAGCCGCTGTCCTTCACGGGGCGCCAGGCCATCACCGATTTCCTGCGCGACACCGCGGGGCCGTCGATCGTCACGGTACACATCGCGCATCATCCCGAGATCACCGTCGACGGCGACACCGCCACCGGTTCATGGGCCTTCGAGGACACCGTGATCGCCACCGAATTCGGCGCGCTCATCCGCGGCGCAGGCTATTACCGCGACCGTTACCGGCGCGACTCCGACGGTGTGTGGCGGATCGCCGAGACCGGGTACCAGCGCATCTACGAGTCCAGCCAGTCACTGGCCGACACCCCTAGTTTCACCCTGCTGTCGAATATGTGGGACCGAACAGGTTCGAAGTAAACACATTTCAGAGCGAGGCCGGGCGGGAGAATGCCGAGCCGAACAACCATACCGGTCGGTAGTCCTTTCCCCGTGGGGAAGTCCGGCCACCCGCATGGGTACTGTGAGCGAGCACGGCAACGCTTGCGGCAGCGGCGTTTCCGGGGAATAGTCCGTTCGGATACCCACACGAAAGGTCCGAGGATGGCAATCCGGTTCCGGCGTCGGCCCGCGCGCGCGTTCACGCTGAGCGTGGTCCTGTTGTCCCTGCTCGCTCCGGTCGCGGGAGCGCGGGACGGCGGCGCCGACGCCTACATCCCGATCGCGGGCGAGGGTGCGGTGCTGGTCGTGGACACCGCCACCGACCAGGTCCACACCCGCATCGAGGGCGTGGGCGCGCACGCTTCGGCGGTAGCGGCCGGCCGCGACGGCCGTCACCTCTATGTACAGGCGTTCAACCCGCCCCTCACCGGCCCCGACGACATCGCGGTCATCGACCGCGCGAGCGACACGGTCACCGCGCGGATCCCGATCTCGGGCACCGACGGGATGACCGAGCCGATCGCCGACCCGGTGCGCGACCGGGTGTATGTGTTCACCACGCGCCCGTCCATCGACGTCATCGACACCGCATCGCAGACCCTGGTGACCTCGATGCCGTTGCCCGGCATCCCGTTCGCGGCCGCCATCGCTCCCGACGGCAGCCAGCTCTACACCGTCTTCGCCGATTCGACCGCCGCCGTGTTCGACCCGGAGACCGGCTTCCAGCTGGGCGAGCGGATCCAGATCGACGGCTCGGCGCCGTTCGCCGCCGCCGTCTCCCCCGACGGCAGCACGCTGTACTCGGTGAACGCCCTGGGCGACAACGTCTCGGTGATCGACATCGAGTCCTGGTCCCGGACCGGCGCGATCGCCTTCGCCCCGGGCAGCGCGCCCGTGGCGGGCGCCATCAGCCCCGACGGTACCCGCCTGATGGTGGCGACCGCGGGTGCGGATGCCGTACAGGTGATCGACCTGGCCTCCGGTGAGATCACCGGCTCGATCGCGGTGGATTCACCGATGTCGGTCGGGTTCACCGCCGACGGGGCCAAGATGTATGTCGGCACCGCGGGCGCGACCCCGCCTCCGCTGTTCGACCGCACCGTCGCCGGTTTCGACGCGGCCGCCATGCTGCAGACCTATCTGCGCTCGAACACCCGCTCCGGCGCGCTGCTGCCGTTCGACGCCGCGCAGCTGAGCCCGGCCGGCGCGCCGATTCCACTCGGCTCGGGGGCGACCTCCGCCGCCTTCCCCGACTGAGACACGCGGCTCGCTCCCCTCACCGGTGATCCGCGGCTCGCGCCGTGCACCGGTGTTTACAGGCGGCGGGTCGCAGTCCCGGAACGGCCGTGGGTTCTGTTTCAATGGGGTGATGTGCCGGTGGATGGCGTACGCGGGCGAGCCGATCCTCGCCGAGACCCTGCTGTTCCGGCCCGAGCATTCCCTGATCGACCAGAGCCTGCAATCGCACCTCGGGGCGACCACCACCAATGGCGACGGCTTCGGCATCGGCTGGTACGGGGAGGGCGTCGAACCGGCGGTGTTCAAAAGCGTCCAGCCCGCGTGGAACGACCGCAACCTGCGTGAGATCGCCGGTCAGATCCGCACGCCGCTGTTCTTCGCGCACGTGCGCGCCTCGACCGGCTCTCCCGTGCAGCGCAGCAACTGTCACCCGTTCCGTCACGGACGCTGGCTGTGGATGCACAACGGGGAACTCCAGGGTCACCGGCAGATCCGCCGTGACCTGGTGACCGCGCTGGACCCGGACCTGTTCCCCGATCTCGAGGGGACGACCGATTCCGAAGTCCTGTTCTACCTCGCCCTGACCTTCGGCCTCACCGACGATCCGATCGGCGGTGTCGCCAGAGCGGTCGGCTTCGTCGAGGACGTCGGCCGAGCGCACGGGGTGGACCATCCGGTCCAGATGACCGTCGCCACGACCGACGGCGAGACGATCTGGATCTTCCGGTATTCGACCGAACGGCAGTCCCGATCGCTGTTCTTCTCGACGGACATGGCCAAGCTGCAGGCTCTTCATCCCGAGGTGGAGGCGCTGCGCCGACTCGGCGGCCTGACACGGTTCGTGGTCTCCGAACCCCTGCGCGACCTGCCGGGAGCGTGGAACGAGGTACCGGAGTCCAGCGCCGGGATCATCCGGGCGGGCTCCGAAGAACTGCGCGCGTTCGCGCCGGTGTCACCTGCCTGAACATTCCGTCCCAGCGGGTGCTCCGGAGTCAATCCTCGTCCGGCTCCCCCAGCAGCTCGTCGGCCCGGCGCAGCGCGTCGTCGAGTCCGGCGTCCAGATCCTCGAGCGCGCCGAGCAGACTGAAACCGCCCAGCAGCTCCGACAGTTCGTCGCGGACGGACTCGATCTCCGAGATCGCCGGATCGATGGGCGACCAGGCGACCCCCTCTCGCCACCACGAACTCTCGTCGAGCCAGGCGAACAGGATGTCGCGCACCAGCACGTGATCGGAGCTGAACAGCTCGAACCGATCGTCGCCCGGCCCGTCGCGGTACCGGAGTTCGTAGAGCCCTTCCGGCAGCATTCGCGCTCGCAGCCAGTGATGTTCGCCCCGAGCCAGTTCCAGTACAGTGTGTTCGGGATCGCCGGGCAGGTGGGCGGGCACACCGTCACCGGTGAGGTCCGGTCCGCTGGAATCCGCAGGCATCGGGCCAGTCTGCCCGATTCCCGCACCGAATCCACCCCTGCCGCGATCGAGTACCGAGGGGAAGGGCGCGCACCGGCGACCGATCCGCCCAGCGCACAGGCCGTTCGCCCCGGTGACAGCGGTCCCGAGTGCCGCACCCGGCGACGGGGATCGCACCAGCCATTGGATACCGTGGACCTCATGACCGAAGACCACGTGGCCGACGCACTACCTACCGCTGAGCACCACGAAGGCGGATTCCGGCCGATGTGGGAACAGATGATGAAGGACGCCGACGTGAGCCGGGGCGGCCCGCATCTCGGCGAGTTCATCGAACAGGTGCGCACGCTGATGGACCACGCCAGGCTGGCGAATCCGACTGACGCGCAGGCGCTCGATCTGATCTCCCGGCTCAAAGAAGTCAACGCGGCGCTGGCCGAGACCGTGGTCGACGAATGGTCCGCGCCCTCGTGGACCCGGCACGAACTGCCCGCGCGCGGCAACATCACCCTGCCGCCCTATCGGGTCAAGCGTGCCAGCCGCAAAGGTGTGGAGACCGCGATCACGTTCCGCACCGCCCACCTGGGTGGCAACGCGGCCGCGCACGGCGGGCAGATGGCGGTGGGCTTCGACGAGCTGTGCGGTATGGCCGCGGCCATCCACGCCGGCTCGGTGACCCGGACGGCATCGCTGACCATCGACTATCGGTCCATCACCCCGCTGAACACCGAACTGACGCTGCGGTCCTGGGTGGAGAACCAGGAGGGCCGCAAGGTCTACGTGCGCGCCACCCTGCACGAGGGGGAACGCCTGTGCGCCGAAGCGCACGGGCTGTTCATCGTCCTACGGCCCGGGCAGGCCTGAGTACTACCCGGGCAGGCCCGGGCCGGCCGGATCAGCGCCGGGCGGACGCCCCGCCGACTACCGGCCCGGGAAGTGCACCGCTCGGTACTCCCCGAAACGCTCGTCGACCTGTCTCCCGGTGAGCCCGTAATCGGCGAGGGTGTACTTGTGCGCGGGACGCGCGGCCCCGGTGGTGCTCTCGCCGTGCAGCGCCCGCATGGCCGCCTCCGCTTCGGCGGTCAGCGTCAACCCGAACCGATGATAGACCTCACCGATGACCGCCAGTGGATCGGCGACGAAATCGTCGTAGTAGACGTCGGCGAAATGCGCCTGGTCGTAGCGGGTGCGGTCGGCCAGGAAACGCTCGGCGCCACGCGCCCAAAGATCGAGCTGCGTCTCACCGACGACCGCGCCGCGGAACTTCTCCGACCAGCCCTCGCTCGCCTTCTCGTTCAAGCTGCACACCGAGGCGATGATGGTGCTCGGATCGCGATGCATCTGCACGATCAGCGCGTCCGGGTAGACCGCCATGATGGCGTCCAGGGCGAACAGGTGGCTGGGATTCTTCAGCACCCAGCGCTTCTCGGCGTCCGGCAGCCCGATCAGCTGCAGATTCCGCTTGTGCCTGGCATACGCGGGCGTCCAGTCGCGACCGCTCAGCCACCGCGAGTAGCCGGGTAGGTAGGCCAGGCACTCGTAGGACACCGACATGGCCGACTGACGCAGCAGTTGCCAGCACTCCTCCACCTGATCGGCCGAGATATGGTGCACACCCATGAATTCCGGATGCTCGACGTGGTGCCGGGCGAAACCCGCCTCGATGCGCTGATACACCGGGTTCTGCGCCCAGGTCTCGCGCGGCGGGCGTGGCTGGGGCATCTCCGTCAACCACATCTCCAGCCCCTGATGCGCGGGGTCGGCCTCCAGCAGGCGGTGCACCGCCGTGGTGCCCGAGCGCGGCAGACCGGTGACGAAGATGGGCCGTTCGATCGCGACATCGGCGTGCTCGGGATGCCGCTGCCAGGCGTTCTCACTCAGCAGCCGCGCGATCAAGGCCCCGCGCAGGAAGGCGCGATTGATCTTGTTGCCGAACGGGGTCAGCTGCGCCTCGTGGTGATAGGAGTCGAGCAGTACGCCCAGCCCCTCGCGGTAGTCGTCCGCGCCGAAGTCGTCGAGTCCGACCACCTTGGTCGCCGAGGCGTGCAGATCCTCGACCGTCCCGACATCATCCCTGCCGATCATGCGTCCCTGCCGATCATGTCCTGTGTTCTCCTCATCAGTGGTGGTACTCGCCCGCATTGACATCCAGGCACGCGCCGGTGATCGCGCGCGCCAGCGACGAGGCGAAGAAGACGACCGCGTCGGCGATCTCGTCGGGCTCGGGCAGCTTGCGAAGATCGATGGTCGAGGCGGTCTCGGCGTAGACCTCCTCGGGGGTGATGCCGCGCTGCTCGGCCAGATAGTTGAAGTACCACTTCAAGTTGTCGGCCCAGATGTAGCCGGGGGCAACGGTGTTGACGCGGATGCCCTGCGGACCGATCTCGGTCGCCAGGCTCTGTGCCAGTGCGAGCAGGCTCGCCTTGGCCATCTTGTAGGGCCCGAAGGTGCGCCGGGAATGTCGCAGCACCGCCGAATTGATCATCACCACCGAGCCTTTCGACTGCGCGAGATCCGGGATGAACTGCCTGGTCAGGCGCAGTGCGGCCAGCACATTCGTCTCGAAACCGGCGCGCACCTGGTCGATGTCGACCGTGGCCAGATCGGCCAGCGGCGGGATCGCGAACGCGTTGTTGACCACGGTGTCCACCCGGCCGAACTCCGAGCGCGTGGTCTCGACCAGCGCCCGTACCGCCGCCTCGTCGGTGATGTCGGTGGGTACCACCAGCGCTCGCCTGCCCAGCGCGGTGATCTCCTCGGCCACCGCTTCCAGTCGCGAACGGGTCCGCGAGGCGAGCACCACGTCCGCGCCTGCCTCGGCACTGCGAACGGCGATGGCCTTGCCGAGCCCCGGCCCGACTCCGGAAACCACGACGACCTTGTGCTGCAACAACATCAGCCCAACATCCTCTCCGCGACCGCGGCCTGACGCGCCGCGATCCGCGCACGCCATTGCTCCGGGGTGACGCGCGCGTCGTCGTAATAGGGCAATCGCGCGGGCAGTTCGTCGACGGTCACGATCTCGACCGTCGGCCCGTCCTCGGCGGTGAGTTCCCTCGACAGCCGCTGCCAGCGGAACTGCAGGTAGCCACGTCCGTGCCCGGTCCGCTCGATCCAGTTGGCCAGGCCGGGGTCGCGCTCGCCGACGACCAGCCGGATCATTCCGTCGGGGTCCACCTTGGCCTGATCGGCGGTGAGGCTGGTCTGGTGGTTGATGTAGTCCAGCGAGACGTACCACATGCTGCCTAGCTGGAAGCCCTGGTAGGGGGCGTCCGATTTGGGCACGGTGATGATCATGACCTGGTCGTCGTCGAGTTCGTAGTGGCCGACCGAGGAGAACTGGGTGGTCAGCCCGCCCGGCGTCGAGCGGGGCTCGGTCATCGTGTTGACCGGCAGCTTCAGATAGAACCACTCGGGGAAGGCCAGGAACGTCTTCAGCCGGGAGACCAGCATCTTGCCCGCGATCTCGTAGCGCTTGGCGATCAGATCACGGGTCGGCGCGGGCGGTGCGCTCCCGACGGTGTCGACCCGCTCGATACGCAGGCTGCCCGGCGTCTCGTTCGACCAGTCGCTGTAGACCTCACGCACCACGAGCATGGCGGAGTCCTCGGCCAGGTGCACGTAGCCGGGTGCGGCCCGCCCCGGTCCCAAGCGCAGCTCGAACCGGCCGTCGGGGTCGATATCGAGCTCGCGGTCGTCGAAGGCGGTTTCGCTGTCGGGCACGTCGACCGGCGAATAGTTGCCGTTGAGCACCTGGAAGCTCAGGTCGCGGGTGGTGCCGCGGCGGCCGGTGACGAGGTACTCGGCGTCAGGGCGCAGGAAGGCGTGGAAGTAGAGGGTGTCCGGATTGTCCAGGCCCATCTTCGTGTACTGGTGCGTGCTGCGGGCGAAGAAGGGGAAGTCGCGGTCGTAGGCCCACGCCAGCTGCATACAGGCGCGCACACTGCCCGCGAGGTAGTCCAGGCCCTCCACCAGATCCTGTTCGGTCCGGATGTGCGGCGCTTCGGTGACGATCTTCTCGGCGGTGGCCATGGCCTCGGCGAACGGCTCGGTCAGCAAGAGCAATCTCCGATTGGTTCATATATGTACCGCTCTGGTACATTTCGATAGACGTCAGATTAGAACCTGTTCCAATAATTGTCCATCGTCAGCGGCCCGTTCGAGCGACAGCTGCCCATGATTCGGAGTGATCCATGATCCGGAGTCGTCCGTGACCGCGCGCCGGTCCGCCCCCGCCGTCCGGGTGGTACGGGTACTGGACTTCCTTGTCGAGCAGCGCGGCAAGCGCTTCGGCCTGTCCGAACTGGCCCGCGAACTCGATCTGGCCAAACCCACGGTGCTGGGCATCCTCAACGAGCTGACCGCCGCCGGCTACCTGGTGCGCGACCCGCGCCAGCACACCTACGGCCTCGGTCCCGCCCTCATCGCCGCGGGCCGGGTCGCCCAGGCGAGCTTCGCCATCTCCGCGATCGCCCGCGTCGAACTGGAGAAACTCAGTTCCGCCTACCGCACCACCTGCACCGCCTCCGCCGTTCTCGGCGACCGGATCGCGGTACTGGAGAGCACCGGGCCCGGCATGGTGAAGGTCGGCGCCTCCTACCATTTCGCCCCGCCGGTCGGCCTGATGTACGTGCTGTGGGACAGCGACGAGGCGCTCGAGGCATGGCTGGCCATCCCACCGGCGGTCCCGCTCGAGCAGGACGAGACCCGCCTGCGCCGGGTGGTCGCCGAATGCCGCGAACGCGGCTACCTGGTCGAAAGCCTGACCGCGGCGGGCCGACGTCTCTACGCCCTGCTGGCGGGCGTCGCCGACCGCGATCTGCCCGACGAGCTACGCGACATCGTCGGCGAACTGGTCGGCAGCCTCGGCGAACGCGTCCACCTCGGCACGGACCTGCGCCCCCGCGCGCACCACCCGGTCAGCCTGCTGGCCGCGCCGACCTACGACGGCGAGGGCAGACAGAACATGGTGCTCACCATGTACGTCGGCGCGTCCATCACCGGCGCGGAGATCTCCCGACGCGGCACCGCGCTGGTGGCCGCCGCCGACGCGGTCACCGCCGCTTCCGGCGGACGCAAGCCGCTCACACCATTGACCAATGACAGAAACGTGTTCTAGTTTTCAGGGGTGAGCCAGTACGAGAAGTCGACGGCAAACACCTACGAGCTGTCCCATCCGGACATGCTCGAGGCCGAGTCGGCACATATCTTCCGGGAAGTCGCCGCGACCTTCGAGCGGCCGGTGCTGCTGTTCTCCGGCGGCAAGGATTCGGTGGTGATGCTGCACCTGGCGGCCAAGGCCTTCTGGCCCGCGGCGCTGCCGTTCCCGGTGCTGCACATCGACACCGGGCACAATTTCGACGAGGTGATCGAATTCCGTGACCGGACCGTCGAACGCCTCGGGCTGCGCCTGATCGTCGCCCGGGTACAGGACGACATCGACGCCGGCCGCGTCGTCGAGGAAACCGGGCCACGCGCCTCCCGCAATCGCCTGCAGACCACCACCCTGCTGCGCGCCATTCGCGAGGGCGGTTTCGACGCGGTGTTCGGCGGCGCGCGCCGCGACGAGGAGAAGGCGCGCGCCAAGGAACGGGTGTTCAGCTTCCGCGACGCCGAGGGCCAATGGGATCCACGCGCCCAGCGCCCCGAGCTGTGGAACCTCTACAACGGCAGACACCGGCGCGGGGAGCACATTCGCGTCTTCCCGCTGTCGAACTGGACCGAACTCGACATCTGGACCTATATCGCCGCCGAGGGCATCGACCTGCCCTCGCTGTACTACGCGCACCGCAGGCCGGTGGTCCGCCGCGACGGAATGCTGCTGGCGCACACCCGATTCCTGCATCTGGAAGAGGGTGAGAAGCCGGCCGAGGCGACCGTGCGGTTCCGCACCGTCGGCGACGCCACCTGCACCGGCTGCGTGGAGTCCACGGCGGCCACCCCCGAGCAGGTGGTGACCGAGGTCGCCGCGACTCGGGTCACCGAACGCGGCGCGACCCGCGCCGACGACCGCATCTCCGAGGCGGGCATGGAAGATCGCAAGCGGGAAGGGTACTTCTGATGTCCACCACCACCTTGTTGCGCCTGGCCACCGCGGGCAGCGTCGACGACGGCAAGTCCACGCTCATCGGCAGGCTGCTCTACGACTCCAAGGCGATCTTCCTCGATCAACTCGACGCCGTGGAACGCACCAGCCGCGAACGCGGCGACGAGCACACCGACCTCGCCCTGCTCACCGACGGCCTGCGCGCCGAACGCGAACAGGGCATCACCATCGACGTCGCGCACCGCTACTTCGCCACCCCGGCACGCACTTTCATCATCGCCGATACCCCCGGCCACATCCAGTACACCCGCAACATGGTCACCGGTGCCTCCACCGCCGACGTGGCGCTGATTCTGGTCGACGCCCGCAAAGGGGTGATCGAGCAGACCCGCCGCCACGCCTTCCTCGCCAGCCTGCTCGGCGTCGCACATCTGGTGCTGTGCGTGAACAAGATGGACCTGGTCGACTGGTCGGGCGAGCGCTTCGCCGAGATCCGCGACGAGTTCTCCGCATTCGCCACCAAGCTCGATGTCTCCGACCTGAGTTTCATTCCGGTCTCGGCACTGCAGGGTGACAATGTCGTGCATCGCGGCGCGAACATGCCCTGGTACGAGGGCACTCCCCTGCTGCACCACCTCGAACAGGTCCACATCGCCTCCGACCGCAACCTCATCGACGCGCGGTTCCCCGTCCAATACGTGACCCGCAGCCACGCCAAGGACTTCCGCGGCTACGCGGGCACCGTCGCCGGCGGTGTCTTCAAGCCCGGCGACGAGGTGATGGTGCTGCCCTCGGGGCTGTCCACCACGGTCGCCGCCACCTGGGGACCGGGCGGCAAACCGATCGCCCAGGCCTTCCCACCTCAGGCGGTCACCCTGCAACTGACCGACCACCTCGACATCTCCCGAGGCGACCTGATCTGCCGCCCCGCCAACCGCCCGCAGGCCGGCCGCGACATCGACGCGATGGTCTGCTGGTTCGCCGACGACGCCCGACTCACCCCCGGCGCGCACTACACCCTCCAGCACACCACCCGCACCGTCCCCGCCGAGATCCGCGCCCTCGACTACCGCCTCGACGTCAACACCCTGCACCGCGACGAGTCGGCGGAGTCGTTGTCGCTCAACGAGATCGGCCGCGTCCAGATCCACACCCGACGCCCCCTGCTCTTCGATCCCTACCGCCGTCTGCGCACCACCGGCAGTTTCCTGCTCATCGACGACACCACGGGCGCGACCGTCGCGGGCGGCATGATCAACGGTCCCACCCTGCCCGCCGCCCAGGTGGTGTGGCACTCGACCGCGGTCGGTCGCCAGGAGCGCGCCACCCGCGGTGCGACGGTGTGGCTCACCGGCCTGTCCGGTTCAGGAAAGTCGACCGTCGCTGTCGAATTGGAGCGCCGCCTGGTCGCCGAGGGCCGCCCCGCTTTCCTTCTCGACGGCGACAACCTCCGCCACGGTCTCAATTCCGACCTCGGCTTCTCTGCCGACGACCGCGCCGAGAACGTCCGCCGCGTCGGCGAAGTCGCGCGCCTGTTCGCCGACGCGGGCGTCATCGCCGTCGTCTCCCTCATCAGCCCCTACCGCGCCGACCGCGACCGCGCCCGAGCCGTCCACGAAGCCGCGGGCCTGCCTTTCGTCGAGGTCTTCGTCGATACGCCCCTCGAGATCTGCGAGGCCCGCGACCCGAAAGGGATGTACGCCAAGGCTCGCGCCGGTGAGATCCGCGGGTTCACCGGCGTGGACGATCCCTACGAGGCGCCCGAGAACCCCGCTCTGGTGCTGCGACCGGACGACGGTGATCCGGGGACGATGGCGCGGGCGATCCTGGCACTACTCGAGGATCTCGCCTGACATTCCAGGATCACCTGCTCGCCCCACTCGACCGCGCCCTGCTCGGTCGAGCCGCACCGCCCTTCGAGGGCGTCCGCCGAGCGGCCGCGGCGCCTGCGCCCGGTCAGGGCTGGATGACGTACCTGCCGCGCACGCCGCCCTTCGCGAACTCCCGGTGCGCGGTGGCGACGTCGTCGAGCGGGACCACGGCATGTACTCGGGCGGGCAGATGCCCGCGCGCGGCGGCGTCGAGCAGGCCGGCGAGCCGGGCGCCATCCGGTTGCGCGTCGACGGCGTCGACGGTGATCCCGCGCTCCGAGGCGGGCCGGATACCCGGCCACACGCCGACGAACAGGCCGCCGTCACGGACGAGCGCTACGGCGTGTTCCTGCCGGGCGGCGCAGTCGGCCACCGCGTCCCAACCGGGTGTCGCCGCGGTGGTGAACTCCGCGCCGAGCCCGCGCACGAACGCCTCGTCCTCGGCCCTGGCCGAACCGGTGACCCGCCAGCCGCGTTCCTGGGCGAGCACGAGGACATACCCGCCGACCATGCCCGCGGCTCCGGTCACCAGCAGGCGACGGCCCTCGCCGTCGCCGAGCAGATCGACCAGCTGCGCGGCGGTCAGGCCGTTGAGCGGCACGGTCGACGCCGTCACCAGATCGAGGTCTTCGGGCACGAGCGCGACATCGGAGGCCGGGAGGACCAACTGCTCGGCGTACGCACCGTAGTCGCGGTCGTATCCGCCCACGAAACCCGCCACCCGGCTCCCGAGCGGGAGATCGACGCCGGGCCCGGCCGCCGCGACCGTGCCGGCGAATTCCCAGCCCAAGCCGGTGTGCTCACTCTGGTGGATCAGCCCGAGTTCGTGGAACATTCCGCCCGCGGTGGCCAGGTCGACGGGATCGACCGGCGCCGCGGCGATCTCGACCCGAACCTGCCCCGGTCCTGGCTCGACGACCGGCACCTCGATGATCTCGATGGCCTCGGGCCCGCCGGGCGTGCGGACGACAGCGGTGCGAAACGTGGACATTCTTTCCTCCTGTAGAGCTTTCCGGACTGCTACTCCACAATGGAGGGGCAACTCTCCCCCGGGAAGTACGCACTTCGAAGTGCCTATGCCACCGCCAGGAAAGGAAGGACCGGCCCATGCCGACCATGACGGCGGCCCAGCAGCGGGCCCAGGCGGCTGCCGAGTACGACGCGTTCCTCGCGAACTGCCCCAGCCGCCAACTCCTGGACCGGATCTCCGGCAAATGGGTCACCCTCGTCCTGGCCGCCCTCGGCAGCGACGGCCCGCACGCCGACGGCACCGCACGCGGCGAACCGCGCGCGATGCGGTACTCCGAACTGTCCCACCGTCTGGTCGGCGTCAGCCAGAAGATGCTCACCCAGACCCTGCGCTCCCTGGAACGGGACGGCCTGCTCACCCGCACGGTCACCCCGACCGTGCCGGTCACCGTCACCTACGAACTGACCGACCTCGGCCTGTCCCTGCACGAAACGATCCGCAGCATCAAGCTCTGGGCCGAAGGCCACATGGCGGAAGTGCTGGCCAACCGCGAGCGCTACGACCTGGCTACCGGCGGCGAGCACTCCTGACAGGCACTCCCCGGCCTGCGCCATGCCCTGTGACGCGGCGGCGCGCGCACCCGGATGACGTCCGAGAGCTCACCGGGCGTCCAGCACGAAACGCTTACCGGGATCGACCATCTTCCGCACGGTCGACCCCTTCGAGTAGACGCCGAGCGCGGTCATGTTCCAGCTCTGCGGACCGCGCACGAGCATGGCCATGAACACCCCGGTCGTCGGCTCACCCTTCGACAGCTCGAAGCGCACGAGTTCCTGATTCGTGTGGTCGTCGACCAGACGGCAGTGCGCCCGGCCGACCTGGTCGAACTTGTGACCCGCGAACGAGTTGACGGTGAAGACGAGGGCGTGAACCTCCGGCGGGAGCGCGCCGAGGTCGATGGTGATCGCCTCGTCGTCACCCTCGCCGTGGCCGGTCAGGTTGTCACCGGAGTGGCGAACGGCCCCGCCGTACGCCTCTTGCTTCATGAACCAGACGTTGATCAGCTTCTTCGCCCGGCTGTCGTAGGCGATCACCGACGCGTCCAGGTCGACGCGGCGTCCGGCGGTGGCCGGGTCCCAGCCCAACCCCATGCGGACACGGGTCAGCGGCGCCGCGCCACTCTTGGACAGGGACACGGTTTCGTTCTTGCGCAACGTGACCCGCCCCTTGTCCAGGCTCACCGTCGGCTGTCCGAACACCGGCGCGGGGGCGGGCGGTTGCGGAACCGGCGGCACAGTCGTCGCCGCTGCGGTTCCGGGCGGGGCCGCCGGTGACCGGAGCGGCGGTGTGCCCGTGGCCGGTGCGCTTGCGGGGACGGGCGACGCCGACGCAGTGATGGGGGTCGGCGGCGTACTCGAGGGTTCGTCATCGACGGTGATGCCGAAGTCACCGGCGATACCTGCCAGCCCCTCGGCGTATCCCTGACCGACCGCCCGCACCTTCCACGCGCCCTGCCGCCGGTAGAGTTCGACGGCGATCAGGGCGGTCTCCGAGCCGAGACCGGTCGGCGCGAAGGTGGCCAGCACGTCGCCGGTCACGTTGTCCGCCACCGAGATCCGCAGCGGACCTGCCTGCCCCCAGTTCGCCGGGCCGGACCCGTCGAGGCTGGCGGTGACGACGATCTTGTCGATCTCGGCGGGGACCGCACCCGGCGCTATCCGGACCGCATCCGGCGGCAGCACGTCCACACCTGGTGCGGACGGCTGGTTGTAGAAGACGAAATCGCTGTCGGAGCGGACCTTCCCGTCCTCCGTCAGCAGCAGCGCCGCGAGGTCGACCGGCGTCGCGGCGGCCACCGCGATCCGGACCTCCCCCACCCCGATCGGCGCGTTCGCACCCTTGACCAATTCCATCCCCGCTGTCCTTCCCTCCGGAATGCCCACCCGTGGACCGTTCGGCCCCATCGCCCCCGTCCGGCTCCGTCGCACAGTTCCCCCTCCGGACCGAATCGGCCCGATGCTATCCCGGAACTGTGACACACTCTGCGCGGATCGCGAGACCGGTGCAGCGGTCGCACGTCGAGATGAGGCGTCCCCTTCCTCACAGGAGCCGACCCTTAGGCGACACGGAGCGGGTAATGTATCAATCGCCATCGCCGCCCACCGGCCGCGAGAATCGCCCCCACGAGAGGACCAGCCGTGCGCTCCGACCTGATCTCCCGCCGTGACCTGGAGTTCCTGCTCTATGAATGGCTGCGAGCCGAGGAGTTGACCGAGCGCGAGCGGTTCGCGGACCACTCACGGGAGACCTTCGGCGGCTTCCTCGATCTGTGTGAAGACCTCGCCACCCGCTACTTCGCCCCGCACAACAAGCGCAACGACTCCGAAGAACCGACCTTCGACGGGGAGAAGGTCACGATCATCCCCGAGGTGAAGGAGGCGATCGAGGCGTTCGGCAAGGCCAATCTCGTCGGCGCGGGGATGGACGAGGCCGTCGGCGGCATGCAGTTGCCTTCGCTGGTGGAGGCGGCCGGTTTCAGCTGGTTCCAGGCCGCGAACGTGGGCACCACGGCGTACCCCTTCCTCACCATCGGCAATGCCAATCTGCTCGCCACGCACGGCACCGCCGATCAGGTGGAGCGGTTCGTGAAACCGATGGTCGAGGGCCGATTCACCGGCACGATGTGCCTGTCGGAGCCGCAGGCGGGCTCCTCGCTGGCCGATATCGTGACCCGCGCCGAGCCGCGCGAGGACGGCACGTACCGGCTGTTCGGGTCGAAGATGTGGATCTCCGGCGGTGAGCACGACCTCACCGAGAACATCGTGCACCTGGTGCTGGCCAAGATCCCCGGCGGGCCCGCGGGCTCCAAAGGCATCTCGCTGTTCGTGGTGCCCAAGTACCTCGTCGGAGCGGACGGTTCACTCGGCGAGCGCAACGACGTGAGCCTGGCGAGCCTCAATCACAAGATGGGTTACCGCGGCACCGTCAACACCGCGCTGAACTTCGGCGAGGGCAGGCACACCCCCGATGGCGAGGCGGGAGCGATCGGCTACCTGATCGGCGAACCGCACCGTGGCCTGTCGTACATGTTCCACATGATGAACGAGGCCCGTCTCGGCGTCGGTCTCGGCGCGACAGCGCTCGGCTACACCGGCTACCTCAAGTCGCTGCGCTACGCCCGCGAACGCGCCCAGGGCCGCCCGGTCACCGCGAAGGACCCCGCCGCACCGCAGATCCCGATCATCGAGCACGCCGACGTCAAGCGCATGCTGCTGGCCCAGAAGTCCTACGTCGAGGGCGCGCTCGCGCTGCTGCTCTACTGCCACCGTCTCGTCGACCTCGCCCGCACCGCCGAGACCCCCGAAGCGGCCCGCGAGCACACGCTGCTGCTGGAGATCCTGACCGGTGTCGCCAAGAGCTGGCCCTCCCAGTGGTGCCGCGAGGCCAACGACCTGGCCATCCAGGTCCACGGCGGCTACGGCTACACCCGCGAATACGACGTCGAACAGCACTACCGCGACAACCGCCTCAACCCCATCCACGAAGGCACCCACGGCATCCAGGGCATGGACCTGCTGGGCCGCAAAGTGATCCAGCACGACGGCGCGTCCCTGAAACTGCTCGACCGGCGCCTGGCCGCCACGATCGCCACGGCCCGCGAACTCGGCGGCGCGCCCGCCGAATTCGCCACCGCACTCGATGCTTCCCGGCAGCGCCTCCTGACCGTCACCATGACAATCCTCACCGCGGGCGACCCCGCCGTCACCATGGCCAACTCCACCGCCTATCTGGAAGCCTTCGGCCATATAGTCGTCGCGTGGATCTGGCTCGAGCAGGCCGTCGCCGCGCACGGCCGCGACGACGACTTCTACGCGGGCAAGCTGGCCGCCGCCCGCTACTTCTTCCGGTACGAATTGCCCAAGACCGGACCGCAACTCGACCTGCTCGGCTCCCTCGACCGCACCACCCTGGAGATGAACGACGCCTGGTTCTGATGATGCAGCGGCGGGCCGGCTGATCCGGGCGGCCCGCCTATCCGGCGTGGCGTCGAAAAAACCTTGCGACAGCGCCGATCGACCGTGGAGGCTACCTCGATGACCGGACAACAGCTGGATCGGCAGATCTACACCGCCACCGCGTCCGACGCGGCCACCGTCGCCGAGTTGCTGGACACATTCAATCGCGAATTCGACACTCCCACACCTGGTATCGAGGTGCTCGCCACACGTTTGGGCCGCACCTTGGCCGACGGCGGCCTGGTGGCACTGCTGGGCGGCCGACCGGCCGTCGGAGTCGCGGTCGTTTCCTTCCGCCCCGCTGTGTGGGCCGACGGGCCGGTGGCCCTGCTGGAGGAACTGTACGTACGGCCGGAGATGCGCCGCCGACGCCTCGGTCACGCCCTGCTGGACGCGGCCTGCCACCTGGCCCGTGCGCGGGGAGCCGAGGAAATGCAGATCAACGTCGACGGCGTCGACACCGACGCCCGCCGCTTCTACGAAGCCCACGGATTCCGTCACACCGAACCCGGCGAACCCGAACCGATGTACTTCTACTACCGCGACCTCATCGAATGAACACGAGAACGAATCGGAGACATCTTCTCAGTGGCTTTTCGCGGGCCCGGCCCACCACCGCGGAAGCCACGACAAGGATTCATCGTGGACAACAACGTATTTTGGAAGTCGTGACAGGTCGGTGGATGTGACGGGCCGAGCCGGGCCGGTAACGGATTGGTGGGCATACGCGCAGCGCTTGCGTACGCGGCGACGGCTGGCAGTGCTGGCCTGTGACGCCGCGGAGGTAGCGGCTTGCGCGGGAGGTTGGTTGTTCGATCGGGCGCAGGCCGGGTGGGAGACGGTCGTCGTGCTCTCCGACGTCGCCGGCAGCGCGCCGCTGCGGATCCTGGGAGCCACCGTGCTGGAGTTGGAGGGCCCGCTGTCGGTTCCGGTGCATCACACCTGGCCCGATCTGCTCGTCGTCGCTCCGGGCCTCTACGCGCACGACTCACGCGTGCGCCGGGGCGTGCAGGACTGTCTGCAAGGTGACCGCCTCACCGTCATCACCTGGGACCAGCCGCTGCCCGCCGAACTCGAGGACCGCTTCAGCCACGTCAGCTATCCGCTTTCCGATGCCGCTCATGCCTTCAAGACCCGCGCAGTGGCTGCCACCAGCACTCCACCCGCCGCCGTCGAATCGCTGGAGCGATTTCGCGTCAGCGCCCGCTGCGCACCCTTCGGCGCACACGAGTCAACCGGACTGCACAGGAACAGCTGACTGCGGGAAGGCCCAGGGTGCGCGGCGGTCAGTTTCGTGTCGCTGCGGAATCGGACGGCCCCACTGCCTCCGCGATCTTCTCCTCGATCCAGCCCAACGGCACGGGCGCGAGATCGTGGGCGTCCACACCGACGTGCAACTGCCGCCCGCGCTGCTGGATGTCGGAATGCGTGTGCCCGTGGAGCAGCCACCCACCGGTGTCGACGGGCCGCCATTCGTTGTGGCGTAGTTCGCCGGAGTGGTCACCGTCGGGGTCGTCGCGGTAGGGGAAGTGCGAGAGCGTGACCCGGTGGCCGGTGATCTTGCGGGTGGCGGCGGACTGCACCGATGCGAAAACCCCCAGGAAGCGGCCTTGGGCCAGGTGGGAGCGGGAGTGCAGGGGGTGACAGGGGTCGTGGTTGCCCGCGATGAGGTGTTTGACGCCGGGGCGGTGGGCGACCCAGGCGAGGGCGCGGCGTTCGGCGGCGCCGGAACCTATGGAAATGTCGCCGAGCACCCATACCTGGTCGTCGGGGCGGACGACGGCGTCCCAGCGCTCGGCCAGTGCCTGGTCGTGGGCTTCGGTGTCCTCACCGAATCCGCGCAGGCGCGCGCAGAGCCGGTGGCCCACGTGCGGGTCGGACGTGAACCAGATCCGATCCATGAGATCTCCCCCTTCGGTACGGTCGACAAGGATCGCGGATGCCAACCTGACCATGCCCGCATGGATCTCCGCTACTCGTTTTATCGGGACTCTCCGGCCGGTATCGACCTCGGGTCGAGGACGTCATTCGGGGTCCGTGCCGTAGATCTCCCGGTACTCCTCGGCGAAGGCGCGGCGGCCGAGCAGACGCCAGGCCAGGCGCGCCGGAAGCGGCATCTCGGCCAGGAACTTGCGGCGGTCGGCGTCGGACACGCCCTGCAGAAGGAAGCCGACAAAGACCAGTTGGCGGTCCTTGGGCATGTGCTCGCGGCCGCGTTCGCCGAGCGCCTGCCATTCCGGGACGGTCAGGACGTTCTCGACCACGGGCAGAACATGCCGTTCCTCTTCGGTCATGTGCTCGTCGACAGCGGTGGCGAGCGCGCGCAGCGTGACAGCGAGCCGGTCGCGGACCGAAGGGTCAGCGGCCGAGGCGAATTCGGCTGATTCGCGGCGGGCGCGCTCGGTGAGTTCGGCGATCCGCTCGTGCTGTTCCTCCATGCGCAGCACCACGGCCGCGTTGGTGGAGGCGCGCTCGAGCAACAGCGGCCACAGGAGCTCGTCCTCGCCGGTGTGATGCTCGTGCAGGCCGGTGCCCAGCTCGTCCAGGAATGCGACGAGGCGCCGGGCTCGCTCCACGTCACCGGCCGCGACGCCGGTGACGAGCTCGGGCAGCGCCCGGAAGTGCCTGCGGAAGGAGTTGTGCACGACGACCATGTCGTAGGTGTCGGGGCGGGCGGGTGCGATGGTGCCGTTCATGCTGCTCCTGTCGGTGTTCGGGAATGCGGTGAGCATGCGGCCGGGCGCTTGTAGCCCACTCCAGACGCACTTGCGAGCAACCGTCCCTACACTTGGCCGGTCATGATTCGGATCCAGGTACTCGGTGCGCTGACCGCGGCGGACGAGCGCGGTGAACTCGATCTGGGCGGTCCACGGCAACGCGGCGTGCTGGCACGACTGCTGGTCGCGCGAGGCGAGGTGGTCCCGGTCGATCGGCTCATCGACGACCTGTGGCGGGGTGAGCCGCCGCCGCGGGCACTGGGCGCGCTGCAGGCCTACGTCTCCAATCTGCGGCGACTGCTGGAGCCGCAGCGGCCGCCACGCGCTCCCGCGACGGTGCTGATCAGCCGCGCTCCCGGGTACGCGGTGCGTCTGAGCACCGAGGCGGTGGACGCGTGGGCGTTCGGCGCGGACATGCATGCCGCGGCCGGGCAGCTCGATCCGCGCGAGCGACGGCGAGCCCTGGAGCGGGGGCTGAGCCGCTGGCAGGGACCGGCCTACGCCGCCTACGCGGTGGAGTCGTGGGCGAGCGCCGAGGCGGCGCGGCTCGAGGAGCTGCGTGTGAGCGCGCGGGAACAGCTCGCGGCCGGCCTGCTCGAGCTGGACGAGCCGGCGCAGGCCGCAGCCCAGGCCGAGGTGCTGAGCCGAGAGCATCCGCTGCGGGAGGAAGCGTGGCGGCTGCTGGCGCTGGCGCGTTACCGGTCCGGGCGGCAGGCGGACGCACTCGCCGCGCTCCGGCAGGCGCGCGAGGCACTGGCCGAGGAACTCGGCATCGATCCCGGGCCGGCGCTGGCCCGATTGGAAGCCGACATCCTCGCACAGCGGATTCCGCTGCCCGAGAAGGTCGTCCTCGCCCCGCTGCCGGTGGACGCCCCGTCTCCGAAGGCGCCCGGCGTCGAGTCGGGCACCGGGTTGTTCGGCCGGGCCGCGGAACTCACCGCGCTGCTCGATGCGGCCCAGGGCAGCGGACCCCGGGCCGCGACCCTGGTCGGCGAGGCCGGCAGCGGGAAATCGACGGTGCTGCAGTCTGTTCGCGACGCCTTGACGAGGTCCGGGTACCGCGTGGTGCTCGGCCGCTGCCCTGAAGACGACACCGCGCCCTCCGCGTGGCCCTGGGTCGAGATGTTGCGGGCCCTGGCCGGTGAGTACGAACCCGGTGGCTTCGCGACGGCGCTCGCCCCGCTGCTCACCGACGGCGCGGACCTCCCGCAGGCCGACCGCGCGCACGGCCGTTTCCTGCTGCACCGAGCGGTGTGCGGCTATCTGACCGCGGTCGCCGCCGACCGACCGCTTGCGATCCTGCTCGACGACGCGCACCGCGGCGACGCCGAGACCGCGGCGCTGCTCGCCGCGGTCGCCACCAGCGTGCCCGCGCTCATCGTGATCGGCTACCGCCCGGACGAGGTGCCGCCCGCGCTCGCCGATGCCCTCACGACCTTGGCGACCACCATCCGCGTACGGGTTCGGCTGCAAGGGCTCGGCATCGAGGACAGCCGGCGGCTCATCACCGCGCTGACCGGGAGCGCACCGGCGACCTCCGTGATCGAGACGTTGCATGAGCGCACCGGTGGCAATCCCTTCTACCTCATCGAGATCGCGCGCCTGCTGCGGAGCGAGGGCGAGGTGGTCGCCGCCTCCGAAGTCCCGGAGGGTGTGCGGGATGTGCTTCGCCGCAGATTGTCCCGGTTGCCGGAAACGGCGGTGTCGCTGCTTCGCCTGGCCGCGGTGATCGGCCGGGAGTTCGATCTCGGGGTCCTGGTGCGGGCCGCCGAGGTGGGTGAGGACGAGGTGCTGGACGCGGTGGAGGCGGGTGCCTTGGCCGGGCTGCTGGACGAACCCGACACCGGTCGTGGCCGTTTCACCCACATCCTGGTGCGCGACACGCTGCTCGGGGACCTGTCGCGGATCCGCCGCGATCGATGGCATCGGCGCGTGGCCGCCGCGATCGAGGAGATCGATCCTGGGGATCTCGCCGCCCTCGCATACCACTACGTCGAATCGGTGACTCCCTCGACCGCGCGGCGTGCCGCCGAGTACGCGGTGGCTGCCGCCGAACGGGCCGAGCGACGCTACGCCCATGACGTCGCCGCCATCGGATACGAACGCGCGGCCACCGCCTTGGAACGAGTTCTCGGCGAGGACACCGTCGCGGAGCGAGTGGCGACGCTGTGCCGGGCCGGTCGCAGTCACCTCGCCGGCGGTGCCGGCCGCGCCGCGCGCGCCGCCCGCGATCGCGCCGCAGCACTGGCCGAGGAAGCCGGTCGGCCCGACTTACTGGTGCGAGCGTTCACCGCCTGGGACACTCCGACACCGTGGCTGAACCGCTCCTACGGTGTGGTGGAGCACCAAGCGGTCACCCGGCTGGAGGAGGCGCTGCGATTCCCCGCCCTCACCGCCGCGGACCGATGCCGGTTGCTGGTCACCCTGATCGACGAGGTCGGCGGCGAGACCGGCGAGCGGGCCGCCCGCGCCGCCGCCGAAGCCGAGGCGATCGCCCGCGAACTCGGGGACGACACCCTGCTCGCTCCGGCGTTGCAGGCCCGGGCCTCGCTCTACGACACACCCGAGCGGGGCCCGCTCGGAGCAGAGCTGATCGAACTCGGGCAACGCAACGACCAGAGCGCCTATTTGCTTCTGGGCCATACCGTCTCGTTCCAGGCCGCCGCCTTCGCGGCCGACCTCACCGCGGCCCGCGAGCATCTCGAGGCGGCCACCGTGCTGGCCGACCGCTACCAGTGGCGGCAAGCGCAGGTGGCCAACACCATGGCGCGCGGGCTGCTGGCGCTGGCGGCCGGGGATCCGGACGCTGCCGAGCAGCAATATCTCCGTGCTCACGAATCACTGAGACGGGCAGGGATTTTCAACTCGGACGGCATCCTGGCCATCGCGATGTTCACGGTCAGGTTGTACCAGGGCCGGGCCGGGGAGTTGGTCGAGATGATCGGCGGTCTCGCCGAGAGCGCCACCCAGGCGACCGTGGATGCCGTCGCGGATTTCCAGGTGCTCGCACTCCTCGCCACCGGCGACCACGCGGCGGCCGAGCGGGTCCGGCGATCCGCGCGACCCGTCCGCGACGATCTGTTCCGCTCGCTGTTCCTCACCGTGCGCGGCATGGTGGTCACGGCATTGGGCACGCCGGAGGAGGTCGACGCGATCTACCGAGATCTGCTGCCCTACCGCGACCGGCTCGGCGGGGCCGACACCGGCTCCTACGCCGTAGGTCCGGTCGACACCGTACTGGGTGACCTCGCGGCACTGCGCGGGAAGCCGGACCTGGCCGCCGAGCACTACCAGGCGGCACTGCGCCTCGCGCACCGCTGCGGCAACCCGGTCTGGCTCGCCGCCGCTCGTGAACGGCTCGACCGCTGATCGGTCACTAGTCCCTCCCAAGCCGAATCCGGACCGTTGTCCTGGACCGACTCGACCCGACCGAGGAGCAGCCGTGCCCGACATCCGCCGGACCGCCACCGACCTGTACCTGAAGACCGTGACAACCCTGCATCGCAGGCTGCTCGAGGTCACCGGCGGCCGGGTGGGCACTCGCTTCAAGCGCATGCCCACCCTGACCCTCACCACCACCGGCAGGCGCAGCGGGCTGCCGCGCACCGTCGTCCTGACCGTCCCGGTCGTGCAGGGCGACAGCTACCTGATCGTGGCGTCCAGGGGCGGGGACGACCTCTCCCCCGACTGGTTCCACAACCTGTGCGCCCATCCCGAGGTCGCGGTGTCGTTCCAGCACGGGCCGATCCAGCCGATGACGGCTCATGTCCTCAGCCCGGCCGAGCGCGAACGGCGGTGGCCGGAGGTCATCGCGGCGTACCCCGGCTACGAGACCTACCAGAAGCGAACGACTCGACGGATACCCCTCATTGTGTTGACCCCGCTCGGCATCTGATCCAGCTGGGCCAGCGCGTCCTGATCGATCCGGCCGTGCTCGTTCGGGTCGGCATGACGGGTCTCACAGCGCGCGAACATGCGAGGCGAGTTCCGGGGTTCTACGCTTTCGGAAGAGTCCGTCGTTGCGAGGGACGCGGCGTCGCATCCTTCGCTGGAGCGGGCGCCGTTTCGACCCGATTCCCGGGGGCAAACATGGCTCTGTTGATCACACTCCTGTTCATCCTCTTCGCCGTCACCGCACTGGTCGTCGTCGCCGCGTACGCGACGGTCGTGCTCACCTATTGGTTCGAGATGCGCCACGGTCACTCCGATCCGCCGGAGGCATTCACCGCCCGCTGACCCGCGGCCGGTTTGGGTCCGATGCCGCAGGTAACTACGGTGACGTAGGGAGGTGCGGCGCATGGACGGCGGAGCCGACAGGCACGACGGACTCGACAGGCACAGCGAAGTCGACAGGCACGAAGACGTCGACAAACACTGGTCCGATCCGGAGGGCTCGCGGCAGGTGATGCGGTTCGGCGTGGCGATCCTGGCGACCGCGTTGCTCACGGGCGTGATCATCGCGATCTGGGCGGCGACCCGTGATGCCTGCGAGACCGCCGACGCGTTGCTGTGCGACGGGGCCTCGCAGGGGGCCATGGTCGCCGGGCCCGCGCTGGTGCTCGCGGCGGGGTGGATCGGCGCGTTCGTCATCACGTTCCGGCGGTGGCGCGAGGGGCGCGTCTGGCCGATCTGGCAGGGCGCCGGGTGGTTCTTCTTCTTTCTGCTGCTCGCCTACCTGTCCATCGGCGGCAGCGTCATCACCTCCGGCGGGTGAGACGCGCCACCTCCGGACGCCATCGGATAACGCCGGTCGAGCCGGAAGCGATGGAGTCGATGTCGTCGGTCCCTGTCCGCCACGCTGCGCAGGCCCGCGCCGATCTTCTCGGCACGGGCGTCGCGGCATCGATCTGATCAGGAGTTACCCCATGACACGGCTTCCGCAGTCCCGTGCGGTCCGTCGCACCGCCGCGGCGACCGCCACCTTCGCGGTGCTGTTCACCTCGGCCCTCGGTGTCGCCGCCGCCCGGCCGGTCGGCGCGTTCGACGTCGGCGGCGCGATCGAAGTGGAGTTCGACCAGGCGGGCGGTCAAGGCGTGCTCGGTGACCCGACCGGTCCCGAGCTCGACGCCGCGGCCGGCGGCCGCTACCAGGCCTTCGCCAACAATGCCGCCATCTACTGGCGCGGCGACGTGGGCGCGCACCAGGTGGGCGGACCGGTCCGGGACAAGTGGAACAGTCTCGGCGCGGAGGGCGGCAGCCTCGGCTACCCGGTCACCCGCACGCTGGACACCCCCGGCAACACCGGCGAGTTCACGCACTTCCAGAACGGCAGCGTCTACTGGTCGGTGGGCACCGCCGCCCACAGCGTGAGCGGCAAGATCCGCGACAAGTGGGGCGAACTGGGCTGGGAGTCGAGCCCGCTCGGCTTCCCGATCACCGACGAGGCCACCGGCCCGAACAACGGTCGCTACAACCTGTTCAACGGCGGCGCGATCTACTACACCCAGCGCACCGGCGCGCATCCCGTCTGGGGCGTGATCCGCGACAAGTGGATCGCCGCGGGCGCGGAGGAAGGCCGCTACGGCTATCCCACCAGCGACGAATACGACTACGAGGACGGCAAGGCCCAGGATTTCCAGGGTGGTCGCATCACCTGGACCCCGTAAGCAGCTCCCATCGATCCGCCCGGCGATCGCGACTTGTCCGGCGCCGGGCGGTTTCGCGGGCGGCGGCGATCGGCAGCGTCTGCGGTGGTCTTCGCCGTATTGCCCGGCATCCGACCACGCCGGACCACCGCGCTGACCGGCCGTGTCCGGCGACGACCGGCTCTCGACAGTTCCTCGACAGCGGTTCCGTGCGGTCGTATCCGAGACATGGCCGTCGGCCCCGACTGCACGGTCGGTGCGAGTCGACGGCGGGGCGATCCGCGATCGACTCCGGGCGATTACTGCGCGTCCAGGCCGACCGGCTCGACATGGCGTCTGCGTCCGGCGGTGATCCGGCGGCCAAGCACACCGTGCTGCGGAGCGAACAGGTACACCAGCACGAACACCGCGCCCTGGATGACGACGATCATCGCGCCCGAAGCGGTGTCGAGGTGGTAGCTGAGGTACAGCCCGGTCACCGCGGCGGCGACGGAGATCGCGGGGGCGATGAGCAGCATGCGCTGGAAGCGGTCGGTCAGCAGGTAGGCGGTGGCGCCGGGGATGATCAGCATGGCCACCACCAACACGACGCCGACCGCTTGCAGGGCGACCACGGCGGTCAGGGCCAGCAGCCCGAGCAGCGCGCTGCCGAGCACACGCGGGTTCAGACCGATGGCATGGGCGTGGGTGGGATCGAAGGCGAACAAGGTGAAGTCGCGGCGCAGCAGTACCAGGGCTAGCAGGGTGATCGCGGCCAGCACGACCACCTGGATCAGTTCGCCGCGATCGACGCCGAGCAGGTTGCCGAAGACGATGTGGTTGAGGTCGGTCTGGCTCGGCGTGACCGATACCAGGACCAAGCCGGCGGCGAAGAAGGTGGTGAACACGATGCCGATCGCGGCGTCCTCCTTGACCCGGCTGGTCTCACGGACCAGCCCGATCGCCCCCACCGCGGCGAAGCCGAACACCACCGCGCCGACCGCGAACGGCAGTCCGGCGATGTAGGCGAGCACCACACCGGGAAGCACGGCGTGCGAGACCGCGTCGCCCATCAGCGACCAGCCGATGAGCACCAGCCAGCACGACAGCACCGCGCAGACGGTCGCCGCGGCGACCGTGGTGATCAGCGCGCGGACCATGAACTCGTAGCCCAGCGGCTCGAGGAAGATATCGATCGGGTTCACGAGGTGACCTCCCGGTTCAGAACGTCCAGGCCGAACGCGGCGGCGAGGTTCTCCGGTCGCAGGACGTCCTCGGGTAGACCCCGGGCGAGCACCTTGCGCATCAGCAGGGCGGCTTCGTCGGCCAGGCCGGGCAGGGCGTGCAGGTCGTGGGTGGACACCAGGACGGCGGCACCCTCGGCGGCGAGTTCGCGCAACAGTGCGGTGATAGCGGCTTCGGAGCGCTTGTCCACCCCGGCGAACGGTTCGTCGAGCAGCAGCAGCGTCGCTTCCTGGGCGAGCGCACGCGCCACGAAGGCCCGCTTGCGCTGCCCGCCCGACAGCGCGCCGATCTGCCGGTCGGCCAGATCGGTGAGCTGCACCCGTTCCAGCGCCCGCGCGACCGCGTCCTTGTCGGCGCGGCGCGGCCTGCGCGGGAATCCCATGCGACCGTGACGCCCGGTGAGCACCACATCGCGCACGGTCAGCGGGAAGGTCCAGTCGACGTCCTCGCTCTGCGGGACGTAGCCGAGCAGGCCGGCCCGGCGAGCCACGCGCGGCGAGTCGCCGTAGAGCCGCACCGCGCCGGTGGTCGGTTTCACCAGGCCGACGATCGTCTTGAACAGCGTCGACTTGCCCGAGCCGTTCATGCCGACCAGACCGCAGATCCGGCCAGGGGCCAGGGTGAGCGACACACCGTCGAGGGCGAGCACCTCGCCGTAGCGGACGGTGACGTCGTCGACCTCGACGGCGAGTTCACTCATGCGGGCCTCCCGGTCAGCGCGGTGGCGATGGTGCGTGCGTCGTGCCGGATCAGGTCCAGGTAGGTGGGCACGGGACCGTCCGGTTCGGACAGTGAATCCACGTACAGTACGCCGCCGAACGCCGCGCCGGTCGCGTCCACGACGCGCCGCATCGGGGCGTCGGAGACCGTCGACTCGCAGAACACCGCGGGCACCGAGCGCGCGCGGACGAAGTCGATGGCCGAGGTGATCTGCTGCGGGGTGGCCTGCTGTTCGGCATTGACCGGCCAGATGTACTTCTCGGTCAGACCGGCATCCCTGGCCAGGTAGGAGAACGCGCCCTCACAGGTCACCAGGGCGCGCTGATGCTCGGGCAGACCGGCCAGCGCGCTCACCAGATCCCGGTGCACGGCGTCGAGTTCTGTCTTGTAGCGCTCGCCGTTGGCGCGGAAGTCCTCGGCGTGCGCGGGATCGAGCTCGGTGAACGCGCGCACCATGTTGTCCACGTAGACGCGGACGTTCAGCGGTGACATCCAGGCGTGCGGGTTGGGTTTACCCGCATAGGCGTCGCCGGTGATGTCGATCGGCTCGACACCGTCGCTGACCACCGCCCGGTCGACCTCGATCTGGGCCAGGAACTGTTCGAACCAGGCCTCCAGATTCAGGCCGTTGTCGAGCACCAGATCGGCGCGCGCGGCTTTCTTGATGTCGCCGGGGGTCGGCTCGTAGCCGTGGATCTCCGCGCCGACCTTGGTGATGGACTCGACCCGCAGATGCTCGCCCGCGACATTGCTCGCGATGTTCGCCAGCACGGTGAAAGTGGTCAGGACGGTAGGACGCGGATCGTCGTCGCCTTCGGCGGCGGAGCACGCGACGAGCGCGACGGCGAGCAGACAGGCGCAAAGCGCCGCGATCGGCGAGCGCACCGACGCGAGACAACGGCGGAACACAGCGAGCTTCATGCAACCGGATTCTAAGTTTCGGTGACCCTAACTTTCAACTTCGAGTATACGTCCATACGACACCGGGCGACTGGCAAACCCGCAGCACCAGGGCGGTAAAAGTGAATTAACACGTTTTACTAAATACTGTTCACAAACGGAGGTGTGGTGTGGTTCACTCCGAGGTGAGCCCACAGCCCCGAGGAGGTAGCCGTGTCCGTGCCGTCCGTGCCATCCCTGTCGCACGACTTCGATTTCACCGATCCCGATCTGCTCGCCACCCGGCTTCCGGTCGAGGAATGGGCCGAGCTGCGCCGCGCCGCCCCCGTCTGGTGGGTCGATCAGCCCGACGGCGTCAGCGGCTTCGACGACGGCGGCTACTGGGTGGTGAGCAAGCTCGAGCACATCAAGGAGATCTCCAAGACCCCGGAGATCTGGTCCAACAATGCCAATACCGCGGTCATCCGATTCAACGGCGACATCTCCCGCGACGAGATCGACATCCAGCGCGCCATGCTGCTCAACACCGACCCGCCCGCGCACGACAAACTGCGCCGCATCATCTCCCGCGGCTTCACCCCGCGCGCGGTGCAGTCGCTGCGTGACGCGCTGCACGAGCGCGCCGAACGCATCGTGCACGAGGCCGCCGAGAGCGGCAGCGGGGACTTCGTGCAGCAGGTGGCCGCCGAGCTGCCGCTGCAGGCGATCGCCGAACTGCTCGGCGTGCCGCAGGAGGATCGGGGCAAGATCTTCGACTGGTCGAACCAGATGATGGGCTACGACGACCCGGAATTCGGCGGCGACCACAAGATGGCCACCGCCGAGATCATGGGCTATTCCTGGAATCTCGCCGAACAACGGCGCGCCTGCCCGGCCGACGACATCGTCAGCACACTGCTCTCGGCCGACATCGACGGCGAGGCGCTGGGCTCGGAGGAGTTCGCCTGGTTCGTCATCATGCTCTCGGTCGCGGGCAACGAGACCACCCGCAATGCCACCACCCACGGCATGAAGGCGTTCGTCGACTTCCCCGAGCAGTGGGAGCTCTACAAGGCCGAGCGTCCTCGTACGGCACCGGACGAGATCGTGCGCTGGGCGACCCCGGTGGTCGCCTTCCAGCGAACGGCTCTGTGCGACACCGAAATCGGCGGACAGGCGATTCGCGAAGGTCAGCGCGTCGGCCTGTTCTACTCCTCGGCCAACTTCGACGAAGACCACTTCACCGACCCGCACACCTTCGACATCACTCGCAATCCGAACCCGCACGTCGGTTTCGGCGGCACCGGCACGCACTACTGCGTCGGCGCCAATCTGGCCCGGCTGCAACTGGATCTGATCTTCAACGCGATCGCCGACGTGATGCCGAACCTGCGGCAGGTGTCCGAGCCGGTGCGGCTGCGTTCGGGCTGGCTGAACGGGATCAAGAGCTGGCAGGTCGCGTATGCCTGAGTCGCGATGCTGAGCGGGCAGCCGGTCCGGCGCGGCCGGCTGCCCTCGGTCGCTTCCGCCGACATCCGGCGCGCGGCCAGGAGGCTGCTGACCGAGGCCGGGCCCGAGGCGATGACGCTGCGGGCCATCGCCCGCGATCTCGGGGTCACCGCGCCCGCGCTCTACCGGCACTACGGTTCCCACGAGGATCTCGCCGACGCGCTGCGCGCCGAGATCTGCCTGGACCTGGCCGAGGACCTGGCCGCCGAGGCCGCCGCGGAACCCGACGACGGACTGCTGCAATTGTTCGCCATCTGCCGGGGTTTCCGGCGCTGGGCGCTCACACACGCCCACGAGTTCACGCTGGTGTTCGCCTCACCGCATCGTGCGCGCACCGACGGGCCGCGCCGCTACGAGGAACCGTTCGGCCGGGTCTTCCTCGCGGCGGCCGGACGTCTGCTCACCGCCTACGATCCGGTGCTCCCGCCGGTCGAGACCATCCCGGAAGGCGTGCGCGAGGACCTGGTCCGCTATCGCGGCGAACTGCTGGCAATGCTGTCCGGAACCGGTGCGAGCTTCCCCGCCGACAAACTCGACCTCGGGCTCACCTACCTCATGATCACCCTGTGGGCGCGGCTGTACGGGCACGTCACGCTGGAGGTGTTCGGCAATTACCCGCTGCCGGTCAGCGATCCCGAGGCGCTGTTCGACACGGTGCTCGCCGACCTGGCCCGCGACTTCGGGATAACCCAGGGTGCCGGATGAGCGGCACTTACTGCACGGTGATGCCGGTGCCGATGCGCACGACCACCTGCTGATCGGTCACCTCGGTGACGGCGATGTCGAAGCCCTCCGCGGACTGCGTCTCACCGATCGGCACCAAGACGTTCTTTCCCGCGACCCCCAGGGTCACCATGTTCCCGTCGACGGAGACCAGTTCCACGTCGACGCCGAGGACGCTCGCCTTGGCGTCCACACCGCGAGTGAAGGTGATGGTGCAACCGTCGACATGGCACTCGGCCGTCGAGCCCGGCCCATCGACGGTGCAGGCGGTGACACCCAGCGGAGCGAGCAGGGCGAACAGGGACATGGCGATGAGCCGACGCAGAAGCACCCGCTCAGTCTAGAAGGGATTGGGCGGGCGCGATATTCGGTTCGGGATGAATCGGCGGGCCTTCGATCCGGACCTTTCGGACGCGCTCGGGGTGACCTCCGTCGGCGGCCGCGCGTACCGTTGGCGGGCATATGCGTATCCTGCGACCGGGAGGAGGAGGTCGGTCGTGCCATCGCTGCAACCAGGCGACGTCTTCGCCGGATATCGCATCGTCCGCAAGCTGGGGGCAGGCGGGATGAGCGCGGTCTACCTGGCCGAACACCCGCGGCTGCCGCGCCGGGACGCGATCAAGGTGCTCGATCCCGGACTCGGCGGCGACCCCGAGTTCCGCGCCCGGTTCGAACGCGAAGCCGAACTCGCCGCGCGCCTGGAACACCCGAACGTGGTGGCCGTCTACGACCGCGGCGAGGAAGCCGATCTGCTCTGGATCGCCATGCGCTTCGTCGACGGCGTCGACGCCGGCGAGCTGGTCCGGCGCGGCCGCGCCGAACTCCCGCCCGAACGTGCGGTGCGGATCGTCGCCGCCGCCGCGCGCGGACTCGACGCCGCGCATCGGCGCGGGCTGTTGCACCGCGACGTCAAGCCGGCCAACATCATGGTCTCGCGCGCCGACGACGGCTCGGACTCGGTGCGCATCGCCGACTTCGGCATCGCCCGCCCGATCGGCGCCTCGACCACCACCTCGAACTCGGTGCTGGCCAGCTTCGCCTACGCGGCCCCCGAACAGTTCACCGGCGCTCCGCTCGACCACCACGCCGACATCTACGCACTGGGCTGCACCCTCTACGAAATGCTCACCGGCTCGGTGCCTTTCGTCAAACCCTCCCCCGCCGCCGCCATGCAGGCGCACCTCTACGAGCGACCCGCGCCGCCTTCCCGTACCGACCCGGAGTTGGCCGCTTTCGATCCGGTGATCGCCCGCGCCCTGGCCAAGGTTCCCGGGCAACGCTACGGCTCCTGTACAGAGCTCGCGCAGGCCGCGTTCGCGGCGCTCGCGCGGTCGCGGCACGGCGAGGCGGCCCGTCCGGTCGAGTGGTCGCCGAATCACACTGCGGCATCGGACTTCCCGGGCGCTCCGGTCGCCGCGCCGCCGACAGGTTCCCGGCCCGTCCCGCCAGGAACGGTCGATGCGCCGACAGGAGGCCGGTATCGGCCACCGTATGACGCCTCGTCCGAACCGGCGTGGGCCGGGTCCCACGAGGCACCGATGTTCGGGCCGGCACCCGCCCCCCTGTCCCACTACGCGGAGCCCGGGAACGCGGTCCCGTGGCACCGAGCGGGCCCACAGTTCGTCCCGGCTCCCGGACCCGCGCTTCCCCGGAGCGCAATGCCCGGCGGCCCGTCACCGACCGCATCCACCCGCCGGACGACCCGGGCGCTGATGCTCGGCGGCTGCGTATTGATCCTGATCGTGTCGGCGGTGGTCGCGACCGTGCTGGTCCGCGGCGCGGGCGAGACGAGCGTCGCGGGTCCGGTCACCGGCATCGGATCGCCGTCCACCTCGAGCCCGTCCGCCTCGAGCGCCGAGAGCACCGGCCCGGCCCCGACGAAGGTGAGTACCACCGGGCCCTCGTCCGGCTCCGCGCCGGTCTCCCCGGCCTGGGGTCCGGCCGCCTACATCGTCGAAGCGTTCCCCGGCCTGCTACCCCCCGAGCCGACCGGCGCCGGGTACCAGGGCATGCGGTGCGCACTCAACGACGATGCAGGCGAATGGTTGCACTGCCCAGCGGGTACCGACGACGGCATCAACGTCAACATCCGATGCGATGCCGACCGCGGACCCCTGATCTACCGCTCGGACACCACCGGACTGGCCGGGCTGCGGGAGGAGACCTGGACCAGGCCGTCGGGCAGCGGCAAGGTGCGCTGGGCGAGCGACAGCCTGGCCGGCTTCGGGCTGTTGGACGTCTCCTTCGACGACCCGGACCGCTCGTTCTGCGTCGTCTCGGCCAGCGGCGGGTCGGGCGGGCAGGACGTCTACGACCGTTGGTGGCGTTCGGCGCCGATCTGAGCACGCTCGATCCGAGAACGAGGAGCACGACATGGGGTTGGCGCCGGGCACGGTGTTCGCCGGGTACCGCATCGAGCGCGCGCTCGGCGCGGGCGGCATGGGCACGGTCTATCTCGCCCGCCACCCTCGGCTGCCGCGCTCGGTCGCGCTGAAGGTTCTCGACGCCGAGGCGGGCGAGGATCCGGAGTATCGCGCGCGCTTCGAGCGCGAAGCCGAGATCACCGTGCGCCTCGACCACCCGAACGTCGTGGAGATCTACGACCGTGGCGCCGAGGACGAACTGCTGTGGATCGCCATGCGCTTCGTCGCGGGAGCGGATGTGGCGCACCTGATCCAGGGCGGGATGCCACCGCGACGCGCCGTCGGCATCCTCGCCCAGGCGGCCGCCGGTCTGGACGCCGCCCACCGGCGGGGGCTGCTGCACCGCGACGTCAAACCGGCCAATCTGCTGGTCACCGAGGACGACGACGGCGGCGACCACGTGTTCGTCGCCGATTTCGGCATCGCGCGCAGCCGCGACGACACTCACCTCACCGCCGCGGGCGAGCTGACCGCCACCCTGGCCTACGTGGCGCCCGAACAGATCGAGGGCCGCGAGCCCGACCACCGCTGCGACATCTACGCTCTGGGCGTCACGTTCTACCAGATGCTCACCGGCACACTGCCGTTCCCCGGCCTCACCCCGGCGGCGGTCCTGCAGGCCCACCTGCTCACCCCGCCGCCCCGCCCCTCGGAGAAAGTCCCCGGCCTGCCACCGGGCCTCGACCTCGTCGTCCTCACCGCACTCGCCAAGAACCCCGACGACCGCTACCCCGACTGCCGCGCCATGGCGGCTGCCGCCGAGGCCGCCCTGCGCCCGTCCACTCCGCATCGGGGTCCGGCCGGCCACCCGCCACCCCCACCACACCGCACCGCGAGCCGCACCGCGCCCACGACGAAGAGCACGGCCCCGGCGACGAACGGCCCCGCGCCACAGTCGGGCTCAGGCCCCCACGCCGTAGTTCCGGGTGGGCCCGGCACCACGTCGAGCCCACCGGCCGCCGCCTCGGCAGCCCAGGCGGTAGTGCCGGGATCGCGCGCCACGGTGTCGGGCCCGCACAGCACACCGTGGGGACCGCCGGGCCCCGCGTCGCCCGGCCGGGCGATTCCGCCGCCCGGCTACGCGGCCCCTTCCCGACCACCCACCGGCCCCACGCCCACCGCGAATGGGCGGTCGGCCGGGCGCGTGACGGCAGTCGCGGCCATCGCTGTCTGCCTGGTCGTGGTGATCGCGGTAGTGGTCGTGATCGCCCGCTCCGGCGCGAACTCGACCGGCACCGGCGTCGTCACCGCCACCGCGGCACCGCCGATCCCACCGACGAGCACAGCCCCGCCGTCGACGACCACAGGCCCGGCGACGGCCACGCCCGCGACCGGCCAGGCCCCGGTGAACATCGCCTGGGGACGCGACGGCGCGCTGGCCGGACTCCTGCCGGGCCTGGTGCCCGACACCCCCTCCGCCTCGGGGTACCAGGGCGCCCGCTGCGCCGACATCGACGTGCTCAACAACGGCGGCGCGCCTGCGCTGGAGTGCGAGCAGAGCAACGGAATCCACTGGTACGCATGGTCGTTCCGGCCGGGAGACCCGCGCCGGGACTCGACCTTCGAGACGAACATCGACAACGCGACCACCCGTGAGGAAAGCTGGCAGCGCGCGTCCGGCACCGGCCGGGTGCGCTGGACCCATTACACCGAGGTCGGCACCGGTTTGCTCACCGTCGTCTTCGATGATCCGGACCGGCGATGGATCGTGATCGATGTGAGCTGGGACGGCCACACCGGCCAGGACCTCTACGATCAGTGGTGGAGTTCGGCGCCGCTGTGACCATTGCGCAGCACTGAAAACCGCGGAAATTGTGAGAACGACGGTTTACTTCTAGGTGACGCTCTCGCTATATTACGGACGCCGCACGCACCGCGAGGTGCGCGCGCGGCAGCGCACGGATCCGGTCGCCACGACCGGTCACGCAGAAGGGAATTCGAGATGCGGATCGAAAACACCGTCGCGGTGGTCACCGGCGGCGCCTCCGGCCTCGGCCTGGCCACGGTGAAGGAGCTGCACGCCCACGGCGGCAAGGCGGTCATCATCGACCTGCCCTCCTCCAACGGTGAGGCCGTTGCCAAGGAACTGGGCGACGGCGTCGTGTTCGTCGCGGCCGACGTGACGAACGAAGAGCAGGTCGGCGAGGCGCTCGACGCCGCACAGGAGCTGGGCGACCTGCGAATCGCCGTGAACTGCGCCGGCATCGGCAACGCGATCAAGACCGTCTCCAAGAAGGGCGCGTTCCCGCTGCCCGACTTCACCAAGATCATCAACGTCAACCTCATCGGCACGTTCAACGTGATCCGGCTGGCGGCCGAGCGCATGGTCGCCATCGATCCGGTGGGCGAGGAGCGCGGCGTCATCATCAACACCGCCTCGGTCGCCGCGTTCGACGGTCAGGTGGGTCAGGCCGCCTACTCCGCGTCCAAGGGCGGCATCGTCGGCATGACGCTGCCGATCGCCCGCGACCTGGCCGACCAGAAGATCCGCGTGCTGACCATCGCGCCGGGCCTGTTCCACACCCCGCTGTTCGCCACCCTGCCCGACGAGGCCATCGCCTCGCTCGGCGCGCAGGTCCCGCACCCCTCGCGCCTGGGCGACCCGGCCGAGTACGGCGCCCTGGCTCGCCACATCGTGGAGAACCCGATGCTCAACGGTGAGACGATCCGCCTCGACGGCGCGATCCGCATGGCGCCCCGGTAATCCGACCGCCGCATACGCACGTCCGGCCCCACAACCGTCTCCCCGGCGGGTGTGGGGCCGTCGTTCTGTCCGGCCGAACGCCGGACGGCCGGTCAGCGTTGCGAAGCGGAGTTCGAGGTCTTCGGATCCCGCGCGGAGTGCGTGGTGCCCATGACGTCGGCCCACCAGTCCGCCAGCGGGCTGGGGTCGGGCCAGATCACCCGGTCGTTGTCCTTCGGTTCCCGGCTACGCGCGGTGGTGTTGTCCATCATCGTCTGCCCAATCCTTCGGTGAAGATCCTCGCCTCGGCCGCGCCGACGAGGCGATGCTCGATCTGGATACCACCGTTTCCCCACATCAAACCTCACGGTCGGCTCGGTGCAGGGGACAGTTCGCGGATCGCGGAACGCTTCACCGTGGCCCGGTTGCGTCCGGTCCGGCCACCAGCACCGCGACGAAACACAGCGTGGCGATGCCGGACAACACCACCACCGGCTCGAGGAACTGCACACCACCCGCTACATCCGTGAGGTCGAGGCTGCCGATATCGATGCGCGGGGACGGCTCGATCTGCTGATGGAACTGGTGCTCGCCGATGACGAACCCGCGAACGTCGAGGTCGCGATCAGGGCCTGGGCACTCGACGATCCGATCGCGGCCGCGGCCAAGGAGCGCGTCGACCGTTCCCGGCTCGCCTTTTTGCGAAAACTGCTCGCGGAGTGCGGATATGACGAGGCCGACACCGAACAGATCGCGCAGATCCTGTATCTGCTGGTGCTCGGTTCGGGCAATATGCTTCCTGGTGTGACGCCCGAGCAATTGCGGGCGCTCTGCCGGCGGGTCCTGTCATGACCGGTGACAACTCTGGCCCACCAGCCCCGGATTACGGGGTCGCTTCGCGGCCCAGGTCGCGGATCCGGGGTGAGGGCTGCGGCCGGCGACGCACGAATGGCTGCCGACACCTGTCGTGGCGTGGCGGCGGCCGATAGGGTCGGCCTCGTGCTGAATACAAGACAATCCCGCACCACCGAGGTCTCCGACAGCGTCGTCGTCGCCGTGGATCCACAGACCGCCTACGAGCGGGTCGGCGATGTCACCCAGATGGGACGGTGGAGCCCGGAGAACACCGGGGCGGTTCTCGCCGACCCCGGCGCCCCGGTGAGCGCCGGGGCGCGATTCGTCGGATCGAATGTGCGACGCGGTTTCCGCTGGCAGACCGAGTGCGTGGTGACTGCCGCCGAGCCCGGCAGCCGGTTCGCGTTCGCGGTGCGCAAGTTCGGCATCGGCAAGCCACTGCTTCCCGTGGCGATCGCGACCTGGGAGTACCGGTTCGAGCCCGTGGACGGCGGTACCAAGGTCACCGAGATCTGGCACGACGACCGCGCGAAGTGGCCGGACGCGGTGGTGAGTATCTACGACCGACTGGTGACGGGCAAGCGCGGCTTCGCCGAATTCCAGCGCGGCAATATCCGGCGCACCCTGGATCGGCTCAAATCCGAACTGGAAGCGGAGGCGACATCCGCCTGAACTTCCGTTTGGCGAAAACCCCGACAGCAGTGCCCGGATCTGCGAATGTGACTACGTGCAGACACCGAGCGAATTCTGTCTGCTGGAAGGATCGGGATGTACCTGCCGCGCACAGCTGTCATCGGGGCGGGCATCAGCGGCCTGACCGCGGGCAAGATGCTCACCGACTACCGCGTGCCCTACGTCTGCTTCGAGTCCTCGGACCGGGTGGGCGGCAACTGGGCATTCGGCAACCCCAACGGCCACAGCAGCGCCTATCGCTCCCTGCACATCGACACCTCCAAGCATCAGTTGTCCTTCCGCGACTTCCCGATGCCCGAGCACTACCCGGATTTCCCGCATCACAGCCAGATCAAGCAGTACCTCGACGATTACGCCGAGGCGTTCGGGCTGACCGAGTCCATCGAGTTCGGCACCACCGTCGAGCACGCGCGCAGGCTGGCAGGCGGCGGCTGGGAACTGACCACCGGGCGCGGTGAACGCCGTGTCTTCGACCTGCTCGTGGTCGCCAACGGCCATCACTGGGATCCGCGGTATCCGCACTTCCCCGGCGAGTTCAGCGGCACGACCCTGCACGCCCACCACTACATCGATCCGTGGACGCCGCACGATTTCACGGGTGCGCGGATTCTCGTCGTCGGGCTGGGCAACAGCGCCGCCGACATCGCGGTGGAACTGTCGTCGAAGGCGCTGGGCAATGCGCTGACGCTGTCGACCCGGTCGGGGGCGTGGATCGTGCCGAAGTACATCGCGGGCAAACCGGCCGACAAGTACTACCGCACGTCCCCGTATCTGCCCGTCTCGTGGCAGCGCAGAATCGCGCAGTGGGGTCAGCCGTTGCTGAGCGGGCGCCCGGAGTCCTACGGGCTGCCGACGCCCAATCACAAGTTCTTCGAAGCGCATCCGACGCAATCGGTGGAACTGCCGCTGCGGCTGGGCTCCGGCGATGTGATCGCCAAACCCGATATCGCCCGATTCGACGGGCACACCGTGCATTTCACCGACGGCAGTCACGACGATTTCGACATCATCATCTACGCCACCGGCTACAACATCACGTTCCCGTTCTTCGATCCGGAATTCCTCAGCGCTCCGGACAACCGGATCGATCTGTACAAACGGATGTTCGCCCCGGGCATCGACGACCTGGTGTTCGCCGGCTTCGCCCAGGCCACACCCACACTGTTCCCGTTCGTGGAGGCACAGGCTCGGCTGATCGGCGCCTACGCCGTCGGCCGCTACCGGCTGCCGTCGCCGGAGCGGATGCGGCAGGTGATCGCCGAGGACCAGCGGCGCTACACCGGGCACATGCTCGACACGCCCCGCCACACCCAGCAGGTCGACTACTTCCTCTACGAGCACGATATGCGCGCCAAGGAGATCCCGGCGGGCGCGACCAGGGCACAGGTGCACGGCCCACCGTCGTGGGCGCGGGTCGCCGAGGTCGAGGCGGGCGGGGTCCGATGAGCGCGCGCAGCACGATCCGGTTCGACTCGTACGGCACCGAGTGCGACGCCTGGTTCTTCACCTCCGACGCGGCGAGTCCGTTCGACAGGCAGGCCGGCAGGCCCGTGGTCGTGATGGCGCACGGGTTCGGCGGCACCAAGGATTCCGGCCTGGAGCCGTTCGCCCGGCGGCTCGCCGCCGCCGGTCTGGCCGTCTTCGCCTTCGACTACCGCGGTTTCGGCGCTTCGGATGGCACGCCCCGGCAGCGGATCCACCTCGCCGGACAGCTCGAGGACTATCGATCGGCGATCGCCGCGGCGGGCAAGCAGGCCGGCGTGGACCGGTCGCGGGTGGTGCTCTGGGGCATCTCGCAGTCCGGCGGGCACGTGCTCGTCCTGGCCGCCGAACGCGCCGACGTCTGCGCGGCGATCTCGGTGGCGCCGATGGTGAGCGGGCTCTCCGCCGGTCGGCACGCGCTGGCCCAGCACGGGCCGGTCGCGATGGCCTCCTCCACCGTCGCGGGGGTCCGCAACGCGCTGGCCACCCGGCTCGGCGCGGCGCCGACGATGCTGCCGCTGGTGGGCAAGCCCGGCGAGCGCGCCGCCCTGACCGCCGAGGGGTACTACGAGAGCTATCTGGCGCTGGCCGGGCCGACCTGGCGTAACGAGGTGGACGCCTCGGTGGGGCTGGAGATCGGCGGCTATCGCGCGGACCGGCACGCCGACCGCATCACCGCGCCGGTGCTGGTGCAGATCGCCGATGTCGACCGGGCCGCACCCCCGCAGGCCGCGGCGAAGGCGGCGTTCGCCGCCCGTGCCGAAGTCAGGCACTACCCCTGCGACCACTTCGACGTCTTCGCGGGCAACGACTGGTTCGAGCCCACCGTCGACGATCAGATCCGGTTCCTGACAAGGAAACTGCTCGGCACGACGCACGCGGATGTCGCGCCGAGCACACAGCAGGCGGCGCACCTGTCCACAGCGGGCACTCCTACCGAGCGCACGGCGACCGGAGGTGTGTGAGAAGTGCCCACAACGACAGCGAGCGGCGGAACGCACCCAACTGCCGGGTCGAAGAATGAGTGACCAGAACAACGGAAATCACGCCCGACAGCCGTCGGCTCCAGCCGACCGCGATCAGGACGCGCCGGCACACGGCGACGCGACCGGTTCTCCGACCGCGCTTGTCGTCGGCGGCGCGTCCGGCATCGGCCTGGCAACCGTGCGAGCCTTCGCCGCCGAGGGCTACCGCGTAGTCCTCGCGGACGTGAACACCGAAGCAGCCGAACGCCTCGCGGCCGAACTCGGTGTCACCGTCCTCAGAATGGACGTCACGGACGAGGACTCCGTGGCCGCCGGGTTCGCGGCCGTGGCGGACCTGCGCGCCGTGGTGAACTGCGCCGGGCTCTCGATGCCGGGCCCGGTCACCGACCTCGAACTCTCGGCCTGGCGGACCACCATCGACGTATGCCTCACCGGTAGCTTCCTCGTCGTCAAATACGCGGGCAGGCATGTGGTCGACGGCGGCAGCGTCACCTGCATCGCCTCGCTGAACGCCCACCAGCCCGGCACCGGCATGGCGAGCTACTGTTCCGCCAAGGCGGGCGTGGTCATGCTCGTCGAAGTGGCGGCGCTGGAACTGGCCCAGCGCGGCATCCGGGTCAATGCGATCAACCCGGGCCTGGTCGACACGCCCCTCGTCGCCGGGGTCGCACTGGTTCCCGGGCTGCGCGAGGAGTACCTCGAGAACACCCCGCTCGGCCGCAGCGGCTCCCCCGAGGAGATCGCCGACATGGCGGTGTTCCTCGCCTCCGACAAGGCGCGCTGGATGACCGGATCGGCCATCGACCTCAACGGCGGCGCCCACCTGCGCCGCTACCCGGACGTACTCGGCCGGGTGCGGGCGATGGCCGACGGCACCTGAGAACGCTCGTTCACAGGGGCGGCCGGTCTGCCGGATCCCCGACGACGGTCGAGCAGGGTTTATCGTGCCGCAGAATCTTCCAGCTTCTCCGCCTCGGCGACCCGGTATTCGAAGGAACGAGCCGGGCGCACCCACAGGGTGCCACCGCCCGCCGTCACCCCTTCGGACTTGAGTTCGCGTTTGAGGATCTTGTTGGTCGCGGTCGAGGGCAGATCGGTGTTCACCCGAACGTATCTCGGCCACGCCTTCGGGGACAGGTCGACCTGCGCGCGCAGGAAATCGGCGAACTCCGGCGGGGTGAGGGTTTCGTTGTCGCCCAACACGATCGCGGCCATCACCGCGTCGCCGACCTGTTCGTCGGGGACGCCGTAGACGGCGACGCGGTTCACGACGGGCAGTCGTTGCAGCACGCGCTCGATGGTGCCCGCCGCCAGATTCTCCCCGTCCACCCGCATCCAGTCCGCGGTGCGCCCGGCCAGGTAGATGAAGCCCTCGGCGTCCTTGTAGGCCAGGTCGCCGGACCAGTACATGCCGTCGCGCAGGCGATCGGAGGTCGACTCCTCGTCGTTGTAGTAGCCGACGAACAGGCCGGCCCCCTGGGTGTTCACCAGCTCGCCGATGGCAGCGTCGGAATTGATCAGGGCGCCGTTGGCGTCGAATTCCGCGGGCGGACATTCGGTCACGGTCTCCGGGTCGTATACCGCCACGCCCGGGAAGCCCTTGCCGATGGACCCCGCGGGGGTCTCGCCTTCCCTGGTGATGATGATCGCCAGCTCGGTCGAGCCGAATCCGTCCCACACCTCGCAGCCGAATCGGCTGGAGAACTCCGCGATGTCGCGGTCGGTGGCCTCGTTGCCGAACGCCACCCGCAGCGGGTTGTCGGCGTCGTCCGGGCGCGCCTCGGTGGCCAGGATGTAGGCCAGCGGCTTGCCGACGTAGTTCATGTAGGTGACGCCGTAGCGGCGGATGTCGGACAGGAACGTCGAGGCCGAGAACCGGGCGGGCACCATGGCCGCGCCACTGGTCAGGGCGACGCAGAGGCCGCCGAGGATGGCCGCGGAATGGAACAGCGGCATCGACAGATAGCAGACGTCCTCGGGCCCGATGCCGAAGCGGCCGACGAGCGGCGGACCGGCGAACGGCACCATCATGTGCGCGAGTCGCACGGCTTTCGGATTGCCGCTGGTGCCCGAGGTGAAGATGAGCATGAAGGTGTCCATCGCACTCGGTGTGGCGAGCGGGTCGAGGTCGCCGGCGCCGGCGACCAGGTCCGCCCATTCCGGCGCCGAAGTGTCCACCACCAGCACGCCCGGGAGTTCGAGGTCGGCGAGCAGCGCGCGATGGGCGGCGTCGGTCAGGACGATCTGGACGTCGGCGCGGGCGATGTCGTCGGCCAGCGCCGCGCCACGGCGGGTGTCGTTCAGGCCGACGGTGACATACCCGCCGAGTGCGCTCGCGGCCAGCGCGAACAGCATCTCCGGGGTGTTGCCCAGCAGTGTGGCCACATGCGGCGGCCGATCGCGATCGAGCATCGCCAGCACGGCGGCGGCCCTGTGCTTGCCGCCCTCGACGTATTCACGCCAGGTCCAGCGGCGATCCTCGTAGGCGACGGCGAGATTGTCGTCTTCCGCGCGAGCGTGGAGAAGTGCGGTGACTGTATCGGCCATGCCGAGAATCTAGAACGCGTTCTCATCCCACGGATGCGGATTCGCCGAAATAGGCCGTCGACAGCGACTCGGACATTTCCGGCTGTCGCTCGCTCGACGACCTGTCGGCCCACGGGAGATGGCTCAGCCCTGGGGGTTTGCCCGGTGGTAGGCCTCCACCACCTTGGCCGAGACCCGGCCGCGGCTGGACACCTGCATCCCTTCGCTCTGCGCCCATTTGCGAATGGCCAGCGTCTGGTCCTGCTCGCCGTCGCGGCGCGCCTTGCTCGTGGTCTTGGCCCCCGGCGCCTTGCCGACCCGGCGGGCGTACGGGGTCCACTGCGCGAACATCGCGCGCAACTGTTCGGCATTCGACGCGGCGAGGTCGAGTTCGTAGTGCACACCGTCGAGTGCGAACGCCACGGTCTCGTCCGCGACGGAGGTGCCGTCGATATCGTCGACGAGCAGCACAGTCACCTTGCGGGCCATCAATTCCCCTTACCTGGACACGAATGAGCAAAGGACACAAGCGTAGCCAGTGTCACCGGCCTACCTCCACTCGGAAGCGGGCAGCGACTCGCGAGGGTATCCGAGAGTGCGTTCCGGGCGCGTCGCGCTCAGGCCTCCACGGGGGTCAAAGCACGGCCCATCGCGTCGAAAATCGATTCGCGGATCGGTCGCCAGCGCACGCCGAGATCGGCGAGAGTGCGGGAATCGTCGGTCGGGGTGGCCGCGGTCAGCAGCCAGGCCGCCTCGTAGCTGAGGCCGGCGCTGAGGGGGGTGAGCCGCGCGACCAGATCGCTGGTCCGGCCGATCCCGCGAAACACACCGGGCGAGATCGGGATTCGGCGAATGCGTCGGCCGCCGGCCTCTTCGAGCAGGTCGACGATCTGATCGAAGGTCAGCAGATGGCCGCCCGCCAGGTAGCGGCGCGGCCCCTGCCCCGGCTTCATGAGGGCCGCGTGCACAGCCGCCACATCGCGCACGTCCACCATCTGCATCCCGCCGCGCACACTCGGGGCGAACCCGCTGCGCAGCATGACCGCCCAGCCGTCGGCGGTGATCCCCGCCTGCGGGCCGAGAGCCGGCCCGACCACCGAGGCCGGATAGGTGATGACCACGGGTGAGCCCGCCGCCTGCAGAGCACGGGCGATCCGGTCGGCGGTCGACTTCGTGCGCCCGTAGGCGCTGCGGCCGGGCGCGGTCGGGCTGTCGGGGGTGATCACCGGGTCCGGGCACGGGAACAACGCGCTGTAGCTGGCGACGTGCACGATGGGGTCGAGACCGAGTTTGGTGGCCTCGGCCAGGATGCGGCCCGTCGCTTCGACATTGACCTCCCACATGAGCGCCTCGCGCCGGTCGTCGGTGCCGACGATGCCCGCCGCGTGCAGCAGCGCGTCGCAGCCGTCGAGCAGCGTCGAGACCACCTTCGGGTCACGGATGTCGCCGGTGACGGTCTCGATGCGATCGACGTCCGCGCCGAACAGCGCGAGCGCCGCGGCCACGTCCTCACGGGGATGCACGAGCAGCCGAACGGCGTGTCCCTCGGCGAGCAGGGCGGCCACGGTGTGCGATCCCAGATAGCCGGTGCCCCCGGTGACCGCGATCAGCACGGCAGGCTCTCCCTCGACAGGCACATCGTCGACCTCTTCCTCTCCGGTTCGGCGTCGCCCGCGCACCGCAAAGCGGGACAATCGACCCTCACGATTTCGACACCATAATCGATACCACTGGCATCGTAATACCGACTGGGGAGCTGGATGACGACATCGGCCGACACGGAACCACCTCCACGCGCGGCGGGCAGGCCGCGCGATCAGACGATCGAGCAGCGGGTCCTGCCCGCCGTGCGCGCGCTGCTGATCGAGACCGGCTACGACGACCTCAGCGTCCGGGCCGTGGCAGGCCGCGCCGGCGTCGGGCGGGCCAGCATCCAGCGTCGCTGGGCGAGCAAACCCGAGCTGGTCCTGCACGCCGTCCTCGGCGAGGTTCCCGACCTGTCCCCCTTCGCGGGCGCCGACCGCCGCGGCTGGATCGAATGGGTGCTGCGCGGCAGCCGCGAGCTCTTCGCCCGGCCCGAGGTCAGGGCCGCCGTCCCCGGCCTGCTCACCGCCCTCGACCGCGACCCCGACCTGCGCCACCGGCTCTGGTCCGGATTCAGCGGTCCCGCGGCCGCGCTGCTCGCTCCTCCCGACATCGCCGGCGAAGACGCCGATCTGCACGCCCAGGCCCTCATCGCCATGGCCGCCGGCTCGGCGCTGTTCCTCGAACTGGTCGCCGACGACGACAACGGGGCGATTCACGCCCACATCAGTCGATTGATCCTCGCCGCCACCGTCGACGAGGGTGAGCCGGCGTCATGACACGACGAGACCACCGCACCCCGGTCGACAAGGGGAGCGGTGGTCTCGCTCGTCAGAACTCAGTGCATCAGCGCACGGCGCCGCGACGGCTGGTGAACGCGCGGACCAGGAACAGCAGGATCACCGCGCCGGCGAGGCAGGTGAAGAAGCTGAACCACAGGCCGGCGCCCTCCACGTCCACGCCGAACAGGCTCAGCAGGAATCCACCGATCAGGCCTCCGAGGATACCCACCACGATGTTGAGCACGATGCCCTGCTGAGCGTCGGTTTTCATGAGCTTGCTGGCAATCCAACCGGCGAGGCCTCCGATGATGATCCAGCCGATGATTCCGAGACCAAGCATCACTTCTCCTATCCTCGAGCTAATGCACGCCCGACGGCGTACGGTGCCGAGGTAATACCCTCGCCGCGCGGAACAAACCGGCACATTCGGACGTGAACCACAATCGGCGCGCGAGCCACAATCGGCGCACCATCCGAACAACCGCTACGCCATCGATATCGACTCGATCAGCGTCTTGCCGGTGTGGCTGCGGGTGGCGATGGACTGCAGGAAGGTCTTCGGCTGTTCGTCCGGGTACTGCTGGGTCAGCCGTACCTCCCAGCGGGTCAGGCCGTCCGCCGACGGGGCGTGCGCCTTGGTGATGTGTACGCAGTACCGGGTGCCCACAGGGACCTGGTCGATGCCACGCTGGATCTGGTCGGCGGCGGGCACGGCGGAATCGGGCGTGACCACCGCGCGCGCGGCCGCGCCGGAGCGCAGAACGTAATAGGCGTGCTCGAACGCCAGGATCGCCGAGGGACCGTCGGTGGTGCCGCCGGGCTGGGTGCCGGAGACGACTTCGGCGGAATTGCGCTGTTCGCAGCCGGGAGTCGCGACCGCGGCGGCTTCCGGGGCGAGGGTGGTCGGCGCGGGCGTGCGGGTGGCCTGCTCGACCGGCGGCAGTTCGGCACGCTGCTCGGGCGGCGCACTCGGCAGGACCGCCCAGACGATCGAGCCGACCGCGATCAGCACGCCGACGACAACCAGGACCGCCAGCATGCGGTCGTTCCCGGAATCGCTGTCGCCGCCTTGCGGGCGCGGCCTGCGCAACGACGGGCCGGGGCTGCCGCCGGTGCGGTCGATCAGCGAGGGCAGCGGCTTCGGCTCGTCCGGTACGTTCTCGTCGAAAATGTTCGCGGTGGAGTACTTCCGGTCGAATCGGTGATCGCCCGGGCCGGGATCGGGCGCGTTCATCTCGGCGGTGTCGTGATCACCGGCGGCGTGATCACCGGCGGCACGGTCGCTGAGATCCTGATCGTCGACAGCGTCGTCGCCGGAATAGTTCTCGCCGTCGTAGTTGCCGCCGTCGTAGTTGCCGCCGTAGTAGTCGTCCCCTGGGTCGCTGCCACCGGGGTCGCTGCCGCCGGAGTAGTTCTCGCCCGAGTAGTGCTCGACGGAGTCCTGATCCTCACGGTCACGGTCGCGTGGCGCATCCGCGGCGGACGCGCCCGTCGAAGTCGGCGCGCGCTCACCCGCCC
>NZ_BDBT01000026.1 GCF_001613125.1 Nocardia shimofusensis NBRC 100134
CCCCGCCCCCGCCCCTGCGGCCGCGCCGCCGGTCGAGGCCGTCGCCGCTCAGGCTCCGCCGGTCTACGCGAACAACCTGGACGGCTGGATCCGTCAAGCGCTGGACATCATGGCCGCCAAGGGCATCCCCGGCAGCTACGACGGCATCTACCGCAACATCATGCGCGAGTCCACCGGCAACCCCCAGGCGATCAACCTGTGGGACTCCAACGCCGCCGCGGGCATCCCGTCCAAGGGCCTGCTCCAGGTGATCGACCCCACCTTCGCCGCGTACCACGTCGAGGGCACGCCGTTCGACATCTGGAACCCGGTCTCCAATATCGTCGCCGCCTGCAACTACGCCGCGCACCGCTACGGCAGCATGGACAACGTCAACAGCGCCTACTGATCCCCGCGCTGATCATCCCGCCCGGATCATCCGCGCTCCGCGCACGCACGCCCCGCCCCAGGCTCGCCCGGCCGACGGCGGGGCGTCGGCCGTAAAATGCCCGGGTGGCCGATCACGCGCATACCCCCGATCACGCGCATACCGCCGATTTCGCCCACAACACCGTCTCGGCCGGCCGCCGCGCGGAAAAAGCCCGGCGTTTGGCCGTCTACCTGTGGGACCGCGACATCAGCGCGACCGAACTGCGCGCGATGCCTCCGGCGGCGCTGCGCAAACTGGCCAGGGCCGCGCAGACCAATCCCCCCAGCACCGACGAGACCTGGCAGGCGGTCGCCGCACTGCTCGACGAGAAGGCCGCGTGGGCAGGCCGTCACCCCGGCCACCCGGCCGCCCGCCGCGCTCATCCGGGCGAGAAACTGCTGTGGGTGAAGCCCCCGATCACCCCCTGGTCGTGACTCCGGCCGTCCACCGCGCGTTCGCCGTAGTCACCGGGCCGGGCATCACGATCGGCTAGGCGTCACAGGGGTCGGCGTCACAGGGGTCGGCGTCACAGGAGTCGGTCTCGTCACACACGTCGTCGGAGTTCTCGGCCGACGGCACGACTCGGTCGGCGAGTTCCCGCAAGGCGCGCGCCTGATCCTCGGTCATCGGATCGATGAACAAGGTGCGGACCAGTTCGACGTGATGGGGCGCGGCCCGCTCGAGTGCGGCCCGTCCGGCGGCGGTCAGTTCGACGAGGACGCCGCGCGCGTCCTCGGGCGAGGGCGTGCGCTCGACCAGACCGCGCGCGTCCATCCTGGCCAGATGCTTGGAGAGCCTGCTCTTCTCCCAGCGCACCTCGGCCGCGAGATCTTTGGCGCGCATCCGGCCCGCCGGCGCGGCCGAGAGCGGTACCAGCAGGTCGTAGTCGGCCAGGGACAATCCATCGCGTGCCAGACCCGCGGCGATCGCGGCATCCATCCGGAGCCTGATGCGGATATAGGCTTGCCAGGTCCGCTGCTCTTCCTCACTCAGCCATCGCGTCACCGCCCCAGTCTACCGATTGGTTGACATGGACACCACACGCGAGACGATGCGGTCGCTCGCTTCGCATCGTTGCCTGTTCAGCCTTCGCGCGGTTGACAACTCAGCGACCCATCGCAACAGTGGGTGCGGCGTCGGGACCCTCGACGCCGCTCACCGCAGCACATCACCGCAGCAGACACAGAGGAATAAATGAACGTTCGCCGGCTCCTTGTCAGCACCGCCGCCGCGGGCCTGACGCTCGTCGCGGCCCCCGCCATGGCCTCCGCCAACACCGGTTCCGCGGGAACCGGCTCCTCCGCCATCGACACCGGTCTGATCATGACCGGTTCGGCTGGTCTGTCCCAGACCGGTTCCGCGGGTGGAGCCTTCGCCAACTGCGACGACGCCCGCGCCGCGGGCCGTGCCCCGATTTTCCGCGGCGAACCGGGCTACGGCCCGCACCTGGACCCCGACGGCGACGGATTCGCCTGCCCGACGGTCTGATTCAACCGGATCGTGGCCGAAGACAAGAACACCCGGTGTGGCGAGGCCACACCGGGTGTTCTTCGTTCGCGACGGTCAGCGGAAGAGCTTGACCAGCACCAGGCCCACCACCAGCGCACCCGCTCCGATCAGCGAGTACTTCACCTTCGGCTGATTGAGCTTCGCCATGACCACCGCCTTGGTGTCGTCGGCGATCCGCTGCGGATCGGCGCGCACCGCGATCTCGTCGAGCGTGCTCGCCAGCCGCGTGCGAGCCTCTTCGATCTCCCGCTCGATCCGCTCGGTATCCCTACCCACGTCATTCCTCCTCGTCGATTGGCGTGCCGCCGGGCGCGAACCGGGCCCGGACTCCACCGAGATGTCCCGGCCGGGAAACCCGGCGGTTCGCGAATCACCAGGGCTCGCGCACGAGTGTATCGGCCCGTCGCGCGGCGGTTCGGTTACCGTGCAGGACGTGACGAACCAACGACTCGCCCCCGGTGACATCGCTCCCGCCTTCACCCTGCCCGACGCCGACGGCAACGAGGTCTCGCTCGCCGATTACCGCGGCCGCAAGGTCGTCGTCTACTTCTACCCGGCCGCGAGCACGCCCGGCTGCACCAAGCAGGCCTGCGACTTCCGTGACAGCCTCGCCGAACTGAACGAGGCGGGCATCGACGTGGTCGGCATCTCCCCCGACAAGCCCGCCAAACTGGCCAAGTTCCGCGACGCCGAGGCGCTGACCTTCCCGCTGCTGTCGGACCCCGAGCGCGCGGTGCTGACCGAGTGGGGCGCCTTCGGCGAGAAGAAGATGTACGGCAAGACCGTCACCGGCGTCATCCGCTCCACGTTCCTCGTCGACGAACAGGGCAGGATCGAGGTGGCCCAGTACAACGTGCGCGCCACCGGTCACGTGGCCAAGCTGCGTCGCGACCTGGCGGTCTGAGTTCGCCCCACAGCGCGCCGTCACCGGCGGCGCGCTCAGCCCTTCGCCGCGCTCCCGTTCACCGGGTCTTCGCCCGCGCCGAATCCGTGTGCCGCGAGGTAGCGTTCGTAGCCGTCGAGCATCCGGTCCAGGCCGAATTCGAAATCGGCTCGCGTCCAGTCGATGTCACCGTCGAAGGCGCGGTGGGTGAGCGCCGAGACCAACGCGGGGAACCGCGCGGGGTCGAGCACCGAGAGCAACGTGCCCTCGAGGTCGTAGTCCTCGCCCTGGTCGGCGACGATGTCCTTGGCCGCCCAGGACCGGCCGAGAACGTAGAGCGAGAGATTCAGCACCAGCTGTAGCCGGACGGATTCCGGCAGGTTCGTCCGCCCCAGCGCCGCCAGCCCCGCTTCCAGCCACGCCATGTTGTTGGGACCCATGGGCGGACCGGCCATCGGGATGTCCAGATACCACGAATGCCGGGCGAGGATGTCGAATTCCGCGAGCGCCCAGGCTCGCAGCCCGGCCCGCCAGCCCCCGGCGGCCGCGATCTCCGGCGGCCGGCCGATGACGCGGTCCAGGACCAACGTCACCAGCGTCTGCTTGCTGTCGACATAGCGGTACAGCGACATAGCGGTGAAACCGAGTTCCTTGGCGATCCGGCTCATCGACAGCGCCGGGACCCCCTCCGCGTCGGCCAACGCGATGGCCGTGTCGAGGATCTGGTCCAGGGTGAGCCCCCGTTTGGGGCCGCGTTCCCCCTCCTGCGCCAGGCCCCACAGCAACGCGATCGGCTTGGGCAGCTCGATCGGCGGGGTTCCGGCGGCATCCTCCGACCTGGTCATCCCTGTCCTCCTTCCGCGTCGACTCTAGCCGGGCTCCGGGGTTGCGCCGTTCAACTGCTTAGCCTATAAACTGTATTCATCATAAACAGTTCTTGGGAGAGGTTCACATGACCACCCGGCCCACCTCCGCACTCACCGTGCGCCAGTTGCGCAAGTCCTACGGCGAGCATCGCGTGCTCGACGGAATCGACCTGGAAGTCCCTACGGGAACAATTTTTTCGTTGCTCGGTCCGAACGGCGCGGGCAAGACCACCCTGGTCCGCATCCTGGCCACGCTCACCGCCCCCGACGCCGGCGAGGTCCGGATCTTCGGCCACGACCCGGTGCGCGAGGCTGCCGCCGTGCGCGGCTCGATCGGTGTCACCGGTCAGTTCGCCGCCGTCGACAAAGTCCTGACCGGCGCGGAGAATCTGCAACTGACCGGCAGGCTTCTGCACCTGCCCCGCGAACAGATCCGCGCACGCCGAGACGAACTGCTCGCGCGCTTCGATCTCGTCGCCGCCGCGGGCAAATCCGCCGAGACCTACTCCGGCGGCATGCGCCGACGCCTGGATCTGGCGATGAGCCTGATGGGCCGTCCCCGCCTGGTGTTCCTGGACGAGCCGACCACCGGCCTCGACCCGCGCAGCCGTCGCGAGCTGTGGGCGGTGATCCGGGAACTGGCCGCCGAGGGCGTGACCATCCTGCTCACCACCCAGTACCTCGAGGAGGCCGACCAGCTCGCCGACCGCATCGCGGTGCTCGACGGTGGCCGGATCGTCGCCGAGGGCACGGCCGCGGAACTCAAACAACGCGTGCCCGGTGGCCACATCGCGGTGTTCTTCGCCGACGCGGCCACCTTGACGGCCGCCACCCGCGCGCTCGGCGGCGCCGGCCACCACACCGACCCCGCACAGCTGTCCGTGCGCATTCCCTCCGACGGCAGCGCCGCCGACATCAAGCGCACGCTCGACCGCCTGGCAGATCACGACGTCTCCATCGAGCGCCTGGCCGTGCACACCCCCGATCTCGACGACGTCTTCTTCGCCCTCACCGGGCACCCCACCACCGCAGCCCCCGCGGCCTGACCCGTCCGCGCCCGAACGAGAAGAGATCCACCATGACCGTTACGGCCCCGGCCGCGCGTCCACCTCTGCACCAGCGGGCGCTGCGCACCGCCCAGGACAGTCTGACCATGCTCGACCGCAATCTCCGGCACACCAGGCGCAGCCCGGACACGATGATCATGACCCTGGCGCTGCCGATCGTCATCCTGCTGATGTTCGTCTACGTCTTCGGCGGCGCGATGAATGCCGGTGAGAGCGCCTACATCGACTACGTGGTGCCGGGAATCATCCTGCTGTGCGCGGGATTCGGCGCATCGACCACCGGCGTCACCATCGCCGTCGACCTCGCCGAAGGCATCGTCGACCGGTTCCGCGCGATGGACATCGCACGCTCGGCAGTGCTCACCGGTCATGTCGCCGAGAGCGTGCTGCGCAATCTGGTCACCACCGGCATCGTGATCGCGGTCGCGGTGGCGATCGGATTCCGCCCGACCGCCGATCCGCTGCGCTGGCTCGGCGCCATCGCGGTGATCGCGATGTTCGTGCTGGCACTGTCCTGGGTCGCCGCGGCGCTCGGGCTGCTGGCCCGGAATCCGGAGGCGGCCAACGGCTTCAGCTTCGTCTTCATGTTCCTGCCCTATGTGAGCAGCGCGTTCGTCCCGACCGAAACGATGCCGAGCGCGCTGCACTCCTTCGCCGAGAACCAGCCGGTGACCCCGGTGATCGAAACGGTGCGCGGCCTGCTCATGGGCACCGAGATCGGCGACAGCGCCCTGCTCGCGATCGCCTGGTGCGGCGGCATCGCCCTGGCCGGCTATCTGGCGGCCCGACTGCTGTTCCAGCGCCGCACCACAGCCGCGTGATCGGACGTTTCGCCGGAGCAGAGCAGGTCAGGCTCCGGCGAAACGCTGTGCTGCCCACTGCGCGATCAGCCGCACATGGTTGTCCCACCACCGGTAGGACTCGGGGGTGAAGGCGGGCGGTGGCGGCGCCTCGCCGGGAAACAGCAGCAAGGCGTCCGGATCACCCAGCGTGGGTTCGGTGGGCAGACCCGCGCCGGGCAGCTCGCCGGGAGCCTCGACGACATCGGCCTGCGCGGTCTGGACCGGCTCCAGGCTCAGCGGGATGCCGGGTGCCTCCCAGCGGGTCTGCGACTGCGGCGAACGCAGCGCATACGAGGCATGCTGGACCTCTGCCACCTCCGCCGCACGGAGGCACTCCGGGTCGACGCACTGGGGATCGGCTTCCTCCGGCCGCACCGGAGAGCGAGAGCCGGCGTCCGCCCGGTCGAAGGAGACGGTGTCACCGAAAATCTCGGTGTTGGCTGTCACCCGCGCGTCGTCGGAGGCGAGGGGACCACCGTCGCGCTGCTCGTTGTACAGTCCACCGCCCGCGTAGAGGCCCGCCGTGAGCAGCCCGCACGCGAGCGCGCCCACGGCCGTCGGCAACGCGGGCGCGAGCCGGTGGCGGGCGGGCGCGGCAACCTCGTCGCCTCCGTCGGCCAGATCGTCGAGCACCCACCTCGCCGCCCCGACAGCCGCCGCCGCGGGCGCGAGCGGACACGACAGCACCGGCACCCCCAGTCCTTCGACAGCCGCGCGCGCCTCGAACGAATCGGCGGCCGACCCGATCAACACCACCGCGTCCAACCGCACCCCGGCCGCCTCGCTCTGGTCGCTCGCCGCACGCACCACGTCACCGAGCGCCGCGACGGTTCCGGCCCGGCCGGTCGCCGCCAGCACCCGGCTGCGCGCGGCGTCGACCACCGTGCATGCCTGATATCCGGGCACCACGTCGCAGACCAGCAGGTCGCCGAATTCCGTCAGCGAGGGCAGATCGGCGGCGACGCTCAGATGCGCCGACGTCGACGGCACCAGCGCCGCGCCGTGCCAGCGACCTTCGGCCAGCCGGGTGACCACCGCCCTGCGCTGGGCGGTCTCCCGATAGACCACCGCCGCCCCCGCGATCGCCGAGTCGAGATCGCCGATCGGCTCGTCGCCGTCCTCGCCGGCCTCCGGACCCGCGGCCGATTCCCTCGCGTCCATGCGCCGCAGTTCGGCGGCCACCGCGTCGAGGGCGACCTCCACCGCCACGGCGATGTCCGCCGGATCGGTTCCGGTCCTGACCACCCGGCGCACGAGCACCCGTTCGGCCCACCTGCCCCCGACCTCGGACAACGCCACCGCGCGGACCGCGCCGCGTTCGATCGAAGCTCCCAGAGTCACCATGAGTCGAGCCACCACACCCGCCTTCCCCGTCACCGTCTGCGCGGGCCTCGCTCGCCTTCGAACCTGCCCGCTCGAAACATCCGCTCGAAAGAACACGAGCCGAACCCGCCTGGTCGAATCAGCACGGCCGGATCGGTACCCTGGATCGGCCCCCGAGGGCGCGACGATGCGCCTACCGATTCACGCGTGCTCAGTTGGGGTTCGACACCACAACCGGTGTGGATGGGTGGGAGAAGTGACCGAAAACCGACCCGCCGATGATGCGGGCATATCGGCCTTCTATCGGTACCGCTAGCCTGGACGCGTGGAAGTGCAAGCGAAGGCCGAGGCGAAGCCCAGGAAGCGACACCTTGACCCCGCTTTGGAGATGCAGGACGACCCGCGGGAATTGATGCCGCGCAAGCGCCCCACTCAGGAGCGGAGCAAACGCAAATTCGACGCGCTGTTGCAGGCGTCGCGCGAATTGCTCGTCGAGGTCGGGTTCGAGTCGTTCACCTGTGAAGAGGTCGCGGCTCGCGCCGAGGTGCCGATCGGCACCCTGTATCAATTCTTCGCCAACAAATACGTGATCGTCTGCGAACTCAACCGTCAGGATCTGGTGGCGGTCTCCCGGGAACTCGCCGATTTCCACGGCGAGATCCCCTCGCTGGACTGGTTGCGGCACATGAACCAATTCGTCGACCATCTGGCCAGTCTGTGGGTGACCGACCCGTCCCGGCGGGAGGTGTGGCTGGCCATGCAGTCCACCCCGTCCACGCGGACCACCGGCGCGATCCACGAAAAGGAATTCGCCGAGGTCGTCTCGCAGATGCTGCGCCCGCTCACCCCGCGCACGCCGCGGGCCAGGCGCACCATGATGGCCGAGGTGCTCGTGCACGTCGTCTATTCGATGCTGAATTTCTCCGTCCAGGACGAGCAGTCGCACGCCGACGCCGTCGCCGAACTCAAACGGCTGATGGTCGCCTATCTTCTTGTCGCGGAAAAGGAATCGCGGTCCTGAGATTCCAGGACCGCGATGATCAGGAGCCGATGATCAGGAGCCGATGATCAGGAGCCGATGATCAGGGCTGTGTGTTCATGCCGGTGACTCCCGGCCTTCGATGAGATCGGCCAGCTCGCCCGGATCCTCGAGCACCACCATCGCGGCGGCGGTGTCGCCGTCGTGGGTGAGCGACAGATGCACCCGCACCCGCGGCAGGAATTCCGCCGCCAGGCCGTGCAGTTTGATGCTGGGCCGCCCCCAGGCGTCGTTGACCACCTCGATCAGCGGATACGGATTGTCGCCGATCTGCGGGCTGCGCGCGAAGCGCGAGGACGCCCACGCCTTGAGCACCGCCTCCTTGGCGGCCCAGCGCGCGGCGAAACTGCGAGCCGGGTCGGTGCCCTTGCTCTGGCAGTAGCGGCGCTCCCCCGCGGTGAAGCTCTCCCGCAGCATGGTGCTGCCCACGCGCTCGAGCTGCTCGGAGAACTCCGAGATGGTCACCAGATCCAGGCCGATTCCGAGAATGGTCATGCGTCGTCGCAGCTCCCTCATATGCATTCGGGAGTGCGGCCGCCGGTCCGGCGGCCGCACTCCCGTTCGGCAAACGCTCAGTTGTTCACGGTTCGCGTCGTTCGCGACCGATCCGGAGATCGACGAACGACTCGCAGTGCAGCGTACTGGTTTCGGCGCACTACCGGACCGAGTGAAGCAAACGCGCGGCCGGATCGTGTCCGCGAAGCAGACACGATCCGGCCACCCTCGTCGTTACTCGGCGGCCGGCTGTCGCAGAACCTCCGCGCCGGTGCCGCAGCCCCGGCCGTCGACCCGGTAGGCGCCGTCGGAGCCCAGGCGCGCCTGCGGCGAGAGCAGCATCTCGGCCTCGAGCTGACGCACCCGGCTCGCCGGCGTGCCGTCGGCCCCGAGCCGCCGGTCGGCGGGCCGCTCGTAGAGCGCCGCGCCGCCGCACATGGCCTCGGCGATGCGCTGACGTCCGGCCAGCTGCCGCTCCTGCGCCCTGCGCTGGTACTCCTCGCGCCGTCCGGCCTCCACCGCCTGGATGAACGCCTGCGGATGCACCACGGCCAGCAGCCCGGAGACGTGGCCGAAGCCGAGCGAGGTGACCAGACCGGCCTTGAGCGGGAACCGCTCGCCGAAGCGCAGCGCCTCACGCACCCACACCAGGTGCGGGTAGGCCCGCATCTTCTCGTCGACGCAGTCCAGGCTCCGGTTCGGCGGCACCACACCGGATTCCAGCACCTGGCACAAGCCGATCAGCTGGAAGGCGGCCGCGCCGCCCTTGGCGTGACCGGTCAGCGCCTTCTGCGAGACGACGAACAGCGGGGCGCCCTCGGAGCGGCCGACCGCGTCGGCGAGACGCTCGTGCAGTTCCGACTCGTTCGGGTCGTTGGCCGCGGTCGAGGTGTCGTGCTTGGAGACGACCGCGATCTCGTCCGGCGAGACACCCAGCTTGCGCAGTTCCGCCGCGAAGCGGGACTCGCGACCACCGCGACCGGCGCCCAGGGCGCCGAGGCCGGGAGCCGGGATGGAGGTGTGCACGCCGTCGGCGAAGGACTGCGCGAAGGCGACCACGCCGAGGACCGGCAGGCCCATCTCCAGCGCCACCGAGCCGCGGGCCAGCAGAATCGTGCCGCCGCCCTGCGATTCGACGAACCCGCCGCGACGGCGGTCGTTGGCACGGGAGAAGTACCGGTCGCTGATGCCCTTGGCGCTCATGGCCGCCGAGTCCGCGGTGGCCGACATGTCACCGAAGCCGACGATGCCCTCGATGCCGAGATCGTCGTAACCGCCGGCGACCACCACGTCGGCCTTGCCGAGGCGGATCTTGTCCACGCCCTCCTCGACCGAGACCGCCGCCGTCGCACACGCCGCGACCGGGTGCACCATCGCGCCGTAGCTGCCCACGTAGGACTGCACGACGTGCGCCAGCGCCACGTTCGGCAGCGCCTCCTGCAGGATGTCGTTCGGGCGCGACTCGCCGAGCAGATTGTCGACGTAGAGCGAGCGCATCGAGGACATACCGCCCATACCGGTGCCCTGGGTGTTGGCCACCAGGCTCGGGTGCACCCAGCGCATCAGTTCCGACGGGTCGAAGCCGGAGCCGACGAACGCGTCCACGGTGCAGGCGATGTTCCACAGCGCCACCCGATCCACCGAGCTCGCCATGTCCGCCGAGATGCCCCACACGGTCGGATCCCAGCCGGTCGGGATCTGGCCGCCGACCGTGCGGGACAGCTTCGCCTTGCGCGGCACCCGGATCTCGGTGCCCGCCTGGCGAGTCACCTGCCAGTCGCCGGAGCCCTCGACCGGCGAGATGACGGTGTGCTCGGGATCGGCGTCGGCGAACGCGCGGGCCTCGGCCTCGCCGCCCACCGTGAAGGTGAGGTCGCGGTCGAGGAACACCGAGGTCATCAGCGGCGCGGTGTTGTCCACCATGGCCGCGTCGTCCTCGTAGCGTCGCACGCCACAGCGGGCGACGACGGTGTCGTGGTAGCGCTCGGCGATCTCGTGCTCGGGCACGTACTCGCCCGATTCGGTGTCGTACCAGCCCGGCTTGGGATCGTTCTCCCAGGCCACCAGGCCGGTGGTCCAGGCCAGCTCCAGCACGCCCGCGGCGGACAGCTCGTCGGAGACCTCGATCTCGAAGCGGGTGCGCGAGGAGCCGTACGGGCCGAGTTCGGCGGCGCCGACGATGACGACCATGTCGTCGAGGTCGGCGGTCACCTCACCCCACTCCGGCACCGGCAGCGCGGAGGTGACCGTCGGCGGCGCGGGCAGCGCCGGGATGGTCGCTTCGGCGCTCGCCTCGTCGGCCGCCGCGGCCTCCGCGTCTTCCTGCGCCTGCTTGGCCAGCGCGGGCAGGTCCAGCTTGGCCCTGGCCAGTCCGCCGGTGAGGTCGATCTGCTGCGGGCCCGACGCGGTGACCTGACGTGCCCGCGAGGTGCACCACTTGAGCAGTTCGTCGGCCATCTCGGTGGTCGACCAGGTCTGCACGCCCGCCTTCTCGACCGCCGCGACCATCGGGTCGTTCTGGCCCATCAGCCCGGTGCCGCGCACCCAGCCGATCAGCGCGTGCACCAGGGTGACCCGCTGCGACCAGGACTTCTCGGCCCGCCACTTGGCGACCACCGCGTCCAGCGCCGCCTTGGACTCGCCGTAGGCGCCGTCGCCGCCGAACAGGCCGCGGTTGGGCGAACCCGGAAGTACCACATGCAGTTTCGCGTCGACGTCGTGATCGGCGCCGATCACCGAGAGCCCGCCGATCAGACGCTCGACCGACCACAGCAGCACGCGCATCTCCATCTCGGCGCGCGCACCCGCGTCGGCGAGATCACCGGCGACCCGCGGCGCCGCGAACGGCAGCAGCATGGTCGGGGTCATGGCGTCCTTGATCTTGATCTTGGCGCCGCCCGCGGTGTCGACCTGCTCGCTGCCGACCCACTCGACGAGTGCGTCGACATCTTGGTAAGAGGCCATGTTCGCGGGGACCACCCACAGCGCGGCCCCGGCCCTGGCGTTCTCGCGGTAGAGCTTCTTGTAGAAGCCGATCCGCTCGTCGTTCAGGCCGGAGGTCGTCGCGACGACGGTCGCGCCGCCGGCGAGCAGCCGTCCGGTCACCGCCGCGGCGATGGAACCCTTGCTGGCGCCGGTGATCACCGCGATGTCGCCGGACCACTGTCCCGGCGCCTCGTCGGTCAGCAGCGCGACCTCGGCGATGCGCTCGTAGAGCCCGGCCAGCACCGAACGCGCTTCGCCCTTGGCCCGCTCACGCCACCAGTTCGCCTGCGCCGCAACCGCTTCGCCCGCGCCGGTGAATCCGTCCACCGGCCGGTCGGCGGCCTGGGAGTCGTCGATCAGCCACAGCCGGGCCAGATCCTCGCGGGCGCTGGCCCAGCGATCGTCGATCAGCACGGCCTTGCGGGCGTCGAAGGCCGGCGCGACCAGACGCGGCCAGTCCGAACCCAGTTCGGCCGAGACCAGGTCGACCAGCGACTCGTCGGACGCTTCCGGAGCCGAGACCCGGTCCCCCAGGCCGAGGTGTTCCAGGATCACCCGGGCCGCCGAGGCGAGCACGCCGTCGGGACCGGTGATCTGCTCGGTGAACTCGCCGAGCGCGGCCGCGTCCACGGTCGCGCCGCCGCCACCGCCGCTGGACGGCAGCGAGACGCTGATCCCGCGACGGGCCGCGACAGCCTGCACCGCGGCGTCGACGGCGGCGTCGACCGACGCGCCGTCGGTGAGTCCGCCGGAGACCAGGCCGCCCAGGTCGCCGCCGCGCACGCTGACACCTTCGCGGGTGCCGAGCGAGACCTCGGCGGTGACGTGGCTGGCCCAGCCGTCACCGAGCTCCCAGACCTTCTTGACGCGCTCGGCGACGGCCGCCGGCCGCTTGCCGGACGGGCCGAAGACCTTGCGCAGGTGGTCGTTGATGGAATCCGAGAGCACCGAGCCGAACGGCTTGTAGGTGCGGGCCAGCCGGTCCACGGTCGCGGCGAGCGCGCCCATGTCGGCGTCGGCCGCGCCGTCGATGGCCCCGAGCGAGAGTTCCGCGCCGAGGTCGACGAGCAGCTGGTTGCGGCGCGAGGAGACGCCGTCGCACAGGCCCTCGATGGTGTCCACCGGGCCGATCTGGTCCAGGCGCAGCTTGGTCCACAGCGCGATGAGCACGCGGGTGGCGTCGGCGGCGCTGAACGCGATGTCATCCGGGCGCGGACCGCCCGAGCTCGCCACGGGGGCAGGCGCGGCGGCAGCGACCGGAGCGGCCGTGGGCGCGGCGGTTTCGGCCGTGGTCTCCTCCGGCTCGTCGATCGGCGCCGGATCGGTGTCGGTCGAGTAGACGATGCCCGCTTCGCGCTCGATGTTGAGCACCTCGACGGTGGCCGAGGCGAAGCTCGGCAGCTTCAGCGTCTGGCTCGCCAGGTTCGCCACGGTCGGGGTCGCGCCCAGGCCGATCTCCACGAAGCGCTCCACGCCGAGACCGCCGTGCGCGGCATCGGTGAACAGCAGATCCTGGGTCTCGATCCAGCGCACCGGGCTGGCGAACTGCCAGGCCAGCAGCTCGATCAGCACCACCCGGCACAGCTCCACCGGACGCGCGGCCCACGAGTCGAAGTCGGCCAGCACCGCGGCCAGCGGCTCCGAGGGCACCAGATCGGCGATCTCGGCGACGAATTCGCGCTCCAACGAGAACGGCTTGGGCACCAGGTTCGGGATGTAGCGCCCGAGCAGCACCTCGGGATGCAGATCCGCCGGCAGCAACTGCTCGAGCTTGCTGCGGAATTCCGGCACGCCCTTGCGCAGCACCGTCGAGTGGAACGGCACGTCGATGCCGGGGATCAGCACGAAGGCCCGCTTGCCGCCGAATTCCGCACGGCGACGGTCGATCTCGGTCTCCAGCGCCTCCAGGCCCATGACCGTGCCCGCGATCGCGTACTGCGAGCCGCGCAGGTTCAGGTTCACGACCTCGAGGAACTCACCGGTCTGCTCGGAGATGCCGGAGACGAAGCCGACGACCTCGTCGTCGGGCAGCCCGATCTGCGAGGGCCGGATGGCGGCCATGCGGTAGTCGCTGCGGCCCTGGGCATCGCGCGGCACCAGCGCGTGCATCGCCGAGCCGCGCTGGAACACCACCTCGAGCAGGGCCTCCAGCGGCAGCACGCCCGCGACGGCGGCCAGCGCGTTGTACTCACCGACCGAGTGACCGGCCAGCATCGCGCCCTCGACGTACGCGCCGGCTTCCCGCAGTTCCGCGACCTGCGCGACACCGAGGGTCGCCATCGCGACCTGGGTGAACTGGGTCAAATGCAGCACGCCGTCCGGGTGCCGGTGCTCGACGCCGCGCGCCCGCAGGTAGGTCGGGTTGTCGCGCACCACGGCCAGGATCGAGAAGCCGAGCGCCGAGCGGGTGTGCTTGTCGGCGCGGTCCCAGATCGCCTTGGCGGCCTTCGAGCGGGTCCGCGCGTCCAGGCCCATGCCCTTGCGCTGGATGCCCTGGCCGGGGAAGGCGTAGACGGTCTTGGGCGCCCGGATGCGGCCGGTGGCCGTCATGACCAGGTCACCGCCGGTGCGGCAGGACACCTCGACGATCTCGCTGCCGTTGTCCACCGCGACGCGCTCGACGCGCACGTCGATCTCCGCGCCCGGGCGGACCATGCCGAGGAACCGGGTGGTCCACGCGGACACCGTGCGGGCGGGCACCGACGCGGTCGGGTCGACAGCCGACACCGCGTGCTGCGCGGCGGCCGACAGCCACATGCCGTGCACGATCGGGCTGCCCAGCCCCGCCAGTTTGGCGGCGTTGTCGCTGGTGTGGATGGGGTTGTGGTCACCGGACACCGCGGCGAAGGCGTGCATGGCGCGCGGCGCGACGATGGTGACGTCACGACGGCGGCGACGCGGGGTGTCGGCGGCGTCGGCGGCAGTACCGGCGGCGCGCGGCGGATCGGACAGCTCGCCGGCGCCGTTGCGGCCGCGGATGGCGAAGCGCTCGGTCAGTTCGGCCAGCGGCACCACGTCCAGGCCCTGATCACGCATCTCGCCGACGGCCACACGGACCTCGACGACCCGGCCCATGTCGGTGTCGACCACCGAGGACGACTCGGCGCGGACCACGAGAATGCTGGTCTGGTCGGGCAATTCGCGCAGCAGCTCGATCTGGTGATCGAGGTGCACGAGGTCGAGCATGCCCTCGATGACCGAGCGTGCATCGCCGGTCCGGGTCGCGCCGAGCACCGCGAACACGGCGGGCCAGCAGGCGCCGACCAGCACATCGGGCACGGTGCGGCCGAGGGTGCTGAGCTCGGCGGGCAGACCCGAGCCGGTGACGCCGGCGTGATCGGCGATCAGATCCGGGGTCCAGGCCAGATTGACGTGCGCGATGCCGCCCTTGACCTCGGGCAGCGACTGCCCGGCGGCCACGGCCAGCAGCGCGGCCATCGCGGCGTCGGCGTCGTCCTCGGTGATGACCGGCGCGCCGCCGTTGTAGATCGAGACCGGCGCGGTGATGCGGATGCGCACCGCGTCGCGGCCCAGCAGCGGCACGGTCAGCTCGACGTAGGAGTTCTCGGTGTCCGGGCCCGTGGTCTCGACCAGAGTGGCGCCGGTGCGCGGGTGCACCGCGCCCTTGCCGTCCACGGTCCAGTCGGCGAGATCGCCGAGGCGGTGCACCGGGTTCACGGTGGTCCGTCCGGCCCACTGCACGTCGGGCGCGGCGATCACGGCGTCGATCACGCCGCCGGTCACCCCGGCGACCCGGCGGGCGTCGACCGGGGCGGGCACCACGCCGTCACGCACCAGGCTGTAGGCGGTGTCCTGCTCGAAGCGGTCGAGCAGTTCGCCGACCGGCTCGTCGACACGGGTGATGCCCGCGACCGCGACGGTGCCCGGGATCACGCACACCTGATCGGCCGAGTAGCGCGCATCATGCGCCTGCCACAGCGAATCCGAACGCCACCAGCGGCGCACGTCGCCGTCCACGACCGGCACGAAGTTGACCGGCTTGCCCGGCGTCTTGCACAGCGAGATGAAGAACGGCACGTCGGCCGGATGCAGCAGCGTCTGCTCGGCGGCCGGGTAGCGCTCCTGCAACGTGCACAGCGCCTGCACCGGGTTCTCGAACGCCTCGTCGTCGGCGAACAGGGTCGGGATCTCGCCCCGGTCGGCCGGGTGCAGACGGGATTCGGTGCGCCGCACCATCTCCGCGAACCGGTCGCGCCAGGTGATGTCCAGCCACACCGAGGCGGTGGCCTCGGCGATGGCGTCGCCGATGTCGCTGCCGCAGTCGAAGTCCTTGCGCCGGTCCAGGCCGACGGCCAGCTCCACGTAGCGCTGCAGCCACTCCTGGTAGGTCATGGTCGCCACATCGCCGAAATACGGCTTGGCCGTGGCGTTCAGCGCCTCGATGATCTCCGCGCGACGCTCGGCGACCGCGTCGGCGTCACCGGCGACCTCGTCGAGCAGGCGGCCCGTGCGCGAGGCGGCGTTGTCGATCTCGTGGATGTCGGCGCCCAGCTGGCTGCGACCCGAGGCCATACCGCCGGACGCGGTGCCCGCACCGACCCAGTCCGGCGTGCCGGGGGTGTCGACCAGCAGCTGCTTGACCTCGGGCGCGGTGGTGGCCTCCAGCGTCGCCATGGCGGCGGTGCCGACCAGCACGCCGTCCAGCGGCATCACCGGGTAGCCGTGCTGCGCCGACCACTGGCCGGTCAGGTACTCACGCGCCCGCTCCGGGGTGCCGATGCCGCCGCCGACGCAGATCACCACATTGTCGCGGCCGCGCAGTTCGGCGTAGGTCTCGAGCAGCAGGTCGTCGAGGTCTTCCCAGGAGTGGTGACCGCCGGCCTTGCCGCCTTCGATGTGCATGATGACCGGGTAGTCCGGCACCTCGTCGGCGATGCGCAGCACCGCGCGGATCTGGGCGACCGTGCCCGGCTTGAACGCCACGTGGTGGATACCGGCCTCGGTCAGCTCGTGGATGAGCGCGACGGCCTCTTCCAGCTCCGGGATACCGGCGGTCACGATGACACCGTCGAACGGCGCGCCCGCCGCACGGGCCTTCTGCACCAGCCGCTTACCGCCCAGCTGCAGCTTCCACAGGTAGGGATCCAGGAACAGCGAGTTGAACTGCACCGAACGGCCCGGATGCAGCAGCGTCTTCAGCTCGGCCACCCGGTCGGCGAAGATCTGCTCGGTCACCTGACCGCCACCGGCCAGCTCCGCCCAGTGACCCGCGTTCGCGGCCGCGGCCACGATCTTGGCGTCCACGGTGGTCGGGGTCATGCCCGCCAGCAGGATCGGCGAACGACCGGTCAACTTGGTGAACGCGGTCTCCACCACGATGCGACCGTTGGGCAACCGCACCGGCTTCGGCGCGTAGGCGCTCCACGGCTGGGCCAGCTCCGGCGCCGCTCCGGGGGTCAGCAGGCTGCGCTGCCCCGCCCGGGTCGCCGCCGCGACGATCCCCACGCCGCTGCCCTTGAGCGAGCCCGCGGTCAGCCGGGTCAGCAGGTCACCGGGACCGAGATCCAGAATCCACTGCGCACCGGCCGCCACCGCGCTGTCCACCTCGGCGACCCAGTCGATCGGATCGACCAGAATCTCCTGCGCCAACCGGCCCGCCAGCTCCGCATCCACCCCGCACTGCGTGGCCCAGCCGCTCACCAGATCCACCGTGTCGCTCAGCGCCGGATGATGGAACGCCACGTCGACCAGCAGGTCCTCGAAGACCGGCGAGAACACCGCGCCGCCGCGCGCCTTCTGCTCCCGCTCCTTGGTCTGTTGCTCGGAGATCTGCGCACAGCGCTGTCGCACCCGCTCGATCTGCGCCGGGGTGCCCGACAGCACCGCCCGCCGGCGACCGTTGCGAATCGAAACCACCGCCGCCACAGCCGGATCCACGCCCTCGGCGACCTCGGCCACCACCGCGCGCAGCTGCTCGGGATCGACATTGGAGACCGCCACCATCGGCGAGTTCGCCCCCACCGGCATCAGCCCGCGCCGCCGCGCCACTAGCCCGGCGGCCGCGCCGATCAACTGCCCGATCGCCAGCAGCTCCGCATCCCGCGCGCCCGCACCTTGGAGCGCCGAAGCTGCCAGCAGACCCTGCGAATGTCCGACCACGGCCACCGGCGCGTGCTCGGCCGGGTCCAGCCCCTGCAACCGCAGCGCCCGCAACGCCGCCAGCTGAGTCAGCAACACACCCGGCATCGACACCACCGCCGAGCGCAGCACGTCCTCGGACGGCGCGGCCGAAGGCTCCTCGGAATCCGGATCGGCCAGCTCGTCCTCGAGCATCCACGCCACCGGGTCGAACCCGCCGGGACGTACGACAAGCAATTGGCGCGCAACGGGTTCCAGCAGCGCGGCCGCCTCGTTGACCAGTGCGGTCAGCTCCGGCTCCAGCGCGCTGTCCCGCGCGATCTCCTCGAGTTCGCTGAGCCACCGCGCGCCCTGCCCACCGAAGGCCAGCGCGTAAGGAGTTCCGTTCAGCAAACGATCCAGCAACGGCGACCGCGTCCCCGCCGCACTCTGTCCGGCCTTACCCGCCTTCGCGCTCGCTCCGGCTCCGGTCTCGGTGCTCTCGTTGATCGTCAAGACGCTTCGTCTTCCTTCTCTTCGGCGACGTGCCGTGGCTCGTCGCTCAACTCGGGTACGCGGGCATTCCTCGACCGCAGGGCCTGATTACGGCGAGGATTCCACAAAATCATGAGGAAATCCTCACGTTTCGTTACCGCCAACGCCCCTACCTCTGAGTATTTCCGTACACCCGTACCAGAATGCCCCGAAACATGACTGTCCCTCATGTTTCAAACGCCCTGTTCCGACCCGTTACCGCCCCACACAGAAACATGAGCGCCCCTCATCTTGCCCGTGACCGAATCGTTATAATCCCAGGTCGGGTTACCGGCCAGTACGACACTCGCCACAGTCACTTCTGGAACCGCGCCTCGGCCGGTAAAGTTTGGACGGTCGTACCACCAAGCGCGAGTGGCGAAATTGGCAGACGCGCCAGATTTAGGTTCTGGTGTCTTAGGACGTAGGGGTTCAAGTCCCCTCTCGCGCACAGATCTCCGTCATTCGTGACAGATTTTCGCGCAGTGTGCGAAAGGCGGCATGAACGCCGGCCAACGTCGCACCGCCCACGACACCATCACCACCCGCCTGAACGATGGAGCACCGCTACTGATCGTGGGCACCGGCTCCTACATCGGCGAGGGATTCGACTGCCCGGCCCTGGACACCTTGTTCCTGGCCGCACCCGTGAAATTCAAAGGCCGCCTCGTTCAGTACGTCGGCCGCATCACCCGCACCGAAAACCCCGCGAGCTGTGGATTACGTGCCATCGTCACCGAGCGTCATCGACTTCGGATCTCCCCCAGAACATTCAGTGGTCTCCTTGCTCGACGGAACTGCGGTTGCAGGCGTGGCGGTCGAGCGCCGACTGTGCAGGCGCGATCGAACGTCGTCCCATTGTGTTTGGATCAGCGCCAGCCTGGCCGCGCGGAACCTGCCGTCTTCGAGTTCGGTATGCAGGCGCAGTTCACGCGAGAGCACGATGGCCTTATTCAGCAGGAACGGCGCCTCGATTCCGGTCGCGGCGACGATCGCCTCGATGCTCGACTGCGCGTCGGGTGTGCCTGCCAGCAGGGTGTGCAGCATCGCGAGATCGAACCCTGCCGCGAACAGCCCGGTGAATTCGAAATCGACCGGCACACAGTCGCCGCCGTCGGCGAGCAGCAGGTTGGACGGAAGCGGGTCACCGTGGGCGACGACGTCGAGGGGGCCGGCGGCGGCGATGAGTCGGTGCAGTGCCGTCCGGTCGTCGTGGTCGAAGATCCCGATGCGGTGGTAGCGCTCTACCCTGCCCGGGTAGTCGAACACCGGCGATAGCGCTTCCGCCGGTGGGTTCCATGCGCCGAAACCGAGCAGGGTGTACAGGATTGTGTCGAGCACGGCTGGGGCGATCTGGCCACTCGGGTATCGCTCGGTGTGCACGACGCGGCCGGGGATGTGTTCGATGACGATGCCCCGACCGTGCGCGGCGTGGATCAACTCGGGCACCCTTACCGGAGGCGGGCAGGACGCGAATGCCCGGTAGATGCCGATCTCGTGCTCGAGTTTGTCCTGCCAAAATGTCTCGTCGGTCGAACACACCTTGATCACGGCTGCGCGGCCTCGGTAGGCGCCGACCGCCAGCAAGGATTTGTCGGTGGCTTGCAGGATTCGGTCGACTGTGATGGTTGCACCGAGTACGTCGGTGATCTTCGCGGTGACGGCATCGAGGTCGGGTGATGCTCCGGCCATCGGGATCCTCCCCTGGTCGCTGTGACGATATGGGGCGATCGCTCGACCAGGACGGGCTGGGCGGCGGCCTCACGCGAGCCGTGAGCAAGCGCGTGGATCGAACACGACTAGAGGAAGACGCGCCGACCTGAGACCCGACCTCCCCACCGGATCGGGTTCCAGGTCGGCCCCGGCAGGATTCAGGACGCTTCGTCCCGCCCCCGAACCCGTGTGGTCATCGAACATCGTCAGCCCTGCGACCCCCTACGCCGCAGGCCTAACCGAAGCGATACGCAAATCATACAAAAATTTTGACCGAGGTCAAGCGTGCATCACGAGATCAGTCGCTGGTTGCGCAAGTCATGAAGGCGTTCTCAGTAGCCGTAGCTGCAGTGCGTTGTCGGTGGCACGGCAACCAGCTTGGCGTTCTTACACCGCACAGAAGTCGTACCTACGATTATGCTTGCGTGCATGTACGCAAATTTTGGTACCCGCCTATGAATAAGGACACTGCGCGACAGTTGGGCCAGGCCGTCGTAGAGCGGCGTGATCAGCTGAACCGCAGCAGGCGTCAGGTCGCCCTGATGGGCGGCCCCACCGAGCCGACTCTGCTGAGAATCGAGCGCGGCGAGGCGGGCCGGATCAGTGCCAACACCCTGCACAAACTCGACGTGGGTCTGGCCTGGGAGCCTGGATCGGCTCAGCAGCTGATAACAGGTGGGGAGCCGATCCCGCTGCGGCGCGGCAGCACCATCGAAGTCGCACCGTCCTACATCGTCGTGCCCGCCGAAACCATCAGCGGGCTGCTCGCCGTCGCCCGGGAGATCTCCGAGTTGGCCGAAGCGGACTCCGCACTGCGCGAGGCGTCCCAGCGGCTCGACGACTGCATACAGCCGCTGTACTCCCGGTATATCACCCAACTGCTGGAAACCAACCGCCTCCACGGCGGTGCGCTCGGCCCTTTGGTCGCCCTCCTGGGCCCCTTTCTGGACCGTCCGACCGACCCTGCCGACGCCGATTGGGAAGAGGCACGATATCGGCGGTGGCTCGCGGGCATTCGCATCGATATGGATGAGGCGACCCGCAAACGCTTCGAAGCCAGACTGGAGGCTGCCAGGTGAGCGGATCGCTGTCCCTATCCGAGCGCATCGACATGCTCTTTCGCGCGTTGCACAGCGCGGCCGGCGAAGAACCTGCCGTCGAGGCTGTCGCCGAGGCCATGCACGAGTACGGCATCGATGTCGACCACGCCGTGCTGGCGGCCCTGCGCGCCGGAGACCTCGAACACGCAGCACCGGACCTGCTCACCGCTCTTGCGGGCCACTTCAATCAGCCGGCCTGGTATCTGACCGGCCCCGCCGATGACGAACAAGTCATCGGCGTGCACGTCCAGCTCGGCCTGCTGCGGGCGCTGCGGGACTCGGGCGTCAGCCGGGTGCGTCTGCGCGGACGGCCCACTCACTCCGACCGCGAGGCACTGATCGAAAGCCTGATGGCACACCGCGCGCAGGACTCGCCCGCACCGGTCAATCGCGGCGAGGAGACAGCCTGAGTCGCAAGCCATTCGGCTTGAGTGTGATCGTCTCCTTGACCTTCAACTCGTAGTTCGGATCGGCGTGTAGATCGAACTTGCGTAGCACAGTCGCCAACACGAGCGCGATCTCGTGGTAAGCGAACTGCCGACCGATACAGGCCCGCATCCCGACGCCGAACGGCCGATACAGCTCCGGATGGCGCGCACGCACCCGCTCCGGAAGGAAGCGGTCCGGATCGAAGCTCTCCGGATCGCCACCCCACAGCTCATGGCGATGCAACTGCAACAATACGACGAATACCCATTCGTTCTTCTCGAACGGGTACCGTCCACCCAGCAGCGTGTTCGCGCGCGCCTTGCGGAAATAGCCTGGGGCCGTCGGCCACAGCCGCAGTGTCTCATCGACGATGCGCCGCACATACCGCAGCTTGGCGACCTGCTCGAACTCGATCTCCTCGCCGGTCCATATTTCGGTGATTTCGCGCCGAGCCCGCTCGGCGATCTCGGGATGCACGGAAAGATAGTGAAGCGCGAAGGCCATCACGCCGGCCGAGGTCTCGTGCCCTGCCGCGAGAAAGGTCAGAATCTGGTTGCGGATGTTCTTCTCATCCAGCAGTGTCCCGGTGTCCGGATCCGCCACGGTCAACATCCGGTCCAGTAGGTCGCCGTGCTCACCAGCGCCCTCGCGGCGGCGGTGGGCGATCACTTCGTCGATCTTCGCGTTCACCATCGCGACATCGGCTCGGTGCTGGGCACGTTGCTGACGAAAGACAGTGCACTCGATGAGCGGATGCGAGTATGCCGACCGGTTGATGTATGTCAGCGCACGTAGCATCGCCGATACCACCGGATGGGGATCGGTCCGAGTGAACGACTCGAATTCGTAGCCGAATCCGGTCCGGCCGATCACCTCGAGGGCGACCTTGTTCGTATCGGCCGGCACATCGACCCACTCACCGGCGCGTCCGGCCCAGTGCTCGATCAACTCATCCGCGCACCGGCGCATGGTGGCGTGGTAGCCCCGCATCGCTGCCGCGGTGAACGACGGCGCCAGGACAGCGTGCGCTTTGGCCCAATTCGGTTCGGAGTTGTGCGCGGTGAACAGTCCGTCACCGGCCACGCTGCGCAGATCCCGGATCGGGACGCCGAGGAATTTCGACCACAGTTCATCGTCGTTGATCTCCCGCAACAGATCCGGGTCCGAGACGTAGGTGACCCGCGCCCCGAAGATGTTGCGCTCGTAGATTCCGCCGTACTTCTGCGCGCCACGCATACCCCATTGACTGGAATCGGTGACATGCAGATCCCACACGTCACCCAGGACCGGCAGACGGTACGGCGGATGCGGTAGCTTCCGCTCCCGGGCACGGATCGGCCTCGGAGTGGTCGTGGTCATTGTGCTCCATCCCGTAGTTCAGCGCCGCCACATGGGCGGCCGCCTCATCCCAGTGCGCGGCGATGCTGCGCAGCGTACGACGTTCGTCGACGATGTCACGTCCAGGCGCGGAAGCGTGCAGGCGAACATAGCGCCCCGGCGCCGCACCAGATCGCTTGCGGTGCAACGCCCGCATGATCTGCACCGTCTCCGCCATGGCCTCGGGCAAATAGTCGGGGGCGGGCTCGGAGTAGCGGCCCAGCACCAGCAGACAGTCACGGATCTCGACTGTCATCCGATGCAACCTCCGCGCCGATCCCACCGACGAAACCTGCTCTGCGGGAGAGGGGATCTCTCGCGCGCACACCGCCACCAGTTCGGTCCACAACGGTGTCAACCGCCGCACCGCACGCGAGGCCGGATCCACCCGAAGCCGGCGAGCGACCTCCGCCATCACCTGCGCCGACGCCGGAACAGCGCCCAGCAGAAGGAGATAGATGAAATTGCGCTCATTGGCATCGAAGCGGAAGTCGACGAATTCCTGTCCGGTCCCGGTCGCCGCGCACACCGCGCTGACAAGGATCGACATGGCCTCCTCGGTGGCCCAGACTCCGACAACGAGGATCACCACATATGTCAGGCGATTGGGCGTGGACGAGGTAGCGGCGGCAATCGCCGACCCGGTGCGGCGACAGATCCTGGAACTGCTGCTCGATCAGCCGCGCACGGCCGGTGAGATCGCCGGGCGATTCGCGATCAGCAGGCCCGCGATCAGCAGACATCTGCGGGTTCTGCGCGAGAGCGGCCTCGTCCGCGACGAAGCGACCGGACGGCAGCGCCTCTACTCTCTCGATCCGGGACCGCTGGCCGAACTGGCCGCCTGGATCGCCGATCTGCGTCGCACCGACACCTGGTCGCGCCGGTTCGACGCTCTGGACACCGAGGTCCATCGCGCCAGGCGCGACCGTCACGCCGGCACCCACTCCGCCGCGCATCCCGACACGAAGGAGAACACCGCATGACCACACCGGCGGGCCGACTGTTCGGCACCGACACCGGGGTCGACCTGGTCCTGACCCGCGCGTTCCGCGCCGGCATGGAGGACGTCTGGGCGAGCCTCACCCAATCCGAGCGCACCGCGCGCTGGTTCGGTCCATGGAAGGGCGAGCCCGGGCCCGGGCGCAGGATCGAGGTCCAGATGGCCTACGAAGAGGAACAACCCTGGATGCCGATGACCATCGAAGCGTGCGAACCGCCGCGACGGCTGGCGGTGTCCGCGGTCGACGACCACGGGTCCTGGTTCCTCGAAGCGGTGCTCGTCGAGACCGACAACGGCACCGAACTGCGCTTCACCCAGCATTTCGCCGAGGCCGACCGCGAGTCGGTCTCGCACACCGGCCCGGGCTGGGAGTACTACCTGGACATGCTCGTCGCCGCCCACGAGGGCACCCCCGCACCGGACTTCGGCGACTACTGGCCCGCTATGCAGGAGTACTACACGGAACTGAAGGCCGACTGACGACGAAAGGGCCGGTTCGGGCACACGTGGACGGCCCCGAAGCACCGACGTACTCGATTGCACCCGCTCACATACTGGCGGTCGAGACGCCGGGAGCGGGCCCAGGGACGCAGCAGCGATCGCCGCTACCGCCATATGCGCCGACCGGCGACTTCACTCGGAACTCCGCGTCCAGGGCGCCGCCGCACGGCGGTCCCGCCTCCCAGTCCGAAGCTGCCTCGGTCATCAACGCCGGCTCGATCCCTACACCCTCGACGACATGGCTGCGTCGCGATGAGTGACGTCAAGGAGTCGGGAAGAGGGTGCGCGCCGGATCGACAGCGGCACCGTCGAACACAAGGCCCCCGAACATGAGCTGTCCCATCTCGCCGAGGACCACCGACAAGGTGACCACAGGGCAACACTGACGGGAGCTGAAACCGTCTTCGTGGGGGACGTTCGGTCCATGGTGCGTTCGGCGATTTGGCGCAGCAAGCGGATACGGCGGCTCCACCGGGCGGGGCGGGAAACGGAGCCGGCGAGACTGTCCACCAGCGCGCCGACCGCGCTCACCGGTGCGAGCAAGTGACGTGGGTGATTGTTGACAACAGCCATTTTCGGCTCCTGGTTTCGGGTCGGCACGACGTATCAGCCCGCCGACGTGCGGCGCTGGGTCGCGGGATATCGGCCGCGAGCCGACGCCGCACTACACGACGCGCTGAGTGCCCTGATCGAGAGTGGCGACGATACCGCTCCCGACGCGGCCGACCGGGCACTCCTTGCGGTGGTCGACCTGCCCTACGCCATGATCAAGCGATACCTGAGTGTCGGCCGGCAGATCCCCGACCACGCGCCCGAGTTCGCCGAGCAGGCAGCGGCAGCACTGTTCGCTATGAGGTATAGCTAGGCACGCGAGGCGCTGGTTTGGATGGCCGACGGGTGACCACTTCGCTTGTGTTCGATTCAGCGCAGATCCGCGATCAGCAAATCCAATACGGCTTCCTCGTGGACGGCCAGATTCGTGCGGCTCATGACCGCGGAGAGTTCCGGATCCCACGGGGTGGGGACCGCGTTTCCGGCCAGCGGCAGGCGGGGTGTGCCGAGTTCTACGGCATCGAGGTAATCCTGAGCCGACATTCGCCACAGCTGCGCACCGAGGTTCTGCAATCGGCCCGCGATGGCGATCCCCGGCCAGTCGAAATCACCGTGGTATCGGAGGCGGATGCGGTCGGCGAGAACGACTCCCGCGGACGAGGGATTTCCACTGAAACACACGAGCGGCCGACGCACCCTGGTCTCGACCGCGCGCTGGAGAACTTGCGGATTCTCGCAAGCCGCGACAATGTCCCCGGGCACGGTCAGCGCGACGTCGACGGTCGACAGCTCGGCAACCGTGAGATGTGTGACGAGCCCGAGTTCGGCGCGACTGCACATCATCACCGACCACGGATCATTGCCGGGTGGCCGCAGCCCCCAGGTGAGCACGGTGCCCGATACCGTGTCGGCGGTGATCCCGGCCAGCTGCCACACCGCGATCCGGTCACGAGGCCCGACCGGGTCGGGCTGATCGAAAGCGAAACTCAAGGCGCGCAAGGCCAGTCGCCCGGCAAGACGATCGTTGTCGAGCGCGTGCGCGTCGCCGGCGACGAGGGTCGCGAGCTGGCCGAGCATTCGTGGCGGTGCGACGGGGTCCAGGGCGGTGGCCACGGCGTGTGCGGCGATGGCGAATTCGACCCGGGCGGTCTCGGGTGCGCGCATCAGCAGTCCGGTGGCGTGCAGCCAGCGTGTCCACTGCTGTACCCACGGTGCCGATGTCAGCCCGTGCTCGGCCAACACCCTGTCGACCTGCGCCCACAATGCGGTGACCGCGTCCTGGTGGGCGAGGCGCTCGGAGGGACGGTCGCGCAACGGGCCGCCGGTCAGGTCGGCGACGACGGGGACGAGCCCGCGGGCGGCGACGCTGCGACGCAACGCCGCATCCAGCTCCTCGAGCGACACTGTCCGCCGGCCTTGCGGAATCCGGCGGCCGAGCAGTCCGGAGAGTCGTTCTGCGGCATCGGTATCCAGTTCCGTGCGGATCGACCCGCCCAGCGAATGTCCGGTGCGTTCCAGGCGTGCCCGCAGTTGCTGCCACAGTCCGGTGAGGCCGGGCGCAGCGAGATAGTCGCGGAATCGGGTGGGCAGGGTCATCCACGTCCCACCGAATACAGTTCGGTGCGTTTGTGACCGTCCCAATGAATGTGGGTGGGGACCACGCAGCTGTCACCGATACGGCGGATCTCGTAGATGTCGAGGGCCGGGACTTCGCCGACGGTGCCCCACAGGGCGTGACCGGTCATCACGAAGTCGATGTCCAGGCGCACCAGCAGGCCCATCAGTTCGCCGATGGCGCGTTCGTCGACTTTGGCGAAGGCATCGTCGAGCAGCACCAGACGCAGGGCGTGGTCGGCGTCTGGGAGGCCGGAGAGGTAGCCGTCTGCGGCAGCGAACAAAGTTACATAGGAGACGAAACGGGTCTCGCCCTGGGAGATCTTGGCACGGCGCGAGATTCGTCGGGTCTGGTTGGGTCCGGGGCCGAGGATGGTGACCTCGATGGTGTGCCAGGCGCGGTAGTCGAGGGCTTGGCGCAGGTGGGTGGCGTAGACGGTGGCGCTGTCGGAGGCGCGCAGGCGGTCGACGCGTTCGCGGACCAGGGCGACGAGTTCGTCGTTGTCCTGCTCGGAGCGTACCTGGTCGGCGATGCCGACGAGATGCATCAGGCGGCGAAGTTCCTGGTCGGTGCTGTCGAGTTCCCAGCTGATCCGCACGCCGATGCCGTGGCTGGTCCGGGTGCCGCAGAGGCTGGCATTCATGGCGTCGACCAGCGAGCCGGCCTGGCGGACACGGCGGCGCAGTTCGTCGGTGATGCTGCCGAGGACGAATTCGGTGAAGACTTCGCGTTCGCGTTCGGTCAGGGCCTGCCTGCCGCGCTCCACCTTGTCCTCCAGGTATTTCAGGACATCGGGGAGGCTGTGGTGGTGTTCGGCGCCTTCGATGTGCACGAGGTGGGTGTCGTGTTCGACGCTCTGGGACACCTCGAGGTGGCCGGAGGTGTCGGCTCCGAACCGGGTCAGAGCGTTGAGCAGTGGGGTGACGCCGGTGGGTTTGCGGCCGCGCAGGCAGGCCGTGATCGAATCTGCCACCTGCCTGCATTCGGCGGAGTCGTTCACCGTGTGGACGGGAGCGATCTCTTCCGCCACGGCGGCGGGGCGCAGGCCGGGGAGATGGAGCCGCGCATTGCAAAGTTCGGCGGCGCGGCGAAGGCTGTCCCGGTGGGCGAGCAGCCGGGTTTCGGTGGCTTCGAGGGTGGCTACGGCGGCTGCCGCGCTCTTGGCCGCGTCGTCGCGCTCCCGTGCGCGGCCGCGCAGCTGCTGCTGGACGCGTTCGCGTTCCCGCTCACTGGCTTCGATCTCGGCTTCCAGCTGCTGCAGCGGCAGGTCGAGAGCTTCCCGCAGGGCCGTGAGCTCGGTGGCCTGCTCGGACCACTGCCGACGACACTGTTCGGCAATGTCCTCGTCCTCGCTGCGGCGTGCGCGGGCGTCGGTGAGCCGGTCGAATGCCGTGGCTGTCGCGGTGCGCGGTCGCTGGACGGCATGGCAGGTGCGGTCGAGTTCCGCGCACGCCCGGGTCGCTGTCTCACACGCGTTCCCCAGCGCGGCCAGGCTATCGGCGTCGGCGGGTAGCGCCATTCCCTCGCACAGCTCCCGATGCTCGTGCTCCTGCGCACTCCATTGCGCACGTTGCCGCGCGGCTTGCTCTCGGACACTGCGCGCTACCTCGAGCAGCTGGGCCGCCTGCGCTGCCCGGGTGCGCGCGGCCTCACGAGCCGCGACCAGTTCCCGAGACCGGGGGGCGGTGCCGAGATGAGTGTCGAGTTCGCTGCGGTGGGTGCGCAACGCCTGCTCGCGAGCTTGCAGGTCGCCGATCATCTCCGCGATCTCGGTGAGTTGCCGCCCGATCCGGGCCAGTTCGTCGTGGCGGGCGGCGGCTCGCGCGGTCGCACCGATATGGCGGGCGGTGTCGGGAAAATGTCGGCCGCAGAGGGTTCCGTTGCGCCACCGGCCGTCGCCCGATATCGAGGTCGTCGCCCGGTCGTCCTCCCAGCCCACCCCGGCAAGAACCCGTTCGACCCGGTCAGCGGCCCCGGGCACGGCGGGATCGGGGCACAGCACGCGGGACAGCGGTGAAGCGGGTGCGGAATGTGCTGGGCGGAGCAGTATCTCGCCGTCTTCGGCCAGCAGTTCGCCGTGCTCGGTCAGTGCCGCCGTCAACAGACCCGAGGCCAGCAGAGCGCCTTCGATTCCGGCCCGCACGGTCGGGTCGACTTCGTCGCGGAAGTCGATTGCCCGCCACAGCGGCATCCGATGCTCGGTCCGCTGCCACGGGGGTGTCGGCGGTTCGGGGTCCTCCTCGGCCTCGAGTCGGTACTGCCGTTCGCGCAGAGTATGTGCGGCCTGTTCGTGACCGTCGATATCGTGCCGGAGGCCGGCTGCTCGGGTGGTGAGCGCGTCCCGGGTCGGCTGGGCGAGATCGGTGGCCAGGTCGGCGAGTGCGTCCAGCAGCGAGTCGTATTCGGCGTCACCGCACAGGATCTCGGTGTCGGACAACAGCAGGGCCACCGTGGGGTGGGAGCGGTCCACGTCGGGCATCAGCCGGGCCGTGACGGGGGATTCGATCCAGGTGCGCCAGTTCCGGTTCACGGTGACCGCCAGGTCGTCACGGGCTGTGGCGGCCTCGAGCGCCGCCGTCTGCGCTGCTTGTGCCTCGTGTTCTTTGGATTCGGCCGCGTCTTCGAGACGGCGCACGTCCCCGTAATCGCGGTCGAGACGCCGTGCTTCCTGTTCGCGCCTGCCCGCCCGGTCCCGGCGGTCGCCGGCGGCCCGACCACAGTCGCGCGCACTCGAGCCGACCTCGTCGAGGTCTTCCGGAAACACCGTCGGAATCGATACCGAAGGGCGGGTGATCGACGTCGGAGCCTGATCCAGCGAATCCATGACCGTGTCGGTGCTGCGCGGCTCGTCACGGGTGTCCACGCCGATCGACGCCGGGAGCCGGCCGTACGGGAGTTCGACGGCAGCGAGCGCGCCGCATGCCCTGCTCAACGCTGTTGCCGCATCCTCGACGGCCGCACGCAGTTCGTCGGCTTGCGCGGTGAAGACGAAGGCCGCTGCATGCTCGTCGTCGCGAGCACGCCGGGCTCTGCGCGATGCTTGTTCGGCGGCGCCGCGCAACGAGGCGACTGTCTTCTGACGCTGTTCGAGATCTGCCACCTTCGCGAACAGCGGACGTGCCCGGAGTCCGGTCAGCGCACTGTCCAGTTCGCTCACTGTCGCGGTCAGGTCGACCACCTGCGCGGCAGCCGTGCTCTCCTTCTCCCGGAGCTCATCGAGCTGTTGAGCGAGTTCGTCGCGGGTATCCTGCGTCGCGTCGACATCCTCGGCCGCCTGCCGCAGCGATGCCGCGCCCTCGATGAAAACGCCTGCCGCATACCCGCTGTAAACGGCGTGGAAGCGGCGCACGTGGTCGAGAGTCCGGGCGAGATCTTGCTGAGCCAGACGGGTCGCGGTGAGCCCGTCGAGACGTTCACCCGCCGATTCGAGGGTCTGCTCGTCGAGCGGTGGCAGCGCATCGGACAGGATCTGTGGGAGCTTGCCCTCGTCGATGCGGTTGCCGACGTCGGGTGATCGCAGGGTGTGCAGCAACTGGATCAGGCCGGTGAACCTGTCCCGATCGGCTTCTCCGTGCAGTCCGAAGACGCGAGCCCGCACATTCTCGCGATGCTGTGCGGCGTCGGTGAGATTGTCGGCGCCGACGATCTCGCGCAACCGGTCACGTGACAACGCATCCCTGTTCACGTCGAGCAGCACCAGCTCCTCACCCACCCGTTTACCGGTGAGGAAGAAGTGCACGTCGCTGCGATGTGTCGACGCGCTGTATTTGATGTAGGCGCCGAGGGTGAGGAATTCCTCGGGCCGGGCCAGCTCCAGCCACAGATATCCCACGCGATTGGTCTGCCCGCGCGCGCCGGTGCGCATCAGCTCATCGAGGCTGACCTTCTGCGAGCCGGTGGCATCCATGCGGCGCCGGTCGGCGTCGAGCAGGAAGGGCAGCAGCATCTCCAGCGCGCGTGACTTGCCGGAGCCGTTGGCGCCGCGCAGGATCAGCCTGCCGCCCGACAGCGCGAATTCGGTGTCCAGGTATTGCCAGACGTTCACGACCCCGGCCCGTGCCAGGCGCCAGCGCTGGTCGAAATGCTTCACTGGATCAGCGCTCATGCCTGATCTCCTGTCCGTCCATCGGCAACGCAAGTTGGGTGGTGCTGACCCGGGGGCGGTACCGGTAGGCCGGTGGCAGCAGCCGCATTCCGGTGGCATGGGCACGCACCAGACACAATGCGGTCAGGAGGGCGACGATATCGGCGCGCAGCCGATGCGGGGCGTCGGCGTATTCGGTCTTCCACACTCGCTTGTGCCGTTCGGTCAGGGCGGCCAGGGTGCTGTCGACGGTCTCCCAATCGAATTCACCTGCGGCCGTATCCTCCTCGGTACGGTCCACCAACTCCCCGATCAGCAGCAGCGCCGCCTGCTTCACGGTGCCGGGACCCGGGAAATCGATATCACTGAGCGTATCGGCGGGATCGTAGGCGAGGGCGCCTTCGGCGCGGACCTCCAGCACCACACCGAAATTGTCGTTCAGCAGGCGTGCCAGTTCACTGCGCTCGCGCGAGAGGACATCGAGTTCTTCCGGGGTCAGATCCTCGCGCAGCACCACCGGTTCCTCGGTGAGCCTGCGGCGCAGGCGGCGGCGGGGTGCGCCGCTGTCCGGTGTGAGTACATCCTCGGGCCGCGCCGACGGTCCGATCGCTCGCACCAGCAGGTGTGGCAACAGGGGGCGGCACACCGTCAGCAGCGCTTCGCCGCCGTGGTCATCGCCCCACTGCGCCACCGTGCCGTCGGTTTCGGCGAGGACACCCCAGTCGATCAGCACCGTCAGGGCCGCGACTATGCGTCGACGCTCGGTCAGTTCATCGGAGAGGGTGACGCCCTGCTCGGCCGCGTCGGCGCGGATCTGGGCCACGAGCTGGGATATCAGGATCTGCTCGCCCACGCCCGGAGCAAGCAGTGCCGCGCAGGCCGAGGCGACGAGGGTGTAGGTGCGAGCATCCAACGGCATACCGCTGCGCCGCGTGAGCGTGCGGGTCGGCGCGGTGGGCTCGGGCGGTGTCTTGACCAGGCGCGCGAAGCTCGGTTCGACGATCAGGTGATAGCCGAGGTGGGTGCTGAACATCGTGCGCAGCACGGTGGTGTGGCGTCGGATGAGGGCGAGTGACTCCGGGGCTCGGGAAGCTGTCACGATCGGCGTGAACAGCAGGATGCGCGCCGCCTCACGGACTCCGGAGTCGTCCTGGGAACGGGTGCCGAGTGTACGAGTTCGACCGCTGCTCATCGAGCCGTCCGGAGTGTGGTCGGCGCGATGTCCGTCCCGACGGCGCGAACCGACAGAACGCAACCTTCGACGGTCAATGCACCGTCCGGAGATTCGATCCGGGTGCGCCCGCCGGGCGTGGACTCCAGCACCAGACCCAGATCGTGGTCGGTGATGTGGGTGGGCTCGTTGAATTCGGACTGCACGGCCAGCAATCGCGCCAGCTGGTCCAGCAGCACCGCGCGAGCGGCGGGAGACAGTCGGGAACCGTCCAGATTCCCGCACGCGATCAGTTCCACGGCGGCCGCACGGTGACGCTGCGCTTCTTCTTGTGCGGCGGCTTCGACCAGCCGGCGATCCGCGGTGGAATCGGGAACGCGCGAGGTCCGGCCCCGTGCGATCCGGTTTCCGCGCTCCCGCAGCGATACCGGCACTTCGATGGGGTCGGCCGCGGTCCACGAGGTCGTCGGTGTCACGCGGGGATCGGGCTCGTCGGGGCCCAAGCCCAGATGCCGTGCGGGCCACGTCCCGAACGCGGCGGCGAACAGCCGGCTCGCCTCCTCGTCGGACGAATGATCCAGCCACGATGCCAGCCGCAGCAGGTCCGCGCGGCGCGAATAGCCGGTGCGCGAGGAGTCGAGTATGCGTTTGGCATTGGCGATCAGCTGACCGAGGGCCTGCCCCGCCGCGTGACGCAATTGCCCGGGCCCGGACTCTGCGCCCGAATACCATTGGTGCAATTGGGTCCAGTCGCTGCGGGTGCGGCCCTGCGAGCGTTCGATCGACACCTGCCCGCCCAGACTCAGACCCGGCAGCGCGTCCAAGGTGGCCAGCAGTTGATCGAGGCGAGGCAGTACCTGGTCCAGTGCGCGCGCGATCAGCGGGGCATGCCGATTCACATCGGCGTTGATGAGATCGACGTAATCCAGCAGCAGGGTCTTGAACTGCGTGTACTCCGCACCCCCGAGATCGAACCGGGACAGCACACCGGCGAGGTAGGCGTAGAAGTCGGTGACGCTCGCGGTGAACAACCGCTGATTGTTGAACACCGTCGTCACGATCCCCGCCAGACATTCATCACGTTCCGTGCTTCCCGCCGTATCCAGCAGCGTCGGGATCTCGCGCAGCGCTTCGGCGATCTGCCCGAGCAACTCCCGGGCGACCTCGCGGGCGCTGTCGGTGGTCTCCATGATCTCGAGCGCCCCACGATGAACCCGTCCGCCCAGGCTGGAGACCTGATACCGCGAGCGTGCCTTGAGATATTCGGCGACCGTGTTCACCCGCGCATCCCGCAGTGACGGCACCAGATTCCCCCATCGGACGAGCTGCTTGCACCGGCTCTCCACCACCTCTGCCGCCAGCGGGGTCCCGGCCGAGGTCAGTTGGTCGGCCACTGTCGCCGCCGACATGTCCGCCAGCAGCGACGCCGTGAACAGGGACATGATCGCGAGGTAATCGTGGCGTTCGTCGGCGGCCAGATAGCGGAACAGTTCCAGGTTCGTCGCCCCGTTCGGCTCCGCACCGGTTTCTGTGCGATCCCCACCCAGCATGCCGACCACGATAGACCGGATGACCGTCGGCGTCGCCGTCTTCCGAAGCAGGCCGGGCCGGTCGATCTCCGAACTGAGATCACCGTAGCGGACGCGGACGCCGCAACCATCCACCTCGAGCAGATCGAGAAGCAGTTCGGTATTGCCGACCCCGTGTTGTTCGCCTGCTCACCGCGACATGGTCACATCCGCCGCACACTGAGCGCTGGGAACTACTGCACATGCACCCGTGCACATCCAATGCCATATCCGGTCGCCTCATCGCAGCAGCGCATCATCGGGGCAGAACGGCAAGCCTCGCCGCGCGTTCCGCGCACTCCTCGAGATCTGCCCATGCCTGCACCGAAGAGCCCCACCACGCCCCCGCGTCACACCGTAGTCTCAGTGGCGCAGAGCGCTCCGACATCGGTGCGCTCGCGACTACGCTCGGCGCGACAATGCTGTGCACAGCCGATCGCTTCGAGCACACGTTCTCCTCAGGGCTGGCGGATGCGTTCGGCCTATCGCAAGGTGTGTCTGGCACCATCACCGTCTCCCACGACCGGCGGTCACGGTCTCTCCGATTTTCAGATCTTGGACCCATGCCCGGTTCCCCTTTCGTGCAGGGCATGCCCTATTTCGGCACCGCCAGTACCAGTTGCCGTTCCTCCTACGCTTGAGATCCACTTCCCTTTTACGGCAGCCGCCGCATCGAGGCGGCCGAGAAAACACCCCTGCATGCTGTGCGCTGAGAATCTTCTTGGCGAAGTGGCTACCGCGCATAGTCAGCATCACTTCACGAGTACTGCTCTGGGACAGCACATTGAGGCTGCCCAACATCACGAGGCGATCGTCGATGACAATGATCTTTTGATGCATCTCGTGCACGCAGACGATGCTGTCGACCACAGCGGCGAGTTCGTCCACAAGGTCTTGGAATTTTGTTTGGATCTTATCGTCGGGGTCACGAACGAATACCACGATCCGAACCCCTCGTGCTGCGGCGTCGGCCAGGACCGGCAATAGTGTCCGCAGCCGATTGGCCGTCCAAGGCGACCATATCCAGATTGATTCACGGGCAGCTTCCAGATGACCGGCAAACGTCTCGTAGAACGTGATCTCATCCTGGATATCGGAAACCTCCACATGACGGGAGAGAACCTCCGCCAGCCGCGACCCCACCGGTCCGAGCCTGTCCGGCGACGCGAACGGCGCGATCAGATCAGTGGCGGCGAGTCGGCGGACCTTCCTGCCCTCGAGCATGACCGCCAGTTCACCCAGAGCTGTGTCACGCGAGGCGCGCTCGATGCGGCTCAGGCTGCCGATCAGGTATATCCGCTGCTGCACACGGGTCACCGCGACGTTGAACAGGCGCAGCCCGTCACGGGCAAACTGTCCACCCCGTGCGCCACGGCCCGCGCGGGCCATCCACATGCCCTCACCATCGGCCGACTCGACCAGATCGAAGATCACGACGCCGAACTCGCGTCCCTGGAAGCGGTGCGCTGTGCCGACCTCGGCGATCATCGCCCCGCCGATCTCGACCTCACGCATCGCTTCGAGCGTCGCGTCAACCTGCAGGGTATAGGGCGTGACGACACCGATGGTTGTCCCGTCTTCGACGTGCATCTCCGCGATCGCCCGCGCCAACAGCACACCCGCCGGCCACCATCCCTTCGCGCGACCTGCGCGATAGATGTGGCCGAGATCGGTCAGGCCGTCGGTATCCACGAGAACGATCTCCGCGTCACCCACGTTTGTGGTGGCAGTCCTGGCTTCGATACCCGGCCCCGCCTTCAGGATCCCGTCGTAGGCGATTCGGTTGGCCAATTCCATGACGGTCGGTCCGAATCGGTGCTGAACGTCGAGCGTGATACAGCCGGGATTGTCCTGCGCTGCGCGAGCAGTGTCGATTCCACAATGGTCGAATACTTCGGTGCACAACCATCGTCGCATATCCGAGCGATCGGTACTGCGCAGCGCCTGGGGCACGACCGGTCCCAATTGCATGAAATCGCCGAGCAGGACCGCGGTCCGGCCTGCGGCCGCCACAGCCGTCAGGACATCGGGAAGCGCGCCTGCGCCGACCTCGTCGACGAGGACCACGTCGTAGGGCCCCTCGACGGCAGCGGGTGTCGTCCGGAACCTGGCGAGCGTCGTGGCGACCAGCCGCGCAGACCGAATGATCTTCCCTTGAGCATCTTGCGCCAAGGCGCGGTACTGCTCTTCGAGCTCCTGATGTTGTTTGCGCAGGACATCCGCATTGCGACTGTCGGCCTCAGCAGAAGAGCTCAGCAATTCGTGCTCGGCATACTTGGCCGGAAACCCACGCCGAACCGCCGACAGGACCTCCTCTTCCGCCGCCTTCGTGAGCTCGAGTTCGTTGCTCAGCGTATGCAGTTCTTCGCTGGTCTGTTGCAGCAATGCAGTTCGCTTGCGGCGTAGGGATTCCGCTGCCTGGTGTTCACGAGCGAAGCGGTTGATCTCCGCACGGCCCACTTCGGTAAATGCGGTGATGCGTTCGATCTCCTTATCGAGAAAACCGATACGAAGTCCGGCGGGTTCGGCGACCGAGGCCTGTGCTGCCACCGCAGCCGCCAGATCCCTGCGTAGCGCAGCCACCTCTGCATCGGCGTCCGATCGTGCCTTCCTGTCTCGGAACCGTGCCCAAGCTGTTCCGTTCTCGAGCTTCCGCAGTTGTTCTTCAGCCTTGGCAAGAGCCGTTGACCGCCTGGCAACCTCGATGTCGTAGCTGCTCAGCTCGGCTTCGAGCCGTTCCTTCTCGAGGCGATGGGCATCGATGTCACGCCATCTCGCTCTGTCCGCTGAGACCGCCGAGTCCTGCCTGCTCGCCTGGGCGGCTGCTGCCTCGGCCGCCTGGGCAGCCGCTGCCGCGTCCGTATGACGGCACGTCACATTGTCTATCCGCACCGAGAGGACTTCGGGGCTCAGCTCGGGAACTTGTAGACGCTTCTGGGCACGCCGGTACCGCGCGAAGTCGAAATCGACCAGAGCGTCGGCAAGCGCCTTGCGCCGGATGTCGCGCTCGGCAATCGCAGTCAGCTCCGCCGCGACGTGGGTGCGCTGCCGTTCGATGTCGTCGAGCCGAGCACGAACAAGAAGTGGCAGGCACACCGCATTGTCGGCAGCAACCTCCTTCAAATGTGGTGTGCCGACCCGCACTACCTGCCCTGGTGTGCCGCGAACCGCCGGCGCTACCTTCACCACGACGTTGTCCACCGCGATGTTCGTAGCCGAAACCAAGAGGATCCGCCGTCCCACCGCCATCAGATCGATGATCGCCCGCGTCAGCACTGAGGTCTTTCCGGTGCCCGGCGGTCCCCACACCATCCACAGTCCACGACCTGAGCAGGCTCGGTATGCGTGCTGCTGTGCTGGCAGCAGTACCTCATCCGCCGGACTGACCGGCGCCAGTTCACCCCCCAGTTCTCCACGTGCAAGGGAGCCGGCGAGGCGCTCGTCGGTAATGCCCGCGATCCCATCGATGAGTGAGTCGATGAGGAACGTCGGTGGTTGTTGATAGAGCCACAGAGTGGGCTCCACGGGATCGGCGAACTCCGCGACATGCACGCGAATCGCGCCGCCCTGCTCGGTCACCTCCATCACGGAATGACCGTTGCCGGCGGTGGTCCTGTCGGATTCACCCAATCGAAGGCTCTCCGCCTGCAGTTGCTCCATCGACAGCTGCGACCCTCTGATGTCCACGACGAATTCCCCCGGCCGCCGTCCCCGTATCGCGCCGCCGACCCGCCGCCACGAGGGCACGTTTGCTCCCGCGTCCTCCAACGCCCGCCAGCTGCGCAACGCCACAAGCAACTCTTCACGCCAGCCCACCGCTACCCCCTGCAATCACCCTCGAGCGCCGCTGCCCGGCCAATTGTAGATTTTCGTTGGGAAATGCACTGTGTCATAACGGCATTCAGCCGACGGCTGGACCTACATCCGTGACGGCAGCGGCGATCATCACCACGCCGGCCGGGATGGCGGAGGCGGCACCAACTCGACAGCGCCTCCGGGCGGGGCGGAGCCACGCGCCGAGTGATCTGGAACATGCTGCGATCCGCGAGGGTTGACCACAACATTTGTTGAGGTTTCAGGATGAACTCACACGAACCGCACCGCCTCACCTCAGGAGATCATCATGAGCACCACCACCCCTACCGTCGACCACACCGCCAGCATCCCCGCACTGAATCGTCCCGTCGCCCTCTTCGGCGCGATCGGCGCCGCTCTCGTGGCCAACCTCGTCGTCTGGCTGATCGGCGCGGCCGCCGGTGGCACATTCGAAATGACCGACGCGGGCCGGGTGCAGAGCGTGGCCCCCGGCGGGATCATCGTGATGACCGTCGTCCCGATGCTGATCGGTCTCGGCGCGGCGGTACTGCTGTTCTACAAGTGGATCGGCGTGCTGCGCGTCGCTGCGGTGATCGGCTCGGCGCTCGCCGTCGCCACCATCGGCATGACCGTGAGTGCCGACTTCGACACCGTGTCCACGATCGCACTGTCGATCACGCACCTGACGCTGGTCCCCGCTCTCGTCGTCGCCACCGAGGGCTTGCGCCGCAGCCTGATCGAAGACTGAAACGCACGGACGAGGAGGCCGCATCCGAGCCCGGATTTCAGGGGCGACACAACACCGCTGTCGGTTGATGGTGGATGAGAGCACCGCGAGGCGCTCGGCCGGGTATCCCAGCCGAGCGTTTCGCGCAGATGCTCGGCGATGCTGGACGGTCGCTACTGACGGTTAACGGCCCACACTTCGCACCGATCGGCCCGTTTCCCACTGATCAGCGAGCTTTCGAGCGCTGCCCACGCGCGGCTAAGTTGGGTGCCGATTCTCCTCCCCCGCAACAGGTTAGAGCTATCGCCGCAGCTGAGCGCCGCGGCGGCTTTCGATTCGATATGTGATACGTTCCACCGAAACCTCTGCCTTGCTGTGAGAATCACCACCATCGTGGTCATGCTCTCCTCCCGAGATCTTGATTGCGATATGTTCGCCGCGAATGGTGCCGTCGCCCGCGGGTCCGGGCATCGGACGCTGCGGACGCCGCCGTTCCGCTGCGTCGCCCCCCGTCAGTTCGTTCACCGATGGCCGCCGCGGCCCCGTTCCACGGTGCTCCTCGGTGTTACCCGATGTGTGAAGGAAGACCGTGTCAACAGTCGCGATCCGGATTCTGGTCCTGATCCTGAGCATCCTGTCGCTCGGCGTCGTGGGCGCGCCCGCCCAAGCCGAACCGCTCTACCCCCAGCCGGACCCGGATCCGTTCTACGCCCCGCCCGCCGACCTCGGCTCCCTACAGCCCGGTGACGTGGTGCGGACCCGCCGGATCGACACCATGCCCTATGTGGGTACCGAAGGCTGGCAGGTGGCATTCCGCTCCACCAACTCCGGCGGCAACCCGATCATGGGCGTCACCACCGTCCTGATCCCTGTGGGCGTGCGCAACCCGCCGCTGGTTTCCTATCAGGCGTTGATCAATTCGCTCGGCTCGCGCTGCAACCCCTCGCGCTCGCTGTTCAACGGCGAACTGCAGGACGCCGTCGGCGCGATGCTGCCCATCGGCCGCGGCTGGGCCATCTCCCTGCCCGATTACCTCGGTCCCAACGTCGCCTACGGCGCCGCGAAGCTCAGCGGCATGGTGACCCTCGACAGCGTGAAAGCGGCGCAGCGCGTCACCGAACTGGGCCTGGCCGATTCGCCGGTGGCGATCGCCGGCTACTCCGGCGGCGGCATGGCCACCGCGTGGGCCGCAGCCCTGCAGCCCACCTACGCCCCGGATCTGAAGATCGCCGCGGCGGTCGCGGGCGGCGTTCCCGCCGACCTGGAACAGATGGCCCTCAGCCTCGGTTTCGACCCGCACCCCGGCTTCGGCCTCGCCTTCGCCGCCGCGATGGGACTGGAACGCGAATACCCCGACCGCCTGCCGATCTCGGACCAGTTGAACGAGAACGGTCTGTGGTTCCGGGAGTTCACCCACGACGCCTGCCGCCGCTTCCTGCTCTTCCACGGCGCCTTCCGCAGCGCCGAGCAGATGGCCGCGTCCAAGAGCCTGATGGACAGCCCGCAGGCGCGAGAAGTGCTGCGCGAGAACAGCTTGCGAGACTTCCCCGGCGTCCCCACCGTTCCCACCTATCTGTGGCAGGGCCGCTACGACACCCTCACCGCGTTCGGCCCGCTCGCCGAGACCGCCGAGCGCTACTGCAAGGCGGGGGCACCGGTGCAGATGGTGCCCTACGACATCGCCGAGCACATGACGGCGGCCGTCGCCGGGTTCGCGGACGCCTGGAATTACGTCGAAGCACGATTCCGGGGTGAGCCCGCGCCGACCAGCTGCTGAACCACACCACCGAACGGTGTGCTGATCAGCGGGGGTCCAGTTACGCTCCTCGATATGGCACCGGTCCCGGACAACACGCCGCCGGCCGGTAACGGCGTCGGGTTGGCAGCCCTGGTGCTCGGCATCTTCGCGGTCGCGTTCGCGTTCATCCCGTTCGCGGGGGAGTTTCTCTCCGCGCCCGCCGGATTGGCCGCGGTGACAGCGGGTTTCATCGGCTGGGATCGGGTGGATCGCGGCATCGCGACGAATCGAGCGGATGCCCTTGTCGGCGGCCTGCTGGGAGCACTCGCCCTGATGACGGCCCTGCTGGTCTACGCGGCGACGAGCGGGACCGGCTGACCGCTCGCACAGCGCCCGGCGACGCGATCGAATCCGCTGTTCCGGTGGAGAATGGACGCGTGAGTGACGACGGCACGAGCGGTTTCACCTATCCAGCGGTCGGCGCTACGGCGGGCGAAACGCCGCCGGGTTATCGCCGTTTCACCCGACGGCGCCGGATCGGGCACGGTCGCCCGCTGTTCGATCGAGCGAGTGCCGAGGTCATGACCTACCGGATGCTCGAGGGCGCGGGCGTCTTGCACTCCGCGAGTTCGCCCGTCGCCGCACCGGGAACACGCGTGGTGGTGCGGCTGGGCGTGGGGCCCGCGGCGATTTCCGCGGCGTGCCGGGTCGTGTACATCATCGACGACCCGGACCGTCGCGGATTCGCCTACGGCACACTGCCCGGTCATCCGGTCAGCGGAGAGGAGCTGTTCGCGGTCGAGTACGACCCCACGGACGAATCGGTGTACGCCGTGGTCACGGCTTTCTCCCGCCCTGCGGCGTGGTATCTCCGGCTCGCCGGGCCCCTCGCTCGTGTGGGGCAGCGCTGGATGGCCGACCGATACCTGGCCGCGTTGTCTACCGAGTGAGCGATCCCGGTCACCGAATCGTCGCGCGGCGGCGGAGCCGTGTCACTGCGGGCGCTGCGACCAGAAAGCGCAGTTGTGCCGGAGGGCGAAGTCATCGGTCATGGTGCTGTGTGTCGCCCGCATGGCCAGGGCGGGACCGTCGGTCCGCTCTGCGTTCGGCGCGGGCCAGGCCTGCCACTGCTGTGCGCCGGGCTCGTTCGGATCGCCGACCCGAGCGAAGGTGCTCCACCAGCGCTGCATCCGCTCGGCGAAGGCCGCGGAGGCGCCGGTCCACGGCACCGGCACGCCCATGATGCCGGTGAACAGGTAGAGCAGTTCGGCGGAGTGGAACGCGCCCGGCAGCAGCGGGTCGGCCGCGCCGAAGGGCGCCTGGTCGAACTCGTACTGCCACACGGGATGGCCGGTGTCGCGGGCGAGGTGGCTGGTCCACAGTGCCGGGCAGGCGAACAAGCCGTCGGTGACCACGGCGGATTGAGCGGCCGCGGGTGAGGGGTACTGCGCGATCGGATACCGGTCGAGGATCGCGTCGGCGTAGGGGCCGAATGTTCGCCGGACGTAGCCGGCGTAACTCGCGGCATCCGGGATACGGCCGCGGGCATACTCGGACTCCGCGACCAACTGCGCGCCTTCATTGCTGTTGCTGCCGATGATGAGGGGAGTCTTCCGGTCGTCTCGGCGCAGTGCGGCTTCCGGTTGCCGAGTGATGACGGCACCGTCGACGGTGGGGACCCAGGTCGGGGCAGATTCGTCGGGTTCGACGGCAGGCGCGGCCAGCAGAGTCGCGGCGGGCAGAGCACGCAGGCAGGACAATCGGGTCGCGGGGTCGCCGCATCCCACGCTCTCGGCATAGCGCGCCGAGCGGGCGAAGGACTCGTCCCGGCCGCCGGGAACCATCGGCGACCGCACGCACGAACCGCTCTGCACGACGGCCTTGTGGAACAGGCCGTCGGAAGCCGGGGCAGCGAAGTGCGCGCACACACTTCCGCCGCCTGCCGACTCGCCGAAGATCGTGACGTTGGCCGGATCGCCGCCGAAAGCCCGGGCGTTGTCACGCATCCATCGCAGGGCGGCCTGCTGGTCCTGGATGCCGATCGTGCCGGTGGCGCCGCCGGACTCGGCGGCCAGTTCGGGGAGCGACAGAAAGCCGAACGGTCCGAGGCGGTAGTTGGGTATCGCGACGATGACGTCGTTGTCGGCGACCATGCGTGTGGGGGTGTATTGGCTGTTGGATCCGGTGGTGAAGCCGCCGCCGTGGAAGAACACCATGACCGGAAGGGGACGGTCGGGTACCCCGTCGGGTGCGTAGACGTCGATCGTCAGGCAGTCTTCGCTGGTGGGAGCCGCCGGTGGCAGCCCGGGGACGAACCCGTTCTGTGGGCACGAGGGTCCGTGGCTGTGCGCGGGCCGGATGCCCGGCCACGACGGCGCGGGCTCCGGCGAGCCGAACCTGGCTTCGCCCGTGGTGGACGCGGCGAACGGAATCCCGAGGAATCCGATGGTGCCGTGGGTGGCGGAGCCGGCGATCTCGCCGCCGGTCACGGTCACCTGTTCGAGCGGCGACGCGACGGCGGGCGCCGGCATACCGAGCGACGAAAGCCCGGTCACCGAAATCAGGGAAACCACGGATCGCACGAGCGAACGAATCATTTGTTCAACCCCTCCGATACGGTGTGCGTCGATCAGCGGTGACAAACTCTCGGCGGCGTGCGTCGACGATCCTAGAGGGACGACACACCATGGTTGCGCACCGAGACGGTCGGGCGAAACGCGCGGCGGGTGCGATTCAGCCGTCGTAGGAAACGTGCGGCGTCCACTCCCCTGCCGGTCGAGTCGCCGCCGCGTGCAGCGCCGCCGCCACCTTCTCCCTGCTGAACGCGCCCTTGTCGAGCACGCCGTTGACCTGCACCGCGACCGCCCGAATGCCCTCCGGCGCCAGGGTGGCGTCCAAGCTCGTCACCAGATTGCGCACCGCCGCCTTCTGCACCCCCAGCGAGGCGGCCTGGTTCCACGGCTTGTCCGCCGCCGCGCTGCCGGTGACCAGCACCCGCGCACCCTCGGCCAAGAACGGGCGCGCCGCCTGGACGGCGGGCAACAGCGCGGCGGCGCCGACGGTGAAGTCCGCGATCAGCTCGGCGACCGACAGCTGCAGCGGATCCGCCTGCCGGAACACGCTCGGATTGAAGTGCAGCACGTCGATACGGCCGTAGCGCTTCCCGACCTCGCCGACGACCCGGCTCACCTCGTCGGGATCGCCGAGATCCACCCCCACGCCCGCCGCGATCGCGCCCTCCGCCCGCAACTGCTCGGCCAACGGCTCGGCGTCGTCGACGAATCGGGCGGCCAGCACGACGGTGAACCCGTCACGCGTGAAAAGGCGGCCGACCGATAGCCCGAGGCCGGGACCGGCGCCGAGGAGGAGAAGCACAGGAGCAGTCATGGACACAAGGTATGCGACCGGAGTCGAGGCGCCCCCAGGGTGGTTGCTGCCGATTGCGTCGAGGAGCTACACGCGCAACGGAGCAGAAGGCGGGAAGACGACCGGCAACGTGGTCAATGCTCGGTGGAAGGGACCGGGGCGCCATACGAGTTCCTCCGGAGGGACCGCGAGTCGCAGTTCCGGGAGGGTGTCGAGAAGATGATCGATGACATCCTGGGCGAGCAGGAGCCCGTAGGGGCGGGCCTGGGCAGGGCAGGCGTGGTCGCCGGTGCTGAACGCCAGGTTCCACCCGTTGTCGAGGTATTCGCCGGTGTTGATCTCCGGATCGGTATTGCAGGCGGCCATGCTGATGATGACCGGCTGATCCGCCGGCAGCCACTCGCCCTCGACCAGAATGGGCTGGCGAGGATAGGTGATGCAATAGTTCGCCATCGGCGGGTCGGTGGCCAGCCGCTCCTCGAGCGCGGACCTGGTCGACAGGGGAATTCCGTTCTCACCGCTGGTGAAACGAGGGTCGGTGAGCATCAGCAACAGCGTGTTGGCGATCAGGTTCACCGGCGGTTCGACGCCCGCGGCGAACAGCAGGACCAGCTGATGCACCATCTCCTCGTCGGACAGCCCGGCAGGATGCTGGACCATTCTCGTGGTGACGTCGTTACCCGGATGGGCGCGCTTGAGGGCGGTGAGATCGAGCAACGCTTCGCTCATCATCGTGTTCACCGTTTCGGTGTCCACACCGTCGAACATCGCGGCGCTGGCGGTCGCGACTTGCTCACCGATTTCCGGCGGGCAGCCGAGTGCCTGACAGAAGACCGAGAAGACCAGCGGAAGGGCGTACTGGTTCAATATGTCGGCGCGACCGTCCTTGCAGAACGTGTTGACGATCGGCACGGCGGAAGTCTCCACCGCGGATCGCACGGAGTTCAGATCGATCCCGGCCAGCGCGTAATTCAGAACGCTGCGGTAGCGAGCGTGCTCGGTACCGCTCGTGCGAATTGCGTTGGGCCGGTACTCGATCATCGGCATGATCGGGATATCGGCGGACACCGTCTTCTGCCAGACGCTCGGATCGGCCGGGAAATGGCCGGAGTCACCGAGGATCCGTACCGCGGTGCTGTATTTGATGACCAGGGTCGCGGGCACGCCGGGCCACATCTCCACCGGCACCAGCGGCCCGTAGTTCATCTCGCGCATCTGGCGGTAAGCCTTGTGAGGGTCGGCCGCGAATTCGGCCGTGTAGATGGGGATTCGCGGTCCCATGCCCTCGATCGACCGCTTGGGGTCAGCGGTAGCACCCTGAAGCGGGTGATGCGGATGCACGTGATCTCCTCGATTTCGATTGCGGCAGAACGGTACTCGAGGCAACGGCCGAGCGCCTCGGTCCGGGCTCGTGGTCATGGCCCCGGACTGCCTGTGCGCGTTGCTCTTTGCGGAGAACACTGTAGGCGACCGTCGCGGCTGCCGCACGACAAGGCGCCACTGGTCGGGCCGTTCGACAGGCTGTCGGGGGCCGTAGGGCCCGCCGACGCTGTCGCGAACCGCGCGGGCAGGGCCGTCCCGATCGGAACGACCCTGCCCGACCTCGGTCCGAGGCACGACATGACAGGCCCGGCAGACGGGCGAACCTACGCACGCCCCTGCCGAACCTGCCTCGGCGAGATCAGTTGCCGTGCTGGTCGCGGATGCGCGAGTCCCAGGCGGCGGGCAGATCGTCCGACAGCACCGGCGCGCCGAGGATCTCGTCGTCGAAGCCGAAGGCGTCCAGCAGCGCGGGCAGGTGGTCGACGAGGTTGTCGATGGCCTGGCGCAGCTGCTGCTTGATCGTGTCGACAGCGGCGACGTCGAGCAGACCGTGCGTCAGATACCACGCGGCATTCCGGTCGATGTAGTGCAGGGCGAACACATCGCGTACCGCGGCGATCTCCGGATGAGTGGTGCTCTGCAGCAGCCCCAGAGCCTGTTCGGCGCAGTAGGCCTCCGCGAGGTCGAGCGCCTCGGGGATCACCGCCAACCGGTCTTCCAGCGTGGACGTCGCCAGGTGCCGCTGCGCTTCCTTCACGATTGTCAGGGTGCGAGCGTTGAACAGCCGCTCGCGGGCACCGGGATCGGCGGGGTTGTGCAGCTCGGGGTGCGGCGTCGGCTTGCCTGCCATCTGCTTGGCCAGGACGCGACCGGCCACGGAACCGAGGACATGGCAGTCGCCCTCGCCGGTGATGGCCGCATGACAGACGCCGAGGTAGTCGGCGACCCGGTTGGCGCTGAACATGCCCTGCGCGCCCATCTTGATGCGGCTGTGCGTCACCGTGTCCAACGCGTGCAGCTGGATGAAGTGCTTGGCCAACATCACCGACACCACGGTGTCGCGATGGGTGAGGTCGCTGTCGGCGAGCTGGGTCTTGATCGCGTTGCCGTAGACGGTCCGGACGACGGTGCCCGCCAGGTCGGTGATCAGGGTGTCACGCACGTGCGGAATGTCGAGCATGACGGGGGTGTCTTCGAGCGTCAACGGCACCACCCGCTTGGTGGCGTAGCGCAGGGCGATGTAGAGCGCGGCGCGGGCCGAGGCATTCAGGCACGACGACAGCGCCAAGCGGCCGACGGTCAGCTGGCTGATCGCCGAGGGGAACGCCCGCTTGCGGCTGGCCTCGTCGCGCCAGGTCAGCACCCCCTCGTCGTCGATGGTCGCCAGGTCGTTGCTCAGCCAGGCGCTGCGCTCGACCCGGAGATTCTCGAAGCTGATGACGGAGTTGTCCATGATGACGAGCGGCTGGTGGTCGAGCTGGGTGATCGTCACGCCGGGGGCCGCGGCGCCGTCGGCGTCGCGTAGTCGCGCCGTGAACAGGTGCACGCCCTGATCGACGCCCGCCGCGTCGATGAAGCGTGCGCCGACGACACACACCCGGGACACCGGGATGCCGACGCTGGGCATGAACTTCCGCGCCCGCGGGTTCGGGGTGTTGATGACGAACCCGTCCCCGTCCCAGGTCGCGGTGGTCTGCATGAATCCGATGTTGGAGCCGCAGCCGTACTCGGTCAGCAGCATGACGCCGATACTGGAAGCGTCGTCCAGGTCCTGCAGATACGGCGCGGCGGCCTCGGGTTCGGTCAGGGTGGCCAGGCTGCCCGAGGCCAGGTTGTAGTGGCCGGAGATCAGCGGGATCAGGTCCGTCGCCAGCACCGCCGACCAGTCGAATACCGCGAACAGTTCCGGCAGGTCGGTCGCGACGTCGCGGGTACTGCCGATCTCCTTGACCAGGTTCCGCAACTGATCGTAGGCGTTCTGCCGGCGCTGCTCCTGGCTCTGCTTGTCCGTGACGAGGAAGTCCGGATTGCTCAGGATCTGCTGCAGGCGCTGGTGAAACTCCAGGCTGCCGTGCCGAAGATAATCCGCCAGCGCCTCGTGCCCGTTCGTACCCATCATCGCTCCTAGCTCACTTCCGACCCCAGCCCACCGCTGGGGGACGTTCAGGCCACCGCTGCGAACCTTCGACACAACGGGGCCAACCGGTGCCACGTGCTCACAAAGACACCGAAACACCGGAGAGGTGGAGGCGTGCCTGTCAAAGCTTCATTCCCCCATCATCTTTCGCGTGATCTTCCAGCCCCCATGCCACGGCCGACCGCCACAGCAGGCGGTTCTGTTCGCCTCGGCCACACTGCGCGCGCAGGTCACCGAGCCGACATGCGGTCGTGTCGGCCTGTGAAGTCACCGGTGCCGCAGAGTGGTCTTCGAGCGTCTGCGACACAGGAGGGATTGTGCCACAAAACATCTCGTCGCTCAGGGCGAGTCGTCGACTCGAAGGGTTGCGACACGAGTCTTCGCCGAGCTCATCGAATCCCTACTCGGGATCACGCGGGAGGCGCCACACGATCCGGCCGGGAGCCTGCGCTCCCGGCCGGATGGCTGGAGAGGGTCACACCAATTCGGGCACGCGCAGGTGAGCGAAGCCCAGCCGGAACTCGGCCACTTCGAGGACCTCGGCCCCGAGCTGCCGGATCACCCCGGACCTGATCCGATCCGTCTGCGCGCGGCTGCTTTCCAGCTCCTCGATGCTCGACCAGACCGTCGAGCCCACTACTCGACCGGTTGCCCGGTCGACGAACAGGCTGGCGCTGCGGAATCCCTCGATTTTCTCGAACTCCGGCAGGGGGCCGGTCTTGAACATCTCGATCATCCGATCGATGTCGGCCGGATCGAGTTGCATCCAGGTGCATCGGGTACATGCGCGTGGGCCGGACAGATGGTCGCGGTGCATGACCGCGACTTCCCATTCTTCGACCTTCTGGGCCTGCCCGTTCAGCGCCTGGGTCAGACCGTCACGCAACGGCTGGACGCGCGGCCTGCTGGAACGCAGCGCATCCTCGGATTCCCACGCGGTCGTGGCGATGCAGCGCCCCGTCGCCCTGTCGACCATCAGCGACAGGCCGACCCATCCTTCGAGTTCGGCCAGATTCGGCATCAACTCGGTGCGCAGGTATGTGATTCCTCTGTCGATCGACGACGGCTGCGCCGCGATTGTGCTCGAACGTGCGTACACAGGCCACCTCCTACTCCAGAAGGGCGGCGCCCCCGGTGGACGCCACCGGACATACCCACTGTCCTCCCCGGGGGCCGTCCACACAATGCGGCGGCCGAATGCCGGATGAGCGTTGACGCACCGCCCCGCGCTTGTAACACTCGCTCGAATGAAGACAACGACGTCGCCCGCCGGGGAGGTGACGGCGGTGGGCCCGTCCGGGCAGAAGGATGAGGACGTTCTGTTCGCCTTCACCGGCCGGACCTGGGACCATGCTCGCACCATGGCCGGGGTCTCGCTGCTCTGCGAGTGGGCGGTGCGGCACGGCTCGACCAACGAATCGGTCCTGTCCGGTTCCCACATAGCTCCGGAATCGCTGGATTCGCCGCACGAGCTGGTGACGGCCCGCCAGGAGATCACGGTGATCCGGAACATCCTGCGCCAGCACGCGGACCGTCGCGGTATCGGGACCGAGATCGGCAAGCAGTACCACCTGACCACCTACGGCCATTTCGGCTATCTGCTCGTCACCTCCGGGACCGTCCGCGAAATGGTGAGCAACGGCCTGCGCCACGCGCCGCTGTCGTTCGCCCTGTCCGAGATCCGGGCGTACGCGACCGCGTCGGGCGGGTTCCATTCCACCTACAGCGCCGATTATCTGCCGGAGCCGATCCGGCAGTTCGCCGTGGAGCGGGACATGGCGGCGAGTATCCAGATGCAGCGTGAACTGTTCCCCGATCCGGACGCCGTGCGGCTGGCCGAGGTCCGATTCGCCTCCGCGGAGCCCCGGGAACCGGATGCCGTCCAGCGCGAGTACTTCGGGGTGCCGGTGTCCTTCGGCCATCCCGTTTCCGGGCTGGTCTACGAGACCGGCTACCTGGATACTCCGCTGCCGCTGGCCAACCGTCATACCGCGTCGGTGATGGTGGACCAGTGCGAACGGATCAGGTCCGAACGGCTGCGCTACACCGGGGTCACCGCGCGGATCAGGGAACTCCTGCTGACGCGTCAGTGCCTGGACCTGACACTCGAGGACGTGGCGGCACAGCTGCACTACGCGCCGCGGACGCTGCGCCGCTATCTGCACCAGGAGGGCACGAGCTTCCGCGAGGTGGTCGAAGAGGTGCGGCGCAGTCTGGCCTACGACCTGCTGCGTGAGCGCGCCGTCCCCCGGGAGGAAGTGGCGCGGCGGCTCGGCTACCACGACTGGTCCAGCCTGGCTCGCGCGCTCCGCCGCTGGAACATGTCCGGCCTGTCGGAGGCGCCGCGGCCCGCGCTCTGACCGGGTTGGCCTGAACTGTCGTTTTCTGGCCCCGGACGTCCTGTCTTCGACGCCGCGCCTCGTCTTACCTTCTGTGAGACATGGACCACATTCGATACCGAATGTGGCCGGCGTTACAGGAGGCGGTTCGAGTGAAGGTCAAAGCAGCAGTCGTCGACGAGGTCGGTCAGCCGTGGCGGATCACCGAGGTCGAGCTCGGGGATCCGGTGGCCGGTGAGGTGCAGGTCGAGCTGACCGCGTCCGGTCTGTGCCACTCCGATGTGCACGTGTCGGCGGGATCGAGCCCGGTGCCGTTCTTCCCGGTGCTCGGCGGGCACGAGGGCGCCGGTGTCGTCACCAAGGTCGGTCCGGGTGTCAGCGGTATCGAGGAGGGCGATCACGTGGTGCTCGCCTTCATCCCGGCGTGCGGCACCTGCCGGCCGTGTGCCTCGGGTCTGCAGAACCTGTGCGACGAGGGCGCGGGCCTGCTGACCGGCGAGGCGATCTCCGACAAGGGCTATCGAGTGCGGGAAGCCGGGCGGCCGGTGATCCAGATGTGCCTGCTCGGGACGTTCGCGCCGTATGTGACGGTGAATCAGGCCTCGATCGTCAAGATCGAGAAGGACGTGCCGCTGGAAGTGGCCGCGCTGCTCGGCTGCGGCGTCTCCACCGGGTGGGGCTCGGCCACCGAGATCGGCAACACCCGGCCCGGCGACACCGTCGTCGTCATGGGCGTCGGCGGCGTCGGCATCAACGCCGTGCAGGGCGCGAGGTTCGCCGGCGCGCGCTACATCGTCGGCATCGATCCGGTCGAGTTCAAGCGCAAGAAGGCGCTCGAGTTCGGAGCCACCCACGTCTACTCCTCGGTCGAGGAGGCGCTCGCCGAGCTGCCCGATCTGACCTGGGGATTGATGGCTCAGGTCACGATCATCACGGTCGGCGAGGTCAGGGGCGAGTACATCCAGCAGGCGCTGAGCCTGACCGGCAAGGGCGGCCAGGTGGTGGTGACCGCCATGGGCGATCACACCCTGTCCGCCGTCGAGATGAATCTGTTCGAGCTGACCCTGTTGCAGAAGCGGGTGCAGGGCGCGATCTTCGGCGGCGTGGGGCCGCGCACCCAGATCCCCAAGCTCCTCGACCTCTACCGCTCCGGGCACCTGGAGCTGGACAAGCTCGTCACCGCCCGGTACCGCCTCGAGGACGTCAACCAGGGTTACCAGGACATGGCCGACGGGAAGAACCTGCGTGGCGTCATCAGCTTCTCCGACGCGGACTACTGAGAGCACCGACGGAGAAGGAAAGATCCGATGCCACTAGAACCCGTCACCCAGGCCCTGCTGGCGCAACTGGCCGAGCCGCGCACCCCACCGATCCACGAGGGCACTCCCGCCATGGCGCGGATGTCGGGACCGATCTTCGCCGGGCTGAGCGGGCGCGGCCCCGAGGTCGCCGCGGTCCGCAACACCAAACTCGCCGGGGCGGATGGAGAACTCTTCCGCGTCCGGGTCCTCGAGCCGCAGGGCCCGCCGCAGTCGGTGATCGTCTACTTCCACGGCGGCGGGTGGGTGATCGGCGACATCGACCTGCAGTACGACCACCTGGGCAGGCACCTGGTGAACCTCACCGATTCCACAGTGGTGCTGGTGAACTACCGCAAGGCGCCCGAGCATCGCTTCCCCACCGCGCTCGAGGACAGCTGGGTCGGCCTGCAGTGGGCCGCCGACCTGGCGGGCCCGGACATCCCGCTGATCGTGGCAGGCGACAGCGCGGGCGGCAACATCGCGGCGGTGATGACCCGTTGGGCGCGTGATCGCGGGGGTCCCCGGATCGACTACCAGGTGCTGGTCTACCCCGTCACCGATGCCGATTTCGACCGCCCCTCCTATCTCGATCCGCAGAACCAGCTGCTGCTGGGCCGCGACACCATGATCTGGTTCTGGGACCACTACCTCCCCGATCACGTCGCGCGCCGGCACCCCGACGCGTCCCCGCTGCGCGCACCCGATCTCGCCGGGCTGCCGCCCGCCCTGGTCTACGTCGCCGAATACGACCCGCTGCACGACGAGGGTGTCGCCTACGCGCGAGCTCTCGACGCCGCCGGAGTCCCGGTGGCGCTGGAGGAAGCGGCCGGGCAGATGCACGGGTACTTCCAAATGGCGAACATCCTCCCCGGCTACGCCACCGGAATGGAACTGGTGGCAGCCCGAATCCGCACGTTCATCGGGCAGCACTCCCCCGATCTCGACCAGAAGGCGGTGTGAGCCGTGGCAGATCACGACGTCGTCATCATCGGGGCCGGATTCTCCGGCCTCTATCAACTCCACGCGCTACGCGAACGCGGTTTCGACACAGTTGTCTTCGAAGCCGGGCCGGAGGTCGGCGGGACCTGGTACTGGAACCGCTACCCCGGAGCCCGATGCGATATCGAGTCCGTCGAGTACTCCTACTCCTTCGACCCCGAACTCCAGCAGGAATGGAACTGGAGCGAGCGCTACGCCGCCCAGCCCGAAATCCTCTCCTATATCCGCCACGTCGCCGACCGCCACGACCTGCGCCGCGACATCCGATTCGACACCCGGATCACCGCGCTCGATTTCGACGGCAACGCCGACGAGTGGACCGTCGTCACCGACACCGGCGAACGGGTCACCGCCCGGTTCGTGATCGCCGCGACCGGCTGCTTGTCCGTGCCCGCGAAGCCGCAGTTCGACGGACTCGCCGACTTCACCGGCGAGGTGTACTGGACGTGGGACTGGCCGTTCGAGAAGGTCGACCTGCGCGGCAAGCGGGTCGCCGTCATCGGCACCGGGTCGTCGGGGCTGCAGACCATCACCGCCATCGCCCCGGAGGTCGGGCACCTCACCGTCTTCCAGCGCACACCACCCTACGCGGTGCCCGCGCACAACGGGCCGATCGAGCAGGCATTGGCCGAGATCAAGCAGCACTATCCCGAGTACCGGGAGATCAGCCGCAACTCCATCGGCGGCGCGCAGTGCGCGGACCTGGAACTCCCGTTCTTCGCCGATCTCGAGCCCGCCGCCGCGACCACCTACCTCGACCGACGCTGGGACCACGGCGGACTGTGCTTCCAGCAGAGCTTCTACGACCTGATCCAGGACCCGCAGGCCAACGAACTCGCCGCCGAGTACGTCCGCGCCCGCATCAAGGAGAAGGTGAAGGACCCCGCACTCGCGGAGAAGCTGACGCCGCGGTCCTATCCGCTCGCCGCCAAACGCATGTGCGTGGACACCGGCTACTACGAGGTCTACAACCAGGACAACGTCACCCTCGTCGACCTGCACGAGGAGCCGTTCGCGCGTATCACCCCGCGCGGCATCCGCACCGGGGACACCGAACGCGAGTTCGACGTCATCGTGCTCGCCACCGGGTTCGACGCGATGACCGGGGCGTTGAACGCCATCGACATCCGCAACGGCGAACAGAGCCTGGCCGGGAAATGGGCCGACGGACCCCGCACCTACCTGGGCCTGATGTCGGCCGGATTCCCCAACCTGTTCACCATCACCGGCCCGCAGAGTCCTTCGGTGCTGTCGAACATGCTGACCTCCATCGAATACCACGTCGAATGGATCAGCGATCTGCTCGTCCACATGCGCACCCAGGGGCACAGCCGCGTCGAGTCCGACCCCGCTGCCGAACAGAACTGGGTCGACATCGTCGCCGACACCGCCGACCTGACGCTCTTCCCGCAAGCGGCATCGTGGTACATGGGCGCCAACATTCCCGGCAAGCGGCGGGTCTTCCTGCCCTTCGTCGGCGGCGTGGGGGTGTACAAGCAGATCGGCGACGGCGTCGCTGTCGCCGGTTACCACGGCTTCGAACTCACGTAGTGATCCGGAGGTACTCGCCGACCTAGCGCTCATCCAACGCCCCTCTTGATGGACTCGAACCCGTGGGTCACGAACGGTGGCCCGCGGCAACGGATCGAAAGGAACTGTCCATGAGGGTATTTCGCGCTCCTGTCATCGCCGGGCTGGTAGCCGCCTGTGCGGTGCTGACGCCCGCCTCCGCGTTCGCGGCGCCCGGCGCCGGTCTGCCCGAGACGACCTGCACCTACGAGCAGGTGGAAGCGGCGGCACGCGCCGAGTTCCCCCGGCTCGCGGCCCGCCTCGACGCCGATCCGGAACTCCGGGACAAGGCGCGCGCGTTCTTCGCGCTCTCCCCGCAGGAGCGTCAGCAGCGTGCCCGCGAGTTCCTGGACTCGCATCCGCAGGCGCGCGCGAAGTTCGAGGAACGGCGCGGGACACCGCGGGCGCAGGAGTTCCGGGATCGGTGGAGTGTCGTCCTGACCGACACCTGCCACCGGTACTGACCTCTCACGCCGGTGCGCGCGTGAGCAGCACGGTCACGGCCAGACCGCCGTCCGGACGCGCTTGCGCGCGCACCGTCCCGTCATGGGCGTGGGCGATGGACCGCACGATCGACAGCCCCAGCCCGGCGCCACGCGTACCGGCGAGACGTTCGGCGCCGGCGCGCCGCCGGAACGGCTCGAACAACCCGTCCACCTCGGCGGCGGGCACCCGCGGACCGCTGTTGGCGACATGCAGTTCCGCGTAGTCGCCGACCTGCCGCAGCCGGACCAGCACCCAGCCGCGCTCGGGCACGTTGTAGCGCAACGCGTTGTCGACGAGGTTGCCGAGCAGCCGCTCCAACAGCACCGGATCGCCGTCGACCGCAACGGCCTGCACATCGGTGCGGATCTCGACACCGTCGGGCGCCGGACGTTCGGTGGCGTCGCGGACCAGGTCGGCGAGCCGCACCCGGCGGCGGTCGGTGAGCCGCTGGTCGGTGGTGGCCAGCAGCAACAGGCCGTCGATGAGGCGTTCGTGCCGCTGGTTCACCTCGAGCAGGGTGGCGCCGAGGCTGCGGGTGGCCGGTGGGACGTCGGGGTCGTCCAGCGCGACTTCGAGCAGGGTCCGGTTGATGGTGAGCGGGGTGCGCAGTTCGTGGGAGGCGTTGGCGACGAAGCGGCGCTGCCCGTCGAAGGCGCGGTCGAGCCGCTCGAGCATGGCGTCGAAGGTGTCGGCGAGGTCCTTGAGCTCGTCGCTCGGGCCGTCCAGGGCGATGCGTTCGTGCAGGCTCGTCCCGGCGACGCGGCGGGCGGTGGCGGTGATCCGCTGCAATGGCCGCAGCGCTCGCCCGGCCAGCAGCCAGCCCGCTCCGGTCGCGAAGACACCGACCACGGCCAGGCAGATCAGCGACCACAGCAACATCTCGCGCAATGTCTCGCGACGGCGCCGCTGCGCCTGCTCGGCCAGCGCCTGCATCAGTTCGGCCGAGCGCGCGAGCCGGGGTCGCGCGGGCTGGGTCGCCAGGAATTCCCGGACCAGCTGCTGTGCCCCGCCGTCACCGGCCGACCGGCCCAGCGACTGCCCGAAATAGGCGTACATGAGCCCGACCAGGACAGCCCCGGCCACGAAGAACGCGGCTCCGTAGAGCAGGGTGAGCCGCAGCCGCACAGTACTTCTCATCGGATCCGGTACCCCACACCCGGCTCGGTCTCGACGACCGGCGGATCCCCCAGCTTCCGGCGCAGGTTCATGATCGTGTAGCGCACTACCCCGGTGAACGGGTCGATGTGCTCGTCCCACGCCTTCTCCAGCAGCCGTTCCGCCGAGACCACGCCGCCCGCCGCGCGCAGCAGTTCGTGCAGCACCGCGAACTCCTTGCGCGACAACGGGATCGGCACACCGTCCCGGGTCGCGGCGAAGCGGTGCGGATCCAGCCGGATCCCGGCGCGCTCCAGCACCGGCGGCGCCGCCTGGCCCGCGCGGCGGCCCAGTGCCTGCACCCGCGCCACCAACTCCGCGAACGCGAACGGTTTGGTCAGGTAGTCGTCCGCGCCCAATCCCAAGCCCTCGACCCGCTCGGCCACCGCGCTCGCCGCGGTGAGGATCAGGATGCGCGCGAGGCCACCGGACAATGTCGCGCACACCTCGTCCCCGGACACCCCGGGTAGGTCGCGGTCGAGGATGACCACGTCGTAGTCGTTCACCGTCGCCCGTTCCAGCGCGCCGTCGCCGTCGTAGGCGACGTCGACCGCCATGGCGTGCCTGCGCAGCCCGGCGGCCACGGCGTCGGCCAGCAATTTCTCGTCCTCGACCACAAGTACCCGCATGCCGTCATCGTGCCCGCCACCGGTGTTGGGTGCGTGTGAGGTTGCCTGCCAGGCGCGCAAGAGGTCCTCGGGTCCCCGATGGGCGGCGATCGGAACGTCGTCGACCACCCGCGTATCGCGACACCGCCACATGCGGCGTATCGAATTCGGCCGGCAACAAGGCAACCATCGGCTCGGCCGCCGCGTGCCGCGACCAGCTCGGCCGGCCGGCGCGGGGCATCTTCGGGAATCCAGTGGCTCGACCCGACGAGGGCGATACGGACCGCCGCACGACGGAGGCCGCACACCTGCCGCAAAAATCTTGAAAATCCCTGATATTTCCGGTCATCGGGTATTGACAGACGGGGAGAGCGGAGAAGACTGGATACATACCGGAACACCGGAAAAGGGTCACACCGCCGATGGAGACGTTCATCGACCGTGGTGATGTTTTTCCAAGATCCGGCTAAGCCCCCGGCAAGCCAGTCGAATACCGGAATTGCGGCGACGACCGCGATTCATGGTGTCGATGGAGACTACCGGGGACTGTCCTGTCCGGGGGATCATCGATATCAGGTCTGTCCCGCATCCGGATCCGCCATACAATAGGACTCCTACCTATGAACGGCGGTGATGATGCATTCCGATGACGACCTCGACCGCCGCTTGGTCGACGCCTTGGAACGGTTGAGCGGGGGCGTGCGCGCGTTGGCGCAGCGCAGCGCTCGTGACCACGGGCTGACCCCCTTGCAGCAACAGGTGCTGCTGGCGCTGTCGAAAAACCCGCCGTCGCGCCGCGAGGTCAGTGCGCTGGCCGCGGAATGCGATGTCACGCGCCCGACGATGTCCGACGCGGTGACCGCGCTGGAGCGCAAGGGCCTGCTGGGCCGATCGCCGGGCGGCGACGGCCGACGACGGGTGCTGACACCGACCCCGCGCGGCTGCGAAGTGGTCGACGATCTGCGGGAATGGGACGCACCGGCGGTGCGGACTCTGCTCGGAGTGCCTGTCGAGGACCGGGCCGCGACATTGCAGACCGTGCTGTCGATGATCGCCGGGCTCCAGCGTCAGGGCGTGATCAGCGTGGCGAGGGTCTGCACGAGCTGCCGCTTCTTCGAGGCACACGCGCATTCCGATCGGGTGGCGCCCCATCACTGCCGATTGCTGAACGCGCCCCTACCGCTGACCGAGCTGCGGACCGACTGCCCCGAGCACCAGCCGGCCGCCTGAAACGCGCGGCCGACCGGCATCCGGATCGCACATCAGAGACGGGTCTCGCAGGTGGTGATCAGCTCGTGCAGACGCGCCGTCTCGTGGTCGTCGAGCGGCAGCAGCGGCCGGCGGGGCGTGCCCGCGTCGAAGCCGATGCTGCGAAGCCCGGACTTGACGGTGGTCGGCAGGCCACGACTGACGATCATCTCCAGGAACGGCTGCAGATGTTCCCACATCGCTTCGGCCCGGCCGGGCTCGCCGGAGATGACTGCCCGGAGGAACGAGACGATGGGACGGGGAATGAGGCAGGGCGCGGCGGTGCACCAGCCGGCCGCACCGGCGCCGAATGCCTTGTAGGCGAGCGGGTTACTGCCGTTGAAGAACGGCAGGGCGCCGCCGCTGAGTTCACGCAGCCGGTTCATGCGGGTGATGTCGCCGGTCGATTCCTTGACCATGGTGATGTTGTCGACGGCGCCCACGAGGTCGAACAGGAACTCCGGTGACATGTCGATCCCGGTGGTGGCCGGATTGTTGTAGACCATGACCGGCAGGCCGACGGATTCGGCCAGCGTCGTGAAGTGCAGTCGCACTTCGTCTTCGGTCAGTCGCCAGTAGGAGGTCGGCAACGCCATGACGGCGGTCGCGCCCAGCCGCTCGGCGACCTTCGCCCGGCGCACGGCTCCCGCGGTGGTGAGGTCGGAGACACCGACCACGGTCGGGACGCGTTGTCCGACATGCGCGATGGTCTCGGCGGCGACGGTCGTCCATTCCTCGTCGGTCAGATACGCCGATTCGCCCGTGCTGCCGAGGGGGGCGATCGCGTCGACGCCCGCGTCGATCATCCGGTCCAGCAGCAGGTGCAACGCATCGATATCGATGGTGTCCTCGGCGGTGAACGGGGTGATGGGATAGGCGACGATGCCCGAGATGGGGTGGGTCATGAGCTGAGTTCTCCTCGAGTCGTTCACTGGTTGACGGCGTCCGGGTGGGAGCGCAGTGCTTTGCGGGCGTAGTAGGAGAAGTTGGCGACGCTGCGCCGCGGGGTCAGCGTCCAGTCGTGGGCTTCCTCAGCCAGGCGCGGGGGCAGCGGCTTGATCTCGCCCGCGGCCATCGCGAGCAACTGGAGCCGGGCGGCACGTTCGATCAGGTGCGCCAGCGAGCACGCCTCTTCGATGGTGGCGCCGACGACGAGCTGACCGTGATGGGCCAGCAGGATGGCGCGTTTGTCCCCCAGCGCCGCCGAGATGATCTCGCCCTCTTCGTTGCCGACCGGCACACCGGGCCAGTCCGCGAGGAAGGCGCAGTCGTCGTAGAGCGGCGTGGTGTCCATCTGCGACACCTGCAGGGGCACTTCGAGCATCGACAGCGCCGCGACATGCAGCGGGTGCGTGTGCACGATGCAGTTGACATCCGGGCGAGCGCGGTACACCCAGCTGTGGAAACGGTTGGCGGGATTGGCCATGCCGTCGCCTTCGAGCACCTCGAGGTCCTCGTCGACGAGCAGCAGATTGTCCTCGGTGATCTCGTCGAAGCCGAGGCCCAGGCGCTGGGTCAGGAAAGTTCCCTGGGTCCGGCCACGGGCCGAGATCTGACCGGCGAGGCCGGAATCGTGGCCGGCGTCGAACAGGGAACGGCAGGTCAGAGCGATCTTCTGCCGGTCCGACCACCCGGCCTCGGGGATCTGGGTGAGCATGGCGCTCTTGGCGGCGTCCATCAGCTCGCCCTTGCCCAGGCTCATCGTGGTCCCGACACGTTCGGGGGCTGTCACAGTCGATTTCTCCTTTCGCTGTCCGATCGGACACAAAGGTGACGATAGGACACAAAGTTTCCTAAACGCAACCTTGTTACGATGCATGACACGAACGGGGACAGAACGAGGGAGAAGTGACGATGGCGGCGTTTCTGAGGACGCACCGCCGGCGAGCGGGCTTGACGCTGGAAGCCCTCGCCGACCGCACGGGGCTGACCAAGAGCTACCTGTCGAAGATCGAACGCGGGTTGAGCACTCCGTCGATCGCGGTGGCACTCGCGATCGCCGAGGCGCTCGACACCGATGTCAGCCTGCTGTTCTCCGACAAGGCCGACGACTCGGCGATGACGGTCGAGCGCCGGAGCGAACGCACGGCGGTCGACGCATCCACCTCGGCCGCAAGCTACGACCCGATCGCGACACGCATGCGACACAAAGCGATGCAGCCGTTCATCGTGCACCCGACCACCGAACCCGACTCGCCGTTCATGGAGCACTCCGGCGAAGAGTTCATCTACGTGCAGTCGGGGGCGGTGGAGGTCACCATTCCCAACCAGACGCTCCAGCTCGAAGCGGGCGACAGTCTGTACTTCCACTCCGACACACCCCATCGCGTGCGATCGACCTCGACACCGCGAGCCACGCTGCTCGTCGTCGTGCACGACCGCATCGACGCAGGGGCGGGGGCCGGGCACGGTCGGCGCCCCTGCGGCCCGACCGCCTGACGCCCCGGGCGGCGTCCACCACCGAAAGCCTTTCGGCCCGGCAGCATCCGAGACCCGCGGTGGGACGAGCGCGTCCCATCACGGATTTCGACCTCCACTGTTGACAAGTAGGTAGGACTCCTACTTACTATGAGCGCACCCGATACGGAGATGAAGTCCAGGTATCGACAACGCCCGGACCCCACCTGCCGTGCGGGCCACCGCGAGTTCCGCGGCCGCTCCGGCCGTCGATCAGCCCCCCGGAAAGGAACACCCCCATGTCCCGTGTCGACCTGCTCACCGCCGAAGACGTCACCGACCAGCGCGGCGAAGCGCTCGATCAGATCCACGGCGCGTTCGGCTTCGTGCCCAATATGTTCAAAGCCGTCGCCAACTCTCCGGCGGCGCTGCAGAGCATGTGGGGCAGTTTCGGCGCACTGAGCACGGGCGCCCTCGGCGCCAAGATCGGCGAACAGATCGCGGTGGCCGTCGCCGACCGCAACCGCTGCGACTACTGCCTGTCGGCCCACACGCTGCTCGGCAAGAAGGCCGGTGCCACCACCGAGGAGATGACCGAGGCGCAGAAGGGCTACTCGGCCGACCCCAGGACCGCCGCAATCCTGACCCTGGCCACCGAACTCGTCGACCAGCGCGGACAGCTCGACGTCGGCGCCGTGCGATCCGCGCGCGACGCGGGCCTGACCTCCGAGGAGATCGTCGAGACGATCGCACACGTCGCGTTGAACGTGTTCACCAACTACATCAACCTCGCCCTCGACGTGCCGGTCGACTTCGACCGCGTCCGGCTCACCGCGAAGTAGACGACCGCGCGACTGTCCTGGCGGGCCCGAGCGCGCCGGACCCGCCAGGAACCGAAACACGCGCGCAAGTGTGGTGAAACATCGGCTCTCTACTCTCGCGCTGTCGGAAATGCCGCGTGTCGAACCCGCCGAGATGGAAATCTCTGCGGGACACCCTTGTGCGAGGAGCAGCCAGATGGTCACCACACCTGATGAGACCGGAGCAGGGACCGACCACCACTACCTCAGCAAGCGGACGCTGCGCACCGGGACGGCGGGCTGGGTGCTGCTGGCCGGACTCGGCGTCAGCTATGTGATCAGCGGCGACTACTCCGGATGGAACTTCGGCCTGGGCGAGGGCGGCTTCGGCGGTCTGCTCATCGCCACGGTCGTGATCGCGGCCATGTACGCCGCGATGGTACTGAGCATGGCGGAGATGTCGGCGGCCCTGCCGACAGCGGGCGGCGGATACACTTTCGCTCGCCGGGCGCTCGGCCCGTGGGGCGGATTCGCCACCGGGACAGCGGTGCTGATCGAGTACTCGATCGCGCCCGCCGCGATCGCCACCTTCATCGGCGCCTACGTCGAATCGCTCGGATTGTTCGGCATCGTCGACGGCTGGTGGGTCTACCTGGCCGTCTACGTGATCTTCGTCGGCATTCACCTCGCGGGCGTCGGCGAAGCGCTCAAGGCGATGTTCGTCATCACGGCGATCGCCCTCGTCGGTCTGGTGATCTTCGCGATCGCGAGCATCGGCAGCTTCTCCTTCGCGAACCTGACCGATATCGCGCCGGACCCCGACGCCGCCGGCGCGAGCGAGTTCCTGCCGTTCGGCTACCTCGGCATCTGGTCGGCGCTGCCCTTCGCGATCTGGTTCTTCCTCGCCGTCGAGGGCGTCCCGCTCGCCGCGGAGGAAGCGCGGGATCCCGCGCGCAATGTCCCGCGAGGCATCATCGCGGCGATGGCGGTCCTCGTCGTGACCGGCGCGATGGTGCTGGTTCTCGTGCCAGGGGCCGGTGGCGCGGCGGCGATGCAGGCGTCCGGCAATCCGCTGGTGGAAGCGCTGGGCACGGGCACAGCGGCCACGGTGGTGAACTACATCGGCCTCGCGGGCCTGGTCGCCAGCTTCTTCTCGATCATCTTCGCCTACTCACGCCAGCTGTTCGCGCTCTCGCGCGCGGGCTACCTGCCGCGCGGGCTCTCGGTCACCAACTCCCGCAAGGCCCCCGCCCTGGCGTTGATCGTTCCCGGCGTCATCGGTTTCGCGCTGTCGGTCTTCGGCAACGGCGCGACGCTGCTCAATATGGCCGTGTTCGGCGCGGCGCTGAGTTATGTACTCATGATGGTCAGTCACATCGTGCTGCGGGTCAGGGAACCGGGGATGGACAGGCCGTACCGGACGCCCGGCGGCCTCGTCACAGCGGGCTTCGCGCTGGTGATCGCGATCCTGTCGGTCATCGCGACATTCCTGGTGGACTCCACCGCGGCGTTCGGCTGTGTGGTCGTGTTCGTGCTGTTCATGCTGTATTTTGCTCTCTACAGCCGGACTCGACTGGTCGCCAGCTCCCCCGACGAGGAATTCGCCGCGCTGGCCGCCGCGGAAGACGAACTTCGATGACGTATCAGCACACCGCGCGAGGCCACACCTATCAATTCGGCACGCTCCCCGAAGTGCTGGCCAAGGCGACGCCCCTGCGCTCCGGCGACCAGCTCGCCGGGTGCGCGGCGGAGTCGGACGCGGAGCGGGCCGCGGCCGCGCACGTCTTGGCGGACCTTCCGCTGCGGCTGTTCCTCGACGAGATGGTCGTGCCCTACGAGTCCGACGAAGTGACCCGGCTGATCATCGATACCCACGATCGCGAGGCCTTCGCGCCGATCGGCCATCTCACGGTCGGTGAATTCAGGGACTGGCTGCTGGGACGGGTGTGCGAGCCGGGCGGAGGCGAGCGGATCGCGTCCGTGTCGCCGGGCCTCACGCCCGAAATGGTCGCCGCGGTAAGCAAACTCATGCGCAACCAGGATCTGATCGCGGTCAGCCGCATCCTGTCGATCGAGTCCGCGTTCCGCACCACCATCGGCCTGCCGGGCAGGCTGGCCACCCGCCTGCAGCCCAACCACCCCACCGACGATCCCCGCGGCATCGCCGCGGGCATTCTCGACGGTCTGCTGCTGGGCGCGGGCGACGCCGTGGTCGGCATCAATCCCGCCACCGACTCACCCCGGGCCACCGGGCAGTTGCTGCGGATGCTCGACGACATCCGGCTCCGCTACGACATCCCGATGCAGTCGTGCGTGCTCTCGCACGTCACCACGACCCTCGAACTGATCGAGCAGCAAGCTCCCGTCGACCTGATCTTCCAGTCGATCGCGGGCACCGAGGGCGCCAACACCTCGTTCGGCATCACGCTGTCCCTGCTCGCCGAAGCGGCCGAGGCCGGTCGCTCGCTGGGTCGCGGAAGCGTCGGGACCAACGTCATGTATTTCGAGACCGGTCAGGGATCGGCCCTGTCGGCGGGAGCGCATCTCGGCGTCGGCGGCGCGCCGGTCGACCAGCAGACCTTGGAAGCCCGTGCCTACGCCGTCGCCCGCGCCTTCGACCCGCTGCTGGTCAATACCGTGGTCGGCTTCATCGGACCGGAGTACCTGTTCGACGGCAAGCAGATCACCCGCGCCGGACTCGAGGATCTGTTCTGCGGCAAGCTTCTCGGCCTGCCGATGGGCGTCGACGTCTGCTACACCAATCACGCCGAAGCGGACCAGAACGACATGGACGTGCTGCTCAGTGTGCTGGCGCTCGCGGGAACGGCCTTCGTGATCACGGTCCCCGGCGCCGACGACGTGATGCTCGGCTACCAGAGCCTGTCGTTCAACGACGCTCTCTACGCGCGCAATGTGCTCGGACTCCGAGCGGCACCCGAATTCGAGCAGTGGATGCAGCGGATCGGCCTGGCGGATGTCGAGGGCCGCGTGCGCCCGATGGATCTGGAACACTCCCCACTGCGGAGCCTGACCGCATGAGCGCCGACCGCTCCGATCCGGCGGGTGCGAGCTCCGACCCCTGGTCCGGCATCCGGGCCCTGACGCAGGCGCGAATCGGTCTCAGGCGCACCGGATACGCGCTGTCCACCGCCGAAGTCCTCGACTTCCAGGCCGCGCACGCCGCCGCGCGCGACGCCGTCCACTCGCCGCTGCCGGTCGGAGACATCCGGTCCGGGCTGGAACGCCTCGGGCTGGGACCGGGCCACCACGTCACCAGTCGCGCCGCCGACCGCGCCGAGTACCTGCGGCGGCCCGATCTCGGTCGTGTGCCGTCCGCGCTGGAGGGCATCGAACACCGCGGGGCGGATATCGGGATCCTCATCGCGGACGGGCTGTCCGCGACCGCGGTGGCCGAGCATGCGATCCCGCTGGTGGAGGCGCTGGTGCGGGGCAACGACGGCACGCTCACCATCGCGGAGCCCGTGATCGCCACGCAGGCCAGAGTGGCCCTCGGTGACCACGTCGGCGCTGCGCTGGGTGTGGAGACGATGCTGACGATCATCGGTGAACGTCCCGGCTTGTCCGTCGCGAACAGCCTCAGCGTGTACCTGACCCATCGTCCCACCCCGGGACGGCTGGACTCCGAACGCAACTGCATCTCCAACATCCACCCGCCGGAGGGGCAGAGCTACCAGGCCGCCGCCCACATCGTGTGGAACTTGATCGGCGGAGCCAGGGCACTCGGCGCGTCGGGCGTCGCCTTGAAAGACACCTCCTCCGCGCCTGCGGAACTGACCGCCGGTGGTGGATACCGCCGCCCGGAGTGACCGGATCACCGGCGCGGCAGTGGATCGGGGTGCCGGTCCGCGGATATCCGTTTCCTCCGCACATCGCCGGGTAGACGGCACAAAGGAGGTGACAGGCCAATGGTTCAGCACACACAGCACCGGGTGAACCCCGGGGATCGCTCCATGTCGGAGCTGGTGGAGGACGCGACCGCGCAGGTGTCGCGGCTCGTCCGGGACGAGATGCGGCTGGCTCGGGCGGAGATCGCCGAGAAGGCAGGCGGAATCGCCAAGGGCACCGGTGTGGCCGGGGCAGGCGCGGTGCTGGCGCTCTACGGCGGCGTAGCGCTGACAGCGGCCGCGGTTTTCGCCTTGGCGCTGGTCTTGCCCGAATGGGCCTCGGCGCTGATCGTGGGCGTCGCACTGCTGGCGGTCGGCGGCGTTCTGGCGTTGATCGGCAAGAACAAGGTGACGCGCGCGGCCCCGCCGCTGCCGACCGAAGCCCAGGAAGGCGTCCGGGAGGATCTGGCCGCCATACGAGAGGGAAGCCGACGATGACCGAAGACCGCTCCGAGTTCCCCCAGACGCCGGAGGAGATCCGCGTGGATCGTGACCTGGCCCGAGAGGAACTCGAACAGACCGTGTCGGAATTGACCGACAAGATCGACATTCCGGCCCGCGCCGAGAACAAGATCCACGACACCACGCAAGCGGCGAAGCAGCGCACGGCCGAGGCCGGACAGCACGCGCTCGACACGGCGGCCCGCACCCGGGCCAGGGCAGGCGACCTGCTCGCGAACACCACCCCGTCGATATCGGAGCCCTTGGAAGACATCGTCAAGCAGGCCACGGAATCGATCCGCAGGAACCGGGTGCCGGTCGCCCTGCTCGGTGCGGTGTCCGCGGCGGTTCTGACGTGGGCGATTCTGCGACGGAGGCGCGCATGAAGACGTTGTACAAGCCGCTCGGCATCGTTCTGGGCGTTCTCGGCGGGATCGCGGCCAACGCGGTGTTCACCCGGGTCTGGCGCGGGATGAGCGGGCGTGACGAAGCTCCCCGCGCGACCGCCGCGGACTACACCTGGCGTGAAGTGCTCATCGCGGCCGCTCTGCAAGGAGCGATCTTCGGCCTGATCAAGGCGGCCGTCGATCGTGCGGGGGCGGCCGGTTACGAGCAGCTGACCGGGACGTGGCCCGACAAGTAAAGGCACCGATCACGTGCCGCTGTCGAGTTCATCGAGCAATTCGACAGCGGCACGGGCATATTCGCCGATCCAGCGATCGTAGATCCGCTTGATCGGCAGGGGCGCCAGCGAGAGATGCCGCTCGCGCCCGACCTTCCGCCCGATGACGAGTTCGGCCTGCTCCAGCACCCGGAGGTGCTGGAGCACCGTCGTCCGATCGAGTTCGGGCAATTGTGCGCACAGCTCGCCGGTGGTCAGCGAACCGGCTTTGAGCGCGTCCAGCATGCGACGTCGTGTCGCGGAGGCGAGCGCCTTGAACACGCGGTCGTCGTCCGATCCCTTGACGCCTCTCTCCGACATGTTGTAAAAATATCACATGACAACCTTGGAGAACCACCTGTCCGAGATCGGCTTCACCGTCTCCGGTCGCATCTCCCGTCCGTGCGCCGAGGTCTACGAGGCCGTCGCCGATCCCGAGCAGCTCTCGAAGTACTTCACGACCGGAGGCGCCCGCGGGCGTCTCGAGCCGGGCGCCGAGGTCACCTGGGACTTCCACGACTTCCCCGGCGCCTTCCCGGTCCGGGTGATCGAGGCCGACAAGCCGCGCCGCATCGTCATCGAATGGGACGGAGAGGCCACGGCGAACGGTCGAGGCACCACCACCACGACCTTCGAGTTCGAACCCCTCGACGGGGACACCCGCACCCTGGTGACCATCACCGAGTCGTCGTGGCAGCCCACACCGGACGGCGCGAAGCACGCCTTCGGCAACTGCCAGGGCTGGACCGGCATGCTGGCCGCACTGAAAGTCTGGGTGGAGCACGGCATCAACCTGCGCGAGGGCTTCTACTCGTAGCCACAGGGCGAGCACACCGAGCGGGACCTCTCGGGAGGCGCCACCTGCCGCCCGCACGGTGATCGCCGGCGGTTCGACCCCTCGATTACGGGTATCACCGGTTCGGTTCGCCCAGGCAGAGAAACTGGCCGACGGTGCGCCACGTTCCCCGCGCCGTATCGCGGGCGCCGATGAACGCACGTCTCGAGATGCCCATGACCGATCCACGCAATCCCACAGAGGAGCCAGCGCAGGCATCGGTCGGCGCGCGGCCTCCGGCTGCGACCTGGCGACCGGTCGACTCCACCGGCGGCTCTCTCCCGGCCGACGAGGACGACAGACAGTGGGATCTACGGGTTCGTGGTGAGAACCGGATCGAACAGCTCGACCGCAATTTCGCGACCCTGCTGCAAGAGTTGCGCGTGGTGCAGACCGGCGTGCAGGTGCTCACGGGCATACTGCTGACGCTGCCCTTCCAGAGCAGGTTCCCGGAGCTGTCCCCGGCAATGCGCGTGAACTATCTGGCCGTCGCCGCCGCATCCATCGCCGCCACGGTGTTCCTGACCGCACCGGTCGCCGCCCATCGCATGCTCTTCCGCCGCCATCGCCTCGAACACATCGTCCGCAGCGCCCATCACTGCGCGGTCATCGGAATCCTGTTCCTCGGCCTCGCGCTCACCGGAGTCGCGGTCCTCATCTTCGACTTCGTCGCGGGGCCCGTTCCGGCGGTGATCGCGGGCATCACCGCGGCACTGCTGTTCGTTCTGCTCTGGTTCGCGCTCCCTTATCACCAGCGCGCCAGGGACGGGAGAGTCGAAGAGCACGGCCCACCGCGGGATCCGCGGGTGGGCCGACGCTTTCGTCGGCCTTGACCACGACCGTTCCGCCCGGGCGCCTCCCCGCTCGCGGATGCCGGCTCAGCCGTCGGCCGAGATGCCCAGATGTTCCTCGTAAGTCTCGGTCCGCCGCTCTTCTTCCCCCGTCCGCACCGCGGCGGCTTCGGCGGGTCGTGCGTCGTCGGCCTGCGACTCCTCCCCCGGCCGCACACGGTCGAACACGTCCGGCTCCTCTTCGGCGAGCCGCTCGTCCAGCCCGCGATCGTGGGCCTGCTCGTACGGAGTCATCCCGTATTCGGTGACGCCGGTCCAGTCCTCGGGCGGATCCATGCCCTTCTCCAGCGGGTCCGCGTGCAAGCGATCCTCGTCCAGGTCCTCGGCGCTGTTGAGCGCGGCCGGGTCGGTCTCGACGGCATCCGGCGGTCCGGTGTCCTGCGGTTCGTCCCACGAACCATACGAATGGGTCATGTCGAATCACTCCCTTTACGCGGTGACCGCTCAGTCGGTCGACACCTCTGACCTACCCGAGGCGAGGCAAACGAATCGCGAACCGCCCGCCTTTGCCCGTGGTCGGCAAGAGCGACCAGCGCCACTCGATCGCGACAGCCACGAAGCGCCGAGACGGTCACCCGACCGACAGCCGTCCCGCGGTGGTGACGACACGGTGGGCGAGGTGATCGAGGGCGGCATTGGTGGCGTCGTCGACCGGGGACTGGTTGTCGCCGCCGGTGATGTGGCTGACGCCGTAGGGATTACCGTCGGCGAACTTCAGTTCGTCGGTGTAGCCGGGCGGGACGATGATGCCGCCGAAATGCATGAGGGTCACATACAGGTTGATGAGCGTGGTCTCCTGGCCGCCGTGCGCGGTCTGTGACGAGGTGAAGCCGGCGTAGACCTTGTCGGCGAGCGCACCCCGGGCCCACAACGCGCCGAGACTGTCGATGTAGGAGCGGAAGGGGGCGGCGGGTGAGCCGAAACGGGTGGGTGAGCCGAAGATGACGGCGTCGGCCCAGACGATGTCGTCTCCGGTGGCCGCGGGATGATCCTTGGTGGCCTCGTAGTTCGCCGTCCAGGCGGGGTTCTGGGCGAAGGTCGCGGGATCGTTGGTCTCGGCGACATGCCGGAGGCGGACTTCGGCGCCCGCGTCCGCACCGGCATCGGCGATCCGGCGGGCCATGGTCGTTCCGTGTCCGGTCGCGGAGTAGTAGATCACCGACAGCTTCACCATCGTGGTTCTCCCTCGTAGTCGACACTCCTCGCCCCGGCCATGCCCACAACCCGCCGCGGCAAACCGAATCGATACAGGCGCTGCTGCGCGGGCCGCGTCAGCTCCGCATCACCTCCACCGGCTCGCCGTCCGGCGTCTGCAGCGTGTGCGCGGGCTCGGCGTGACCACGGGCCGACCGCGCAGGCTCAGGGGTGTCCTCGTAGGCGTTCTCGGCGTGCAGCACGATGTCCAGGCCCAGGCGTTCGGTCTCGTCGTCGACACGGATGCCCATGAGGCGGTCGACGACCTTCGCCAACACCCAGGTGACCGTGAAGGTGTAGGCGAAGACGGCGGCGATGGCGAGGAACTGGCGGCCGAGCAGGTCGATGCTGCCGCCGTAGAGCAGGCCTTTCGCGCCGCTCGGGGCGGTGGGGGCGGCGAGGAAGCCGATGAGCAGGCCGCCGACGACGCCGCCGATGAAGTGCAGCGCGGTGACGTCGAGGGCGTCGTCGAAGCGGAAGCGGTGCTTGAGCAGGACTGCGAAGTAGCAGACCAGGCCGGCCGCGACGCCGATGGCCAGGGCGCCGATCGGGGACACCGCGCCGCAGGACGGGGTGATGGCGACGAGGGCGGCGATGGTGCCCGAGGCGGCGCCCAAGGTGGTGGGGGCGCCGTCGCGGAGGCGTTCGACGACGAGCCAGGCGCAGGTGCCCGCGCAAGCCGCGACGAGGGTGTTGAACACCGCGACGGCGGCGTTGTTGTCGGCCGCGCCGAGCGCGCTGCCGTCGAAGCCGAGCCAGCCGGTGAGCAGCAGGCCGACGCCGAGGATCACGAACGGCAGGTTGTGCGCCTTGGGCTGCACCGGCCAGGTGCGGCGACGGCCCAGCACGATGGCGATGGCCAGGGCGGCGACACCGGAGTTGACGTGGATGGGCGTCGAGCCCGCGTAGTCGACGGCTTCGAGAGTGTTGGCGATCCAGCCGCCGCTGACCGTGCCGTCCTCGGAGTCGAACGCGAAGACCCAGTGCGCGACCGGGAAGTAGACCAGCGTGACCCACAGGGCGGAGAAGAGCATCCAGGCGCCGAACTTCATCCGGTCGGCGGCCGCGCCCGCGACGATGCCGATGGTCAGACCGGCGAAGCACAGGTGGATGGCCGCCAAGCCCAGGGGCGGCAGAGAGCTGCCCTCGGGGGTCACCAGCAACTGGCCCAGACCCGCGAATTCGGTCGGGTCGCCGATCAGGCCCGCGCCACCTACCGAGTCGCCGAAGACCATGGAGTATCCGAACGCCACCCACAGGAAGGCGGTCAGGCAGAACGAGACGAACACCATCAGCATCATGTTCGTCGTTGTTCTACGGCTGACCATGCCGCCGTAGAAGAGGACGAGACCGGGAAGCATCAGGGCGACGGCCAATATCGCCGTCAACAGCCATGCGGTATTGCCGCTGTCCATGGGGTTCTCCCACTCGGGTCGGGGCCGCCCGCGCCCTGAGGAGCACACCGGCGGCAAGTTTCGATGTTCTATCGAAACCTTGCGCCCGCGTTTTTTCGATACCGTATTGAAAATGTGTCGAATCGGTTAAACCGACGACTCGACGGCGGCGCGAGCGGCAGCGACCCGATCTCGGTCCCGCACGAGCGCGCCGACCGTCGTGGACGCGGACAGGTGGGCGAACTCGCGCATCCGCTCCGTTCCACCGGCCTCCCCCTGCCGGAAGCGATACTGCAGACCCTCGCTGAGCGCCAGCGCCGCGGTGGTGGCCGCACCCGGGTCGACCTCGCGGAACTCCTCCGCCGCCACACCCTGCTCGACCACTCTCGCGATCAGGGTTTCCAGTTCGCGGTAGTCGGCGAAGAAGTCCTGGAACTCCTCGGGTTGCGCCCGTGACACCCGTTCGAGCTCGTAGAAGTCCAGCGGAGCCGAGCACATCTGGACCACGTCGTCGTAGACGATCCGATAGAGGCGGGCCGAGGCGGCGGCCGGATCGTCGACGAGTGCCCTGGCGGTTTCCAGGGATTCGCGGTTCTTGTCGATCAGCGCCTGCAGGATGGCCTCTTTGCCGGCGAACCAGTAGTACAGCGACGACTGCCCGAGGCCGGCTTCCCGAGCGATCGCGCTGACCGTGGTGTCGGCGTAACCGACGGCGGCGAACAGTCGGGCCGCGGCGGCGACGATGTCCTCGCGCGGGACGCTGCCCTTGATCCCGCTGCGCCGCGGACGCCCCACCCGCTGCCCCGCACCCTCGTTGCTCATAGGGAGATGGTCGGGCACGGACCCACGGTTTACCAACCGGCAACGCCCGGGATATCACCCGGCAATCGGCCGCCGTCAGAGTTTCGATAGGTCATCGAAATTAGCCGGAGCACCACAGGGAGTCACCATGACCAGCATCGAGATCACCCCCGACGTCGAGACCGTGAAGGAGCAACTGCGCGCGGCGGGCGTGCGCTACGCGATCGCGAGTTTCGTCGACATGCACGGCAATTCGAAGGGCAAGTTCGTCCCGATCGACCACCTCGACAACATGATGGGCGGCTCGGAGCTGTTCACCGGCGCGGCGCTGGACGGCCTGCCCCAGGACATCAGCGACGAAGAACTCTCGGCGCGCCCCGACCTGACCCGCTGGTTCCAGCTGCCGTGGAACGCGCAATACGCCTACTTCCCCAGCAGCCTGCACACCGAGGGACGACCGTTCGAGGCTTCCTCCCGCGACATCTTGAAGCGCCAACTCGAGGCGGCGGCCGACCTCGGCTACGGATTCAACCTCGGCATCGAGACCGAGTTCTTCGTCCTGAAGGACTCGTCGGAGGGCACCGCCGAGGTCAGCGACCGCGACAACCTCAGCAAGCCCTGCTACAACGTGGCGACCACGCTGGACAATATGGGCTGGCTCGGCGAACTGGTCGAGGCCATGAACGGACTCGGGTGGGACGTCTACTCGTTCGATCACGAGGACGCCCGCGGCCAGTTCGAGGTCGACTTCGCCTACACCGACGCGCTGACCATGGCCGACCGCTTCGTCTTCTTCCGCCTGATGGCCAACGAGATCGCCCGCAAGCACGGGCATTTCGCCTCGTTCATGCCCAAGCCCTTCGCCGACCGCACCGGCTCCGGCGCGCACTACAACATGTCGCTGGCCGACCTGGAGACCGGCACGAATCTCTTCGCGACAGACAATGATCCGCGCGGCGTGGGCATCTCCGAACTGGGCTACCACTTCATCGCGGGCATCCTGCGGCATCTGCCCGCGATCACCGCGGTGATCGCGCCGACGGTCAACAGCTACAAGCGCCTGGTCCGGCAGGGCAGTATGTCGGGCTCGACCTGGGCTCCGGTGTTCGTCAGCTACGGCAACAACAACCGGACCAACTCGCTGCGGGTGCCGCTGGCGGGCGGGCGCGTCGAGTGCCGCGCCGCCGACATCAGCTGCAATCCGTATCTGGGCGCGGCGATGGTGCTGGCCGCGGGCCTGGAAGGCGTGCGCGAGCAGCTCGATCCGGGTGCGCCGCGCACCGAGAACATGTATCGCTACACCGACGCGCAGATCGCCGAGCAGGGCATCTCGATGCTGCCCCGCACTCTCGGCGAGGCCATCGAGGAGTTCCGCGCCGACAGCCTCTCGCGCGAGGTGTTCGGCGACGCGCTCTACCAGTCGTTCATCGACTACAAGACCGAGGAGTGGGAGTCCTACCAGGCGCACATCTCGTCCTGGGAAACCGACCGCTACCTGAAGTTCTTCTGAGACGGCCCTGAGATGAGCGGAGCACAACGCTTTTCGCCGGGGAGGTTCACAACCGAGTTCGGCGTGGACCTCCCCGGCGCGTGGCTGACCTTTCGCACCCACGGCACGCTCGCCCCCGACGGCCGCAACTGCGTGCTGCTGCCGAGCTACTACACCGGCACCCATCGCAGCTACGAGCCGTGGATCGGGCCGGGGCGGATGATCGATCCCGCGCGGTGGTTCGTGGTGGCGGTGGACATGTTCGGCAACGGACTGTCCACCTCGCCCTCCAATTGTCCTGAATACGAGCCCTTCCCGCTGATGACCGTCGCCGACAATGTGCGGGCTCAGCACGCGCTGCTGGAATCGCTCGGCGTGCGCGGCATCGCGCTGGCCGCGGGCTGGTCGATGGGCGCGTTGCAGTGCTACGAGTGGGCGGTCCGGTATCCGGAGATGGTGCGCGCCCTGTTGCCGATCTGCGGGGCGGCGCGGTGTTCGGATGTCAACCGGGTGTTCCTGGACGGTCTCGCGGCCACGCTGGCCGCCGATCCGGCGTACGGGTCGGGGGCGAGACCGGTAGCGGGACTGCGCGCCTTCGGCACGGTATATGCGGGCTGGGCGTATTCGCGGGACTTCTTCGACGCGCGAACCTATCTCGAGCTCGGCTACGCGTCGGTCGACGATCTGGTCGAGGGCTGGGCCCGCGATCACGAGGGCATGGACGCGCACGACTTGATCGCGACGCTGAACACCTGGCGCGCCGCCGATGTGGGGCGCGGGCGCGACGGCGGCTTCGAGGCGGCGCTCGGGTCGATCACCGCACGCGCGATCGTCATGCCGGGCACGACGGATTCCTACTTCACCCTCGCCGACAGTGCGCGCGAGGCCGCCCTGGTCCCTGGTGCGGAACTCCGGCCGATCGAGTCGAACCTGGGGCACATCGCCGGCCGGCCGGGGATCAGGGACGTGGAGACGAAGGCGATCGCCGCCGCAGCCGGGGAACTGCTGGCCGGCTGCTGATGGTGCCCGGAGTGCCCCACCAACCCTGACAGTGCGCGCGGAGGTCTGCCTCGGCCAGGCCGCCGGTCGCCCTCGAGGCGTGCGGGGTGCAGCGTGTCGGGTCGCGGTGCGACACGCGGCACCGCGCTCGCCGGTTACGATCCGGTCGCCGGGCTGTCGTGTGCTGACCTTGCGACCGTGGCGATCGTCCTCGCGGTCATCGGGGTTCTCGCCGCAAGCCCGGCTCGGATCGTCGGCGCGCCGGCTCCTCTCCCCGGTCGCGGCACAACGGCGGCGGCCCGCCGGAAAGGAGCCCCATTGGAAACCGATGCGCAGGCGTTCCTGCACGGACCGCTGTTCTCCCGGCGCGAGCCGCTGGATCGCGACAATGCCGCCAGCCGCATCAGCGCCTACGTCTACGGCAATATCCTGGTGCTCGCCGCGCTGGTGCCGATCACCACCTCGGACAAGCACGTCGGCATCCTGGTGGTGCTGGGGACGAGTCTGTCCACGTTCGTCGCGCACGCCTTCGCCGAATCGGTGGGGCACAGTGTGCGGCGCAAGCAGAAACTCTCGCGCGCCGAGAAGCTCGGGGAACTGCGCAATTCGGTGCCGATCCTCAGTTCCGCTGTGGTGCCGTGCGTGATTCTCGCGATCGGATGGTTCGGCCTGCTCGAACCGCGGACCGCACAGATCCTCGCGGAGATCGCCGTGCTGATCCGGATCGGCGGCATCGTGTTCGTCGTCGGCCGCCTCAACGGTGAGCGTCCGTCCCGGGACTGGGTGGTGGCCGCCGCCGCCCTGACCGTGGTGGCGGTGACCGTGGTGATCGTGAAGATCCTGCTCACCCACTAGATCCCGCTACCAGACCAACGTGAGGTCCCCGACCTTCACATTGCCGAAGAAGCGCTTGCCCACATCGGTGCCGCCGTAGTTGTAGGCGTCGAGGATTTCGGCGAGCTCGTCGGCCAGAGCCTGCAACTTCGGGCTGACGCTCTCCATCCCCCAGTCGTCGAGGACCCAGCCCCACTCGCGGGGCACGTTCTCGAGGGTGATCACGATCCGCCCGTAGAACGGTGCCTCGACGTTGTAGTAGATGTCGGAGGGGGCGTCCCGGATGGGATTGACCAGTGCCAGTTCGGTCGGCGACTCCGATGCCGAGAGGGTCCGCGCGAAGACGATGTCCTCGCGGATCATCTCGACGATGCGTTCGAGATCGGCGTGCCTGCCCGCGCGGGCGAAGCGCGCGCCGTACACCCGCCCGGCGACCGTCCTGCGCGCTTCCGTGCCGGATCTGACCAGAATGCGGTCGAGCATCCGTTGCGCCGCGGCGCGTTCACCGTCGCCGGTGTTCGGATGGTCGATCAGCGCCCGCAGCCGGGCAATCCTCATGCCGAGCCCAACTGCCATGGGCCCACCCTACCGAGATCGAGATCACTTCATCGACCGCAGGCGCTGTTCAGATCGGCGAGTCGTCAACTTTCCGGGCAGGGATCGACGTAGTGGTGTCCGGGTAGGGCACGGGCCCACTCCTCGGCGGTGATCGGCGCTGTCCCGCTCGCGCAGATCCGCCGCGCTTCGGCTTCGACATCGGTGCGCCAACGGCGCAGAGTCCCGTCGACGGCCGACTCGGCGAGAACGGTGCCGCCCGCCGCGAACGAGATGATCGTCTTCTGCCAGTGCCGCGATCGGGCGATCGTGGCGTAGCCGGTGGGCCGGTCCGGATCGGTGTAGTCCCACAGCGCGATACTGCCGCCGAGGATGTCGTCCACCGCGAGCCGGACGCCGTCGTGGTGGAAGGCGAGCGCGCCCACCGCGCCGTCGACGCCGGGCGGGACCGGCAACCTGCGCGGCGGCGTCCCGGGCTCGCCCAGCTCGTAGACCTGGATACCGGAGGGGGCGCCGACCGCGAGGAGATCGCGGGAGCTCAGCGCCAGCGACATGTCCAGGCCGTCGGGGCGCAGGCCGGACAGTTCCGCGATCGGTGTGCCGGGATCGTCCAGGTCGTAGACGCCGGCGTTGCCGGTGCGATGACTGCCGACGGCCAGCATCCGGCCGTCGGGGCTGAACGACAGCGCGGTCGGATAGCCGCGGCCGAATCGCAGTCCCGCCCGCAATCGCGGCTCGGCCGGGCCGGAGACATCCCAGAACTCCACCGATTCGGTCAGGCCGCGACCGATCGCCAAGGTGCCGTCGGGAGCGAAGGTCATGCCGCGCACATCGACGAGGCTGTTGCTGATCGGCGCGCCGAGCGGTCGCGGGACGAGCGGATCGCCGAGGTCCCAGACCTGGATCACGCGCTCGTTCAGCGTCGCCGCCCGGGTGCCGTCGGGTGCGAGGACGACGGTGTCGACGAGTCCGGCGGGGTCGCCGTCGGCGAGATGATGATCGCCGCCTGCGGGCGCCCTCGACAGCGCGGCGAGCCGGGGGAACAGGGTCGTGGGCAGCACGGCGGCGTCGGGATCGGCCCGGTCCTGCGGCAGGCCGAACAGGGTCATCGTCCCGGTCGTGGTGGTCGGGCCGGGGAGGTCGAAGACGTGCACCGCGTGGTCGGCGCCGCTGGTGACCAGGGCGCGGCCGCCGCGCAGGAACGCGGCGCGCGCGACGATCCCGCTCTGGAAGCCGGCCAGTTCGTCCCCGGTGGCGAGGTCGACGATGCGAGCGCGGGAATCGCCGCCCACGATCGCGGCGGTCCGGCCGTCCCGGTCCGGCGACACGTCGAAGTACTCGTTGGGTCCGCGGGACATCGACGGCAGGGGTTCGGGCCGGGTGAGATCATCGCCGATCCGCCACCGGGCGACCTCCCCCGGATTGAGCCCCACCGTCAGCACGCTGCCGTCGACGCTGAAATCCACCGAGCGCGCCTCGGACCCCTGCGGCCGCTCGAGCAGGATGTCGAAGGCCGGAGTCTGGTCGCGATCGAACGTCGACGTGTCCCAGCCGCGGACGATCGACTTCCATCCCGAACCCGAGGGCACCGTGCGGACCGCGGTGACCAGCGCACGATCACTCACCGCGACTTCGGCCTGGTAGCCGGGGACGACCACCGTCGGCATGGCGACCGGACGCGCCGGGTCGTCCCCGAGCCGCCAGCTGAGCACCGCGCCGCCGTGCGCGCCGATCGCGAGAACGCGGCGATCCGGGCTGAAGGCCGCCGAACGGGGCAGGTGCCCGCCGAGTTCGAGCCGGGCGGCGATCCGCGGATTGCCCGCATCGGTGATGTCCCACAGCGCGGACTCGTGATCGCCCGCCACCACCAGCAACCGCTGGTCCGCGCTGAGCGCGAGCCCACCGATGGGGCCGCTGCCGGTGGGAATCCGGGGCAGGCGCCGCACCCCGGCATCGGTGACTCGCACCAGGTCCAGCGTGCCGTCGGATTCCCCGATGGCGATCAGGTCACCGTCCGCGGTGGTGGCCAGGCGCGGCGCCTGCGGTCCGCCCGCCGCCCCGCGCCCGAGCCCGTCGCCGGGGGTGACGCGCAGGGGCACGCCCGCCGCGGACATCTCCAGCAACGCCGAGCGCGCGTCCTCGGTGGCGCGGGTCCGATAGGCGGCCAGGGCGATCAGCTGCGACAGTGCCGGGTCGAAGCCGGCGTTGCCTCGGGCCACGCCCGCGAACAGCCGGGAGTCGGATTCGGCTCTGGCCGCGGCGTTCTCGATGCGGGTGCGGGCGAGGTCGGTCGCGGACACCACGGCGAGCAGCACGGCCAGCAGGCCCGCCGAAGAGACCAGCCAGAGCGCGACGTTCGCGCGGGTCCTGGCCTCGCCGATCGCCTCGGTGACGGTGCGGGCGGCGGAGATGCGGTCGGTGTAGTTGCGCGGGGCCTCCTCGACGGCTTGGTCGTAGCCCTCGTCGGCGACCACCACGCGCAGCGAGGCACGTTGCGCGGCGACGAGTTTGCCCGTGTATCCGCCGACGGTGGTCAGGACCGTGCCGGAGAGCCCGGCGGTCACCGCGCAGGTCGGGTCGAGCGTTCTGGGGCGCAGCCCGCGCAACCACCGCCGCCGCGGCGCGAGGTCGTCGAGGGCGACCGCGATGGCCGCGCCCATCGACTCGCCGTTGATGTCGTTCGCCGGCGCGCCGCCGACGCCCGACACCGACCACAGCACGCACGCGCCGGTGCTCGCCGGCGCACTGATCCGCCAGGCTCGTTCGAGGCTGTCGGTGAATGCGCGATCGGCCTGCAGGAAGCTCATGCGGGCGGGATCGGGATGCAGGCCGCTGGGACCGCTTCTGAGCTGTTCCAGCCGCAGCACCCCGACCTCGCCGCCGCCGGTGATGTTCACGAACAACACGCTGACCTGGGCGGAGCGCACGGTGGCCGCGCGCTGTCCGGCCAGTTCGAGGGCGGCCAGGATGCCGAAGCCGCGCGCGGGCCTGCCGCCCTGACCGAGCAGGTGCAGCACGACGGCCGACAGCGGGTTGTCCTCGGCGGTGAGCGGGCCCGCGGGGAGCAACTGGGTGCCGACCGAGAGCAGACCGGCCCGCTCGGCGTGGTCGAGGAAGGCCGCGCACGCCGATTCGGGGTCGAGGACGCCGGTCAGCGCCTGGGCCAGCGACGCGACGGCGTAGGCGGCGGAGACATCGGCGGTCACCCGGCGGCCCTGCAGGTCGGGCTCTTCGGATTCCTCCTCGAGCGGGTCCTCGCCGGCGCCGAAGTTCTTCCAGCGCGCCAGCGACTGCCGGGCCAGTACCGCGGTTTCCCTGCGTGGTTCCAGCAGTGCCCCGGTGGCTCGCGGCCCCTGCGCGACCGCGTTGCGACACAGTGCGAACCATCGCTGTGGCGCGCCGGTCAGCTCGGCCAGCAGCGCGTCGTCACTCTGGTCCGCCGAAATCGTTGTCACTGTTCCCCTCCCGAGATCCCGCCTCGGCCACCCGGGCGCGCCCGCCCCGTTAGGCTTGCCGTCGAATGCACCGCACTCATGATCTCGCATCCGAATCCGCAGCAGCACCGAGCTTTCCAGGGGGAACAACCTTGCCGAGAACACGCCTTGCCGGTTGTGTCCTGCCCGCCGCGGCGATCATCGCCTCGGCACTGCTGACGAGCGGTTGTTCCGGCGCGACGACGAATGAACCACAGGCCATCGCGCAGACCACACAGGCGGCGGTGCCCGCAGTGCCCGCAGTGCCCGCAGTGCCTTCTTCGGAGGAACTCACCGCGCTGCTCACCAGGATGATCGACCCCACCGTCCCGGACGCCGAGAAGGTTCCCGACATCCAGGGCATCGAGGACGATCCCGGCCTGCCGAACCGGATCGCGGAGAGTCCGCGTCGCAACGGCACGCGGATCGGCATCACCATCACCTCGGCCCGGCTCGCCCCGCCCGGCATGCTCGCCGAGGGGACGTTCACCATCGACACCATTCCGCCGCAGCCCATCATCGTGAACTTCGTCGCCGAGGACGGCCGCTGGAAGATCGAGAAGGCGTGGGCCTGTCAGATGGCGTACACCTTCATGGTGCAGTCCACCACCTGCCCGGCGTAGTCGAACCGCTCGCGATGGCAACCGCATCTGTGAGGGAGTGATTCCGACAGAAGGCGGCCACACCATGAGCACTGTCTTCGGGCGCAGACCTGCCCGGCACCTGCGGGCAGTCGATCCTCGGCGCAGCTCTGCCGTGGACTTCGCTCCGGTGACGGTCGGTCCCCCCATAGGATCGATTCCGACAACTGAGCACACCATGACGGGTGCGAGTCCTGTTCGCACGCTGCGGGACTCGTTTCCCGAACGGGCCGAGCGGGGGTTCGCGTTGAGTTCCGATCCGTTGGACAGCTGGCTGGGCGCGGCCTGGGACGACGTTCCCGAGCGACTGCGACCGGCGGTGGTGGAACACGTCTTCGGCGTCGATCTGACCACCATGTCGACCTATGCCGCGGCCAAGGCGCGGTATGTCCTCGAGCGTCTCGATCCGGACATGCGCTCGGATTTCGAGGACATCGCCCAGGACGCGCTCATCCAGCTGACCGAGATCCTGCCCGGCGAACGGATCCGGCACTGGAAGTCGGTGGTGCTCAAGCACGTGCAATGGCAGGTCCTGCGGGAACGGCGGCGGCGCACGGCGGACAAGCGTCATCCCGGTCACCGGGTCGACTACGAGTCCACGGTCCTGGTGCTCGAGGACCACGCGCAAGGCGAGACGGGCAACCGGCTGGTCGATCGCACCCTTCTGCTGAACGCGCTCGACTCGATCCCGCACGAAGAGACCGCCGCGGTCATGCGCGCGACGTTCGTGATCGCCGCGGACGGCAGCTACGCCGATATCCAGACGACCCGAGAAGTCGCGCACGACCTGCGATTCAGCCAGGAGAAGGTCAAACGGCTCCGGGCGCAGGGCGCCAGACAACTGCGCGCCGCGCTGCGCGCGCATTTCGACGTCCGCGACGGAGACGGCGCCGGCGAAGCGATGTCCCGAACGACAGACACCGAGGAGGCATCGTGAACCCGACCGAGGACGCCGCGGACCGCTTGGGCCTGCCTGCCGACATCGATGTGCTGACCGCCCTCGCCGACGCCGACGACGACACCACCTTCGACATCGAGACCGCCGCCGCGGGCGCGCGCATCGGCGAACGGCTGCTGCGCGGCCACCGCGCTCTCGCCCGAGGGCCCGCCACCGTGACGCACATCCACGCGCGAGCGGCGGTGGTGGTGATGCGGGTGCCCGGCTGGACGGTGCAGCCCTTGGCCGCCTCCTCCGCCGACCGCGCCGCCCGGGCCGTGCCCGCCGCGCAGAAGCGGGTCGACCGGGAGCTCGGCCTGGAGTTCATCCGTTCCCCCGCGGGTGCGGAACAGACCCGGATCTCGGTGCAATCCCAGGGCATCCGCGCCGCCTCCGGCGACATCGTCCGGGTCGACGTGCGCCGCGGCGAGGAGAACACCGAGATCCTGGTGGTCCTCTACACCGACGAGACCGGCACGGTCACCGGTCACGTCATCACCCGTGCGCTCACCATGGCCGAGGATCTGGAGATCTCGATCATGCCGGTCGCCGCACTGGGCGCGGGGCAGACGAGCGCCGTCACCGACGCGGTGCGCTGCTCGCTCACCGCGGGTCGCAACGCGTGGCGGCGGGTCGCCAAGGCGCTGCCCGGTGATCATCCGGTGCGCGCGGCGATCGTGGCCGGATTGACCTGACGCCACTGCTCTCCGGTTCCGCGGGCCGGACCGTCGCGTTCCGCCGAGGTGGAACCCCCCTGCGGTTCCGTTCGGCGGAACGCGCCCGGCTTGTCACTGCCGCAGGTATCCGAGTGGTGCGAACAGCTCGTCATAGTGATGCCGTTTCGCCCCCGAACGGTTCGCGACGGTCATACGGTTCATCGCCGCCGTGGGGCTGCACTTCGGGGTGGCGACGCCGCGAACACTGTGCTGTCGATCACCAATTTCAGCGAACACTGTTGTACCTCATTCGAATACGTGAGACTCGGAACAACGAAAGGGAGGGAATATGAAGACCGTGGTCATCCGCATGATCGCTGTGACAGCGTGCGTAGCCGCATGTTCGGTAGGTACATCGACAGTGGGTACCGGGCTTGCCGGAGCGCAGGCCGCGGCCGGTACGACCGATACCGTTCAGGTGGACCTGCCGACCCCACAGTTCGAATTCGCTGCCACCTACTGGGTTCGGTTGTCCTGCTATTACGAAAACCTGGACCGAACGAATGCCTCCGGACCGTACAAGTTCGAAGGCAGCGGTAAGAACAAGGATGCGGCCGAGCGCAATGCCTGGAATCAGGCGCAGGCGTCGGTCCCACGCGGCAAGAAACTGAAGCACTGTCGCATCGAGAAGTCGTGGAAAGGCGGCAGCGGCGCGGGTGGCGGCAGCGGCAATGCCGGTGGCAGCGGAGCCGGCGGCGCGAGTGGCGGAAACGGCAAAGGCGGTGCCGGAGGCGCCGGCTCGTAGGCTTGCGAGCGGCTCATATCCGATCACAGGAGGTCCCGGGTGAACGAGGAAGACCGCAGCGTGTGGGAGTTCACGATCGGGCTCGGCCTGCCCGACACCGCGCCGGGCGAGGCACTCGAAACCGACGGGATCCATCCGATCGCACTGTTGCTGGAGGAGAGCGCGCATCGGGTGCGAGGTGTGAATCGCATCCCCTGCTTCACCTCCTACGGGCCCGCGATCGCCAGGCAGGAATTCGCCCAGCGCGCATGGGGCGAAGACTTCGGCGAGGACCAGACTCCCGTCGAGTGCCGCTTGGCGGTCTATGTGACGGACGACGAGCTCGATGAACTGGCACAGGCACTTGCCGAAGATCTCGGCCTGACCAGAGATGGATACTCCATGGCGGCAGGCAAAACGATCACCGTGGACCTGCGCCCGATACCGTTGGAACCCCCGCAGAACCGCTTCTACCTCCATCTGGTCGATCAATACCGCAACCTCGACAGTCCGGGCTGACGCGGACGATCGGCACTGAAGAACCTCTCCGGGGATTCGGTTGCCCACCCTGTCGGACGGCGGCGCTACTCTGCCTGATCATGGTCAGCCCCGATACAGCCTTGCGCCGACTCCTGCGCGATACCGCGAAACTGCTCCAGCCCTACGGTTTTCACGGAAACGAGCCCATCTGGACGCGGGTGGAGGACGCGGGTGTCGCCTCGGTGGGCCGGACCAGGGTGTCGCGGACATGGACCGACGGTCAGCAGACGCTCGCGTTCGGGCTGACCGCGAGCGCGACGCCTGCGGCATGGTGGGAGTACTGCCGTCGGCGTGACGAAGCGCGGGGACGGACGCCGGTCCCGCTGGCGGCGGCTACCGGACCGGACCTGCTCGGCCCGCATCCCAAACCCGGCGAGCCGCCCGCGCCGTGGACGCTGCGGGTTGATCCGGGCCAGCCGGGCGGGCACGCACTGCAGTCCGATATCGAGTCGATCCGCGCCGAACTGCCCCGGCGGGTCCACGCCTACGCACGGCGGGCGGTGCAGTTGCTCGAGCCCGGTCGCTACCTCGAGGAACTGCTGGCCCTGCCCGATCCGGGGGTGCGGACCTGGGAGGCGATCGTCGTCCTGCTGGCCGATGACGGACCGGGACCGAGGCTCGAGGACGCGATCGAGCGGTACCGGGAGTGCGCGATCGGGCACGGCGAGGCGGACCGGGTCGCCGAGGTGGTCGACTACGCGCGGGGCCACGGTTTCCGGGCGGCGGACCTGGTCGGCTAGTCGGCGCCCAGCGACTCGTACGCGGTCGGTAGGCGCGCTTCGCGTGCGGCCGGGCGCTCGTACGTCGTTGTCACTGCTTCGCCGAGCCTTCCGGTGATGCGCTGCACCAGCGCGCCGCGAGATCGGCGAGGGCGCTGAGCTGTTCGCAGTAGTGGCCGGCGGAATCGGCCGTGAGAGACACGTTGACCGTGGTGGCGCCCGCGGCGCTCGCGGCGGTCAGGCGGCGTTCGGCGGCGACCGGGTCGCCGAGCGGGTCGAGGGGGCCCGCGGACAACACGACCTCGAAACCGGGCCGACGCTCGACTTCGGCGAGCATGGCGGCGGCGTCGGTGTAGGACAGGGCGAAGGGGGTCCAGCCGTCGGCGAGTTCCACCGCACGGCGCAGTGAGCGCTTGGTCCGGCCGCCGATCCACAGCGGCACCCGGGACTGCACGGCGTGCGGGTCGATCACCAGGCCGCCGAAATCGTAGTGCTCGCCATGGTATTCGGGGGTGGCGCCCGCGAGCCCGGCGCGCAGGGCGCGCAGGGCGTCGTCGGCGCGCGGGCCCCGGCCCTCGAACGGCGCGCCGAGCAGGGCGAATTCCTCCTCGAGGGTGCCGACGCCGAGGCCGAGGGTCAGTCTGCCGCCGGAGACGACATCGAGGGTGCCGTAGCGCTTGGCGATGGCCAGGGGGTGGTGGTAACCGAGGACCAGTACCTGGGTGACGAAGCGGATGCGAGTGGTGCGGGCCGCGAGATAGCCGAAGGTGGCCAGCGGGTCCCAGTAGGTACCGCCGCGTTGTTCGGCGACGGACACCGGGACGGCGACGTGCTCGCTGCAGGTGAGGTGCGCGACACCGAGGGCGTCGGCGTGGGCGGCGATGCGGGCCAGTTCGGCGATGCCCGCCGTGCGTTCCCAGTCGGAGTGCGCGCCCGGCACGCGAGTGACCACCGGGGTGGCTATCCCGAGACGCATCGGTCAGCCCCTCGGTCCCGCGGCCGGAAGGTCGCGAGCCGCGAACAGCTTGCGCATCCGCTCGTGCGAGGTCAGCAGCAACGGCGCGCGGTCGAGGCCGTTGCGCTTCGCGACCGCCTCGGCATTGCCGCCGGTGATCCACAGCGGGCCGTCGGACAGGTGCTCGAGGCCTTCCCTGGCGACGTCGGCGGGGTCGCCGACCCGCATGCCCGGCACGTCGAAGTTCAGGCCCGCCCGTTCCATGGCGGGAGTGCGGGTCACGCCGAGCACCAGTTCGAGCACGTCCACGCCGTGCTCGCGCAACTCCAGCCACAGCGATTCGGCGAACAATCTGCCGAAAGCCTTCACCCCGGCGTAGACGGTCTGGTGAAAGCCGCCGAGGAAACCACTCATGGAGCCCACCAGCAGCAGACCGCCACGCCCCGCCACGCGCATCCTGGCGCCGAAGTGGTGCACCAAGGCCAGCTGAGCGGTGATGTTGAGGTCGATGACCGACCGGAATCGGTCGAGGTCGCCGAGGACGAATTCGCTGCCGTAACTGTTGGCTCCGGCGTTGTAGATCAGCAGGCCGACGTCGAGATCGTCGGTGGCCGAGATGATCGCCTCGACGGCGGCCGGGTCGGTGAGGTCGGCGGACAGGGTGCGGACCTCGACACCGGATTCGCGGGCCAGGGCGGCGGTCCGCGCGAGCGGCTCGGGCTTGCGGGCGATGAGCACGAGATTCAGGCCCGCCTCGGCCAGCTGGGTGGCGAAGGCCGCGCCGACGCCTTCGGAACCACCGGCGATCACCGCCCACGGTCCGTAACGTTCCAGGTCGCTCACCAGAGCCTCCTCGTGCCGCCGAACAACCAAGCATTTGCTTGACACAGTAACCCCACTGGACACACGGCGCGATACCTCGAATGTCGAGCACAGCCCGCTCGGGCCCCGCCCTGCCGGACCAGGGACAGCCCGACGCCCGGACGCGGCCGGTGGCACACTGCGCGCGACCGCCGGACGGGTTACACGATCAGCGGCGCCATCGGCGGGAAGGTCACCGGCAATTCGAACAGCGCCCGATGGAAGGGACCGGGCCGCCATGTCGGACCGTCCTCGGGCAGCGCGACGCGGATCTCCGGCAGCGCGTCGAGCAGCTGATCGATGGCGTCCTGGGCGATGAGGTTGGCCAGCGGCTGGGCCGGGCAGGCGTGCGGGCCGATTCCCCAGGCCAGGTGCGAGCGGTTGCCGGTCAGGTCGCCCGCGTGTACGGCGGGATCGTTGTTGCAGGCTGCCATGGAGATGACCACGGGCTGGTGCGCGGGCAGCCAGACGCCGTCGATGAGCATGGGCTGCCGCGGATAGGTGATCAGCATGTTCGCCACCGGCGGGTCGTTGAACAGCACTTCGTCGAGGGCGTCGCGCGAGCTGAGGTTGCCGCCGAGCACGCTGTCGCCGAAGCGGTGGTCGGTGAAGATCAGCAACAGAGTGTTGGCGATCAGGTTCAGTTCGAACTCGATGCCGCTGCCGTAGACCTGCGAGACGTGGGTGGACGCTTCTCGGTCGTCGAGGCCTGCGGGGTGACGCAGCAGTGCCGTGGTGATGTCGTGGCGGGGATCGGCGCGCTTGAGGACCACCAGCTGCTGCAACGCCTCGGTGAGCATCTGATCGCCCTTCTCCGCCTCCACCCCCTCGAGCAGTGCCGCGGTGCCCGCCGCGACCTGCTGGCCGATCTCCGGCGGGCAGCCGAGCATCTCGTTGACGGCGGCGAACACCAGCGGGAAGACGTACTGCCGGATCAGATCCGCGTGCCCGTCCTGGCAGAAGGTGTTGATCAGCGGGACCGCGATCCGGCCCACCGTCTCGTGCATCGCGTACAGGTCGACCTGTTCGAGGCTCGCGGTGATCGCCTGCCGGTAGCGCTCGAACTCGGGGCCAGCGCAGCGGCTGGCCATCGGCCGCCACTCCATCAACGGCAGGATCGGGCAGTCGGCCGGAATGTTGCGCTGCCAGGTGCGTGGGTCGGCCGGGAAATGGTCGGGATCGTTGAGCACGCGCAATGCGGTCGCGTAGCCGATCACCAGGGTGGCCGGGACACCCGGCGCCAGTTCCACCGGGGCCAGCGAGCCGTACCGGGCGCGCATCTGCTGATAGTGCCGGTGCGGATCGGCCGCGAACTCCTCGGTGTAGAGCGGGATCGCGACCTCGTCGGAGGCGAAGGGCGAGCCATGAGCGACCGGGCACGATAGGACCTGCACCCGGGACTGGGGCGTACTCAAGGGAAGAACTCCAGACTTCGTTCTCGTGTACTGCGGGTGTGGCACCACGCTGTGCCCGATGGCGGCACGACCCGTCCACCGACGAACTGCTCTGCCGAAACACACTGGCGGACAACCATTTCAACAGTTACCGCCGAAACACACTGCCCCGGCGGCCACGTCACGCACACACCGGGAGAACCCGTCGAATCGTATCGCCGTCGCCGCGCCGCGGCCACGCGAACCCCCGAAAACCGTTCGGGTGGAATGTTTTGCGATGGAACTATACGCCGAGCGCGGTGAGGGAGTCGTGGTCGTCGATGGCGGTGGTGATCCGGCGCAGCAGGGTCAGGCAGGTCTGCTCGGACTGCATCTTCGGCTGGTAAGGGGCCCGTCCGATGGTGAAAGCCCATGCGGCGTAAGCGAACATCGACTGCTGCCGGTAGGCCGTCCAGGCTTCGTCGAAGGACGGGGCCGCGCCGTCGAGGCCGCCGAGCTCGTCGAGATAGGCGCGGAGCAGCTCGGCGTCCCAGGCGCGCCGGTCCTCGGGCTCACACCCGGAGTTGACGGTGTAGGCGAAATCGTGCGCCCAGCCACCGCGCATCACCACCTGCCAGTCCACGTACCCCATCCGGCCCTGCGCGGTGCGGTAGGTCTGACCGATGTGCGGGTCGCCGTGCAGCAGGGTCTGCGGGAGTTCGCCGGTGGCCTTGTCGATGGCGGTGGCCACCCCGGCCCACAGGCGCTCGCTCTGGCCGTGCAGGCGCTCGGGCACCACTTCCGCGGCGCGGACCAGCCCCACCGCGCAGCGTTTCTTCATGTCGATCGCCGCCAGATACGCCCGCAGCGCCTCCGTGGTCGTCTCGAGCTCGCCGATGCCGGGATGCCCCCAGAACGTGCGGTGCAGCCGGGCCAGATTGCGCACCAGGTCTTCGATCTGGTCGCGACCGATCCTGGCGTTCGGCTCGATGAACTGCGCGCCCCTGGTGACGGCGATGTCCTCCATGAGAGCGATCGAGCGCCACGACCCCGGATCGGCGGCGCCCCAATAGCCGATCGGCGCCTCCATGTCGACCAGCGGGCGGAAGTCGCGGAAGAACCTGGTCTCGCCGTCGATCATCTTGCCGCCGCCGAGCAGGATGCGCTGGGAGAACGCGGTGGTGGTCTTGGCGAACAGATCCTTCGGCAGTCCGGCGTGCTCACCGACGTCGTTGTAGCCGACCCGGATCGCCACCCGGGTGGAGGTGCCCGAGCTGCCGCCGACGGTCTCGAACGACTCGGCCCGCGCGCCGGGCGTGTCCCGGCACAGCACGGCGGTCAGCCATTCCGGGGTGATGGTCTCCCCCGACACCGGCACGTCATCGATGGTGCGCGCCTTCGGCCGGGTCAGCGCCTCCCCCAGCATCCGCGCGCCGACCGTCATGGACCGTCCGAGCAACCAGAGCTTGTGGTTCATTCACGTGCCTCGATTCGGTGTACGACGCTGCCGCACCGGGCCGCCCTACCGCCGGGTGCACGAGATCCGAGCGAGAGTATCGCACGCGATAAACGCTGAAGTGGTTGCACCGCAGGACAATTGCCATCCACGACCGGAAGTGGCGAGACGTACGGGGGCGGTGCGGCACCGCCGCACGAACGAGTGATGCCGCGGCCCCGCACGGCGGCCGCGGCATCGGGTCCCGCGAGTCCTCAGGCAGACTGCTGCGCCGGTGCCCGCTCGCCCGCCCGCTCCGTCTTCCCGGCTGTCGGCACGGTGAAGGCCGCGACCAGGACGAGGATCGACAGGACGAAGCAGGCCAGCGTGTACCAGAGGTTGCCGAGGGGATCACCGTTGCCGGTCACGCCGTCCACCGCGGCGAAGAAGTCCGGCAGCGCGGTGGCCCACAGCAGGGCCATGACGCCGAGGTAGACCACGCCGTACCAGCGGGCGAAATCGTTCACGTAGCCCGGCGCCTGATCGGGCTCCCTCCGCAGCCGCGACCACTGGGTGCTCAGCGCCCAGACCGCGACCACCACCACGGCGACCAGTTCCAGCGCGTAGACCGTGCCGCGCACCGGTGTGCCCGCGATGCCGAGGACGGTGGCGGGCAGCGGCAGCAGGAAGGTACCGAGCGAGGCGAGCAGGCCGATCACCACGGTGCGCCAGACCAATTCGAGTCCGGAGAACTCGCGACCGCGATCGACGTGCCTGCCCACGAAGTACTGCACGCACAGCGCCAGCGACATCGGCCACAGCGCGGCGAACACCACCACGCTGGGCAGCGGCACCGAATCGAACATCGGCTGGTTGATCGGGTTGGTGGTGGACCATTCCCACCAGCGCAGCTGCGGGCCGAGGTGATCGAAGATCTCGTAGAAGCAGTGATGCACGAAGCCGACGCAGGCCGCGCCGATCAGCACGCCGTAGCGCCGGAAGATGCCGAGCATCCTGACCAGTTCGAAGGCGAGCGTCGCCAGGAACGGATAGATGGCGACGATGTAGAGCGGCAGCCTGCCCCACAGGAAATCCACCGTGAACACGTTGTGCGCGAACATGGTGTCCACGTGTTCCTCGATGCCGAAGGCCGCCGGGAAGTACAGCGGCGGCTCGATGACGAACAGGTAGGCGGTCGCTCCGAACCACAGCACCAGATTGGTGGGGTCGCCGTGTCGGCGCAGCCGGACCACGGCCAGGACGAGCGCGAGGACCGCGCCGACGATGATGGTCGACTCCAGAACCGGAAGCGTCCAGTTCTCCAGCGCGAAGGGGCTGCGGAACTCGACGAGCCCGCCCATCTCCGCGCAGGAGAAGCCCAGTTCCTCGGCGAGCTGGGAGAAGGTGGGTGAACAGTGCTCGGTCATGATGATCTACCCGTCCCCGCTCAGGAGAGCGTCGCGTCGGCGGTGTACCAGCGCTGCACGTCGTAACCGGCGTCGTAGCGGGCGAACCACTCGCCGGCCAGCGCGGGCAGCTTCTCGTGCGCCGGGTTGTGTCTGGGCATCTGCGAGCGCACCACGCCGCCGAGCGCGACCAGTTGCTCGCGCAGCGGCAGATCGTCGAAGGCGCGCAGCATCGGTCCGTTGTTCGCCGGCTCCAGGCCCGGAATCCACGTGCGCAGCTTCTGCACTCGCCGGTACCTGGCGAACATGGCCATCGCGTCGACCTTGCGTTCTTCCAGCGGGACGTGCTTGTTGAAGCCCTCGGAGGCGATCTTGATGACGTCGAGCACGTGCTTGAAGATCGACGGCGCCTGACGCATCCGGTAGATGTCGCTGCCGACCACCGAGTCGAAGATGATCAGCGCCGAGCTACGGTGCTCGACCTCCTCGACGAAGTGCCAGATGAACAGCGAGGCGACCCGGTCGTCGCCGGGGCGGAACAGCGCGGCCTCGTTGTCGAGCATCAGCTTGAAGACCGGGGTGAAGGTGGCCTCCAGGTCGGCGGTGTAGGCCAGCCGGTATTCCAGCGAGGTGTCGCGGGTGAGCTCGTCGAAGGCGCCGATCACCTCGTCGAGGGTCTCCTGCAGCCCGGGATAGTGCCGGATGAGGCCCTTGACGTGCTGGCGATGCGCGGTGGAGTGCTGGCCTTCCTGACGCATGAACGCCTCGGCCTCCTCGGCCACCGCCGCGTCGGTGATCACCGGCTTGGCCTGCAGGATCATGTTCACGATCATCTTCTCGAAGCCGATGGCCAGGAACGACACCGCGTTGGCCATGCTCGAGAAGGCCGGGTTCTGCGGATTCCACAGGAACGGCACTTCGTGGTCCTCGAACGCGAAATTCATCTTCCGGACTACCAGATCGGTCACGTCGCCCACCTCATCGATTGCCGGCGCACGCGGGTACAGCGGCGCCACTGTCCACACAATCATACAAACACGATGGCATCTGTATGATCGCTTTCGCCGAAAGAGTCCGTCACGGCCGTGCCATGACCCGCTGTGATAGCGTCGAACCCCTGATCAGAGCATGATTTTCGAGCGCATTTCGAGTCGGGAAGCGAGCCGTTGGCACGACGACGTGGGTGGGGCGGACAGCCACCGGACAACGACGAGGAGGCCGCGCGCCGCATCGTCGACACCGCCGTCGAGCTGATCGCGCGCACCGGATCGGAGATCGGCATCGCCGACGTGGCCGAATCGCTCGGCGTCATCCGCCAGACCGTCTACCGCTACTTCCCCAGCGCCGACGCACTGATGAAGGCCGCCGCCCTCGCCTCGGTGGCCGGGTTCCTCGACCGTCTGGCCGCGCACGTCGCCGGGTTGGACGAACCGGTCGAAGCGATGACCGAGGGCGTGGTGTTCACCCTCACCGAAGTCAGGCGCATCCCGCATCTGGGACTGCTGCTCACCGGCGCGCATTCGAGCGTGCACAGCGACGGCATCACCTCACCGGAGGCGAAAGCCTTCGGCCTCACCATGATCCGGCGCTTCGACGTCGACTGGGAACGCTACGGATACGACGACGAGTCGCTGCCGGAACTCGTCGAATACATCCTGCGCACCATGCAGTCGTTCTTCGTCTCCCCCGGCTCGCCGCCGCGCGAGGCCGACGAGCTGCGCCGCTACCTGCGCCGGTGGATGGGCTCGGCGATCATCGCCCAGACCGGCGCGGTCGCAGGCGATTCCGCGTCCCGTTAGAAAACTGGTACGCCTCACCCAAACGCCGCCCGCCGGAAGCGAAGTCGTGTTAGACATGCGTCCAACAGCAAGGAGGCGTTACGTGGCACGTCCATATCGGCTCATCATCTGGGGCCCCGGCGACATGGGCGGGCGCGCGCTGCGCACTGCTCTGCAGTCGCCCGACTTCGACGTCGTCGGAGTCAAGGTGTTCAGTCCGCACAAGAACGGCAAGGACATCGGGGAGCTGGTGGGTCTGCCGCCGGTCGGGGTCGCGGCGACGACCTCCAAGGCGGACATCCTGGCGCTGGACGCCGATGTCGTCGTGCACACCCCGACCACGCCCGCCCTGGTGCAAGGCGCCGACGCCGATGTGATCGACCTGCTCGAGTCCGGCAAGAACGTGGTCTCGGCGGCCTCGTACCACAATCCGGCCATGCCGACCTGGCTGTCGGCCTCGCAGTCACCGCTGTCGGTGCTGCGCACGGTCTCGGCCATGCGGGTCACCGGCGACGCCTTCGGCGCGCAGCTCAAGGGTGCGCTGTCCGGGTTGCGGCTGGCCATGAAGGCGATCGACTCCGCGCCCGCCGCCCCGGTCCGGCCGATGCTGGACAAGCTGGCAGGCGCGCTCGTGGACAAGGCGATCCCGCGGCGCGCGACGGGCGCACGGTTGCAGCAGGCGTGCCTGAAAGGCGGTGTGTCGCTGCACGGCACCGGCCTGCATCCCGGCCTGATGGTCGAGCAGTTGCTGCTGCGGCTGGCCGGGCTGCTCGACGAGGTCGATCGGGTGCGGTTCCTCGAGGTCGGTGATCTCTCCCCCGCACCGGACGGGATGTGGGGCGGGCTGGCCAGTCTCGGCTTCGGCACCGACCTCGACCAGGTCGACTCCGATCATGCGATCGCGCTGATGCAGCACTTCTACTTCGACGCGGTGCTCGCCAATGTCGCGCACACGTTGTTCGGGGCGAGCGCCGATCAGGTGCGGGTCCAGCGGCACGTCTATCCCGTGCCCGCCCGCGTGCGGGTGAAAGCCGGTGGCACGGTGATCGAGCCGGGCAGCGTCGGCGCGATCCACATGACCTACCGCGGCTACATCGGCGACACGCTGTTCATGACCAACGAAGAGTGCTGGCACGTCGGGCCGGGCAACGCCCATCTCGGGCCGGACCATCCGCGCAGCAGCGCGGGCGGGCACGTGATCACTCTGGACGGCAGCCCCGGCACCATCGAGATGCGCAACGAACTCGACGACGAGAACTTCGACGGGGAATGGTCGGCGGTCACCGACATCTCGGTCAACGCCATGCTCGCCGTGGTCCCCGACCTGTGCGCGGCCGCGCCGGGCGTGGTGACCCCGGATCTGGCCCCGCGCTACCGCCTGGAGAACGCATGAGCACCCATCGCATCCGCGTCACCGTCCACGGCGAAGGTCCGCTCGCCGACCGGATAGCCGAACGAGTCGAGGCCCGCGCCGATCTCACCCTCGTCGCCCGCACGACCGGAACCGAGCAGCCGCCCACCGGGACCGAGTGCGTGGTCTATCTGCCCGGGGCCGAGGAGATGGCGGCCGACGCGCCGAAAACCGCGGTGCCGCATCTGCTGCGGGCCGGCTACGACGTGGTGACCACGCTGCCGCTGGACGAGCGCCTGCCGGAGGCCGACATCCTCACCGCCTGCCGGGCGGGCTCCTCGACCTTCCACGCGAGCGCCGGGTTCCAATCGGCGGTGGCGATCCGGATGGCACGGACGCTGGCCGAGGTCACCCGGGACATCCGGCGGGTGGAGCTGCTCGAGGAGGTCCGGTTCCCCGACGCCGGGGTGTATCCGTGGGGCTCGCTCGCCGGCACCGGCCTCGGGGCGACCGACAGCGAAGCGGCGGTCGCGGCGGTACGGGCGGTCGCCGGGTTCTACGAGGCCGGACTGCACGTCCTCGACGAAGCGGTGTTCGCGGGCGCGGGCGCCGCCGAGAACGCCGCCACCGCCGTGGATGTCGAGATCGGCGACGCCGGTCAGGTCGAGCGGGTGAGCGTGCACCGCGATCTCGGCCCCCAAGTCGGCTACCACTCGATCTGGACGCGGGCCGAACCCGAAGGCGTGCCGTTGCGCTACCGGCTGGCCACCACGACGGACTCCGCGTCCGGGGCGGCGACGGTGGAGTTCCGGTTCACCGACGGGTTGCACCCGGGCGATCACCTGACCGGCGTCGGCGTGCTGGACGCGCTGCGCTCGGTGTGCGAGAGCGAACCGGGCATCGCCGGCCGCGATCTGGCGATCAACTACCTGAAGTCCGACGACCGCCTGAAGCGCTGACCGCCGCCGCATCCGCCGCGCCGGTCCGGCGCGGCGGGGCCGGGGCCGGGGCGGAGTGCGAGGATGAGGCGATGAGTTCACCGAGACTCTGGCGCGGCCAGACCATGGACGATCGCAGTGCCGACCGGCGCGAGCAGCTGCTCGCGGTCGCCACCGAGATCCTGGGCACCGCCGGTGCGTCCGCGGTGACCATGCGGGCGGTGGCACGGCAGGCGAACCTGAGCCCGCGCTATTTCTACGAGAGCTTCGACAGCCGGGAAGCGTTGCTGCGCGCGGTCTACGACCGGGTCGAGGCCGACCTGATGAAACGCATCCAGGAGCTGCCGCCGACCGGCGACCTGCGGGCGGCCGCGCGCGCGGTCGTCGACCTGTGCGCGCAGTACTTCGAGGAAGACGCGCGCCGGGCCAGGATCCTGTTGCGCGAGCCGCTCGGCGACGACATCCTGCACGAGCACAGCGCCGCGCGGATGCCCTCGTTCATCCGCGCGCTGGTGCCCCTGCTCGGCGCGCAGGCGGGCGAGCTGGTGCCCGCCGACGACGACACCCTGGCGATCCAGGCGACCTCGCTGAACGGCGCGCTGGTGGCGCTGTACCTGGACTGGGCGGACGGACGGCTGAACGTCGAACGCGACCGGCTCGCCTCGGTCGCGGTGGATATCGCGTTCGCGTTGAGCACCGTCGCGCACCGCGACCGCTGAACCTCGCGGCCACCGACCACCGCGCCCACCGGGTACCGCAACCGCTGAGCTAACCGATCCGGTGCTCGTGCACCACCGTCTCGAACGCCGATCCGTTGATCTCCAGGTAGAGCGTGCCCTCGGTGACCGACAGGGTGGCGGTGTTGCGGCGTCCGACGACAGCCACCGCGGCATCGACGAACGCGCGGTCGAGGCTGTAGAGCGGGATGCGCTCGGCGCGGTGGATGCGCTTGCCGTTGTACTGGGCGAGCACCTTGACCGGGTCGCGGTGGGTGTAGATGGCCACGCGCTCAGCGGATTTGCTGCCGCGGTGCACCCGCTCGGCATCGGGGGCGCCGACCTCGATCCAGGCGGTGAGCGCGCCGGTGGCGTCGCGCGCGAGCACGGCGGGCTGATCGGTGGAGGAGACGCCGCCGTCGCTGAAGGCGATGCCCTCGGTGTACTCCAGACAGTAGGCGAGCACACGGGTGAGCATGAATTCGGCCGTCTCGGAAGGATGGCGGGCGACCCGCAGCTCCAGATCGTCATAGACGCCACGGTCGAGGTCGGCGAGTCCGACGGCGAAGCTGTGAACAGTCGCATTGAGTGCCATAGAGCCAGCAGCTTATCGGTCTGGCAGTTACTATTTCGTCAGGGTTCGGCCGACCATTCGGCGTCCTGGTCGCGGGACGCTGTTCACCATCCGGGCGCTCGCCCGGCAGTGCAGAGACGGAGTACGACGATGCTCTCTCGATGGACGAACGCAACGGTCCGCGCAGTCGCGATGGTTGCTGCCATGTTGCCGATCACCACGTTGCCGATCACCATGCTGCCGATCAGCACAGCCGTCGCCGGTGCCGCCCCCGGCTCCTGCCCCGACCTCCATGTCGTGGTCGTGCCCGGCACCTGGGAGACCTCACACGCGGAACCGGGCAAGGGCATCCTCGCCGGTGCCGCCGACGGTCTGCCCGGCAATGTCCGGGTCGACTACGTCACCTACGCGGCGACCGCCTTCCCGTGGGAGGGCGAGGTCTACGGACGCTCCAAGCGCGAGGCCACCGACGGCGCGCGCGGACTGGTCGCCGAGGTCGCCAGGCAATGCGCGGGCACACGTCTCGCGCTGCTCGGCTACAGCCAGGGCGCGGACGCGGCAGGCGACCTCGCGGCCGAGATCGGCACCGGACTCGGTGTGGTGCCGCCGGACCGGGTAGGTCTCGTCGGTCTCGTCGCCGACCCGCGCCGCTCGCCGACCGATCAGCTGATCGGCCCGGCGGTCCCGGGTGCGGGCGCGGGCGGGCCGCGTCTGGGCGGCTTCGGCTGGCTCAGCCCGGTCACCTACACCTTCTGCGTCCCCGAGGATCTCTACTGCGCCACCCCGGACGGTGATTTCGCCGCGCGGATCGCCGGAATGTTCGCGCAGGCTTCGGATCCGAGCCAGTTCTACCAACTGCCCGCGGGCGATCTGCTGACCGACGTGCTCGCCGCGGGCGGTCTCGGGCTGCTGCACGACCAGCTCAACAACTCCGCCTACGAGCAGCGCAAACGGCAGATCGACAACTTCCTGTCCTCCGGCGCGCACCAGAGTTATCCGCACTACCGGGTCGCCGGCGGCGAGACCGTCATCGGCTGGTTGCGGGGGAAGGTTCGCGCGCTGGTCTGAACCGACCGGCTCGCCACGGTCGCCTGCTGGAACAGAGCGCGCCGGGATCATCCCGGCGCGCTCTGCTTCGCCTGTAACCTGTCCGGCAATCGCGCACGCCCGAAGCGAACTCATCGACGCTGCCGCCCCGGTCACATACGTCGCACACCGCTATCAGTTCCGACCCTCATCGAGCGGGTGAAGACCTCGAGCGCCTCGCGGCGGTCCGGGTGACGGCGGCGAGGAATCGACGGCGTTACGGGCGGTCATCGGCCATTTCGCCGGCGGGCCGTGCGTCATCGCGCGCTGGGCGGCGAGCCCGGCGAATCGGACACAACCCGCCGGAAAGGTTGACGCGAATGTGACGCACACGGCAGACTCCCCCAGAGACCGGACAACGTTGTCCGGTCTCTCTACTTCACAAAGGGTGTTATGTCGGTAATCACGCGCCGCTCCGTGCTGACCGGAGCAGCCGCAGCGGGTGTACTGGTCGCGGGTTCTCGGAATGTCGATGGGCGGCACGCCGTCGCCGCTCGCGGCAATCAGATCCCGGTGAGTTTCGAAGAGCATCGCGTCGTCGTGGTGGGATCCGGCTTCGGCGGCGGTGTGAGCGCGCTGCGCCTGGCCCAGGCGGGCGTGCCGGTGACCGTGCTCGAGCGCGGCCTGCGCTGGCCGACCGGTCCGAACGCCGAGACCTTCCCGCGCGCTTCCGCGCCGGACAAGCGACTGCTCTGGTACCGCTCGAGCCCGAACCTGTTCGGCACGCCGATGCTGTTCGAGCCCTACACCGGCCTCATCGAGGCAGTGCCGGGAACCAATATGACCGTGCTGTGCGCCTCGGGTGTAGGCGGCGGATCGCTGGTCTACCAGGGCATGTCGCTGCAGCCCACCGAAGAGGTGTTCACCGCACACTTCCCCGGCGAGCTCGACTGGGGTGTGCTCGACCGGGTGCACTACCCGCGGGTGGCCCGGATGCTGGGTCTGGCGGTGGCTCCCGACGAACTCGTCGAGCACCCGAACTACCTCTCGGCCAGGGTCTTCGCCGAGAACGTGCGCCAGGCCGGGCTGCCGCTCGAGAAGATCCCCATGCCGATCGATTGGAACTACGCGCTGGCCGAGCTGCGCGGGGAGATGAAGCCCTCCTACACCAACGGCGACGGCGCGATGGGGGTGAACAACGGCGGCAAGAACTCCGTCGACGTCACCTACATCGCCGCCGCCGAGGCGACCGGTCTGGTCACCGTGGAGACGCTGCACGAGGTGACCGACGTCGAGCGTGCCGCCGACGGGCGCTGGACGGTCTACGTCAACCGCCTCGACACCACCGGCACGGTGCTGGCCCAGAAGATCATCACCGCGGGCACGCTGATCATGGCGGCCGGTTCGGTCAACACCACGAAGCTGCTGGTGCGCGCCAAGGCGACCGGACGCATCCCGGATCTGCCCGACGCGCTCGGCGAGGGCTGGGGCACCAATGCCGACCGAATCTACGTCTGGCACAACCCCGGTGCGCATTTCGGGCAGGCCCAAGGCGGTCCGGTCGTCTACGGCAGCAAGAACTGGGAAGACCCGCAGGGCGCGTGCACGCTGATCCAGGCGTCCATCCCGCCCCTGCAGATCGACCCGCAGAGCACCATGATGGTCGGCTACGGCGTCAGCCGCGGCCGGGGCCGATTCGACTACGACGCGGGGGCGGGCGAGGCCAAGCTGTACTGGCCCGCCGACGGTGACTCGGTCATCCAGGACAACCGCATCGGCCCGATCGCGCACCGCATCGCCGGACCCGACACGACGCTGATCGACACCAACGCCCTGTTCCCGTCCACCTGGCATCCGCTCGGCGGCGCATGCATGGGCACGGTCTGCGACGTCGACGGCCGCGTGCTCGGCCAGCGCGGTCTGTATGTTCTCGACGGCGCGCTCATGCCGGGCAACACCGCGGCGTGCAACCCCTCGATGACGATCGCGGCGGTCGCCGAGCACGCGCTGGACGACCTGGTCGCCAACGACGTCGGTACCGTCATCTGAACCGCGCCCGGCCGAGCTGGGGGCCGCCGGGCACGATGCCACGCACACGGGAAAGGGCCGGACGATCGTCCGGCCCTTTCCCGTCGCTCCCCGCGGGTCAGGGCTCCCGACGGATCAGGCCTGGATCTCGGAGCGGTCGCCGCTCCACAGGGTGTGGAACTTGCCCTCGGCGTCGACGCGCTCGTAGGTGTGCGCGCCGAAGAAGTCGCGCTGGGCCTGGGTCAGCGCGGCGGGCAGGCGCTCCGAGCGCAGCGCGTCGTAGTACGACAGCGAGGAACCGAACGCGGGCACCGGGATGCCGAGCAGAATCGCGGTGGCGACCACGCGGCGCCAGCTGTCGATGCCGGTCTCGATGGCCTCGCGGAAGTACGGGTCCAGGATCAGGCTGGGCAGCGCCGGATCGTTGTCGTAGGCGTCCTTGATGCGGTTGAGGAAGCGGGCCCGGATGATGCAACCGCCGCGCCAGATGGTCGCCAGATCACCGGGCTTCAGGTTCCAGCCGTATTCGGCGCTGCCCGCGGCGATCTGATCGAAGCCCTGCGCGTAGGCGACGACCTTGGAGGCGTAGAGCGCGCGGCGGATGTCCTCGGTGAACTGCTCGACGTCGGTGGGCTTGTCGGCCAGGGCGCCCGCGGCCAGACCGGCGGCGGCCTTGCGCTGGGCCCGCGAACCCGACAGCGCGCGGGCGAACACGGCTTCGGCGATGCCGGTCACCGGCACGCCGAGATCCAGCGCGGACTTGACCGTCCAGCGGCCGGTGCCCTTCTGCTCGGCGGCGTCGACGATGACGTCGACCAGCGGGCGGCCGGTCGTGGCGTCGACCTGGTTCAGTACCTCGGCGGTGATCTCCACCAGGTAGCTCTCCAGATCACCGCTGTTCCACTGGGTGAACACGTCGGCGATCTGCTTGGCGTCGAAGCCGAGCGCCTCGCGGAACAGGTGATAGGCCTCGCCGATGAGCTGCATGTCGGCGTACTCGATGCCGTTGTGCACCATCTTCACGAAGTGGCCGGAGCCGTCCGGGCCGATGTGGGTGCAGCAGGGTGTGCCGTCGACCTTCGCGGCCACCGACTCCAGCAGCGGGCCCAGCGATTCGTAGGACTCGGCGGGACCGCCCGGCATGATGGCGGGCCCGTTGAGCGCGCCCTCCTCACCACCGGAGATGCCCGCGCCGACGAAGTTCAGGCCGCGCTCGCGCATGGCCGCCTCGCGGCGGATGGTGTCGGTATAGAGAGCGTTGCCGCCGTCGATGATGATGTCGCCCGGCTCCATGGCCGCGGCCAGTTCCTCGATGACCGCGTCGGTCGCCTCGCCCGCCTTCACCATGATGAGCACGCGCCGCGGCCGCTCCAGCGCCGCCACGAACTCCTCGATGGTCTCCGTGCGCACGAAATCCCCGTCGCCGCCGTGCTCGGCCAGCAGCGCGTCGGTCTTGGCCACCGAACGGTTGTGCAGCGCCACCGTGTACCCGTGCCGGGCGAAATTGCGGGCGATATTGCTGCCCATGACGGCCAGGCCGGTGACACCGATCTGTGCGCGCGCGGCGGAGGTCTCCCGGGAGGTCGGCTCTGTGGTGCTCGGCATCGATCAGCTCTCTTCGTAGGCAAGTCGGTGAGTTCTGCGATTCAAGCTACTGCACCGGCCACCCCGTCGGTGATCGGCCCGGCGCTCAATCGCAGACCGCGCCTTGGGATGCCGAGCCGACGAGTTTGGCGTATTTCGCCAGCACACCGCGGGTGTAACGGGGCGGCAGCGGTCGCCAGCCCCGCGCGCGCTCGGCCAGCTCGCCGGGCTCGACGAGCAGATCCAGGGTGCCCGCGGCCACGTCGAGACGGATGCCGTCGCCGTCGCGGACGAAGGCGATGGGTCCGCCGTCGACGGCCTCGGGGGCGACGTGCCCGACGCACAGGCCGGTGGTGCCGCCGGAGAAGCGGCCGTCGGTCAGCAGCAGGACGTCCCTGCCCAGGCCCGCACCCTTGATCGCGGCGGTGATGGCCAGCATCTCGCGCATTCCCGGGCCGCCCTTGGGACCTTCGTAGCGGATGACGACCACGTCGCCCGCGGTGATGACGCCGTTCTCCAGCGCGTCCATCGCGGTCCGTTCCCGGTCGAAGACGCGCGCGGTGCCGGTGAACACGTCGGAGTCGAAGCCCGCCGACTTGACCACCGCGCCGCCGGGAGCCAGCGAGCCGGACAGGATGGTGATGCCGCCGGTCGGATGAATGGGCCTGCTCAGCACCCGGACCACGGTGCCGTCCGGGTCGGGCGGGGCGATCTCGGCGAGGTTCTCCGCGACCGTCGCACCGGTGACGGTCAGGCAGTCCCCGTGCAGCAATCCGGCGTCGAGCAAGGTCTTCATCATCACCGGCACGCCGCCGATACGGTCGACATCGGTCATCACATGCGCGCCGAAGGGTTTGACGTCGGCCAGGTGCGGAACCCGGCGACCCACTCGGGCGAAATCCGCCAGCTCGAGATCGACGTCCGCTTCGTGCGCGATGGCCAGCAGGTGCAGCACCGCGTTGGTGGAGCCGCCGAAGGCCATCACCACCGCGATCGCGTTCTCGAAGGCCTCCTTGGTGAGGATGTCGCGGGCGGTGATGCCGCGCCGGATCAGCTCGACCACGGCCATACCGCTGCGCCGGGCGTAACCGTCGCGGCGGCGGTCGGTGGCCGGCGGCGCGGCGCTGCCCGGCAGGGACATGCCCAGCGCCTCGGCCGCGCTGGCCATGGTGTTGGCGGTGTACATGCCGCCGCACGCCCCTTCCCCCGGACAGATGGCGCGCTCGATGGCGTCGACGTCGGCGCGGCTCATCAACCCGCGCGCACAGGCGCCGACCGCCTCGAAGGCGTCGATGATGGTGACCTCACGCTCACTGCCGTCGGAGAGCTTGGCGATACCGGGCAGGATCGAGCCCGCGTAGAGGAAGACCGAGGCCAGGTCCAGCCGGGCCGCGGCCATCAACATGCCGGGCAGCGATTTGTCGCAGCCCGCCAGCAGCACCGTGCCGTCCAGGCGTTCGGCCTGCACCACGGTCTCCACGCTGTCGGCGATCACCTCCCGCGAGACCAGCGAGAAGTGCATGCCCTCGTGGCCCATCGAGATACCGTCGGAGACCGAGATGGTGCCGAACTGCATGGGGAATCCGCCCGCGGCGAACACCCCGTCCTTGCTGCCGCGCGCCAGCCGCTCCAGCGACAGATTGCACGGGGTGATCTCGTTCCACGAGGAGGCGACGCCGATCTGCGGTTTCTCCCAGTCGTCGTCGCCCATGCCGACCGCGCGCAACATGCCGCGCGCCGCGGTCTTCTCCAGCCCGTCGGTGACGTCGCGGCTGCGTGGTTTGAGGTCGGGCTCGGCGGTGAGGTGAGGTTCGTTCCGGTTCTCGGCCACTGCTTCATCATGCGCGCTCGCCCCGGCATGGCGCGGCGGCCACGCCGAACTCGTCCGCCCACAGCGGAATCGGCCGCCCCGTGATCCCGGTGGCTCGTAGCCTGAGGACCATGACCGAGCATCCGAGACTGCACTCGATCCCCGGCGGGCGCGAGGACCGGCGGCCCGCTCCCGTGCCGGAGCCGCTGTGGCGGGAGGTGCTCGGCGAACGCCTGCGCACCCTGCGCCTGGAACAGCGCGAAACGCTGGTCGAGATCGCCCGGCGCGCGGGCATCTCACCGCAGTATCTCTCCGAGGTGGAACGTGGCCGCAAGGAACCCTCCAGTGAGATGATCGCGGCGGTCGCGGGCGCGCTCGGCATCACGCTGATCGGGCTCACCGTGCAGATCACCGACGACCTGCGAGCGCACCGCAGACGCGCCGCCCCCGGCCGCACCGGTGGTCCGGTGTCGTGCTGCGCGCGGCCCGAGTTCGGTTTCCCCGACTCGTTCCCGAGCGACGTGCGGCCACATACGCTGCACCCCCTCTCGGCGCCGCCGCTGCTCGCCCCGGCATCGGGACTCGCCCCCGCGAACGGCCGGTTCGCGGGGGCCGGGCTCCTCAGCCGCGTGGGCTGAGCACGGTGTCGACCAGCCCGTACTCGAGCGCGGCCGCTGCGGTGAAGACACGGTCGCGGTCGGTGTCCTCACGCAGCCGTTCCACCGGCTGACCGGTGTGCCTGGACAGGATCTTCTCGATCTCCGAGCGCATCCGGACCAGCTCGTCCGCCTGCAGGATCAGATCGGGAATCGGGCCCTGGCCGCGGGCGGCGGGCTGGTGCAACACCACGCGTGCGTGCGGCAGGATGGCGCGGTGACCGGGCGCGCCGCCGGCGAGCAGCACCGCCCCCACCGCGATGGCCTGGCCCACGCACGTGGTGTGCACCGGTGCGCCGATGTGCTGGATCGTGTCGTAGACCGCCAGCATCGACGGCAGATCGCCGCCCTCGCAGTTGATGTAGAACTCGATCTCGCGGTCCTGGTTCTCCGACTCCAGATGCAGTAGCTGCGCGATCAACGCGTTGGCGACACCGGAGTCGATCGGCGTTCCCAGATAGATGATCCGTTCGGCGAGCAGATGCGAGTAGATGTCGGTGATGCGCTCGCCACCGCGCGGATGCGCGGCGATGACATTGGGAATGGTGTAGGCGCTCATATCGCCAGCCCCGCTCGACGACGGAAGGCCACGATCTGGTCGAAGTCGTCGACGATGTGATCGACGAAGCCGTACTCGGCGGCCTGCGTGGCGGTGAACCAGCGGTCGTGCAGGGAATCCTCGTAGATTCGCTCGTAGGGTTGCCCGGTGTCGGCGGCGATCAGGCCCAGCACCGTCTCGACGGTATGGCGCAGATCGCTCGCCTGCACCTCGACGTCGACGGCGGTCCCGCCGATCCCCGCCGAACCCTGGTGCATGAGGATGCGCGCGTGCGGCAGGGCGTAGCGCCTGCCCGGCGTGCCCGCCGAGAGCAGGAACTGGCCAGCGCTGCACGCCAGCCCGAGAGCGAGGGTGGACACCTCGCAGGGCACCAACCGCATCACGTCGCGGATGGCCAGCATGGCGGGCACCGAGCCGCCGGGCGAATGGATCCACAGCGCGATGGGCGCGGTGTCGTTCTCGGCGGCCAGCGTGAGCAACTGGGTCGCCAGCAGTGTGCCGTTGTCGTCGTCGAGCGGACCGTCGAGGACCAGGATGCGGCGGCCGAGCAATTGCGCTCTGGCCCGCCAGTCGAACAGCGGAGTCTTGTCGTCGTGAGCCATGAACCCACGGTGCCCCGCCGCCGGGCCGCAGCGGGGTCCACGCTGCCCTGGGCAGATCCGCTCTCAGCGGCGAGCCCCGTGACAGCGACATCGCCGCACCGGCAGGCTCTACACGACCACTTCCACTCGGTCACCGGGCGACAGGTAGCCGAAGAACGCTCTGGCGCCCTCCGGGGTCATCCGGATGCAGCCGTGCGACTGCTTGTCGACGGGTCCGATGTGGAAGGCGATGTCCCCGTTGAAGAAGATCGCGTACTCCATCGGCGCGTTGTGCATGGTGCTCCAGTGGAAGGGCTTCTTGAACGCCACCGAGAACACTCCGGGCGGCGTCTCGTAGCCCGGCATGCCGTGCGAGATGGGGGTGGGGCCGTAGACGGTGCGACCGCCGTCCATCAGCCAGGCCTCGTTGGTGGTCAGCCGCAGGCACGCGCGGGCCAGCTCCGAACACGGCGCGGGCGGCGGCGCGACGATGGCGGGCACGCCGGGGATGTCGGGGCCGCCCGGCCACAGCGGCTCGGCTCGGACACCACCCGCTCCGGCGATTTCGGTCGCCATGGCGGCCGTGGCGGCGAAGCCTAGAACGGCGGCGAGACGACTCGCCCAGTGGGACGAACGCACAGAACTCATCACGCACCTGACCTCTCTACCCGGTCGAGCCTCGTCGCTCCGCCGGGTCGCTGGGGTTCACCGCGAGGTGTCTTTTTCGATCATGACGGTCGTCGGAGACACCGATCGAGAACGGTATGGAACCGTTGCCAACGCGTCGCTGCGTGCGCCGCTCAGCCGGAAACCGCAGCGGTGAAATTTGAATAACAAGACTCCGCGGTCCGAACTCCACGGGCATCGGTCCGGTAAATTCTGCTCTCTGAGCGTGTGTAGTGGTGAATCGCGTTTTCTCGCCTCGTGGCAGAACAGTCGGCATGGCACGAAAGCAATGGCCCGAAAGCATCGAAAAGGCAGGGCGCCGTGAGCACTTCGCACCACCCCGGTCCGGCCGGATATCCGAGGGAGCCGACGCTCTCGTTCACACCGATCGCCAGACCGTTGCTGTTCGACGTCCTCGATGCCGCCGTGGCCGCGGACAACAGCCGCGTGCTGCTGCTCAGCGCGCCGGCGGGGACGGGCAAGACCGTGCTGGTCGCCGATTGGGCCGCCCACCGCCCCGGTCTCACCGTCCACTGGGCCCGCGCCGCCGAACTGCGGGCCGCACCGCCGGACCTCCCCTCCCGCGGGGTTCTGATCGTCGAGGACGCACACCTGCTGGCCGACCCCGAGGCGACCGCCGAGTTCGAACGACTCCTGCTCGACGCCCCGCCGGACAGGACGGTGATCGTCTGCGCGCGCCACGATCCGCCGATCCGCTGGCATCTGCTGGAATTGCGGGCCCGCCTGAACCGCCTCGGTGCGGCCGAATTGGCTTTCACCGCAGGCGAATCCGCCCGGCTCTGCGGCGAACACGGGGTGCGTCTCGACGACGCGGGCCTGGCCACGGTAACCGGGCTGACCAGGGGCTGGGCGGCGCTGGTGCGTATCCTCGCGGTCCATCTGGCCGCGCATCCGGAAGAACTGGAGGCACCCGCGCTGCTCGAGCGCCCGCCGCACCCGGTCGCCGGATACCTTGCCGCCGAACTGCTCGACGACCTCACCCCCGCGCTGCGCGCGTTCCTCACCGTCACCGGTGTGCCCCTCGCGTTCACCGAGAAACTCGCCGACGAACTCGCCGGGGGCGGCGCCGGACACTACCTGGACGAACTGGACCGGATCGGATTCCCGCTGACCCGCACCGCACGCGGCACCGATGTGTGGATCCAGCACCATCCGATGCTGCGCGCCTGTTTCCGCGCCGAAGCCGACCGGCTCGGCACCGCGCGCATCACCGAACTGCACACCGCCGCCGCACACTGGTTGCACGCCGCCGGGCACCTGCCCGAGGCGCTCGCCCATCTGGGCGCGGCGGGAGACCGGCGCGAGCTGCTGGATTTCGTCGTCACCGCGGGACTGACGATGGTGCTCGACGGCAACGGCCGCGCGCTGTTCGACGAACTCACCCGCGCGGCCGTCGAGGTGATGGACGACCCGTATCTGTGGGCCCTGCGGGTGCTCGACGCCCTCGTGCACGGCGACCTCGCCGACGCGGGCGCCTATCTGGACCTGGCCGTCGCGCGCGGCGCTCACCGCGAGTCCTTCGCCCCCGCGGCGTGGACGGAGGCACTGATCGGGGCGCTGGCCGTCGATGTGGCGGCCTGCACCGGCGCCCCGCCCGTCGCGTTCACTCCCGCGGCCACCTCGACCGGCAACCCGGATATCGACTGCTACACCGATATCCAGGCGGCGACCGCGGCCGTGCTGGCGGGCCGGATCGCCGAGGGCGAGGAACTGCTGCATCGCGGGTCGGCGCTGGCCGAGCACGCCTGCCATCCCCGGCTGGTGTTGCGCACCGCGACCCGGCTGGCCCTGGCCGCCGCCACGGCCCAATCGACGAGTGCCATGCGCCGCAGGGCGGCACGGGCACTGGCGGTGGCCGCCGACCACGATCTCCTGGCTTCCTTCGACGCCGCGCAGGTCATGACCATCGCCGCGGCCGCGGCCTATCTGCGCGGGGAGGCGCCGGAGCCCTCGTACCTGACCGCGGCGCTGGCCTGGCACCGCGATCGCGACGGCGCGCACAGCCCGCTGGTCGGCGGGCACGGTCACCTGCTCGGCCAGCTGGCTCGTCTCGGCACGCAATCGGTTCACGGTGCGGGCGCGGCCGGCGGGCCGACGCCGGGCGCGGTGGTGGACACGCTGCATCGCGACATGCTCGCCCTGCTCGATCGCGACGACCACCCGCTCTACACCGCGGCACTGGTGCCCCATGTGGTGTGGGCGCTGCTGCGGATGCGTGAGCCGCGCACCGCCCGCCTGCTGACCGACAAGGCCAGATCGCGCCTGGGCGAACTGCCCGATGTGACGCTGGCGCGCGCGGCCTGCGCGCTCGCCGAGGACAAGCCGCGCCAGGCGCTGGATTCGCTCGAACCGCTGTTGTGCGCGCAGGACGCGCTGCGGCCGAACAGCCGGGTGACCGCCCGGCTGGTGTGCGCGGTGGCGCACTTCGCGCTGGGCAGGCCGAGGGCGGGGGCCGAGACGCTGGAACGGGCGGTGCACGAGGCCGCCGACGGTGAGATCGCGCGCCCTTTCCTCGACGTGCCGGGCGCGATCGCGTTGCTCGACGCCTGTTCCGGGCGATTCGCGCGCGCCGAGGCGTTCGTCGCCAGGATCAGGGCGAATCCGGCCGCCCACCGCGACATCTTCCGGCCCGCACTGACCGACACCGAACTGCTGGTGCTCAAGCAGTTGCCGACCGGGCGCACCGTCGGGCAGATCGCCACCGATCTCGGAGTGTCGATCAATACCGTGAAGACGCACTTGCGCGGCATCTATGGCAAGCTCGGCGCCAATTCCCGGGTCGGTGCACTGGACACGGCCCGCCGCAGCGGTCTGCTCTGAACCGACCCCTCGGACCCGCGCCGGATCAGGTGTGTTCGTGGGTGTGCTCGCGGCCGGCCGCATGGGCGGCCTCGTGAGCGGCGATGCGGGCGCGGACTTCCGGGCGGCGCAGCGGCGGCACGGACTTGGGGGGCGCCTTGCGTTCGGGCAGGCGCTCGAGCAGGCGGGTGGTCGCCGCGGCGATCTCGGCCACGGCTTCGTCGACGGCCGATCGGCTGGTCGCCGACACTGCGGTCAGGCCGCCGACCTTGCGCACGTACTGCAGCGCGGCGGCCTGGATTTCCTCCGGCGTGGCCGGCGGTTCGAGCCCGCGCAGGGCGGTGATGTTTCGGCACATACATCGAGGCTAACCGCTGCCGACACGGCCGAAAATACAAACTGGACGGTTGCCGAATTATCCTGTGGCGCACTGTGGAAACCCGTCCGGACGACGTGGGAAGCGGTATACGATGCCGCTGACGACGGCCTGTGCGCGCCGACCCGGCGTCCGGCATCAATGCGGCGTCTCGATCAATGGAGTACCCGTTGTCCGAACTGTTCAGCTCCACCCGGGCCGAGCCGGGTGCGGACGGGGCGGGCGAACGCCTGCTCTCGGAACTGGTCGAGCATCTTCGGCAGAACCGCACCGCCCTGCGCGCGCAGTGGGCGCGGCGCATCACCGAGGCCCGGTTGCTGACGGCGATGACCCCCGAGGAGATCTTCTCCGAGGTCACCTCCGTCTACGACAACTACGTGACCGTGCTGGAGACCGGTTCGGTCGGCGCGCTCGGGGACTACGCTCGCGATCTGTCCGAACGCATCGTCGTGCGCGGGGTGCAGACCGACGAGATCCTCGGCATCGTGCTGCTGCTGCGCGACGTGCTGGCCCGCTCGCTGTTCGAGAAGTACCAGTCCGACTTCGACCTGCTCGAGCGCGTCCTGGACGCCTACGAGCCCGCCGCCAACCGGGTCGCAGGCATGGTGGCCATCT